>NZ_VFTZ01000009.1 GCF_006440775.1 Mesorhizobium sp. B2-7-2 | reverse complement strand
ATCTCGCCGAGCAACCCGCCCCATGGCGGGTTGCTCGGCGAGATTGTCCGCACAGGAAACGATACGGGCAACCACTCGTGCCGCGGCCGTTGGATTGTCCTTTTCGATGAAAGCGCCAATCTGGTCGAGACGACGCACGGCGCGCTGGGTCCAGCGGATCCGCTTCATCGTTCGGACTTAACGTATTTCGCTATGACGCTGGCCAAGTCCTTCTCGCTTGCGAATTCTCCTCGATCGGCTTCGTCAAGGCCGGCCTCGATCTCGGCAAGCTGCCATTCTTCCCTGGCGACATAGTCTTCGATCGCTTGAGCCGCGACGTAGGAACGAGAGCGATCCACCTTTTCGGCCAGTTGGTCCAGCTTGGCCACAGTCTCATCCGGAAGCCGCACGGTGAAGGCGCTCATCATCCTGTCTCCATTCTGGTTCATTGTGAATGTGGTGGAACCAAAGTGGTTCGTCAATTCCGCGTGTCCTGAGGCAGAGCGCGATTCCGGACGCTGGAATTGCTCTAACCGGGCATGGAAGCCGCACGTTACCTATCTCGTCGAATGGCGGTGCCTCGCCTTACCTCCGGGCTTCCACAAGCGATGCTGCAATTGCCGCGATCGAGCGAAACAGGACGAGCGGATCGTCTCTCGTCGGGAGAAATCCCCGGCGCTGCCAGAATTGCGCCGCTTCCGCATCGACCGCGTTGACCATCAGCGCGCGCCCTCCGATCAGTTCGGCCGCCTGAACACAGCGCTGAAGTGCATGCTTCACCAAGGCCGTGCCGATGCCGTGCCCGGCCCATTCGACGTCGGTCGCAAGCTGACCGAGGAGAAGACACGGAACCGGATCGGGCGGTTGTCCCGTACGGATCGAACGAGGCAGGATCGACGGCAAGACGGCCGTCGGCGCCAGGCCGTAATATCCGACCACGCGGCCGGCTTCATGAACAACGAGAACGGCCGTGAAGCCCTTCCCCTGATTGGAAAGCGCGCGGGTTTTCAGCCAGTGATCAAGCGCAGGCTTCCCGCAGGAAAATTTGGACACGTCGTGAAATGCCGCAAGCGGTTCGGGAGCCGATAAGGCCACTGGTCAGCGTTTCGTCGTATAAGCAGCTTCCCAGGGCGCCGACCGCTTTGCCAATTCCACCATGTCGGGAACGGGCGCGGCCGGGGCCGACAAAACCTCCATGAACTCCGCGAACCCTTCCGGGCTCATGCGGACAAGACGGTTGTCCATCAGCACATCCTCGGCCGCGCGCACGGCGGCATCGCGGACGAAATCCGTGCGGGATCGGCCGCGCAGACTGGCGGCACGATCAATCATCGCCACGTCCGCTTCCGGCAGGCGCATAGAGATCGGATGTTCCTTACGTTCGACAGTGGCGGCCATAACGGTCTCCTTACCGGCAATGTAGCGATTTGTAGTGCTAAATGCAATACAAAGACAGGACGGCCTATTTTCGTATGAAGGTCAGGTAAGCAGGCCGCCGCCCTTCGCGGATGGCCTTGGCCTCGTAGCGGGTGCCGGGCCAGCCCTCATAGGGCCGGTGCCAGCCGGCAGCGTCCTCGGCCTGCCATGCGAAGGCGCCGTGATCCCGGCAGGCAAGCAATGTCCAGTTCACATAGCTGTCGATATCGGAGGCGAAGCGGAACCTGCCGCCGGATTTCAGCACCCGGGCAAAGCGGCCGAGATTGGCGGCGCCGACGAAACGCCGCTTCCAGTGCTTCTTCTTCGGCCACGGATCGGGATAAAGCAGGTCGATGCCGTCGAGCGAGCCAGACGGCAGCCAGTCGAGCAGGCGCGTGGCGTCGTCGTCATAGACCCTGAGATTGGCAAGCGGCGCCTTGCCGAGCGCCGTCATCATCTTGGCCATGCCGTTGACGAAGGGCTCGACGCCGATGAAACCGGTTCCCGGCGCTTCCGTCGCGCGATGCAGGAGATGCTCGCCGCCACCGAAACCGATTTCCAGCTGGAGCGCCGAGACCTGTGCCTTGAACAAGGTCCTGAGATCGGCCGGCGCTTGCGCCGTCAGGTCGACCCGGTATTGGCGCAGGCCGCCTTCGAGGGCGATCGCCTGCTGCGGGCGTATAGTCTTGCCGTGCCGGCGACCGAAAAAGCCTTCGGTCGCCCGTCTCGGCCTATCCTTTGCGTCCGCTGGCGTCAGGCGGCAACGGCGTCCTTGAGCGCCTTGGCAAGATCGGTCTTCTCCCAGGAGAAGGAGCCGTCGCGACCGGCCTTGCGGCCGAAATGGCCGTAGGACGAGGTCTTTGCATAGATCGGCTTGTTGAGGTCGAGATGACGGCGAATGCCCGACGGCGACAGGTCCATCACCTTGCGCAGCGCATCCTCGAGCTTCGATTCGTCTACCTTGCCGGTGCCGTGCAGGTCGACATAGACCGACAGCGGCTGGGCGACGCCGATGGCGTAGGAGAGCTGGATGGTGCAGCGGTCGGCAAGCTTGGCCGCAACCACGTTCTTGGCAAGGTAGCGCGCCGCATAGGCGGCCGAACGGTCGACCTTGGTGGTGTCCTTGCCCGAGAAGGCGCCGCCGCCGTGGGGGGCTGCGCCACCATAGGTGTCGACGATGATCTTGCGGCCGGTGAGGCCGGCATCGCCGTCAGGCCCGCCGATGACGAACTTGCCGGTCGGGTTGATGTACCAGTTGCAGTCCTCGGCGATCTTCAAGTCGCCAAGCGCCTCGCGGATATAGGGCTCGACCACCTTGCGGACCTTCTTGGAGTCCCAGTTCGCATCGAGATGCTGGGTGGAGAGCACGATCTGCGTGACTTCCGCCGCCTTGCCGTCGGCATAGCGCACGGTGACCTGGCTCTTGGCGTCCGGGCCGAGCTTGCCGGCGTCGCCATTGCCTTCATGACGCGCCGCTGCCAGCAGTTCGAGAATCTTGTGGCTGTAATAGATCGGCGCCGGCATCAAGTCGGGCGTCTCGCGGCAGGCGTAGCCGAACATGATGCCCTGGTCGCCGGCCCCTTCCTCGCCCTGGCGGTCGGCGGCATTGTCGACGCCCTGGCCGATGTCGGGCGACTGGCCATGCAGCAGCACGTCGATCTTGGCGGTCTTCCAGTGGAAGCCGGACTGCTCGTAACCGATCTCGCGGATCGCCTTGCGGGCAACCGACTTGAACTTGGCCGGGTTGACCACAGGGTGGCCGGACGCATCCTTGAGGACGTTGCCCGCCTTGTCTTTCTTCAAAAGCGTGTCGGGGACGCGGACCTCGCCGGCGATGACGACGCGGTTGGTGGTGGCCAGCGTCTCGCAGGCAACGCGCACCTTCCACGGATCCATGCCCGTCTTCTTGGCTTCGCGATAGACCAGATCGACGATCTCGTCGGAGATACGGTCACAGACTTTGTCGGGATGGCCCTCGGAGACGGATTCCGAGGTGAAGAGATAATTCTGCCGCGTCACGGGTGTCCCCTCTTGAAAAGATCGGCAAGCTGCCGATTTTGGCGCGCCACGTGTTAGCGGTGCCGGGCGCCGCTCGTCAAGCGGCGCGACGGATCTGGCATGAATGTAGGCAAGGTCGGCTATGCCACCGGCGATGCGACATCGCCGGCGGCATTTGACAAATCAATCGGCGTCCTCGGCGGAGAGCGCCTTCACCAGATCGATGATCCTGCGGCGCACCTTGACGTCGCCGATCTTGACGAAAGCCCGGTTGAGCTGGAGCCCTTCGGGACTGCCGCAGAATTCAATGGCGAACGCCATCGAGGAGTCTTCGGCAAATCCCCTGGTGCCGCCGGCGGGCTCCTCGCCCGGGGCATCCTCGAAGAAGAAGGCGACAGGAACGCTCAGGATGGAGGCGATCGCCTGCAGGCGGCTGGCGCCAACCCTGTTTGTGCCCTTCTCGTACTTCTGGATCTGCTGAAAGGTGATGCCGAGATTTTCACCCAGCTTTTCCTGGCTCATTCCAAGCATATTGCGACGCAGCCGGATGCGGCTCCCGACATGGATGTCGATCGGATTCGGCTTCTTCTTGTTCTCTTCTGTCATTTTTTCCTCGCCGAATTTTTCCGGCTTTTTCTATTTGTTCCGCCCATATGAAGCCGGAGCCACCTGCCCCAACAGAACCCTCCAACCGACTTCGAGAAAATTTTAGGCGTTACAGTATGAGTTTCTAATGTGCCGACTGTCAATTCACCCGTAGCCGCTGCCTTACATTCAATGTGAAGGCAATCAGCGCAAACAGCAACATGATCAGCAATCCGTTAATGCGTCGCTGTTCGGCGGACAGAAGGGAGCGCCCGGAAACCGGCACATGCGCGTCGATGGCGCCCCGCGCGTCGACGGCAAGCGCATCGACAATGCGCCCGCGCGAATCAACGACGGCCGATATGCCATTGTTAGCCGCGCGCAACAAAGGCATTCCATTCTCCGCTGCGCGAATCTGGGCCTGCCTGAAGTGCTGATACGGGCCTGGCGTGTCGCCAAACCATGCGTCGTTGGTGACGTTCACAATCAAGTCGGCGGACACAGCGTCAGCAGCAACGAGATCGGGAAAAATCACCTCGTAGCAGATGAACGGAGCGGCACGCAGGCCGCCCGGCACGCCGATCGGATGGCGTTCGTTGCCGGCGGCGAAATTCATCGGCCCGGCAACGAGCTGGCCTATGCCCAAGCGTTCGAACAGGTCGGCGAAGGGCAGATATTCGCCGAAGGGCACCAGATGCACCTTGTCGACGGCATCGACAATCTCGCCCTTGTTGTTGATTGCCACGACGGAATTGTAATAGCGGCTGCCGGCATTGGCCGATCCGCCCTCTTCCCGCACGACGCCGGCTATCAGCATCTGGCCGTCGGCCAGCATGTCGCCCAGCGCCGTCAGCGCGTCCGGACGCTCGGTGAAGAGGAACGGCACCGATGTCTCCGGCCACAGGATAAGCTGCGGCTTGGCATGGCCCTGTTCCGGCGCTTTCCCCGATATCCCCAGCAAAGTCGCGAAGATGCGATCACGCACCGAGGCATCCCACTTCTCGCTGAGATCGACAGCGGGCTGGACGATGCGGACATCGATCGCGCGGCTCGATTCGACCGGTGCCGCAAGCCTGACATAGCCGAAGCCGACATGGGCGGCGACGAGGATGACAAACAAGGCGAGGCCGAGCTTGAGATGGCGGCGCGCGGCGATGAGCGCCGGAAGCGAAAAGACAAAGACCGCGAGCGCATTCATGCCGATCATGCCGGTCACCGATACGCTCTGCATCAGGAGCGGCACCGGCATTGCGGCATAGCCGACGGCATTCCACGGGAAGCCGGTGAAGAGAAAATCGCGCAGCCATTCCGCGAGCCCGAAGCCGAAGGCTAACGCTGCGATACGACCAATGTCGCTGCTCCAGAACAGCCGCGCCACGACCGTGGCGAAACCATAGAAGAAGGCCAGCGCGAAGGGGATGCCGACAACGGCGAAGGGCAAGGCCCAGGCGAACGTATCGGCCTCGACCAGCAATGCCTGACCGATCCACCAGAGACCGGCCAGGAAATAGCCGAAGCCGAACCACCAGCCGGCGGCGAAGGCCGGCCTCAGGCGCCTCAACCAGCCATCCGATGCCTCGCCGGTGGCGCCGTCGAGCAGCCAGACAAGGACCGGGAACGAAACGAAGCAGACGGCAAAGAAATCGTAAGGCGCCTGGGCAAGCACCGCTAGCGCTCCGGCGGCAAACGCCACCAGCGCCCGCCGCCACCCCCACAGCAGAATTATCCGGCCGGCAAAGCGCTGCATCAAGCTTCCCAAGTCGCGCGAATCAGGGAGCTAGAGGTTTAACAGGCTGCGCCGCCCGATCCAAACCCAGATAAGCGCAGCCCGATAGACCGTCGCGCTATAGCGGGAACTAATATCCCGCCATAGCTCTTTGCCTTAGCCGCATTTCTGCCACGCCAAGCGATTCCTCTTGGCTGCAAAATGCTCAACTGTGCCAGCCCTCGATCCGCAGGCCGCTCAGCCGCTCGGCCTCGTCCTTCGGGACAACGCGCACGGTCTGGCTGAACGTCCAGACATGGCCCTCGGGATCGCGGGCGCGGTATTGGCGCTCGCCGTAGAAATGATCCGTCGGTTCCTGAAGAATTTCCGCGCCGGCCGCACGTGCCTTTTCGCAATGAGCGTCGATATCTTGCCGCAGCCGGATATAAACGGCCTGGGTGTTCTTGCCGCCGACCGAGGCCGGGCTGGCGACATGCTCGGCCCATTCGCAATCGACGATGATGTAGCCGTCGCCGAAACGCATTTCGGCATGGACAAGCCGGCCGTCGGCGTCGCTCACCACCATGCTCGGCTCGAAGCCGAAGGCCGCCTGCAGCCAGGTCAATGCCGCGCGCGGATCTTTATAGAAAACGCCTGAGCCGAGAACGGGATGCTTGAATGGATCGTCGACGGGCATGTCGCGACGGTGTCAGGCTTGCTCGGTGCGCGCGGCACGGCGGCGACGCTCGCCTTTCTGGCTCTGCACGATGCGAACGCGCTTGACGCGGCGCGGGTCGGCGTCGAGCACGTGGAACTCGAAACCTGGGATGGCCTGCACCACTTCGCCGCGAGCGGGGACGCGGCCGAGCGTGTTGAAGATCATGCCGCCGATGGTGTCGACATATTCGCCATGCTCGCCGGCGGCGAAATCCTCGCCGATCATCTTGGCGACCTCGTCGATCTCGGCCTTGCCGTCGACGACGAAGACGCCGTCGCCGGTCTGCGTGATCATCGGCTCGTCGTCGTCATGCTCGTCCTCGATGTCGCCGACCACCATCTCGACGATGTCCTCAAGCGAGGCGAGGCCGTCGGTGCCGCCATACTCGTCGATGACCAACGCCATCTGCGTGCGGTTCGTCTGCATGCGCCCCATCAGGTCGGAGGCAAGCATCGAAGGCGGCACGAACAGAACCGGGCGGATCAGGCTGAGATCGCCGATGGTGCGCGCAAGGTCGACCTGGGCAAGGTCGAGCGCGGTCGACACCGGCGTCTTCGCTCTGCTGCGGCCCTTCTTGACGCGGGCGAGCTTGGTGATGTGGGCGAGCACGTCGCGGATGTGAACCATGCCGCGCGGATCGTCCAATGTCTCGGAATAGACAGGCATGCGCGAATGGCCGGACTGCTCGAACAGCCCAAGCAGATCGCCAAGAGTCGTGTTGATCTCGACCGCCTCGATGTCGGCGCGCGGCACCATGACATCCTCGACCCGGACTTCGCGCAGGCGCAGGATGTTGTTGAGCATGGCGCGTTCGCCAGGCGAGAAGGCGCCGGCATCGGTGGCCGTTTCGGCAAGCGCGCCGGCGATTTCCTCGCGCAGGCTGGTGCCATTGCGGTGCCGGAACAGGCCAAGCACGCGGTCGACAAGGGAAGGACCGGCATGCGTCGGCTCAGCGGCCGCGCTGCCGGTCGGAATACTCGGACTTGAGCCCTCTTCCGTCTTTTCGGAAGACTTGGCAGCACTGCCGGCGTCCGGACGGGCGGCAGTTTCTGGTGTGTCGTTCATCGCCATCGGGTCAATTGAGCTTTTTTGTTACGCGTAGGGATCGGGAATGGCAAGTCTCGCAAGCGCCGCGCGCTCGATCGCTTCCATCTCCTCGGCCTCGGCGTCGGTCTCATGATCATGGCCCAAAAGATGCAGCAGGCCATGGATAACAAGATGGGTGATATGGTTCGCAACCGGCTTGTCTTCCAGTGCCGCCTCGCGAGACACCGTCTCGGAAGCCAGCACGATATCGCCCAGCATCGGCGGCAGCTTCCCGCCTTTCGAAAACGAAAAAGCCGGGAAAGACAAGACGTTGGTGGGCTTGTCCTTGCCGCGCCATTCGGCATTGAGCGCCTGGATATGGGCATCGTCGGAAAAAACGACGCTGAGCTCGGAAGCGCCGCCCGCGCCGGTCTCGGCAAAAGCGGCTGCAACGGCGCGCTCGACCAGACGCGTCAACTCGGCTTCCGCGGGCCAAGCGCCGGCCTCGACGAAAATATCGACGTCGACCGGGGTTCCGGCAGAGGATTTGTTGTCTGCAGCCATGCGGCCTTTGATCAGCTTTCGGCGCCGAGGCCTCGCGCCAGCTTGCCGTCGCGGTCATAAGCCTTGACGATCTCGGCGACCAGCGGGTGGCGCACCACGTCGCCTTCGTTGAAGCGGACCGTGACGATGCCCGGCACGCCGTCGAGGATGCGCAGCGCCTCGACCAATCCCGACTTGGTGTTGGGCGGCAGGTCGATCTGGGTTGGATCGCCGGTGACGATCATGCGCGAGTTCTCGCCGAGGCGGGTCAGGAACATCTTCATCTGCATCGGTGTGGTGTTCTGCGCCTCGTCGAGGATCACCGCCGCATGCGCCAGCGTGCGGCCGCGCATGAAGGCCAAGGGCGCGATCTCGATCACCTCGGCCGCGATCGCCCGCTCGACCTTGTCGGCCGGCATCATGTCGTAAAGCGCGTCATAGAGTGGTCTGAGATAGGGGTCGACCTTCTCCTTCATGTCGCCGGGTAGGAAGCCCAGCCGCTCGCCGGCCTCGACGGCGGGGCGTGACAGCACGATGCGCTCGACCATGCCGCGTTCGAGCAGCATGGCCGCATGCGCGACCGCCAGATAGGTCTTGCCGGTACCGGCTGGGCCGATGCCGAAGACCATTTCCGAGCGCTCCAGCGCCCGCATATAGGCGTCCTGGGTCAGCGATCGGGCATAGATCGTCTTCTTGCGCGTCGCGATCTGGGCGGCCGAAACCTTGCCCTTGCGCTCCAACGTGGGCAGCGTCAGCTGGTCGTCGGCGGCAATTGCCATGCGCACGGCGCCGTCGACATCCGACTGGCCGATGTCGACGCCCTTCTGCAGGATGCCGTAGAGCGTATCCAGCGCCCGGCGCGCCTGCTCGGCGGCCGGAGCCGAGCCTTTGATCGCAAGCTGATTGCCGCGCGAACGGATATCCACGCCGAGCTTCTGCTCGAGCCGGGCCAAATTCTCGTCGAACTGACCGTAAAGGGCGCTGGCAAGCTTGTTGTTGTCGAAGGTCAGTACGATGTGCGCCATGTCGGAAGCCCCGGACGCCTGGTTCGGGGGCGGATTCTTCAGTTCAGCAGCGCTCAACCGTCTCTCCTCATCTGCCGAGGCCCGTCAGGCCAGTTCGGCGAACAGGCTATTGTAGCCGGTCCTTGTGATTCGTACGTCGATAATGTCACCGATTCCGCCGGCCTTGTCGTCAACAATAACGGGCTGCAGCCAGGGCGAACGGCCAACTTTCTGCCCGGCCTGCCGGCCAGGCTTCTCGATCAGCGTGCCGATGGTCCTGCCGACCAGGCTCAAGCCGAAATCCTGCTGCTGCCTGAGAAGCAGAGCCTGCAGAGCCTGCAGACGCTCGTCCTTCACCGCTTCCGAGACATGGCCATCCATTTCGGCGCCCGGTGTGCCGGGGCGCGGCGAATATTTGAAAGAGAAGGCCGAGGCATAGTTCACCTCGCGCACCAATTTCAATGTCGCTTCGAAATCCTCATCCGTCTCGCCGGGGAAGCCGACGATGAAGTCGCCGGAGATGGCGATATCGGCGCGGGCGGCGCGAATGCGCTCGATGAGCGCCAGATAGTCGCGCGCCGTATGGCGCCGGTTCATCGCCTTCAAAATCCGGTCGGAGCCCGACTGTACCGGCAGATGCAGATAGGGCATCAGCGCCGGCAGGTCCCGATGCGCGGCGATCAATTCGTCGTCCATGTCGCGCGGATGGCTGGTGGTGTAGCGCAGCCGCGCCAGGCCGGGGATTTCCGCCAGACGAAACAGCAGCCGGCCAAGACCCCATTCCTCGCCATTTTCGCCGACACCGTGCCAGGCATTGACGTTCTGGCCGAGCAGGGTCACCTCGCGCACGCCGGCCTCGGCCAGGCGCTCGGCCTCGGCGACGATCTGCGCCACCGGGCGCGAAACCTCGGAGCCGCGCGTGTAAGGCACCACGCAGAAGGTGCAGAACTTGTCGCAACCTTCCTGCACCGTCAGGAAAGCGGTGACGCCGCGCCTGGCAAGCTCGGCGCGCTTCGGCTGCGGCAGATGCTCGAACTTGTCCTCGACGGCGTATTCGGTCTCGACGATCTTTTCGCCGCCACGGACCCTCGCCAGCACGTCGGGCAGCCGGTGATAGGTCTGCGGGCCGATGACCAGATCGACCGCTGGCGAGCGGCGGATAATCTCGGCGCCCTCGGCTTGCGCCACGCAGCCGGCGACGCCGATCAGCAATTCGCGGCCGGCCTCGGCGCGTTCAGCCTTCATGTCGCGAATGCGGCCAAGCTCGGAATAGACCTTTTCCGCCGCCTTTTCGCGGATATGGCAGGTGTTGAGCAGCACCAGATCCGCATCTTCGACGGCGTCGGTGGCGATATAGCCGTCCGCAGCCAGCGCATCGGTCATGCGCTGGGAATCGTAGACATTCATCTGGCAGCCATAGGTCTTGACGAAGACCTTTTTCGCCGTCCGGTCCGTGCCGGCCGAGTGCTCGGCGGCAGCGCCGATGTCCTGGCTTTCAATCGTGTTCAATTCCATCGGGCGGCTTCTAGCGCCTTTCCGTGACAAAAAACAGACGAATCTGCCTGAAGCAGGTCGTCCCGACAGGACGCGCTTCAGGTCTCTTTCTATCCATGTATGTCGTTATCCCAAAACCGCTACGCACTTTAGGCGAAATGCATCGGCTACCGGCTCTTGGCCGGGTCGGCGAGGACGGCCTGCATCATCTCGCGCACCCTGGCTTCCATCAGCCTTGCGGTTTCCTTGCGGTTCGAGCCCTTGGAGAACGGCACCGGCTCGCCGAAATGCACCTCGGCATCGATCGCGCCCTCGGCAAGCAGGGTTTTCAGGTGCGGCATCAAATCCTGGTCACCGATCCAGGCGGACATCGGCCGATGGCGGCGGCCCATCGGCATGCCATGCAGGCGCGTATAGGCGATCGCCACGGGCTGGATGAAGACCTGGTCCGCCGCACCTTCCGAAATCGCCATCGACGCGGCGCCGAAGAGGGTGCTCTTGAACGGCAGCACAAGGTTGCCGTCACCGGTCGAACCTTCGGCGAACAGCACCATGGCATCGCCCTTGGCCATGCGCCTGGCGATCTCGCTCGCCTGGTCGCCGGAGGTGCGCTTGCGCTCGCGCTCGATGTAGACGGTGCGCTGCAGCTTGGACAGCATGCCGATCATCGGCCAGCCTTCCACGTCGGCCCTGGCGATGAACTTCACATCGACAAAGGAGCCGAGCACCATGATGTCGGTCCAGGAAATGTGGTTGGCCGCCACCAGCACTGGACGTTCCCTGGCAAGCGCGCCTTTCACATGCACCCGCATGCCCAACGCCTTGAGGATCATGCCGTGCCAGATCTTCAGGATGAACGTTTCGGGCCACAGCCCCGTCTTCATCGACAGAATCTGCAGCGGCACCAGCACCAGCGAACAGACGACGATATAGAAGAGCGCCAGGAAAATCCGCAATTTCTTGATCATTCGCTCCGGCCCCAACATTACAGCGCCGCGCGCCTTAGGGCGCGCAAAGGACGCTGTAACACTCCCGCTTGGCGCATGATCCTTTCCGAAAATCAGAGCCGATTTTCGGGGTCATGCGCGACTGTGGCTAGCGAAGATCGCGGCGCATGACAAGCGCGCCGGTCGGGCCGTGCTCGGTCGAGCGATAGTAGTTGGGCCGATGACCGACCTGGATGAAGCCGAGCCTGCGATAAAGCGCGATCGCCGGCGCATTGGTCTCGTCGACCTCGAGGAAGAGCGCTTCGGCGCGCTGCGCATGAAGCTCGCGCAGCACCGCATCCATCAATTGCCAGCCAAGGCCCTGTCGGCGATGCGTGCGGGCGACGGCCACGGTCAGGATCTCGCCCTCGCCGGCCGCGAGCCGCGCCAGCACGAAACCGACAGGAGGTTTCGATCCCTGCCCTGTCTCGCGCGCGGCGTAGCCGAACACCGTATCCTGCTCGAGCAGTGCTGCGAACTCGCCGTCGGTCCAGGGCCGCACGAAATCCTCTCGATGCAGCTCCGAGACGGCGGCGCTGTCGGCAACCGTCAGCGGCTCCAGCGCATAGTCCCTGCGGCGCGGCTGAAAAAACGGGATGCGCATCAGGCGTCGCTTCCTTTTGGACCACGACCTTCCCCCAAAACCGCCTCCTGCTTCTTGGAATCACGGTCTCCCTTTGGACCATTGTCCTGTCTTGGAAGAATGAAGCCCGCCTGCGGCTTGGCGTCGGCGCCGCGCAGATAGAGCGGCTTGGGTTTTTCGCCCGGCCCTCTGGCCGAGGCCAGCCTGGCATAGGTTGCGATGTCGGCGGTGGCGGCAACCGGGCCGGTGTCGAAGGCCCGTCCCGCCGCCGCGGCAATCTGCGGCGCGGCGGTGCCGACAAGGACGGCATCGGCGCCGTTGGCCATGGTCGCCGCCCCGGAAAGCGTGATTACGGAAGGTCCGTAAGTTTCAGCTAACGCTTTATCATAGAGCGCCGCGTGGATTTCCTCGCGGCCGGCATCGAGCACGGCAAGCACCGCGCGCCCGGGAAAAGTCTTCGCACCCTCCGCCGCCAGGGCTTCCAGCGTCGTCACGCCGATGGCCGGGATTTTCAACGCCAGCGCCAGGCCGCGCGCGGTCGAGACGCCGACGCGCAGGCCGGTGAACGAGCCGGGTCCGATCGAGACGGCGACGGCGTTGAGGTCAGGGTAGCCGATGCCGCCCGCTTTCAAGGCAGTCTCGATGACGGCCATCAGATGCTCGGCATGCCCCTTGCCGAGGTCGCGCACTTCGCGGCCAAGCTCCTTCCCCGCGCCCGCGTCATAGACGCAGGCGGCGCAGAGATTGGCGGCGCAGTCGATGGCAAGCAGCTTCATAGGGGCAGCTTCATAGGCCGGTTAACGAACTGGATCGAAACACAATTCCCTCTGCCCGGCATAGGCCGCCGCCGCAAGGGCCAGGGCGGAGAAATGTTAAGCGGCTTCGGTTCGGCGCGCGGCGATCACGCCGTCGCGACAATGCGCAGCATGTGGTTGTCCCAGACATAGTCCGGCTCGGAACGCGTGGCGCCGGCGCCGACGACGATCTCGCCGGCGCCGGTCGTCGCCATGAAACCGGCGCCGTCGGGCGCGAGGCCGCAGACCTCGACCAGCGCTCTTGTCGTGACCACGCGTCCGCTGGCGGCATCGATGACCGCCAGCGAATTGCCCTCCGGCGAGGTGACGGCGACTGCGCCCGTCGCGGCATTGGCGGCGACCGAGCCGATATAATTGCGGAAGCCGGAGAGCACGTCCTGCGGCATCTCCAGGAGCTCGAGCTCCTTGCCGCGCGCGGCGCGGCCGACCAATGCCGGGCGGTCGGTCGCCGGCCCGCGATATTGGCAGCCGAACCAGACGGTGCCCGCTTGGTCGCGATCCATGTGGCGGATCGAAAGCTGATGCAGCGCCGGCGGCAGTTCGTGCTTTTCGATGAGGTCGCCGGTGACGCGATCGACCAGCGTGTAGGACGGTTTCATCGTCGCGATGTTGAGCTCGGCGCGGCCATAATCGGGATGGGTTTCGATGCCGCCATTGGCGATGGCTAAAGTGCGGCCATCGCCAAGCAGGAGCAGTTCATGCGGGCCCATGCCGTAGGTCGGGAACTCGCCGACGCGATTGAATTTCGCCCGCGCATCGTACACGCCCACGACACCTGCCGCGTTGTCGAAGTCGTTCTCTGTAGCATAGAGCAAGGCGCCGTCGGGCGAGAACACGCCATGGCCGAAGAAATGCCGGCCGGCGATGCTGGCGATGGTCAACGGCTTGTCGCGGCCGGCATGGTCGAAGACCACGGCAAAGGTGCCGGGCTGGCGGGCGAAGACCACCGAGCGCTTCGACACCGGATCGAAAGTGACGTCGTGGCCGCGGTCGGGCAGATCGACGGTGTGCAGGATTTTTCCCGACTCGGAGAGCACGGCGGCGCCGAAGCTGCCGTCGCGCTTGACGAAAGCCGTGGCGAACACCGCGTCCGCGGCAAGCGTGTCGGCCCAGGCGCGCGGGGCCATGGCGGCGGCGAAGCCGGCGCCCGCGGCGCGCAGGAAATCGCGGCGGTCGATGAGGGCGGCTCTCACGGCATCAATCCCCATCCAGCGAGGAGAAGCCAGCGGTCAGGCCGAACTCGGCGGTCAACCTGGTGCCGATCAAGGTCGACAGGCTGGAGGTGATCAGCGCGAAATGCTCGAGCTTGTCGCGCAGCGCTCGGTCGGCGAGCGCCTTGTCGATCGGACCGGCAACGGATTTCGCTGTTGTCACGCCGTTGCTGAGCTGGATGTGGATGGACTCTGCCATCCATTGCGCATCGGCGGGCAGCGCGTCGCCGAGCCTGGAGGCCTGGAACAGCTGGTCGATGCCGGACAGGTTTGCGGCCAGTGAGGCCGTCGTGTTCTGCGAGCGCCAGTAGATCGCCTGCTTCGGCTTGTCGGCATCGGGTTTCGCGCCGAGAAAGCCCTTGAGCCGCACGTCGCGGATCATGTCCAGCTCGTTGATGAAGACGCCGACCAGTTCCGTCACCGCTTCGTTGCCATCGCGGTAGAGCGGGTTCTTCGGCCCCGGATTGGCCCAGAGCGACGCGAAGCCGTCGGGCTTTTGCCAGCCATCACGCACCTCGCCTGCCATCGCTTCGATATTGCCGGCAATCCCCGCGCCATAGGCGCAGCGGTAGGGATCGTCTTTCCCGGCAAGGGTTTCGGCGCCGTCGCCGTAAAGCACATATTCGAGGGCGCCTAGGCCCTGCATGGCGACGCTCTTTTGCGCCAGTTGCGCCGGATCGGCGGCGGACGGGTCCTTGGATGCGAGCGTTGCCTGCACTTGCCTCAGGCCGATGCTCTTGCGGTCCGGCCAATAGAGCATGCGCTCCAGCCGGTTGTTCTCCTTGATCGGTCCGAAGGCGATGATCTCGGCCACCGACCAGGCCTCGACCGTGCCGGAAAACGCCGCGCGCGCCGCTTCGAGATTTTGCCCGGACGGCGCTTCGCAAAGCTGGTGCATCGCCGTGGTCAGGCCCCCCGCATGCTCGTCGAGGCTGGCATAGGCGGGGCGGACGAAGCCGTCGATCGCGCGGCCGATGACATCGGAAGCCTTGACCGCGGCCGATGCCGATGCCGATGCCGGAAGAACGGCGGCCAGAAAGAACGGAAGAGCAAGGGCCATGCGTTTCGACATCAGAGCGACGCGTTTCATCATCATAGGGACTCCAGGAATTTGATCAGCGCCTCGCGATCGACCGCGGCGGCGCCGGCGAAGCGGTCGCGCGCCTTCTGGCCCTCGCCGCCATGCCACAGGATCGCCTCGGCAAGTGTGCGAGCGCGGCCGTCATGCAGGTAAAAGGCATTGCCGTTGACCGTCGCGGTGAGCCCAATACCCCAGAGCGGCGGGGTGCGCCACTCGCTGCCGCTCGCTTGGCCGACGCGTTGCCCATCGGCGAGGCCCTCACCCATGTCGTGCAGCAGGAAGTCGGAATAGGGCCAGATCAGTTGGAAGGCCTGCGCCTTGTTGGGCGTGCCGCGCATGGTGACGAATTTCGGTGTGTGGCAGGCAATGCAGCCCATCTCGTAGAACTGCTTTTTGCCGGCAAGCACATCAGGCTTGCCGATATCGCGCCGCGCCGGCACGGCCAGATTTTGCGAATAGAAGGCGACGAGGTCCATCACCGGCGGCGGCGCCTCGGCCGTGCCGAGGCGTTGCTGCACCCCGTTTGGCATGGCAAGGCAATCCTGCTGCGCCGCGGTGCAATCGCCCCAGGGTTTCCGCACTTCGGGCGTCGAGATGCCGATGTCGCCGGCAAAGGCATCGGCCGCTTGCTGGCGGATCGACGCGGTCTGGGCCTTCCAGCCGAAGCGGCCCAGGATCACCTGGCCGTTCAGCTCGTTGCGCACGATGTTCGGCCGGCCCGAAATGCCGTCACTGTTGCGATCGTCCGGATCGGCGTTGACGAGGATATCGGCCGGCGCGATCTGCTCGATCAGGCCCAGCCCGATCATCGGCGGCGTCAGGCGCGGCGACAGCGTGGTGCGCGGATCGAGCGGACCGTAGCCGAGATTTTCGATCGTATAGCTCGGCTTGCGCAGTGAAACGACGGCGCCGTCGCCGAGCGTCACTTTTTGCTCTTGATAATCGACGCGCATCCGGCCCTCACCCCTGAGCCCGGGAACCGCCAGATCCTGTAGTTGCGCGCCATAGACGGGATCGGGAAAGTTCAGCAGCTTATGATCGGTGAGCGCCGTCTTTTCCTCGGCGTTGCCGGCGTCGCGCGCCAGCCTCAGAAACATCGATGTCGATCCGGCATCGCCTTCCGGCGGACGGCCGCGGCCATCCTTCAAATGGCAGTTCTGGCAGGCGCGTTCGTTGAAGAGCGGGCCAAGACCATCCGAAGCCTGGGTCGAGGACGGCGACGACACCCAGTTCTTGCGGAACAGCGCGTTGCCGAGCTTGAAGATCCCTTCTTCCTCGAAGGTGATATTGGCGGAGGATTGCGAGAAGGCATCGCGGTTGACGTCCTTGCGCGACGTGCCGGCGCCACCCTGCATCAGCTCGAACGGCTCGGGCCTGGTGAAATCGGTCGTCGGCCTGGTGACCGCCAGAACCCGTGCCTGGTCCTTCGGCGTCAGGTCGGTGCGGCTCGTCGGCAGAGCGGCGGGCTGATCGGCTAAGGCGGATGCGGAAAGCATGATCGCCAGCAAAAGCGACGCCCCGCGACCGATCCGATATCGCGGGGTCTTCCGAAGCGGCAGGGCGTCGACTGCGGCCCGCCACGCGCGGCACGAAAAGTCTACGGGGCGCCGCATTCCCGCATGTCCTTACCCCGCCTCGTTGGCCGAATCGGCATTGAGCTGGCCGTATTTTTCCTCACCGATCGAGGCAAGCAGGTCGAGCTGCGTTTCCAGGAAATCGATATGTCCTTCTTCGTCGGTCAAAAGATCCTCGAACAGCTTCATCGAAACGAAATCGCCTTCGTCCTGGCAGATCTCGCGCGAGCGCTTGTAGGCGGTGCGCGCGTCATATTCGCCGGCCAGATCGGATTCGAGCACCTCCTTGACGTTCTGGCCGATGCGCAACGGCGCGACGGACTGCAGGTTGGGATGGCCTTCGAGGAAGATGATGCGCGCGATCAGCCGGTCGGCGTGATGCATTTCCTCGATCGATTCCGCCCGCTCCTTCTTGGCCAGCTTGGTGTAGCCCCAATCCTCGAGCAGACGATAATGCACCCAGTACTGGTTGACGGCTCCAAGCTCGAGAAACAGAGCGTCATTAAGCCGCTCGATGACCTGCGGTTCGCCTTTCATGGCTTCTGCTCCCGTATTGGACGCGCAAGCCTCGCACGCGATCCAGGTGTGAAACGATGTCCGCGCCCTCCGTCTCCGAGCGGGCGTGGTAATTCTCGGTGACCCGAATGATCGTTTCCACCACATTTGGGAAACAGCCGCAACAGCGGCCCCGCTTGTGCATCGCATGATAGACCTTCGCGGGCACGATCAGCTGCCACGGATCCTCATCCAGCAGGCCGACGATCGTCTGCTCGATCTCCTTTTCGGTGATGATGTTGCAATGGCAGATCAGCATCTACTTGCTCTGGCTGACGACGCCTTCCGGCGCCGCTTGGCTGGTTTCTCAATTGGGCACGATCTTGTCCAAAGACCGGTTATTGGGACCATTCCCGATCTTACTTGAACACCTTGTCGGGCGCGTCGAGGCTGTCAGAGCCCTCGAAAGCAATCTCGTTCAGCTTGAGCGAGCCCACGGCGCGCTCGATCGACTTGGTCTGGTCGATCAGGGCGTCGATCGCCGCCTGCACCGTGGCGTTACCTTCCGTGTTGCCCTCGGCGATCTGCTGGTCATATGCCTCGCCGGCAAGGGCACGCGCCTGGATGGCCTCCATCTTGGCGACGGTGGTGTCGAGCTTGCTCGACAGCTCCTTGTCGATCGCCGGATCGGCGGCCTTCACCATGTCGGACACCGACGGACCCGAGACCACGGAGCCGTCGAGCCGCTTGTAGCTGGCATGGTAGGCGTCGCGGATGCCGACCGCGTCATAGAGATGCGAGATGGAGGTGTTGTCGGAGAAGCAGTCGTGCTCCTCTTCCGGGTCGTGCAGCAACAGGCCGAGCTTCATGCGCTCGCCGGCAAGCTCGCCATAGGAGAGCGAGCCCATGCCGGTGAAGATGGTGGAGATGGCGGTATTCGCATCGCCCTCGGTGAGGTTCTTGCGCGCGGCGCCGTCTTCCTTCCAGTTGCCGACCATTTCCTGCAGGTCTGACACCAGAAGATCGGTCGCCGATCTCAGATATTCGGCGCGACGATCGCAATTGCCATTGCTGCAATTCTTGAGGTCGTAGTCGGTAAAGGGCCGCTCGCCGGCGCCCGGCCCTGTGCCATGCAGGTCCTGGCCCCAGAGCAGGAATTCGATGGCGTGATAGCCGGTCGCGACATTGGCTTCGACGCCGCCGGCCTCCTGCAGCGTGCCGGACAGGAACTCGGGCGTCAGCTTCGAGGCATCGGCCTTCTTGCCGTTGATCTCGATTTCCTTGTTGGCGATAACGTTGGCCGTATAGAGCGCGTTTTCGTCCGATTCGGTGCCATAGCTCTTGGCGACATAGTCGATCAGGCCCTCATCCAGCGGCCAGGAATTCACCTTGCCTTCCCAGTCGTCGACGATCTTGTTGCCGAAGCGGTAGACTTCGGTCTGCTGGTAAGGAATGCGCGCCGCCCTCCAGGCCTCGCGCGCGGCGTTCAACGTGTCGGCCGAGGGGCTGGCAATGAGCGCATCCACCGCCTTGTCCAGCGCCTGAGCGGTTGTCAGCGAATCCTCGTATTTGGCTAAAGCGATGTCGGCATAGGTCTTGATCACCGCCTTGGCGTCCGTCTCGGCTTTCGCCGGCAACACGAACACCGCCGCCGTCAGCGCAGCCGTGGCGCAGATCGCAGCCAGCCTGCCGCCATTACGTGCCGTCATCATCCTTCTCCAGTTCTTTGGAAATTCAACAAAAGGCGCCCACCCGCGCCGAGGCATAAGCATGCCGGGAAAAATGGTGGCCGCGTCGATGCGCGGTTCGCGATAAAAAGACACCCACGTGCCTCCAATGGAAAGGGTTCAAGGCCCAGACATCAAAGGGATGCGCTTTGCGCGCAGCTCTCCATAAAGCGACGGAGAGGCTGGGAGTCAACTGGCGCGATAGAAAATATTCAATTGAAACAACAGTTTAGAATTATTCTAAACTACAAATGTCAACTTTAAGCCCGGTACTGCCTCGCTGGGCCCGATTGACAGACAGCCGTTCTGGGTGCGACCCGGTGCGCGGCTCTTGCGGCGGTGACGGACAATCGCCACCTGGCGCAAGAGCCTAAATTTGTTGACCAAAAGGATTGCGATGACGAACGGGGTTGTGATTGTCGGTGCGGGCCATGCCGGCGTGCAGGCAGCCGCCAGCCTGCGCGAAGAGGGCTATGAAGGACCCGTCGTCTTGGTCGGCGACGAGAAGGAACTGCCCTATCACAAGCCGCCGCTCTCCAAGACCTTCATCAAGGACGCCGAGGCCAAGCCGCAGCCGCTGCGGGGCGAAGCCTTCTACACCGGCAACAACATCGACTACCGGCCGGGCGTGCGCATCGACAGCATCGATGTCGGCGCGGGCCGGCTGAATGTCGCAGGCGGTGGTACGCTTGCCTTCGACCGGCTGGTGCTCGCGACCGGCTCGCGGCCGCGTCTGCTCAAGCTTGACGGCGCCAGCCTTGCCGGCGTGGTCTCCCTGCGCTCGCTGGCCGATGCGCGCCTGATCCGCGAGCTCAGCGCGCAAACCGAAGACGTGGTCATTCTCGGCGGCGGCTTCATCGGGCTGGAGATCGCGGCGACGCTGAGAGCGGCCGGCCGCAACGTCACCGTCGTCGAGGCGGTCGACCGGCTGCTCGGCCGCGCTGTGGCGCCGGTCATCGCCGCGCATGTGCGCCAGCGCCTGGAAGCGATCGGCGTGCGCATCCTGACCGGCACCACCATTGCCCGCCTCGAGGGCGAAGGCGGCCGCGTCTCGGCCGCGATCACGTCGGGCGGCGAACGCCTGCCGGCGCAGATGGTGATCATCGGCATCGGCGTGGTGCCCAATGTCGGACTGGCTGAAGCCGCCGGCTTAACTATCGGCAACGGCATCCGCGTCGACCAGCATATGCAGAGCTCTGTTCCCGAAATCCTCGCCATCGGCGACGCGGCCTCCTACCGGCACTGGTTCACCGGCGGCGACGTGCGGCTGGAATCGGTGCAGAACGCCACCGACCAGGCCAGGCTTGCCGCACGCACCGTCCTCGGCCATGGCGAGCCCTTCTCGGCCGTGCCGTGGTTCTGGTCGGATATCGGCGACATGAAGCTGCAGATGGTGGGCCTGACCCAAGGCGGCGATCACCATGTAGTGCTGGGCGATCTCGCCGAGAACAGGTTCTCGATCTACCACTATGCGGGCAACCGGCTGCTCGGTATCGAATCCGTCAACCGCCCGGCCGACCACATGCTTGGCCGCAAGATGTTCGGCGCCGGCTTCTCGCCGACGCCGCAAACGGTGGCAGGCGGGCCGGATGCGCTGAAAGCCGCGCTTGCGGCCTTCAGCGAGCCGGCAAGAGCCGCGGGTTAAGCGGCCCGCGACTCGCGGATCGAGGTTTCCAGGATATCCAGCGCCTCGGTCATGACGCCGTCCTGGATGGTGATCGGCGAAAGGAAGCGGATGACGTTGCCGTAGACGCCGCAGGTGAGCAGGATGAGGCCCTTGTCCAGCGCCTTCAGCCTGACCGCGTTGGCGAACTCCGCTGACGGAAGCCCCTTCTTAACGTCGTTGAACTCGACCGCGTTCATGAAGCCCGGACCGCGGATGTCGACGATCTCCGGCACGTCCTCGCGGATCGAAACCAGCCGCTGCTTCAGCCGCGCGCCCAGCGCATTGGCGCGGTCGCAGAGTTTTTCCTCCTCGATGACGTCGAGCACGGCGTGCGCGGCGGCAACGCCGATCGGGCTGCCGCCATAAGTGCCGCCGAGCCCGCCGGGGCCGGGCGCGTCCATGATCTCGGCGCGGCCGGTGACGGCCGACAGCGGGAAGCCGCCGGCGAGGCTCTTGGCCATGGTGGTGAGATCGGGCGCCACGTCGTGATGATCCATGGCGAACATCCTGCCGGTACGGGCAAAGCCGGTCTGCACTTCGTCGGCGACCAGCAGGATGCCATGCTGGTCGCAGATCTTGCGCAGTGCTGGCATGAAATCGCGCGGCGCCTGGTAGAAGCCGCCCTCGCCCTGAACCGGTTCGACGATGATGGCGGCAACGCGGCCCGGATCGACATCAGCTTTGAACAGCTTGTCGAGCGCGGCAAGCGAATCGGCGACCGAGACACCATGCAGCGCGACCGGGAACGGCGCGTGGAAGACATCGGCGGGCATGGCGCCGAAGCCGACCTTGTAGGGCACGACCTTGCCGGTCAGCGCCATGCCCATGAAGGTGCGGCCATGAAAGCCGCCTGAAAAGGCGATGACCGCCTGACGGCCGGTGGCGTTGCGGGCGATCTTGATGGCGTTCTCGACCGCCTCGGCGCCGGTGGTGACGAAGACGGTCTTCTTGTCGAACTTGCCCGGCAGCAAGCCGTTCAGCCGCTCGGCGAGATGCACGTAGCTCTCATAAGGCACGACCTGGTGGCAGGTGTGGGTGAAGCGGTCGAGCTGCGCCTTGACCGCCTCGATCACCTTCGGGTGGCGGTGGCCGGTGTTGACGACGGCGATGCCGGACGAGAAGTCGATGTAGCGGCGGCCCTCGACGTCCCAGATTTCCGAATTCTCGGCGCGATCGGCGTAGATCTGCGTCGTCATGCCGACGCCGCGCGAGATCGACTGGTTCTTGCGTTCGGAAATGGCTGAATTCTTCATATCGTCCCTCAATCGGGGCCATCCTTCATCGAGACTGGGCCCGTTCTCGTTTGATGCCGTTGAAATCCTTCTGACCTTATTTCACGTTTTGCTCAAGTCGGCACGTGATCCAGTCAATTGGGCCTGCCCCAGATAAAGTCATCCCTGGTACACCTGGGCAGGGACGCGGCTTGGCAATTGTGAGCTAAACCCTCACAAATCCTTCGCTGGCCCTCAACAGATTGCGCGTATAGTCCTCGCTGACGCGATGGCCGATCAGCTGGCTCGCGGTCAGCGTCTCCACCGCCTCGCCATTCTGCATCACCATGAGCCGCTCGCACATATGGGTGATGATGGCGAGGTCGTGGCTGACCATCAGGAAGGTGAGCTTGCGGCGGCGCCGCACCTCTTCGAGCAGGTTCAGCACTTCCGCCTGCACCGAGGCATCGAGCGCCGAAGTCGGCTCGTCAAGCAGCAGGATCGAAGGTTCAAGGATCAACGCACGAGCAATCGCGACGCGCTGGCGCTGGCCGCCGGAGAGCTGGTGCGCATAACGGAAGCGGAAGCCCTTGCCAAGCCCAACCTCGTCCAGCGCGCGCTCGATGCGCTTCTCGCCCTCGGCAATGCCATGGATCGCCAGGGGCTCCTGCAGCAGGCGGTCGACCGTCTGGCGCGGATGCAGCGAGCCGTAAGGATCCTGAAAGACCATCTGCACCTCGCGATAGAACGCCTTGTCGCGGGTTTTGCCGAGCGTCTTGCCGTTGACGGTGATGGTGCCGGAAGAAGCCGGCGCGAGGCCGGTGATGGCTCTCAGCAGCGTCGACTTGCCGGAACCGCTTTCGCCGACGAGGCCGTAGGATTCGCCTTCCCTGAGTTCGAGGCTGACGCCCTTCAGCGCGCGAAACCGGTCGAAGACCACTTCCAGCCCTTCGACGGTGATGGAAACCGTCATGCCGCCCACTCCGGCTTGCGGTCGAGAACCGGCAGCGGATGGCGCTCGAAGCCGATCTTCGGCATGCAATTGAGCAGGCCGCGCGTGTAAGGGTGCTGAGCATCGCGCAGTTCGGAAGCCTTGATCTGCTCGACGACTTTGCCGGCATACATGACGACGACGCGGTCGCAGAAGGACGACACCAGGCGCAGGTCGTGCGAGATGAAGATCAGCCCCATGCCGCGCTCGGCGACGAGCTTGTCGAGGATATTGAGCACGTCGAGCTGCACGGTGACGTCGAGCGCCGAAGTCGGCTCGTCGGCGATCATCAATTCGGGTCCGGTGACCAGCATCATGGCGATCATGGCGCGCTGGCCCATGCCGCCCGAGACCTCGTGCGGGTAAAGGTCGAAGACGCGGGCCGGGTCGCGGATCTGCACCGCCTGCAGCATCGCCAGCGCCCGTTCGCGCGCTTCGGTCTTTCCGACCTTCTCATGCGTGCGCAGCGTCTCGACGATCTGGCGGCCGATGGTCATCACCGGGTCGAGCGAGTATTTTGGATCCTGCAGGATCATGGCGATGCGGTTTCCCCGCAGCGCCCGGCGCTCACGCGGCGATATGGAAAGCAAGTCCATGCCGTCGAAGGCGAGCTTCTTCGCCGAGACCTCGGCCTGCGGCGGGGTCAGCCCCATGATGGCGCGACCGGTCTGCGACTTGCCGGAGCCGCTTTCGCCGACGATGCCCAGCCGCTCCCGGCCGAGCGAGAAGGAGACGCCGCGCACGGCCTGCACGAGGCCGGTGCGGGTCGGGAAGGTGATGCGCAAGTCGTCGACATCAAGAAGCGTGTCGCTCATTGGTCGCCGCTCATTGGTCGCCACTCCGGGGATCGAGCGCATCGCGCAGGCCGTCGCCGAGCAGGTTGAAGCCGAGGCTGACAATGAGGATGGCGGCACCAGGTGCCGCTGCCACCCACCACTGGTCGAGGATGAAGCGGCGACCGGACGCGATCATCGCGCCCCACTCGGGCAATGGCGGCTGCGCGCCGAGACCAAGGAAACCCAGGCCCGCGGCGGTCAGGATGATGCCGGCCATGTCGAGCGTGACGCGGATGATCAGCGATGAGATGCAGAGCGGCATGATGTGGCGCAGCACGATGCGGAATGGCGAGGCGCCCATCAGTTGCACCGCCTTGATGTAGTCGGAATTGCGCACCGTCAGCGTCTCGGCGCGGGCGATGCGCGCGTAAGGCGGCCATGAGGTGACGGCGATCGCCAGCACGGCGTTCTCGATGCCGGGGCCGAGCGCGGCAACGAAAGCCAGCGCCAGAACCAGCTTCGGAAAGGCGAGGAAGATGTCGGTGATGCGCATCAGGATTGTGTCGGTCCAGCCGCCGGCATAACCGGCGATCGTGCCGACCAGAAGGCCGATGGGCGCGGCGATGATGGCGACGAGGATCACCACATAAAGCGTCCAGCGCGAGCCATAGACGATGCGTGAATAGATGTCGCGGCCGAGATCGTCGGTGCCGAACCAGTGCGCGGCGCTTGGCGCCAGCAGTCGGGCATTTTTCAGATCGCCGATGGTCGGCGAATACGGCGCCAGCACATCGGCAAGGGCGGCGACCACCAGCAGCGCGATGATGATCAGCAGGCCGATCAACGCCAAACGGTTGGCGGAAAAGCGACGCCAGGCGACATAAGCGCGGCCGAGCCTCGCCTGCAGGCGCGAGGCAGGCCGGTCGCTCAGCAGCCATGCGCGCCGGGATTGGATCGTTGCCACGCTCATCCGGTCTTCGTCCTTGGATCAAGTAGCCGATAGAGCAGATCGGAGAAAAGGTTGATGGCGATGAAGACCGAGCCGATGGCGATGGTGCCGCCGAGCACGGCGTTCATGTCGGCGTTCTGCAGCGAGTTGGTGATGTAGAGGCCGATGCCCGGCCAGGAGAAGACGGTCTCGGTCAGCACCGAGCCTTCGAGGAGGTTGGCGTAGGAAAGCGCGATCACCGTCACCATCGGCACGGCGGCGTTGCGCAGTGCGTGGCCCCAGATTATGCGCGTCTCCGAGAGGCCTTTCGCACGGGCGGCGACGATATACTCCTGCGCCAGCTCGTTCAGCATGAAGGAACGCGTCATGCGGCTGATATAGGCGAGCGACAGGTAGCCGAGCAGCGCTGCCGGCAGGACGATGTGGCGCCAGGCGTCGTAGAAGACGTCCCACTGCCCCTGGATCGCGGCATCGAGCAGGTAGAAGCCGGTGATCGGCGTGAACGTGTATTCGTAGACGACATCGAGCCGCGCCGGAAATGCGATCCACTGCAGCTTGGCGTAGAACAGCACCAGCCCGAGCAGACCCAGCCAGAAGATCGGCACCGAATAGCCGATGAGGCCGACGATGCGGGCGATCTGGTCGATGAGGCTGCCGCGCTTGACGGCGGCCAGCACGCCGAGCGGCACGCCGATGACGGCGCCGGTGATCGTGCCCAGCGTCGCGAGCTCGATGGTCGCCGGGAAGACGCGGCGGATATCGGTCATCACCGGATTGGTGGTCAGCACCGACGTGCCGAAGTCGCCGCTCAGCGCACTTTTGACATAGAGATAGAACTGCTCGATCCAGGGCAGGTCGAGGCCCATCTCGCGGCGCGTGCGCTCGACGACGGCGATAGGGGCGCGGTCGCCGAGCACGGCCAGAACCGGATCGATCGGGATGACGCGGCCGATGAAGAAGGTCACCGCGAGCAGGCCGAGATAGGTTGTCACCGCTATGACCAGGAAGCGGCCGAGCGACGACAGGACGGCGACGGCGCGGACGCTGCCGCGCCCCGCCGCCGCCTGGTTTTCAGCTACGCTCACGCGGCGCGTCCGAGGACACTATTGCTTGGAGACCGCACCGACGAAGTTGGTGTCGAAGCTCGGGCCGAGCGCAAAGCCCTTGAGGTTCTTGCGCAAGCCGGCCACTTCGAGCTGCTGGTGGATGATGACGAAGGGGCTGGTGTCGAGGATCTTCTTCTGCAGATCCTTGTACATGTCGGCGCGCTTGGCGGCGTCCTTCTCCAGAAGCGCTGCTTCCGTTTCCTTGGTCAGATCCGGAATGTCCCACGAATTGCGCCAGGCGAGCGTGTGGGACTTGCCGGCATCCGAATTGTCGGGATTCGAGGCGAAGGTCTGGGCGTTGGAGTTCGGGTCGAAATAGTCCTGGCCCCAGTTGCCGATGTAGATGTCATGGTTGCGGGCGCGGTATTTGGTCAACGTCTGCTTACCGTCTCCCGGAATGATCTCCAGCTTGATGCCGGCCTGGCCAAGCGTCTGCTGGATCGATTCCGCCATGCCGGTGGTCGGCTGTCCAGTGCGCACGTCCATGGTGACGCTGAAGCCGTCCGGCAGGCCGGCCTTGGCGAGCAATTCCTTGGCCTTGGCGACGTCGAGCTTGAACGGGTTGTCGTCGATGGCGCCGAGATCGCCCTTGGGCAGGAAGGACTGGTGGATTTCGCCGATGCCCTTGAGGATGGTGGTGCTGAGCGCGTCGTAGTCGACCAGATATTTGAATGCCTGCCGAACCTCGGGTTTGGCGAGGGTCGGGTTCTTCTGGTTGAGGCTGATGTAATAGACCGTGCCCTTCGGCGCGCTGGTGGTGGTGAGATCGGCGTTCTTGGCGATGGCATCGAGGTCGTTCGGCTCGAGGTTGCGGGCGACGTCGATATCGCCGGCTTCGAGCGCCAGGCGTTGCGCCGAGCTTTCCTTCATGTTGCGGTAGATGACGCGGGCGAGCTTTGCCTTCTCGCCGTTATAGTTGTCGTTGCGTTCCAGGACGACGGCCTCGTTGGCGCGCCATTCGCGCAGCTTGAACTGACCGGAGCCGGCATAGCCGGTCTTCAGCCAGGCATTGCCGAAGTCATTGTCCCATTTGTAGTCGGCACTCGGTGTCGCCGCTGCAACATGTTCCTTGACCAGCTTGGCGTCCACGACCGAAGCGACGGTGGCCGACAGGCAGTTGAGCACGAAGCTTGGCGCATAGGCCTTGTCGACGACGAACTGGAAGGTGGTGTCGTCGACGGCCTTGGCCTTTTCGGTGACGTTGTCGCCGGTAATGCCGAACTGGTTGATGATGAAGGCCGGGCTCTTGTCGAGCTTGATGGCGCGTTCGAAGGAGTAGGCGACGTCGGCGGCGGTGATGGGATTGCCGGAGGCGAATTTCATGCCGGGCTTCAGCTTGAACGTATAAGTCAGGCCATCATCGGAAACGGTCCAGCTCTCGGCGAGGTCGGGCTTGACCTTGGAGGTGTCGCTGAGATCGAGGCGGACCAGGAGATCATAGGTGTTGCCGGTGACCTCGGCCGTCGACAGCTCGAACGCTTCGCCCGGATCCATCGAGATGATGTCGTCGATGGCAAAGCCCTCGACCAGCGTATCGGCGGGCGTGACCGCGAAAGCGGGCGCGACGAGCAGCGCGGACAGCGCGGCGCCCGCAAGCAAGGCGCGCGAGCGGAGAGCAAACTTTTCCAGCATCATGGTGATCGTTCCCTGTTTTGTTGACCTGAGTTCCCGGCTCAGGGCTGTATTGTTCTTTGCAAGGCCGGCTGCGGCTTTGACTGCTTACCGTCGTGTTTTTTGTCCAGTTGGTCAACACCCTATTCAGCGGTTCTCGAACCGGCAACGGACATTTTGCGAGACGCCATATCGGGGGACCGGACGAGCCGCATGAGTCAACCCATGCGCCGGCTAATTGAAGCCGCCAATCCGCAAAAAGTTATCAGCTTCGTCCCTTGGGAGGCAGCCGCTATTTCAGCTGCGCGACCAGGCCCGCATCGGGAAAGCAGGTGGCGGGCTTGCCGTTCTTTGCCTGCCAGATGCCGATGGAGCGGCGGGTCTTGAAGCCGGGCAGGCCGTCGGCGCTGCCGACATCGTAACCCTTGGCTTCAAGCGCCCGCTGCAGGGCGGCGATATCGGAGCGGTGGAGATCGCCGACCGCGCCCCAGCCGCCGACAAAGGCGGCGTCGCCCTTGGCGATGCGATCGGCGGCATGACCGATGAACAGGCCGTAGAGATCGCTGTTGTTGTATTGCTTCAGCACATAGAAATTCGGCGTCACGACGAATGCCGGGCCGCTGCGCCCGGCCGGCATCAGCAGCAAGCCCTCGGCCTTCAATTCGCTCGCCGCAAACGCCTTGCCGTCGACGCGCCTGATGCCCATCGCCACCCAATCGGAGATCCTCTTGCCCCGGTCGGGTCCTTCAAGCGAGCACGACACATTTGCCGGCACCGTCACCTCGGCCCCCCAGCCGCGCCCCCTCACCCAGCCATAGTGGACGAGGTAGTTGGCGATCGAGGCGAGCACATCGGGCGTCGAATTCCATATATCGGGCCGGCCGTCGCCGTCGAAATCGACGGCGTGCTTCAAGAACGAGGTCGGCATGAATTGCGGCTGGCCGAGCGCGCCGGCCCAGGACGACTTCATCGCATTGACCGGCGCCAGCCCGCGCTCGACGATTTCGAGCGCCGCCAGCACCTCGGTGCGGAAGAAGTCTTTCTTGGTCGACATGAACGCCTTGGTGCCCAGCACCTCGAAGGCATCGTAAGGCATCTTGGCGGCACCGAAGCCGGTTTCGCGGCCCCAGATCGCCAGCACGATCTCGCCCGGAACGCCATAGCGCTTCTCGATCAGCCCGAGCGTCCGGGCATTGGCGCTCTCGCGCGTCTTTCCGCCCGAGGTGACGGCCCGAACGACCTTCTCGGCGAAGTAGTTGGCCGGCGGGCCGAACTCGGCCTGATGCTGCTTCTCAGGCGTCGTCGGCTGCTCGCCGGGCAGGACGAGATCGGGCAGTTTCAGGTTCGGCTTCACGCCGAGGAATGCGGCGTCGAAGGTCTTCTTGGAGATGCCTTTGGACTTGGCTTCGGGCCAGAGGTCGGTCTGCAGCCAGGCCTGGAACTGGTCGTCGATGGGGGCGGCATGGGTGGGGGCGGTAATGAAGAGAGCGATCAACGCCGCCAGAAAGGAAAGGACGACCAATCTGGAAGGCTGGCGTTCTGTCGCGCCCCCCTCTGTCCTGCCGGACATCTCCCCCACAAGCGGGGAGATTGGCAGCTTCGGCGCCTTGCTCAATCCTGCGACGTTGGAGATTGGCGAAAGCCGGCGTGAAGCCTGATCTCCCCCCTCGTGGGGGAGATGTCCGGCAGGACAGAGGGGGGCGCGAAGGAATGCTGTCATTTCCAAAGCCCCGCCAACTTCAAAACGCCGTCCTCGATCGCAGCGCCGCGGCCAGCGTGCCTTCGTCCAGGTAATCGAGCTCGCCGCCGACCGGCACGCCATGCGCGAGCCGCGTCACCTTCACATCGAAGCCCGACAACTGATCGGTCAAATAATGCGCGGTCGTCTGCCCCTCGACGGTGGCATTGACGGCGAGGATGACTTCCTTCACCTCGCCGCCGGCAACGCGGTCGACCAGCGAGCGGATGTTGAGCTGATCCGGACCGATACCGTCGAGCGGCGACAGCGTGCCGCCGAGCACGTGGTAGCGCACGTTCATCGCCGCCGCGCGCTCCAGCGCCCAAAGGTCCGAGACGTCTTCGACGACGATCAGCGTGCCGGCGTCGCGGCGTGGGTCGGTGCAGATCATGCAAGGATCGGCAGTATCGACATTGCCGCAGGTCGAGCAGATGCGCACCTTCTCGACCGCTTCGCTCATGGCGGCAGCCAGGGGCTCGAGCAGCTGTTCCTTCTTCTTGATGAGATGAAGCGCTGCGCGCCTGGCCGAGCGCGGCCCTAGCCCCGGCACCTTGGCCAAGAGTTGGATCAGGCGTTCGATTTCCGGACCGGCGATTCTCTTCGACATCGCCTTGATCTAGAGCAATTCCAGGAAAAGTGCGAAGCGGTTTTCCGTCCGGAATTGCGCGCAAGCAAAAAGATGGATCGGTTCGCCGCTTCTTGAAACGGTGGACTGATCCAGGATTTTTCAGAGCGGTTTGGAACAGCCAGCAAGGGCACAGGGCCCGCCATGCTGCCATGGCGGGCCCTGTATTGGATGAAATCGGGCTTAGTTGGTTTCGAGCGGCCGATCCTGGCTGGCGATCATCGCGCCGATGGCGTCGGTATTCTCGGGCGTCGACTGGAAGCCCATCGACGCTTCCTGCGGCGCGCTGGGCACCGAAGAGACGTAGCGGCCCTTGAGCGTGCCGCCGAAACGCGAGGCGTCCGGCTCGGCCATCGGCTCCTGCATCGCCACGACCGTCGGCTTCTGCGCCAGACGGCCGGACTTGGCAGAAGGTGCAACGGAAGCCGTTACATAGGTCTGTTCGGCGGAAGCGTCTTCGGTCCGCGCGGCCGCAGCCAAGACGGCCTGCTTCGCCGGGTCCGGACGGACGATCGTCCTGACGATCGGCTCGGCGGAAGCCACGAGCACCGGAGCGGCGGCCGCGGGCTGCTGCCGGCCAGACTTCTGCTGGTCGCCCACGTTCATGGCGACCATCGGCTCGTCCGGCAGCGGCTGCCAGTTGCGGCCGCGCTTCTCATAGAAGGCGTTGCCGCCGGCAACCATGGTGTAATGCATGTTCTTGTAGGGGAAACGCAGGCCGGCGGTGTGGAAATACATCGTGTTCTTGAGCTTGGCCTTGCGTTCGCCCCTCAGCACCGCATCGGCCGCCTCCTCGACATCCGGCAGGGCCTTCGAGTTCATCGGCCGAGTCATGACGCCCGGAGCAAACTGGCCCGGCTCGCCGACAACCTGACAGATGGTGTTGCCGTGCTGGCCCGAGCGAAGCCGGTTCATGACGACCGTGCCGACCGCGATCATGCCGTCGCGGCTCGACCTGTTGGACTCGAAGAACATTGCCCTTTGCAAGCATTCCTTGTCCTTCAGCGAGTGGCCGGAGGAACGCGTGAGGAAGCTCGGCGTAAGGGCATCGGTCAGACCCGACACCGACATGCCATGGGAGGAAGTGGTCTGGCTGCAACCGGCCAGGAGCAAGGGGGAAGTGACGATGCCGATAAGCAGCAGCGGCGTCTTCCATCGCGTCGCGATCACCAAAAAAGCCTCATGTCCAGATGCCAGCCCGCCCCGAGATGTGGCAAGAATGAGACTCTTTCAGGCAAAAAGATGGCTAGAGGGTTAGCAACTTCTGGACTTGGGTAAAACTTTATGAATGCCGCGAAATGTGCCCGTGAGCATTGCCGGCAAAATAGTTAATATTGCAGCCAGGACTCAATTTCCATTCATAATCAATTAACTGGCGGACACCGCCTCAGAACGGCAATTTCATTCCGGGCGGAATCGGCAGACCCGCCGTCAACGCCTTGGTCTTCTCCTGCATGATCTGCTCGACCTTATTTTTGGCGTCATTGTGGGCGGCCAGAATGAGGTCCTCCAGGATCTCTGCTTCGTCCGCCTTGATCAAAGACGGATCGATCTTCAGCGTCTTCATTTCGAACTTGCCGGTCAGAGTGATGCTGACCAGACCGCCGCCGGCCTGGCCGGTGGCTTCAAGCGTGGCGATCTCGTCCTGCATGGCCTGGAACTTGGCCTGCATTTCCTTCGCCTTGCCCATCAGGCCGAGAAGATCTTTCATCGGTTGGTCCTCTAAAAATGTTTCAGGTCTCGTCGTCATCGGCCGCCGGCTCGACCGGCAGGTCGGCCTCGGCCTCTTCCACGTCCGGCACGTCCGGGATGCGCACGTCAATGATCTTGGCGCCAGGAAAACGGGCGAGAATGGCCGCGACGGTGGGATCGCTCTTGGCGTCGGAGAAGGCGTTCTCGCGCTTCGTCGTCTCCATCTCGGCCAATGTCTGGCCGCCCTCCTCCTTCGACAGCGACACAAGCCAGTTGCGGCCGGTCCAGGCGCGCAGCTTGGCGGTGAGGTCGTTGAGCAGCATCTTGGGCGCGTCGTCGGTCAAGGTGACGTCGAGCCGGCCGGGCTCGATGCGAACCGGCCGCACGCAGCGTTTGAGCAGCACCTTGAAGGCCATGTCGCGATTGGCGTCGGCCAGCGCAACGATGTCGGCCAGTGTCTTCACCGGAACGACAGGCGCCTCGGCGACCGGCTCCGGCGCAGGAACGAAGGTCTCCGGCACAGGCTGCGCCTCGACCAGCCGCATCGTCTGCGCGCCGCCGGGGGAAGCTGGCATCCGCGCCTGCGCCACGGCGCTTGCGCCGCCGCCATTGCCGGGCCCCGCGGGTGCTCCGTTGACGCGCGGCGCGGCATTCGACTGCGGGGCCGCGCCTTCCAGCGATTTCAGCGCCTCGTCCAGCGTCGGCAGGTCGGCGGCATGCGCCAGGCGGATCAACACCATCTCGCCGGCGCTGACCGGGCGGTTGGAGGACTGCACCTCGGGAATACCCTTGAGCAGCATCTGCCAGGCCCGCGACAGCACGCGCACCGAAAGCGTGCAGGCGAATTCGGCGCCGCGCCGGCGCTCGTCCTCGGAAAGCGAAGCATCGTCGGCTGCCGCCGGCACGAAGCGCAGCCGGGTGACGAGGTGGTTGAACTCGGCAAGATCGGTAAGCACGGCGGCCGGATCGGCGCCGGTGTCGTATTGCGCGCGGAATTCGGCCAAGGCCGCCGCGACATCGCCCTTCATGACGTGCTCGAACAGATCGATGATGCGGGCGCGGTCGGCAAGGCCGAGCATGGCTCGCACCGCCTCGGCGCTGACCGTGCCGCTGCCATGGGCGATCGCCTGGTCGAGGATGGAGAGCGAATCGCGCGCCGAGCCTTCGGCGGCCCGCGCGATCATTGCCAGGGCCTCGTCGTCGACGGTAATGCCTTCCTTGGCCGCGATCGAGGACAGATGCCCGACAAGCGCGCCGGCATCGATGCGACGGAGATCGAAGCGCTGGCAACGCGACAGGACCGTGATCGGAACCTTGCGTATCTCGGTGGTGGCGAAGATGAATTTGACGTGCGGCGGCGGCTCTTCCAGCGTCTTCAGCAGGCCGTTGAAGGCCTGGTTGGAGAGCATGTGCACTTCGTCGATGATGTAGACCTTGTAGCGCGCCGAGACCGGCGCGTAGCGCACGCGGTCGATGATGTCCCTGATGTCATCGATGCCGGTATGGGAGGCGGCGTCCATCTCGATGACGTCGACATGGCGGCCTTCCATGATCGCCTGGCAATGCTCGCCGAGGATCGAAAGGTCGACGGAGGGCTGGTCGACGGTCGCGGTTTTGTAGTTCAGGGCCCGCGCCAGGATGCGCGCGGTCGTCGTCTTGCCGACACCGCGCACGCCGGTCAGCATCCAGGCCTGGGCGATGCGGCCGGTGGCAAAGGCGTTGGTCAGCGTGCGAACCATCGGCTCCTGGCCGATCAGCTCGGAGAAATTCGAAGGGCGATATTTGCGCGCCAGGACGCGATAAGCAGCGGCCTTGCCAGTCTCCAGGCTTTGTGGCCCCAAATTTCCGGCTTCGCTCATTCGCCGTCAAAAGCTCCCAGGACCGCGACGGAAGGCGGCCGATTCCTGCGCATAGTCTCACCCGCACGGCTTGGCGCCGTCAATGTCGCGGGAGAAAGGCGAAGAGGTGGGAGGCTGGAACAATGACCCGTTCCGGGCTCGTTAGGGCTGCTTCCTTCCGGACCTGACCCGGTTGGCGAGTGGATCGTCCACCACCAACCTCCCGCGCTCCATATCGGCAATTCGGCAGCGAAATGCAAGGGCCGAGCCGGAACCCGCAACCGCATCGAAGGCGGAAAGTCCTTCAAATCGATAATGGGGGTCAATGAATCCCTTGCAGCCACCCTGCCGCCGCTCTAGCGTTCCTGGTTTGGAAAATGCTTACAACAAAGCGAAGGAAACGCTCATGCTGCCGGGCCTCGAGGCCGGATTCACGCTGGACGCCCGGCTGGAGGCGGACAGCGAGCAGCTTATGTGGCTTGGCCTTTGCGAGCTCAGGCTGATGAACGACCGCCGCTGGCCATGGCTGGTTCTGGTGCCGCAGCGGCCGGGCGTGGAGGAAATTCACGACCTGACGCCGCTCGACCAGGCGATGCTGACCTTCGAGACCAATATGGTGGCGCAGGCGCTGAAGCGGGTGACCGGATGCACCAAGATCAACACCGGCGCCTTAGGCAATATCGTGCGTCAGCTGCATGTCCACGTCGTCGCCCGCTCGGAGGGCGATCCCGGCTGGCCGGGGCCGGTCTGGGGCTATGGCATACGCGAGCCTTACCAGCGCTCCGACATCAGGCGGTTTGCTGAAACGATCAAGGCGGCGCTATAAGCTGACCAGTGTCCATTCCGCACATCGAGCCCACCCGAGTCTCCATGAGCTTTCGCCTGTTCGACGCGCCCTTGCGCGAGCCCAGCCAATTCGTCGGTTTCGCCGGCAACCGGATCGATCGGCAGTCCGAGAACCGCGCCGATGATGCGGTCGAAAAAGCGCTGGCCGACCAGGCCGCGCGACTGATGTTGATGCATGCCGGCCGGCTCTATCTCAAGCTCGAGGACGGCACGTTCGACCCCTGGTTCAGGACGGATGAGAGTGGAGCTTTCGAAGCCGCACTCGATCGCGGCGTGCTGCTCGGCTTCTCCGACAGCGGGCCGGTGCTGGCCGTGCCCGCCGGCATCGAGCCGGAAAAGCTGCCCGGGACGATCAAGGCGATCGACTATCGTTCCGTCTATATGCAAGGGCTGGTCGACGAGGCGGCGGCCGGCGCGCTGGCGCAAGGCGCGGCGCTGCTTGCCTGGCACGTAAGCCATGCCTTCTGCTCGAAATGCGGCAGCCGCTCGGAGATGCGCGCCGGCGGCTACCGGCGCCATTGCCCTGCCTGCGGCACCGACCATTTCCCGCGCACCGACCCGGTGGCAATCATGCTGACGGCGACGCGCGAAAAATGCATCCTGGGGCGAGGCAAGCATTTCGCGCCCGGCATGTATTCGGCACTTGCCGGCTTCATCGAGCCGGGCGAGACAATCGAGGCGGCGGTACGGCGCGAGACCCTCGAAGAGGCCGGCATCCGGCTCGGCCGCGTCGTCTACCATGCCAGCCAACCTTGGCCGTTCCCTTATTCGCTGATGATCGGCTGCTTCGGCGAGCCGCTCAACGAGGATATCCAGGCCGACCTCAACGAGCTTGAGGATTGCCGCTGGTTCTTCCGCGACGAGGTGCGCACCATGCTGGACAGGCAGCATGCCGACGGCCTGATTACACCGCCGAAAGGGGCAATCGCCCATCACCTCATCCGCGCCTGGGTCGACAGCGAATAGGAGACGAGACATGATCCGCCATACCGTCGTGTTCACGCTGAAACATCCGCCGCAATCGCTGGAGACAAAGCGCTTCCTGCACGATGCGAAGAAGATCCTGACCGGGATCAAGGGCGTCTCGCATTTCGAGCAGTTGCGGCAGGTGAGCCCGAAGAACGACTACCAGTTCGGCTTCTCGATGGAATTCGCCGACCAGGCGGCCTACACGCGCTACAACGAGCATCCCGACCATGTCGCGTTCGTGCGCGACCGCTGGGTGCCCGAGGTCGAGAAGTTCATGGAGATCGACTACGTGCCATTGAGTGCGGTAATCTAAGCGCAGCCGTGGTAAACAAGGTGAGCCGCCTGGCGCACTCCTCTAGCACGGGACACAACCAATCACGCACTTGCGATGGGTTTGCCATCCGTTCGTCCACCTTGCAATTTCTGCTCAAACGCATTAGATGTGGTTACGTAACCACATCTGGCGAAATTGATATGATCACCACCCTTTCGGGTCGCGAACTCAATCAGGATCTTGGCCGCGCAAAACGCGCTGCCAAGAACGGTCCGGTGATCATCACCGACAGAGGGCGGCCAGTGCATGTCCTCATGTCGTTCGATGAATATAAGCGGCTCACCGGCAAAACGCGGTCGCTCGGTGACATGCTGGCTGCCCCGGGGGCAGGTGACTTTGACCTGCCGCTGCCGCCTCGCACGGAACGCGCCCAGCCGGTAGACCTTTCCTAATGCTGTTGCTCGATACCAATGTCGTATCCGAATTGCGAAAAGTATCGAGCGGAAGGGCGCATCCCAATGTCGTGCTCTGGAACGAAACCGTCGATCCTGCCGAAACCTTCATTTCGGCCGTGGTTCTGCACGAGCTGGAGATTGGCGTAAGACTGGTGGAACGCCATGATGCCGTTGCTGGCAAAGCATTGCGCAATTGGTTGGAAAATGCGGTTCTCACAACATTCTCCGGTCGAATCCTGCCGCTGGACGAGGCAGCCGCCGTTCAGGCGGCACAATGGCATGTGCCCAATCCCAAACCGATCAATGACGCCTATATCGCGGCCACGGCCTTCACCCAGCGGATGACGCTGGTGACGCGCAACATTGGCGATTTCGAGGGAATGGGAGTAACGCTGGTAAATCCATGGGACGACCAAGCGTAGGCCTCAACTCATCGTTTCGTGCATGTCTTTGCCCCGACAGGGGGACACGCCTTAATCCGCTACCTTCCACTGCTCGCGCGAGGCGCTGGCCGGATAGACGCCGAGGATGCGCATCTCGCGCGAGAAGAAGCGCAGCTCGTCGAGCGCCAGCTTGACCAGCGGGTCGTCCGGATGGCCCTCGATGTCGGCGTAGAACAGCGTCGCGGTGAAGGCCCCTAGCTGGTAGCTCTCGAGCTTGGTCATGTTGATGCCGTTGGTGGCGAAGCCGCCCATAGCCTTATAGAGCGCGGCCGGGACGTTGCGGACACGGAAGATGAAGGTGGTCATCATCTTGGCGTCTGGCGCGGGGCGCTCCACCCATTGCTTGTTCTTGGTCAGCACGACGAAGCGGGTGACGTTGGAATCGGTGTCCTCGACATTCTTCTCGATGATGTCGAGCCCATAGAGCTCGGCCGCTAGAGCCGGCGCCAGCGAGGCCATGGTGCGGTCCTTCACCTCCGATATCATCTTGGCCGAACCCGCCGTGTCGCCCGCGATCACCGGCTTCCAGCCGTTCTTGCGGATATATTTGCGGCACTGGCCGAGCGCGTGGATATGGCTGTGGACGGTCTTGATCTCGTCGCGCTTCACGCCCGGCAGCACCATCAGCTGGAAGTGGATCGGCAGGAAATATTCGCCGACGATGTGTAGCTTCGATTCCGGCAAGAGGTGGTGGATGTCGGCGACGCGGCCGGCGATCGTGTTCTCGATCGGAATCATGGCGAGCTCGGCCTTGCCAGTCTCGACCGCGTTGAAGGCATCCTCGAAGGTCGGGCACGGCAACGGCTCCATCGACGGGAACATGTTGCGGCAGGCCGTGTCGGAATTGGCGCCGGGCTCGCCCTGAAAGGAAATTCTGTTGGTCTTGTCAGCCATGCCGATATCTCAATTTGAAAGGATCTGTCTTGCCCGCTCGAGATCATGCGGCGTATCGACGCCGAGCGGCACGGAATGGACGATCTCGACGTCGATGCGCATGCCGGCTTCCAGCGCACGCAGCTGCTCCAGCCGCTCGCGACGCTCCAGCGGCGACGGCTTCAGCGCGACGAAGCGTTCCAGCGCGGCGCGGCGATAGGCATAGAGGCCGATATGATGGTAGAGCGGCCCCTCGCCCCAGGGCGCGGTGGCGCGGGTGAAATAGAGCGCTTTCAGCCGTGTCGACGACAGCGGCGAGCCGACGATCTTGACGACATTGGGATTGGTCTTTTCCTCGTCGCGCACGATCTCGACGCCGAGCGTGGCGATATCGACCGATTTGTCCTCAAACGGCCGCAGCGACGCGCCGATGATCTCGGGGTCGATGGTCGGCAGGTCGCCCTGGACGTTGACGATCGTTTCCACCTGCTTTTCGGGGTCGAGGGCCGTCAGCGCCTCGAAGATGCGGTCGGAGCCCGATTCGTGATCCGTGCGGGTCATGACAGCCTCGAAACCATGCGCCCGGACGGCCTGCGCGACCGCTTCCGTGTCGGTCGCCACGACCACGCGGCCAAGCCCGGCCTCGGCTCCGCGCCGGGCGACATGGACGATCATCGGCACGCCCGCAATATCGGCCAGCGGCTTGCCCGGCAGGCGCGTCGAGGCCATGCGGGCGGGGATCAGGATCAAGGTTGACATCGGATTTCAGGGCGGCCGAAAAAAGCGGATGGAAAGTGGCAAAAGGTCTCACTGGAAGCGCCCTTATAGGTGTTGCAACGCCAGAGCAAAAGACCTAGTTTCCGCGCGGTTTGACTGGCCTTTCGGGGCAGTTCGCGATACCGACGGACGGAGTGGACGGGACGGTCCGCCGGAAAAGGGAGCAAGGGGCGCATGGATTCCAACGAAGTCAACAAGCTGCTCGGCGGATTTCTTGGAACCTGCTTCATCGTCTTTTCCATAGGCCTCGTCTCGGACGGGCTGTTCGCCTCGCCGACACCCGAAAAGCCCGGCTTCGCCATCGAAGCGCAGGAACCGACCGAAGGCGGTCCGGCTGCTCCCGCGGCGGAAGCCAAGCCGATCGCCGACCTGCTCGCCACCGCCAATGCAGAGGCGGGCGCCGCGATCTTCAAGAAATGCCAGGCCTGCCATTCCGGCGAGAAGGGCGGCCCGAACAAGGTCGGTCCGGATCTTTGGGACATCGTCGACCGTCCCGTCGCCGAGCATGAGGGCTTCGCCTATTCGGCCGGCATGAAGGATTTCTCCAAGGGCGGCCAGGAGCACTGGACGTACGACAATCTCAACCACTTCATCACGTCGCCGAAGAAGTTCGTGAAGGGCACGGCGATGGGCTTCGCCGGCCTGCCGAAGGATGAAGACCGCGCCAATGTGATCGCGTATCTGCGCACGCTGTCGGACAATCCGAAGCCGCTGCCGCAGCCGGGTGCTTCGGCAGAAGCTAAGCCCGCCGAAGGCGCCAACCCGGCGGAAGGTGCCGCACCCGCGAAGCCCGCGGAAGGTGCTGCGCCGGCCAAGCCGGCCGAGGGAACCGCTCCGGCCAAGCCCGCCGCGCCCGCTCAATAAACAATTTGTCATAGAGACTTCCTTGGAAAAGCCGGGTTCGTCCCGGCTTTTCTGTTAGGAAAGCTGCATGGACCGCGACAAAGGCGGCACTTGCGGTTTCCACCCGCGTCAAATGATCTAGATTGCGGGTGGGCAGCGCAATTCCAGGACAGCGGGAACCGGGTTTTCCGTGCGGAATTGCGTCGAAACAAAGCGATAGGGCGGTTGTCGTTTCCGGGAAACGATGAACCGCTCTGGAGTTCGCGACGAGGAGAACGCATGAAGGTTGGCCGCTTCCGCACGCTTTTCGCATCGGCGCTCGCTTTCGCCTTCGCCGCCAGCCTGCAGGCCGGCTTCGCCGATGAATGGCACACGACCTCCTCGCTGGTCGGACCTTCAAAATACGGCGACAATTTCCAGCGCTACGACTACGTCAATCCGGATGCACCAAAGGGCGGGACCTACAACTCCGTGGTTACCGGCACCTTCGACAGCTTCAATCCCTACATCGTGCAAGGATCGCCGGCCTCCGGCTTCGCGCAGTTCGGCGGCGGCCTGCTTTACGACACGCTGATGGAGCAGGCTACCGACGAGGGCGACACTTACCACGCGCTGATCGCGGAGGCCTATAAATACCCGTCGGACTATTCGTCGGTCACTTACCGGCTCAACCCTCACGCGAAATGGCATGACGGCCAGCCTATCACCGTCGACGACGTGGTCTGGTCGTTCCAGGTGCTCAAGACAAACAGCCCTATGTACAACCGCTATTTTGAGAACGTGACCGAGGCGGTCGCGGTCTCGAACCGTGAGGTTGAGTTCCATTTCAACCAGAAGGGCAACCGCGAATTGCCCAAGATCATCGGCGACCTCGTCGTGCTGCCGAAGCACTGGTGGGAAGGCACCGATGCCAGCGGCAAGAAGCGCGACATCACCAGACCGACGCTGGAGCCGCCGCTGGGCTCTGCCGCCTACAAGATCGCCAGCTTCAAGCCGGGAACCGAGATCGTCTGGCAGCGCGTGCCCGATTATTGGGGCGCCAAGCTGCCTGTGAAGATGGGCCGCGAGAATTTCGATACCCAACGCTTCACCTATATCCTCGACGACAACGCCTCCTGGCAGGCCTTCACCAAGGGCGGGCTCGACGACATCAAGCCGGAAAACAGCTCGCGGCGCTGGGCGACGGCCTACAACTTCCCGGCGGTCAGCGCCGGCGACGTGGTCAAGAAGGAATTCAAGACGACGTCACCCGAGCCGATGCAGGCTTTCGTGCTCAACCAACGACGGCCGCTGTTCCAGGACCGGCTGGTACGTGCCGCGCTGACCTATCCCTTCGACTTCGAAACGATGAACCGCACGCTGTTCTACAATTCGAACACGCGCACCCATAGCTATTTCCAGGGCACGGAGTTGGCGTCGAGCGGACTGCCGCAGGGCAAGGAGCTGGAAATCCTGGAAAAATACCGCGACAAGCTCCCGCCCGAGTTGTTCACGCAAGAGTTCAAGCTGCCGGTCTACGATTCGCCGCAGGCGGAACGGAAATATCTGAAGCAGGCGGTCGACCTGTTCGCCCAAGCTGGCTGGGTGATCAAGGGCGGCAAAATGGTGAACGCCAAGACCGGCGCGCCCTTCAAATTCGAGATCCTCGGCTGGAACGACACCGACCAGGTCATCGCTAGCCCCTGGATAGCCAATCTGCGCAAGATCGGCGTCGATGCGACGCTGCGGATCATCGACCAGACGCAGTACATCAACCGCGTCAACATTTTCGATTACGACGTCGTCACCAGCATACTCCAGCAATCCGGATCGCCTGGGAACGAGCAGCGCGACTTCTGGAGCTCGAAGGCGGCGGATACGCCGGGATCGCGCAACTATGCCGGCATCAAGAACCCGGTCATCGACGCGCTGGTTGACCGCATCATCTTCGCAACCGACCGCGATGATCTCGTCGCCACTACCCACGCGCTCGATCGGGTGCTGCTGTGGAATTACTATACCGTGCCGCAATACTACCGCGCGGTGGTTTGGCTCGCCTACTGGAACAAATTCGGCATGCCGGATAAGCAGCCCAGCTACCGGGGCGCCGATATCGATTCCTGGTGGATCGACACGGCAAAAGAAAAGGCGCTGGCTGCCAAGTACAAGGGCCTCAATTGATGGAGCGGCGGACTTTGCTTCCTCGCCGCGACTTCCTGGCGCTCAGTGCCGCAGCCACGGCCGCCGCGTTGCTGCCCGGCCGAGCCTTTGCCGACACCCCGACCGGCGTCAAGCTGCATGGCCTGTCGGCCTTCGGCGACCTGAAATACAAGCCCGACTTCACGCATTTTGACTATGTCAATGTCGATGCGCCGCAAGGCGGCACCTTCAACTTCTCGCCGCCCAACTGGGGCGCCAACCAGAGCCCGCAGACCTTCAACACACTGAATTCATTCGTCCCCAAGGGCGATTCCCCGCAGCGCATGGAAATGTGCTTCGATTCCTTGATGGTGCGGGCGCTCGACGAGCCGGACACGGTCTATGGACTGATCGCCGACGGTGTCACGATTTCCGACGACCGCAACACCTTCACCTTCTCGCTGCGCCCGCAGGCGCGCTTCCATGACGGCACGCCGCTCACCGCCGACGATGTTGCCTTCACCTTCAAGCTCCTGAAAGACAAAGGGCATCCGGATTACGCGTTGTCACTGACGCATCTGGAAGATGCCGTGGCGAGGGACACCCACACGGTCGAGCTCAAATTCTCCGGCAAGCAGTCGGCCCGCACCATCCTCAACGTCGTCGGATTCCCTATCCTTTCGAAGGCCTTCTTTACGGCCAACCCGTTCGATTCCTCGCAGCTCAATCCACCGCTCGGCTCAAGCGCCTACAAGGTCGGGCGTTGGTCGGCGGGCGCCTGGATTGAATATGAGCGGGTGACCGACTATTGGGGCAACGACCTGCCGGTCAACCGCGGCCTGAACAATTTCGGGCGCATCCGCATCGAATTCTACCAGGATCGCACGGCCGGGTTCGAGGCCTTCAAGAAGGGCGAGATCCTCTACCGCGAGGAATTCACGTCGCGCGTCTGGGCGACGGCCTACGATTTTCCGGCCTTCACCGCCGGCAAGGTGATCAAGCATGAGTTCCCGGCTGAAACCACGCCTTCCATGCAGGCCACCGCGGTCAACCAGCGGCGTGAGCAGTTCAAGGATCCACGCGTGCGGCAAGCGATCGCGCTCTGCTTCGATTTCGAATGGACACGGCGCAACTTCTTTTATGGTTCCTATGAGCGTTCGCAATCCTGCTTCGAGAAATCCGACTTCCGCGCCGCGGGCACGCCGACGCCGCAGGAACTGGCGCTGCTCGAGCCGCTGCGCGACCAGCTGCCGGCGGAGACATTCGGCGAAGCGGTGACGCAACCGCCGTCGGACGGGTCCGGGCGGGACCGCAAGCAACTGAGCGCGGCACTGAAATTGCTCGCTCAGGCCGGCTGGAAACGCTCCGGCGACTTCGTGGTCAACGACAAGGGCGGGCGGCTGGCCGCCGAATTCCTGGTCGACGACGAGACCTTCGTGCAGGTCTATTCGCCCTGGGTCGCCAACATGAAGGCCATCGGCATCGATGCCTCGATCCGCCTGGTGGATTCGGCGCAGTACCAGCTCAGGCAATCGACATTCGATTTCGACCTGCTCTCGGCCGCCTTCAATTTCAGCGCCACGCCGACCCGCGACGATCTGGAAATTTTCTTTCACTCGCGCAGCGCCGCCGTATCGGGCTCGCGCAACCTGTCGGGCGTTGCAAGCCCCGCAGTCGATGCGTTGATCGATGCCGTCGGCGCCGCCAAGGATCGTGAAAGCCTGACCACCGCCATGCGCGCGTTGGACCGGGCCTTGCGTGCGCGGCGCGATTGGATTCCAAGTTGGTATCTGGCGAATCACCGAAGCGCCTATTGGGACATGTTCGGTTTTCCGGAACAGAAACCCGATTTCGGCTTTCCGGTCGAGGCGCTGTGGTGGTTCGACAAGGGCAAGGCGGCAAAAATTGGCAAAGCCTGACATCACTGTTCGTGCGGGGCCCGTCGCCTGATGGGCGCCTATATCCTGCGCCGCATTCTTCTGATGATCCCGACGCTGTTCGGCATCATGGCGATCTCCTTCGCGGTCATCCAGTTCGCGCCGGGCGGCCCGGTCGAGCAGGTGATCGCCCGGCTGACCAACCAGGGCGGCAACGACCGCCTCGGCAGCGGTGGCGGCGACGCCGGCGGCGGCAATTTCGACGTGGCCGGCGATGTCGGCTCGAAATATCGCGGCGCGCAAGGGCTCGATCCCGAATTCATCAAGAAGCTGGAAAAGCAGTTCGGCTTTGACAAGCCGCCGCTCGAGCGCTTCGGCATGATGCTGTGGAACTATAGCCGCTTCGATTTCGGCGACAGCTATTTCCGCGATATCTCGGTGCTGAACCTGATCCTGGAGAAGATGCCAGTCTCCATCTCCATCGGCCTATGGATCACGCTTCTGTCGTACCTGATCTCGATCCCGCTCGGCATCCGCAAGGCGGTGAAGGACGGCTCGACGTTCGACGTGTGGACCAGCGGCGTCGTCATCGTCGGCTACGCCATTCCCGGCTTCCTGTTCGGCATCATGCTCATGGTGCTGTTCGCAGGCGGTTCGTTCTGGGACTGGTTTCCGCTGCGCGGCATCGTTTCGGACAATTGGGATCAGCTGTCCTGGCCGGGCAAGATCGCCGATTATTTCTGGCACATGACGCTACCGCTGACGGCGCTCGTGCTGTCGGCTTTCGCGACGACCACCCTGCTCACCAAGAACTCCTTCCTCGAAGAAATCCGCAAGCAATATGTGGTGACGGCGCGCGCCAAGGGGCTGTCGGAGCACAAGGTGCTCTACGGCCACGTCTTCCGCAATGCCATGCTGATCGTCATCGCCGGTTTTCCCGGCGCCTTCATCTCGGCCTTCTTCACCGGCTCGCTGCTGATCGAGAACATCTTCTCGCTCGACGGCCTCGGCCTGCTCGGCTTCAAGTCGGTGATCGACCGCGACTATCCGGTGGTGTTCGCCACGCTTTACATCTTCTCGCTGCTTGGCCTGTTTGTCGGTCTTCTGTCCGATCTGATCTACACCTGGGTCGATCCGCGCATCGACTTCGAGCGGAGAGACATCTGATGGCCGAGGCCGCGATCGAAAGCGCGCCGACGCGGCCTCGCAGGCCATTTCTGTCGCCGCTCAACCAGCGGCGGTTGCAGAATTTCAAGGCCAACCGGCGCGGCTACTGGTCGCTCTGGATCTTCCTGTTGCTGTTCGTGCTGTCGCTGTTTTCCGAGCTGATCGCCAACGACAAGCCGATCGTCGCCTCCTACAAGGGCGAGATCCTGTTTCCGGTTCTGGTCGCCTATCCGGAGGAGAAGTTCGGCGGTTTCTACGCCGTCACCGACTATCGCGATCCGGTGATCCAGGACGAGATCAATTCCAACGGCTGGATGATCTGGCCGCCGGTCCGCTACTCCTACCAGACGGTCAACAACGCCATTCCGGAACCGGCGCCGGCAAAGCCGTCCTGGCTTTACGACAAGAAGACGCGCTGCAGCCAGTATCCGCAAGGCGAGGCCGACGCCAACTGCACCGTCGGCAACTGGAACTGGCTGGGCACGGACGACCAGGCCCGCGACGTGCTGGCGCGCGTGCTCTACGGCTTCCGCATCTCGGTTCTGTTCGGCCTGATCCTGACGCTCGGGTCATCGCTGATCGGCGTCGCGGCCGGCGCGGTGCAAGGCTATTTCGGCGGTTGGACCGACCTTCTCTTCCAGCGTTTCATCGAGATCTGGTCGGCGATCCCGGTGCTCTATCTGCTGCTCATCATCTCGGCCATCCTGCCGCCCGGCTTCTTCATCCTGCTCGGCCTGATGCTGCTGTTTTCATGGGTGGCGCTGGTCGGCGTGGTGCGGGCCGAATTCCTACGCGCCCGCAACTTCGAATATGTCAACGCGGCGCGCGCGCTGGGCGTGCCAAACCTCACCATCATGTTCCGCCACCTGCTGCCGAACGCCATGGTGGCGACGCTGACCTTCCTGCCCTTCCTGCTCTCCGGTTCCATCTCGACGCTGACCTCGCTCGACTATCTCGGCTTCGGCCTGCCGCCGGGCTCGGCCTCGCTCGGCGAATTGCTGAAGCAGGCGCAGCGAAACCTCAACGCCCCCTGGCTCGGCATCTCCGGCTTCATCGTGATCTCGCTGATGCTGTCCCTGCTGGTCTTCATCGGCGAGGCGACGCGCGATGCCTTCGATCCGCGCAAGACGTTCAAATGAGCCAAGCCCTCCTTTCCGTCCAAGACCTGAGCGTCGCCTTCGCGCAAGGCGGCAACCAGTCCGTGGCCGTCGATCACATCTCATTCGACATCGCCAAGGGCGAGACGCTCGCCCTGGTGGGCGAATCCGGCTCGGGCAAATCGGTCTCGGCGCTGTCGGTGCTGAAGCTCCTGCCCTATCCGGCCGCCAGCCATCCGTCGGGCAGGATCCTGTTCAGCGGGGCCAACTTGCTCGCCATGGACGAGAAGGCGTTGCGCGGGGTGCGCGGCAACAAGATCACCATGATCTTCCAGGAGCCGATGACCTCGCTCAACCCGCTGCACACGATCGAGCAGCAGATCGTCGAGGTGCTGCAACTGCATCAGGGCCTGCGCGACGCCCCGGCGCGCGCCCGCACGCTGGAACTACTCACCGAGGTCGGCATCCGCGATCCGCAGAAACGCCTCGACGCCTATCCGCACCAGCTCTCCGGCGGCCAGCGCCAGCGCGTCATGATCGCCATGGCCTTGGCCAACGAGCCGGAGCTTTTGATCGCCGACGAGCCGACGACCGCGCTCGACGTCACAGTGCAGGCGCAGATTCTGGAACTGCTGGCGGAGCTCAAAGCCCGCAAGGGCATGTCGCTCCTGTTCATCACGCATGATCTGGGCATCGTGCGCAGGATCGCCGACCGCGTCTGCGTCATGACGAAGGGCAAGATCGTGGAGAGCGGCCCGACCAGGGAAATCTTCGCCAATCCGCGGCATGACTATACAAAGCATCTGCTCGCGGCCGAGCCGAAGGGAAAGCCGCCCACAACCGACCCGGGCGCCAAATCCGTCATGACCGGCAAGGACGTCAAGGTCTGGTTCCCGATCAAGAAAGGCTTCTTCCGGACCACGGTCGACCATGTGAAGGCCGTGGACGGCATCGACGTCACGGTGCGGGCCGGCCAGACCCTTGGCGTCGTCGGCGAATCCGGCTCGGGCAAGACGACGCTGGGCCTGGCGCTCGCCCGGATGATCTCCTCGACCGGCACGATCAATTTCAACGGACGCGACATCAACCAGCTCTCCTTCGGCGCCATGCGGCCGCTGCGGCGCGAATTGCAGATCGTCTTCCAGGATCCGTTCGGATCGCTCAGCCCGCGCCTGTCGGTCTCCGAAATCATCGAGGAAGGATTGAAGATCCACGAGCCGAAACTCTCGGCCGACCAGCGCGACGACAAGGTGGTCGCCGTGCTGAAGGAGGTCGGCCTTGATCCCGAAACGCGCCACCGCTATCCGCACGAGTTTTCCGGGGGCCAGCGCCAGCGCGTCGCCATCGCCCGCGCCATGGTGCTCAACCCGCGCTTCGTCATGCTCGACGAGCCGACCTCCGCGCTCGACATGAGCGTGCAGGCGCAGGTGGTCGACCTTTTGCGCAGCCTGCAGGCCAAGCACAATCTCGCTTATCTCTTCATCAGCCACGACCTTAAGGTCGTCCGCGCCCTTGCCAATGACGTCATCGTCATGCGCAATGGCCGGATCGTCGAGGCGGGACCTTCCGAGCAGATTTTCAGCAGCCCGCAAACCGACTATACGCGAGCGCTGATGGCAGCGGCCTTCAAGATCGAGACCGCACCGACCGGCGTGGTCAGCGAGTAGCCGGTTCCGCATCGGCGAAACAGGGAAGAAAAATCCGAGAATGGAAAAAGGCAAAATCCTGCTTGCCCTCACCGGCATCCACCCGCAGCGCTGGCATGAGCTGCTCTCGGCCGAGCGCGAGGTCGTGCTGGAGCCGAACGGCGCCGACGATCCGTCGATCACCTATGCGGTGGTGTGGAAGCAGAAGCCCAACCTTCTCAAATCGCTGCCCAATCTGCGCGCCATCTTTTCGATCGGCGCCGGTGTCGACCATGTCTTTGCCGATCCCGGCCTGCCCGACGTTCCGATCGTCAAGATCGTCGCCGACAATCTTACCCAGCACATGGTCGAATATGTTGTCTGGCGCGTGCTCGACCACCATCGCCAGGCCTCGCTTTACCGGGCCCAGCAGCACAAGAAGATCTGGCACGAGCCGCCGCAACGGGTGGCCGGCGATGTCTCCGTCGGCATCATGGGGCTTGGCAGTCTTGGCCGCGCCGCGGCTTCGGCGTTGTTGTCTCTCGGCTTCGCCGTCAACGGATGGTCGCGCAGCGAGCGGCCGATGACGGGCGTTTCGACCTATGCCGGCGAGGCGGGGCTGATCCCCTTCCTCAATGCCACTGACATCCTCGTCGTGCTCTTGCCGCTCACGCCGCAGACCCAGGGCATCGTCAATTACGGACTGCTCAAGGAATTGCGCCGGCGCAACGGGCTTGGCGGCGCGGTGCTGATCAATGCCGGGCGCGGACGGCTGCAGAAGGACGCCGACATTTTGCGCGCGCTGGACGACGGCACGCTGAAGGAAGCGAGCCTCGATGTATTCGAGGTCGAACCGCTGCCGAAGACCAGTCCATTATGGAGCCATCCGAAAGTGTTCGTCACGCCGCATGCGGCGGCGACGTCGGACCCGGCGCATCTGGTGCCGATCATGCTTCGCCAGATGGCCGCCTTCGAGCGCGGCGAGAGGCTCGAGAACCTCGTCGACCGCAAGGCCGGGTATTAGTCAATAGACAAACCCCAGTCGCGGAAGCGCTGCTTGATCGCCCGCAGCGAAGACAGCTGCAGCTTCGGCAGATCGAGCGCGTCGAACATCGCCCGGTATTTCCTGCGGTTTCGCGGCGTGGTGACCGCGATGTGGTGGATCATGTCCCATTTGATGCTGTCGCGCCCGCCTTCCAGAGCGCCGAGCCTGTCCTTTTCGAACAGTGTTCGCCTGAAATAGCGCAGAAGACTCGCGGCCGTGGAGATATCCAGCAGAATCAAGCCTGTCGCACGCCGAAGGCGCTGCGGCATGCAAACCGAATAGTTCCCGTCCATCACCCAGCCCTCGCCGGCTATCGCGGCATCATGCAAGGCAATGAATTCGGCCCTCGGACGCTGCTCCCAATCCGTATTGGGCAGATGAAAGAGCTGATCGAGGTGAACGGCTTCCAGGCCGCGCTTGCGCGCTATAGCGTCGGCAAGGGTGGACTTGCCGCTGTTGGACGGGCCCAGGATGCAGATGCGGTCGCCGAGGTCTGAGAGGTTCATCGGGCGGTCTCTCAAGCGCGATCAAACGCTCGTCGGTCCAGCCGAGCGTTAAACAGAATATTGGATACTCAGGAAGGCTTCGAGCCGGGCAGCCCGAGCGTCTCCTTCTTCTTCGGCTTGCCGCAGTCGCGACGTTCGATCGAGCGGTTCATGGCGTCGATCTCGCCGCTCGCCTTGTTGCTGGCGCGCTGCGCCTTGGAGCGCACATCCGGCATGAACGGGCCGAAGCCCATCGCCGGATTGGAGAAGCCCGGCTTGGCCGTGACGGGCAGATTGTTCTGCCGCGCCAGTTGATTGCGCTGCGCCAGCAACTGATCGCAAGGCACATCGTCATATTGCAATGAGGATTGGACATCCTCGTCCTGACGCTCGGCCATCGACGTGCCGCCGACACAGCCGGCGACCGTCAGGCAAGACGCCAACGCAACCATGGTCCAGCGCATGGATATCTCCCTAGGGCAATTCCAGGAAAAGTGCGTCGTGGTTTTCCGTCCGGAATTGCGCAAAACAAAAGACTCGGTATCCGCCCCGCGCAACCCGGACCATGCCATTCAGGCTTTTTCGCAGCAAGGTCGACCTCATGCCGTTGCCGGATTTCCCACCTCGGCGGCTGCAGCGAGAAACCCAGCCACGATGGCCAGGCCTTCGACGGGATCCCGCCGGTCGTGCCGGATAACCACGCTTTCCAGCGACAGGACCGCAAGCCCGTTGGCGCGAAGCACGCGCCACGCATAGGCCTCGGAATGGGCATAGCGCCGCGACGGCAAAAGGGCGAAATCGCCGCCACCGGCAAGCGTCTCGAGCGAAAAGGCGAACAGGCCGCCATCGGCAAGCATGTTCGCAACCGCGCCAACGATGCGTTCGAGCGCGCCCAGATAGATGAACACGTCGGCCGCGACCACGAGGTCGGCCTTGGCGCCTGTGCAAGAGAAATGCTGGAGGTCGACCTTGGCGAGCCGGTCGTAGATACCCTTGGCCTTCGCCTTGTTCAGCATGCCGGCCGAGATGTCGTAGCCCTCCAGCCGGTCGGCGAAAGGGCGCAGCCTCTCGCCCATCAGGCCGGTGCCGCAGCCGAGGTCGAGGGCCAGCCCAAACCGGCCGGGCCTTGCCTTGCCGATGGCGCGCCCGAGAAAATCCGGCAGCCCGTAGCCGAGCTTGCCGACAAGCGAGTCCTCGAAACTGTCGGCATAGTGATCGAACAACGTCTCGACAAAGGCGCTGGGTGGCGCCGCGGCGGCCGGCGCCTTGCCGATAAGCTCGAGCTTGAGCGCCGCGCCAAGGCGATCCGCGGGCTCCAGCTTCAGCGCCATCACCCAGGCTCGCGCGGCTTGGTCGAGCAGGCCGGCAGCTTCCTGCATCTCGCCGAGGCGAAACCAGCCGGCCGCCCATTGCGGCGCCAGCTCCAGCGCGCCAAGCAGAAGCTCGGCCGCCTGCGCCGGCTCGCCCGAGGCGAGCAGCATCTCGGCGAAATCGGCGCGACGGTCGGCGTTCAAATCGCCCGACGAGGCCTGGAACGGTTTCATCTTTTGAAGAATCCCACCGGCGAGGCGGAGCCGGCAAGGGGCTGTAGGACGAGTCAGCAGTCTCTTGCAACAGGCTTCCCGAGGCAAATTTAGCCACTATGTTCAAAGCCATGCGCGCCAGCGACCTGCTCAAGCCCCGGCCGGAGGGCCTCTACTGCCCGCCCGGCGATTTCTTCATCGATCCGGTGCGGCCCGTCGGGCGGGCGCTGATCACGCATGGCCATTCCGACCATGCGCGCTCCGGCCACCGCTCGGTGCTGGCCACGCAAGAGACGCTCGACATCATGGGGCTGCGTTATGGCGAGGATTTCGCCGGAACCACGCAGGCGGCTGCTTTCGGCCAGACAATCGACATCAACGGCGTCGCCGTCACCTTCCATCCGGCGGGGCATGTGCTGGGCTCGGCGCAGATCTGCGTCGAGCATGGGGGCAAGCGCATCGTCGCCTCCGGCGACTACAAGCGGCAGAAGGACGCCACCTGCCTGCCGTTCGAGCCTATCCGATGCGATGTCTTCATCACCGAGGCGACCTTCGGCCTGCCGGTGTTTCGCCATCCGCCGGACCAGGACGAGATCGCGCGCGTACTCAAATCGGCGGCGCAATTTCCCGAACGCTCGCATCTGATCGGCGCCTATGCGCTCGGCAAGGCGCAGCGCGTGATGCGGCTGTTGCGCGACGCCGGCTACGACAGGCCGATCTATATCCATGGCGCGCTGGCGAAGCTCAGCGAATATTATCAGAGCCAAGGCATCGATCTCGGCAAGCTCGAGCCGGGGACGGTGGAAAGCCGCGGCAAGGCCGATTTCGCCGGCGCGATCGTCGTCGGCCCGCCGTCGGCCTTCGCCGACCGCTGGGCGCGGCGTTTTCCCGACCCGATCTCCTGCTTCGCCTCGGGCTGGATGCGCATCCGCCAGCGCGCCAAGCAAGGCGGCGTCGAGCTGCCGCTGATCATCTCCGACCACGCCGATTGGGACGAGCTGATCATCACGATCAAGGAAACCGGCGCGGAGGAAATCTGGGTCACGCATGGTCGCGAGGAGGCGCTGGTGCGCTGGTGCGAGCTGGAGGGCATCGCAGCGCGGCCGCTGCATCTCGTGGGCTATGAGGACGAGGGCGATTGATGGAACATCGTTCGCTAATCGCCATGGCAGCGCTCTACGGCCCCCCTCTCTGTCCTGCCGGACATCTCCCCCTCAAGGGGGGAGATCAGACGTCAAGTCGACTTTCGCCAATCTCCGACGCTCCTGGGGAAGAGCCGGCCGCGCAACTGCTGATCTCCCCCCTAGAGGGGGAGATGGCCGGCAGGCCAGAGGGGCGCGCCTCGCGCCGGCTTTCGCTATTGGCATGGCGCCCATGAACCGCTTCGCCGAGCTTCTCGACCGTCTCGTGCTGACGCCGTCGCGCAACGGCAAGCTGACGCTGCTGACGGACTATTTCCGCAGCGTCGAGGATCCCGATCGCGGGCTGGCGCTCGCCGCCATCACAGGCGATCTCTCGATCGCGGCGGTGAAGCCGGCGATGCTGCGCGCGCTGGTGGTCGAGCGCATGGATCCGGTGCTGTTCGGCTATTCCTACGACTATGTCGGCGACCTCGCCGAGACCGTGTCGCTGGTCTGGCCGCAACCACAAGGGCACATCCCCAATCATGCGCCGACGCTTGCCGAGGTGGTCGGCAGACTGCAGGCGGCGAGCCGTTCCGACGGGCCGAAGGTTCTGTCACGGCTGCTCGACGACGCCAGCATCTCGGCGCGCTTCGCCATCATCAAGCTGGTCACCGGAGGCTTGCGCATCGGCGTGTCGGCGCGGCTTGCCAAGCAGGCGCTGGCCGACCTCGGCCAAGTCGACGTCGCCGAGATCGAGGAGCTCTGGCATGGGCTGGCGCCGCCTTACACCGAGCTGTTCGCTTGGCTCGAGGGCCGGGCAGAGAAACCGACCAGTGCCGCGCTCGCCCTGTTCCGGCCGGTGATGCTGTCCAATGCCGTCGACGACGGCGACCTCGAAAAGCTCGACCCGGCCGATTATGCGGCGGAATGGAAGTGGGACGGCATCCGCGTGCAGGCGGTGTGCGAAGGCGGTGTGCGCCGGCTCTATTCGCGCACCGGCGACGACGTGTCGGGCGCCTTCCCGGACCTTGCCGCGGCGATGAACTTCGAAGCGACGCTCGACGGCGAGCTTTTGGTCGGGGATCCGCGCGAGGCGACCGGAACCTTTTCCGACCTGCAGCAGCGGCTGAACCGCAAGAGCGTGTCGCCAAAGATCCAGCAGCAATATCCGGCCTTCATGCGCTGCTACGACGCGCTGCAGATCGACGGCGATGACCTGCGCGCGCTGCCCTTCGCCGAGCGCCGCAAGCGGCTCGAGGCTTTCGTCAAAACTCTCGACCCGAGCCGCTTCGATCTCTCGCCGCTGGTCGCGTTTTCCGACTGGGAGACGCTGGAGCGGCTGCGCCAGGCGCCGCCGCATCCGATCATCGAAGGGGTGATGCTGAAGCGCTGGGATTCGCCCTATCTTGCAGGCCGGCCGAAAGGCCCGTGGTTCAAGTGGAAGCGCGACCCGCACACCATCGACGCGGTGCTGATGTATGCGCAGCGCGGCCATGGCAAGCGTTCCAGCTTCTATTCCGACTATACGTTCGGCGTCTGGTCCGGGCCCGAGGGATCGGAAGAGCTGGTGCCGGTCGGCAAAGCCTATTTCGGCTTCACCGACGAGGAGCTGAGAGAAATCGACAAATATGTGCGCGACAACACGATCGAGCGTTTCGGGCCGGTGCGCTCGGTGCGCGCCGACCGCAGGAACGGCCTGGTGCTGGAGGTGGCGTTCGAAGGCCTCAACCGCTCGACCCGCCACAAATCGGGCGTCGCGATGCGCTTTCCCCGCATCTCACGGCTGCGTTGGGACAAGCCGGCGGCGGAAGCCGACCGAATCGAGACGCTGCAGGCATTGCTGGACGGCTAGTTCCCTGACATTTTGAACGATTGCCGTTTTGTCTTGGTGCAAGATGTCCGTGAAATCAGCGCAAACGCCGGAGATTTGGTTGAAGCCGCCCCAACGTCGTCATTCTATGGCGGAGCAAGGAGCGAAGCTACGCGGCGCAGACGATAGAATCCTGTGACTTCGATGCGTTGCTGCGGTGCAGAATTTTGCTCCGTTGCACGCCCTGGCGAAGGTAACGGCATGGATTCCAGGGTCTCCGCGACGGAGCTTCGCTCCTGCTTCGCCCTAGAATGACGATCGCGATGGGCGTTTCGGCCAATCTCCAAGGCATGCCCACCTGCCAACGCAAACAGAGCCGCCGGTCGAAATCCCTGTGCAGTGGCACTAGAGACCCCAGTCGGCCCAAAGCACCGGGTGGTGCCGCGTCTGCGTAGATAGAGCGACGCGATCACTGCGCAATCGAGACGCGGATCTCGTAAATATCCACCGACTTGCCCTTCTGGTCGAAATCGGAATTGACCGCGATGGTGCCGGCGGCGCCCGGATGCTTGTTCGGGAACTGCACGTCGAACAGATATTCGTTGCGCTCGTGGCCGACCGCGTAGCGCTTGCGGCCGCAATCGCCGAGATCGCCGAAATTGCAGTCGATCGAGATCTGCGTCTCCTTGCCTTCTTCCGAACGGGCGACGATGTCGAACATGGCATGCTTGCCGGCAAGCTTCTCCAGCACGCCCTGGCCGACATCGAAGGCAATGGCCGAACCCGACGCGCCCGAGCGGATGCGCAGGAACTGGCCGGTGTCGTCCTTCATCACCTCGGCGGCGGCGTCGGACGGCGCGCTGACATGGGTCGGGTCGGCGGGCGAGAAGACGTTGATCCAGTTCTTCGACTGGTCGGCCTCACCCGGTTTCTGCGGCGAGCCTGGCTCGGTCGGCTGCGAGGAGTCCTCGTCGTCCAGCGTCGGCGCCGGCTCCGGCGGGCCGGTGTTGAGCTCGGCCGCCGTCTTGAAGACACCGGTCTGCTTGGCGAAGTAGAGGCCGATGCCGGCGGCGGCGAGCAATGTCGCGACGACGAAGATCGCGGTGAGCGGCAAGCGCCGGCCCCTGATGCGCCGCTCGTCGCGGTCGGGCGCGACCTGCGCGCCGTTGCCGACGGGAGCACCCGGCGAATCATCGAGCGAAGGCGCATCGGGAAGCGCTGTCTCATCCGGCATGATGTCGGGCACGCGCGGCAGCACACGCGCACGCGGCCGGTCCGACGCATCGGGCTGGATCGGGCCGTCGACGGTGATCGAGGGCGAGGGCGCGGTTTGCGACGGCGGCAGCGGCGCGTCGACAGACGGCGCGGCCGATATTGCCGGTGCGTCGACGCGGGGATCCGGCGCGCCATTGCCGGCAGGCGCGACGTTTTCCGGCGGCAGTGTCACCTCCGGCACGGCCGGCAGGAACTCTGATTCGATCTCGGTGATCTTGGCCTGGACTGCCTTGCGGCGACCGATGGCGGCCTCCACCGTGACGTTCGGATTGGCCTGCAGGACGCGGTCGAGCGCGGCAAAGGCCGATCGATAGACCTTCTCGCGGAACGCCCGGTCCTCGGCATTGCCTTTCTCGAAGGCATTGCGGATCGCTTTCTCGATGGGGTCCAAGCGAGCTCCCTCTGCGCGTTCGCTCCCGGTTGTCTGGTCGTCGGCCGCAGACGACCAATCGATCAACGGCGAGCGGCTGCCTTGCCGGCCAAAGCCATTTCGGCATTTTTTGTTGAAGAATCAACATTTTTCGTCACCGCGGCTGCAGCCGCGCCGGCCAGCCGGATGCGAAGGACCGCTTACCCGCACGCCGCCTTGGGCCGCGCCGGCGCCCGTCGCGCGGTAACCGTAGATCGGAATTGCCGCCGGCGGGGCCGGAATTCACTGCTGCCCATCTTGAATTAGCGAGCGGTTGAGTCTATCACCCAGCCCATTCTGGAAGCTCAGCGCTTCCCGGGCCGCTTTAGCTCAGTTGGTAGAGCACATCATTCGTAATGATGGGGTCGCGTGTTCGAGTCACGCAAGCGGCACCAAAATTTCTCCACGAGAACCAAACAATTAGCGGAGGCCAGGCGGTGAGCGGTCTGCCGTGAACCATGGGCCATGGGCGGGTGACAAAGATCATCGGCGCGGGCAACCTGCCCCAACGGAATAAGGGGCTATATCTTTAGTCCTTTCGGACCAATGCGCTCGGCAGGATGGACCTCGGTCGATTGTGGGCTGGCGGGCAAATCAGACAGTCTCGCGATCGCACCGGCTGATAACCCCAAGCCCCCCGCCCTATCGGTCGGTGCATGCCCGGCTTGCGGACCTCAAAATCCTAACCACAAAAAGCGAGCCGGGCTTCCATCCGCGTGCCCATGCCGAGGCGTAATTTGTCGGAAATGCAATGAGGAGTTGGACGGTCTATCACGTCGATTTCAGAGCAGGGGGCAGCAGACCGCTTCTAACTGAAATCGGAAGCGTTGAAGCAGACAATCTTTTGGCAGCGGTGACGAAGGCACAAGCATTGTGGCCCGATGAAAGGTCCATGACCGTCCGCCCGGCCGCAGAAGACAGCCAATCGGCACAGCCGCCGCACCCACAGCGCGACACCGATTGAACCCAAGGAGTGATCGGGCCGCTCGCTTCGGCCCCAAAGCACCGACATGATCCGGCCACGCCTACCGAGCTGCCCGGCGTGTCCACAAGCGGCATCATTTTCACGCCTCCCCTGCACCACGTGATCGGCGCATCTCGGCCATTGTCGGGAGCAGTTGTTGGTGGGAAACTCCCTTTGTCAGCATGGGAGGTCGAAATGCCCAATAGTTTCAAGACCGGAGACGTCGTCAGGCTGAAATCCGGAGGCCCGGAAATGACCGTCAGCGACGGGGCGGCGTCCGGCACGTATCTGTGCCACTGGTTCAACCGCGAGGGCGACGTCTGGACGCCGCAGCATGCTGGTTTCAAGCAGGACCAGTTGGTGGCCGTCGACCAGCCGAGATAGCCGTCGCCCTCCTGCCCTTAGGAATGCTTCGGTCCGGCTGTGCCGGATCCGGTAGGTTTGTTGTCCGGTCGAAAAGGACCGACGGATTTTGCTCTGTCTCGCGTTCAACGGTTGAAGCGTGGCCGCCAATGGCCGCGCCCAACCGGAGACGAGAGCATGATCCGCCCCACCATATTCGTCGTTGCCCTTGGCTTGCAGACCGCGTTCGCGGTCGCCCAGACAAGGACGCCTGCCCCCGCGCCGGCCCAGACGGCGCCGAGCAGCTCGGCTCCGGCCGCCAAGTCTGACCAACCCAAATCCGGCCTGACGCTAGAAAAGTTCGAGGCGCGCCGGGAGAAGGCGTTCATCCGGGCCGACAACGACAATGACGGCAAGGTCAGCCTCGCCGAATGGACCGCTTTCCAGACCGAGCGCAAGGCCAAGGGCGATCCGGCCAAATCCTTCGCGCGCATGGACACCAGCAAGGACGGCTTCGTCGACAGGGGCGAGCTCGACGCCTTCCTCGCCAAGCGCTTCGCCAGGCTCGACGAGAATAGCGACGGCGTGCTCGGCGCCGACGAGAGGCCGGGCCATAAAACCGCTCCCAATCAGGAGCAATGACCAAGAGGCTATGCCGCACAATGACAGCCGCGAGCGTCCCGATTGATGGGCGCCGATCCGGACGAGGAACTGGTACGCCGCATCGGCGCCGGCGACCCCGCCGCGGTGCAGGCGATGGTGGCGCGCAAGCTGCCGCGCATTCTGGCCCTGGCCGCCAGGATGCTTGGCGACCCGGCGGAAGCAGAGGACGTCGCCCAGGAGACTTTCGTGCGCATCTGGCGCCACGCTTCGGGCTGGCGGCGGGGCCACGCACGCTTCGACACCTGGATCCACCGCGTCGCGCTCAACCTCTGCTACGACCGGCTGCGGCGCCGGCGCGAATGGACGACGGACGAGCTGCCGGAGGTGGCCGATGAAACGCCGCTTCCCGATGCCTTGCCGGGCGACGACGAGCGCAGGGTCAACCAAGCGCTGCAGCGCATCGCGCCGCGCCAGCGCGAGGCGATCGTGCTGGTGTATTATCAGGAGCTTTCCAACATCGAGGCCGCCGGCGCCATGCAGGTCAGCGTCGATGCGCTGGAAAGCCTGCTCGCGCGAGGCCGTCGCGCTTTGCAGGCCATGCTCGTTGGAGACGATGGCGATGACTGAGACAGCAAAGGCATTGCCGGCTTTGCGAGCAAGGACGTGGGGGGCCATGTCGGAACGGCGGAAGGGGGAACGAGATGGCTGAGAGGACCGCAGACGGGCCAATGGATGCCGGGCGCTTCGCTGCGCTGGCGGATGCCTATGGCAGCGCCTTGCACCGCTGGCCGCCGGGCGAACAGGCGGCCGCGATACTGTTTGCCGACACCAAGGAGGGTCGAGCCATCCTGGCGCGCGCCGGCAGGCTCGACGCCATCCTCGACCGGCATCGCGTCGAAATACCCAGCCCGGCACTGCATCGCATGATCGTCGCCCGCGCCGCGACCGAGATCAGGCAGGAGCGCCGCCGGCGGTTCTGGTGGCTGGGCTTCGGGCTTGCCGGCGCCGGGCTGGCCGGTGCCGTGGCGGGGCTGGCGCTGGTGACCGTCGTCAGCCCGGACATCCAGCCCGATCATTATGTGATGGACGCCAATGCGACGTCTTTCGGCGACGCCGGCCCCGATGCCGACCAAACCGAGGAGGATCTATGAACCCCCGTCTTGTCGCGGCCTCCCTGGTGCTCAACGTCTTTCTGATCGGCGCGCTCGCGGGCGGCGCCGGCTGGCTGATCGGCAGGTCCAATCCGGGCTATTCGCTGGAATCGGTCGGCGGCAGGCTGCCTGCCGCCGACCGCAAGATCTTCCGCCAGGCGTTGCGCGAGGTTCGCCGCGAGTCCCGCGATGTTATCCTCGACGGCCGGGCCGCAAGGCGCGAGGCGGCGAACCTTCTGCAACAGCCGATCCTCGACACCAACGCGCTTGCCGCCGCCCTGGAGCGTGCGCGCAATGCCGATGTCACTGTGCGCACCAGGCTCGAGCAACGCATCATCGAGTTCGCCGCATCGGGCTCGCCGGAAGACCGCCGGCTGCTGGCCGACGCCCTGCTTCGGCGTGCCGGCAGGCAGCCACCCGCAAAAAAATCGCCATAGGCAGCGACGGAAAGGGCGACCGCGCTCCGTTCAAGGAAAAGAGGGACAGGCCTGCGACCGCCTTGGCGGCAGGTTCTCTTCAACCTCGAAACTTTCGGGAGTATCCCATGAACAGTCTGACGAAATATTCGATCGCGGCCGCGCTCGCCATCGGCGGAACGGCGGCCGCAAGCGCCGCCTCGGCGATGCCGATCGCACCGGTTGCGCCCTCACCGGCGCTTGTCGAGCACGTCGCCTGGGGCTGCGGTCCGGGCTGGCATCCCAACCACTGGGGCCGCTGCGTGCCCAATCGCCGCGTGATCTATCCCGGCTATTACTATTGGGGCGGACCGCGCGTCTATATCGGCCCGGTCTGGCATCCCTACCATCGCTGGCACCACTGGCGCCGCTGGTAACAACCCTTCACGATGCCGGTGCTGCGGCCGGCATCGTGAGTATCCCCGATAATCCATGAAACCGACGCGATCTGCGCCGGCTTCAACGGAGGCTTTGTTGGCCGCACCATTTGCAAATTCCGTTTCGCCGGATCCCGCCCTAGTGGCGCTCAACCGCTTCGGCCTCGGCGCGAAACCCGGCGCCGAGTTTGGCAAGATCGCCGCCGATCCGCGCGGCTACCTCGAGGCCGAGCTCAAGCAGCAGGACATCGCGCTCATTTCCCCCGACGACCCGCGGAATGCCGGGCTGCTGGACAGCACCGCGGCGATCCAGGCCAGCATGGCGGCGGCCATGGAGCGCAAGGCGGCGCGGGATAAGAAGGCGGCGGCCGCCATGCAGCCGATGGCGGCGGATGATCCAGCCGGCCCGGCAGCGACACAAGCCAAACCCGCGGTGCCACGTGTCGAGGCCGATATCTATCGCGACGAGGCGCAGGCCCGGTTCGACAAGGCGCTCACTACGGCGCCCGGCTTCGTGGAGCGCCTGGTCGGCTTCTGGTCGAACCATTTCTGCGTCTCCGTCGCCAAGGCGCCGGTCGTGCGGGCATGCGCCGGCGCCTTCGAACGCGAGGCGATCCGCCCCTTCGTGCTCGGCCGCTTCGCCGACATGCTTTTGGCGGTCGAGCACCATCCGGCCATGCTGTTCTATCTCGACAACCGGCAGTCCATCGGCCCTGATTCCCGCGCCGGCAAGCGACGCGGACGCGGCCTCAACGAGAACCTCGCCCGCGAGATCCTGGAATTGCACACGATGGGCGTCGGCAGCGGCTATGCCCAGGCCGACGTCACCAGTTTCGCGAACATGCTGACCGGCTGGACGATGGCCGGACGGGAGGGGCGGCTGCGAGAGCCGGGAAGCTTCGTCTTCAACGCCAATGCGCATCAGCCGGGCCAGGCCGTGCTGCTCGGCAAGACCTATCCTGACGGAGGCATGGGCCAGGCGGAGGCGGCGCTCAACGACATTGCCCGTCACCCGGCCACCGCGCAGCACATCGCCACCAAGCTTGCTCGCCATTTCATCGCGGACGATCCGCCCGAAGCGGCGGTCGCCCGCCTGGTCACGGTCTTCACCAAGACCGACGGCGACCTGCGAGCGATCGCGTTGACGCTGATCGACATGCCCGAAGCCTGGTCGACGCCGCTCACGAAGCTGCGCTCGCCCTTGGACTTTGTCGTGGCGTTGCGCCGGGCGGCGGGCGCCACCGCCGGCAATGAACCGCAACGATCGCTTCGCTGGCTGAGCGTGCTCGGCGAACCCTTGTGGCGACCGCCGGGGCCGAACGGCTTTTCCGACCGGACGGACGCATGGGCTTCCGCCGAGGGCCTCAAGACGCGGCTGGACATTGCCTGGCAGGCGGCGAAGCAGGCGGACGATATCGGCGATCCCGAGGAGATGCTGGCGTCGCTGATCGGCACCTCCGTCTCGACCGAGACACGCCAGGCGATTTCGCGCGCGGAGTCCCGGCAGCAAGGCCTGGCGCTGCTGTTGATGGCGCCGGAATTCCAGCGCCGGTAATTCCAGCGGCGGTAACAATGATGGAGATGCGGCCATGAGCCTTCTTTGCGAAACCCCCAGCCTGTCCCGCCGCGCGGTGCTGATGACCGGCGGCGCGCTGTTTGCCTGGGCCTATCTGCCGCGCTTTGCCCGCGCAGCCGACAAGCGCGACCCACGCCTGATCGTCATCGTGCTGCGCGGCGCGCTGGACGGGCTGTCGACCGTCGGGCCGGTGGGCGATCCGGACTATGCCGGCCTGCACGGCGATATCGCGCTTTCGCTCTCGGGCGCCAACCCGGCATTGCCGCTTGACGGTTTCTTCGCCGTCAACCCGGCGATGCCGGTGTTCGCGCGCCTGTTCAAGGCAGGCCGGGCGGCGGTCGTGCACGCGGCCGCGACCGGCTACCGCGAGCGCTCGCATTTCGATGGCCAGGACGTGCTGGAAAGCGGCCTGCCGGGCCCCGGCAACGCGACCACCGGCTGGCTCAACCGAGCGTTGGCCAGCCTGCCGGCGGGCGAGCGCGTGGCGAGGCTCGGCGGGCTGGCGGTCGGGCCGTCGACGCCGCTGGTGATCCGCGGTGGCGCCCCGGTACTCGGTTGGGCGCCGCAGGCGCTGCCGACGCCCGGCGATGCGCTGGCGGAGCGTGTGCTCGATCTCTACAACCATCGCGATCCGGTGCTGGCGGCCGTGCTTCAAAAAGGGCTCGACGCCGATCGCATGGCGCTGAGCGACCAACTCGACGGCAAGACGATGAAGCCTAGGAGCGGCCTCGACAATGCCGCCGGCATGCGGCAGTCGGCGCAAGGCGCGGCGAGGCTGATGGCGGCCGATGATGGGCCGCGCATCGCAGCACTCGCCTTCGACGGCTGGGACACGCATGTCAACGAAGGCGGCGCCACAGGGCGGCTCGCCAATCTGCTCGGCGGCCTCGACGGGGCATTCGAGGAGCTCGAGAAGGGGCTTGGCGAGCGTTGGCGCGACACCGCGGTCGTCGCCATCACCGAGTTCGGCCGCACGGCCCGCATCAACGGCACTGTCGGCACCGACCACGGCACCGGCACCGTGGTGCTGCTCGCCGGCGGCGCGATCAAGGGCGGCCGCGTCATCGCTGATTGGCCGGGGCTGAAGGCGGCGCAGCTCTACGAACAGCGCGACCTCGCGCCGACCAGCGATGTGCGCGCGGTGCTGAAGGGGCTGCTGGCCGATCAGTTCGGACTGTCGCCGGCGGTGCTTGGCGACAAGGTGTTTCCGGAGTCGGCGGCGGTGAAGCCGATGCGGGACCTGGTGGCTTGAGTCGTGGGGTTTGCGTTCAGCGATAGGCTGGCGGCGCCAGTCAGTTCGTCATCCACGGGCGGAGCGGGAGCGAAGCGGACGCGGAGACCCGAGGATCCTGTGTGAGTGACTTTGATCGTAGCGTGCTGCGGAGCAGAATTCTGAACCGTGGCAACGCCTCAACGTCACGGAATGGATCCTCGGGTCTGCGCTGCGTCGCTTCGCTCCTTGCTCCGCCCGTGGATGACGAGGCTGAGGGGCTCGGCCAATCACGATTGCTGGCGCGGAGGCCCACCGAATGAACCCCTGCATGGCGAAGCTCGACAAAAGCCCGCTCCGTTTCCGGAGCGGGCGTCTGTCCCAAAAGGCGATCATCAGCTCCAATAGCCGGGGTGCCAGCGGCCGTGATACCAGAAGCCGGGATGCCAATGGCGCACCGGCCGGATGAACCGGCGGCCGTTGGGCACGCATCTGCCCCAACGGTTCACGTGCCAGCCGGGACCGCAGCGCCAGCCGACGGCTTCGATGGGCAGCGGCGAAGCAGCTGGCTTGGCCATCGGCATAGCCTCAGAGCCGGCGCCGGAAAGCATCAAGGTGCCGACGGCCAAGGCGATGGGCAGAACGTATTTTGCGAGCATGCGTTGTCTCCGTAATTATCCCTACCGCCGTGAAACGGAGGACAGGGCCGAATTCCGTCGGAGCGGTTTGGATCACATCTTCGTTAGACCAATTCGCCACGCAGTTTCGGTCGGTGCGGCTCTGCAGGGCATGGTTGGCCTCAGCCTTTGCCCATAACGAATTGATTCATATCAACGCGCCAGGACGTGTCCTGCGCTAGCGTTGGAAGCACCGACCGACAAAAATTCTCGAGGCCGAAGGCCGGCTGAAAACGGGAGATCATGCCGATGATGATCCGCACACTCTCCGCCCTGGAATGCACGAAAATGCTGATGGCCAACCGCACCGGACATCTGGCCTGCGCGAAGGATGGGCAGCCCTATCTGGTGCCCTTCAACTACGCCTATGCCGACAGCCACCTCTATGCCTTCTCCCTGCTGGGCAAGAAGATCGACTGGATGCGGGAGAACCCCCTGGTGTGCGCGCAGGTTCAAGAGCACACGCAAGGGCGCGGCTGGCGAAGCGTGATCGTCGAAGGCCGCTATGAGGAACTGCCGGACCGGGTCGGCCACAAGGTCCAGCGCGATCATGCTTGGGCGGTGCTGAGCAAGCACACCGCTTGGTGGGAGCCCGGCGCACTCAAGCCCGTCGCGCCTCCAGTCTCGGACAGCCTGCCGCACGTCTTCTTCAGGATCCTTGTCGAACAGGTCTCTGGACGGGAAGCGAGCGAATAGGCTCGCTCGACGGTTATTAAGCCGGCTATCCGCCAAGCGTCGCCACGGTCTTAAGCGCGCCGTCCAGCATGTCGCCCTTCTCGTCCTTCAGCGCTGCTTCGCGCAGGCGGCGGATCCAGTCGGCGGCGTCTTCGCGGCCCTCGAGCATGGGAAGCGCCGAGAGCACGCGGTCGAATTTCGACCGGGCGCGGGCATGGGTGTCGCTGTAGCCCTTGATCAGCCGGCGGCAGTTCAGGATTTCGGTGGCAAGCGCATAATCCTGCCGCACATAGCCGAGCGCCAGGTCGTACCAGCGCTCCAGATGCGCGACCTCTATCCGATGGCGCAGCAGGCGGCGGCGCCAGCGGCGCAGGCCGCCGATGAACCACAGCATGGCGAAGCCGGTGAAGCTGTCGGTGCGGATGTGGCGGCCGCGATTGATGCGGCGGTCGAGGAAAGCGGCGAGCTTGGGCCGGTTCTCGATGTAACTGCCGAGCCCCGCCGGCAGCGTGCCGCAGAATTCCTCGATGCGCGGATGGAAATATTCGGTGACCTGCAGGACCGAGCCTTCCCTGACGCCAACCTCCTTGCGCACCCGCCTGTCGCGGGTCGAGCGCGTCTTCAGATCGGCGACGCGGATCATGTCGTCATAGCACATCGCGTTGGCCAGATGCTTTGCCGCGGCGATCGACAGCGCGTAGCCGCGCTCCGCATTGTCCTGCGCCACCGCCTTGTCCAGCCGGTCCAGATACTCGCCGCTATAGGCGATGTCCTGGTAATCGACGACCTTCTTCAGGCCGCGCTCGGCCATGTCACGCAGCGGTTCCGGCAGCAGCACGACGCGAGCGACAAGCTCCTGCCAGCCCTTGAGCAGGGTTTCCGGTCCGCTGACCTTCGCCGTCGACTTCGGTTCGGCAGCAGCAGGCTTTGCTGTCGTATCGTTTGCCGGCGCTGCCGCGATCCCGCGCGCGCGATCGTAAGCCGCGCCGAAGGCGGCGAGGCTTGGCTTGACGCCACGGCCGCCGGCGCCGATCGCCTGCTCATAGCTTTCGCGGGTGAAGGGCAGCGCGTCGGAGCCGGCCAGCGCGCCGAGCAAGCTGGCCGAGATCATGGTGCCGTTGTCGGCGGCGATCTTTTCCATGTCGAAGGCGATGAAGCGCCTGGCCGCCGCTTGCGCCGTCGCGTGGACCTTTTCCGACGAAGCGCGGCCGTCGCCCGGCTCGATCTTTTCCGAGACGGCGGCGATGCGGTGCGAAGAGGTGATCAGCGTAGTGCGTTCGGGCGTGACGAAACCGCGGATGATGGCACGGCCGGCTTCCATCAGCTCGGCCGCGATCAATATGTCGACATCGCCCTGCGACGGCGACAGCGCGAAGACCGGCAGCCGGCCGGTGTCGCGGGCCATCTCGATGTAATAGATCGTGGCGCCGGTGCGCTGGGCGACGCCGGCCACGGAGGTCGATTGGGCGATATAGCCGTTGCGCTCGGCGACGTCGGTGATCCAGTCGGCGAGCACGCCGCCGCCCTGGCCGCCGACCGCAAGCACGGCGAGTTTTATCACCCGCTCGTCGTTTGAGGCGCCCGTCTTCGGGCGCAGCGCTGCGCTGGGATCAAGCATCGGCGAACATCAGGCGGCGGCTCTCCCGGCGGCGCTGCAACAGGCCGATCGCGGCGCGGCGCACGCCTTCCAGGAAACGGTCCCAGCGGCCGGGGTTATGCACGACATCGGCACGGTAGAAGGACGGGCAAAGCACGGCGGCGTCCGCCACCTCGCCGCAATTGCCGCAGCCGACGCAATTCTGGTCGATAGAGGCGACCGGATCGTCGCGCAGCGGATCGTCGAGCGATTTCACCGACAATGACGGGCAGCCGGACAGCCGCATGCAGGCGTGGTCGCCGGTGCAGATGTCCTCGTCTACGCCGAATTTCGGTTTGACCACGCGCTCGCCGCCCTTGATCGCCTTGTCGACCAGCGGCTTCTCGCGGCGCTGGCGGTTGAGCATGCATTCCGACGAGGCGACGATGACCTTCGGCCCCTTCTCCTCGGTGGTCAGCGCATCGCGCAACGCGGCTTGCATCTTGCCGACATCATAGGTGCGGTCGATATGGCGCAGCCATTTGACGCCCATGCCCTTCACCGCTTCATCGATCGGATGCTTGGTCGACTTGGTGCGGTTGTTGGCGCGCGAGGACAGGATGTCCTGGCCGCCGGTGGCAGCCGAGTAGAAATTGTCGACGATGACGATGACGCCGTCATTCTTGTTGAACACCGCATTGCCGATCGAGGAGGTCAGGCCGTTGTGCCAGAAGCCGCCATCGCCGACGAAGGAGATCGAGCGGCGTTTGGCGTCGGGCGAGTTGAAGGCGGAGGCCGAGGCCGGTCCCAGCCCATAGCCCATGGTGGTGGCGCCGAGCTCGAATGGCGGCATGATCGAGAACAGATGGCAGCCGATATCGGAGGCGATGTGATGCTTGCCGAACTCATGCTCGACCAGCTTCGTCGCCGCGAAGATCGGCCGTTCGGGACAGCCGATGCAGAAGCCCGGCGGACGGCCGGGAACGACATTGATGAGATCGGCCGTGTCGACGCCCTCGCCCAGCTTGTTCGGCGCGCGCACCTCGCCCGGCAGTAGATGCGGCGCGTGCGCCCGCAGAAAGGAGCCGAGGCCGTCGAGCATCACCTGCCCGGTATATTCGCCGGCCATCGGCAGATGCTCCTTGCCGACCAGCTTGGTGCCGCGCCCGGCCTTGTGCAGCATCGCGGCAAAGGCCTGCTCGATATAGTTGGGCTGGCCCTCCTCGACGACCAGCACCGCCTGCTTACCCTCGCAGAAGGCGAGGAACTCATCGTCGACCAGCGGGTAGACGGCGTTGAGCACATAAAGCGGCACGTCGGTCTCGCCGTAAGTGTCGGCAAGGCCGAGCCGCTGCAGCGCGCGGATGACGGAATTATACATGCCACCCTGCATGACGATGCCGACCGAGCCGTGATCCGAGCCGAAGATCTCGTTGATCTTGCGGTTCTTGATGAAATCGACCGCCGCCGGCCAGCGCTTGGCGACCTTTTCCTTCTCATGCAGGAAAGAGGCGGGCGGCAGCACGATGCGGCCGGTGTCGCGGCGCGGCGCCGACAGCGCATCCGCGACCGACATCGGCGGCCGCTTGTTGTCCTTGGCGATGAAGTGGCCGTGCACATGGCAGCAGCGGATTCGCACCTGCAGCATCACCGGCGTGTTCGACACCTCCGACAGCTCGAAGCCGTCCTCGACCGCCTTGACGATCGACGGCAGGTTCGGGCGCGGGTCGAGCAGCCAGACCTGGCTCTTCATGGCGAAGGCATGGCTGCGCTCCTGCATGATCGAGGAGCCCTCGCCATAGTCCTCGCCGACGATGATCAGCGCGCCGCCGGTGACGCCGCCGGACGCCAGATTGGCGAGCGCGTCGGAAGCGACGTTGGTGCCGACCGTCGACTTGAAGGTGGCGGCGCCGCGGATCGGATAATGCACGGAGGCGGCGAGCATGGCGGTGGCGGTCGCTTCGGAAGCGCTCGCCTCGAAATGCACGCCGAGTTCGCCCAGAATATCCTGCGCGTCGGCCAGCACGTCCATCAGATGGCTGATCGGCGCGCCCTGATAGCCGCCGACATAGCCGACGCCGCATTGCAAGAGCGCCTTGGTGATCGCGAGGATGCCCTCGCCGGCGAATTCCTCGCCTGCGCCAAGCCTCAGCTTTTCGACTTCCTTGGCAAAAGACCGTTCGGCCATCTCCGCCTCCTTCCGTTGCCGCCTCCCATGGGGCGGCGCGTGCATCTAGATCTCGTGCTTGCGGATGTTCTTCAGCATTTTTTGCAGCGTCGCGATCAGCGCGGCGTATTCGGCATCGTCGATACCGTCGAACATGGCTTCGAAAGCGTCATGCATTGCGGGCCAGGCGCGGGTGAACAGCGCTCGCCCGTCATCGGTCAAGAAAACATGGCGGATGCGGCTGTCGGTGACGCCCTGCTCGCGCCGCACCAGGCCCTGGCCTTCCAGCGTATCGAGCGTGCGGCTCAAGGTCGACTGCTCGATGACCGTGTAGACCGAGAGATCGTTGACGGTGACGCCGTCGGCGACCGACAGCACGGCGAGCGTGCGCACCTGCGGGATGGTGAGGCCCTGCTTGCGGAAGTCGTCGCGCAAAGTGGCGTTGTAGCGGCCCATGATGCGGTTCATCAGATAGGGCGCGAATTGCTGCAGGCCGATCTGGCCGAGGGTCGAGATGCGCTGGCGCTTTTCGGCGAGCTTCTGTTCCATCACAGCCTCCCCGCCAGCAGAAAACCGGAGCCGCCGCCGAGGCCGGCGCCTGGATGCGTGGACGCGCCGATATGATAGAGACCCTTGATGCCGGTCTCGTGGTTGCGGCTGGCCTTGAACGGCCGCCATAGGAAGGACTGGTCGATGGTCGACGAGCCGCCATAGGGATCGCCGCCGACAAGGTTGACGTTCATGGCTTCGAGATCGGCCGGCGAATAGGCGCGGCGGGCAATGACCGTCTCGCGGAAACCGTCGATGTGGTTGGCGAGGATCGCCTCGACGCGATCAGCATAGGCTTCGCGCAGCGCGTCGGTCCAGCGGCCGTCTACCGGCGCTTCAAGCTTGCCGGCGGCATCGCCCTTGAGGTGGCGCGGCGCCTCCGGCAGTTGCAGCCACAGGATTGCCTTGCCCTGAGGGCAACGCGACGGGTCGAGCGCGTGCGGCTGGCCGACGCAGATGGTCGGCACCTCCGGCAGCAGGCCGCGCACCGCCTCGTTGCAGGCTTTCGAGACGCCATCCAAACCCGGCGTCAGATGCAGTAGCGCGACCTTGTCGAGGCCCTCGCCGCGCCAGGCCGGCGGCTTGTCCAGCGCATAGTGGATCTGGAAGTTGCCTTTGCCGTAGCGATAAACGCGCGTCGCTTCGACGTCGCGCTTTGGAGCCGTGTCGCCGAGCAGGCGGCTATAGAGCTGCGTCGGCGTGACCGAGCAGATGACGCTTTTCGCCGCTGTCAGCATCTCGCCGGAGGCGAGCCGGACGCCGCTGGCGCGTCCGCCGGTCTGGACGATCGAGGCGACGTCGGCGTTGACGCGGATCTCGCCGCCGCGTTCCCTGATCAGCGCCTCGAAGGCGGCGAGCAGGTTTTTCGCGCCGCCCTTGACGATCGGCGCGCCGGCCGCCTCCAGCGCGAAGGCGATGACCTTGGCGATCTGACCTGAGAAGGCGTCTTCCGGCCCAAGCCCGGCATGCAACACCCAGGGCGCCCAGAGCGCGCGGATAAGGTCGGAAGTGTAGGTCGTTTCCAGCCAGCCGCGCGCAGGCACCAGCGCCTCGCCCATGAAGGCGGCAAGGTTGCGCGGGCCGCGCCGCCAGGCCTCGCCGGCGATGAGCTTGGTCGTCGGATAGGACCAGAGCGCGCCGCCGAGCAGGCCGAACAGCAGCCCGGCATTGCGCTCGATGCCGCCTACATCGGTGCCGTGGCGGTCGCCATCGCCGGAGGCGATCCGGTTCAGCGCCGCGATGTTGGCGGCACGGTCGGTGGTGAGCACAGCATGGCTGCCGTCGGGCGTGAGCACGCCTGTCGGCGTGCTGGTGTGGCAGAACTCCAGCCCATGCCGCGCGAGGTCCTTGCCGAGCGCGGCAAAGGCCGGCGAGGTGATGAACAGCACGAAGGTCGTGGCCATCACGTCATGGACGAAGCCCGGGGCCGTCGCCTCCTCGGTGCGCATGCAGCCGCCGATGCGGTCGTTGCGCTCGAGCACGAGCACGCTCGCGCCCTTGGCACCAAGCATCGCCGCGCAGACCAGGGCATTGATACCGCTGCCGACGATGATGTGATCGGGGGCGGTCATTGGAGGCTCGCAGGTGTTGGGAAGCCAATTGGGCTAAGCCGCGTTCCTTCGCGCCCCCCTCTGTCCTGCCGGACATCTCCCCCACGAGGGGGGAGATCAGCCGTCATCGCGGCTTTCGCCAATTGTCCACGTCGCAGGATCGAGCTAGGCGCCGAAACTGCCAATCTCCCCCCTTGTGGGGGAGATGTCCGGCAGGACAGAGGGGGGCGCCGTGGAGCGCTAGCGCTACAAGGCCACCCTCCCCGCCTCATCATCACTCCATCACCCGCAAGCATGATCTTCTCCCGAAGACCGTCGCCTCGCCTATTTGCCCGGCACCAGCGCCAAGGCGCGAATCGGGCTGCCGGTGCCGTGCTCGATCTTGAGCGGCGCAGCGATCAGGATCGCGCCCTTCGGCGGCAGCTGGTCGAGATTGCAGAGGCTGGCGAGCCCGTAACGGTTGGCCTTGTGCATCAGCGTGTGGGCCGGGAATGGCGGCTCCATGCCGCCGGCCTTGCCGGCATCGGTGCCGATCGTCTCCGAGCCCCAGCCCTTGATGTCCTTGCCGATCAGGAACTGGATCGCTTCGGCCGTCGGGCCGGGCGTGTGCGGACCGGTCTCGTTGGCGTTGAGGAACTCGGCCTCGGAGCCGTTGCGCTTGTACCAGTCGGTGCGCATCACCACCCACTCGCCGGGGTTGATGGCGCCGTGCCTGGCTTCCCAGGCCTTGATGTGGTCGACGGTGAGCAGGAAATCGTGGTCGGCGGCGGATTCTTTCGAGCAGTCGATGACATTGACCGGGCCGATGAAGTTCTGCGCCGGAATGGTGTCGGTGGCGCCGTCCGGATAGTCCTTGCCGGTGATCCAGTGCTGCGGCGCGTCGAAATGCGTGCCCGAATGCTCGCCGAGCTTCAGCCAGTTCCAGGCCCACCACGGGCCGTTCTTGTCGTATTTGGAGATCTCGTGGATCTCGACCTTCGGCGTGTCGACGGCGAGTTCCGGCGGCAGCTTGATCAGCGGCGTGTTCGGCCCGAGCGGCGCGGTCAGGTCGACCACCTTGATGGCGCCCGAAAGCAGCTGGCCGGCGACCTCGCCGAGGAGTTTCTGCGTGTCCATGGTCTTTTGTTCCCTCTTGTTCGTGACCTTCAAGGCTCGTTGCGGCCCTTAATATACCTACTAGACGAAAACATATGCATCTGCAATTATCTTTAAGCATAAAGCATTTTTGGGGCGGGGCGTGAGCGAGTTCGACGCCATCTTTGTCGGGGCAGGCCACAATAGTCTGGCATGCGCCGCGCATCTGGCGCTCAAAGGCTGGAAAATAGCGGTTTTCGAACGCAGCGAGGCGATCGGCGGCGCGATACGGACCGCCGAATACACGCTTCCCGGCTTCCGGCACGATTTCGGCGCGATGAATTTGAGCCTCTTCGCCGGCTCGGCCTTCCACCGGAAATATGCAAATGAATTGAAAAGCCACAGACTGGAATTCGCGCCCGTGGCCGATTGCTTCGCCAGCGCCTTCCCGGACAGGACATGGTTCGGCGTCAGCAGTGATCTCGAAAAGACGGCGTCGCGACTGGCCGCTTTCTCGGCCGCGGACGCGGCCACATGGCGCCGGCTGGTCGGCGCCTTTCCGGGTGAAGCCGAGCATCTGTTCCGCCTACTGGGCTCGCCGATGAGCGCAAGAGCGCTGGCCGGCAGCGCGTGGAGTATCTGGCGCAAAAAGGGCCTGGCCGGCGCGCTCGATACGGCTCGATTGCTGTTGTCATCGCCGCGCGCGTGGCTGGAGGAGAATTTCGAAACGCCGTATGTGCGCACGACACTCGCGGCCTGGGGCATGCATCTCGATTTCGCTCCCGACATCGCCGGCGGCGCCGTGTTCCCTTATCTGGAATCGATGGCCAACCAGAGTTTCGGCATGGTGCTCGGCAAAGGCGGCGCCGATACGATCATCCGCGCGCTGGCCGGCATGGTGACCGCCGCCGGAGGCAGGATCGTCACTGGAGCGGAGGTCGCCGAGATCACGGTGGCCGGCGGCGAGGCGACCGGCGTGCGGCTGGTATCCGGCGAAACCCATATCGCGACCAAGGCCGTCATTGCCGGTGTCGCTCCGAACGCGCTGCCGGGCAAGCTACTACCCAATGGTTCGGGCGATGCCGGCTTCGACGCGGCGATGAGGAAATTCCGCCACGCGCCGGGAACGATGATGATCCATCTGGCGCTGGACGACCTGCCCGACTGGAGCGCCGGCGCCGAGCTTCGCCAGTTCGCCTATGTGCACCTGGCGCCGTCGCTCGACGCCATGTCGCACGTCTACCAGCAGGCGATCGCCGGCCTGCTGCCTGAGCAGCCGGTGCTGGTCGTCGGCCAGCCGACGGCCGTCGATCCGTCGCGCGCGCCGCCAGGCAAGCATGTGCTGTGGGTGCAGGTGCGCATGCTGCCGGCGGAGATCCTTGGCGATGCGGCCGGCAAGATTGCGCCCGCGCACTGGGACGCGGTCAAGGACGCCTATGCCGAGCGCGTGCTCGACATCCTAGAGAGCTATGCGCCGGGATTGCGCAAAAAGATCCTTGGCCGCGCGATCTTCTCGCCGCTCGACCTCGAGCGCGAAAACCCGAACCTCGTCGGCGGCGACCAGATCTGCGGCAGCCATCACCTGGCGCAGAATTTCCTCTTCCGCCCGGCGCGCGGCTTCGCGCGCTGGAACACGCCGGTCTCGAACCTCTACCTCACCGGCGCGGCGACATGGCCCGGTGCCGGCACGGGCGCAGGCTCCGGCTTCATGCTCGCCCAACAGCTGGGAGGGAACTAGACTTACAGGGACTGCACGTTCGAAGATGGGCAAAGCGCGGTTGTCCGGAAGCCGATCTACCGATCGAAGAATAAAACCGCGCAGACAAAGACAATCAACAAGGGGAACGACCATGACCATCAACAGACGCGACCTTCTCGGATATAGCGCCGCAGCGATCGGCGCCGCCACGCTCGGCCTGCCGAAGGCGGCAAAGGCGGCGGACGAGCTCACCATCGCCTACAACGTCAACCTGCCTTCATGGGACCCGACGACCGGACCCTCGGCCGTCAACCCGACCATCCAGGGACTCTATCAGTCGGTGTTCGACCAGATCATCGGGCAGAAGCCGGACCTTTCCTTCACGCCCGGGCTGCTCACCGAATGGGGCTGGAACGACGACCGCACCAAGGTGATGATGACGGTGCGCGACGGCGTGAAATGGCATGACGGCTCGCCCTTCACGGCCGAAGACGTGGTGTGGTCGCTGCAGCGGGCCGGCGAGGAGAAGACCGGCAATCCGATCCAGTTCGTCTGGAAGAACGTCAACAACTTCAAGATCGACGGCAACAAGATCACCGGCGACGTCGTGCAATTCGACCCGGTCTATTTCAAGTGGATGTCGTTCCTGACCGGCTACTTCCTGCCCAAAGCCTATTACGAGAGGGTCGGCGCGGAAGGCTTCGAGAAGGCGCCGATCGGCACCGGTCCCTATATGGTCGACAAGTTCGAGCGCAATGCGTTCCTGCGGCTGAAGGCCAATCCGCATTATTGGGGCACCAAGCCCGCTTTCGAGAACGTGACGATCAAATTCGTCACCGACGCGGCGAGCCGCGTCGCCGAGATCGAATCCGGCTCCTCGCAGGTGACGCTCGAAATCCCCTATGAGGAATATGACCGGCTGATCGCCAAGGACGGACTTGCCGGCTCGGTCAAGAACGTTTCCGACATCGGCATGATCTTCTTCAACGACATCGAGGCGATGCTGGACAAGAACGTCCGCCAGGCGGCCGTCATGGCAGTCGACAAGGAGCTTCTGGTCAAGCGGCTGCTGCGCGGCTACGGCCAGCCGATCGCGACGCTGGAGACACCGGAATACACGGCCTTCGATCCATCGATCAAGGTTGAGCACAATCCGGAAAAGGCCAAGGAGCTGCTCGCCGCCTCCGGCTATTCGCCCAAGAAGCCGGTCAAGTTCACCATCCAGACGACCAAGGGCTTCAAGCCCAAGGACTACGAGATGATCCAGGCGATCGTCGGCATGTGGCGCAAGGTCGGCATCGAGGCCAATATCGAGGTCTACGAGATCGCCAAGCATTACGAGCTGCGCGCCGCCGACAAGCTGGCGCCGGCTGCTTTCTACAACTGGGGCAATTCGATCGGCGATCCGACCACCTCGACCGGCTTTGCCATGTATGGCCCGAGCCCGCATTCGGTGTGGGACAGCCAGGACCTGATCGACATGATCAACCCGCTATGGGGCGAGAAGGACGAGGCCAAGCGCATCGCCGGCTGGAAGGCTGTCGACAAATACATCGCCGAGCAGGCCTATGTGCTGCCGCTGATCCAATATGCGCAGCCGATCGTGCATTCGAAGAAGGTCAATGTCGTGCAGCACGTGTCCGGCGCTCTGCTGCCGGCGCTGATGACCCCGGCCTGATTATCGGCCTTATGCCTGCCGGGTCTTCGCCCGGCAGGCCCCTCATCCGGCCCTTCGGGCCACCTTCTCCCCGGAGGGGAGAAGAGGTCGCCGGCGGCTGAGCCAGCCTCTTCTCCCCACCGGGGAGAAGGTGGCCGCGAAGCGGCCGGATGAGGGGGAGTCCGTTCAGAGTGATTAGGCTCGCATGCTGCTGCAAAGATTCCTCGTTCGTCTGCTGACGATGCTGGTGACGCTTTTCGGCGTCGCCATCGTCGTCTTCGTCGTCATCCGCGTCGCGCCCGGTGACCCTATCGCCATGATGCTGCCGCCCGGCGCCAGCGATGACGACATTGCGCGGCTGCGCGCGCTCTATGGGCTGGATAAGTCGATCGTGCAGCAATTCTTCATCTGGCTCGGCGGCGTGCTGCATGGGAATTTCGGCACGTCGATATCATTGCGCCAGGACGTGCTAGGGCTGGTGTTCAACCGGCTGCCGGCGACGCTGGAGCTTGCGACGGTCGCGCTGCTGATGGCGATCGCGATCGGCACTACCGCCGCGATCCTCGGCGCGCGCTCACGCGGCACGGCGATAGAGGCCGGCATCGACGTCGCCAGCGGCGCGACGCTTTCCATTCCCGATTTCCTGTGGGGCCTGGTGCTGATCCTGCTGTTCGGCGTGCTGGTGCCGGTGTTCGACATTTCGGGCCGGGTGTCGCCGCAGCTCGATCTGCCCTTCGCCACCCAGTTCTATCTGGTCGAGAGCATTCTAAGGCTTCGTTTCGACCTGACCTGGGACCTGTTGAAACACATGCTGATGCCGGCCGTGGCATTGGCGCTGCCGCTGGCGGCGATCATCGCTCAATTGCTCAAACAGTCGCTGAAGGAAGTGCTCGACCTCGACTATGTGGTGCTGGCGCGCGTGAAGGGGTTTTCCGAGACGCAGGTGATCCTGCGCGAGGCGCTGAAGAACGCGGCGTTGCCGACGCTGACGCTGGTCGGCGTGCAGTTCACCTTCCTCATCGGCGGCACCGTCATCGTCGAGCGGCTGTTTTCCTATGAAGGCCTCGGCAACATGGCGATCGACGCCGTCATCAACCGCGACCTGCCGCTGATCCAGGGCATCGTGCTGGTCTTCGCGCTGCTTTTCGTGCTGATCAACCTCGCCGTCGACATGATGTATGCGCTGCTCAACCCGAGGCTGCGCCATGGATGAGGCAAGTGTCGCCAGGGGCGGTTTGGCTCCGAGGCTGTGGCTGGCCGGCGGCTGGCTTCTGCTGGCGCTGGTGGCGGCGATCTTCGCGCCATTGATCGCGCCGCAGGACCCGCTGGCGCAGGATTTGATGCTGGAACGCCTGCCGCCCTTCTGGCTTGACGGCGCCGAGCCCGGCTATTGGCTAGGCACCGACAGCCTGGGACGCGATCTGTTGTCGCGGCTGATCTTCGGCGGCCGCATCGCCTTCATCGTCGCCTTCGCGGCGGCGACGTCCGCCTGCCTGCTCGGCTCCGCGCTAGGGTTGATCGCCGGCTATTTCGGCGGCTGGCCCGACCGCATCATCTCGCGCATCGTCGATGTCTGGATGGCCTTCCCGCCGGTGCTGTTCGCCATCCTGCTGGTGGCGGTGCTGGGCACCGGCCTGAGCTCCGTCATCCTCGCCATCGCGATCATCGACTGGACGCGCTTCTGCCGGGTGATCCGGGCCGAGGCGATGAGCCAGGCACGCATGGATTATGTCGAGAGCGCGCGCATCGCCGGCTATGGCCGCATGGGCATCATGCTGCGCGAAGTGTTGCCCAACGTGCTGCCGTCGGTGGTGGCGCTGCTGTCGCTCGAAATGGGCATCGCCGTGATCGTCGAGGCGATCCTGTCCTTCGTCAATCTGTCGATCTCGACCGACGACCCGACTTGGGGCAGCATCATCGCCGAAGGGCGGCTGTCGATCCACCAGGCCTGGTGGGTGCTGGTGTTCCCGCTGATCACGCTGATCCTGACCGTGCTTTCCTTCAGCCAGTTCGGCGAAGCGCTGAAAGCGCGTTTTGATCCGGTGCTGCGATGAGCGCCAATAGGGAACCTTGTCTCGACATCCGCGGCTTGAGCGCCGTGCTGGCCAACGGCCAGCGTGTGTTGCGCTCGGTGTCGCTTGCCGTGCAGCCGGGCGAGGTGCGCGCGCTGGTCGGCGAGAGCGGCGCCGGCAAGACGATGATCGGCAAGGCGGTGCTCGGCGTGCTGCCGAAAAGCGTGCGCATCGTCGAAGGCGAGATGCTGATCGAGGGCGAGGACCTCGGCCGCCTCGATCCGAAGGCGCGGCGGACCCTGATAGGCGCGCGCACGGCGCTGATCCCGCAGGATCCGCTCACCGCGCTCAACCCGTCGCGCCGCATCGGCCCGCAAATGACCGACCGGCTGGTGCGCATCCTTGGCTGGAACACAGAGAGAGCCGATAAGCGCATACGGCAGTTGCTCGACGAGGTGCAGATCCGCGATCCCGAGCGCGTGCTGAAGAGCTATCCGCATGAACTCTCCGGCGGCATGCGTCAGCGCGTGCTGATCGCGGCCGCCTTCGCGGCGGAGCCCAGGCTGATCGTCGCCGACGAGCCGACGACGGCGCTGGACGTGACGGTGCAGAAGCAGATCCTGCGGCTGATCGCGCAGCTGCAGCGCGACCACGGCACGGCGATCCTGTTCGTGACCCACGACCTCGGCGTCGTCGCCAAGATCAGCCAGAAAGTGTCGGTGCTCTATGCCGGCAAGGTGGTCGAGGAAGCCGACACCGAGGCGCTGTTTGCGGCACCGCAACACCCCTATACGCGGGCGCTGATGACGGCGACGCCGCGTTACACCGATCCATACGCCTCGCTGAAGCCGGTGGACGAGAGCGTGCTTGCCGGGCTCACGGCCGAGATCGCCGCCGCCGACCAGGCCTGGAGGCCCGGCCATGGCTGAGCCGCTGTTTTCCGTGCGCGGGCTGAAGGTGGCGCTGCCCGACATGACGCGCAAGCCGCTGATCGGCCGCGCGCCGCTGGCCGAGATCCTGAAAGGGCTCGACTTCGACCTGCCGAAGGGATCTGTCACCGGGATCGTCGGCGAATCCGGCTCCGGCAAGTCGACGCTCGGCCGCGCGCTGGTCAGGCTGATCGAGCCGAGCGCCGGCTCGATCAGCTTCGAGGGGCGCGACATCAGCCGTCTTTCGGAAGCAGAGCTGCGACCGCTGCGCCGCGACCTGCAGATGATCTTCCAGGATCCAATGTCATCGCTCAATCCGCGGCATACGATCTTCAACATCATCGCCGCACCCTTGAGGCAGAACGGCCTTGGCGACAGGCTGAAGGAACGCGTCGCGGAAGCCCTGCAGCGCGTCGGCCTGCCGCAGAGTTTTGCCAGCCGCTACCGCCACGAATTGTCAGGCGGCCAGCGGCAGCGTGTCGGTATCGCACGGGCGCTGGCGCTGTCGCCGAAATTCGTGCTGGCCGACGAGATCGTCTCCGGCCTCGACGTCTCGACGCAGGCGCAGATCCTGACGCTGCTGGAGAAGCTCGCCGCCGAGATGGGGCTGACGGTCGCCTTCATCAGCCATGACCTATCGGTGATCCGGCGGCTCTGCCAGCAGGTCATCGTCATGCGCGAAGGCAGAATCGTCGAGGCCAGCGCCACCGACGCGCTGTTCGAGAACCCGAAGGAGACCTACACGCGCGACCTGCTCGCCGCCATTCCGCTCCCGGAAATCGATCCGGACTGGCTGCGGCCGACGCCACGCCAGGCCGGCGTCGATCATTCAATTATAAAACTTTAAGCTTGAAATAATCGCCGGCCAGCGCGATACTGATAATTGGGTCGCCGGCTTGCCGGCATTCCCGATGCCTTAGAGCGTTTCATGCAATTCCGGACGGAAAACCGCTACGCATTTTTCCACGGAATTGCTCTAGAGGAGATCGCAAGACATGAAGGTTGCGGTTCTCGGCGGCGGACCAGCCGGCCTCTACTTTGCCATCTCGCTCAAGCTGCGCGACGCCGCGCATGAGGTGACGGTCTATGAGCGCAACCGCGCCGACGACACGTTCGGATGGGGCGTGGTTTTGTCGGCGGAGACGCTGGAGAACCTGACTAGGAACGACCCTGTCAGCGCCGTCTGGATCAAGAAGCATTTCGCCTATTGGGACGACATCGCCGTCATTCATGACGGCGTGCGCACGGTGTCTTCCGGCCATGGCTTTTGCGGCATCGGCCGCAAGCGGCTCCTGATCCTCTTGCAGCGGCGCGCCCGCGAGCTCGGCATCAAGATGATGTTTGAGACCGATATTTCCGACCCGAAACCCTTTATGGAAACGCATGACCTGGTAGTCGCGGCCGACGGGTTGAATTCTAGATCCCGCGCCACCTTCGCCGACGTCTTCAAGCCCGACATCGACACCCGCAAATGCAAGTTCGTGTGGCTGGGCACCACGCAGAAATTCGACGACGCCTTCACCTTCATCTTCGAAAAGACCGAGCATGGCTGGGTGTGGGCGCATGCCTACCAGTTCGACAGCGAGACCGCGACCTTCATCGTCGAATGCAGCGAAGAGACCTGGGCTGCGTTCGGCTTCGGCCAGATGACGCAGCAGGAATCGATCGCGGTCTGCGAACGCATTTTTGCAAAGCATCTCGGCGGCCATCCGCTGATGACCAACGCCAACCACATTCGCGGGTCCGCCTGGATCAACTTCCCGCGGGTGCTGTGCGAGCGCTGGTCGTACAAGAACCTGGCGCTTATGGGGGATGCGGCGGCTTCAGCGCATTTCTCCATCGGCTCCGGCACCAAGCTCGCGCTGGAGAGCGCGGTGGCGCTCGCCGACTATGTCGAGTCCGAGCCGGACCTCGATGCGGCCTTCCGCAAATATGAAGATGCGCGGCGCACCGAGGTGCTGAAGCTGCAATCGGCGGCGCGCAATTCGCTGGAATGGTTCGAAGAAGTCGAACGATATCTCGGTTTAGATCCAGTTCAATTCAACTATTCGCTGCTCACCCGCTCGCAGCGCATCAGCCACGAGAACCTTCGGCTGCGCGATGCCGAATGGCTGGCGGGCGCCGAGGAATGGTTCCAGCGCAAGGCCGGCGCCGGCGGCAACAGCTTACGCCGCGCGCCGATGTTCGCGCCATTCAAGCTGCGCGACATGACGCTCAGCAACCGCATCGTCGTCTCGCCGATGGCGCAGTACAAGGCCGTCGACGGCTGCCCGACCGACTGGCATTTTTCGCATTATGCCGAGCGCGCCAAGGGCGGCGCCGGCCTGCTCTACATCGAGATGACTTGCGTCAGCCCGGAAGGGCGCATCACGCCCGGATGCCCAGGTTTCTACAGACCGGAGCATGAGGTCGCCTGGAAGCGGCTGGTCGATTTCGTCCATGCCGAGACCGAAGCAAAGATCTGCGCCCAGATCGGCCATTCCGGCGCCAAAGGCTCGACCCGGGTGGGCTGGGAAGGAACCGACGTGCCGCTGCCGGACGGCAACTGGCCGGTGATGGCGCCTTCGGCCGTGCCATGGTCGCCGAAGAACCAGGTGCCGAAGGCGATGGACCGCGCCGACATGGATCTGGTCCGCGATCAGTTCGTCGCCTCGGCGCAAATGGCCGAGCGCTGCGGCTTCGACATGCTGGAGATCCATGCCGCGCATGGCTACCTGCTCTCCGCCTTCATCACGCCGCTGACCAACCGCCGCACCGACGACTATGGCGGCTCGCTGGAAAACCGCATGCGCTATCCGCTGGAAATCTTCCATGCGGTGCGCGCAGTGTGGCCGGCCGAGAAGCCGATCTCGATGCGCATCTCGGCCAATGACTGGGTGGGCATCGAAGGCGTTACGCCTTCGGATGCGGTCGAGATCGCGAAGATGCTGCACGAAGCCGGAGTCGACCTTTGCGACGTATCGGCCGGCCAGACCTCGATCGCCGCCAAGCCGGTCTATGGCCGCATGTTCCAGACGCCGTTCTCCGACCGCATCCGCAACGAGGTCGGCATGGCGACGATGGCGGTCGGCAACATCTATGAGCCGGACCACGCCAACTCGATCCTGATGGCCGGTCGCGCCGACCTGGTGGCGCTGGCAAGGCCGCATCTTGCCGATCCCTACTGGACGCTGCACGCGGCGGTGACGCTCGGCGACCGCGGCGTCAAATGGCCCGATCCCTATCTGCCGGGACGCGACCAGATCTACCGCCTGGCGGAGCGCGAAGCGTCTGCGGGGCTGAAGGTATGAGCGCCGTGCGCGAAATTGCCGGCAAGCACGCACTGGTCACCGGCGGCGGTTCCGGCGTCGGCAAAGCCATTGCGCAAGCGCTGGCGGCAGAAGGTGTGGCCGTCACCATATGCGGGCGGCGCGAAGCGGCGCTGGCCGAGGTTGCAAAGGAAAACGACCGCATCTTTGCCGTCACCGCCGACGTCACGAACGAGGCCGACATGGCGGACGTGTACCAGAAGGCGGAAGCCGCGCGCGGACCCTTCGACATCGTCGTGGCCAATGCCGGCATGGCGAGCAGCGCGGCGGCGCACAAGACCGCGCTGGCCGACTGGCAGCGCACGCTCGACGTCAATCTCACCGGCGCCTTCCTGACCGTGAGGCCGGCGCTCGCCGGAATGCTCGCGCGAAAGACAGGCCGGATCATTTTCATTGCCTCGACCGCGGGCCTCAAGGGTTATGCCTATGTCGCACCTTACGTCGCGGCCAAGCACGGCGTTGTCGGGCTGATGCGGGCCTTGGCTGCCGAGACCGCCAAATCCGGTGTCACCGTCAACGCCGTCTGTCCGGGCTTCGTCGAAACCGAGATGATCGAGGAGTCCGTCCAGCGCATCGTCGAGAAGACCGGACGTTCCACCGACGAGGCGCGCGCGAGCCTTGCGGCGACGAACCCGCAAGGGCGTTTCATCCAGCCAGAAGAGGTTGCGGCGGCGGTGCTTTGGCTGTGCAGCGACGCCGCGCGGTCGATCACCGGGCAGGCCATTTCGATCTCGGGAGGCGAGACATGGTAGCGGGGCCGACTTCCGCCGGACCGGGCAAGGACAGGCTGCGGCTGTGGATACGCCTGCTGCGCGCCTCGCGCACCATCGAGGCGGAGCTGCGCGAGCGCCTGAAGAAGGAGTTCGACACCACGCTGCCGCGCTTCGACGTGATGGCGGCGCTCTACCGCTCGCCGGAAGGCATGCTGATGAGCGACCTGTCGCGCTTCCTGCTGGTGTCGAACGGCAATGTGACGGGCATCGTCGACCGGCTGGTTTCCGAAGGGCTGGTGACGCGGGCGCGCCGCAACGGCGACCGCCGCACCTCGATGGTGCGGCTGACCGAGGAAGGCTCGAAATCTTTCGCCGCGATCGCCGCCGCGCATGAGAATTGGGTCGGCGAGCTTCTCGGCAATGTCAGCGAGGACGAGGCGCGGCAGCTGACCGGCATGCTGAAATCGTTCCGCAGCAATTGGGAGGGACGCGAATGAGCGCCATGGCCAAGCTCAAGCCGAAGCATTTCCTCTGGCAGGTCGAGGGCCGGGTCGCAAGAATCCGGCTGGACCGGCCGGAGCGCAAGAACCCGCTGACCTTCGACAGCTATGCCGAGCTGCGCGACACGTTTCGCGAGCTCGTCTTTGCGGAGGACGTCGACGCCGTGGCGTTCCTGCCCAATGGCGGCAATTTCTGCTCGGGCGGCGATGTCCACGACATCATCGGGCCGCTGGTCAAGATGGACATGAAGGCGCTGCTCGCCTTCACGCGCATGACCGGCGATTTCGTCAAGGCGATGCTCAACTGCGGCAAGCCGATCATCGCGGCCGTCGACGGCGTCGCGGTCGGCGCCGGCGCGATCATCGCCATGGCTTCCGATATCCGCATCGCCACGCCGGAGGCAAAGACCGCCTTCCTGTTTACGCGCGTCGGCCTCGCCGGCTGCGACATGGGCGCCTGCGCGATCCTGCCGCGCATCATCGGCCAGGGCCGCGCCGCCGAATTGCTCTACACCGGCCGCACCATGAGCGCCACTGAGGGTGAGCGCTGGGGTTTCTATAACCGGCTGGTCGAACCGGCGGCGCTGGAGGCCGACGCGCTCGACATGGCCGCGCGCATCGTCTCCGGCCCTACCTTCGCGCATGGCATCACCAAGACGCAGCTCAACCAGGAATGGTCGATGGGCCTCGAGCAAGCGATCGAAGCGGAAGCGCAGGCGCAGGCGATCTGCATGCAGACCGGCGATTTCGAGCGGGCCTACAAGGCGTTCGCCGCGAAGGAAAAGCCGGTGTTCGAGGGGAGTTGAGGATGGGTGTGTTGTTGGCAACGCTGGCGGGACAGCGCCCCCCTCTGGCCCGCCGGCCATCTCCCCCTCTAGGGGGGAGATCGGATGTCGCCCCCGCTTTCGCCAACCACCAACGCCACAGGATTGAGCGGGGCACCAAAACTGCCAATCTCCCCCCCAGAGGGGGAGATGTCCGGCAGGACAGAGGGGGGCGCCGTAGAGCGGAAACTTTTGAGAATAGCGGAGGCAAGCATGCCTGACCGCACCTTCCTCTCGTGGCCCTTTTTCGAAGATCGCCACCGCCAACTCGCCGAGCAGCTCGACGCCTGGTGCGCAAAGAATCTCCCCGTCGACCATCACGATATCGATGCCGCCTGCCGCGCGCTCGTGGCGATGCTTGGCCGCGACGGATGGCTGAAGCCGACGGCGCTCGACCCGGCCAAACCCGCGCCGCTCGATGTGCGCACGCTCTGCATCACGCGCGAGACGCTCGCCCGCCACGATGGGCTCGCCGATTTCGCCTTCGCCATGCAGGGGCTGGGCACCGGCGCGATCACGCTGTTCGGCACGCCGGACCAGCAGCGCTGGCTGGACAAGACGCGGGCCGGCCAAGCGATCTCCGCCTTTGCGCTCTCCGAACCACGCTCAGGGTCGGATGTCGCCAATATGGAAATGACCGCCGACCGCGACGGCGGCGACTATGTGCTTTGCGGCGAAAAGACCTGGATCTCCAATGGCGGCATCGCCGACCTCTATGTCGTTTTCGCTCGCACCGGCGAGGCGCCGGGCGCGAAAGGCATTTCAGCCTTCATCGTGCCGGCGGAGACGACGGGGCTCAGCGTCGCCGAGCGGCTCGAGGTCATCGCCCCTCACCCTCTGGCGCGGCTGTCCTTCGACAATGTGCGCGTTCCGGCTTCCGGCCTGATCGGCAAGCCCGGCGACGGTTTTCGGATCGCCATGTCGGTGCTCGACGTCTTCCGCTCGACGGTCGGCGCGGCCGCCCTCGGCTTTGCGCGGCGCGCGCTGGACGAAAGCATCAAACGCGCGGCCGAGCGAAAACTGTTCGGCGCGCCGATGGCGGAGCTGCAGATGGTGCAGGGTCACCTCGCCGACATGGCGCTCGATGTCGACGCCGCTGCGCTCCTCATCTACCGCGCCGCCTGGACCAAGGACATGGGAGCCGCGCGGGTGACGCGGGAGGCGGCGATGGCGAAGCTCTTCGCCACCGACAAGGCGCAGGAGGTGATCGACAAGGCGGTGCAGCTGCATGGCGGCGACGGCGTGCGCAAGGGCCATATCGTCGAGAGCCTCTATCGCGAGATCCGGGCGCTGCGCATCTATGAGGGCGCCTCGGACGTGCAGAAGGTGGTCATCGCCAGGCAGGTGATGGGCGGGGCGTGACAACGAGTTTGAACCAGGGGGAACTGGACATGCACACCATCCTGCAGCCGGAAGGCTGGGTCAAACCGATCGGCTACGCCAATGGTGTGGCCGCGCGTGGCCGGCTTGTCTTTATCGGCGGCCAGGTCGGATGGAATGCCGAATGCCGGTTCGAGACCGACGACTTCGTCGGCCAGGTGCGCCAGACGCTCGCCAATGTCGTTGCCGTGCTCGCCGAAGCCGGCGGCGAGCCGCGACACATCACCTCGATGACCTGGTACTTTACCGACAAGGCGGAATATGTCGGCAACCTCAAAGGCATCGGCGAGGCCTATCGCGACGTGATCGGCCGGCATTTTCCGGCGATGGCGGCGATGCAAGTGGTGGCGCTGGTCGAGGACCGTGCGAAGGTTGAGATTCAGGCGACGGCTGTTATCCCGGAATAAGCGCCCCATCGCTTCGTCATCCACGGGCGGAGCAAGGAGCGATAGCGACGCAGCGCAGACCCGAGGATCCATTCCGTGACTTCGACGCGCCGCATCGGTGCAGAATTCTGCTCCGCTGCGCCCTGCGTCCGAGGTAACGGAATGGATTCCAGGGTCTCCGCGACGGAGCTTCGCTCCTGCTCCGCCCTGGAATGACGAAGTTGCGAAAGCCCCCGCCAGCAGGTACCGACCGGACCTTATCCTCGCAGTCCTGCCTGTCTCAAAATCGGCAGAACATGGTCGCAGAAATAGGGCAGTTCCTGGGTGTAATTGACGAAGGACAACGCGATGCCCTGGTAGCCATGCCCGGCAATGGCGACCATATCGGCGGCAATCTTTTCAGGGGTTCCGATCAACGGATAAGTGCCGGCGCCGCCGGCAAAGCGCTGCCGGTAGCGGTCATAGGCGTGCGGGTCATGCGACTGGGAGAATTCCTTCTTGCCCGCCATATGGGCATCGACGGCTTCGTGATCGGCCATCGCGACGGCGTAGCGCGTGTAGTAGGCCTGCGCCTCTTCCATCGTCGGGCGGCAGACGACATGCGCTACCGTATAGACGCCGACATCGCGGCCCGCCTTGTCGGCGCGCTCACCGATGTCGGCGACATGCTTGCCGGCATCGTTCATCTCGGAAAAGGTCGTGAACAGATAGTCGCATCTGGCGGCGGCGAAATCCCGGCCCGGGCCGCCGAAAGCGGCATTCATCGTCACCGGCCGCGGAACCTGAAGACTGGCCGGCCGGCTCACCGCTTCCTTGAGCCGATAATAAGCGCCTTCATAGTCGAGAGGCTCGCTCGATGCATAAAGCCGCTGGAGGATCTCGATCCATTCCGCCGCCTGATCATAGCCTTTCTCGACCAGCGGCGTGCCGAACATGCCGAATTCCTTCGGGTTCCAGCCGCAAACGATGTTGAGCCCGGCGCGGCCCTGGCTGATGTGGTCGACCGTCGCCAGCGCCTTGGCGGCGTAGAGCGGATGCACCAGCGGCACATGCACCGTCATGAACAGGCCGATCTGCTCGGTAACGGCCGCGAGCGCCGCCGCCCAGGTAAAGGTCTCGAAGGAGAATTCGCGGACCTTGTTGCGGCCGCCGAAACCGCGCCAGCGCGCTATCGGCAGCATGAATTCGAGCCCGGCGCGGTCGGCTATCTGCGCCGCCGTCAGATTATCCCGCCAGCTTGCGGTCCAGCGTTCCGGCACGTCGGTGATGGCAAGCCCGCCATCGGCATTGGTCGAGAAGACGCCGAGCTTCAGTCTGTTCGGGCCGTGCAGGGGATGGGCTTTGATCATCTCGGAAACTCGCGGCGGGACGCCACACGCTAGGCCGGCGTGAAAATATTTCAAGCCTGAAATAGCTTCGCCTCGCCGTCATTTGCGGGTATGCATTGGACAACTCAGAAGGGGACGGCATGAGCGAGTTCCGCCAGAAGTGCATCGGCAAGACGAACCTCATCGGATCATTCGCCGCCATTCCCCATCCGGTCGCCGTCGAGGTGATGGCACTGTCCGGCCTCGATTTCCTCTGCATCGACTGGGAGCACGCGCAGATCTCACGCGACATGATCGAGGCCATGGTGCGAGCAGCCGACGTGCATCGCGTGCCGGCTATGGTCCGGGTTCCCGGCCATGCGCCGGAAGCCATTCAGGCGGCGCTGGACAGCGGCGCGCAAGGCGTGCTCGTGCCGCGCGTCTCGACGGCGGAGCAGGCCGCAATGGCGGTGAAGGCCTCGCGCTATCCGCCGCAAGGCGAGCGCGGTGTCGGTCCCGGCCGGGCCGCGGGCTATGGCTATCGCATTCCCGAATATCTTGCCTCCGCCAACGACCGAACAATCGTCGCGGTCCAGGTCGAGACATCGGAGGGACTGGCCAACATCGAAGCGATCGCAGCGGTCGACGGCGTCGACGTGGTCTTCGTCGGCCCTGGCGATCTTTCGGTGTCGATCGACGCGGTCGGCCCGGCAGGCGCGGACAAGCTCTCCGAGGCGATCGGAACAATCATTCGCGCGACGATTGCACATGGCAGGACTGCCGGCATATTTTGCGCCAGCCCACAGAGTGTCGCCCGATGGGCAGACAGCGGCGCGAGCTTTTTCGTGCTGGCCAGCGACACGATGTTTCTCGGCGCCGGCGCCGCGGCCAACGGCACCGCCGCCCGCGCCGAACTGGCGCAAGCAGCCGGCTAGGCGAAAGAGGGCACCAAACTTTAAGCTTAAAACTTTCGCCTTGAAAAGCGCCGTACTTTGGATAGCATCAAGATCGCGACTGTCCGGCTGGAGGGGCTTTTCCGGTCCATCGCAGTGTCCGGGTAAGAGGGGTTCGGTCCTTGTCGTTCATACTGCCCCATTCATCGTCCAGCGCGCGCTATGCCTTCGATGGCGTGCGTGCCCAGATTCGCGATCTGCACACCGAAAACATCGCCAACCTCGCGGTTCGCGCGCGGGAACTCGGCGATGTCATCGCGCTCTGGTACGGCGAAGGCGATATGGTGACGCCAGCCTTCATCCGCGACGCGGCGAAGGCCGCCTTCGACGAAGGCCTGACCTTCTACGTTCCCGACATGCGCGGACACGGCCCGCTGAACGAGGCGCTTTCAGAGTACCAGACGCGCATCCACGGCCGCTCGATCCCGATCGCACGGACCACGGTGACGCCGGGCGGCATGCAGGCGCTCTATCTGGCGCTGGAACTGCTGGTCGATGCCGGCACCAATGTCGTTTATGTCGCGCCGCAATGGCCCAACATCCACAACGCCATCCATCTGATCGGCGGCGAGCCGCGCCCGTTCTCGCTCGACTTCAAGGGCGACTGGCAGCTCGATCTCGACCGATTGTTTGCAAGCTGCGACGCGCGCACCCGCGCGATCTTCCTGTCGACGCCGTCCAATCCGACCGGCTGGACCGCGACGCGCGAGGAGATGCAGGCGCTGCTCGACTTCAGCCGGCGCACCGGCATCTGGATCATCTCCGACGAGGTCTACGGCCGGCTCTATTTCGAGGGCGACGTCGCCCCTTCCATCCTGCAGATTGCCGAGGACGGCGACAGGGTGCTTTCGGTCAACAGTTTCTCGAAAGCCTGGGCGATGACCGGCTGGCGCATCGGCTGGCTGACCCATCCGTCGGGCGTTGCCGACCAGCTCGGCGCCATGACGCAATATGTCAACAGCGGCACTGCCGCGCCGATCCAGGCCGGCGCCGTCGCTGCCATCCGCCAGGGCGAGCCGCTGGTCGAGGAAATCAGGCAGCGGATCAGGATAGGCCTCGACCTCGCCTATGACCGGCTGGCGCAAATCCCGGGCACCATCCTGCCGACCAAGCCGCGCGGCGGCATGTATGCGTTCTTCGCGCTGGAGGGCGAGAACGACGCGCGCCGCGCCTGCGCCCGCATTCTGGAGACGGCGCGGGTCGGGCTTGCGCCCGGTCACCTATTCGGAAATTCGGCAGCGGCGTTCCTGCGCATGTGCGTGTGCCGCGACAGCAGCCAGATAGAAACGGCGCTTCAACGCATGACCGCCGCAATGAATTGACGCCCTGCCGGAAGCGGGGCGGCAAAAAGCCGTGCGGGTCGAACCCGCCCGTTCAACAACAGAGGGAACAGAAATGAGCTTTACTCGTCGCAACCTGCTTCTCATGGCCGCCGCCATCGGCATCGCCGCCGGCCCCGCTACCGCTAACGCCGCGGATGCGCTCAATGTCGGCGCTTACCCGACCAATCCACCTTTCGAATACAAGAACGAGAGCGGCACCTTCGAAGGTTTCGAGGTCGACATCGTCAATGAGGCGGCCAAGCGCATCGGCATGACCACCGACATTGCCGATCTCGGTTTCCAGGCGCTGTTCGCCGCCACCACCTCCAAGCGCATCGACGTCGCCATCTCCTCGATCACCATCACGCAGGAGCGGCTGAAGTCGCAGTCCTTCACGCAGCCCTATTATGACTCCGACATGGGCATAGCCACCAAGGCCGACAGCCCGATCAGCACTGAGGCGGACCTCAAGGGCAAGGTCGTCGGCGTGCTTTCCGGTTCCACTGGCGAAACCTGGGTCAAGGACCATCAGCAGGCCGACGGCTTCAGCGACGTGAAGGGCTACGACACGCAGCAGAACCTGTTGCTCGACCTCAGCGCCGGGCGTGTCGATGCCGCCGTCAGCGACATTCCCGGCATGCAATACTCCTTCAAGAAAATGAAGGACCTCGTCGTCAAGCAACGCATCAAGACCGGCGAGCAATACGGCCTGATGATGACCAAGGACCACCCGCTGCTCGGCAAGCTGAACGACGCGCTGACGGCGATGAAGAAGGACGGGACGCTGGCCGCGATCCACAAGAAGTGGTTCGACAGCGATGCTCCGGCGGACTCCTCCACGGTCAAGGAAATGCCGCTGCCCAAGGCCTGAGCGGCGACGAACGCAATAGGGACGTGCCGGCGCGAGATGCCGGCACGTCCGTTTCTTTCACGCATGAGCCCTGCCATCGCCGAAGCCGGCTCGGCAAATCGGTGTCGGTGCCTGGCTCTGGCGTCTGTCTCCTTGATTTGACGCAATTCCAGACGAAAAGCCGTTTCGCATTTTTCGTCGAGTTGCTCTGGACGCAAAACGGTTCGGGAACCCTCGCATGTCGCTGATCGACACCTTCTTCAATCCCGACGTCATTGCATCCAGCCTGCCGGCGCTGCTGCGCGGTTTCCTCAACACGCTGCTGCTTGGGGTGATGAGCATCGTCATCGGCATCGCGGCGGGGCTGGCGATCAGCCTCGTGCGGCTCTATGCGCCGAAGCCGCTGCGGCTGCTCGCAGTCGGCTACACCGACATCTTTCGCGCTTTGCCGGTGCTGGTGGTTTTGATCCTGATCTACTACGCGCTGCCCTTTCTCGGCATACGCCTGTCGTCCTGGGCGTCCGCCGTGACGGCTTTCGCCATCATCATGTCGGCCTATTCGGCCGAGGTGTTCCGCTCCGGCATCGAAAGCATTCCGCGCGGCCAGTTCGAGGCGGCGCAGGCGCTTGGCCTGCCGTTCATGCTGACCCTGCGCAAGGTCGTGCTGCCGCAAGCGATCCGCGTGGTCATCCCGCCGATGACCAGCAACTGCGTCTCGATGTTCAAGGACACCTCGCTTGCCTCGACCGTGGCGCTGCCGGAACTGCTCAAGGAAGCGACCAATGCGCAGTCGCTCTATGCCAACCCCTCGCCGCTGATCGGCGCGGCGCTTGTCTACCTCATCTTCCTCTGGCCGATGGTGCGCCTCGTCAGCCTGCTCGAGCGCCGCGTCCAGACCGAGAAGACGCGCTGAACCCGCCAACCGTCCAAGTCCCCCGCAGGAGCGTACCCCCGTGAAAAAGTCCGACAATACCGACGCCGCCGCGTTTCCGGTCGAGAAGATCCGCGGCATGTTTCCGGCGCTTCAACAGGCCGGCGACTTCATCTTCCTGGACAATGCCGCCGGCGCGCAAATCCCGCAAAGCGTGCTCGACGCGGTAACCAACCATCTGGTGTCGCACAATGTGCAGCGCGGCGGCCGCTATGGGCGCAGCGTCACCGTCGACCAGTCGGTCGCCGACGCACGGACAAGCGTCGCACTGCTGATCAATGCCTACAGCCCCTCCGAAATCTGCTTCGGCATGAACGCCACCTCGTTCATCCGCCTGGTCAGCCTCGGCATCGGCCAGATGCTTGCCAAAGATGGAGATAGCGGGCGCGATGAGATCATCGTCACCGACATGGACCATGACGCCAACATCGCCACCTGGCTGGCGCTGGAATCCGCCGGCGCCAAGTTCAAATGGTGGCGCATGCGCGAAGACGGCAATCTGCATGTCGACGACCTCAAGCCGCTGGTGTCGGAGCGCACGCGCCTCGTCGCCTGCACGGTGACGGCGCATTCGATCGGCTCGATCGTCGACGTCGCCGCGGTGGCCAAGATCGCGCATGCCGCCGGCGCCGAAGTGTTCCTCGACTGCGTGCATTACGGGCCGCATGGGCTGATCGACGTGCAGGCCTGGCAGTGCGACTACCTCGTCTGCTCCGGCTACAAGAATTTCTCGCCGCATATGGGCTTCCTGTGGGGCCGCTTCGACACGCTGAAGCGGCTGCCGACCTTCCGCGAGGACTTCATTCCCGACGAGCCGCCCTACAAGGTCGAGGCCGGCACCTTCATCTATGAGAACGTCTCCGGCATGGACGCGGCGGTGCGCTACCTGGAATCGATCGGCCGCAACTTCCTTCCCGAAAACAACCGCTCGCGCCGCGACAACATCGTCGCCGGCATGAACGCCATCCGCAACTATGAGCTGATGCTGGCGCGCGCAATGCTGAAGGTGCTGAAGGACTGCAATGCCACGATCTACGGCGTCGCCGACGAGGCGCGCATCACCGAGCGCGTGCCGACCTTCTGCTTCAACATCGGCAAGCTGTCGCCGCAGCGGATCGTCGAGGAGATGGCCGCCATGCAGATCGGCATCCGCGACGGCCACATGTATGCGCCGCGGCTGATGAAGCGGCTGAACCTGTCGATGGACAGCGGCGCGATCCGTGCCTCGCTGGTGCATTACAACACGGTGGAAGAGGTGCACCGGTTTGGGGAAGCGCTGCGGGCGATTATTGCGAAGCTGTCTTGAAACAACCGAGCCTTCTTAGGGGGTGCGTAGCAAGTTCCGCTTCGTCATCCACGGGCGAAGCAAGGAGCGAAGCGACGCGGCGCAGACCCGAGGATCCATTCCGTGACATAGGAGCGTCGCAACGGTGCAGAATTCTGCTCCGCTGCACCATTCGGCTGAGGTAACGGAATGGATCCTAGGGTCTGCGCGACGCTTCGCGTCGCTCCGCCCTAGGATGACGAATTCCGGGCTTAAGCAGCCTTCTTCGCAAGCCTCGCCTTGATGCTGGCGATGTCGGCGCGCGGCGTCGCGGCGAAGAGCGTCTTGGTGTAGGCGTGCTTGGGATCGGAGAAGACCTCGTCGCGCGAGCCGTATTCGACGGCTTCGCCGAAATACATGACCATCACGTCGTCGGCGATATAGCGCACCACCGAGAGGTCGTGGCTGATGAAGACATAGGTCAGCTGGAATTCGTCCTGCAGGTCGGCAAGCAGGTTGAGCACCTGCGCCTGCACCGAGAGGTCGAGCGCCGAGACCGGCTCGTCCAGCACCAGCAGGCTCGGGTTCAACATCAGCGCTCGGGCAATGGCGATGCGCTGGCGCTGGCCGCCCGAGAACATGTGCGGATAGCGGTTGTAGTGCTCCGGTCCCAGCCCGACCTTCTTCAGCATCTTCATCGCGAGGTCGCGGCGCTCTTCGGCCGGCCTGTCGGTATTGATCATGAGCGGCTCGCCGAGCACGTCGCCGATCTTCTGGCGCGGGTTGAGCGAGCCATAGGGGTTCTGGAAGACGATCTGCACCTTGCGGCGCATCTCCTTGGTGAGCCCGTCCCTGGCGATGTCGACCTTGTTGCCGTCGATGAAGAGCTCGCCGGAGGTGGCCGGATCGATCAGCGTGATGATGCGGGCAAGCGTGGACTTGCCGCAGCCGCTCTCGCCGACGATGGCAAGCGTCTTGCCCTTCTCGACGCTGAAGGACACGCCCTTCACCGCATGCACGGTGCGCGCGCCGCGGAACAGGCCGCCGCCGACATGGTAGTCGCGCTTGATGTCCTTGCCTTCGACGACCTTGGTCATGCGCCGGCTCCCGAAGGTGCGGGCTCGAACAGCATGTCGGAGACGGTCGGCAGCCGGTCGCCGACGGCGTTCTCCGGCAGCGCCGAGAGCAGCGCGCGCGTATAGTTGCTCTTCGGCGATTCAAAGAGCGACAGCACGTCGGCCTCCTCCATCTTGCGGCCCTTGTACTGGACGATAACGCGGTCGGCGGTCTCGGCCACCACGCCCATATTGTGGGTGATCATGATCAGGCCCATGCCGTATTTGGCCTGCAGCGAGACCAGCAGGTCGAGGATCTGCTTCTGGATGGTGACGTCGAGCGCGGTGGTCGGCTCGTCGGCGATCAACAGCTTCGGATTGCAGGCGATCGCCATGGCGATCATGACGCGCTGGCACTGGCCGCCCGACATCTGGTGCGGGAAGGAATTCAGCCGCTCCTCCGGTTCCGGAATGCCGACCTGCTTGAAAAGCTCGATGGCGCGCGCCCGGCGCTGGGCCTTGTCCATGCCCATGTGGAAGCGCAGCACTTCCTCGATCTGGAAGCCGACGGTGAAGCAGGGATTGAGGCTGGCGACCGGCTCCTGGAAGATCATGGCAATGTCCTTGCCGATGATCTTGCGGCGGTCGGCCGGGTCGATCTTCAACAGATCGCGGCCGTTGAAGGCCATACGGTCGGCGGTGACGGTCGCCGTCCATGGAAGCAGGCCCATCACGGCCAGCATCGACACCGACTTGCCGGAGCCGGATTCGCCGACGATGGCGAGCACCTCGCGTTCGTCGACATGGAGCGAGACGCCGTCGACGGCGCGGAACGGACCGGACGCGGTCTGGAATTCGACGACGAGATTCTGGATGTCGAGCAGCGCCATCACGACCTCCTGAGCTTGGGATCGAGCGCATCGCGCAGGCCGTCGCCGACAAGGTTGATGGCAAGCACGGTAATGAGGATGGCGAGACCCGGGAAGGTCACCACCCACCAGGCGCGCAGGATGAATTCGCGCGCCGTGGCGAGCATGGTGCCCCACTCCGGTGTCGGCGGCTGGGCGCCGAGGCCAAGGAAGCCGAGCGCGGCGGCTTCCAGGATAGCGTTGGAGAAGGACAGGGTGCCCTGGACGATCAAGGGCGCCAGGCAGTTGGGCAGGATAGTGGCAAGCATCAGCCTGACATGGCCGGCGCCGGCGACCTTCGCCGCCACGACATATTCGCGGCTCTTCTCGGCCATCACGGCGGCACGCACCAGGCGGGCGAAATGCGGCTGCAGGACCAATGCGATCGCCAGCATGGCGTTGAACAGGCCTGGGCCGAGGATGGTGACAAGCACCAGCGCCAGGAGCAGTGACGGAAAGGCCAGGATCAGGTCCATGACGCGCATGATCGCGACGTCGACCCAGCCGCGGAAATAGCCCGCCAGCAGGCCGAGCGTGATGCCGCCGGTGAGCGCCAGCGTGACCACCACCGCGCCTATCAGCAGCGAAAAGCGCGCGCCGTAGAGCAGGCGCGAGAGGATGTCGCGGCCGACCGGGTCGGTGCCGAGCAGATATTGTGTCGAGCCGCCAGCCTGCCAGGCGGGAGGCCGCAGAAACGCGGTCTTGTCCTGCACGTCGGGCGCATAGGGCGCGAGCAGCGGCGCGAACAGCGCGGCGAGCACCAAAAGGAGGAAGACGAACAGGCCGATGACGGCGCCGCGGTTGACGGAGAAATAGTGCCAGAAGGTCTTGATGCCGGTGAGCCGATCCGGGCTGCCGGCGGCCATCGGGGCGATTTCTGTCTGGGTCATTTATGCCGCCCTGATGCGTGGGTTGATGACGGCATAGAGCACATCGACGATGAGGTTCACCGCCATGACGATCAGCGCGATCAAAAGCAGGCCCGACTGCACGACGACATAGTCGCGCTTGAAGATGGAATCGACCATCCATTTGCCGATGCCCGGCCAGGCGAAGATGGTCTCGGTGAGGATGGCGCCCGCAAGCAGCGTGCCGATCTGCAGGCCGATGGTGGTGACGACCGGGATAAGCGCGTTGCGAAGGGCATGTACGCCGATGACGCGCGCCGCCGAAAGGCCCTTGGCGCGCGCGGTGCGGACATAGTCCTCGCCCAGCACCTCCAGCATGGCCGAGCGCGTCTGGCGCGCGATCACCGCCAGCGGAATGGTGCCGAGCACGATCGCCGGCAGGACGAGATGGCTAAGCGCGGAGCGGAATGCGTCCCACTTGCCATAGAGGAGGCTGTCGACGGTCATGAAGCCGGTGATCGGCTTGAAAAAGAACTGCAGGCCGATGCGGCCCGAGACCGGCGTCCAGCCGAGATAGCCCGAGAAGAAGATGATGAGCAGCAGGCCCCACCAGAAGATCGGCATGGAGTAGCCGACAAGGGCCGTGCCCATCAGCGACTGGTCGAACCATGAGCCGCGCTTGACGGCGGCAAAAATGCCGGCGGGAATGCCGATCACCATGGCGAAGACCATGGCGAAGAAGGACAGTTCCAGCGTCGCCGGGAAGAGCGTCTTGAATTCCTCGAGGACCGGCCGCTTGGACGAGATGGAAACGCCGAAATCGCCGGTGGCGACCTCACCCACATAGCGCGCATACTGCTCCCAGATCGGCAGATTGTAGCCGAACTGTTGCTTGAGCTCTTCGTAGCGGGCGGGGGCGACGCCATGCTCGCCGGCCATGGCGAGGATCGGATCGCCCGGCAGCAGCCGGACAAAGGCGAAGGCACAGATGGTGATGCCGACCAAGGTCGGAATCAGGAGGGCGATTTTGTTGAGAAGGTATCGGAGCATCATCAAATGGAACGGGGCGGCGCTGGACGTTGCGCCGCCCCGTTCGCAATATTACTCGGACTTGTCAACGCCGTCGAAACGGTGAATGCCGAGCGGGTCCATCTTGAAGCCGGTGACATTATTGCGAACGACCGCGTAAACCTGGCTGTGAGCCAGCAGGAAAGCGGGCGCTTGCTTGGCGAAGATCACCTGCGCCTGCTCATAGAGCTTGGTGCGCTCGGCCTGGTCGCTGGTCTTCTTGGCCTTCTGGATCAGGTCCTCGAAGTCCTTGTCGCACCAGCTGGAGTAGTTCGAGACGCCGATGGCGGAGCAGGCGAAGAGGGTGGCGAAGAAGTTGTCCGGATCGCCGTTGTCGCCGGTCCAGCCGATCTGGAAGGCGCCGGGACGGTCCTTCTTCTTGCCTTCCTCGCGATACTTCGTCCACTCGTAGTTGACGATGTTCGCCTTGACGCCGACCTTGGCCCAGTCGGCCTGGATCAGCTCCGCCGCGCGCTGGAAGTTCGGATTGTAGGGACGAACGCGGTCGGCAGCCCAGAGCTGGATTTCCTTCAGACCGGCATCGGCCAGAACCTTCTTGGCCGCTTCCGGATTGTAGGTGTCGGTCTTCACGTCCTTGTCCCACGACCACATGGTCGGCGGGATGAGGTTCTCGGCGGGCGTCGCGCCGGCATCCTGGAACAGCGACTTGATCAGGGCTTCCCGGTCGATCGCCTGATTGAGCGCATGGCGCACTTCCGGCTTGTCGAGCGGCGGGATGGTGGTGTTGTAGCTCATATAGCCGATGTTCAGGCCGGCCTGATCCATCAGGGTCACGTCCTTGTTGGCCTTGATGGTGGCGATGTCGGCCGGGTTCGGATAGGGCGCGACGTCGCATTCGCCGGCGAGCACCTTCTGGATGCGGGCGGTCGCGTCAGGCGTGATGGCGAAGACGAGATCGTCGATCTTTTCCTTGCCCTTGAAGTAGTCGGGGTTGGCCGCATAGCGGATGACCGAATCCAGCTGGTAGTCGACGAACTGGAACGGACCGGTGCCGACCGGCTTGGTCGAGAAGTCGGCCATCTTGCCGTCCTTCTGGAGTTGGTCGGCATATTCCTTCGACACGATTGAGGCGAAATCCATGCCGAGATTGGCCAGCATCGGCGCGTTCGGCTCGGTCAGCGTCAGCTTGACGGTGAGGTCATCGACCTTCTCCCACTTGGCGACATATTTCGGCATGTCCATGCCGGTGTAATAGTCCCAGGTGAGGTTCGGCAGATACTTGTCGCCGTTCCACGGATTCTCCTTGTTGAACTGGCGATCGAAGGAGAAGACGACGTCGTCGGCGTTGAGGTCGCGCGTCGGCTTGAAATAGTCGGTGGTCTGGAACTTCACACCCGGATGCAGATGGAAAGTATAGACCAGGCCATCGTCGGAAATTTCCCACTTGTCAGCCAGGCCAGGCTCGATCTCGGTGCCACCATGTTTGAATTCGACCAGTCGGGAATAGACGGTGCGCGAAGACGCGTCGAAGTCGTTGCCGCCGGTTGTCGTACCCGGATCGAAATTGGCCGGCGACGCTTCCGAGCAATAAACGAGCGTCTTAGCACTGGCCATGCCGCTGAGGACGCTTGCAGCCAGCAACGCGGCTGCAAAAGTCATTGTCTTTTTCATTGACCACTCCCTGATGTTCTCTCAAGCCCCTCTATCAGGCTCGCGAAGGGCGCATATAAGCACCGTTTCTTCGCCTTTGGAACACCTCGTTTGCGTACCCCATGGGAAGCAGGAAAAGAATCTAGCTTTTGCTCAAATCGCAGAAAAAATGAGTAGTTTTTTCTGCTCACGACATTATTAACGACGGCATTTTTTTATTGATCGCTCACCTGTTAAAATGAGCCGACAGGGCCCGACTGGCGGAGATCTGCCCGCCGCCGGACATGCTGCGGAAGGTGTCCGGATCATCGGATTTCGACGGCAAATCTTTCCCCGCCCTGCCGCTGGGGCAAGGCTTGCACCGTCGCCAATAGAGGCAATACATAGACTGTGGGCGGGATTTCCCGGAAAATCCGCGACGGCGTGGAGGACGCTTCCCTGGAAGCGGACGCCGAGATTGAAGGCGACAGGGAGAGACAGGTGGCAAAAGCAGCCAAGACGACAGCCCCGGTGAACGCAAAGGCCAAGGGCGGCGCCGCAAGCGATGCGCCCAAGACTGCCAAGGCCGCAGCCGCACCGAAGGCGAAGACGACCGCAAAGTCAGCCCCAAAGCCGGCCGCCGCCAAGCCCGCAGCGGCAAAAGCCGGAAAAGCGGCCGCGAAGTCGCCCGCCGCCGCGCCCGCCGCGAAGACGGCGCCAGCAACGGGCAACGCGAAGCCCGTATCGAAGGACCTGCCGAAGGCGATCACCGAGCTCACTGTCGGCCTGCCGGAAAAGCCGTGGCTGAAAAGCTATCCGAAGAACATGCCGGCCGAGATCGGCGCCCTGCCCTACAAGTCCATCGGCGACTTCCTTGTCGGCGCCTGCAAGCAATTCGCCGGGCGTCCGGCTTTCGTATGCATGGGCAAGTCTATCACCTATGCCGAGGTCGAACGGCTGTCGGCCGCGTTCGGCGCCTATCTGCAGGCGAGAGGCCTGGAGAAGGGCGCGCGCGTGGCGCTGATGATGCCGAACGTGCTGCAATATCCGGTGGCGATGATGGGCATACTGCGCGCCGGCTACACGGTGGTGAACGTCAACCCGCTCTACACGCCGCGCGAACTGGAACACCAGCTGAAGGATTCCGGCGCGCAGGCGATCGTCATCCTCGAAAACTTCGCCGGCACGCTGCAGGCGGTGATCGCCAGGACGCCGGTGAAGCACGTCATCGTCGCCGCCATGGGCGACATGCTGGGCGGATTCAAGGGCGCCATCGTCAATCTCGTGGTGCGGCGGGTGAAGAAGATGGTTCCGGCATGGTCGCTGCCCGGCCATGTCAAATTCAACGCCGTGCTCAAGACCGGCGCGAGCATCGCCTTCAAGCCGCCCACGGTCTCCGGCGACGACATCGCCTTCCTGCAATATACCGGCGGCACCACCGGCGTCTCGAAGGGTGCTGTGCTGCTGCATCGCAACGTGCTTTCGAACGTCGCGCAGAATTCGCTGTGGGTGGAGGACGCCTATACGGTCAAGCCGAAGCCGGCGCATCTCAACTTCATCTGCGCGCTGCCGCTCTATCATATCTTCGCGCTGACGGTGAACGCGCTGATGGGCATGCAGCAGGGCGCGCAGAATGTGCTGATCCCCAACCCGCGCGACATTCCGGGCTTCGTCAAGGAACTGGCGAAATACCCGATGCACATCTTTCCCGGCCTCAACACGCTGTTCAACGCGCTGCTCAATAATGAGGAGTTCCGCAAGCTCGACTTCAAGCCGCTGATCCTGACGCTGGGCGGCGGCATGGCGGTGCAGAGGGGCGTCGCCGAACGCTGGAAGGCGCTGACCGGCTGTCCGGTGAGCGAAGGCTACGGGCTCTCCGAAACCTCGCCGGTGGCGACCGCCAACAAGTTCAGCTCGGCCGATTTCACCGGCACGATCGGGCTGCCGCTGCCTTCGACCGAGATCGCCATCCGCGACGACGACGGCAACAACGTGCCGCTCGGCGAAGTGGGCGAGATCTGCATCCGCGGCCCGCAGGTGATGGCCGGCTACTGGAACCGGCCCGACGAGACCGCCAAGGCGATGACCAAGGACGGCTTCTTCAAGTCCGGCGACATGGGCTTCATGGACGAGCGCGGCTACACCAAGATCGTCGACCGCAAGAAGGACATGATCCTGGTCTCCGGCTTCAACGTTTATCCCAACGAACTGGAAGAGGTGGTGGCGCATCACCCCGGCGTGCTCGAAGTGGCGGCCATCGGCGTGCCGGACGAGCATTCCGGCGAGGTGCCTAAATTGTTCGTGGTCAAGAAGGATCCGGCGCTCACCGTCGAGACGTTGATGGCCTATTGCCGCGAGAACCTGACCGGCTACAAGCGGCCGCGACATATCGAATTCCGCACCGAACTGCCGAAGACGCCGGTCGGCAAGATCCTGCGGCGGGCGCTGCGGGACCAGGTTTGAGCGATTGTTCCGCAGGAAAGGCACGGGAGCGAGGCAAGCGGCTCGATCCGGCGGATTTCATCAAGGCGAACATGCGGCTGGCGCCGGTACCGTCAGTGCCGGAGGTCCGGCTCTATCAGGCGCATCCCGGCAGCGGACTGCGGCGGCTGCTCGAACCGGAAGACGAGAGCGACGGAAGCCGGCCTGACCCACAGCCGCCCTACTGGGCCTATGCCTGGGCCGGCGGCACCGTGCTGGCACGCTATATCCTCGACCGTCCGTCGATCGTAGCCGGCAAACGCGTGCTCGACCTCGGCGCCGGCTCGGGGCTGGTCGGCATCGCGGCGACAAAAGCGGGAGCGAGCGCGGTGATCGCAGCGGAGATCGACCGCAACGGCATCGTGGCGCTCCGCCTCAACGCGCAAGCCAATGGCGTCGCCATCGAAATTGTCGGCACGGACATTACCGCGGGCCCGCCGCCGGCGGTCGACCTGGTGCTCGCCGGCGATGTCTTTTACGCGCAGGACGTCGGGCAGCGGATGATGCCGTTCCTCGACCGCTGCCTCGCCTCCGGCATCGATGTACTGGTCGGCGATCCCGGCCGCGCCTGGCTGCCCAGGCCTCGGCTTTGCCTGCTCGGCGAATACCACGTGCCGGATGTCGGCGGAAACGGCGGCAGCGAACCCAGGCCCAGCGCGGTGTTCGCTTTCGTGGCCGAACGCGGTTAGCCCGCCGGCACGTTCACCCGCGCAGTCAGAAAATCCGGCAGGTCGGCGACCGAGTCCAGAACGACGTCTGCCATCGGCGCCAGCGAGTCTCGAGTGCCTGTTCCAGACAAGACGCCCACCGCCAGGCCGCAGCCGCCGGCGCGCGCCATTTCCAGATCGTGGCGGTTGTCACCGACCATGGCGATCTCGCCCGGCTTCAACCCGGTCAGATCGCAGAAAGCGACAACCGTGTCGGGCGCCGGCTTGGAGTTGGCAACGGCGTCGTAGCCGAAGGCGGCATCGAAGAGCTGCGCGATGCCGAGCGTGGCCAGCGTCTTTTCGGCGCCGCTGGTCGAATCGTTGGTGGCGACGCCCATGCGATAGGATCGTTTGTGCAAGGCCCGCAAAGAGTCGACGACGCCCGGCAGCGCGACCGCCATGGCCGAACCTTGCGCCGAAGTGATCTCGTTGAAGCGGGAAACGGCGTGCATCTGGTCCTCCTCGGACAGACGCGGGAACCACAGCTCGACGACGTCCATGTTCGAGCCGGAGGCGAAGATCGAATCCGGCTTGAAGCGCTTTGTGACGAAGTCGAAGCCGGCGGCGGCGAGCAACCGATCGGCTTTCCAGCGATCGCCCTCGGCGGCATCCATCGCCATGAAGTCGGCGACGCCGAGCCAGGTTGCGTTGAAGTCGACAAGCGTGCCGTCCTTGTCGAACAATATTCCCTTGATATCCGCCAATCCGGTTTACTCCGCGCCGCGCAATTGGTGGATATGTCCCACCAGCCCGGCAGTCGAGGCGTCGCGTTTTGCGGCAGTCTCCTTGCCTTCCACGACAGGCAGCAGGCCCGTCGCCAGTTCCTTGCCGAGCTCGACGCCCCATTGGTCGAAGGAATTGATGTTGAACAGCGTGCCTTCGACGAAGACGCGGTGCTCGTAAAGCGCGATGAGCCGGCCGAGCGTGCGCGGGTCGAGCTTTCTGTAGAGAATGGTCAGCGAGGGGCGATCGCCCGAGAAGACGCGGTGCGGCGCGATGCGGTCGACGTCGGCCGGCTTCATGCCCTTGGCCAGCATCTGCGCGCGCGCCTCTTCCAGCGTGCGCCCCTTCATGAAGGCCTCCGACTGCGCCAGGCAGTTGGCGAGCAAGAGATCGTGCTGGTGTTTCAATTCGGGCTCGTGACCGACGGCGGCGGCGAGGAACTCGACGGGAATGAAGTCGGTGCCCTGATGCAGGAGCTGAAAGAAGGCATGCTGGCCGTTGGTGCCGGGCTCGCCCCAGACCAGCGGGCCGGTCGGCGTGGCGACTGCCGTGCCGTCCAGTGTGACGCTCTTGCCGTTCGATTCCATATCGAGCTGCTGCAGATAGGCCGGCAGGCGCGACAGGCGCTGGTCGTAAGGAATCACGGCGCGGGCCGGATATTTGCAGACGACGCGATGCCACCAGCCGATCAGCCCCAACAGCACCGGCAGGTTCTTTTGCATCGGCGCCGAGCGGAAATGCTCGTCCATCTCATGCGCGCCGTCGAGGAAGGCGCGGAAGTTGCGCGGGCCGACGGAAATCATCACCGGCAGGCCGATGGCGCTCCAGACCGAATAGCGGCCGCCGACCCAGTCCCAGAAGCCGAAGACGCGGTCCTGCTCGATACCGAACTTCGCCACCAGATCGAGCGCGGTCGAGACGGCGGCGAAATGCTTGCCGACCGCTTCCTTGCCAAGCGCCTTCTGAACCCAGTCGCGCGCCGTCTGCGCATTGGTCATCGTCTCGACCGTGGTGAAAGTCTTGGAGGCGATGATGAACAAAGTTGTCTCGGCAGACAGGCCCTTCAGCGTGTCATGGATATGAGCGCCGTCGACATTGGAGACGTAATGCGCGCGCGGCCCGTCATGGTAAGGCGCGAGCGCCAGCGTCACCATCGCCGGGCCGAGGTCCGAGCCGCCGATGCCGATATTGACGATGTCGGTGATCTTCTTGCCGGTGGCGCCGGCGGCCTTGCCGGAGCGGACGGCGTCGGCGAAGGCGCCCATGGCGTCGAGCACGGCGATCACATCGGCCTTGGTGTCCTGGCCGTCGACGATCACGCTCTTGCCTGTCAGGTTGCGCAGCGCGGTGTGCAGCACGGCGCGGTTCTCGGTGATGTTGATCTTCTTGCCGTCGAACATGGCGGCGCGGCGCCCCCCGAGATCGGCGGCGGCGGGGAGCTTCTCCAGCATCGTCATCGTGTTTGCGTCGACCGCGCATTTCGACCAGTCGAGCAGAAGATCGCCATCGGTGGCGGAGAATGTCTCGAAGCGCTTGGGATCGGCGGCGAAGGCCTCGCGCATTGTGCCCTTGGCCGCCGCGCGCTGCTCACGCAGAGCGGTGACCTGCTTGTCGAAGGCTGACTGATCCACTGGCGGGCTCCTGGCGGGTTTTTAGACCATTTTAACAGGCCGGATGTTTCCGGCGCGTGTCGGCGCGTCATTCTATCGAGCCGATTTCCATTTCGTTCAAGCGTGGCTTTGCCGCACCGCATTCACGCTTTGATGAGGGTGGTGTTGGATGGTGAGGTGCGGGGATTTCGCCGCAAGATGCCGTGCGGTGTGGGCGACGATGCTGCGCATTGCTTGGGTAATGTGGGGCGCATCGCGGGGGCGACGATGCTGCGCATCGCGCCTGGGCAGTGCCGCGACGATGCTGCGCATCGCGCTTTGATGCTGCGCATCGCGCCTGGGCAGTGCCGCGACGACGCTTCGCGTCGCGCTTTGATGCTGCGCATCGCGCTTGCGCGGCGACGACGCTTCGCGTCGCGCTTGATAGATCACTGGCATAAATCCCAGCGATCAGAAAAATTGATTGGCGCAACCCCTTATGCCACCCATACACTCCACTGGTCCAGCCAAGTGAAAACAGCTGGCCGTCCGAGGAAGATTTCCCATGCCACAGCGCAATGACACGGCCATATGGTCCGGCCTGTTCCGGATTTCGGCTGAATCCGGCCAAACCCTCCAGGCGCAGATCCGCCAGGCGATCGTCGCGGCCATTCTCGACCGACAGATCGCCGCCTCGATGCCGTTGCCGTCGTGCCGAATTCTCGCGGAAAAACTCGGGGTTGCCCGCGGCACGGTAGTGCTCGCCTTCCAGCAGCTGGTCGACCAGGGTTTTCTGGTGGCGCGCGAACGGCGCGGCCATTTCGTCAATCCGGACGTGTTGGCCACCCCCGCCAAGCCGCACCAGAAGGCGCCCGACCAGCAGAACGAGATCGACTGGAAGGCACGCCGGCAGATCGCCGCAAGCGACATGCCGCCGCCGGCCAAGCACGACAACTGGATCAAGTCCTCCTATCCGTTCGTCTACGGCCAGTTCGATCCGGCGCTGTTTCCGACCGCCGAATGGCGCGAGTGCAACCGCATGGCGCTGGCGGTGCTGGAGATCCGCAATTGGGCATCCGACATGGTGGATCGCGACGATCCGCTGCTGATCGAACAGATCCAGGCCAGGCTTCTGCCGCGGCGCGGCATCTTCGCCAATCCGGACGAGATCATCGTGACGCTGGGCGCGCAGAACGCGCTTTATATGCTCGCCACGCTGCTGATGACCAAGGGCTCGAAGGTGGCCATGGAAGACCCGGGCTATCCCGACGCCCGCTCGATCTTCCGGCTGGCCGGCGCCGATATTCAGCCGGTTCCTGTCGACCAGTCGGGCATCGTGACCTCGGCGATCCCCAGCGATTCCGGCTTCGTCTTCGTCACGCCGAGTCACCACTGCCCGACCATGGTGCCCTTGTCGGCCGAACGGCGGCAGGATCTCCTGGCGCGCGCCAACCGCAACAACCAGATCATTATCGAGGACGGCTATGACAGCCAGCTGCTCGACGAGGCGCCGCAGCAGGCGCTGAAGAGCCTCGATCGTTCCGGCCGCGTGATCTATGTCGGCTCGATGTCGAAGACGCTGGCTCCGGGTCTCAGGCTTGGCTACATCGTCGCCTCGGCCGGACTGATCGCCGAGCTTCGCGCGCTGCGCCGCTTCATGCTCAGGCACCCGCCGGCGAATAACCAGCGCGCCGTTGCGCTGTTCCTGTCGCTCGGCCATCACGAGGCGCTGGTGCGCAGGCTTTCCACCGCCTTCGACGAACGGCGCAAGCGCCTGGTCCATGCGATTTCCGCTTTCCTGCCAGAGTGGCGCTCGACCGACTCGGCGGGCGGCACATCGCTGTGGCTGGAAGGGCCGCGCGGTACCGATTCACGCGGCCTGGCCGAAGCCGCCGCGTCGCGCAGCGTCATCATCGAACCCGGCGACCGGTTCTTCGATCGAAGCGAAAAGCCCTCTCGTTTCATGCGCTTGGGCATCTCCTCGATCTCGCTGCAGCATATCGAGCCGGGCATCCGCGAACTTGCCACCGCCGCCGGCCGCAGGCCCGCGGCCGCCTGATCGCCACAGACCTCCCTGAAAAAAGAGCCGGCGCTGCGCCGGCTCTTTTTGTTTGGGCGTATGTTTGCCGCTTTAGCATTCTGGCATATTCGACGGGATTGCTTGGCCCATAGGCTGTGCCAATGCCGGCGGCATAGTCGGAGCCAGAAGGGGACGAGGCAGGCGATGGTGGACCAACCGCCGCGCCCGCCTCGCAGATAAAGACAAAGGTGGAGTGCTTCCATGTCAGTGGCTCTTGAGAAGCAGGAATCGTCGTCGGACCAGCGTTCGCGGCGGTCCGGCGGGCGCGAAGCGCGCCGCGCGATGCGGGCGGCACCCTTGGCCGACGACATCCGTCCGGTGCGGCCGGGGCTTGAAGGCGGCAGCTATGGCCCATTGAGCCAGAACGACCGCGAACGCATCCACGAAGCGGTGCTGACGCTCCTGGAAACGGTCGGCTTCGCCAATGCCATCCCGTCCTGCATCGAGGCGCTGACCCGGGTCGGCGGCATCTATGGCGATGACGGCCGCGTTCGGCTGCCGCGCGCCTTGGTGCTGGACACGATCAAAAAGGCCGCACGCAACTTCACCCTCCATGGCCAGGATCCGAAGCACGACATGCTGATCCAGGGCAAGCGCGTGCATTACGGCACGGCGGGCGCGGCGGTGCATCTGGTCGATGTCGAGAAGCGCGAATATCGCGAATCGCTGCTGCAGGATCTCTACGACGCCGCCCGTCTCGTTGATGGGCTGGACAACATCCACTTCTTCCAGCGCACCATGGTGCCGCGCGACATTCCCGACCCGCTCGATATGGATTTCAACACGCTCTATGCCTGCGTGATGGGGACGTCCAAGCATGTCGGCACCTCGTTCACCGTGCGCGAGAACGTCAAGCCGGCGCTGGAAATGCTTTATGCGATCGCCGGCGGGGAGGAGAATTTCCGGGCGCGCCCCTTCGTGTCGAACTCGAACTGCTTCGTCGTGCCGCCGATGAAGTTCGCCGAGGACGCCTGCGGGGTGCTGGAGGCCTGCGTCGAAGGCGGCATTCCGATCCTGCTTCTGTCGGCCGGCCAGGCCGGCGCCACGGCACCTGCCGCTATTGCCGGCGCCGTCGTGCAAGCGGTGGCGGAAGTGCTGATGGGCCTGGTTTATGTCAATGCCGTCAAGCCTGGACATCCGGCGATCTTCGGCACCTGGCCGTTCGTCTCCGATCTCAGGACCGGCGCCATGTCGGGCGGCTCGGCCGAGCAAGCAGTGCTGACCGCGGCCTGCGCCCAGATGGCGCAATATTACGACCTGCCCGGCGGCTCGGCCGCCGGCATGTCGGACTCGAAGCTGCCCGACATCCAGGCGGGCTACGAGAAGGGCATCACCAATGTCATGGCGGGCTTGTCCGGCCTGAACCTGGTCTATGAATCGGCCGGCATGCATGCCTCGCTGCTCGGCTTCTGCCTCGAAAGCCTGATCATCGACAACGACATGCTCGGACATTGCCTGCGCTGCGTGCGCGGCATCGAGGTGACCGACGACGCGCTGTCGATCGACACCATCGCCGATGTCTGCCTCAAGGGCCCTGGGCACTATCTCGGCAACGATCAGACGCTAAAGCTGATGCAGACGGAATATTTCTATCCCGCCGTCGGCGACCGTTTCTCGCCCAAGGAATGGAACGAAAAGGGCCGGCCCGACATCCTGTCGCGGGCGATCGCGGAGAAGAAGCGCGTGCTTGCAGAGCGCTTCCCGCGCCACGTGTCGCGCCTGCTGGACGACAAATTGCGCGCCCGCTTCGGCGAGATGATCAAGTTGCCGCGCAACAAGATGGGCGGCTAATATTCAGGTGAGGCCGGCCTGCAAACGATGCCTTCCTGCGCTTCCGGCCTTCGCCGGCCGAAGCACTCATGGGCGGCGGCGCGGAAGTTAAGGCTACGGCCGGCGTAGGCCGGTGCTCTTGTACCTTAAGTACGCTCCGCTCCGGTTCTCGGAAGACACCGTTTTCGACTCGGCCTGACCTGAATACCAACGCATACTATCCAGCGGTTCATTCCACACTCAGTCCGTAGCGCGCGACGACCTCGGCGTTGATCAGCTTGGCGTGCAGCGTCATCAGCACGATCTGCGCATCGAAACTGTCGCCGGCCTCCAGCGCTGCCTCGATGCGGCGCTCGACCTGCAATGTCGGCTCACGGCCGTTGGCCTGCTCGAACACATGGCGTCCGGCGACGCAATAGCCGCAGAGCCGCGCCACGGATGCATAGGCGTCCGCCGGCGGCTCATCGGGCCAGCGGTCGTTCATCAGGTTGACGATGGTGAGTTTCACGCCCTCTGGTACCAGCGCCGGATGCAGGTCGGCCGCACGCAACGCGTCGTCGAGCTGGCGCAGATCGCCGGAGCGGCCGAACATGCCGAGAAAGCCGAGGGAAGAGCGCCGTTTCGCCACGATGATCTGTCCCTTCCTGAACTGCCGAGGTCGAGCTTATCTGTGGGTTCCTTGGAGATGAAACAAGGGCAACAGAAAAGGGCGGCCCGCCGTCGGCAAGCCGCCCTTTTGATCGGCCGAATATATAGGCTTAGTGATTGTCGCGCGGCACGCCTCTGGTATGGGCGACGTCCTGGTATTTCACCGCCGGTTTCAGCACCATGCCGGCCGAGAACTGGTCGACCATGCCGCGCTGGATCTCCTGCCATGGCGTCTGGTGCTGGGGATAGTGATAGCCGCCATTGGCCTGCAGCGCGGCGCGCCGCTTGGCGATTTCCTCGTCGCTGACGAGGATATTGGCCGTGCCCTTCCTCAGGTCGATGCGGACGCGGTCGCCGCTCTTGAGCAGCGCCAGCCCGCCGCCGATCGCGGCTTCAGGCGAGGCGTTGAGGATCGACGGGGAACCCGACGTGCCGGACTGCCGGCCGTCACCGATGCAGGCAAGGGCGTGGATGCCCTTCTTGATCAGGTAGGCCGGCGGCTGCATGTTGACCACCTCGGCGCCGCCGGGATAGCCGACCGGACCGGCGCCGCGCATGAACAGGATCGTGTGCTCGTCGATGCCCTGCGCCGGATCGTCGATGCGGGCGTGATAATCCTCCGGCCCGTCGAAGACCATGGCGTTGCCCTCGAAGGCTTCCGGATCGTTCGGGTTGGAGAGATAGCGTTCACGGAATTCGGGCGAGATGCCGCTGGTCTTCATGATGGCGGAATCGAAAAGGTTGCCCTTAAGGTTGATGAAGCCGGCATTGGCCTTGAGCGGCTTGTCGGCGCTGCGGATGACGTCGTGATTCTCGTTGACGGCATCCCGGCAATTGTCGCCCATCGACCTGCCGTTGGCGGTGACGGCATCGGGATGCGGCAGCAGGCCGCCCTTCATCAGTTCGGCGACGACTGCCGGCACGCCGCCGGCATGGTGATAGTCCTCGCCGAGATACTCGCCCGTCGGCTGCAGGTTGACCAGCAGCGGGATATCGAGGCCGATCTGCTGCCAGTCGTCATTGTCGAGCGGCACGCCGAGATGGCGTGCGATGGCGTTGAGGTGGATCGGCGCGTTGGTCGAGCCGCCGATGGCCGAGTTGACGACGATGGCGTTCTCGAACGCCTCGCGGGTCATGATGTCGGACGGCTTCAGATCCTCATGCACCATCTCGACGATGCGCTTGCCCGTCTCATAGGAGATCTGGCCGCGCTCGCGATACGGGGCCGGGATGGCGGCCGAGCCAGGCAATTGCATGCCGAGCGCCTCGGCCAGCGAATTCATCGTGGTCGCCGTGCCCATGGTGTTGCAATAACCGGTCGACGGCGCCGAGGAGGCGACGATGTCCATAAACTCGTCATAGTCGATCTCGCCGGCCGACAGCCGCTGGCGCGATTCCCAGACGATGGTGCCCGAACCGGTGCGCTTGCCCTTGTGCCAGCCATTCAACATCGGGCCGACCGACAGCGCGATCGCCGGAATGTTGACGGTGGCCGCCGCCATCAGCAAGGCGGGCGTCGTCTTGTCGCAGCCGATGGTCAGCACGACGCCGTCGAGCGGATAGCCGTAGAGCACTTCGACCAAGCTGAGATAGGCAAGGTTGCGGTCGAGCGCGGCGGTGGGGCGCTTGCCGGTCTCCTGGATCGGATGGCAGGGGAACTCGAATGGGATGCCGCCCATCGAGACGATGCCCTCGCGCACGCGCTTGGCGAGATCGAGGTGATGCCGGTTGCAGGGCGAAAGATCGGAACCGGTCTGCGCGATGCCGATCAGCGGCTTGCCCGACATCAGCTCGGCGCGGGTCAGGCCGTAATTGAGGTAGCGCTCGAGATAGAGCGCCGTCATGCCCGGATTGTCGGGATTGTCGAACCACTCCTGCGAGCGAAATTTCTTCTTCTTGGTGGGGGCGCCTGCCATGGTGGTCTCCGTATTTGTATGACAAATCGATAGGACAATGCGTCCATGCAGGCAAGAGGCAGCCGCAGCCGGAACCCGGACTTTGGTGCGATAGACTTGTTTCGGGCCGCGCGCTACGACCAACCGGCATCAGCAATGCGGGAGGTCTTGATGGCTTTGGTGATCGAAGGCGAGGAGCGGATCGCCGCACCCATCGCGAAAGTATGGGAAGCCCTTAACGACCCGGAGATCCTGAAGGAGGCGATTCCCGGCTGCCAGAGTCTCGAGAAGAATTCGGACACCGCCATGGCTGCGACCGTGGTGCTCAAGATCGGCCCGATCAAGGCGACCTTCAACGGCGAAGTCACGCTGAAAAACCTCAAGCCACCGCATTCCTACACCATCCAGGGCGAAGGCAAGGGCGGCGTTGCCGGTTTCGCCAAGGGCGGCGCCGACGTGACGCTGACCGCCGACGGGGCGGACTCGACAGTGCTCAAATACGCCGCCAAGGCCGAGGTCGGCGGCAAGATCGCGCAACTCGGCAGCCGGCTGATCGAATCGACATCGAAGAAATTGGCAGGGCAGTTCTTCTCGACGTTCGGCGAGAAGGTCGGCGCCTGACCCTTTCAAAGGAAAGGGGAGTTATTCGAACACGATGCTTGGCACGGCGGCTTCAGCGGCGCCGCGCTCTTCCTGGACCCGTTCCCAGACCTTGCTGGCGATATCGCGGTAGATCTTTGCCTCCGCGCCCTCCGGCTTGGAGGCGACGACCGGGGTGCCGGCATCCGAGCTTTCGCGGATGCCCATTTCCAGCGGCACCTCGCCGAGGAAGGTGACGCCCAGGCGCTCGGCCTCGCGGCGCGCGCCGCCATGGCCGAAAATGTCGTAGCGCTTGCCGGTGTCGGGAGCGAGGAAGTAGCTCATGTTCTCGACGATGCCGAGCAGCGGCACGTCGACCTTCTTGAACATGTTGAGGCCCTTGCGGGCGTCGATCAGCGCCAAGTCCTGCGGCGTCGAGACGATGACCGCGCCGGCGAGCGGCACCTGCTGGGCCATGGTGAGCTGGGCATCGCCGGTGCCGGGCGGCATGTCGACCACCAGCACATCGAGCGGACCCCATTCGACCTCGCGCAGCATTTGCGTCAGCGCCGACATCACCATCGGGCCGCGCCAGATCATCGGCGTCTCCTCATCGACGAGGAAGCCCATCGACATCACCTTGAGACCGTAATTCTGCATCGGCTTCAGCACCTTGCCGTCGACGGTCTGCGGTCGGCCGTGGATGTTGAGCAGCCTCGGCATGGACGGGCCGTAGATGTCGGCGTCGAGCACGCCGACCTTCAGCCCGTTGGCGGCAAGGCCGAGCGCCAGGTTGACCGCGGTGGTCGACTTGCCGACGCCCCCCTTGCCGGAGGCGACGGCGATGATGGCGTCGATGCCGGGCACGCCGCGCCTGCCATGGCTCTGTGATGCGGGCGCGTGCGGCGCGGGGCGCTGCGGCGCCGGCTGCGGAGCGGCGGGCCGCGGGGCAGACGGGCGCGTCGGCACCGGCGCTTCCATGCCGCCGCCTTTCTTCTCCGCCGTCAGCGCGACGACCGCGCTGGCGACGCCGGGGATAGCCTTCACCGCGCGCTCGGCCGCGGCACGCAACGGCTCCAGTTCCTGGGCGCGGGCGGCGGGCACGGTGATCGAGAAGAAGACCTTGGAATCGGCGATGAAAATCTCGGAGACCATGCCGAGATCGACGATGTTGCCGGTGAAGTCCGGTCCGTTCACCGTCTTCAGGCGCTCGATGACGGATTCCTTGGTAACGGTCATGATCTTTCCTCGGCGTTTGGCGTTCCAGATAGTGCAGTTTCCCGGCAGAACCAAGCCGTGGCGCAACGGCTCGCCCGGCGTGCCCCGGAAAGCGACGGATGGTGTCGGATTTGGCCAGGGCCGCGGCGCAGGTTCGGGCCCGGTCATAGCCAAACGGCGCGCCCGCGCTATCTCCATCGCCATCACGACAACCGGAGAAGGAAGACGGTCATGCTTGAAAACAGCAATGTGACAGCCAATCTCGCGGTGAAGGACATCGCCAAGGCAAGGGCGTTCTACGAGGGCACGCTGGGCCTCAGCCAAGTGGACGACATGGATGGCGAACTGATCGTCTACAAAAGCGGCGACACCCTCATCAATGTCTATCACTCGCAATTCGCCGGCACCAACAAGGCGACGGCCGCAACCTGGGCGGTCGGCGACCGGATCGAGCCGATCGTCAAATCGCTGCGGTCGAAGGGCGTCACCTTCGAGCACTATGATATGCCCGGCCTGTCGCTCGAAGGCGACATCCATGTCGGCTCGGGCATGAAGGTGGCCTGGTTCAAGGATCCCGACGGCAACATCCTGAACCTGGTGGGCAAATAGCGCCCACTCTCAGGCGGAGCCGGAACCCGTCATCCGGCCAGCCTTGTGGCGAAAAAAGTCAACTTTTGGCACCAGCGGTCGATGTCCTTGCCCTGGAGAAACTGCTCGAGGGCTTCGGCGCCGCCGACCACGGTGCGCGAATGCCGCTCGAACATATCGAAGAAGCGATCCTCGCGCGGCAACAGCTTGCGAAACCAGCTCAGCATCTCCTTGCTCCGCCCTACCCCACATAGCGCCATGCGCGGCGCGAAAAACAGATAGCCGGTTCAAAATGTGGACGAGACCCGATTGCGCGTGTGTCTTGCGAAGCGAGGCGATTTCCCCGACCTTGGGCCGAACGCTGCGGATCGGATGGCATGATCGACAAGCTGGAATTCTTCATCGCATTGGCCAAGGAGGAGCATTTCGGCCGGGCCGCGGAGGTGTGCGGCGTCACCCAACCGACCTTATCGGCCGGCATCAAGCAACTCGAGGGCCAGTTGGGCGTCATGCTGGTGCTGCGCGGTTCGCGCTTCCAGGGCCTGACACCGGAAGGCAAGCAGGTGCTGGGCTGGGCGCGCCGCATCGTCGGCGACTCACGCACGATGCGCGAGGAGATGCGCGCGGCGCGCCACGGGCTGTCCGGGCGCATCCGCATCGCCGCGATCCCGACGGCGCTCGCCATGGTGGCGCGGCTGACGACGCCATTCCGCGAAAAGCATCCGGGCGTCACCTTCTCGGTGCTGTCGCGCACATCGATCGAAGTCTTGTCGCTGCTCGGCAATTTCGACGTCGATGCCGGCATCACCTATCTCGACAACGAGCCGCTCGGGCGCGTGACCAGCGTGCCGCTCTATGACGAGCGCTATCAGCTGATCACGGCGGTCGGGAACCCCTATTCCGACCGCGACAAAGTGTCGTGGGCCGAGATCAGCCAGCTGCCGCTCTGTCTGCTGACGCCGGACATGCAGAACCGGCGCATCATCGACCAGCACCTGGCGGAAGCCGGCGTGCAGGTGCGGCCGACGCTGGAATCGAATTCGATGATCGTGCTGTTCTCGCATATCCGGACAGGCAAATGGTCGTCGATCATGCCGCTCAACCTTGCGGAAACGTTCGGTTTTTCCGAACCCATCCGCGCCATCCCCATCGTCGAGCCGGATGCCAGCCACACGGTCGGGCTGGTGGCGGCGCCGCGCGAGCCGCACACGCCGCTGGTGCAGGCGCTGCTGGACGAGGCGATGGCGCTGGCGGACGATTTCCGCGCCCACCGCTAGGCTAGACAATGCGAGCTGCCTGATTTCGATAGAGAATTTCTATCAAGCGACGGGAGCGCTTTATTGATTTCGGAGGTTTCCTCTGATTTCGTAAGGACTTAGCGATATTGCGCCCTATGCATGTCGTTGCCCCGAAACCGCTCTAATATTCCGGGTGACATACATTGGCCGCCACGACCAGGGAGGGCGCTGCGTGACCATGCAGGCCGCAAGTACCGAGATCGCGTCGCGCACGGCGGCGATCATTGACGAGATGAAGGGCCTTGAAGGCCCGTTGCTGCCGATCCTGCACAGCATACAGGAAGAGTTCGGCCACGTTCCGAAGGACGCGCTGCCGGTGATCGCCGATGGGCTGAACCTGTCGCGGGCCGAGGTGCACGGCGTGGTCAGCTTCTATCACGATTTCCGCGCCAAGCCTGCCGGCCGGCACGTGCTGAAGCTCTGCCAGGCGGAAGCCTGCCAGTCGATGGGCTCGGAGGCCGTCGCGGCCAAGGTCAAGCAGTTGCTCGGCATCGATTTCCACGAGACCGCCCGCGACGGATCGGTTACACTGGAGCCGGTCTACTGCCTCGGGCTTTGCGCCTGCTCGCCGTCGGCGATGCTCGACGGCGAAGTTATCGGCCGGCTCGATGACGAGAAGATCGAAGAGATCGTCGCGGAGGTACGTTCATGATCCCGCGCATCTATGTCCCGGCAGATTCCGGCGCGCTGGCGCTCGGCGCAGAAAAGGTCGCCAAAGCGATCGAGAAGGAGCTCAAGGAGCGCGGCGTCGAAGCCAAGATCGTGCGCAACGGCTCGCGCGGCGCCTATTTCCTGGAGCCGATGGTCGAGGTGGCCACGGCTGAGGGCCGCGTCGCCTACGGGCCGGTCAAGCCGTCCGACGTCAAGAGCCTGTTCGACAGCGGCTTCCTCAAGGGCGGCCATCACAAGCGCTGGCTGGGCTCGCCCGACAAGATCCCCTTCTTCGCCAAGCAGACGCGGCTGACCTTCGCGCGCTGCGGTATCATCGATCCGCTGTCACTCGACAGCTACAAATCGCATGGCGGCCTGAACGGCCTGCAGAATGCAGTGGCGATGGCGCCCGCGGACATCGTGAAACAGGTGACCGAATCCGGCCTGCGCGGCCGCGGCGGCGCCGGCTTCCCGACCGGCATCAAGTGGAAGACGGTGCTGGATACGGCGGGCGAGCAGAAATACATCGTCTGCAACGCCGACGAAGGCGACAGCGCCACTTTCGCCGACCGCATGATCATGGAAGGCGATCCATTCGTGCTGATCGAAGGCATGGCGATCGCCGGCATCGCCACCGGCGCAACCAAGGGCTTCGTCTATATCCGCTCGGAATATCCGCATGCGGTGGCGACGATGAACAAGGCGGTCGCTATCGCCCGCAAGGCGGGCGTGCTGGGCGTCAATGTGCTGGGCTCGCCCAACGCCTTCGACATGGAAATCCGCGTCGGCGCCGGCGCCTATGTCTGCGGCGAGGAAACCTCGCTGCTCAACAGCCTCGAGGGCAAGCGTGGCGTGGTGCGCGCCAAGCCGCCGCTGCCCGCCATCCAAGGCTTATTCGGCAAGCCGACGGTGATCAACAACGTGATCAGCCTGGCCTCGGTGCCTGTAATCATGGACAAGGGCGCTGCCTACTACAAGGATTTCGGCATGGGCCGCTCGCGCGGCACGATCCCGATCCAGATCGCCGGCAACGTCAAGCATGGCGGCCTGTTCGAGACTGCCTTCGGCCTGACGCTGGGCGAGATCGTCGACGACATCGGCGGCGGCACGTCCACTGGGCGTCCGGTGAAGGCGGTGCAGGTCGGCGGTCCGCTCGGCGCCTATTTCCCGCGCGCTTTGTTCGACACGCCCTTCGACTACGAGGAATTCGCCAAGCGCGACGGGCTGATCGGCCATGCCGGCATCACCGTGTTCGACGACACGGCCGACATGCTGAAGCAGGCGCGCTTCGCCATGGAGTTCTGCGCCATCGAAAGCTGCGGCAAGTGCACGCCCTGCCGCATCGGCTCGACCCGCGGCGTCGAGGTTCTCGACAAGGTTGCCGCCGGTATCGAGGCGGAGAAGAACCTCGCTCTGGTCACCGACCTCTGCAACACGATGAAGTTCGGATCGCTTTGTGCGCTGGGCGGCTTCACGCCCTACCCGGTGATGAGCTCGATCACGCATTTCCCCGAGGATTTCAAGCCCGCGCCGGCGCGCGTGGCTGCTGAATAGGAGCTGGCAGATGAACATCAAGGCCGACTTCCCGACACTCATCCAAGAGATCGACTACGGCACGCCGGAGTCGAACGCGACGAAGCAGGTGACCCTGACCGTCGACGGGCAAAGCATCACCGTGCCGGAAGGCACGTCGATCATGCGCGCGGCGATGGAGGGCGGGGTCGAGATCCCGAAACTCTGCGCCACCGATATGCTGGACTCCTTCGGTTCCTGCCGCGTCTGCCTGGTCGAGATCGAAGGACGCGGCGGCACGCCGGCCTCCTGCACGACGCCGGTCGGCGAAGGCATGGTGGTGCGCACGCAGTCGGACCGGCTCGACGCCATCCGTCGCGGCGTCATGGAACTCTATGTCTCCGACCATCCGACCGGCTGGAACGAGAAGGCCGGAACCGGCGCCAGCGAGTTCGACGCAGTGGCGAAGTCGGTGGGTCTCACCGAGAACCGCTACGGCGTCGAGGGCCGCAACCACGTCAAGCAAGAGAACGGCGTCGCGCCCGGCCACGGCTCATTGGCCGTCGACTACATCGCCCGCGACGAATCCAATCCCTATTTCACCTATGATCCGGCACAGTGCATCGTCTGCTCGCGCTGCGTGCGCGCCTGCGAGGAGGTGCAGGGCACCTTCGCGCTGACCATCGAGGGCCGCGGCTTCGAATCGCGCATGGTCGCCGGCATGCATGAGGACTTCATCGCTTCCGAATGCGTGTCCTGCGGCGCCTGCGTGCAGGCCTGCCCGACCGACGCGCTGCGCGAGAAGACCGTGCTCGAGAAGGGCATGCCGGAGCGCTCGGCCGTCACCACCTGCGCCTATTGCGGCGTCGGCTGCTCGTTCAAGGCCGAGGTCAAGGGTGACGAGGTCATCCGCATGATGCCCTACAAGGACGGCAAGGCGAACCACGGCCATAGCTGCGTCAAGGGCCGTTTCGCCTATGGCTATGCCACGCACAAGGACCGCATCCTGTCGCCGATGGTCCGCGAGAAGATTTCCGATCCGTGGCGCGAAGTGAGCTGGGAAGAGGCGATCGCCCATACGGCGAAGGAATTCCGCCGCATCCAGTATCAGTATGGACGCACGGCGATCGGCGGCATCACGTCCTCGCGCTGCACGAATGAGGAAACCTATCTCGTCCAGAAGCTGGTGCGGCAGGGCTTCCGCAACAACAATGTCGACACCTGCGCGCGCGTCTGCCACTCGCCGACCGGCTACGGGCTCGGCCAGACCTACGGCACCTCGGCCGGCACGCAGGATTTCGATTCGGTCGAGTTCACCGATGTCGCCGTCATCATCGGCGCCAATCCGGCTTCGGCCCATCCGGTGTTCGCCTCGCGGCTGAAGAAGCGGCTGCGCCAGGGCGCCAAGCTGATCGTGCTCGATCCGCGCCGCACCGAGATGGTCAAGTCGGCGCATATCGAAGCCGACTACCACCTGCCCTTGAAGCCCGGCACCAACGTGGCGGTGCTGACGGCGCTGGCGCATGTCATCGTCACCGAAGGCCTGTTCGACGAGGCCTTCATCCGCGAGCGCTGCGACTGGGCCGAGTTCCAGGACTGGGCGTCCTTCGTCGCCCTGCCGGAAAACAGCCCTGAGGTGGTCGGCAAGCTCTCGGGCGTCGATCCGGAACTTATCCGGGGTGCCGCGCGCATGTACGCCAAGGGCGGCAACGGCGCGATCTACTACGGCCTCGGCGTGACGGAGCACAGCCAGGGCTCCACCACGGTGATCGCCATCGCCAACCTCGCCATGGCTACGGGTAATATCGGCCGTCCGGGTGTCGGTGTGAACCCGCTGCGCGGCCAGAACAACGTGCAGGGCTCCTGCGACATGGGCTCGTTCCCGCATGAATTGCCGGGCTACCGCCACATCTCGGGCGAAGCGGTGCGCGACATCTATGAGAGCCTGTGGGGCGTCAAGCTGGACGACGAGCCGGGCCTGCGCATCCCCAACATGCTGGACGCCGCCGTCGACGGTTCGTTCAAGGGCATCTACATCCAGGGCGAGGACATCCTGCAGTCCGATCCGGACACCAAGCATGTCGCCGGCGGCCTCGCCGCGATGGAATGCGTGGTCGTGCACGACCTCTTCCTCAACGAGACGGCGAACTACGCGCATGTCTTCCTGCCGGGCTCGACCTTCCTCGAGAAGGACGGCACCTTCACCAATGCCGAGCGCCGCATCAACATGGTGCGCAAGGTCATTGAGCCGAAGGCGCGCTATGCCGACTGGGAAGCGACGCAGGAGCTTGCCCGCGCCATCGGGCTCGACTGGAACTATACCCATCCCTCGCAGATCATGGACGAGATCGCCCAGACGACGCCGAGCTTCGCCGGTGTTTCCTTCGAGCTGCTCGACCGCGTCGGCTCGGTGCAGTGGCCGTGCAACGAGAAGGCGCCGCTCGGCACGCCGATCATGCATGTCGACGGCTTCGTGCGCGGCAAGGGCAAGTTCATCCGCACCGAATATGTGGCGACGGACGAGCGGACCGGTCCGCGCTATCCGCTGCTGCTGACCACCGGCCGTATCCTGTCGCAATACAATGTCGGCGCGCAGACAAGGCGCACCGAAAACGTCGCATGGCATGCCGAGGACCGGCTGGAGATCCATCCGCACGACGCCGAAGTCCGCGGCGTGCACGAAGGCGACTGGGTGCGACTGGCAAGCCGTTCGGGTGAAACGACGCTGCGCGCGCTGATCACCGACCGCGTCTCGCCCGGTGTCGTCTACACGACCTTCCACCACCCCGACACGCAGGCCAACGTCATCACGACCGACTTCTCGGACTGGGCGACCAATTGTCCGGAATACAAGGTTACCGCCGTGCAGGTGGCGCCGTCCAACGGTCCGACCGACTGGCAGAAGGATTATAACGAGCAGGCCAAGCAGAGCCGGCGCATCGCCCCGCTGGAAGCGGCGGAGTAGGTGTGTCGGGGCAAGAGCTTCAATCTTGACGGCTGATCGACCCCCACTCCGTCGAGCTTCGCTCGACACCTCTCCCCCGATCGACGGGGGAGAGGAAAGGCGCGAGTTGCTGCGAAGGATGGGCAGTACAGGGAGGCGCGCCTCGTGACGAACGAACGTCCCGCCATTTCCCAGATCTCTCGCCTCGCGCATCGCGCCGGCAGCACCGCGGCCGCGAACCGCATGGTGCCGGAAGAGACGCCGGTGGCGTTCTCCTATGCCGGCACCACGCATGCGGTGATGATGGCGAGCCCCGCCGATTTCGAGGATTTCGCGCTCGGCTTCTCGCTGACCGAAGGCATCATTGCCGACCCGGCAGAGATCGAGGCGATCGAGGTCGAGGATCTCGGCGCCGGCATCGACATCCAGATCAAGCTGAAGGACAAGGCCAACACGCGTTTCCAGGCGCGGCGGCGCAGGCTGGCCGGGCCGGTCGGCTGCGGGCTGTGCGGCATCGAATCCATCGAGGAAGCGATGCGCTCGGTCGATGCCGTTGGTGCGTCGCGACTTACGCTTCAATCGGAAGATATAACAAGCGCCGTCCGCCTGCTGTCGAAGCAGCAGCCGCTGCACAAAGAGACCGGCGCGGTGCATGCCGCCGGCTTTTACGTTCCCGGCAAGGGCATCGTCATGGCGCGCGAGGATGTCGGCCGCCACAACGCGCTGGACAAGCTGGCCGGCGCGCTGGCCAAGGCCGGCATCGACGGTGCGAGCGGCGCCGTCGTGGTGACGTCGCGCGTCTCGGTGGAGATGGTGCAGAAGTCGGCCGCCATTGGTGCTTCGATCATCATGGCGGTTTCGGCGCCGACGGCGCTTGCCATCCGCACGGCCGACGCCGCCGGCATGACACTGGTGGCGCTGGTTCGCGGCGACGATTTCGATATTTTCACCCACCCTGAACGGGTGGCTTCCGGAGTTGCCAAGCATGTCGCATGACGAAGACCACATCGCCAGCACCAGGGAAAAGCTGGTGCGCATGGCCAACCAGATCGCCGCCTTCTTCCATTCGAAACCGCGCGAAGAAGGTATTGCCGGAGTTGCCGAGCACATCAACAAGTTCTGGGAGCCGCGGATGCGGCGCCAGTTCTTCGAGATGCTCGACGCCGGCACCGAGAATTTCGACGAGCTCGTGGTCGCTGCCTCGGCCAGGATCAAGCGGCCGATCAGCCCCGCGGAGGCCGACATGAAGCTTGGGCTTACGGCCTTCCCGGCTGATATCGCCGCTTCGCAAAAATAGCGTAGCGACCGGGCGGCCTTATATTTCTTTCTGCTAAAATTTAAGCTGCCGCTATCGGCGCGGCTCTGCTATGTTTAACGATCGGAAATCGTCGGGCCGGGCGGAAGAACTCGTGAGGCCGATCGAGACGCGATATGCCCGCAGCGGGGCCGTGCGGATCGCCTATCAGGTGGTCGGCCAGGGCGCGTTCGATCTTGTGTTCGTGCCGGGCTTCATCTCCAATCTCGATCTGCACTGGGAAGACGAGGGCTACAGCCGCCTGTTGAAACGGCTTTCGGCTTTCTCGCGGCTGATCCTGTTCGACAAGCGCGGCACCGGACTCTCCGACCGTGTCGATACCCTTCATCTGCCGAACTTAGAGACCCGCATGGACGACGTGCGCGCCGTGATGGACGCCGCCGGCAGCGGCCGCGCGGCGATCCTCGGCGCCTCGGAAGGCGCGCCGATGGCGATGCTGTTCGCCGCCACCTATCCGGAGCGGACGCGCGCGCTGGTGCTTTATGGCGGCTATGCGCATTTCCACAAATGGGTGATGCCGCCGGAGCGCCTGGAGGCCTTTATCGAGACGGCGGAGACGGCGTGGGGCACCGGCGCCACCTTGCCCAATTTCGCGCCCGGCCGGGTGGACGATGCGCATTTCGCCCAGTGGTGGGCCCGGTTCGAGCGGCTGTCGGCCAGCCCGACCGCCGCGGCAGCCCTTGCCCGCATGAACGCCGATATCGACGTGCGCGGCATCCTGGCGATGATCAGCGCGCCGACGCTGCTCATCCATCGCCGCAACGACGTCCGTGTCGACCCTGACGCCAGCCGCTTCCTCGCGAAGAAGATCCCGCATGCCCGGCTGGTCGAGATAGCCGGGCGCGATCATCCGATCTGGACCGGCGATGTCGATCGGGTTGCCGACCTGATCGAGGAATGCCTTACCGGCGAGCCGGCGGTGGCCGACACCGAGCGCGTGCTGGCGGCGCTGCTGGTGACGCGCATCTACGACACGGCCAGGCTCGGCGATCGTATGTGGAGCGAGCGCAGCCAGCGCTTCCAGGAAACCTGGCGGCTTCTGGTCGGCCGCCATGGCGGCCGGACGGCCGGCACGCATGGCGAATTGATGATGTCGCGCTTCGATGGGCCGGCGCGCGCCGTGCGCTGCGCCGCGGCATTGCGCGAGGCGGCGCAACAGATCGGCGTGGCGAGCGCGCAAGGCGTGCATGTCGGCGAGACCGAAATGCGCGGCCAGCCGGTCGGGCTGACGGCACGGGTGACAATGCAACTCGCCGCGCATGCCGGGCGCGGCGATATCCTCGCCTCACGGCTGGTCGCCGATCTTGCGACAGGTTCCGGCCTGCACTTCGTCGATGCCGGCCGCGTCAGCCTCGACGAGCTGGACGAGCCCATGCCGGCGGTTCTTGCGACGTCGGAGCAGCATCTGGAGCCGGCCTGCCGTCCCAAGCCCAAGCCGGCCGAGCCGACGGCGCTGACAGCTCGCGAAAGCGAGGTGGTGAGCCTGATCGCCGACGGCAAGAGCAATGCCGCGATCGCCGCCGAACTCAGCCTCAGCGAGCATACGGTCAAGCGCCATGTCGCCAACATACTGCTCAAGCTCGACCTGCCGTCGCGGGCGGCGGCGGCAGCGTTCTCGGCCAGACATGCTGGCCCGGACGGGCCATGAGAGCCATGGCGCTTTCGGGCGAAGCGGTCGAGGCGCCCTAAGAGGTATCAATTCTTCCCATGCGGGCTGGGCGATGTCGCCGAAAACGCCCCGCCAAATGGAGGATGAAATGCTGAAACTCAGTCGCAAGATCGGATTGCTGGCATTTGCCGCGGGCGCATTGCTGGCCATCACCCCCGCGATGGCCGAAGACGCTTCGGCTACCGCCGCCTACAAAGACATCCAGGCCACGCTCGGCACGGTGCCGGACATGTTCAAGATTTTGCCGGACGTCGCGGTCGCCGGCGCCTGGGCCGAGATCAAGGGGGTGCAGCTCAACCCCAAGACCGCGCTCGACGGCAAGACCAAGGAGCTGATGGGCCTCGCGGTCGCCTCGCAGATCCCCTGCCAGTACTGCATCTATTTCCACACGCTGGCGGCCAAGGCGAACGGCGCGAGCGACGAGGAGATCAAGGAGGCCATCGCGATGGCGGCGATCGTCCGCCACTGGTCGACGATGCTCAACGGCAGCCAGGTCGACCTGGCGACCTTCAAGAAGCAGACCGACGACCTGTTCGCGGCAGTCAAAACCAAGTCGCAATGAAAAACCCCTGCCCGGCACCAAGCGCCGGGCGGCACTTTCGCATATCAACCGCCCAGACGATGGGCACATGGAGGACGACATGCTGACCAAGACACAGACAGTGGACGGCGCGGCGATCAAGAAGGCGATCGAAGGCCGTGACGGCAAGCTCCTATCGAGCTTCTACAATGACGACGCGCTGGTGCGGGTGATCGACCGCAACAATCCGCCGAGCAAACCGCGCGAGATCCGCGGCCGGGCGGCGATCAGCACCTTCTGGGACGACATCTGCAGCCGGGCGATGACCCACAAGGTGGATACCACCATTACCGAGGGGGACAACCTCGCCTTTATGCAAGCCTGCGCCTATCCGGACGGCACGAAGGTGTACTGCGCGGCGATGGTGGAGCTGAAGAACGGGCGGATCGCGCGGCAGACCGTCGTTCAGGCCTGGGACGAATAGTTAACAGCGGCTCAACCGCAAATCAGGGAGGAGAACCAAAATGTTCAGTGCCAGATGGCAGATCGACGCCAAGTTCGGTCACAAGCAGACCGCGCTCGAGCTGATGCGCAAATGGGAGCGCGAGATCGGCTCGCAGGTCGGGCTCGCCGACATGAAGTTCCAGCTCATGACCGGTTCCGTGGGCGCGCGCGAAGCGACGATCGAGGCGCACCACCAGGTCGAAAGCCTGGCCCAGTTGGAGGAATTCTTCGCCAAGATCGCCAAGATCGACGCGCATGCCAAATGGGGCAAGGAGCTGGAGCCCTATGTGGTGTCGGGCACCAGCCAATGGACGATCTTCCGGATCGTGGAATAGCTGCATCGTCGAAGAGCCGGGGCTGAGAGGCCGCCGGCGAGCACGAAGGCGCGAGCGGCTGCGACGCGAGCGGCCGCTCGTTATCACCAGATCGACAAGGCCAGGGGCCGAGCACCCCAGCATGGGCAAACCCGGCGGCACTCCTGGCCGCCATATCATGGCTCACCTGGGCCATGCTCCGCTGGTCCTTTCGGGCGAAGCGGCGCGCACCGGATTGGTGCAATGTGCTGTTCCTGCACCATCCAACGCACCCGTCCGTCGAGGCGGCATAACGAAGCAACAAATGCGTCGCGCCGACGCCGCATGGCGATGGGCGCAATCAAGGGAGCAAATCGATGACCGACGAAACCCATGCAAAACTGCGTGAAAGCCTGCGCGGAGACGTGATCGCGCGTGACGATGCCGGGTATGACGAAGCCCGCAAGGTCTATAACGGCATGATCGAAAAGCGCCCGCTGCTGATTGCGCGTTGCGCCGATGTCGCCGACGTGATCACCGCTGTAAAATACGCGCGCGACAACGACCTGCTGATCGCCGTGCGCGGCGGCGGGCACAACGGCGCCGGGTTGGGGATTTGCGACGACGGGCTCGTCATCGACCTGTCGATGATGAAGGGGGTCCATGTCGATGCGAAAACGCGCACCGTGAGGGTCGCACCCGGCTGCACATCGGGCGACGTGGACCATGCCACCCATCCTTTCGGGTTGGCCGTTCCGGCCGGGATCGTCTCGACCACAGGCGTTGCCGGCCTAACGCTCGGCGGCGGGACGGGCTATCTCACACGCAGATACGGCCTCACCATCGACAATCTGATCGAAGCCGATCTGGTGCTGGCCGACGGCAGCGTGGTGACAGCCAGCAAAGCGGAGAACCCCGACCTGTTCTGGGCGCTGCGGGGCGGCGGCGGGAATTTCGGCGTCGTGACAAGCTTCCTGTTCCAGGCCCATCCTGTGAACATGATCTTCGGCGGCCCGGTGTTCTGGGAGGCCAAGGATGCGCTGGCCGTCATGCAGACCTATCGCGACTACCTGCCGGAGGCGCCGGAAGATCTTGGCGCTTTTGTCGGCCTGAAAACCGTTCCCTCGACCGATCCCTTCCCGCGCGAATACTGGGGCAAGCGCGCATGCGCCATCATTTCCTGCTACAACGGCACCGAGGAGGACGGCCGCAAGGCCATGGCGCCACTGCTCGACACTCTGCCCCCACCGATCTTCAACTGGATGGGCGTGATGCCGTTCCCGGCCCTGCAGGCGTTGTTCGACCCGCTGCTTCCGAAAGGCCTGCAATGGTATTGGAAGGGCGATTTCGTCAAGTCGCTTCCCGACGAAGCCATCGCGACCCATATCGCGCAGGCCGCCGAGGCGCCGAGCGAATTGTCGCTCATGCATCTTTACCCGATCGATGGCGCCGTTCGCCGCATCGGCAAGAACGAGACGGCATGGAACGCGCGCGACGCAACCTGGTCAATGGTCATCGCCGGCATCGATCCCGATCCAGGCAAGGCCGCCGACCTCACCAAATGGGCCAAGAATTACTGGGCGAGCATCCATCCCCATAACGGCGAAGGCGGATACGTGAATTTCATGATGGACGACGAAGGAGAAGCACGCGTGCGGGCGAGCTATGGCGCAAACTACGAGCGGCTGAGCCAGGTGAAGCGCATCTATGACCCCCTCAACGTCTTCCGGGTCAACCAGAACATCAAGCCCGCGACATCGGAGATGGGCAGGACGGCTGCTTAGTTTTACGCTGCCTCTGCCGACACAGGGACCGTCGCCGAGGTCGGATTGCCTCCGAATTGCTCTTCGCAATCCGGCCGGCAATCCGGGTGAGGGGTGACTCGGCGCCAAGCTGGAACACCCCTCATCCGCCTCGGCGCTGCGCACCGATCCACTTCTCCCACAGGGAGAGAAGGGAAAGCTGCACTACCCGTGCGCAACCATGACGTGGCGGACGGCGGTGTAATCCTCCAGCGCGTAGAGCGACATGTCCTTGCCGTAGCCGGATTGCTTCAAGCCGCCATGCGGCATCTCGTTGGTCAGCATGAAATGGGTGTTGATCCAGGTGCAGCCATATTGCAGGCGGGCGGCGGTCGCCATGGCGCGCGAGACGTCCTTGGTCCATACCGACGAGGCAAGACCGTAGTCGCTGTCGTTCGCCCAGTTCACGGCCTCATCGACATCCGTGAAGCGGGTGACCGAAACGACCGGACCGAACACCTCGCGGCGCACGATCTCGTCCTCCTGCAGCGCGCCGGCGACGACCGTCGGCTGGTAATAGAAGCCGGAGCCTTCGCCCGGCTTGCCGCCGGTGGTGATCTCGATGTGCTTCAGTTCCGAAGCGCGCTCGACGAAGCTCGACACACGGTCGCGCTGGCGACGCGAGATCAGCGGCCCGATCTCGTTTTCGGTATCGTCCGGCTGGTTGTACTTGATGGTCGAGACGGCCGAGGAGAGCTCGGCGACGAGCTTTTCGTAGATCTTCTTGCCGGCATAGATGCGGCAGGCGGCGGTGCAGTCCTGACCGGCATTGTAATAGCCGAAGGCGCGCAGACCGTTGACCACGGCGCCGAGGTCGGCGTCATCGAAGACGATGACCGGCGCCTTGCCGCCGAGCTCCAGATGCGTGCGCTTGACCGACTTGGCGGCCGCCTGCAGCACCTTTTTGCCGGTTGCGACATCGCCGGTGATGGAGATCATGTTGACCTTGGGGTGGTTGATCAGCGTGTTGCCGACGCTGTCGCCGCGGCCGAGCACCACATTGACGACGCCCTCGGGCAGGATCTCGGAAAGTATCCTCGCCAGTTTCAGCGCCGTCAGCGGCGTCTGTTCCGACGGTTTGAACACGACGGTGTTGCCACCGCCGATCGCCGGCGCCAGCTTCCAGGCCATCATCATCAGCGGATAGTTCCAGGGCGCGATGGAGGCGACGATGCCGATCGGGTCGCGCCGCACCATCGAGGTGTGGCCTGGAATATACTCGCCGGCCACCTGGCCGGGCATCGAGCGCACCGCGCCGGCGAAGAACCGGTAGCAGTCGACGATCGCCGGAATCTCGTCATTGAGCACGGCGTTGATCGGCTTGCCGCAGTTCAGCGCTTCGAGCGCGGCGAACTCCTTCGCTTCGGCCTCGATGCGGTCGGCGATCTTCAAGAGATAACCGGAGCGCTGCGCCGGCGTGGTGCGCGACCAACTGACGAACGCCTGTTCGGCGGCCCTGACGGCGGCTTCGATCTGCATCGGACTAGCCTCCGGCAGATTGAGGATCGTCGCCCCGGTCTTCGGATTGAGGATCGGCTCCTCGGCCTCGGTGCCCTTCTCGAATCTCGAGCCGATCAGCATTTGGGTGTCCATTGGATTTCTCCCTTAACAGGAGCGAATAGGGAGTAGCGAATAGCGAGTAGGGTTGGGCCATCGATTTCCCTATTCGCTATTCGCTACTCCCTATTCGCTGTTTTTCATTTTCCACTGCCCGCAATCTGATCGCCGTCGCGGGTCAGGTAATAGGCAAAGAGGATCGGCAGTAACGTCACCAGTACGACGACCATGGCCACGACATTGGTGACCGGGCGCTGGCGCGGGCGGATCAGCTCCTCCAGCATCCAGATCGGCACGGTCTGCTGCTGGCCGGCGGTGAAGGTGGTGACGATGACCTCGTCGAAGGACAGCGCGAAGGCGAGCATGCCGCCGGCAAGCAGCGCGGTTGCGATGTTCGGCAGCACGACATGCCGAAAAGTCTGGAAACCGTCGGCGCCGAGATCCATCGAAGCCTCGATCATCGAGCCCGAGGTGCGGCGGAAGCGGGCGACGGCGTTGTTGTAGACGACGACCACGCAGAAGGTCGCGTGACCGAGCACGATCGTCCAGAATGAGAACGGGATATCGGCGAGCGCGAAGGCCGAGCGCAGCGCAATGCCGGTGATGATGCCGGGCAGCGCGATCGGCAGGATGACCAGCAGCGAGATAGCCTCGCGGCCGAAGAATCGCGTCTGCGAGACGGCCGCCGCGCAGAGCGTGCCCAGCACCAGCGCGATTGCCGTTGAGATGGCGGCGACCCGGACCGACAGCGACAGCGCCTCCCAGACGTCGGGCCGGTTCCAGGTGACGGCGAACCATTGCGTGGTGAGCCCCGGCGGGGGCCAGACGAAACTCTTCTCTTCCGTCGTGAAGGCATAGACGAAGATCAGCAGGATCGGCAAATGCAGGAAGAGCAGGCCGCAGGCGGCGGCGATCTTCAGGCCGAGCGGAGCGGATTGACCACGGTCAGAGCGCATCGAAAGCCCCCATGCGCTTGGCGCCCCAGAGGTAGAAGCCCATGATGACGATGGGCACCACGGTGAAGGCGGCGGCCAAAGGGATGTTGCCGGCGGTGCCCTGCTGCGAATAGACGGCCTGGCCGATGAACAGCCGCGAGGTGCCGATGATCTGCGGGATGATGTAATCGCCGAGCGTCAGCGAGAAGGTGAAGATCGACCCGGCGACGATGCCGGGCAGCGCCAGCGGGAACAGCACATTGCGGAAGGTCTGGCCGGGTGAGGCGCCGAGATCGGAAGAGGCCTCGACGAGATTGCCGGGCACGCGCTCGAGCGCGGCCTGAACGGGGAGGATCATGAAGGGCAGCCAGACATAGACGAAGACGATGAAGGTGCCGGTGAAGGAGACCGACAGCGAGTTGCCGCCGACGATCGGCAGCGCCAGCCACGCGTCGAGCAGCCACAGAAGGTTCAGCTTGGCGAGCAGCCAGGTGAGGATGCCTTCCTTGGCGAGGATCAGCTTCCAGGCGTAGATCTTGACCAGGTAGCTCGACCACAGCGGCAGCATGACGCCGAGATAGAACAGCGCCTTCCAGCGGCCGCGCGCATAGCGCGCCGCGTAATAGGCGATGGGGAAAGCGATGATCGCCGAGGCAAGCGTGACCAGCGCCGCCATCGTCACCGTGCGCAGGATGATGTCGAGATTGGCGGCCTGCAACAGGTCGCCATAGGTCTTCAGCGTGAACTCGCGGTTGATGAGGCCGGAAAACTCGTCGATCGAGAAGAAGCTCTGCAGGAGCAGCGCGAACAGCGAGCCGATATAGACGATGCCCAGCCAGAGAACCGGCGGGGCGAGCATCAGGAGGAGGAGCAGCTTTGGCCGGCGCCAGAAGAGGTCGGAGAGCGCGCCACGCATGCCGCCGCTGCCGGGCAGGATGGCGGGGGTGGGGTTGGAACTGAGGGCGGCGACGGTCATGGCGCCACCGTGTACGAACCGAGGTCGCGATCCTTCGCCCCCCTCTCTGTCCTGCCGGACATCTCCCCCTCAGGGGGGGAGATCAGCAGTTTCTCGGCCTCGCCCATCCTGCCACGTTGGAGATTGGCGAAACCCGACAGGACAGCCAATCTCCCCCCTTGAGGGGGAGATGTCCGGCAGGACAGAGAGGGGGGCCTCGCGCAAACCTTCATCATGCCGGCTCGTCCATCAGATGCAGGCTGTCGCGGTTGAAGGTCAGCATCACCGCCTCGCCCTCGGCCGGCAGCGCCATTCCCGCCGGCAGCACCGCATGCAGCCTCAGCCCATCGGCATCGAGCGCCAGCCTTGTCGTGGCGCCGAGATAATTGGTCCCGACCAGGCGCGCGGCAACGCCGTTGCCGCTTGCCGCGCTGGAGATGCGGATCGACTCCGGGCGCAGGCTGCCCCAGCGGTGTTGGCCCGCATAGCGCTGGACGAAATCCGGCGGCAGCACATTGGACGAGCCGACGAAATCGGCCACGAAGCGCGTGTTCGGCCGCTGGTAGATATCCTCCGGCGTGCCGACCTGCATGATCTTGCCGTCGTTGAAGACGGCGACGCGATCGGCCATGGACAGCGCCTCGCCCTGGTCGTGGGTGACGAAGACGAAGGTGATGCCGAGCACTTTCTGCAGCGACTTCAACTCCTCCTGCATGTTCTCGCGCAGCTTGAGGTCGAGCGCGCCGAGCGGCTCGTCGAGCAAAAGCACCTTGGGCTGGTTGACCAGCGCGCGGGCGAGCGCCACGCGCTGGCGCTGGCCGCCGGAAAGCTGGCCGGGGCGGCGCGCGCCGTAGCCCGGCAGGCGCACCAGCGAGAGCGCTTCCTCGGCCGCCTTCAGCCGCTCGGCCTTGCCGACGCCCTTGACCATCAGGCCATAAGCGACGTTGTCGAGCACGTTCAAATGCGGAAACAGCGCGTAGTCCTGAAAGACGGTGTTGACGTTGCGGCGATAGGGCGGAACGCCTTCGGCGCGCTCACCGAAGATGGAGATCGAGCCTGCCGTCGGCTGCTCGAAGCCAGCGATGAGACGCAGGCAGGTCGTCTTGCCGGACCCGGACGGCCCGAGCATGGCGAAGAACTCGCCGGCCACGATGTCGAGATCGACAGCGTCGACGGCGCGCACGCTGCCGAAATGGCGCGAGACTTGTTTGAAGGAAACGGCAGAGGTCATGGGCCCAGTCAGTTCAGTTGCCGGTTAAACGAAGGTGAGTTCGCACGACGCCCTACCTCCCCTCGATGGGGAGGTCGCGGCGAAGCCGCGGGTGGGGGTGGTTGGCGCCAACGTCCATGCTGACCCCCACCCCGACGCTACGCGTCGACCCTCCCCACAAGGAGGGTAAGGGAGCTCACCGGCCGCCGATGACGCCGATATAGTCCGACACCCAGCGGTAATAGGGCACGCACTGGTCGTTCTGGCTGGCGCATTTCGACACCGGCGTCTTCCAGAACTTGATCTTGTCGAAATTGTCGTAGCCGTTGGTCTTGCAACCCTCGTCGGTCAAAAGCTCGTTGCCCTTGCAGGCGGCGGGCACGACGGGCAGCGAGCCGAACCAGGCCGAAACGTCGCCCTGGACCTTCGGCGACAAGGAATGCTCGAGCCACATATAGGCGCAGTTCGGGTGGGCGGCGTCGGCTTCCATCATGGTGGTGTCGGCCCAGCCGGTGACGCCCTCTTCCGGCACGGTCGAGGCGACCGGCTTCTTGGCGGCGACCAGCGTGTTGACCTGATAGGGCCAGGAGCCGGAAGCGACCACGCCCTCGTTCTGGAAGTCGTCGACCTGGATCGCGGCATCATGCCAGTAGCGGCCGACCAGCGTGCGCTGCGTGCGCAAGAGCTCGAGCGCCGCCTTGTACTGGTCCTCGTTGAGCTCGTAGGGGTCCTTGATGCCGAGCTCCGGCTTGTGGAACATCAAATAGTTGGCGGCGTCGGCGATATGGATCGGGCCGTCATAGGCCTGGACGCGGCCCTTGTTCGACTTGCCGTCGGGCAGCTTCATCTCCTCGAAGACGACGTTCCAGCTCTTGGGCGCTTCCTTGAAGACTTCGGTGTTGTACATCAGGATGTTCGGACCCCACTGGTAGGGAACGCCGTAATGCACCTTGTCGACGGTGAACCAGGGCGCGTCCTTCAGCCGGTCGTCGACGGTCTTCCAGCTTGGGATGAGATCGGTGTTGATCGGCTGCACACGCTTGCCGGCAACGAGGCGCAGTGAAGCATCGCCCGATGCGGTGACCAGGTCGAAGCCGCCTTCGTTCATCAGCGAGACCATCTCGTCCGAGGTGTTGGCGGTCTTGACGTTGACCTTGCAACCGCTTTCCTTCTCGAAAGCCGTCACCCAGTCATAGCCCTTGTCGGTCTCGCCGCGCTCGATATAGCCCGGCCAGGCAACGATGTTGACCTCGCCCTCGCCCTTGCCGAGTTCCTTGACCTGGGCCATGGCCTGCGCGGAAAAAGTCAGCGCGACAGTCAGCGCCGTGCACGACTTCAGGAATGCATTCATTATCGATCTCCCATTTTGGCGCATGACCCCGAAAACCGGCTCGGTTTTCGGAAAGGATCATGCGCAAACTACAAAGGGTCGGAGCTTCATGCTCCGACGGCAGCGCTCTCGGGGCGCAGCTTTGTTCCCTGAGCGAAAGTGCGGTGAAAAATCCGGTTTCGCAAATTCATTTATCAGAAAGCCGATATCGGTTTTACCGATACTTTTTGACGCAATTCCGGACGGAGGGCTACGGCGAAGTCGCCGAACCCAACCGCTCCACACTTTTCCTGGAATTGCTTGATCACGGCCGCTGGCGCACCATGCGCTGCGACTGCGCGAGGCCGATGAAATCGCGAGCCGCCTGCGGCAGGGCGGAGCCGCGACGCCAGACCGTGCCGACCTGAACCACCGGCAGCGAGCCGGAAACGTCGCGCGATTCGATGCGATCGCCTTCCAGCGACCAGGGCCTGTAGACGAGGTCGGGCAGCAGCGCCACGCCGGCGCCGGTGGCGACCAGACTGCGCACCGCCTCGACCGAGCGGGTGCGGAAGGCGACATGCGGCCTGGCGCCGATCGCCGACAGCAGCTTGCCGGTGTTCTCCTCGATCTCGTCGACGGTAAGCATGATCAGCGGCTCGGAGACGATGTCATTGACCCCGATGATGTCGGCGCTGGCGAGCCTGTGGCTGAGCGGAATCCACAGTCGGTAGGCCGAAACTTCCAGGATTTCCGACTGCAGCGCCGTTCGGTCGCGCAGATTGGACGTCACCATGACGGCGATGTCGAGCTTGCCGCCGACCAGAAGGTGCTCGAGATAATCGCCATTGTCCTCGATTGCCGAGACCTCGACGCCGGGATAGGCGCGCCGGTAGCGGGCGAGCAGGTCGGACAGCACATAGCCGGCGACCAGCGAGGTGACGCCGAGCTGCAGACGGCCGCCGGCGGCGGCCTGCTCGCTGGAGAAAGAGCGGCGCGCGTCGGAAACGTCGGCCAGGATCTTGGTCGCGTGGCGCAGGAACTGGTGGCCCTTATGGGTGATGTTCAAGCCGCGCGGATGGCGCTCGAAGAGCTCGACGCCGAGATCGCTCTCTAGCTCCTTGATCGCCTCGGTGACCGAGGACTGGGAAATCGACAGGTTCTGCGCGGCGCCCGAGACGGTGCCCTGCTCGGCGACGGCGACGAAGAACTGCAATTGGCGGATGGTGAAAGCCATGGCCGGACTAAACACCGGCGCGCGCGGGAAAGGAAGCGGGCGCAGCCGGCTTGTTCACGCCGGCAACTCCTAGCCTCTTGCGACGCGGTGCCAGCGGGCGCGCAGCGCAATGAAGAACGTGACTTCCAGCGCGAGCACGACCGCCATGATGCGAAGCGCCACCGTCGGCAGATCGTGGACGCCGTCGCGCATCGCATAGCCGGCAAGAAGGAAGCCGGCGTTCCACAGCATCGCGCCAAGCAAGGTGGCCAAAGCGAATGACAAGGCCGGCAGGCGCAGCGCGCCGGCGGCGATCGGCAGATAATTGCGCACCGTCGGCACGAACTGCGCCAGCAGCGAGGCTTGCATTTGGTTGCGGCGGTAGGCGCCGGAGAAACGCAGATAGGTTTCGTGGCGAAGGAATATAGCGGCCGAAGCGCCCGACGAGGGCTTCGGCGCGCGCAGGCCCGAGCCGGGCAGCCATCGAACACCAGAACAGGCAAACCGGCCGTCGAAGCCAAGGTCGTCACCGCCAGCAGGACGCCGAGTGCCGCCAAGTCAGACGCCCTGGTCATGCCGAGAAAGAGCAGCAGCACGTGCGACGGCGGCACAGGCAGGATCTTTTCGGTGAGAGCGAGACAGGCGGCGCCCGATCAGGCCAAGTCCGAGTGCCGCCGACAGGAGATCGGTCATGCGAAGCGCCAGTCATAGGTGCCGAGGCTCTTGATCCTGGAGACACGATAGACCGACGCCGGCGGAAAGTTGCGAAAGGTGCCGCCGATACGGACCGCCTCGAGGTCGAGCCTGTCGAGCACCGTCTGGTCGAAAGGACACCGGCGGCCATAAGTGAATTGGTAGAGCGCCGCGCCCGGCCGAAGACTGGCAAAGACGCCTTCCAGGATCGCGGATGACTTGCGCGGCGATATCAGGCGAAACGGCAGTCCGCTGACCGCCGCGCCGACGACCGGGCCATCGAACAGCGGCAGATGGCGCAGGCCGGCCGCATCCATCTCGACGATACGCGCCGCCGGGAAGCGGCGCGCGAGCAGCGAGACAAAATCCGGATCGGACTCGACCAGCGTCAGGTCGTTTTCGCGGATCCCGCGCTGCAGCAGGGCGCGCGTGAAGGGGCCTGTGCCCGGCCCGAGTTCCAGCACCGGACCTGAGTCGGGACCGATCTCGCGCGTCATCAGCGCCGCTAGGCTCGGGCTCGAGGGCGTGACCGAACCCACCCGGAACGGCGCCAGCGTCCAGGCCATCAGGAAGGATAGAGCATCGCTTGCAGGCATGTTGACCTCATTGCTTGCGCGGGCGAATCGGGCTGCCCGGCATTCGACAAGGCGCTGTTTGCGGGTGGCGGATTGCATGGACATTGCGCATCGCGTGGTGGCACGAAAGAAAAGGCTCGCGCATCGGCGAGAACCGGCGCCATGTTTGCGCAATCTTGGCGCGATAATCGGCCGGCGAGGGATTGCAAGGGATGTTGAATGCGTATCCTGCTGGTCGAGGATGAGCCGGAAATGGTTTCGGCATTGCGGGCCGCACTGTGGCGGCACGACATGGTGGTCGACCATGCCGGCTCGCTGCTGGAAGCGGAAGGGTTCGTGGCGGTAGACGGCTATGACGCGATCCTGCTCGACCGGCAGTTGCCGGGCGGCGACGGGCTGACGCTGGTGCCGAAGCTTCGCGCAGCAAGGAACACGACGCCGGTGCTGATGCTGACGGCCAGAGGCGACACCGCCGACAAGGTCGACGGGCTCGACATGGGCGCCGACGACTATCTGGCCAAGCCTTTCGCCTTCGAGGAACTGCTGGCGCGGCTGCGAGCATTGCTGAGACGTCCGGCGGCGATCGAGGCCCAGACCATCCGCTCCGGCCATGTTTCGCTCGACGTCGGCCACCGCGAAGCCTCGATCCGCGGCGAACCGCTCGCCCTGCCGCGCCGCGAACTGCTGGTGCTGGAAGCGCTAATGCGGCGAACGGGGCGCATGGTGCAGCGCGAGGCCCTGATGGAAGCCGTGTTCGGGCTGGACGACGAGATCCAATCCAACGCGCTCGATACCCATGTCTCGCGGCTGCGCCGCAAGCTCAGCGAAGCCGATGGCGGGGTCGTCATCAACGGCATTCGCGGCGTCGGCTACCTGCTGCGCGAGATCACATGAGCTTGCGCCGGCCGCGTTCGCTGAAATGGAGCCTGGTGCTGCGCATTGCCGTCCTGCAATGCGTGATGCTGACGCTGATCATCGCCGGCATTATCGGCGCAATGCTCGCCACCGGGATCATATCGCACGATTACGAGGACGGCACGATGGATGTGCTGGCGGATGCGGTGACGCGCGACGCCGACGGGGCGTTGGCGCTGAAGGAAAATTCCGATCTGACCAGGCTGCGTTCGGATGTCCCGGACCTCTGGTTCATCATCCGCGACCAGCAAGGAAATCGGCTTCAGGAAGGAACCGTGCCGGCGAAATTCCAGCCTTTTGTCGGCCTGCTGGATAATATCAGCGATGCCCGCATCGACCCCGCCGTCGGCGAAGCATCGCCGCCGGGCGGAAAGATCCGGTGGTCGGACACGGCGGCCGGCAAGGTCCAGATCATGAGCGGCACCAAGGGGAAGCTTGCTTTGTTTCGGGTGCTCGGACAGGCGCCAAATCTTTTCCTGTGGGGAATATTGCCGCTGGCCGGGCTGATGGCGCTCGCCACGCTGTTTGCGACACCCTGGGTGGTGCGCGGTGCGCTTTCCGGCCTCGGCAACGCGGCGCGCGCGGCGGAGCAGATCGAGATCGACAAGCGCGGCGCGCAGTTGCCGCTGGATGGGGTGCCGAAGGAGGTCACGCCGCTGGTCGATGCGGTCAATGCCGCCTTGTCGCGGCTCGATGCCGGTTATGCACAGCACAAGCGTTTCCTGACCGATGCCGCGCATGAGCTCAGAACGCCGGTCGCCATTCTCAACACCCGGCTCGCCGCGCTGCCGGCAACACCGGAGCGCGCCAGGCTGTTGCAGGATGCCGCGCGGCTGTCGACGCTGGCCGACCAGTTGCTCGACCTGCAGCGGCTCGATCGCCAGGCCGAGCATTTCGGGCCGGTTGACCTGGTCCTTCTTGCCCGCAACGTCGTGATCGACCTGGCGCCGATGGCTTTTGCCGCCGGCTACGAGATGTCGTTCGAGCCGGCAAAGGAAAAGCTCATCGCGCGCGGAGACCGCACGGCCATCGAACGCGCCGTGACCAATCTCGTCCAGAACGCGATCGACCATGGCGGCAAGGCCGGCCGGATCACCATCAGCGTAAGCCTGCCCGCGATGATCGATGTGCTGGACGAAGGCGACGGCGTGCCGGCATCCGAACGAGAGCGGATCTTCGAGCCCTTCTATCGCCTGCATCCGCAGGACCATGGCGCCGGCCTCGGCCTCAACCTTGTTCGCGACCTGATGCAGCTGCATGGCGGCAAAGTCGAGGTGCTCGACGGCAAGCAGGGCGGCGTCTGTTTTCGGATGATCTTTCCGACCTGACGCACAACCGTGCGTTGGCGGCAGTCCAGCCGAGTTTGACATTGGGGCGATTCGTAACTAGCTAAGTTACATGAAACGCAACAGCCGCCTGTCCTCGACCCTGCATATCCTGGTCCATATGGCCGAGGCCCCCGACCGTGCGCTGACCTCCGAAGAGCTTGCCGGCTTCATCCACACCAATCCGGTGGTGGTGCGACGCACCATCGCCGGGCTGCGCGAGGCCGGCATCGTCACCTCGTCGCGCGGCCATGGCGGCGGCTGGCAGCTCGGCCGCGCGCCGGACAAGATCTCGCTGGCCGAGATCAGCGGCGCGCTCGGCGAGACGCTGTTGCCGTTCAGCACCGAACCGGAAAGTCCCGGATGCCTCGTCGAGCAGGCGGTGATCGCCGTGCTCGACGATTTTCGCCTGGAGGCGGAAAGGCTGCTCACTGAGCGGCTCAGCAATATCACGCTGGCCGACCTGACGGCCGATTTCCGCCGCCGTTATGACCTCATTGGAGTATCCAGCCATGCAGTATGATGTGATCGTCGTCGGCGGCAGCTTTGCCGGCCTGTCCGCCGCCATGTATGCGGCGCGCGGGCGGCGCAAGGTGCTGGTGATCGATGCCGGGCAGCCGCGGAACCGCTTCGCCGAACATTCGCACGGCTTCTTCGGCCAGGACGGACGGGCGCCGGCGGACATTCTCGACGAGGCCAGGCGACAGCTGCTTGCCTATCCTGCCGTCAGCGTGATCGACGGCCGCGCCGAGCGGGCCGCCATTGCCGGCAGCGGCTTCGAGGTCCGGATAGACGATGGCGAGGGTTTCGGCGCGACGCGGCTGGTGCTCGCCACCGGTGTCCGGGACATCCTGCCGGACGTTCCCGGACTGGCCGCGCAGTGGGGCAAGACGGTGCTGCATTGTCCTTATTGCTATGGCTACGAGGTGGCCGGCGGGCCGCTCGGCGTGCTGGCGACCGGACCGATGTCGCTGCACCAGGCCGAGCTGATCTCCGACTGGGGCGACGTCACGCTGTTCGCCGACGGTTTGTTCGAACCGGACGCTGACCAGGCGCGGGCGTTGGAGAAGCGCAACATCCGGTTCGAGCCGGGCAAGGTGAGCGAAGTGCAGAACGACGGGTCCGGCGGCCTGGTCGTCAGGCTCGACGGCAATCGCAGCGCGAGCGTGCGGGCGCTGTTCACCGCGCCGCGCAACGTGATGGCAAGCCCGCTCGCCGAGCAGCTGGGCTGCGCCTTCAACGAAGGCCCGCTCGGCAAGGCGATCGTCGTGGACGACAAGCAGCAGACATCGGTGCCTGGCGTCTTCGCGGCAGGAGACGCCGCGCGCCTGATGCACAACATCGCCTTCGCGGTGTCGGGCGGCGCGATGGCCGGGGTTGCGGCGCACCAGTCGCTGGTGTTCGGCTAGCCTCTTATTCCTTGGGCGCCGTCAGGCCGCGGCGATACTGAGCCGGGCGCCGGCCTGGCTCAGCGCGGCGGCTATATCGCGTGGCGGCGGCTGGTCGGTGGCGAGCTCGGAAAAGCCGTCGAAGCCGCAAACCCGGACAAGTCCCTGGCGGCCGAACTTGGAATGGTCGGTGACGACCAGCGAGCGCTGGCCGCGCGAGAGCACCATGCGGGCGAACTCCGCCTCGTCCAGATCGTAGTCGGTCAGGCCGGCGGCCGCATCGACGGCTCCGATCGAGATCACCGCATGATCGACCGAAAAGCGGCTGACGAACTCGATCGCCGAAATGCCGAAAGCCGCGCCTGAATCGCTGCGCAGCTCGCCGCCCGCCATGTAGACCTTGTTGCCGTTCACAGTCGCCAGCGTGCGGGCAATGTCGGAGGAATTGGTGACCACCGTCAGCCGGCGATGGCCGAGCAGCTCGCGCGCGAGGAAGGACGTGGTCGTGCCGGTATCGAGCATGATCGCCTCGCCATCGCGGATCGTGGCCGCGACCATCCTGGCGATCAGGCGCTTGGCTTCGGCATTCTCGCGCATGCGCCGTTCGAACGGCGCCTCGCCCAGCATCGAGGCAAGACCCACGGCGCCGTGCATCTTCAGCACCGACCCGTCATCGGCGAGCGGCTTGATATCGCGCCGCACTGTTTCCAGCGAAACGCCAAGCCGCTCGGCGAGGCTGGCTATGGTGATCGTGCCCTCCTCGCTGAGGAGCCGCAGGATTTCGCCGTGCCGTTTCGAATGGATCATCGGGTGTGTCCGGGAATTCTGACCGAATTTAAGGCTTTGGCAGCGCTTTGAAAGAAATTGCTTATACTTTCGGGCAAAACACCCAAAAAAGGTCGCAGCTTTTGGATTGACAGCGCTGCCACGCTGGCGTGACATTGACCTTGTGACAGGCTCGGAACTGCCGCGGGAGGGTGATGGCAGAGCCGCAACCTAGTGACCAGATCGCCTGGAACCAGCCAGGCGCGAGCTTTTATCGAATCCGCGGGGGCGGATGCCGGGATATCATGCCTGGCCAAGGGGCTCGTCGGTGCGGTGCGGGATACCGATCCTGGCGTCTCGCACCGACGAGGCTTTTTCATGTTCTCCCAGCCTTGTTTTCCGCGGGACCGGTTGGGGCCGGAGCGAAGCCGTGAGCGCCGAAGACCGCATCCGCGCCTTGCCGTGCTGGAACGGCGGCATCGAGATCGAGCCGCTGCCGGGCGGCCTCAGCAACGCCAATTTTGTCGTGACGGACGCTGCCGGGCGGCATGTCGTGCGCTTCGGCCAGGACTTCCCGTTCCACCATGTCTTTCGCGAGCGTGAGGTGATGACCGCGCGGGCGGCTCATGCGGCGGGCTTCGCGCCGGCCGTGCATTATGCCGAGCCCGGCATCCTGGTGACGGAATTTCTCGGCGCCAAGACCTTCCTGGGAGAGGATGTGCGGGCCAATCTCGGCCGCGTGGCGGCGCTGCTGCGCGGCTTTCACCGCGAGATGCCCAAACATGTCTCCGGCGCCGGCTTCATGTTCTGGGTGTTCCACGTCATCCGCGACTATGCACGCACGCTGGACGAGGGCGGCAGCCGCAAGAAGAGCGAGCTGCCACGTTATCTGGCCCTGGCGGACGAGCTCGAGCGGGCGCAAAAACTGCTGCCGATCGTCTTCGGCCACAACGATCTTTTGCCGGCCAACATCCTCGATGACGGCAAGCGGCTGTGGCTGATCGATTTCGAATATGCCGGCTTCAACACGGCAATGTTCGACCTCGCCGGCGCCGCCTCCAACGCCGGCCTGAGCGATGACGAATCCTTCGCCTTCATGACCGCCTATTTCATGAAGGAACCGGACGGCGAAATCCGCCGCTCGCATGCCGCCATGCAATGCGCCTCGCTGCTGCGCGAAGCGATGTGGAGCATGGTGTCCGAGCTTTATCTCGACGCGCCCGGCATCGACTACGTCGCCTATAGCGAGGAAAACCTCGTCCGGCTCGACGCGGCACTGGACAACTACCGGACGAAATACGGAACCAGATCATGATCTTGCCCAGCCATGCCGAAATCGTCGTCATCGGCGGCGGCATCATCGGCTGTTCCACTGCCTACCACCTGGCGCGCGACCATGGGGCGGACGTGGTGCTGCTCGAGCAGGGCAGGCTGACCTCGGGCTCGACCTGGCACGCCGCCGGCCTGGTCGGGCAGCTGCGCTCCTCGGCCTCGATCACGCGCGTGCTCAAATATTCGGTCGAGCTCTACAAGGGGCTGGAGGCCGAGACGGGCCTGGCGACCGGCTGGAAGATGACCGGCTGCCTGCGGCTGGCGACGAACGCCGACCGCTGGACCGAGTTCAAGCGGCTGGCGACGACGGCCAAAAGCTTCGGCATGGATATGCAGTTGCTGTCGCCGGCGGAAGTGAAGCGCATGTGGCCGCTGATGGAAACAGGCGACCTTGTCGGCGCTTCCTGGCTGCCGAGCGACGGGCAGGCAAGCCCCTCAGACATCGCCCAGTCGCTCGCCAAGGGCGCGCGCATGCATGGCGCGAAACTGTTCGAGGGCGTGCGCGTCACCGGCTTCACGATGAAGGACGGCCGCATCACGGCGGTGAAGACTTCACAAGGCGAGATCGCCTGCGACAAGGTGGTGAACTGCGCTGGACAATGGGCGCGGCAGGTCGGCGCGATGGCCGGCATCAACGTGCCGCTGCAGCCGGTCAAGCACCAGTACATCATCACCGAGAAGATCGCGGGCCTGGCGACCGACGCGCCGACAATCCGCGACCCCGACCGCCGCACCTATTTCAAGGAAGAGGTCGGCGGGCTGGTGATGGGCGGCTATGAGCCCAACCCGCAGGCCTGGGCGACCGGACTTCCCGGCGGCGATGTCCCGAACGACTGGGAGTTCCGTCTCTTCGACGACGACTACGATCATTTCGAGCAGCACATGACCCAGGCGATCGCGCGTGTTCCGGCGCTGCAAACCGCCGGCGTCAAGCAGATGATCAACGGGTCGGAGAGTTTCACGCCGGACGGCAACTTCATCCTCGGCGCAGCGCCCGAATGCGCCAACATGTTCGTCGGCGCCGGCTTCAACGCCTTCGGCATCGCGTCTGGCGGCGGCGCCGGCTGGGTGCTGGCGCAATGGGTGGCCGACGGCGAGGCGCCGCTCGATCTCTGGGTGGTCGACATCCGTCGCTTCTCCGGCCTGCACCGCGATCGCGACTGGGTCCGCGACCGCACGCTGGAAGCCTATGGCAAGCATTACACGATCGGCTTCCCGCACGAGGAATATCTGTCCGGACGGCCGGGCATCGTCTCGCCGCTCTATGAGCGGCTGAAGATGCATCGCGCCGTGTTCGGCTCCAAGCTTGGCTGGGAACGGCCGAACTGGTTCGCGCCGGATGGCGCGATCGCCGAGGACGTCTATTCGATGGGCCGCCAGAACTGGTTCGGCCCGGTCGGCGACGAGCACCTTCACGTGCGCGAGAAGGTCGGCATCTTCGACCAGTCGTCCTTCGCCAAATATGAGCTGACCGGCACTGACGCGCTGAAGGCGCTCGACTGGATCTGCGCCAACGACGTCGACAAGCCGGTCGGACGGTTGACCTACACGCAGCTTCTCAACACGCGCGGCGGCATCGAGGCCGACCTCACCGTGTCGCGGCTCGGCGAGGACCGCTTCTACATCGTCACCGGCACCGGCTTCCGCACGCATGACCTGTCCTGGATCGCCGACCATATCGGCTCCGGCCTCGACGCCAGGCTGACCGACGTCACGGAGGATTTCGGCACGCTGTCGCTGATGGGGCCACGCGCCCGCAACGTGCTGTCGGCGGTGACGGACGCCGATGTCTCGAACGCCGCCTTCCCCTTCGGCCATGCCCGCGAGATCGCAATCGCCGGCCATAGCGTGAAGGCGCTGCGCGTCACTTATGTCGGGGAACTGGGCTGGGAGCTGCATGTGCCGATCGCCGCCACCGGCGAGATTTTCGATGCGCTGATGGCGGCGGGCAAGGCGCATGGCATTCGCCCGGTCGGCTACCGGGCGCTGGAATCGCTGCGACTGGAGAAGGGCTATCGCGCCTGGGGTTCCGACATCACGCCGAACGACACGCCGCTGGAAGCGGGTCTCGGCTGGGCCGTGAAGCTTCGCAAGAATACCGACTTCGTCGGACGCCGGGCGCTGGAGAAGACGGCCGGCAAGCCGCCGACGAAAAGCTTTGCCGGCTTCACGGTGGACGACCCGGGGATCGTGCTGGTCGGACGCGAGACGATCCTGCGCAATGGCGAGCCGGTCGGCTATCTCACCAGCGGCGGCTACGGCTACACGGTGGGAAAGAATATCGGCTACGGCTATGTGCGCAATGCCGACGGCGTCAGCGATGGGTTCCTCGCCTCAGGCGACTATGAGCTTGTCGTGGCGATGGAACGCACGCCGGCAAAAATCCATCTCGAGGCGATGTACGATCCGGCCGGGGCAAGGATAAAGGCCTGAATGGTCAGCTGACGCGCAGCACAAGTCCCCTGCTTGGCACGGTATCGGACTCGCCCGGCATCGAGGCGTAAGGCGCCGTTTCCTCGACGCGCTTCAACCTGCCCTGAGCCTCAAGTCCGGCAATGCGCTCGGCGAAGCCTGATTGCCACAGCGTGTTCTTGACGGTCAGCACGATGATCCCGCCTGGACGGCAGATGCGGATCAACTCGTCCAGTCCCTCGACCCCGACATGGCCCGAGGTGAAGACGCCCGCCGAAACAATGCCGGCATAGACGCCGTCGGCGAAGGGCAAAGCGTCGCCCATCGCCAGGCGATGCAGCGCACTGTAGACGCCCTTGGCGCCGGCCTTGTCCAGCATGCCTTGCGAGATGTCGAGCGCCTCGACCTTCGGATAGCCGGTGATGGCCAGCCATTCGCCGATCAGGCCAGTGCCGGCGCCGGCATCGAGCAAGGGTTCGGCGCCGCGCGGCAGGTGCCTGGCAAGCAGCGCCAGGCAGATCGTCGGGTGGCGATAGCCGGCGGCCGACATGTCGGCATCATAGGTCTCGGACCAGCTGTCATAGATCGCCGCCACTTCCTCAGGCCGCTTCGCGGCGTAGGCCGCGTTTAGCGAGCCGCTGTGCTTGCCGTCCGCCATTTCTGCTCCCGCCGCCGATTCGTACCCGCAATGGTAGCCAAGCGGCAAAAACTGTGGAACCGTTCCGCTATAAAATATCGTGGGATGGTGAAGGGGGTGACGATGGACGAGGCGCGCGCCGCGTTGGCCGCCATTCCGGCGCTGGCAGGCTATGACGGACCGCTGGAGCGTTTGGGCGGCCTGACCAACAAGGTTTACCGGGCCGGCGAAGCGTGTCTGCGCATTCCCGGCAAGGGCACGCAAGAATATATCAACCGCGCCAACGAGGCGGTGGCGGCGCGCGAGGCGGCCAAGGCCGGCGTCAGTCCCGAAGTGCTTTATGCCGATCCGGCGTCCGGCCTGATGGCGACGCGCTTCATCGCCGGCGCCGAGACGATGTCGCCGGAGAAATTCAAGGCGCGGTCGGGCAGCCCCGCGCGAGCGGGCCAAGCCTTCCGCAAGCTGCATTCATCGGGCGCGGTGTTTCCCTTCCGCTTCGAATTGTTCGCGATGATCGACGACTATCTCAAGGTCTTGTCGACGAAGGACGTGGCGCTGCCCGCCGGCTATCACGACGTGGTGCGCGAGGCAGGCGCGGTGCGCGCGGCGCTTGCCGCGCACCCCATCGCGCTCGCCGCCTGCCATTGCGACCCGCTGTGCGAGAATTTCCTCGATACGGGCGAGCGGATGTGGATCGTCGACTGGGAATATTCCGGCATGAACGATCCGCTGTGGGACCTCGGCGACCTCTCGGTCGAGGGCAGGTTCGATGCGGACCAGGACGAGGAACTGATGCGCGCCTATTTCGGCGGCGAGGCGAGGCCGGCGGCGCGCGGACGTATCGTCATCTACAAAGCGATGTGCGACCTGCTCTGGACGCTCTGGGGACTGATCCAGCTCGCCAACGACAATCCGGCCGACGATTTCCGCGCCTATGCCGACGGTCGCTTCGCCCGCTGCAATGCGCTGATGGAGACCGCTGAATTTTCGCGGCACCTCGCCGCCGTGCGCGGGGGTTAGGAAAGCCAAGCCTTAAAGCATTTGTTTTCATGCATGTCGTTTCGCAAAACCGCTGCACACTTTTGCGCGACATGCATTAATTCACGCCCTTCGGCACGTTCTCCGGCGGCACCCCGGTCTCCACCACCTTCTGGCGATGGAAGATGAACATGCCGGCAAGCACGACGATGGCCGCGCCGACGAGGATGCGCGGGCTGGGCACGTCGCCGAAGAAGACCAGTCCGAAGACCACCGCCCACAGGAGCAGGCTGTAGTGCAGCGGCGCCAGCGTCGAGGCCGGCGCCAGCTTCAATGCCCTGGTGATCATCAGATGCGCGGCGCAAGAGACGACGCCGAGCAGAAGCATAGCGCCGAAATCGAGCGCCGAGGGCGTGCGCCAAGCGCCGATGGTGAGCAGGCCGCCGACAATCAGTGTGCCGATCGTCTGCCAGGTGACCAAAGTCGTGTCGCTGGTGCCGCGCAGGAGGCGGCCGAGGATGATGGCGAAGCCGAAGGCGATGCTGCCGACCAGCGCGAAGGCCGACGACAGCGAGAAGGCCGCCGAGGACGGCTTGAGGATGATCAGCACGCCGCAGAAGCCGACCAGGATCGCCAGCCAGCGCCGCCAGCCGACCTTTTCGCCGAGCAGCAAGTGCGACAGCGCCGCGACGTAGATCGGCCCGGCCATGTAGAAGCTCATCACGTCGGCCAGCGGCAGATAGACGACCGCGGCGTAGAAAAGCCCGGTATCGGCGGTGGTGGCCACGACACGCAGGAACTGCAAAACCGGCCGGTCCATGTGAAACAGCCTGGTCGTGCCCTGGTTGGCTATCATCGGGCCGAGCACGAAGAAGGCGCCGATCGAGCGGATCAGCACCACCTGTCCGACTGAGAAGGAAGCGACCAGCCATTTGCCCATCGCGTCGTTCAGCGCGAACATGAAGTCGCCGGCCAGCATCAACAGGATGCCGGCGAGCAACACGTTCCTGATCGTGAAATTGCGGGCGAGGGAGGCCATGCCGCTCCCTAGCCGCAAGCCAGGGGTTTGACGAGGGAAATTCGTAAGACCAGCGCCGGGAATCGAGGTTGACCGAAGCGCAAAGTATCATGAACGGTTCGCGATTGGCATGAACGCTCGTGACTTCGTCATTCTATGGCGAAGCAAGGAGCGAAGCGACGCGGCGCAGACCATAGAATCCATGCCGTTACCTCTAGGCGTCGCAGCGATGCAGAACGACCTTTGTCCTGCGCCGCCTCCGCCCTTCGCGCGAGGCCACGGCATGGATCCTCGGGTCTGCGCGTCCGCTTCGCTCCCGCTCCGCCCGTGGATGACGAAGCTCCGGCGAAAGCGCCGCCAATGCGAGTGGTCAACCCGGGAGGCAGAGAACCTACGCTGTTTTATGCCGCCGGTTCACTTGCGCCGGCCGTCCCGCGATCGACAGCCGTGTCTCCTGGCTAGTGCGTTCGGCCACCACCTTGCCCCTGGCGATGACGCAGAGGCGCTCGGGACGCAGGCGAACGGCCTCGATCGCATTGCCGGCATCGAGCACGACGAGGCTCGCCCGCTTGCCGACCGCCAGGCCCAGATGATCGAGCCCCATGATGGCGGCGTTGACGTTGGTCACCATGTCGAAGCAGCGCGCCATGTCGGCAGGGCTCGACATCTGCGCGACATGCAGGCCCATGAAGGCGACGTCGAGCATGTCGGCGGTGCCCAGCGAATACCAGGGATCGAGCACGCAATCCTGGCCCCAGCCGACGCTGATGCCGAGCGCCTGCATCTCCTTGACCCGGGTCAGGCCGCGCCGCTTCGGGAAGGTGTCGTGGCGCCCCTGCAACATGATGTTGATCAGCGGATTGGGGATTGCCGATACACCGGCCTCGGCGATGAGCGGCAAAAGCTTCGAGACGTAATAATTGTCCATCGAATGCATCGATGTGAGGTGCGACCCGGCCACCCTGCCCTGCAATCCAAGGCGCTGCGTTTCATAGGCCAGTTGCTCGATATGGCGCGACAGCGGATCGTCGGTCTCGTCGCAATGCATGTCGACCATCAGGCCGCGTTTGGCCGCGATCTCGCAAAGCTCCGTCACCGAGCGGGCGCCCTCGGCCATGGTGCGCTCGAAATGCGGGATGCCGCCGACGATGTCGACGCCCATGTCGAGCGCGCGGATGGTGTTTTCACGAGCATTGGGCGAGCGGTAGAGGCCATCCTGCGGAAAGGCGACCAGTTGCAGGTCGATATAGGGCGCGACGGTTTTCTTGACATCGAGCAGGGCTTCCACCGCGAGCAGCCGGTCGTCGCAGACATCGACATGGCTGCGGATGGCGAGCAAGCCCATCGACACGGCCCAGTCGCAATAGGCGAGCGCGCGCTCGCGCACGGCCTCATGCGTCAGCAGCGGCTTCAGCTCGCCCCATAGCGCGATGCCTTCGAGCAGCGTGCCTGACGCATTGATGCGCGGAATGCCGTAGGACAGCGTTGCATCCATATGGAAATGCGGGTCGACGAAGGGCGGCGAGACGAGATTGCCGCTCGCGTCGATTTCGGCCGGCGCCGAACCCTCGAGCTTTGGTTCGATCGCGACGATGGTCTCGCCGGCAATGCCGATATCGGCAATCCTGCCATCCGGCAGCGTGCCGCCGCGCATGATCAAGTCGAAATCCATCTGTCGTCACCCTTTTCCAGGAATCGGCAACATCGTGACCGAAAAGACAGCCTGCCGCAGCCTTTTCTTTCCCTCGATGGCGAAAGGTTCCATCCGGTCTCAACTCGCTCTATAAGCCGCCACGCGCCATTGTGGCGAATCCGAATTTCTCGCAGCCAGCCATAGGATCGGCCGTTGTTTCGCTTCTTCCGCTCGACGGAAAACCAACGCCTCATCGCGAGGCTGGTAAGAGAATCCTTCCATGACCATAAGTTCGGCTATGGCGCGGCCATATTGTCGATGCTGGTGGTCGCCCTCATGACGGGGGCAAGCGCCTGGATCCTGCGCGAAATCACCAACGAGTTCGTGGTCTATAAGCGGATAGACCGCGTCAACCTGATTGCCGGGGGTGTGGCGGCGATCTTTGTTCTCAAGGGCATCGCGACTTTCGTCCAGACCTATTTCATGAGCCGCGTCGGCAATGCCATCATTGCCGACCGGCAGCGCAAGATCTACGACCGTATCCTGGCGCAAGGCATCGAATTCTACCATTCGACCTCGTCTTCCGACCTGATCACCCGCATGACCAACAACGCGCAGGCGGCGCGCAGCGTGCTCGACCTCGTCGTCACGTCCTATGTGCGGGACCTGGTGACGTTGGTTGTGCTGGTGATGGTCATGGTCTGGCAGCAGCCGGCGCTGTCGCTGATCTGCTTCGTCGTCGGACCGGTGGCGATCTATGGCGTCAACCGCATCCTGAGACGCGTCCGCAAGATCGCGGCGATGGAATTCATCTCGCTCGGCCAGATCGTGCATGTGATGCAGGAAACGGCGATCGGCGTGCGGGTCGTCAAATCCTTCAATCTCGAAGCCGCGATGCGCAGGCGCATGCACAAGGCGGTGTCGGACGTCGAAACCCGTGCGAACAACATCGCCACGCTGGAAGCCGCCACCAGCCCGGTGATGGAAACGCTGGCCGGGCTGGCGATTGCCGGCGCCGTGCTGGTCAGCGGCCTGCTGGTGCTGCAGGGCGGCCAGATGCCAGGCAACATCATGGCCTTCATCGCCGCGCTGCTGCTGGCCTATGAGCCGGCAAAGCGCCTGGCCCGCGTCCGCATCTCGCTGGAGACGGGCATTGTCGGCGTGCGCATGATGTTCCAGCTCGCCGACCGGCCGCTGACGCTGGCCGAGAAACCCGGCGCAACGCCGCTGCAACCCGGTCCGGGGGAAATCCGCTTCGACAATGTCGGCTTCGCCTATCCGGAAAGCCCGCCGGTGTTCGAAGGATTCAACCTGACGCTTGACGCCGGCAAGATGACGGCGCTGGTCGGACCGTCGGGCAGCGGCAAGTCGACGATCCTGAACTTGATCATGCGCATGTATGATCCGCAGACCGGCAAGGTGATGTTCGACGGCCAGGACATCTCGTTCGCGACGCTCGATTCGCTCAGGCGCAAGATCGCCTATGTCAGCCAGGACACGTTCCTGTTTGCCGGCACGGTCATGCACAACATCCGCCTCGGCCGCGAGGACGCGACCAACGAAGAGGTGATCGCCGCCGCCAAGGCCGCCAACGCGCACGACTTCATCAGCGCCATGACCAAGGGTTACGACACGGAGGTCGGCGAGAACGGCTCGCTATTGTCCGGGGGCCAGCGCCAGCGCATTTCGATCGCGCGCGCCATGCTGCGCAACGCCGAGATCCTGTTGCTCGACGAGGCGACCAGCGCGCTCGATGCCGAATCGGAAGCGCTGTTCCGCGACGCCCTGCAGCAGCTTACCGTCGGGCGCACGACGATCGTGATCGCGCACCGGCTGTCGACCGTGCACCAGGCCGACACGATCGTGGTGCTGGAAAAGGGCAAGGTGGTGGAAAGCGGCCCGCACAAGACGCTGCTCAAGCAGGGCGGGCTCTACCAGAAGCTTTATGAATATCAGCTGATGCCGTGACGCAGCGCCTCTCCTTCTCCCCTTGCGGGAGAAGGTGTCGCCGAAGGCGACGGATGAGGGGTGTTGGAAGGATCGCGACGCAGCAGAATTAAGCGCGCGGATTCCTTCAATCTTCGACGTCTCACTCCGCTGGAGCACCCCTCATCCGTCTCGGCGCTGCGCGCCGATCCACCTTCTCCCACAAGGGGAGAAGGGGAAGCGCTCCTTACTCCGGCACTTTCCTGACCGCGCCCTTGTCGGCGCTGGTGGCGAAAGCCGCATAGGCACGCAATGCCGTCGTCACCTTGCGCTTGCGCTTCTCGGCCGGTTTCCAGGCGTCGGCGCCCTTCGCCGCCATCGCCCTGCGGCGAGCATCGAGCTCGGCCTCGCTGACGGCGAGATTGATCTTGCGATTGGGGATGTCGATCTCGATCGTGTCGCCTTCCTGGACCAGGCCGATCGCGCCGCCTTCGGCGGCTTCCGGCGAAACATGGCCGATGGACAGGCCCGACGTGCCGCCGGAGAAGCGGCCGTCGGTGATCAGCGCGCAGGCTTTGCCGAGGCCCTTCGACTTCAGGTAGCTGGTCGGGTAGAGCATTTCCTGCATGCCGGGGCCGCCGCGCGGTCCCTCGTAGCGGATGACGACGATGTCACCGGACTTGATCTCATTGCCGAGGATCGCCTTGACGGAGGCATCCTGGCTTTCGAAGACGCGAGCCGGACCGGTGAATTTCAGGATGGATTCATCGACGCCCGCCGTCTTCACGATGCAGCCGTCGAGCGCCAGATTGCCCTTCAGCACGGCAAGACCGCCATCCTTCGAGAAAGGCGTCTTTGCCGAGCGGATGACGCCCGTCTCGCGGTTGGTGTCGAGCTCGTCCCAGCGGCGGTCCTGGCTGAAAGCGACCTGGGTCGGCACGCCGCCGGGAGCGGCGAGGAAGAAGTCGCGGACGTTTTCGGCAGAGGTGCGCGAAATATCCCAGTGGTCGAGGGCCTCGCCGAGGGTCGCCGTATGCACGGTCGGCAGGTCGCGATTGATCAGGCCGGCCTGGTCGAGCTGGCCGAGAATGGCCATGATGCCGCCGGCGCGGTGGACGTCTTCCATGTGGACATCGGACTTGGCCGGCGCCACCTTGCAGAGCACCGGCACCCGGCGCGACAGACGATCGATGTCCTCCATGGTGAAGCCGACCTCGCCCTCATGGGCTGCGGCAAGGATGTGCAGCACCGTGTTGGTCGAGCCGCCCATGGCGATGTCGAGCGCCATCGCGTTCTCGAAGGCGCCCTTGGAGGCGATGCTGCGCGGCAGTGCCGTTTCGTCGTCCTGCTCGTAATAGCGCTGGGCGAGATCGACGACGAGATGGCCGGCCTCGACGAACAGGCGCTTGCGGTCGGCATGGGTGGCCAACGTGGAGCCGTTGCCCGGCAGCGACAGACCCAGCGCCTCGGTCAGGCAGTTCATCGAATTGGCGGTGAACATGCCGGAGCAGGAGCCGCAGGTCGGGCAGGCCGAGCGCTCGATGACCTTAACGTCCTCGTCGGAGATCTTGTCGTCGGCGGCCGCGACCATGGCGTCGACCAGATCGAGCGCCTGCGCCTTGCCGGCCAGCACCACCTTGCCGGCCTCCATCGGGCCGCCCGAGACGAAGACGGTCGGGATATTGAGGCGCAGCGAAGCCATCAGCATGCCGGGGGTGATCTTGTCGCAGTTGGAGATGCAGACCATGGCGTCGGCGCAATGCGCGTTGACCATGTATTCGACGGAATCCGCGATCAGCTCGCGCGACGGCAGCGAATAGAGCATGCCGTCGTGACCCATCGCGATGCCGTCGTCGACCGCGATGGTGTTGAATTCCTTGGCGACGCCCCCGGCCTTCTCGATCTCGCGCGCAACGAGCTGGCCGAGATCCTTCAGATGGACATGGCCCGGCACGAACTGGGTGAAGGAATTCACCACCGCGATGATCGGCTTGCCGAAATCCGAATCCTTCATGCCGGTGGCGCGCCAGAGGCCGCGAGCGCCGGCCATGTTGCGGCCATGGGTGGTGGTGCGGGAACGATAGGCGGGCATTCGATTGTCCTTGCTGGCTGGCCACACCGATGCGCGGCGGGCGGCGCTCGAATTTAGTCGGCAGCGGTTATAGCGATCACGGCCCGGCATGACCACCATTTTGCACTGCGCCAGAAAGCTGGTTGACCATCGACGTCGATTTGTATATAGCCACTTAGGAATATAACTGATTGGCTATCCAACGTGAATCAACTCGACGCTACGTTTGCAGCACTTTCCGACCCGACGCGGCGCGCCATTCTGGCCCGGCTCATCGATGGAGAGGCCTCGGTGATGGAGCTTGCCGAGCCCTTCGCCATGAGCCAGCCGTCGATCTCGAAGCATCTCAAAGTGCTTGAGAGCGCAGGCCTGATCTCGCGCAGCCGTGACGCCCAGCGCAGGCCATGCCGGCTCGAAGTGAAGCCACTGGCCGAAGCCACGGAGTGGTTGGAGCGTTATCGCAAGATTTGGGAAGGTAATTTCCAGCGGCTCGATGCGTTGCTGGGTGCGCTGCAGGCCAGCAAGAGCCCCGGCGAGGCGGAACAATAGCCGAAGCCGCACGTACCCGACCTATGGCACGGCCCAATCAGAAAAATAGCAGTCGTGTCGGACCAGCGCGCGGCCGGACGTCCTTGGGACAAGCGAACACAGAGAGGACATTCCATGAGCACCACGAGATTGCCACGCTCCACCGTCGCGACGCTGACCGTTACAACCCCCAGCGATCGCGAGGTCCGCATAACCCGCGTCTTCGACGCGCCGCGTCCGATGGTGTTCGATTGCTGGACCGTCCCGGAACTGCTCAAGGGCTGGCTGCATGGCCCGGATGGCTGGCGGCTGGAGACTTGCGAGGTCGACCTCAGGGTGGGCGGGTCGGCGCGCTATGTGTGGCGGCATCGCGACGGCCAGCCGATGGGCATGAGCGCCACCTATCGCGAGATCATCCGGCCGAGCCTGATCGTGGCCAGTGAGCTTTTCGACGAGGACTGGACCGGCGGTGAGACGCTTGGAACCGTGGCCTTCACCGAGGCCGAGGGCAAGACGCTGCTGACGCAAACGATCCTCTACGTGTCGCAAGCCGCGCGCGACGGCGCGCTCGGCACCGGCATGACGTCAGGCATGGCCGGCAGTTACGCACAGCTCGATGCCTATCTCGGTTCCCTTCACGACACCGCCGCCAAGGGCGCCGCCTGACCTTTCATATGAAAAGCGCAAAGGAAAAGACGATGCAGAAGATCACCACCTTCCTGTGGTTCGACACCCAGGCCGAACAGGCGATGAACCACTACATCTCCATCTTCGAGAATTCGAAGGTGCTGAGTGTGACGCGCTGGCCCGAGGGGCATCCTCAGCAAGGCCAGGTGCTGGTCGCCTCGTTCGAGCTCGACGGGGTAGTTTTCCAGGCGCTGAACGGCGGGCCGCAGTACAACTTCACCGAAGCGATCTCGCTGTCGATCGACTGCAAGACGCAAGCTGAGGTCGATCATTTCTGGACCAGGCTGACCGAAGGCGGCGGCCAGCCCGGCCCTTGCGGCTGGCTGAAGGACAAGTTCGGTGTTTCCTGGCAGGTGGTGCCGAAGCAGTTGCCGCGGCTGCTTCAGGATCCAGACCGGGCCAAGGCTGGCCGCGTCATGGACGCGATGATGCAGATGGGCAAGATCGAAATCGACAGGCTTGAGGAAGCGGCGAAGGGGTGATCACTTTTTCCTTCTCCCCTTGTGGGAGAAGGTGGATCGGCGCGCAAGCGCCGAGACGGATGAGGGGTGTTCCAGCGGAGTGAGGCGTCTGCGTTCCCTGGAACAACCCTCATCCGACCTCGCTTCGCGAGGCCACCTTCCCCCACAAGGGGGGAAGGGAAAACAGCGCTACGCCGCCTTGTCGCGGACCTGGTAATCCTTGACCGCGGCGAAGCGGATCGCTTTCCAGCGCTCGGCTTCGTAGTTCAGCGAGAAAGCGTGCTGGGCGAGGAAGACCGGATCATTGTCGAGGTCGCGGGCGATGTCGCCGCGATGCGCCTCGATGAAACGCTGGACTTCCGCCTTGTCGTCGGCCGAGATCCAGCGGCAGATCGAGAAACGCGACATCTCGAAATCAACCGGCAGCGTGTATTCGATGTTCAGCCGTTCCTTCAGAACGTCGAGCTGCAGCGCGCCGACGACGCCGACGATGGCCGGCGAGCCGTCCTCGGGCGAGAACAGCTGAACGACGCCTTCCTCGGCCATCTGGTGCAGCGCTTCCTTCAGCTTCTTAGCCTTCATGGCGTCGCCGAGACGCACGCGGCGCAGGATTTCGGGCGCGAAATTCGGCACGCCGCGGAACAGTATCTCCTCGCCTTCGGTCAGCGTGTCGCCGATGCGCAGCGTGCCGTGGTTGGGGATGCCGACGACGTCGCCGGCGAAGGCCTCGTCGGCGGTGACGCGGGTGCGGGCGAAGAAGAACTGCGGCGCCGACAGGCTCATCGGCTTGCCGGTGCGTACCAGCTTGGCCTTCATGCCGCGCTCAAGCTTGCCCGAGCAGACACGCACGAAGGCGATGCGGTCGCGGTGGTTCGGATCCATGTTGGCCTGGATCTTGAAGACGAAGGAGGTCATCTTCGCCTCCGTTGCCTCGACCGTTCGCTCGTCGGCTTCCTGGGCGCGCGGCGGCGGGCCGTAGGCGCCGAGCGCCTCGATCAGGTCGCGCACGCCGTAATTGCGCAACGCCGAGCCGAAATAGACCGGCGTCAGGTGGCCTTCGCGAAAGGCCTCCACGTCGAGCGGACGACAAGCCTCCCGCGCGAGTTCCAGTTCCTCGATGAAGGCCTCGCGTTCGTTTTCGGGCAAAAGGCCGGCGACGCGGTTGGAATCGGGCCCGTTGACCGGCGTGCGCTCCTTTTCCGCGTCGCCCTTGCGCACCGCGTTCAGCGCCAGATGGTAGGTGCCGGAAAAGGTCCTGCCGCGGCCGATCGGCCAGGTGACGGGCGCGGTGTCCAGCGCCAGCTTCTGCTCGATCTCGTCGAGGATCTCGAATGGATCGCGGCTCTCGCGGTCCATCTTGTTGACGAAGGTGATGATCGGAATGTCGCGCAGCCGGCAGACCTCGAACAATTTCAGCGTGCGCGGCTCGATGCCCTTGGCGGCGTCGATGACCATGACCGCCGAATCCACCGCCGACAGCGTGCGATAAGTGTCGTCGGCGAAATCCTCGTGGCCGGGCGTGTCGAGCAGGTTGAAGACATTGTCGTCATATTCGAAGGTCATCACCGAGGTGACGACCGAGATGCCGCGCTCGCGCTCGATCTTCATCCAGTCGGACCGCGTCTGGATGCGGTCCTTCTTGGCCTTGACCTCGCCGGCGAGCTGGATGGCGCCGCCGAACAGCAGCAGCTTTTCGGTGAGCGTGGTCTTGCCGGCGTCGGGGTGCGCGATGATCGCGAAGGTGCGGCGGCGCGCAACCTCTTCGGGTATTGTTTCGGGCATTTCTTTTAAGGCGTTCCGTGTGACAGGCGGCGCTTCTACCAGCGTGGCGCCGGCCTGTCGACATGCGGCGGGCGCCCGCCGCTCCGCGTCAGGCCGGTTCGGCCGCGCTTTCGGCCCGGGCGATCTGCGGCAGCCATCCGGCAATGGCCTTGCCGATCGTGTCGGGATGGTCTTCCTGCAGATAATGGGCGCCCGGCCCCAGATCGATGAAGCGACAGTTCTTCAGCCGCGCCGCGAATTCCTTTGCCGCCTGCGCTGAAATCAGAGCGCCTGGATCGCCGGCGAACAGCAGTTTCGGATAGGAGGAGAGCCGCAGCGCCCGATGGTCGTGCGCGCTGATTGCGGCGACATCGGCCGGCAGGCCTTCGATCGGCAGCTCCCTCGGCAAGCGCAGCGCCGGCTTGCGCGACAGCGGCGTCGGGAACGGCGCGCGGTAAGCGGCCATTTCCTCCTCGCTCATCGGCCGCAGGACCGAGGCGGGCAGGATTTTTTCGACGAAGACATTGTCCTCCAATACCAGCTTCTCGCCGGCGCCCGGCGTGCGCAACGCCTTGAAGAGCTCGCGCGCCTGCGGGCGCTGGTGGAAATCCTCCCAGCGCTCGAAGGGCCGGATGAATTCCATGAAAGCCAGGCCCAGAACCCGCCGCGGCCGTCGCGCCGCGAAATGGAACGCCAGCGCGGTGCCCCAGTCCTGAGCGACGATCACCAAGTCCTGGAGATCGAGTGCGTCGATAAAGGCGTCGAGATAACGAACCTGATCGAAGAAGCGATAGTCGATATCCGGCTTGCCCGATTGGCCATAGCCGATCAGATCGGGCGCGATGCAGCGGCCGAACGGCGCGACATGCGGGATGATGTTGCGCCATATGTAGGAAGACGTCGGGTTGCCGTGCAGGAACAGCACGGTCGGGCCAGCCGATCCGGCCTCCAGATAGGACATGGTAGAATCCAGCACCGCCACCTGTGAACGCCACAAGGTGGCCTGCTGTCCGTCGGTCGTTGTGTTCATCACGCTTTCTCCTTCCCAAATACAGTGCTGAAGATGATGTTCTTGAACCGCTCGAGCGGTTCCGGGCTGCGCTCGACCTTCATGCGCAGCATGGCGCCCTGCCAGGAGGACAGCAGGAAATCGGCAAGGTCCTCGGCATCGAATGTCTTGGATATTTCGCCCGCCGCCTGACCCTCCGCGATGCAGGCCGCGAACGGCCGGCGCCAGCGCTCGAAAATGTCGACCAGCCTGAGCCGCAGCGGTTCGCTGTGAACAGCCGTTTCCAGGCTGAGATTGCCGATCATGCAGCCGCGCGCCCAGTCATGCGCCTCGAGCTTCGAGGTGATGACGTCGAGATAGCGGCGCAGCCTGCCGATGGGCGGCGTACCGTCCCGCGCCAGCGCTTTTTCCACCAAACCGCTGACATAGGCGAAGTAGCGTTCCAGCACCTCGCCGGCGAAGTCTTCCTTCGAGGCGAAATGGTTGGTGAAGGAACCCGGCCTGGCGCCGGCCGCCGCGACGATGTCGCGCACGCCGGCTGCGGTGTAGCCCGCATTCCAGATGGTCTGGAAGCCGGCTTCGAGAAGGTTTTCGCGGAGTGATTGTCTAGCCATGACGATATAATACGTACGTACGTATTGAAGTCAAGCACTCAAGTTTGCATTGGCAAATGCCTGCGCAAATGGCAGTTGAAGGACATCACAGAGAACCGCGATGGAGAGCAGCGTGACGAAAGAAGTCATCGTCATCGGCGCCGGCATCATCGGCGCTTCGATCGCCTGGCATCTGACGAAAGCCGGCGCGCGGGTGGCGGTGGTTTCGGAAAGCCGCGCCGGCGGTGTCGCCACGTCCAATTCCTTCGCCTGGATCAATGCCAGCTGGGGCAATCCGGAAACCTATTTCCGGCTGCGTATCCGCGCCATAGCCGAATGGAAAAGGCTGGCGAAGGACGTGCCCGGCCTGCCGGTCGCCTGGTGCGGCGGCCTGTGCTTCGACCTGCCGCCGGACAGGCTCGAGGCCTATGCGGCCGAACACTCGTCATGGGGCTATGGCATCGAGCGGGTCGGGCGCGAACAGGCGGCGCGCATCGAACCCAATTTGGCGGAGCTTCCCGAATTTGCACTTTATGTCGCGCAGGAAGGCGTGGCCGAGCCTGTGGCGACCACGAAGGCGCTGCTGGCGGATGCCGAACGGCGCGGGGCACGGCTCGTCACGGGAACCGTCGACAGGCTGGCGCTGGTCAACGGCAAGGTCACGGGCGTGGTCGCTTCGGGCGAGATCATCGCCGCCGACGAGGTGGTGATAGCGTCGGGCGCCGGCGCACCGGCGATCGCCGCGACGGCAGGCATCAAGCTGCCGATCGAGACCCCGCCCGGCCTGATCGTGCATTCGCGACCGCACCCAAAGCTGCTCAACGGGCTGGTGCTGGCTGACAGACTGCATATGCGCCAAACCGCCGACGGCCGTATCATCGCCGGCTCAGATTTCGGTGGCGGCGATCCGGGTGAGAATCCGGAGGCCGCCGCACACGCGCTGTTCGCCGCGACGAAAGCGATGCTGCGCGACGCCAACGGGCTGGAAATCGACTTCCACACGATCGGCTACCGTCCAACGCCGGTCGACGGTTTCCCGATCGTCAGCCGCGCGGAAGGCGTCGGCGGCCTTTATGTCGCCGTCACCCATTCCGGCATCACGCTGGCGCCGGCCGTCGGCCTGTTTGCGGCCGGCGAAATCCTCAACGGTGAGCGCCATGCATTGATCGAGCCCTACGCCCTGTCGCGGTTCGATCAGTAACCCGGCGGCCGGCGGAAAGAGGATGGCGAGGCTTGATCGAAATTGCGGTTCAGCCCGCCAGCGCCAGCGGGGCCGCCGCCGGCGCGAACGGACGGATGCCGGTGCCTTCCCTCGTCATGGTGACGAAGCTCGCCGGAGGTATCGCCTGCCACTCGCCGCCGTCGCGGTCGAAGGGTTCCGAGACGATGCAATGGCCGGCGCGCTTCGCGAAGGCGCCGGTATAGAGCGTCGGCGCATGGCCGTCGGTGGCGTAGCGCACGGCATAGAGCGCCTCGCCATCGGAGAAGGCCGCGGTCAGTTTCAACGCAGGTTCGATGCCGGCCCGGCGGGAGGCTTCGATGACGCGACCGGTTGCCCGCGAGACCGCGCCCTGCGGGTCGGTCGCCAGTCCCTGGTCGATCATCAAGAGGAAAAAGAGCTCGGAATCGGTGGTGCCCTCGCGCTGGTCGAAGACCGCGTCGGAGAGCGAGTTCTCCAGCGCGCGGCGGATCTTTTCGAAACCGCCGATCTGGCCGTTATGCATGAACGACCAGCGGCCGGAGACGAAGGGATGGCAGTTCATGCGGCTGGTGGCGCCGCCGGTCGAAGCGCGCACATGGGCGAGGAACAGGCCCGACTTGATCTGCCGGCAGAGGCTCTTCAGATTGGGGTCGGACCAGGCCGGCAGGATATCGCGATAGAGGCCGGGCTCAGGCCGGTCGCCATACCAGGCGAGGCCAAAACCGTCGCCATTTGTCGGCGACTTGGCTTCCTGGGCGCAGTGGCTCTGGGCGATCAGCGAATGGCAGGGCGCGGTGATGATGTCTTCGAGGAAGACCGCTTCACCAAGATAGGCCGCCCACCGGCACATCGCTTTCCACCATCTGTCAGGCGCGGTCCAGGAGAGCCTTGGGCTCCTTCACCGCATGCGAACCTCTGTTGTGCGTGCGCTCATAGAGCTCGCGAACGATTCGGCTCGCCGTAGTTTCGAACAGAAATGGCAAGAAAGCGTGAACGAGCGCGGCGCCCGCGGCCATCGACAGGCGCGAACAGAACCAGGCGGCGAAGGCCATATGGCCGAAATAGGTCTCGCCGACCTTCTCCGGGTGAGAGGTGAAGAGCGCCGCAAGCCGTGTCGTCATGGTGATCCCTCCTGCCGGGATGAGCCCCGATGCTGAGTATCCTGCCACATGGGTTTGGTTCACCGGTCCCAAATTGTCCTTGCTTTCGTCCTATTCATGGGACAACCATCCCAACATGTCTGTGGAAATTGATGAAATCGACCGAAGATTGCTGGCCGAGCTGCAACGCGACGGCACGCTGTCGGTCGATCAACTGTCGGAGCGGGTGGCGCTTTCGCGCAATGCCTGTTGGCGGCGTGTCAAGCGCCTGGAGGAAGATGGCGTCATCACCGGTCGCGTCGCGCTGGTCGACGCCGACAAGCTCGGGCTTGGGCTGTCCGTCTTTATCCTGGTCCGCACCTCCAACCATGACCCGGACTGGTTGCGGAAATTCCGCGCGGCGGTCACCGGCTTTGCCGAGATCACCGGCGTCTACCGCATGTCGGGCGACCTCGACTATGTGCTGAGGGCCCGCGTCGCCGACGTGAAGGCCTATGACCGGCTCTACCAGCGGCTGATCGCCAAGGTGGCGCTGTCGGACGTCTCGGCCTCCTTCGTCATGGAGGAGATCAAGGAGACCACCGTGGTGCCGGTGGAACTGCGCTAGGATTGGCCGAGGCCCCTATCTTCGTCATCCACGGCGGAGCAGCCGCGAAGCGGCGTCGCGAAGACCCGAGGGTCCATTCCGTTACCTTGATCCTAGAGCACAGCGGAGCAGAATTCTGCACCGTTGCGACACGTTGAAGTCGCGGCATGGATCCTCGGGTCTGCGCCGCGTCGCTTCGCTCCTTGCTTCGCCCGTGGATGACGAAGCGATGAGTGTTTTCGCCAATCGCCAAAGTAGACGGCGAGGTCATAGTCACGCCAGAAAGAAAGCCGTTGATAGTATAGTGGGCGAGTTGACCGAATCGCCGCACGCGCCGATAGGATCGATTTCATGCGCACGGCTGTCCATTCTTCCTCCGTCATCGGCCCCACCGTCGGTTTCGTCAGGCTTCCGCATGGCGATGGCCTGCCGCTGCCGGCCTATGAAAGCGCGGGCGCCGCTGGCATGGATTTGCGCGCCGCGGTGCCGGAAGACCGGCCGCTGCTCATCCTGCCGGGAAAGCGGGCCCTGGTGCCGACCGGGCTTGTCCTGGAAATCCCCGAAGGCATGGAGGGCCAGGTGCGGCCACGTTCGGGCCTTGCCTTCAAGCATGGGCTTACCGTCCTCAACACGCCCGGCACCGTCGACAGCGACTATCGCGGCGAGGTGAAGGTGCTGCTGGTCAATCTCGGCGACGAGGATTTCTCGGTGACGCGCGGCATGCGCATTGCCCAGATCGTTTTCGCGGCCGTGACCCAGGTTGCGGTCGAGGAAAGAGGGCTGGCCGGCGGCACGGCGCGCGGCGCAGGCGGCTTCGGGTCGACCGGCACCGCTTGAATGGCAATCCCTAAGCTGGTTATCTTCGACTGCGACGGTGTCTTGGTCGACACCGAGAACCTTGCCAACAGGCGCCTCGCCGAATGGCTGACCATCGCCGGGTTTACGACCACATTCGAATATTGTCGCAAGAACTTCTCCGGCCGCAGCATGGCCTCGGTGCAGAAGGAGATCGAAGAGACGACCGAGGTGCGGCTCGGCGCCGACTTCGTCGAGCGCTGGAATGCCGGCCTGCCGGACCTTTTTTCGCACGGGGTCGAAGCAATCCCCTATGTGCGCGACTTCATCGATAAGGTGCGGGCCGCGGGCATCGCCTATTGCGTCGCTTCCTCGGCGCGGGTCGCGAAGATGCACATCACGCTGGGCCAGACCGGGCTGTTGCCGCTGTTCGAGCATGCGATATTCTCATCCACCATGGTCAGCCGAGGCAAGCCGTTCCCGGATCTCTTTCTGCATGCGGCAACGACGATGGGCTTCGCGCCGGCCGACTGCATCGTGATCGAGGACAGCGTCGCCGGCACCCAAGCCGGCATTGCCGCAGGCATACGGGTGTTCTCCTATTACGCCGATCCGCTCTCCGATCGCGACGGCCTGGCGGCGGCCGGCGGCATATTGTTCGACGACATGCGCGAACTTGCCGGGCTCGTGCCGATCCGCTGATCGCACCCGGCTGCGCACCGCAACGCGCCGTGCTAGCGTGAGCGCATCCGAGAGGCCCCATGATTTTCCACTCTATGCCGTTTGAGGAAGCGGCGCCCAACGCGGTGTCGCACGACATTTCCGTCACCTATCGCTGGAATAAAGCCAGATCGCATTACGCAAGGAATTCCGACGCCTTCGAGAAATTGTCAGCAGAAAACGCCAAACGTTTCTGAGCCGGAAGCATTCGTTTGCCCGGTTCAAGCGGCCGCGATAAATTCCCCGCACCACTCCACTCATGATTGAGGACCTGCCATGGACAAGGGCAAGATATTTCGCGATCTGCACGCCTCAACCTTCGTCATGCCCAATCCCTGGGACATAGGCACGACAAAGCTTCTTTCTTCCTTCGGCTTCAAGGCGCTGGCGACGACCAGCGCCGGCTTCGCCTTCTCGCGCGGCCTGCCGGACGGCGCCGTGACCTTCGACGCCATGATCCATCATTGCCGAGAGGTGACTGCGGCGACAGAGCTGCCGGTTTCGGCCGATCTGGAGCGCGGCAAGGGCGACAGCCCAGAACAGGCGGCCGAAACCATCTTCGCGGCCGAAGCCGCCGGTCTCGCCGGCTGCTCGATCGAGGACCACACCGGCGACCCTGGCAATCCGATCTACGATTTCTCGCTGGCGACCGAGCGCGTCGCTGCCGCTGTCGAGGCAGCCCGGGCGCTCAAGCACGATTTCGTCTTCACCGCGCGGGCCGAGAATTTCCTGTGGGGCAAGACCAATCTCGACGACACGATCAAGCGGCTGCAGGCTTTCGAGAAAGCCGGCGCCGACGTGCTTTATGCGCCGGGCATCGGCGACGTCGAAATGGTGCGCACGATCTGCTCGTCGCTAACCCGGCCGGTCAATGTGATGGCCCGACCCGGCTTCACCATCGCCGACCTTGCTATGGCCGGAGCCAAGCGCATCTCGCTCGGACCGTGGCTGACTAATTTCGCCTATGGCATGCTGGAGACGGCGGCGCGCGAAATCCAGCAGGACGGCACCTTCGGCTTCGCCCGGGCGGCGATGCCGTTCGGTAAGCTGCAGGCGTTGTTCCGTAGTGGGGCGACTGAATAAGGCTAAACCGGCTCCCGCGCCGCAACCGCCTTGTGCAGATGCACCATCATGGCGGCGGCAAAAAGCGGCGTCAGAAGGTTGAGCAGCGGCACGGCAAGGAACATGGCGATGACCAGTCCGGCCAGGAACACCGTGCCGGCATATTTGCGGCGCAACGCCTTGGCCTCGGGCTCGGGACGAAACCGCATGGCGGCGAACTCGAAGAATTCGCGGCCCAGCAGATAGCCGTTGACGATGAAGAAGGCGGCAATGTTGATGCCCGGCACCAGCAACAGCAGCAGCGCGACGATGTTGCCGAGGACGACCACGCCGAAGAATTTGACGGCCAGCGCAAGCGAATGCAGCGCCGGCACGGCGCGGCCGGGCGGATCGTCGGGGTAGTCGGTACGTTCGACCACTTGGGCGACATCGTCGAGGAACAGGCCGGCGACGATCGCCGTCACCGGCGCGATGAGCAAGGCCAAGCCGACAGCCAGAACGATGCCGGCGATGATGCCGCCCAGCCACCCGGCCCAGGACGGCAGGCCCGGAAGCAGCGTTTGCAGCCATGGCCAGGCCAGCCATTCGAGCAGGCTCTCCAAACCGACCCACAGCGCCAGCAGAGCGAGCAGCGTCAGCCCCAGCGTCTTCAGAAAAACGGAACGGAATTCGGGAGAGAACAACCGGCTGGCGGCGGCGCGGGCGGCGTCGAGGATCACAGCGTCTTCAAACCCTTCATCGAGAAAGACGCTTCGCAGATAAGCAGGCTGGATGCCAGGCGCAACTATTGCGCAAGCCTGGCCTGTCTCGCCGGAATGGTCATCGCCGCGACGCCGGCGACGACGAAGGCCATGCCGAGCCAGGCCGTCGGCCCGAGGCTTTCGCCGAGGAAGACGGCGCCGATGCCGACGCCGATCGGCACGCGCAGATAGGCCTGCGAGGTGGTGCCGACCGAGCCCAGCGTGTGGATGAGGCGGAAGAAGATCGAGAATGCGAGCGCGGTGGAGAAGACCGAAAGCCCGAAAAGAGCCAGCATCGATGCCGGCGACGGCGTCAACGTCCAGGGCCGGTCGAAGACGAGGCTCAAGGGAATCAGGATCACGGCGCCGCAGATCATCGAGCCGGCCGCCGGCACCATCGGATCGAGCCCGCGGAAGTTACGGCCAAAGATGGCGGCGCCCGCGTAGCAGACGGTGGCGGCGACCACGGCAAGCTGCGCCCAGAGCTGGCGGCCGATGCCGCCAAGGGCCTCGGTGCCGACGATGAGGCAAATGCCGGCGATGCCGGCGCCGACGCCGACGAGCTTGCGCAGGTTCACCGGCTCGTGACGGGTGATCAGCGCCGTCAGCAGGAAGGTGAAGATCGGCGACGTCGCGTTCAGGATCGTCGCAAGACCGGCGTCGATCGAGCGCTCGGCGGCGGCAATCAGCGTGAAAGGGATGACGCTGTTGAGGCAGGCCTGGAACATGAAGCGGCGCCAATTGACCATATCCCGCGGCATGGCAAGGCCGCGCCAGCGGATGAGGCCAAGCAGAATGGCGCCGGCAATCAGCGTGCGTCCGGCGATGAAGGTCACAGGCGGGATTGTCTCGACGCCGATCTTGATGAATGTGTAGGAGGCGCCCCACAGCACCGCCAAAACGCCAAGCAGCGCCAGCTCGGTGGACATTTCGGTCTTCTCGGACATTTCTGCGCCTTCTGCTGCGGGAACGATCCGCTTTGTTGTTACGCAATTCCGGACCCGCCACGCACTTTTCCTGGAATTGCTTCTAGCCCATGGCGGCGCGGAAATGTTTCGATCGCCGTGAAACCATAGCGGCGAAGGCCGCGGTCGATATGGGCCAGTTCGACACGAACGCTGCCGCAGCCGGTGCTTCGCAAGACAATGGCGATTTTCGGGGTAGGCAAAGCAATGCCAAGTCGCTAGACCCGCGCCCGGCCGGCATGCCAGATAGCCGGCTAGGTCCTTGGCGGAGATTTTGATGCCGGAATATGACGTGCTTTGCATCGGCAATGCCATTGTCGACATCATCGCGCAGTGCGACGAAGCTTTTCTCGAGACCAACGGCATCATCAAGGGCGCGATGAACCTCATCGACGCCAGGCGCGCCGAGTTGCTTTACAGCCGCATGGGGCCGGCGATCGAGGCTTCCGGCGGCAGCGCCGGCAACACCGCGGCCGGCGTCGCCAGCCTCGGCGGACGGGCCGCCTTCTTCGGCAAGGTGTCGAACGACGCGCTGGGCGAAATCTACACCCATGACATCCACGCCCAGGGCGTGGCCTTCGATACCGCACCGCTCAAGGGCGAACCGCCGACGGCGCGCTCGATGATCTTCGTCACGCCCGACGGCGAGCGTTCGATGAACACCTATCTCGGCGCCTGCATCGAGCTTGGCCCCGAGGATGTCGAGGCCGACAAAGCCGCCGGCGCCAAGGTGACTTATTTCGAAGGCTATCTGTGGGATCCGCCGCGCGCCAAGGAGGCCATTCGGCAGACGGCCAAGCTGGCGCATGCGGCGGGCCGCGAAGTGTCGATGACACTATCGGATTCCTTCTGCGTCGACCGCTACCGCGACGAGTTTCTCGACCTGATGCGTTCGGGCACCGTCGACATCGTCTTTGCCAACAGCCACGAGATCAAGTCGCTCTATCAGACCGCCTCCTTCGAGGAAGCGCTCGCCGCCATCCGCAAGGATTGCAGAATAGCCGCCGTCACCCGTTCTGAAAAAGGCTCGGTCATCGTGCGCGGCGACGAGACCGTCGTCATCCAGGCGACGAAGATCAAGGAGCTGGTCGACACGACCGGCGCCGGCGATCTCTACGCTGCCGGCTTCCTTTACGGCTACACGACCGGCCGCAGCCTCAAGGACTGCGGCGATCTCGGCTCGCTGTCGGCTGGGCTGGTGATCCAGCAGATCGGCCCGCGCCCGCGCCAGAACCTACGTCGCGAGGCCGAGCAAGCGGGGCTTCTTTAGAGCTGCCCAATAAGTACCGTTGCGTCACCGCCAACAGGGTCGAAACTGGCTTCTCTGTCGCGCCCCTGTCACAAAGCGCTCCTACACGCAAACTGAGGCGTACTGCGACTGACATTGCGGCACGCTTAACTAGGGGTGTGAAGATGCATGCCAGCAACCTGCCGGGCCGCGGCGTTCGTTGCCGCCGCAGCTTTTGCTTTCCGCAATAAGAATTTCAGCATCCGCCGGCGCCTGGGAGGAGCGCGGGCCACAAGACAGATTCATGACCAGATTCCAGAACTCGTCCGACGGGATTTCACAAGAGGCATTGGCAGGCCTGGTCGCCGAGGCGGTGCAGCAGGCGCTGATGCGGCAGGGCGTCCTGCTTGACACCGAGGCGCTGACTTCAGCCGGCAAGATTGCCGGCCATGTGGCCGCTGCCCTTCCCTTCCTGCCATCTGCGCAGCGCCTTGCAATCGATTCCTTCAAGGGCGATTGGACCGGCCTTGCCTCCGATTTTCTGCGCGCAATTGCGGAAAAGATAGCGAGGGGGGATTCGACCCTCCCCGACCGCAGCTTCGAGACCCCGCCGAAACCGGAAGCAGGAAGGCCGATTGCACCGCAGATCGCCGAGCGCGCCGCGGATCTCCAGTCGATGCTGATCGAGGATTGGGCCGGCGAAGTCGCCGGCTCCACCTATCTCGAGGACAAGCTCCGTATCCCGCGGTCCACGCTGCATCGCTGGCAAAGGCGCGGCGAGGTCGTCGCGCTGCGCAAGGGCGGCCGCAAGCATGTCTTCCCATTGGCCCAGTTCGTCGACGGCAGGCCGGTTCCGGGGATCAGCGGCGTGCTTTCGGCGATCGCCAATCCGAGGCTTGCCTGGTTCTGGCTAACCCGACCCTCGCCCGAGCTCGACGGCCGCATCCCCATCGAGATGTTACGGCAAGACACGGTCGAGGACGTCATCCGCGCCGCCCGCACTCTATCCTGACTCCCGTTTCGCGGAGTCAATTTTTTCTATGTTTACCCGGATTCTCAGAAATTTATCCGGCAAATTATCCGTCATAAAACTGTAATAATTGGCACATTTGGCACATTACACAGGTTATCCTGTGTTCCGATTGTACTTATTGTTCAGAATGTCCCATCTTTGCATTTATGTGACGTGATATTTGCGCAACAAGACTTCCACAAGCGTTCAAAAGGCCGCCTTTCCGACACAATCCCTGTTGTGTGAGGCCAACGATTAGGCCATGTCCAAGGCGAAGAAGCGGCGCCGGTGCGCGTGCTTTTTCAACGATGGGGACGGGGGTGGCAAAGCCGAACGGCACGTCAGGCCTGTCTTGAACCTTTGACTGGAGATTCAAGAAAATGAACATCAAGAGCCTTCTACTCGGCTCCGCTGCGGCTCTGATCGCAGTTTCGGGCGCCCGCGCCGCCGACGCGGTGACCGTTGCCGAGCCGGAACCGGCCGAATACGTGAAGATCTGCGACGTCTACGGCGCCGGCTACTTCTACATCCCCGGCACCGAGACCTGCCTGCGCGTCGGCGGCTACATCCGCTATGACGCCGGCTTCGGCGACATCGGCTCCCTCGACGGCCGCAAGACCAGAGACGTTCAGGACGGCGACCTGCAGAGCACTTGGAAGAAGAACGCCCGTTTTGCGCTGAAGACCTGGACCGGTCAGGAGACCGAGCTCGGCACCTTGAAGACCTATACCGAGACGCGCTTCAACTTCCCGAATGGCGGTCCGTCGAACGTGTCGCTGAACTTCGCATGGATCCAGCTCGGCGGCCTGCGCGTCGGTAAGGACGAATCGGTTTACGACTCGTTCATCGGCTACGCCGGTAACGTCATCCAGGACACGATCATCCCGTACGGCATCAAGGACACCGACCTCGTCAGCTACTACTTCGACGCTGGCAACGGCTTCTCGGGCGTCATCTCGCTTGAAGAAGGTTCTGACGTTACAGGTCTTGTCACCGGCACGGGTACGGGCATTATTTCCGGCACGATCGACAGCTATGTTCCGCATGTCGTCGGCGGCGTGAAGTACAAAGGCGACTGGGGCGCGGTCACCGGCGTCGTCGCCTACGACAGCGCCTATGAGGAAGTGGCCGGCAAGGTTCGCCTGGACGTCAATGTCACCAAGGAACTGACGTTGTTCATCATGGGCGGCTACGGTACCGATGATAACTTCCGCGACACGGGTAACACCATCAACACCCATGGCCGGGGCTTCTACAAGCCGTGGGGCGGCAATTGGGCTGTCTGGGGTGGCGGCACCTACAAGTTCGACGCCAAGACTTCGTTCAACCTCCAGGCTTCGGCTGACGACGACAAGAACTACGCCGTGGCTGCGAACATCGCCTACACCATCGTTCCGGGCTTCACGATCACAGGCGAAGTTGATTGGGACCATTTCGGCAGGTTTGACGATGGGCTCGGTGACACCAATGTCGTCGACTGGACCAAGGCCGACAAGAAGAACAGCGTCGGCGGCATCGTCCGTTTCCAGCGCAATTTCTGATCGATCCTAAAAAGCAAAAAGAAGGCCTGCGGCATCGCCGCGGGCCTTCTGCCTTTTCGGTTCGGCGAAAACCGGTGCGCCCAGCGGCGCGTCAATTCCCCGCCGTATAGGCCGCGATCGCCGCCATGTTGACGATATCTGAGTCCTTGGCGTTGAGCGAGACGATCTGGACCGGCTTGTTGAGGCCGACCAGCAGCGGGCCGATGACGGTCGAGCCGCCAAGTTCCTGCAGCATCTTGGTCGAGATCGAGGCCGAGTGGAAGGCGGGCATCACCAGCACATTGGCCGGGCCGGTCAGGCGAATGAAAGGATACTGCGCCATGGCGCGCGGGTTCAGCGCCACGTCGGCCGCCATCTCGCCGTCATACTCGAAATCGACGCGGCGCTTGTCGAGGATGCGCACCGCCTCCTGCACGCGCTCGGAACGCTCGCCCTGCGGATGGCCGAAGGTCGAGTAGGCGAGCATGGCAAGTCTCGGCTCGTAACCCATGCGGCGGGCGAAGCCGGCCGCCTCCTCGGCGATGTCGGCGATCTGCTCGGCGTTCGGCATGTCGTGCACGGCGGTGTCGGCGACCAGCACCGTCCTGCCCCGAGCGAGCACGATCGAGACGCCGATGACCCGGTGGCCCGGCTTGGCGTCGATGATGCGGCGCACGTCGTCGAGCGCGGTGGAATAGTTGCGCGTCACACCCGTGACGATGCCGTCGGCGTCGCCCAGCGCCACCATGCAGGCGGCGAAATGGTTGCGGTCGTTGTTGATCAGCCGCTGGCAGTCGCGGAACAGGAAACCCTTCCGCTGCATGCGCTCGTAGAGATAGTCGGTGTAGATGCCGTTGCGGCGCGACAGCCTGGCGTTGATGATCTCGAGGCCCGGCTTGTTCAAGTCGATGCCGGCATTTCGGGCATTGTCCTTGATGACGTCGTCGCGGCCGAGCAGGATCGCCGTGCCGAGCCTCTGGTTCACATAGGAGACGGCGGCGCGCATCACCTGCTCCTCCTCGCCCTCAGCGAAGACGATGTGCTTGGGCTGGCGGCGCACGCGGTCGTAGATGCGCTGCAAGGTCGAGGCGATCGGGTCGCGGCGGGCGGACAGTTCCTGCGCATAGCGGTCGAGGTCGAGGATCGGCTTGCGGGCGACACCGGATTCCATTGCCGCCTTGGCCACCGCCAGCGGGATCGCCGAGATCAGGCGCGGATCGAACGGCACCGGGATGATGTAGTTGGGGCCGAATTTCGGCCGGTTGCCCTGATAGGCGGCGGCGACGTCGTCCGGCACGTCCTGACGCGCCAGCTCGGCAAGCGCCCTGGCGGCCGCGATCTTCATCTCGTCATTGATGGTGGTGGCGCGCACATCCAGCGCGCCGCGGAAGATATAGGGGAAGCCCAGAACATTGTTGACCTGGTTGGGGTAGTCGGAGCGGCCGGTGGCCATGATGGCGTCGGTGCGGATCTCGGCCACTTCCTCCGGCGTGATCTCCGGATCGGGATTGGCCATGGCGAAGATGATCGGGTTCTTGGCCATCGACTGCACCATGGCGGTGGTGAGCGCGCCCTTGGCGGACAGGCCGAGGAAGACGTCTGCGCCGTCCAGCGCTTCGGCCAGGCTGCGCGCCTCGGTCTTGACCGCATGCGCCGACTTCCACTGGTTCATGCCTTCGGTACGGCCCTGGAAGACCACGCCCTTGGTGTCGCACAGGATGATGTTTTCCGGCGAAAAACCCATCGCCTTCATCAATTCGATGCAGGCGATGCCGGCGGCGCCAGCGCCGTTGCAGACCATCTTCGTGATCTTCATGTCGCGGCCGGTGATCTCCAACGCGTTGATCAGCCCGGCGGCCGAGATGATGGCCGTGCCATGCTGATCGTCATGGAAGACCGGGATGTCCATCAGCTCGCGCAGCCGCTGCTCGATGATGAAGCACTCCGGCGCCTTGATATCCTCCAGGTTGATGCCGCCGAAGGACGGCCCGAGGAAGCGCACGCAATTGATGAACTCTTCGGCGTCCTCGGTCGCCACTTCGAGGTCGATCGAATCGACATCGGCGAAGCGCTTGAACAGCACCGCCTTGCCTTCCATCACCGGCTTCGAGGCCAGCGCGCCGAGATTGCCGAGACCGAGGATGGCGGTGCCGTTGGAGATGACGGCGACCATGTTGCCGCGCGTCGTATAGTCGAAGGCGCGGCTCGGATCCTCGGCGATGGCGCGCACGGGAACGGCGACGCCCGGCGAATAGGCGAGGCTCAGATCGCGTTGCGTCGCCATCGGCTTGGTGGCGACGATCTCCAGCTTGCCGGGCCGTCCCATGGCGTGGAACTCCAGCGCCTCCTCGGGGCTGACGGAGGGGCCGCTGCTTTCCGTTTTCCTGGCCATGTCGCTGACGTTTCTCCCACCATTTCGCGCTCTTGAGGCGCATTGTTTTGAATTACCCGCTTAAGGGTACACGCCGCCGCTGTAAACCGCCAAGCGATCCAGCGATTTTGTTCTTCCGTTGGCAGAGACAAGCAGTCAGATCTTGCCCGATGAGATCGCGGCAATCTCGCGCAGGTGCTCGCCTACCGGGGCCCACCGCGTCAGCCCGGAGGTGCCGGCGAACGGCCATTCGGAGAAAGGCGGATCGTAGCTTCCCATGCGCTGCTTAAGCGCCGAGAGATAGGCCATCAGTTCCAGCCGTTCCGCCCGCACCCGTTCCAGCGTGCGGCCGCGAATCTCCTCGCGCGGGATAGCGCGGTCGCGAAGTCGCTCGACCGCACGGCGGATTGCGGCCGGCTCCGGCTCGGCGATAAGGCAATAGTCCGGATCGAAATAGACATCGCGGCCGCCGATGCTCGGCGTCGAGACGATCGGCAGACCGGCCAGCAGATACTCCATGCTGGAATACATCGCCCCTTCCACCGCCGACAGGCAGAGCCCGACCGCGGCCCGGTTGTAGACGCGGTTGACCTCGTAAGGCGGCATCCGCCCGGGCAGGCCGTCAACGAGCGGATTGGCGATGCTGTGAAGCGGCGATTGCGCCTGCAGCCGGTGGATGAAGGCGCGGTCGCCGGCCGGCGGCAATTCGCCGATCGAGGACGTCACATGGACCAGTCTTTCGATCTCGAAGGCGAGGTGGTGCCGCTTGGTGTGCGAGATGCGGCCATTGTAGACGGCATCGTACTCGACCGGCACGTCCGGCAGCGGCTGGAAGACGTCTTCCGAGATCATCAGATTGTGGTTGGAGAAGATCGCTGTGCCGCCAACGCCTGCAATCAGACGGCGCTCTTCCTCTGTGTTGCAGAGAAAGATCAGGTCATGGTTGGGGCAGACCGCGGCGAACCACGCGAGATCCTTGCGTATCTGCTCGACGACGCTGGGCCTCTCCAGCGTCCAGTTCGGCATCAGAAGGAAGGTAGCGCGCCGTGGCACCATCCGCCGGCAGAGAGCAGCGAGTGCGTAGAGCGGGCGCCGGCCGCCGACAGGTATGTAGAGGATCAACGGATCGCGACTGAAGATATGGACGGGTATGTCGATGCCGCCATCGAGGCCGGAGAGCGGCCCGCGCGTCGGCAGGATGAAGGGAAACCGTGTCCGCACCCACGCCCTGATTTTGGTTTTGGTACGGTTGGCGCGGTTGGTGGCAAGAAGCCGCACCCGCCCGAGCGGCGAGCCGACAGGGCCGACCATCTCCTCGAACGTCTCGTGTCCGTCCTTCTTCATCGCCCGCTGTCTTCTCATGACACCCGAACGATCCATATGTCGGCCGGCGGCATGAGGCAACACGCCCTGCGCGCCCGTCCTGCTGGTGGCGGCAACGGCCCGCTCGTCCCCCGTTTTTGCAGCCGCCGGCATTAAACCGCCCGCCCACATCTGCTAGCGTGCCGGGATGAATATGCGTACCCCGGAAGAACACAACGCCACGGCGGCACCGGCAGCTTTTGTCACGGGCGGCGTCACGCCGATGATGGAGCAATTCATCGAGATCAAAGCGGCGAACCCGGATTCGCTGCTGTTCTACCGTATGGGCGATTTCTACGAGCTGTTCTTCGACGATGCAGAGAAGGCGAGCCAGGCGCTGGGCATCGTCTTGACCAAGCGCGGCAAGCACCAGGGCAATGACATCCCGATGTGCGGCGTGCCGGTGCATGCGGCGGACGACTATCTGCAGAAGCTGATCGCGCAAGGTTTTCGCGTCGCCGTCTGCGAGCAGATCGAGGACCCGGCCGAAGCCAAGAAACGCGGCTCCAAATCGGTGGTGCGGCGCGACGTGGTGCGGCTGGTCACGCCGGGCACCATCACCGAGGACAAGCTGCTCGCGCCCTCGGAATCGAGCTTCCTGATGGCGCTCGGCCGCGTGAAGGGGGGCGCGACCAGCCAGGCCGGCTTTGCGCTGGCCTGGATCGACATTTCGACCGGCGCCTTCCGCGTCGCCGAGACGAGCGCCGAGCGGCTGCTTGCCGACATCTTCCGCGTCGACCCGCGCGAGCTGATCGTCGCCGAGCCGGTTTTCCATGATCCGGAGCTCAGGCCCGTGTTCGACGTGCTGGGCCGCGTCGCCAATCCGCAGCCGCCGTCGCTGTTCGATTCGGCCTCAGCCACCGGACGCATCGCCCGCTTCTTCGACGTCGCGACGCCGGACAGTTTCGGCACGTTTTCGCGCGCCGAGCTGTCGGCGATCTCGGGCGCCATCGCCTATGTCGAAAAAACGCAGAAAGCGGAGCGGCCGCCGCTGTCGCGCCCCGAGCGCGAGGAGCAGGGCTCGACGCTCTTCATCGATCCGGCGACCCGCGCCAATCTGGAACTTTTGCGCACGCTGTCCGGCAATCGCGACGGCTCGCTGTTCAAGGCGATCGACCGCACCGTGACCGGCGGCGGCGCGCGATTGCTCGCCGACCGTCTGATGGCGCCGCTGACCGACCCGGCGGCGATTGCGGCCCGACTGGATTCGGTGTCGTTCTTCCGCTCCGAGACGCGGCTTTGCCAGGGCCTGCGCGCGAGTCTCAAAAGCGTCGCCGACATGCCGCGCGCGCTGTCCAGGCTGGCGCTCAACCGCGGCGGACCGCGCGATCTGGGCGCGCTGCGCGCCGGCTTCGAGGCGGCCGGCGCGATCGCCGAATTGTTCGCAGCGGCCGTCCTGCCCGCCGAACTCGCCGCGGCACTGGCCGCGATCCACGCCTTGCCGGAGGCGCTTGCCCGCCACCTCAGCGAGGCGCTCGACGACGAGCTGCCGCTGATCAAGCGCGACGGCGGCTTCGTGCGGTCTGGCTACAATGCCGAGCTCGACGAGATGCGGGCATTGCGCGACGAATCGCGCAAAGTGATCGCCGGACTTGAGCGCTCGCTGATCGAGGAAACCGGCATCCGTTCGCTGAAGATCCGGCACAACAATGTGCTCGGCTATTACATCGAGGTGACGGCCAATCACCATTCGATCATGACCGGCAGCGACACCGCCAAGGCGCGCTTCATCCATCGCCAGACCATGGCCAACGCCATGCGCTTCACCACGACCGAACTGGCGGAGCTGGAATCGAAGATCGCCAACGCCGCCGACCGGGCGCTCGGCATCGAGCTTGCCGCCTTCGAACGGCTGACGGCGGAAGTGGTGGGAGAGGCCGAACGGATCCGCGCCGGCGCCGACGCGCTTGCGGCTCTGGATGTTTCATCGGCTCTGGCATTGCTTTCCGAAAGCGAGGGCTGGTGCCGGCCGCTGGTGGATTCGAGCCTCGCCTTCGAAATTGCCGGTGGGCGTCACCCGGTGGTCGAACAGGCGCTCAGACGTTCCGGCGAAGGCCCGTTCGTGGCCAATGATTGCGACCTGTCGCCCCAGGGCGGCGCCAAGGCCGGCGCGATCTGGCTGCTCACCGGCCCGAATATGGGCGGTAAGTCGACGTTCCTCAGGCAGAACGCGCTGATCGCCATACTCGCTCAGACCGGCTCCTTCGTGCCGGCGCAAAGCGCCCATATCGGCGTCGTCGACCGGCTGTTCTCGCGCGTCGGCGCTTCGGACGACCTGGCGCGCGGCCGCTCGACCTTCATGGTCGAAATGGTCGAGACGGCGGCGATCCTCAACCAGGCCGGCGAGCGGGCGCTGGTCATCCTCGACGAGATCGGCCGCGGCACGGCAACTTTCGATGGCCTGTCGATCGCCTGGGCGGCCGTCGAATATCTGCATGAGAAGAACCGCTGCCGGGCGATCTTTGCCACGCATTTCCACGAGATGACGGCGCTGGCCGGCAAGCTCCCCCGGCTTCACAATGTCACCATGCGCGTCAAGGAATGGGAAGGCGACGTCGTCTTCCTGCACGAGGTCGGCAAGGGCGCGGCCGACCGCTCCTACGGCGTGCAGGTGGCGCGGCTCGCCGGCCTGCCGGAAGCGGTCGTCGCCCGCGCCAAGGAAGTGCTGCACCAGCTCGAAGAAGGCGAAGTCTCGGGCAAGACCAATCGGCTCGTCGACGACCTGCCGCTGTTTTCGGTGGCGGTGAAACGCGAAGCCCCGAAACCCGCCAAAAGCGATGCGCTGGGCGAAGCGCTTGGCGCGATCAATCCCGATGAGATGACGCCGCGCGAGGCGCTGGAGGCGCTCTACCGGCTGAAGGGTCTGGCAACGAAGCAGTAGAACCAGGCGTGGCCTTGACTGATTGTACCGGTCGGTACAATGTCGGTTATCGACGATCGGAACCGACAGGAGATTTCATGAGCCGTCCGCCATTGCCGCCCTTCACGGCCGAGACAGCGGCGCAAAAGGCGCGCCTCGCCGAGGATGCCTGGAACAGCCGCGACCCGGAACGCGTTTCGCTCGCCTATACCGAGGACAGCAGCTGGCGCAACCGGGCCGAATTCATCTCGGGTCGCGGCGAGATCGTCGATTTCCTCAAGCGCAAATGGGCGCGCGAGCTGGATTATCGCCTGATCAAGGAGGTCTGGACCTGGAACGACAACCGCATCGCGGTGCGCTTCGCCTATGAATGGCGCGACGATAGCGGCCACTGGTTCCGCTCCTACGGCAACGAGAACTGGGAATTCGACGAGGCCGGGCTGATGCGCCGTCGCGTGGCGAGCATCAACGACCTGCCGATCACGGAGCGCGAGCGGAAATATCACTGGCCGCTCGGCCGCCGGCCGGACGACCATCCCGGCCTTTCGGAACTCGGGCTTTAGAACATGACCTCAAAAAGTGCGTAGCGGTTTTTGGAAAAGATCATGCTCAAACAAGAACACTAAGCATGCGACGCATCGCTCCGGACCGCGACCAGTTGCTGGCGATCGTGGCGGAAGTCTTCCGCGAGAACGGCTATGACGGCGCCAGCCTGGCCCTGATCGGCGAGGCGGCGGGGCTCGGCAAGGGGAGCCTCTACCACTTCTTTCCGGGCGGCAAGGAGGAGATGGCCAGGGCCGTCATTGCCCATATCGACGGCTGGTTCGAGGATAATGTCTTTGCGCCGCTGCGCGACGGCGCCGATCCGTCGGCCGGGATCGAGCAGATGCTCGCGGCGACTGACAGCTACTTCCGCTCCGGGCGCCGGGTCTGTCTCGTCGGCGCCTTCGCGCTGGAGGCATCCCGCGACGTCTTCGCCAGCCAAATCAGGGACTATTTCGGCCGCTGGGTCGCGCACCTCGCCGATGCGCTGGCGCGAGTTGGGCATGGGAAAACCGAAGCAGTCGAGCTGGCCGAGGAAACCGTTGCCGCAATCCAGGGCGCGCTCACCCTTGCCCGTGCCGCTGACGATGCCGGGGTATTCTCCCGTACGCTGCGCCGGCTGCGCATGCGGCTTGGGCTGCCGGTCAAGGCCTAACTCGGGTTCCTACAAAGGTTCGAAGCGGAAGCCCGTCTCGGTTCGGGAAACCCGGCCGATGCCCGGTGAGTCGAGATGCGCCCCTGCAACGCACCAGGCGTTGTCGGCGGCAAGAGCCAATATCTGCAGCCGCGTTGCCCGTGCCTGCTCCTTGTCGGCGTCGAATTCCCATGTGATGTCCGGCCGATCGAACTGAAGCGACGGCACGTGCACAAGGTCGCCCCAGGCCAGCAATGTTTCGCCGCGGCTCGTGGCACGAAAGCAGGTATGGCCGATTTCATGACCCGGGGCGGCGACCGCCTCGATGTTCGCGCTCAAGTGCTGTCCCGGGTCCAGGGGCTGCGCTCGGTCATGGAAGCGGCTCAACCTCGCTTCCGACCGGAACATGTCGAGCTCGGCTCGAGGGACAAGCAAGCGGGAGAGCTGCGGGAAACCGTCCCCGCCATCCGGACGGACGAGCCCTTGGATATGGTCGAGATGGGTGTGGGTGAAGGCGACCGTTCGTATCCGATCGACGGCGATCTTCGCTTCGCTCAGCGCCTGCGGCAGAAAGCCCATCGTCGGGTGCCATGCATTCGAGGATCCGGTATCGATCAGCGTGATGTCTTCGCCGTCGTCGATGGCAAAGGCATTGACCGACAATCGGAGCGCGCCGTCGAAGAGCGGCACCTGCGGCGGCAGATCGTCGCCGAAAGGCTTGTCTCCCGGCTGGCGCAGTCGACGGACCGGCATATCGACGTAACCGTCGCGCAGCGAGGTAACGGTCAAGTCGCCGATTTTATAGGCCGTGTAATGAGGTCCGGCTGAAATTCGTTCCACGCTTGCTCTCTTTCAACCGCGCATTCCGTCGCGAGGTTTTTGGTTAGTTCCCTCGACACAGGGATTTGAAGGGTTGAGGTCTGTCTTGGTGCAAGATTTTCCGTTCATTTCTGTGAAATCAGCGCAAACGCCGGGGATTGGTTGAAGCCGCCGCCACCTCGTCATTCTATGGCGGAGCAAGGAGCGAAGCGACGCGGCGCAGACCATAGAATCCGTGACATCGAGGCGTAGCAAGGGTGCAGAATTCTGCTTCGCCGCATCCCACGGCCCAGGTCACGGAATGGATTCCAGGGTCTCCGCGACGCCGCTTCGCGGCTGCTCCGCCCTGGAATGACGATCGCGATGGGCGTTTCGGCCAATCTCCAGCGCATGCCGCCTGCCATAAAACAGAGCCGGCCGATCAACATCCCTGTGCAGTGCCACTAGATCATTTCCAGGCCGCGCTTGCGCGTCGGCGGCGGGAATGCGCGATCGAGCTCGGCGAAATCCTCCGCAGTCAATTGGATATCGAGCGCGGCGGCGTTCTGGCGGACATGCTCCTGGCGGCCGGCCTTCGGGATGGCGATGACGCCGTCCTGCATCATTATCCAGGCAAGCGCGATCTGCGCGGCCGTTGCGTCGTGGCGGGCAGCGACCGCCTCGAGCCGGGCATTGCGAGCCAGCGCGCCCTGCTCGACCGGCGAATAAGCCATCAGCGGGATGCCGCGCTTCACGCACCACGGCGCAAGGTCGAATTCCGGGCCGCGCCGCGACAGGTTGTAGAGCACCTGATTGGTCTGGACGTTGGCGCCGGACGGCAGCCCGACAAGGTCCTCCATCTCGTCGGTGTCGAAATTGCTGACGCCCCAGTGGCGGATCTTGCCTTGCGACTTCAGCGCCTCGAACGCCTCCACGGTTTCGGACAGCGGCACGCTGCCGGGCCAATGCAGCAGATAGAGATCGATGCGGTCGGTAGCGAGGCGCTTCAGGCTGCTCTCGCAGGCGCGCTTCACGCCGGCGCGCGAGGCGTTGGAGGGCAGCACCTTGGAGACCAGGAAGGTCTCGTCGCGGCGCCCGGCGATGGCTTGCGCCACCACCTCCTCGGCGCCGCCATCGGCATACATTTCCGCCGTGTCGATCAGCTTCATGCCGAGGTCCAGCCCAAGCTTCAGCGCCGCGACATCATCGGCATGGCGCCATCGATCCTCACCCATCTTCCAGGTGCCTTGGCCCAGCACCGGGACGGTTTCGCCCGACGGCAGCTTCAAGGTTCTGATCGACGAGGGCATGGCGTTCTCCGCGTAAGGCTGGATCGCAGCACAGCCACAGCCGGAAATCCAGACCGACGCCGGCTGGCCGCCCGGATTTCCCGCAGTGACTATTTCGCCGGATGCTTGGCGAGCCAGTCCTGCATCTGCTTGATCTCGGCTTCCTGTGCCGTAACGACGCCTTCGGCGAGCTTGCGGATTTCCGGATCCTTGCCATTGGCGATTACCACCTTGGCCATGTCGATGGCGCCCTGATGATGCGGGATCATGCCGCGGACGAAATCGACATCGGCATTGCCGGTGTATTTGATCGTCATGTCCTTGTGCATCTTCTTCATCGCCTTCTCGTAGCCGACGGTGGCCGGGCTCTGGGCGCCCATCGCCATCTTGGACATGTCGTGCTTCATCTCCTCCGACGAGGCCGGCACGCTCTCGAGGAACACGGCGAGCAGCATTCCGGCCGCCATCAAAAGCAGCACGATTTTCTTGGCCAGGGTCATTCAGGTCTCCTTCTGTTGGATTTCGTATCTGGGGGTCTTGCTCAGAGTTTCAACGTTCTCAGCCGCAGCGCGTTGCCGATCACGGAGACCGATGACAGGCTCATCGCCGCCGCCGCCAGCATCGGCGACAAAAGCGTGCCGGTGAGCGGATACAGCACGCCGGCCGCGACCGGCACGCCGAGCACGTTATAGAGGAAGGCAAAGAACAGGTTCTGGCGGATGTTGCGGATCGTCGCCTGGGCGAGCGTGCGTGCCCTGACGATGCCATTCAAGTCGCCCTTGACCAGCGTGATGCCGGCGCTTTCGACCGCGACATCGGCGCCGGTGCCCATGGCGATGCCGACATCGGCGCCGGCCAGCGCCGGCGCGTCGTTGACACCGTCGCCGGCCATGGCGACGCCGGCGCCCTTGGCACGCAGCTCCTCGACCAGCTGGCCCTTCTCATCCGGCAGCAACCCGGCGCGGACCTCGTCGATGCCGAGCCTGCCGGCGATCGCTCGTGCCGTGCGCTCGTTGTCGCCTGTCGCCATGATGATGCGCAGCCCCTTGTCGTGCAGCGCCCTTATCGCCTCGGCTGTCGTCGCCTTTACGGGATCGGCGACGGCGACAATACCGGCGAAACTGCCCTCGACAGCCACGAACATGACCGTCTTGCCTTCGGCCTGCAGCGCCTCGGCATTGGCCGCCGACGTTGCGACACGGAGGTCCGCCATCATGGCCGCATTACCGAGCGCGACCTTCCTGCCCGAAACCGTGCCCGAAACGCCCTTGCCGGTGATGGCTTCGAAATCGACCGCGTCGGCCAGCTTCAGGCCGCGCGCGGCGGCGCCCTCGACGATCGCCTCGGCCAGCGGATGCTCGGAGCCCTTTTCCAGCGCGGCCGCGAGGCCCAGCAGCTCGTTCTCGTCGATGCCCGCGACCGGAACGACGTCGGTAAGCCGCGGCTTGCCCTCGGTCAGCGTGCCGGTCTTATCGACGATCAGCGTGTCGACCGAAGCGAAACGTTCCAATGCCGCCGCTTCCTTGATCAGCACGCCGGCATGCGCGCCGCGCCCGGTGGCGGTCATGATCGACATCGGCGTCGCAAGGCCGAGCGCGCAGGGACAGGCGATGATCAGCACCGACACCGCCGAGACGATGGCGAAGATCAGGCTCGGTTCGGGGCCAAAGATCGACCAGGCGATGAAGGCCAGGACCGCGACCAGAACGACGGCCGGGACAAAATAGAAGGACACGCGGTCGGCGAGACCCTGGATCGGCGCCCGCGAACGCTGCGCCTTGGCGACCAGCTCGACAATGCGCGACAACGTGGTCTCGGCGCCGACCTTCTCGGCGCGCATGACCAGCGAGCCGTTCTTGTTCAGCGTGCCGCCGGTGAGCGTGTCGCCCTCCGTCTTCTCGACCGGCAGCGGTTCGCCGGTGATCATCGATTCATCGATCGCCGAGCGGCCCTCGAGGACGATCCCGTCGACCGGCACGGCATCGCCGGGACGGATGCGCAAGCGGTCGCCGGACTTGACGCTGTCGAGCGGCACGTCCTTCTCGGAGCCGTCGGCGCCGATCAGCCGCGCCGTTTTCGGGGCAAGGTCCAAAAGCGCGCGGATGGCCGATCCGGTGCGCTCGCGGGCCTTGAGTTCCAGCACCTGGCCGAGAAAGACCAGCGCGACGATGACAGCGGCGGCCTCGAAATAGACCGGGACTGCGCCGTCATGACCGCGGAACTGATGCGGGAAGATGTCCGGGAACAGGGCGGCGACCACGCTGTAGAAGTAGGCGGCCCCGACGCCCAGCGAGATCAGAGTCCACATATTGGGGCTGCGGTTAAGGATCGATTCCCAGCCGCGATGGAAGAACGGAAACGCCGCCCACAGCACCACCGGGCTCGCCAGTCCCAGCTCCACCCAGGTCTTGGCGCGGCCGTTGATGAGGGTTTCGAAGCTGAAGCCCAGCATCGGCGCCATGGCAATGATCAGGAGCGGCACGGAGAGCACCGCGCTGACCCAGAACCGGCGCGTGAAATCGATGAGCTCGGGATTCGGGCCTTCCTCGCCTGTCGGCACGCCCATCGGCTCCAGCGCCATGCCGCAGATCGGACAGGAGCCTGGCTTGTCGCGGACGATCTCGGGATGCATCGGGCAGGTGTATTGCGTGCCCTTGGGCATCGGCTGCGGCTCGGGCCGGCCAGCGAGGTATTTTGCCGGCTCCGCCTCGAACTTGGCCTTGCAACCGGCGGAGCAGAAATAGAAGCCCTGCCCTTCATGGCGCAGAAAGTGTCTGGCGCTTGCCCGATCGACATTCATGCCGCAGACGGGGTCGGTGGCGGAAAGATACGTTTCCGGTTCGGCCTGGAATTTCGTGCGGCAGCGCTCGCTGCAGAAATGAAACGTCCGGCCGCCATGCTCGGCCGTCGGCTTGCCGGCCGCCGGATCGACCGTCATGCCGCAGACAGGATCGCGAATCACCGCTTCGGTGTCGGGCGCGACATCCTTCGCAGAGCAGCAGCCGCCGCCATGCGCATGATGGTGGTGGTGGTCGGAATGGGTCATGCCAGGCCTCTGAATTTCAAACTTGAGGCGGAGGTAGTGCTTCCAGTAACTGGAAGGTCAAGGGATGGTTTGAATTTTTCCGGCTTTCGCCATCCGGCTTCGCGTGGCGTCATCGTGCGCTGCCGGAAACGCGCCGCCCGCCCCATACACAGCGCCGCGAAAACGCGCTATAGACGCCGCCGAATGGCAAAGATTTCCCTGAAACTCGACGAAATCATCGATGGCGACGCGCTGCGCCGCGACTTGACCGCGTTGACGGCGGCGAGCGCCGGCGACGGTTCAGGACCGGCTGTCCGCACGGCCGTCCTCCAGCTGCTCAAGGCCAGGATGGCCGAAGGGCGAAAGATCGCCGAGACCATGCTCAAGCAGGACGGCGGCGGCAATGCCTGCGCCGAGCGGCTGTCGCATCTGATGGATGATCTGATCCGGGCGCTCTATGATTTCGCCGCCACCCATGTCTACCGGGTCAAGAACCGGTCCGCGGCCGAGCGCATGGCGGTCGTTGCCGTCGGCGGCTACGGCCGCGGCACGCTGGCGCCGGGCTCCGACATCGACCTGCTTTTCCTGCTGCCCTACAAGCAGACCCCATGGGGCGAGCAGATCGTCGAATACATGCTCTACATGCTGTGGGACATGGGGCTGAAGGTCGGCCACGCCACCCGCAACATCGACGAGTGCCTCAGGCTGTCGCGCGGCGACATCACCATCCGCACGTCGATCCTCGAGGCACGCTTCCTGTGGGGCGAACAGAAGCTCTACGAAGAACTGCTCACCCGCTTCGACCATGAAGTGGTGCGCACCACCGGGCCAGAATATGTGCAGGCCAAGCTTGCCGAGCGCGACGAGCGCCACGCCAAGGCCGGCGAAAGCCGCTATCTGGTCGAGCCCAATGTCAAGGACGGCAAGGGCGGCCTGCGCGACCTGCAAACGCTGTTTTGGATCGGCAAATATTTCTATCGCGTGCGCACCGGCGAGGAACTGGTCGAGAAGGGCGTCTTCACCGAGGCCGAATATCGCGAATTCCAGAAGGCCGAGGATTTTCTCTGGGCGGTGCGCTGCCACATGCATTTCCTTACCGGCAAGGCGGAAGAGCGGCTGCATTTCGACATCCAGCGCGAGATCGCAGAGCGTCTGGGCTATACGACGCATCCCGGCCTGTCGGCGGTCGAGCGCTTCATGAAGCACTATTTCCTCGTCGCCAAGGATGTCGGCGACCTCACCCGCATCTTCTGCGCGGCGCTCGAGGAAGAGCAGGCCAAGCACGTGCCGGGCTTCAACCGCATCTTCCTCACCTTCTCGCGGCGCAAGCGCAAGCTTGCCGGCACCTCCGACTTCATCGTCGACAATCACCGCATCAACATCGCCGACGACAGCGTGTTCGAGCGCGATCCGGTCAATCTGCTCAGGCTGTTCTGGTTCGCCGACAAGCACGGGCTGGAGTTCCACCCCGACGCGCTGAAGCTGCTCACCCGCTCGCTCGGGCTCGTCAACAAGTCGCTCCGCCGCGACGAGGAAGCCAACCGGCTGTTCCTCGACATCCTGACATCGGACCGCAATGCCGAGCTCAATCTCAGGCGCATGAACGAGGCGGGGCTGCTCGGCAGGCTGATCCCGGACTTCGGCAAGATCGTCGCCATGATGCAGTTCTCGATGTACCACCACTATACGGTGGACGAGCATTTGATCCGCTGCATCGGCGTGCTGGCCGAGATCGAGCGCGGCGACGGCGCGAAGGTGCATCCGCTGTCGCACACGCTGATGCCTAGCCTGAGAAAGAGCCGGGAGGCGCTCTATGTCGCGGTGCTGCTGCACGACATCGCCAAGGGCCGGCCGGAAGACCATTCGGAAGCCGGCGCCAGGATAGCGCGGCGCATCTGCCCGCATATGGGGCTGTCGGCCGCCGACACCGAGACGGTCGCCTGGCTGGTCGAGAACCACCTCGTGATGTCGATGACGGCGCAGACGCGCGACCTCAACGACCGCAAGACGATCGAGGATTTTGCTTCGATCGTGCAATCGGCCGAGCGGCTGAAGCTGCTTTTGATCCTCACCGTCTGCGACATCAGGGGCGTCGGGCCGGGCGTGTGGAACGGCTGGAAGGGGCAGTTGCTGCGCACGCTCTATTACGAGACCGAACTGCTCCTCACGGGCGGCTTTTCGGAAGTCTCGCGCGCCGAGCGCACGGCCGCGGCGCGCGAGCGGCTGGCCGAGGCGCTGTCCGCCTGGCCGGCGAAGGAGCGCAAGCGCTATGTCGCGCAGCACTACGAGAATTACCTTCTGGCGGTTGACCTTGCCGACCAGCTTCGCCATGCCGAATTCATCCGCGAGGCGGATGCGGCCGGCAAGAAGCTCGCCACCATGGTCAAGACGCATGAGTTCGAGGCGGTGACGGAGATCACCGTGCTGGCGCCGGACCATCCGCGCCTGCTTTCGATCATTGCGGGAGCTTGCGCCGCGGCGGGCGGCAACATCGTCGACGCGCAGATCTTCACCACCTCGGACGGCCGCGCGCTGGACTCCATCCTGATCTCCAGGGAGTTCGACCGCGACGAGGACGAGCGCCGCCGCGCCGAGCGCGTCGGCCGGCTGATCGAGGACGTGCTTTCGGGCAAGAGCTGGCTGCCCGAGATGATCGAGAAGCGCACCAAGCCGAAGCGCGGCGCCAAGGCGTTCCGGATTCCGCCGCGCGCCGAGATCCGCAACACGCTGTCGAACCGTTTTTCGGTGATCGAGGTCGAGGGGCTGGACCGGCCGGGCCTGCTGTCCGAGATCACCGGGACGCTCTCCGACCTTTCGCTCGACATCGCCTCGGCGCATATCACGACGTTCGGCGAGAAGGTCATCGACACGTTCTACGTCACCGACCTGACCGGACAGAAGATCGACAGCCCGACGCGCACCGCCACCATCCACAAGCGGCTGATCGATACGCTTGAAGGCAATTCGTCCGAACGCAACGGCAAGGCCAAGGCGGCCGCCGAGTGACATCCATTTGACGCAATTTTTCTGGCAGTCGTTCCCAGCATGAGCCTAGTCAAGAAATTCGCCACCGTCGCCTCCGGCACGCTGATGAGCCGTGCGCTGGGCTTCGGCCGCGAGATGCTGATGGCGGCAGCACTCGGCACCGGACCGGTCGCCGACGCCTTCAACGCCGCCTTCCAGTTTCCCAACACCTTCCGCAGGCTGTTCGCCGAGGGCGCCTTCAACGCCGCTTTCGTGCCGCTGTTCGCCAAGGAGATCGAGCAGCATGGCACCGACGGCGCCAAGCGCTTCTCGGAGGAAGTGTTCGGCGTGCTGTTCTCAGCGCTTCTGGCGCTGACCATCGCGATGGAACTGGCGATGCCGCTGATCGTGCGCTACCTGGTGGCGCCGGGCTTTGCCGACATTCCAGGCAAGTTCGAGACGACCGTCCGGCTTGCGACGATCATGTTCCCGTATCTCATCTGCATGTCGCTCGGCGCCATGATGGCCGGCATGCTGAACTCGCTGCGCCGCTATTTCGCGGCGGCGATCGCGCCCGCCTTCCTCAACATCATCCTGATCGGCGTGCTCGCCTATGCCTGGTATCACGGGCTGGACGCGCATGATGTCGGTTTCGGCCTGTCCTGGGGCGTGCTGGCGGCAGGCATCGTGCAACTCGCCATCGTCTGGATCGCGGTGCGCAATGCCGGCATCTCGATCGGCTTTCGCCGGCCGAAGATGACGCCCAACGTCAAGCGGCTGCTGATCCTGGCGCTGCCGGCGGCGATCACCGGCGGCATCACGCAGATCAACCAGCTGATCGGCACGGCGATCGCGTCGGCGCAGAACAGCGCCGTATCGTCGCTCGCCTATGCCGACCGCATCTACCAGCTGCCGCTCGGCGTCGTCGGTGTGGCCGTCGCCATCGTGCTGTTGCCGGAACTGTCGCGGGCGCTGAAATCGGGCAATTTGGTCGAGGCAGCCAATTTGCAGAACCGCTCGGTCGAGTTCACCTTGTTCATGACGCTGCCCGCGGCCGCGGCACTCTGGGTGATGTCCGAGCCAATCGTGCGGCTGGTCTATGAGCGCGGCGCCTTCGCCGCCAACCACTCGACGCCGATCGTCGCCTCGATTCTGGCGATCTTCGGCCTCGGCCTGCCCGCCTTCGTTTTGATCAAGGCGTTCACGCCCGGCTATTTCGCCCGCGAGGACACGCGCACGCCGATGATTTTTGCCGCCATCTCGGTCGGCGTGAATGTCGCGACGGCGCTGAGCCTGTTCCCGTCGATGGGCGCGCCGGGCATCGCGGTCGCCTCGGCCGTCGCCGGCTGGGTCAACGCGCTGATGCTGCTCGCCATGCTGATCAGGCGCGGGCATTGGGGCCGCGACGTGCCGCTCTTGCGACGCATTCCCCGTCTGGTGCTCTGCGCCGTGATCATGGCCGTGGCGCTTTACTTCGCGGAGCGCCATTTTGCCGCGCAGATTGCGCCTGGCTCGCCGCTCGTGGTCAAGGCGACGACGGTGCTTGGGCTGGTCGCCGGAGGCGCGGCGCTCTACTTCATCGCCGCCTTTGTCACGGGCGGCGCCGATTTCGGCATGATCCGGCGGAACGTGAAACGTCGTTCACCCAAGGCGCTACCGCCCGTCAGGGAACAGTCTCCAGATCCGTGAGTCGGAATTCGTTGGCGGTAGAAAGTATCGGAACGGCGTAATATCGGGCGCAAGCGTAGTGGAAGCAGTCCGCCATGTTTAGGCGGACAGCATTGTTGCGAAACCGCGCAGCGGCCTCGACGGACAGGGATGTTGCCTCGGATGCAGGCGGAAGCTCGCGCAAGGCAATTGCCCGCTCTTCCAGAAAGCGGTCTACAATCTCCGCGCTTCTGGCGACCGGAATCGCCAGCTTTTCTGGTCGCGCGAGCGCCATCGCCGCCTCCCAAACGGCTATCGCCGACGTGAACGGTGCCGATGCCTTCATGACGGCCTGCGCGCATCGCTCGGCTTCCGTCTCGTTGCTCAGGATCGCGACGATGGCGGCGGCGTCGACAAACATCAGTCGTCGCCGGAAAGTTCATCATAAACGGACTGCGGCAGCGGTTTGCGCGCTTGTTCGCTAAGCTTGATTCCAAACTCGGCTCGCAGTCGTGCCGCCGTTTCCAGCGGCGTCTCGCGATTGCGCCGCCGCTCCAGGGCTTCGCGCATGGCGATCACGATTGCCTCGGTGATGCCGACCCCTTCAGCTTTGGCGAAAGCGCGCGTCAGCCTGTCGGCTTCCTTGTTGTTGATATTGATAGTCACCGCTACATTCCTTTATGTAGTTAGAAATATGTAGCCTATGTACGACAATGTCAACGTACCGATGCCCCCATGCCAGCTCGTCCGCGCCTCTTGATCCCGCAACCGGCTTCGTCCATAAGCGCGCCGTCGCAAGACTTTCCCCGCGCGCGGTATCCAGCCGCATGTTGGCTCCAAAAAGTCTGCAACTTTTTGGAAGCACGCTTAACGGCCCTCCACAAGCCATGAGGAATTAATGTCCGCCTTCAAGCCACTCGTCTTTTCGGGCGTCCAGCCGACCGGCAACCTGCATCTCGGCAACTATCTCGGCGCCATCAAGAAATTCGTCGCCCTCCAGGATCAGTCCGACTGCATCTATTGCGTCGTCGATCTGCATTCGCTGACGGCGCAGCTCGTGTATCAGGATCTGGGCGACCAGACGCGCTCGATCACTGCGGCGTTCCTGGCCTCCGGCATCGACCCCAAGAAGCACATCGTCTTCAACCAGTCGCGGGTCATGCAGCACGCCGAGCTCGCCTGGATCCTCAACTGTGTGGCGCGCATCGGCTGGATGTACCGGATGACGCAGTTCAAGGACAAGGCCGGCAAGGACCGCGAGAACGCCTCGCTCGGCCTGCTCGCCTATCCGAGCCTGATGGCCGCCGACATCCTGCTCTACCGCGCAACCCATGTGCCGGTGGGCGAGGACCAGAAGCAGCATCTGGAGCTGACCCGCGACATCGCCCAGAAATTCAACAACGACTTCTCCGAGAAGATCGCCGCCCTTGGCGTCGGCGTCGAAATGCAGGTCGGCGAAGAGACGGTGAACGGCTATTTCCCGATTACCGAACCGGTGATCGGCGGCCCGGCGGCGCGCATCATGAGCCTGCGCGACGGCTCGAAGAAGATGTCGAAGTCGGATCCGTCGGATCTCTCGCGCATCAACCTGACCGACGATGCCGACACGATCTCGAAGAAGATCCGCAAGGCCAAGACCGATCCGGAGGCCTTGCCGAGCGAGATCGACGGGCTGGAAAGCCGGCCCGAAGCGGAAAATCTCGTCGGCATCTATGCCGGCCTCGCGGAAATCTCGAAGGAAGAGGTGCTGAAGGAGTATGGCGGGCAACAGTTTTCCGTGTTCAAGCCGGCGCTTGCCGATCTTGCCGTGGAGAAGCTGGCGCCGATCGCTTCCGAGATGCGCCGCATCGAGGGCGACGGCGCCTATGTCGACGCCGTGCTCAAGGATGGCGGCGACCGGGCCCGCGCAATCGCCGAGGGCACGATGAAGACGGTGCGCGACATTATCGGCCTTCTGCAGGACTGACCCAGCGACCTCCTCGGACCATTGCCGCGCAGGCCGGCGGCTTGCCGCCGGTTCGCGGCAGTGGCAGATTGCGACCGAAACCATACCGAGCAGATAGACATGGTCTCCAAACGCCTCAGCCGCGAAGCCGGCCATCGCCGCAAGTTCCTGGCGATCATCGACGACACGCCCGAATGCGAGCGCGCCGTCGCCTATGCCTCGAAACGGGCGCAAAGCACCGGCGGCGTGCTGGTGCTGCTCTACGTCATCGAGCCGGACGACTTCCAGCACTGGCTGGGCGTGGAAAAGATCATGCGCGAGGAAGCCACGGCGACGGCGCGCGCGGCGCTCGACGGCTACGCCAACAAAGTGCGCCAGCATGCGGGGATCGAACCGGAGCTGGTGGTGCGCGAAGGCAAGCCGCCGGAAGAAATCCACAAGCTGATCGAGGAAGACCAGGACATCGCCATCCTGGTGCTGGCCGCCGGCGCCGGCAAGGAAGGCCCAGGGCCGCTGGTCAGCGCGGTCGCCGGCCGGGGAGCCGCCTTCCCGATCCCCGTCACGGTGGTGCCGCAGAACCTGTCCGACGAAGAGATCGACAGCCTGGCCTGACTTGGAGGCCTTCCGGCCGGAGCCGGGCTTGCCTGAATTCGCGGCGACCCAAGCCAATCCAAGAACAATGCTACCCTTGGCCGGCATTTGCGGCGCGCCATTTGGAATCGTCATATGCGACATTCCAATGGAGAGCCTGTGGACAAGCCAACGCAGAAGGCAGCCCGAAGCGGAAGATCGAGGGCGAAGAGCAAGGATGGCGGGGCGCAGCCGCGCTCGGCGCCGGCACGAGCCCAGGAGAAAGCCCGGCAGGCGCCTCATGCGCAACAGGAGCGCAAGCAGCGCGTGCTGGCCAAGGGCCATCCGGCGATGGTCGACAGCATCGCCGGCGCGATTACCGTCAAGAACCTCGACATCTATTACGTCATCGCCTCCGACGCGCAGATCCCCGTGAAGGACGGGCACGGTTTCGGACTCTATTTTCACGACTGCCGGTTCGTCGGGGGCTATCAGATGACCTTGGCCGGTCTGGCGCCGGTCGTCTTGGCCTCGACCGCGCAGAAGGGTTACGCGGCGCTTTTTGAACTGACCAACCCAGACCTTCATTCCAAGCGGGGCCGGTTGATCCCCAAGGACGAACTCGGCATTCGCTGGGAACGCATCCTGGACGCCGAACAGACATGCGTCAGAGAAGTCCTGACCATCCAGAACCTGGGACACGAGGCGCACGACTTTCCGCTGACCTTGCAATTCGGCGCCGGCTTCGAGGACATCTTCAACGTGCGTGGGCTGGTGCAGCAAAATCTCGGCAGGGCCGAGCGGCCCGCGTGGCGGGACGGCAGGCTGCATTTCGTCTATCACGGCGCCGACCGGCTCCGCAGGATGGCGACGATTGCGTTCTCGCCCCGACCCGATGCTTCATACAAGACGACGGCCGAATTCCAGATCGACGTGCCGGCGGGAGCCACGCGAACGATCGCGCTCACGATCGAGTTGAAGGAACAGCCGGAGGACGCCGCGGCGGACCGACTGAACCAGCGCCCGGCGGCCACGCTCGACGGCCTTGCCGGCAAACTCCGGAAAAGCTCTGAAGAATGGCTGGAGCGGCATACGAAGCTCGACAGCGACAGCTTTCTGCTCAACAGCATCATGGACAGATCGCTGCGCGATGTGGCGATGCTGCGCTCGGAGTTGGGAAGCCGTGAATATTTTGCCGCCGGCGTGCCCTGGTTCGCTGCCCTGTTCGGCCGCGACAGCCTGATCGTCGCATTGGAGATGCTCGCCTTTCAGCCTGAGATCGCCGCCCAGACGCTGCGCCTCCTGGCCAGCTATCAGGGAAGCCGGACGGATCGGTGGCGGGAGGAACAGCCCGGCAAGATCCTGCACGAGCTGCGGGTCGGCGAGCTCGCGCGCGCCGGCGATGTCCCTCATGCCAGGTTCTACTGCACGGTGGACGCCACCCCGCTTTTCCTGCTGCTTCTCGGCCGCCACGCCGCCTGGACCGGCGATCTCGACCTGTTCCGCGAATTGCAGGTGCCGGTGGAAAAGGCATTGGACTGGATCGCCAAGGCCGGAGACGATCACGGCAAGGGGTATCTGAAGTATCGGAGCATGTCCGCCGAGGGCCTCGTCAACCAGGGATGGAAGGATTCGGGCGATGCCATCGTCAGGGCCGATGGCGATCTCGCCAAGCCGCCGATCGCGCTCGTCGAGGCGCAGGGCTATGTCTTTGCAGCCAAACAGGCCATCGCCGATCTCTATGAGCGCGATGGCGAACCCGGTCGCGCCAAACAGCTTCGCCAGGAGGCCGACAGGCTTCGAAGACGCTTCAATCACGATTTCTGGTGTGAGGAAAAGAGCATCTTCGCGCTCGCGCTCGAAGCGAGAGGCCGGCAAGCCGCCGTCGTTTCATCGAACCCCGGCCACGCGCTGTGGTGCGGTATCGCGGACCGCGACAAGGCTCGCCGGTCGATCGCGCGGCTGATGCGGGACGACGTGTTCAATGGCTGGGGAGTGCGTACGCTTGCCGCCTCGGAGCGGCGCTACAATCCCGTCGGTTATCATCTGGGAACGGTCTGGCCACATGACAATGCGCTCGTGGCCGCCGGTTGCAGGCAATATGGCGAGGACGACGCGGCGCTGCGGATTTTTACGGGCATCGCCGAGGCGGCGATGCATTTTCGCCATCACAGGCTGCCTGAAGCGATGGCAGGCTTTCCACGCGCGGATTTCCAGGTGCCGGTACACTATCCGGTGGCTTGTCACCCTCAGGCCTGGGCGGCCGGCGCCGTGCCCTTCATGCTGACGGTGTGCCTCGGCCTGGAACCCGACGCCTTCGCGAACAAGCTGCGGATCGTGCGGCCGCGACTGCCCGGTTTCGTGAACCATGTCGAGCTTCGCGGACTGCGCGTCGGCAAGGGCACCGCCGATCTCGAATTCAGGCGAACGAATACCGGCGCCGAGGTCGATATATTGCAGACGAGTGGACAACTGACCGTCGAAGTTGGAGGATGACGGCTGCCGCGGTTCGGATACCCGCCATGGCAAAACATTCCGCCAGCCAGCCGTTCGAGCGACGCGTTTCGCTTGAATGTCCAGCCGATAGAGCCTATTTAGAATTATTCCAAACTATCGGCCCGGGAAGGGCCTGGAGATACCCATGTTCATCCAGACCGAATCGACGCCGAACCCGGCGACGCTGAAATTCCTGCCGGGCAAGGAAGTGCTGCGCGAAGGCACAGCCGATTTCCGCAACGCCGAAGCCGCGGCGGAGGCGTCGCCGCTGGCTGGCCGCCTGTTCGAGATCCCGGGCGTCACCGGCGTCTTCTTCGGCTACGATTTCATTACCGTGACCAAGGACGGTCCGGACTGGCAGCACCTGAAGCCGGCGATCCTCGGCGCCATCATGGAGCATTTCATGTCCGGTGCGCCGGTCATGGCCGCGACCGCTCCGGCGAGCCAGGCCGGCGAGACCGGCGAGTTCTATGACAAGGCCGACGAAGAGCTGGTGCTGACCATCAAGGAACTGCTCGACACGCGCGTGCGCCCGGCCGTCGCCCAGGACGGCGGCGACATCACCTTCCGCGGCTTCGAGAATGGCACCGTGTTCCTGCACATGAAGGGCGCCTGCGCCGGCTGCCCGTCATCGACGGCAACGCTGAAGCACGGCATCCAGAACCTGCTTCGCCACTTTGTTCCGGAAGTACAGCAGGTCGAGCAGGTCGCCTGAGAACCCACTTCGCCGGCCGCGTCGTGCGGCGAAGCGAATTCCGATCCAAGACGCAAAAACAAAAAACCGGGCCCCAACAGCCCGGTTTTCTGTTTTTGGACGTCTTGTTGTTGCCTAGACGGTCCGCTTGCGAAAGCTTTTGGCCTCGGCCTTCGTGATCACATCACGATGACCTTGGCGCCGACCGACGTGCGGTCGTAGAGGTCGATAATGTCCTGGTTCATCAGCCGGATGCAGCCCGACGACATCGCCTTGCCGATCGAGAACCATTCCGGGCTGCCATGCAGGCGGTAGCCCATGTCGCCGCCCTTGTTGAAGAGATACATGGCGCGCGCGCCGAGCGGGTTCTTCAGGCCCGGCTCCATGCCGCTGGCGAATTTGGCGAGTTCGGGCTGGCGCTTGATCATCTGCGAGGGCGGCGTCCAGGTCGGCCATTCGCGCTTCAGCGCGATATGGGCTGTGCCGTGCCACTCAAAACCCTCCCGGCCGACGCCGATGCCGTAGCGCATCGCCATGCCGTCGCCCTCGATGAAATAGAGGAACTTGTTCTGCGTATCGACGATGATCGTGCCCGGCCTTTCCGACGAGTCGTACCGCACTTCCTGGCGGTGGTACCTGGCGGGGACCTTCTCGATCGGGATGCGCGGCAGTTGATAGCCGGCATCGGTCATCGCGCCATAGTTGTTGGTGAACATTTGCCCACCGATGGTGCTGCACCCGCTGATCGCGGTCGACAGCGCAAGAGCGGCGAGGATTGCAAATGACTTCAAGCGCATGAAAAGGTCCGACGCCCCGCCTCTATACCAGCGGCACGAGTCGGCCGCTTTGTTGCCACCATTCATGCTGGCATTTCTTTTGCTTGCCAAGCGCGCACTGCTTATATGCAGGACCTTACGCGCCGGTAAGTGCCCGACTGCGGCATTTTCGCAACAGGCCTTACAGGATTGTGAAGCAAAATCAATGGGGCGACTCGGAGAGCCGCCTGCGATGCGAGGAGAGCGCCATGAATGTCGGTGATGCCGCCGAGCGTTCCGGCTTGCCGGCCAAGACCATCCGCTACTATGAGGAGATCGGACTGATCCGCCCGGCGCGGGCCGAGAATGGCTATCGCGATTATTCCGGCGACGATATCCACCGGCTCGCCTTCCTGCGCCGTGCGCGCAATCTCGGCTTCTCAATCGACGATTGCAGGCAGCTTATGGCGCTCTATCAGGATCGCGACCGCGCCAGCCACGATGTGCGCGAGATCGCCGCCGCCCATGTCAGGGCGATCGAGGAAAAGGTACGCGAATTGCAGTCGATGCGCTCGACGCTTCAGAAGCTGATCCACGCCTGTCACGGCGACGACCGCCCGGACTGCCCAATCCTGGACGACATGGCGGGCGCGGCGGACCAGGTATCCGCCTGACAGAAACTACCCGCCGCGATATTGCGTGGGCGAAGCGCCGAAGCGGGCCCGGAACCGCCGGTTGAAGTAGGACACGTCGTTGAACCCCGCGGCGAGCGCGATGTCGCTTACCTTGGTCGCGTCGTTGCGGATGTCCGACAGCATGGCACATGCCTTGCGCAGCCGAAGCTCCAGCACGCGCTCGGCAAAGGTGCTGCCACTCTCGAGCAGAAGCGTGTTGAGATATCGACGCGAAAGCCCGACGGCGCGAGCGACCATCTCCGTCGATAGGCCGGGGTCGGCGAAGCGTGCCTCGATCACTGCCACCGCCTCGCGCAGCCGCGCCGCGCGCAGCCCGCGGCCGGTCGCGATTTCCGCGGCATCGCCCTTGGCCCCCAGCGCCAGCACGATCAGGTCGGCCAGCGCCGCCCCGGCCTGCCGCGACAGCGCCGGCTCCGCGTCAACCTCGTCGGATTGAAGCAGGAAATCGATCGTGCGTTCCAGATGCCGCACGGCGGGGTTTGCCGGGTCGAGCCGCGTTACCGGGCGGTCGTCGGCACGCGGCACCTGTCTCAGCAACGAGGCGCGGGGGATGGAGGCCAAGATCCAGGAAGTGACGCCGTTCGTGAAACTTTGGCAGGGTTGGGCGACGTTGTAGGCGATGCCGTTGCCCCGCTGCAGCGACAGGTCGCAATCGGCAACCGACCATATCTGCGGCTTGGGGCTGCGGTAAAATCCCACGAAGATATCGTCGCGGTCGTTGGCGACATGCCGGCGGGTGCGCACATAGTACTCGGTCGTGGTCTCGAACAGGCCGACGCGAAGCTCGCCGAGGAAGCGCATCTTGGTCGCCGTCGCGAACCGCTTGTCCTCGGCATGCCTGATCTCGGCATCGCCAAGCTGCTCCATCCACATGTCGCGCCAGAGGCGAAAGCGATCCTTGTCGCTCAGATGCGCTGGCAAGCTGTCCGACGAAAAATCAATCTTCTGCATTTGACGGAAATCTGTTTGCCCCGCCTTCAGCCTAGCACGGCCGCCACAGACTCGGATCGGCAAAAAAAGAGGCAATCAGGCCGCCCAGTCCAATTCCAGAGCCACCCGGTCCAAGCCGCGATCATTTGGGTCGGCGCTCGTTGCAGCGGCGCCACATTGCGAATCGATTTTCAAACCCAGCCCGCCCATCCAATGCCGGAGCCCGTCGGTCCAAGACGGTAGCCGCGAAATCAGCCATGGCTGCACGGGCCAGGATCAAACTTCGAGGACTTTTGCATGAGACTTTTGTGCGCGGCTGGAATCGTCATCGTGAGCATGTTGCCGCCGGCGGCAATGGCGGCCGACATGAACGCCGCGGCGCAAGAACCGGCCCGGGACTGGAGCGGGTTCTATCTTTCAGCAGGCGGCGGGTTCGGATGGTGGAGCGCTGATCAGTACACGGATTTCGGGGGCTTTCCCGCGCCCGGACCATCCGAGGGCACCTCGGGCAACGGCGGCTTCGGCACGGTAGGTGGCGGCTTCGACTGGCAATTTGCTCCCAGTTGGGTGGCCGGCGTCTTCGCCGACGTTCAGTTCGGCGACATCAGGGGCACGATAAGGGCGCCCTTCGAGCAATATTACGGCACCACGAGCAACAGGCTGAACTATGCTGCCGGTCTTCGTCTCGGCGTGCTCGCAACGCCAAACGCGCTGATCTATGTCGATGGCGGTTACAGCCATGCCGAGTTCACCGGTTCAGGCCTGAACCCGCTTCCGCTGCCGCCCGCCATCAATGTCGCCGGACAACACTACGACGGCTGGTTCGTAGGCGCCGGCATCGAAAACTCGCTCGACTTCACCGGTATCTCCTCCCCCGGTTGGTCCATGAAAACCGAATACCGTTTCGCCAACTACAGCCGTAAAAACGCGCAGATGTATGTCGTTCCCACCGGCGTTCCGGACAACGCGATCGCGTTCAAGCCAACGGTGCAGACGCTTTCGTTCTCGCTCGTCTACCGATTCAACGAGGCGGGAAGCACCGGCTTCTGAGAAACTGCCTCAGCGCTTCCAGAAATCGCGGTGCGGAGCGAGCATCTCGTCCGCGATTTCGGGAAAGGGGCCGAACACCTCGATCCGCTTCTGGCCGGAGGCGAAGACGGTGCGCGAGGCGAGGTTCATCGTCGGATTCTCCGCATGATCGCCGGTGAGCGCCAGGAGGCTGGTTTCCTCGACCCCGTAGACCAGGCGTCCGATATTCGCCCAATACATCGTGCCAGCGCACATCGCGCATGGTTCGAAGGTCGAGACCAGCGTGCATTGCCACAGGAACTCCGGCTCATAGGCCGCCGCGGCGCGGCGGGCCAACTCGGTCTCGGCATGGCGCACCGTGTCGAGATTGCCCTGTCGCATCAAAATGCGATCGTCCGGCGCGACCAGCACGCAGCCGAACGGATGATGCCCATGCGCCGCCGCCTCGCGCGCGACGGCATCGGCGGACCGGAGGTGGGCGAGCATGTGGTCGCGGGTCATGGGGAAATTCCTTTCACGGCGAGATTGCTGCCAAGGGATTCGATCAGCAAGAACTAAGTCTTCTCTGGACCACGGCTCAAACACCCGCTTGGCTTTACGCTCCATGCATTTCTGGTTTGGTGCTATTTTGATGATCGCCTACAATGAGATTGCCGGCCATGGCCATCCAGGATGACATCGAACGGGTCGAGCAGCACATCCGCGAGATCGAACAGCGGATCGAGCGCCAGCGCGCGGTCATCACCCAGGCCGAAGAAAACGGCCTGCCGACCGACGGCCCGAGCAATTTTCTGTGGTTCCTGAAAGAGACATTGAGCCTGAGCCGCGACCACCTGGCCAGGCTTCTGGCGGATGAATTTCGAGCGGGGGACTCGCAGTAGGGGTGCAGCATTCATCCGGTAGTTGAGTCGACGGACAATCGCAGATCAGAAATTCCGCGGAACCACGGGGAAACTGAAAAACAATCAGACAAAGCCTTTGAGTCTGCCGTAGACAAGATCGCCCAAGCTCACCAGCGAACAGGTAAAGAAACTGGCGCGTCAGAAGCATAACAAAACCGACCGTTAGGCGCTTTCCTGTTTTTTCCGATGAAATAGGTGGTTAGCCACGATTATCAAAAAGCCAAATACGCTTGCGGTCGTGGTCGTGACAACCGCGACGAACTCAGTTGTTCCGAGATGGAATGGCCTGACTAGGTAGATCGGCCTCCAATCGTTTGGAGCGAGAGGAAATTCTATGACCCAACCGGTCTCAAACCCTTGAGCAAGAATGATATAGATCAGGAAGGCTGACCACGCGATGGCCAGCCTTCTTGCGATCTTGTCTATTCGGGTTTTGGCGGCTTCGCCGTCGAATGGCTTAGAACCGCTGTAGGCGCCGAAGTCCTGGAAATCCCGAACCTCCTCTTCGAAAGTCGGAGTAGGATCAAGCTGCCGCAATGGGGACTGGTTGGTATCCACGCGCCCTCGCCAACTGTGAAAAGTACTGCCAATCCTCTTGGGGGGAGATCACTTGGTTTTCCGGAACCTGGAATCGGTTCCTCTCAGCAATGTTGCGCCACGGGGTTCCGGGACGATGAGTTTCATCCGAAAGTGTCGGGCCGCTCTTCCAGCCGTACTCACTCATAATCCAATCAAGTAGATGCTGGACTTCTTGAGCGTCAGCGGCATTGTCAGGAATTCGACGCGGCTGCCCTCCGAATGGCGTAGCGGGCTCCGGATACATAATGTTGTTCCGGCCATACTTAGAGAAGCTATGGTAGATGGGCTTGAACACAGGCCCATAGCGCCAGACTTGAGGAGCTTCAGAAATAAGGGGCCGACCAACAAGTGCCAGCCACCAGCCATTGGCAAAATAAAGCAGCTTCTGAAGCTTCATGGGATCGATGTTCCCATTGGCCCCGTGCCGCGCGATCAATTCGTTTGCTACTTCGATAGCAGGATAGGACATCTGCCCAGCCTCCAACTCACGCTCGAATCACTTCGAGTGCCCCTAGCGAGTTGCTGGGGACGTTACACTTGCAAATGTAAACTCGCAATTGCCTAGGAACAAATTCATATCGCCATTGATCTTGGCGATTTCAAGAGTGCTGGCCTGTTTGTCAAATAGACAATCGCCCCTCTAAAACGGGTTCAAACCGTGAACAAAATCTGGCATGGTGCCTCCCATGCCACTCGTTTCCCCGATTCCCCTTAACCCGTTGATCGACGGCCGCCAGTCGGAGCGCGCCATGCTGGTGCGGCGCGGCGTGCAGCGGCTGCTCACCGAAATGGGCGCGCATGTGCTGCCGGAGCTGTCTTTGGCCACCGGGCGGCGCGCCGATCTCGTGGCGCTGACCAGGCAGGGCGATATCTGGATCATCGAGATCAAATCTTCGATCGAGGATTTCAGGGTCGACCGCAAATGGCCGGACTACCGGCTGCATTCCGACCGCTTCTTCTTCGCCACCCATCCCGGCGTTCCACAGGACATCTTTCCCGAGGAATGCGGCTTCATCCTCTCCGACGGCTATGGCGCGGAGATCCTGCGCGATGCACCCGAGCACCGCATGGCGGCAGCGACGCGCAAGGCGCTGATGCTGCGGATTGCCCGTGCGGGCGCCGCGCGGCTGCTGGCGGCCGAGCTTGCCGGCGTGGCGGTGCCGGCGCTGGATGGCGAGAGCGAGTAGCGCCGGGCTGCGTGAGAAGACGGGCGTCGCGGCCCGACCTAGTCCACCTCTTCGTCCACCCCACTCGCCGCCGGCGCCATGAGCAGGATGGCGGCGCCCAAGAGGGCGGCAATCAGCGAGCCGGCGAGGATGCCGACCTTCACCGCGTCCTGCAGCGCCGGGTCGCCGGCGAAGGCGAGCAGGCCGATGAACAGGCTCATGGTGAAGCCGATGCCGCAAAGCAGCGAAATGCCCAGCATGTGCAGCCAGCCGGCATTGGCCGGCAGGTCGGCGAGGCCAAACCGGATGGCCAGGGCCGAGGAGCCGAAGACGCCGACCAGCTTGCCGAGCACCAGACCGGCGGCGACGCCAAGCGTCAGCGGCTCAACCAGTGCTGCAAGGCTCAGGCCGCCGAGCGAGACGCCGGCATTGGCGAAGCCGAAGATCGGGATGACGAGGAAAGGCACCAGCCTATGCAAGCCGTGTTCCAGCCGGTGCAGCGGCGAATGCTCGATATCGCGGCTGATGCCGGGAGACCGCTCCAGCGGGATGGTGAGCGCCAGCGCCACGCCGGCGAGCGTCGCATGCACGCCCGACTTGAGCACCAGCACCCATAGCAATGCGCCAAGCAAGAGATACGGCCAGAGCTTCATGGCCTGCATTCGGTTGAGCACGACGAGCAGCGCGATGACGACGAAGGCGGCGGCCAGATAAGCGAGCGACAGGCCGCTGGTGTAGAACAGCGCGATGATGATGACGGCGCCGAGATCGTCGATGATGGCCAGAGCGGTGAGGAAGACCTTCAGCGAGGCCGGCACGCGGCTGCCCAGCAGCGAGAGCACACCGAGCGCGAAGGCGATGTCGGTGGCGGTGGGGATCGCCCAGCCGGAGAGCGCTGCCGCATTGTCACGATTGATCAAGACATAGACCAGCGCCGGCGCCACCATGCCGCCGGCGGCGGCGATGCCGGGCAGCACGCGGCGCGGCCAGGTCGAAAGCTGTCCGTCCAGCATCTCGCGCTTGATCTCGAGCCCAACCAGCAGGAAGAACACCGCCATCAGCCCGTCATTGATCCAATGCGATACGCTGAGCGGCCCGAGATAGGCGTGCAGGACGGCGAAATAAGTTTCGGCCAAAGGCGAGTTGGCGACGATCAGCGCAAGTGCTGCGGCCACCATCAGGATGATGCCGCCGGCGGCCTCGCCGTCGAGGAATTCACGCAGGATCGATTTCGGCCGCTTATCTTGCATGGTCGCTCCGTCCCGTCACCCCGACCTGACGGCCGGAAACCTATAACCTAATGATGCGCAGCCCGGCTGGCGAAGCAAGCGTTCGAGTTCACATTGACAGATCGCCTGCTTCGGAAGTTGGCCGAAACGCCCGTCGCTTCGTCATCCACGGGCGAAGCAAGGAGCGAAGCGACGCGGCGCAGACCCGAGGATTGACGACGCTCGTTTAACGCGGCGCGCGCTTTGCCAGAATCCGCTGCAGGGTCCGGCGGTGCATGTTGAGGCGGCGCGCCGTTTCGGAGACGTTGCGGTCGCACATTTCGTAGACGCGCTGGATGTGCTCCCAGCGCACGCGATCGGCCGACATCGGGTTTTCCGGAGGCGCGGCGCGCTCGCCGGAGGTGCGGGTAAGCGCGGCGAAGACGTCGTCGGCGTCGGCGGGCTTGGACAGGTAGTCGATGGCGCCGAGCTTCACCGCGGTCACCGCCGTGGCAATGTTGCCGTAGCCGGTCAGGATGATGGCGCGGGCGTCGTTGCGCTTTTCGCGGATGACTGCCACGACATCGAGGCCGTTGCCGTCGCCGAGGCGCATGTCGACCACGGCATAAGCCGGCGGATGAGCGCGCGCCTTGGCGACCGCCTCTTCGACGCTCTCCGCCGTCTCGACCACAAAACCCCGGGTCTCCATGGCCCGGGCAAGCCGGGTGAGGAACGGCTTGTCGTCCTCGACGATGAGCAAGGAGGTGTCCTCGCCCTCGACCATTGCGCCCGTCGTTTCGTCTCCGTTCATCTTATCGGCATCCTACCGATCCAAAGCGCGCCGCGCCGAGACCCATTCTGGCGAAGGCCCTTCAAATCCTTGTTTCCGGGCATGTCGACTTCCTGAAATCGCTGCACAGTTTTGGGCGACATGCCTCACTTTTACGCAGATACAGTCCTGCAAGAGCAATGTCCAATTTTTAGAGCCGGCAACAGAGCTGCCATGCGGTAAATGCAAGGTTTACGCTATCCAACCAAGGTTCAGGCATTGTCGAACATTGTGGCCGAGGCCTGGTCCTGGTTGAGGAAGACGCCGCGCGGCCAGGCGATCTGCACCACCGCGCCTTCGCCGAGCCCGCTCGAATTGCGGAAATCGATGGTGGCGCCCGACCGTTCCAGCAAGGTCTTGGCGATAAACAGCCCCAACCCCAGGCCGCCGCCGGCCTCGGTGCCCTGGCGCGTCGACACATAGGGCTCGCCGATGCGGTCGATGATCTCGGCCGGAAAGCCCGGCCCGTCATCGGTGATCGAGAAGATGACCTTCTCATTGTCCCAGCTCCAGCTGACGGTGACCGACTTGCGGGCGAAATCGACGGCATTCTCGACCAGGTTGCCGAGCCCATAGATGACGCCGGGGCTGCGCTGGCCGACCGGCTCGGGGCCGATGCGCTCGCCGGGCCGCAGCCGGATCGAGATGCCGAAGTCGCGATGCGGCGCCGTCACCTCCTCGACCAGCGAGGTTAGCGGCATGCGCGACAGGTGCGCTTCGCCTTCCGAGGAAAGGCTGGTCAGCCGCTTCAGGATTTCGCGGCAGCGCTCGCTCTGCGAGCGCAGGAGCTTCACGTCCTCGCCGTATTTCGGGTCCTTGCCGAGCGCCTTTTCCATCTCCTTGGCGACGACGGTGATGGTGGCCAAGGGCGTGCCGAGCTCGTGCGCGGCCGCAGCCGCCAGCCCGTCCAGCGCCGACAGATGCTGCTCGCGCTGCAGCACGAGCTCGGTGGCGGCCAGCGCGTTGGCGAGCAGGCGCGCTTCCGCCGCCACGCGGAAGGCATAGATGGCGGTGAAGGCGATCGAGGCGAAGACGGCCATCCACATGCCGGCGACATAGATGAACGGCATCGGCAGAGGCGCGTGCTCGTACCAGGGCAGCGGCAGGTGGAAAAACACCAGCAGCGTGGCGGCAATTATAATCAGCGCGCCCAGCACCGCGGTCATGCGCAGCGGCAGCGAAGCGGCCGAGATGACGACCGGCACGGAAAGCAGCACGCAAAACGGATTGGTGAGGCCGCCGGTCATGTAGAGCAGGCCGGTGAGCTGGACGCCGTCGAAGGTGAGGATCGCGAAGGCCGAAAGCGGGGTCAGGCGATGCGCCGCCGGATAGCGGAAGGTGAGCCACAGGTTCATCCAGGCCGAGCAGGCAATCAGCGCAAAGCACATCGACACCGGCAGCGGGAATTTCAGGCCATAGGCGACGACAAGCACGGTCAGGCTCTGGCCGACGATGGCCAGCCAGCGCAGACGGATCAGCGTGTTGAGCCGCAACCGCTGGCTTTGCTGGGTATCGGGCGCGCGCAGAATGTTGATCATCGACTTACGATTATAGCCGCGAGAGGGTAAGCGCTAGTAGCCCCATAAGAGCGACTTGGCCGGTTGGCAGCCGGTATTTCATCGTTTTCTCGGCCCATTGGCTGAGGCTTCGCGACTTCGTCATCTACGGGCGGAGCAACGCGAAGCGGAGCGCAGATCCGAGGATCCGTTCCGTTACCTCGATCGTAGAGCGCAGCGGAGCGGAATTCTGAACCGTGGCAACGCGTCGACGTCCCGGAATGGATCCTCGGGTCTGCGCGCGTCGCTCCGCTCCTTGCTCCGCCCGTGGATGACGACGTGATGAGCGTCTGCGCCAATCGCAAAGGTATGCGGTTCACTGCCGTGAGCCTGCCACTACGTCCCGCGCGGCTTGGCGCGGCTGGTGGCGGCGGCCAGCAGCGGGTTTTCCGGCCAGACATGTTTTGGATAGCGACCGCGCATGTCGGCGCGCACATCCGCCCAGGAGCCGCGCCAGAAGCCGGGGAGATCGCGCGTCGTCTGGATCGGGCGGTGCGCCGGCGAGAGCAATTCAAGCGTCAGCGGAACGGTTCCGTTTGCGATCGCCGGATGACGGTCGAGGCCGAACAGTTCCTGCACGCGGATCGAAAGCACCGGCCATTCGCCGTCATAGCGGATCGGCACGTGACTGCCCGACGGCGCGTCGAAATGGGTCGGCGCCAATGCGTCGACCTTGCGCTGCAGGTCGTGCGGGACAAGCGCCATCAGTGCCGACGACAAAATCGCCGGCTTGACGGCGCCGAAATAGGCATCGCCGGAGAGAAACGGCAGGAGCCAATCGTCGAGGCCCTCGACAAGCGCTTCATCGGAAACGTCGGGCCAGGGCGCCCCCAAGCCGCGATGCAGCCAGCCGAGCCGCTGGCGGAGAGCCTCCGCTTCCTTGCCCCAGTCGAGCAGCGACAGGCCGTGCTCGCACAAGGCATCGATAATAGCGCGGTCGGCATCGGCGCCGGACGGCGCGGGCAGCATGCGCTCGGAAAGCGTGATGGCGCCGAGACGCGCGGTCTCGCGCACGCGCACGGCGCGGCGCTCGCGGTCGAAACTCGTCTCACGCTTTGTCTCGATGCGGTCGGCAAGGGCGGTGCGGATATCGACTTCGCCGACCGGCGCGGCGGCGGTGATGCGGGCGTTCTGCGCCTTGCCCTGCAGGTCGGCGACCACAAGCCAGGTTTCATTGGCGAGCGCATCCGCGGCATCGATCATGGCGCCCGAACCATTGGCGAGCACGAAGCGGCCGCGCTCGCCGCGCGCCCTTGCCACGCGATCCGGCCAGGCATGGATGAGGAGCGAGCCAGCGCCGGCCGGCGCGTCGCTTCTGTCTCCGCCGGCCTGCCCGGCCAGACGCTCCGCCAATTGCCGCGCGGCATTGGCGCGAGGGGATTTCTCGCCGCGAAACCGGATCAGACGCCGCTCCAGATCGGCGCTGTCGCCGCCCAGCCCACGCTCCGTCAAAAGCACGGCAAGCGTCGTTGCTTCGAGCGGGTGGCCGCTCTTCGCCGCTTCGGCCACCATATGCGCCAGGCGCACCGGCAGCGCCAGCTTGCGCATGGCGGCGCCCGCCTCGGTCAGCCTGCCGGCATCGTCAATGGCATGCAGCGCCTTGAGCAGCTCCCTCGCCTCGTTGAGCGCCGGGGCCGGCGGCGGATCGAGAAAGGAGAGGCTCGACGGATCGGCGACACCGAAGGCGGCGCAGTCGAGCAGCAATCCAGACAGATCGGCCTCAAGGATTTCCGGCGGCGTGAAGGCGGGAAGCGACGCGGTCTGCTCGGCCCGCCACAGGCGAACCGCCACGCCGGCTTGAGTGCGGCCGGCGCGGCCGGCGCGCTGGTCGGCCGAAGCCTTGCTGACACGCACCGTCTCAAGCCTGGTCAGGCCGCTCGCCGGCTCATAGCGCGGCAGCCGCGACAGGCCGGAATCGATGACGACGCGCACGCCGTCGATGGTGATCGAGGTCTCGGCGATTGAGGTCGCCAGCACCACCTTGCGGCGGCCGGCCGGCGCCGGCCTGATCGCCGCGTCCTGCGCCCTGTTGTCGAGCTGACCATAGAGCGGAACGATGTCGGTGTCGGCCGCGACGTTGCCCGCGAGCCGCTCGGCGGTGCGCTCGATCTCGCGCTGTCCGGGCAGGAAGGCAAGCACGCTGCCCGGCTCGCCGGCCAAAGCCGCGCGCACGGCTTTGGCCATGGCGTCCTCAATCGCGACTCCGGCTGGCCGTTCTTCGTAGCGGATCTCGACCGGATAAGCGCGACCCTCGCTTTCGATCACCGGCGCCTCCGACAAAAGCTTCGCCACGCGCGCGCCGTCGAGCGTCGCCGACATGACCAGCAGACGCAGGTCCGGCCGCAACGCGCCCTGCACGTCGAGCGCCAGCGCCAGGCCGACATCGCCGTCGAGCGAGCGTTCATGGAATTCGTCGAAGATCACCGCCGAGACGCCGGGCAGCTCCGGATCGTCGAGAATCATGCGCGAGAGCACGCCTTCGGTGACGACCAGGATCTTGGTACGCGCCGAGGTGCGGTTCTCCATGCGCATGGCGTAGCCCACCGTGCCGCCGGGCTCCTCGCCCAGCAATTCGGCCATGCGGCGCGCGGCGGCGCGGGCGGCGAGCCGCCGCGGCTCGAGGAGCACGATCCGGCCCTCGCCGAGCCAAGGCGCGTCGAGCAGCGCCAGCGGCACCAGCGTTGTCTTGCCGGCGCCGGGCGGCGCCACCAGCACGGCGCTGCTGCACCGCGCGAGCGCTTCGCCGAGCGCCGGCAGCACGGCTGTGACCGGAAGGTCCGGCAAGGGTTTCGTCGTCATTTTGCCCGCATATCAGCGGTCGCGGTCGCCGTGCAACGTGTCGGGCCCATGCAGGTCAAAGCCGCGCACGCGTAAACGGGTTCCAGCGCACTGTGCCAAGCCGCACTTCCTCGCGCACCATGGTGAGGAGGCCCGAGGCGCCGACGACGGCAAGGCCGACCAGCGTCATCGCGTCGGGATATTCCCTGAAGAACATCGCGCCGAGAATAACCGCCCAGACGATCTGCGAATAATGCGTCGGGGCGATGCGATTGGCCGGGGCGTATTTGGCCGCCAGGAGATGCAGCAACTGGCCGCCGGCGGTGAACAGGCCGCCCAGGACCAGCCAGCCCAATTGCCACAGATTGGGGAGCGCAAATGACGTCGCGACCGCGCCGACCCCGTTGAAGAGCAGGCCATAGCCGATCAGCGAGCCCAGCATGGTCGTGCGCTTTTCCTGCTGGGCAAGCGAGCGCATCAGGATGACGATGGTCGCCGCGACGAAGGCATTGGCGAAGGCGGCGAGATGGCCAAGATGCAATTCGCGGAAGCCCGGCCTCACCACCAGCATGACACCGGCGAAGCCCGAGACCACGGCAAGCCACCGCCAGGGGCCGACCTCCTCCTTCAGGATGACGGTCGAAAGCACGGTGACGAGCAACGGGGCCAGGAAGAGCAGCGCATAAACCTCCGCCAGCGGAATGCTGGTGAAGGCATAGACGCTGAGCACGCCCGAGGCGATGCCGGCCCAGGCGCGTGCCTGCACGGCCCAGGGCCGCCCGGTGCGCCAGAAATCGCGCCAGCGCTCCTCCTTCGGCCGGGTGAAGAAGAGGAAACAGCCGGCAAACAAGGTCATGAAGAAGCCGATCTCGAAGACGGTGAACTGCCCGCCCAGACCCTTGATGACGGCGTCGCTGAACGAATAGTTTGCGTAAGCGAGAAGAGCGAGCAGGATTCCGTTCGGCACGATTCCATTCCGGGAGAAAGACGTGAAGATACTGGCGCTGGGGGCACATCCCGACGATATCGAGATATTCATGTTCGGTACGCTGGCCGCCTATGCCGCGCAAGGCGCAGAACTGACTTTCGCCATAGCCACCGATGGTGCCAGAGGCGGCATGGGCGACCCCAAGGCGCTTGCCCGCTTGCGGCACAAGGAAGCGGCCAAGGCGGCGGGCCTGCTCGGCGTCGAGCCGCGCTTCCTCGACTTTCCCGACGGGGAGCTCGTCGCCGATGCCGCGTTCATTGCGGCGCTGAAGGCACTGATCGGCGAGGCGAAGCCCGACCTCGCCATCACCCATGCGCCCTATGATTATCACGGCGACCACCGCGCCCTGTCCGACGGCGTGCGGCTCGCCGCATCCTTCGCGGCGCCGGTGCTGCATGCCGATACGCTCGGCGGCACCGGCTTTTCGCCGACGCATTATGTCGAAATCTCGCATCATTGGGACATCAAGGCGAAAGCAATCCTCGCGCACCAGTCGCAGGGTCCGGAGCACTATGTGCACAGGGCGCGCCTTCAGAACGAGTTTCGCGCCGGACAGTGCAACGGCGCACCCGGCGCGCTGGCCGAGGCCTTTCGCTTCGAGCCGACCTTCCCCTTCGCCGACATACGCGCGCTCCTGCCGCCGGCGCCGCCGATCCGGCCGGTGACGACAAGTCCGGGCCCCGCCAACGCGGCCAGCTGACGTCGGCAGCACGCAGGTCCGGCGATCATTTTCCAACGATTTCAATGACGCGTTTCGCCATGCTGCGGCGCAGCAACGAATTCGCTTGCGTTGTTTAGTAAAAAGCGCATCACTAAACAAATTACTAAACATCGGACGGCGCGTTCGCCCGCCGTGTTTGGGCCCTCGGAGGAGCGAGGGTCGAGGGCTCTTGAAACCGTCATCCGGACGCGTTTCGCAAATGGGAGGTAAGGCATGAAATCGACCTTGAAACTGGCGTTGGGACTGGCCTCGGCGATCTTTGCGTCGACAGCCGTCTCGAACGTCGCGCATGCGGAAGACCTGACGCTGTGCTGGGCGGCCTGGGATCCGGCCAACGCGCTCGTGGAACTGTCCAAGGACTTCACCAAGGAAACCGGCATCGGCATGAAATTCGAGTTCGTGCCGTGGACCAATTACGCCGACCGCTTCCTCAACGAGCTCAACTCGCATGGCAAGCTCTGCGACCTGATAATCGGCGACAGCCAGTGGATCGGCGGCGCCGCCGAGAACGGCCATTACGTGAAGCTGAACGACTTCTTCGACAAGGAGAAGATCAGCATGGACGACTTCGTGCCGGCGACCGTGGTCGGCTATTCGGAATGGCCGAAGAACACGCCGAACTACTGGGCCCTGCCGGCCATGGGCGACGTCGTCGGCTGGACCTATCGCAAGGACTGGTTCTCGCGGCCCGAGCTGCAGAAGGAATTCAAGGAGAAGTATGGCTGGGACCTCGCCCCGCCGACCACCTTCGACCAGCTGAAGCAGATCGCCGAATTCTTCCAGAAGCGGCAGATCGACGGCAAGACCGTCTACGGCGCCTCCATCTATACCGAGCGCGGCTCGGAAGGCATCACCATGGGTGCCATGGACGTGCTCTACAGCTACGGCTTCCAATATGAGAACCCGAAGAAGCCCTACGAGATGGAAGGCTTCGTCAATTCCGAGAAATCGGTGAAGGGGCTGGAATTCTACAAGTCGCTCTATGACTGCTGCACGCCGCCCGGCGCCTCAAACAGCTACATGGGCGAAGGTGTCGACGCCTTCAAATCCGGCCAGGTGGCGATGCACATGAACTTCGCCTTCACTTGGCCCGGTCTGCAGAAGGACGAGAATGTCGGCGGCGACAAGATCGGTTACTTCGTCAATCCGAAGGGTCCCGACGGCGACCAGTTCGCGCAGCTCGGCGGCCAGGGCATTTCGGTGGTTTCCTATTCCGACAAGCAGGAATCGGCGCTGAAATACATCAAGTGGTTCGCCAACAAAGACGTGCAGGCCAAGTGGTGGTCGCTCGGCGGCTATTCCTGCCTGAACTCCGTCGTCAAGGATCCGAAATTCCCGTCCAGCCAGCCCTATGCGCAGGCCTTCCTCGACTCGATGGCAATCGTGAAGGATTTCTGGGCGGAACCCAGCTACGCGCCGCTGCTGCAGGCCTCGCAGAAGCGCTTCCATGACTATGTCGTGGCCGGCCAGGGCTCGCCCAAGGACGCGCTCAACGGGCTGGTCAAGGACTGGACGCAGGTCTTCCAGGACGACGGCAAGATGTAGGCTCCTCCCGAGCCCAACCGCAGCGTCCCGTGCCGCCCTTGGCACGGGACGCAGTTCAGATAAATTCCACAGTCGAGACTTACCCGTGACCGAAGCAGGACTTACCATGCTCGATCGGACTGCGGACAACGTTGCCCGGGCAACACCGGAACCGTTGGCCAAGAAGATCCGGGGCATCAGCGACAAGGGCCTCGCCTGGCTGTTCATCTCGCCGACGATCCTTTTGCTGTTGGCCATCAACATCTTCCCGCTGTTCTGGGCGATCTATCTCTCCTTCACCAATTTCCGCGCCAACCGGCCGAACGAGGCGGTGAAGAACCTTGGGCTCGCCAATTACCAGCGCATCCTCGGCGACCAGGACATCTGGATCGCCATGCAGACGACGGCGCATTTCGTGTTCTGGACGATCCTCTTGCAGACCGTCATCGGCTTCACGCTGGCTTGGCTGATCGACCGCAAGTTTCGCGGCCACGCCTTCTGGACCACCATCATCCTGGTACCGATGATGTTGTCGCCGGCGGTGGTCGGCAATTTCTGGCGCTTCCTCTACGAGCCGCAGATCGGGCTGTTTTCCTATGTCGTCTCATTCGTCACCGGCATTCCGCCGACGAATGTGCAGATGCTGTCCAATGTCGAGCTGGCGCCGTGGGCGATCATCATCGTCGACACCTGGATGTGGACGCCTTACGTGATGCTGATCTGCCTCGCCGGCCTGCGTTCCATTCCCGAATACATCTATGAGGCGGCCGAGGTCGACCGCGCCTCCAACTGGCGGCAGTTTTGGTCGATCACGCTGCCGATGGCGCTGCCCTTCATCATGCTGGCGGTGTTGTTTCGCGGCATCGAGAATTTCAAGATGTTCGACATGGTCAACCTGCTCACCGGCGGCGGACCCGGCTCGACCACGGAAGTCGCCTCGATCACGCTGAAGCGGCAGGCTTTCGAAAGCTGGCGCACCGGCTATTCCTCGGCCTTCGCCATCATCCTGTTCGTTGCGGTGTTCGGGCTGGCCAACATCTACGTCAAGGCGCTCAACAAGGTGAAGCAGAGATGAGCCTGACCACTGCCCATTCCGTCGTTGCGCCCTCGTCGAACGCGAAGCTGATCGCCGGCACGATCATCATAGCCTATGCGCTGATCTCGATCGTGCCGCTGCTGTGGATCTTCGCCACCAGCTTCAAGACGCCGCCGGATTCGATCGCCTATCCGCCCAAGATCGTCTTCCAGCCGAGCATCGAGGGCTATTGCAACCTGTTCACTACCCGCACAAGGCAGACGCCGGACTATATCAAGTCGCTCGGACCGGCGACCGGCTTCTGCGACGAGACCGTGCGCAAGCGCAACATGGTGATCGCCGGGCCGTCGAACTTCCTGCCGCGCTTCGTCAATTCGCTGATCATCGCCTTCGGCTCGACCTTCTGCGCCGTGTTCCTCGGCACGCTCTCGGCCTATGGTTTCTCGCGCTTCAAGGTGCCTCTGGCCGACGACCTTCTGTTCTTCATCCTGTCGACGCGTTTCATGCCGCCGATCGCGGTGGCGATCCCGATCTATCTTATGTATCGCGAGCTCGGCCTGTCCGACACCGCGCTCGGCATGATCCTGCTCTATACCGCGGTCAACGTCTCTTTGGCCGTGTGGCTGCTCAAGGGCTTCATCGACGAGATCCCGCGCGAATATGAAGAGGCCGCGATGATCGACGGCTATACGCGGCTGCAGGCCTTCTGGCGCACTGTGCTGCCGCAGGCGACCACCGGCATCGCCGCGACCGCCATCTTCTGCCTGATCTTTGCCTGGAACGAATATGCGTTCGCAGCGCTGCTTACTTCCGGCACCGCGCAGACCGCTCCGCCCTTCATCCCGACCATCATCGGCGAAGGCGGCCAGGACTGGCCGGCAGTGGCGGCGGGCACGACCATCTTCCTGGTGCCGATCCTCGTCTTCACCATCCTGCTGCGCAAGCAGTTGCTGCGCGGCATCACCTTCGGCGCGGTGCGCAAATGACTAGTGTGGGAATAAGTCGACCCCCACTCCGTCGAGCTTCGCTCGACACCTCTCCCCCGATCGACGGGGGAGAGGAAGGGCGCGAACTTCATTCAGCCAGACTCCCTTCCTCTCCCTCCGGAGGGGGGAGAGGTGGCGCTGCGAAGCAGCGACGGAGTGGGGGAACCACCTGGCAACCATTTCTCCCCTTGAACGGGAAGGAAGGGAGGAACGCATGAACCGCTCTGTTGCCACCAAGCGCTCCTCATGGCCCGTCTGGGCAAGGCGCGGCCTGATGGAAAACATCGCGACCGCGATCATCGCGATCGGCTTCCTGATGCTGTTCCAGCCCTTCGCGCTGTCGCTCTATACCTATTCCTTCGTCACCATGCTTGCCGGCACGGTGATGTTCATCATCGTCTCGAAATTCCCGGAATAACGATGGCCGAGATCCGTGTTCAGAATCTGAGGAAGGCCTTCGGCGCATTCGTCGCCGTCCAGGATTCCAATTTCGTCGTCGAGGACGGCGAGTTCTTCGTCATGCTCGGACCGTCAGGCTGCGGCAAGACGACGACGCTGCGCATGATCGCCGGGCTTGAACTGCCCACCGGCGGCAAGATCCTGCTTGGCGGCGAGGACGTCACCATGCGCCGGGCGCGCGAGCGCGACATCGCCTTCGTCTTCCAGCTCTTCGCGCTCTACCCGCATATGAATGTGCGCCGGAACATCGGCTTTCCGCTTTTGGCGCAGGGCATGCCGTCGGCCGAGATCCGCGGCCGCGTCGAGGAGACGGCGAAGCTCTTGCGCATCGACCATCTGCTCGACAAGTCCGTCTCCGGCCTTGCCGGCGGCGACCGGCAGCGCGTCGCGCTCGGCCGCGCCATTGTGCGGCGGCCGAAATGTTTCCTCATGGACGAGCCGCTTGGGACCCTCGACACCGAATTCCGCGATTTGATGGTGCATGAGCTGCGCGAGCTGCACAACCGCATCCACGCAACGACCGTCTATGTCACGCACGACCAGATGGAAGCGATGTCGATGGCCGACAAAATTGCGGTGATGAATCACGGCGTCATCGAGCAGTTCGGCACGCCGCGCGAAATCTACGACCGGCCCGCAACCATGTTCGTCGCCGATTTCATCGGCTCGCCGCCAATGAATTTCCTGCGCTTCGGCGGCGGGCTTGCCAGGGGCGCGAAGGAGATCGTCGTGCAGGGCGCAAAGGTGGCGGTGCCGGAAGTCCGCGAGGACGTCGCGCCCGCCGACATGGCGCTTGGCATCCGGCCCGAGCATATCCGCTTTGACGACGGCTCGAAGCTGCGCGGCGCGATCTACGGAACCGAGTATCTCGGCACCACGCAGATCGTTGCGGTCGAGACGGCCGACGGCATCATCAAGGCGCGCGTGCCGGCCGGCATCCATCTCAGCCCCGGCGAACAGGTCGGCCTGGCGCTGAACGGCGCCCGGCTGTCGCTGTTCGAGAAGGGTTCCGGCCGCGCGGTCCGGACCGCCATGCATGATCAGGCAGCGGAGGCGCGCCATGGCTGACGTTCATATCCAGGGCGTGACCAAGAGTTTTGGCGACACCGTCGCGATCGATGATCTCGACCTCGCGATCAAGGACGGCGAATTCGTCGTGCTGCTCGGGCCGACCGGCGCCGGCAAGACGACGACGCTGAGGCTGATCGCCGGACTGGAACGGCCGGACAGCGGCACGATTCACATCGGCGGCCACGACGCGACGGCGCTGTCGCCGGCCGAACGCGACACCGCCTTCGTCTTCCAGCAATATTCGCTCTATCCGCATCTTTCGGTGTTCGACAATCTCGCCTTCCCGCTGCGCTCGCCGGCGCGGCGGTTTCCCGAAGAGGCTGTGCGCCGCCGTGTCGAGGAGGTCGCGCGCATGGTGCGCATCGACCACAAGCTCGACAACCGCTCGACGAAACTGTCCGGCGGCGAGATGCAGCGCGTCGCCATCGGCCGCGCCCTGGTGAGGAAGCCCGCGATCTACCTGATGGACGAGCCGCTGTCCTCGCTCGACGCCAAGCTGCGCGCCGATCTCAGGCTCGAGCTCAAGCGCATCCAGTCCGAGCTCGGCGCCACCATGCTCTATGTCACGCACGACCAGATCGAGGCGATGACCATGGCCGACCGCATCGGCATCCTCGCCGATGGCATGCTGGCGCAGATCGGCACGCCGCGCGCGATCTATTCTGAGCCGGCAAATCTTCATGTCGCGGCGCGCCTCGGCCAGCCGGCTATCAACCTTCTGCCGGCCGGACTGCTGCCCGACGGCGGCGCCCCGACCGGAACGACGACGATCGGCGCGCGGACCGAGCATCTCGCGATCGAGAAGGCAGCGAACGGCCATGCCGACGGCGTCGTCGACTGGGTCGAGCATCTCGGCGACCAGAACCACCTGCATGTGACGGTGGGGTCGAAGAAGCTGGTGACGCTCACCGATCCGGACACGCCTTTAGCCAAAGGGGATAAGGTGACGATCCGCTACATGGCGCCGCTCTATTTCGGCTCGGACGGGCAAAGATTGATGTAGTCGGCTCGCACGACAAATTTGCAAACTGATTGACGACCGCAGATACGGACTGGACGAAATCCATGAAGCACTTTTTCAACCGCAAGGACACGATCGTCACCGAGGGGCTCGACGGCTTTCTCGCCACGGTGGGGTCGGGCGCGCTCGCCCGCCTCGACGGCTATCCAGAGATCAAGGTCGGGCTGCGCGCCGACTGGGACAAGACGAAGGTGGCGATCGTTTCCGGCGGCGGCGCGGGGCATGAACCGTCGCATACCGGCTTCGTCGGCGCCGGCATGCTGACGGCGGCCGTCTCCGGCGAGATCTTCGCTTCGCCGAGCGTCGAGGCGGTGCTGGCGGCGATCCGCGCGACGACCGGCCCCGCCGGCTGCCTGCTGATCGTCAAGAACTACACCGGCGACCGGCTCAATTTCGGCCTCGCCGCGGAAAAGGCGCGCGCGGAAGGTCTTGCGGTCGAGATGGTGATCGTCGGCGACGACATCGCGCTGCCCGACATTGCGCAGCCGCGTGGCGTTGCCGGCACGCTGTTCGTGCACAAGATCGCCGGACACCTTTCCGAAAGCGGCCATGACCTTGCATCGGTCGCTGCCGCGGCGCGGGCGGCGGCCAAGGACGTCTTTTCGCTCGGCATATCGCTTTCCTCCTGCTCGATCCCCGGACAGGCGCATGAGGAGCGCTTCGGCGCGGATGATGGCGAGCTCGGCCTCGGCATCCATGGCGAGCCGGGCGTCGAGCGCATCGCGCTGCAGAGCGCCGGCGCATTCGTCGCTGTCATGGCCGAACGCCTCGCGGCGCGGCTCGATCCCGGCAGCCGCTACGCCTTGCTGATCAACAATCTCGGCTCGGTGCCGCCGCTCGAGATGTCCTTGATCGCAAATGCGGTGCTCGCCTCGCCACTGGCCAAGGCCGTGACGCTGACCGTCGGCCCCGGACATTTAATGACGGCGCTCAACATGAACGGCTTCTCGCTGTCGCTGCTCAAGCTCGACGCGGAGCGCGAGGCGGCGCTGCTGGCGCCCGTCGGCCCGCATGCCTGGCTGCCGGCGAAGCCGGTTCGTCCGCCAGTCGTTATCGCGATGGCCAGGCCTGGCATGGGCACAGCCAGCAAGCCTGCCAGCCGCGATGCGGCCGCCGAGCGGCTGATCAAAGCCGTCTGCCAAAAGCTGATCGCGCTCGAAGAGCCGCTCAATGCGCTCGATGCCAAGGCCGGCGACGGCGACACCGGCTCGACGGTGGCGACGGGGGCGCGCAGCATTTTCGAGCGCATCGAGACGCTGCCGCTCGCCGACAAGGCCGCGACATTTGCCGCAATCGGCGATACGCTGGGCACGTCGATGGGCGGCTCCAGCGGCGTGCTGTTGTCGATCTTCTTCACCGCCGCGTCGCAATCGCTGGGCACCGGCGCGTCGCTCGGCAAAGCGTTGCTTGCCGGGCTCGACCGGATGACCTTCTACGGCGGCGCCAGGATCGGCGACCGCACGATGGTCGATGCACTGGAGCCAGCGCTGAAAGCCCTGGACGCAAGCGGGCCGGAAGCAGCGGCAGAAGCAGCGCGGCAAGGCGCCGAGGCGACCGCCGCGATGCAGAAAGCAAAGGCCGGGCGTTCCGCCTATATCGGCAGACAGCTTGACGTCGCGGATCCCGGCGCCTTCGCGGTCGCCGAAGTTTTCGCCGCCGTGGCGGCTCTGTTCGCCCCGGCATGAAGGACAGGAAATGGCCGCAGCCGATTTCTCCCGATTGATCGCGGCGGCGGCCGATACGATCGCGGCGCATGCCGAGGAGTTGACCGCGCTCGACCAGGCGATCGGCGACGGCGATCATGGGCTGAACATGAAGCGCGGCTTCGAGGCCGTGCGCGCCGAGGCCGACGCCTTTTCAGCAAAACCGCTGCCCGAGGCGCTGAAGGCCGTCGGCACCAAGCTGGTAATGACCGTCGGCGGCGCGTCCGGGCCTCTCTTCGGCACGCTGTTCATGGCGCTCGGCAAGGAATTGCCGGCAGCACCGGATCGAAGCGGCTTGGTCGCGGCACTGGGCAAGGCGATCGAGGCGGTCGCGGCGCGCGGCAAATCGCAGCCGGGACAAAAAACCATGCTCGATGTGCTGGCGCCGGTGTATGAGGCATTGGCGCAAGGCAAGTCGGCAAGCGAAATCGCCGACGCAGCCGACAAGGCCGCGGAGGCCACTGTGCCGATGAAGGCCCTGCGCGGGCGCGCCTCCTTCCTGGGAGAGCGCTCGATCGGGCATATGGACGCCGGAGCGCGCTCGACCGCGCTGCTGGTGCGCGCAGTCGCCGAAACTGTCGAGGGCATTTGATGAGCAATGTCGGTATCGTCATCGTGTCGCATTCGCCCCTGGTCGCCGAGGGCACGGCCGACATGGTGCGCCAGATGGTGGGCGACGAAGTGCCGCTTGCATGGTGCGGCGGAAACGGCCATGGCGGCCTCGGCACCAGCGTCGAGGCGATCATGAACGCGATCGACAAGGCCTGGTCGGACGCGGGCGTCGCCATACTGGTCGATCTCGGTGGCGCCGAGACCAACTCGGAGATGGCGGTCGAGATGATCGGCGAGCCGCGCTCCCACAGAATAGTCGTCTGCAACGCGCCGATCGTCGAGGGCGCGGTGATGGCGGCGACCGAATCCTCCGGCGGCGCCTCGCTCAAGGAAGTGGTGGCGACGGCGCATGAATTGTCGCCGTCGTGAACGAACGGGAACCGACTGAATGTCCGCATCCGCCGAAGCAACGGTCCTGATCACCCACGCGGTGGGGCTGCATGCGCGCCCTTCGGTGAAGTTCACCAAACTCGCCAAGTCGTTCGCGGCCGAGGTGGAAGTGGCGGTGGCGGCCAACGGTCCCTGGTTCGACGCCAAGAGCATCGTCAAGGTGATGGCGGCCAAGGCGCCGAAAGGGACCATGCTGCATATCCGCGCCAAGGGCGATGGCTCGACCCAGGCGGTGAAGGCGCTGGTCGATCTGGTGCAGCGTGACTTCGACGAGGACGCGGATCATGCCCGGTCCGCTTGAGACCGATCTGAATGTCGCCAGGCCCGCAAGGAATGCGAGCCATGCGGATTGAGGGTATCCCCGCCTCTCCCGGCTACGCCGAAGGCCCGCTGTTCGACCTCGACCAGCCTCCGGCCAGCTACAAGGCCAAGGCGAGCTCCGACGAAGAACAAGCCGCATTGGTGAGCGCAATCGGCAAGGCCGTCGGCCGGCTGGCGGCGCTGATCGAAACCGCCAATGGCGACGCCGCCGGCATTCTCGAATTCCACATCGCCATGCTGGAGGACGACGCGCTGAGCGGTCCGGCCTTGTCGGCGATCGGTTCCGGACAGCCGGCGGACGCCGCCTGGCGCGCGGCGCTGGACAGCGAGATCGCCAGCTATGAAACGTCGGACCAGGACTATTTCCGTGCCCGCGCCGCGGATTTGCGCGACATCCGCGACCAGGTGCTGCGGGCGTTGAGCGAGGACAGCGAGGCCGCGACACCGCCGGGCGCGATCCTTTATGGCGACGACATCGCGCCGACGCGCTTCCTCGAAACCGATTGGAGCAAGGGCGGCGGCATCGCGCTCAGGCGCGGCAGCACCGCCAGCCATGTCGCTATGCTGGCGCGCTCGCGCGGCGTGCCGATGGTTGTCGGTCTCGGCGATGAGGGTGAAACGCGCACCGGTGTCGCGCTGCTCGATGCCGAACGCGGCGCGATCGTCTTTTCGCCCTCGCCCGCCGAGATCGAAGCCTTCCGGCAGTCCGCCTCCACCTTCGCCGACCGCCAGGGCGCTGCGCGGACATTCCTGACGGAGCCGGCGGTGACCAAGGCCGGCACCGCCGTGCGCGTCCAGGTCAACATCGCCTACCCTTCCGATGTCGACGGCATCGAGATCGAAAGCTGCGACGGCGTCGGCCTGATGCGCACGGAGTTCCTGTTCGGTAAGACAGTGCCGGATGAGGAGACGCAATACCGTGCGTATCGCAATGTGCTGGAATGGGCAGGCGACAAGCCGGTGACCATCCGCACCGTCGATGCCGGCGGCGACAAGCCGGTGCCGGGTTTCACCGTCGAGGAAACCAACCCGTTTCTCGGTCTGCGCGGCATAAGGCTTTCGCTTAAGCGGCGCGACATTTTTCGCGTGCAGATACGGGCATTGCTGCGCGCCGCCATCCACGGCAATCTGAAGGTGATGTTCCCGATGATCGCCACGCCCGAGGAGTACAGCCAAGCCGCCGCGCTGTTCGCGGAAGAACAAGCCGCGCTTGCCGCGCAGGGCGTCGCGCACAGGCTTCCGCCGCTCGGCATCATGGTCGAGGTGCCGTCCGTCGCGCTGGCGCCGGAAGCCTTCGCCGATGTCGCCTTCTTCTCGATCGGCTCCAACGACCTGACGCAATACGTGATGGCGGCCGCGCGGGACAACGCGGCGGTCGCGCATCTCAACTCCGTCCGCAACCCGGCGGTGCTGCGGCTGATCGCTGCGGTCACCGCCTTCGGACGTGAGAGAGGTATTCCGGTCAGCCTATGCGGCGACGCGGGCGGCGATCCGGCAGCCATCCCGGCCCTGCTCGAGGCCGGCTTGCGCGACCTGTCGGTCGCCCCTGCGCAACTCGCCATGGCCAAGGCGGCCATCGCAGACGTTGCGGTGTAGACGCGGCATGGCCAGGACCGAGAAGATATCGGAAACAGGCTCGGAGGAGGCGATCCGCGCCTACAAGACAATCCTGTCGCAGGTGATCGACCAGCGTCCGTCGGGTATGCGCCAGCGGCTTGCCGACGCGCTCGGCAAGCACCGCAGCTTCGTCACCCAGATTTCCAGCCCGGCCTATTCGATCCCGATCCCGTCAAGGCATCTGCCGTCGATCTTTTCCGTCTGCCACTTCAGCCAGGCCGAGCGCGACCAGTTCATGGCCGCCTATCACCAGGCGCATCCCGGCAAGGCGCCCGTAGCCTCGGGGCCGCGCAAGACGCGCCACGTCTCGCTCATCGTGCCGGATTTCGGCGACGACAGGCAGAACGCCGCGCTCGACCGGGCGATCAACGAATTCATCCAGAAAATAACCAGCATCGCCGGCAAGGGCAGCGGCTGAGCAAGAGCAATTCCAGGAAAAGTGTCCAGCGGTTTTCCGTTCGGAATTGCGTAAACTAAGACGTCGGGAGGACTGCCATGAAGAAATTCATCAATTCGGTGGACACGGTCCTGACCGAGAGCCTCGATGGCTTCGCAGCCGCCCATGCCGATATCCTTGTGCTTGGCGACGAGCACAAATTCATCCGCCGCAGGGCGTTGAAGCCGGGCAAGGTGGCGCTGATCTCGGGCGGCGGCTCCGGCCACGAGCCGCTGCATGGCGGTTTTGTCGGCCACGGCATGCTGGACGCCGCCTGCCCCGGCCAGGTCTTCACCTCGCCCACGCCCGACCAGATGCTGGCGGCCGTGCGGGACGTCGATACCGGCGCCGGCTGCCTGTTCATCGTCAAGAACTACGAAGGCGATGTGATGAATTTCGACATGGCGGCAGAGATGGCGGATGGCGTGCTGCAGGTGGTGACGAATGACGACGTCGCGGTCGAGAACTCGTCCTACACGACCGGACGGCGCGGCGTCGCCGGCACGCTGGTGGTGGAAAAGATCGTCGGCGCGGCCGCCGAGCAAGGCATGCCGCTGCCCGCGCTCAAGGCGCTGGGCGACCGCGTCAACGCCGCGACGCGCTCGATGGGCGTGGCGCTGACCAGCGGCACGGTGCCCGCCGCCGGCAGGCCGACCTTCGAGATCGGCGACGGCGAGATGGAATTCGGCGTGGGCATCCACGGCGAGCCCGGCCGGCGGCGCGACGCGCTGAAGAGCGCCGACGCCATCGCCGAGGAGGTCTGTGCGGCGATTGCCGGCGACCTCGGCGATCGCGCCAAAGGACCGGCGCTGCTGTTCGTCAACGGCTTCGGCGGCACGCCGTCCATGGAGCTTTATCTGATGTACAACAGCGCCCGCAGGATGTTCGAGAGGCAGGGCGTGACAGTGGTCCGCTCGCTGGTCGGGTCCTATGTGACCTCGCTCGACATGGCGGGATGCTCGATCACGCTGACCATGCTGGACGACGAAACGTCGGCATTTTGGGACGCGCCGGTACACACGGCGGCGCTGCGCTGGGGGATGTAGCCAGCTTCAGCCAAAACCGAAGCCCGAACGCCTCAAAACGCCGGTGACGCCACGGCCACCACGCTGGACAGTTTTCCAGCCTTGCGCAGCAAAGGCGCCGCATATTTCTTTTTCGTCATTTCCAACACCCTCCGGATCGAATCCGGAGAATGGACGATCCGCTCGGAAAGTCAAACTCACAAGCTGGCTCTGCCGCCGCACTGGTTTCCGGCGTGCTTTTCTGTAAGCATGGCTTGTTCCTGTCGTTCGAACGCCGCCCGGGTTGATGCTGCCTTCTCTTGCGCCTGCCGATGAAAAGCTGCTGCTGACCTTTGCCGACCCCGAAGCACTGCCTGCTGTCGGCCGGGATATTGCAGCCGCAACCCTGCTGGCGCTGCTCGTCAACGCCGAGTTCCATGGTGTGCTGCCAATCATGCTGCGCAAACTCCGGCAAATCGGCGACGCTCAACTGCCGCAGGACGCAGCCTTGCAGCGGAAGTTGTCGGAGTTGCGCGACGAGGCGACGATGGCGACCGGCCAATCGATGCTGTTGCAGTACCACGGCGACCGCATCATGAAGGCGCTGGCGGCAAAGGGCGTGCCGGCCCGGATCGTCAAGGGACCGGTGTTCGCGCGCAAGCTCTATAGCCAGGTTGCGGACCGTCCCTTCACCGACATCGACATTCTCGTCGACCCCGCCAGCATCGATGAGGCCAACAAGACCATCGGCGAATGCGGCTTCGAGCTCGGCAGCGACGAGGCCGAGTCGCACGAGCTGCAGGAATTCAAATGGCTGGAGAAAGAGAACTCCAGCCTGCTGATCGAATTGCATGGCAATCTGGTGCACGACACCGTCATGCGCAGACGCCTGTCGCTTGGCTTTCGCGAGTTGCAGGCGATCGACGGCGGCGAAACCGACACACCGGCCGCGCTGCTCACCATCGCCATCGTCCATGCCGCCGGCGGCCACAAGTTCCACCGCCTGCAGCTCTGCGTCGACGTGCTGCAAGGCGTGCGGGCGCTGAAATCGCCTCAAGAGGAAGCGCGGCTGCTCGATGCCGCCCGCATGACCGGCATCGAGCTCGAGCTGGCCACGGTCCTCAACGTCACCGGACGCCTGTTCGGCGCGCCGCGCGCGATCGAGCTTGCCGACCGCATCAAGCCGGACCTCTCGATACGGTTGGCGAAATGGCTGATCACCGGCAACATGCTGCTTCGCGTCAATTCGCGCGAGAAGCTGCGGTCGCGCCTCAGCCGCGATGCCTTCCGCTGGGTGCAGAGGCTGGCGCGGCCGCGACCATATCCAGCCTGAGAGAGGAAACTCACTCACAGCTAAATCTCAACCGCAGCCTGGATCAGCGCCGCCGCCTCGACCGGCCTTGCCCCGACTTCCAGCGTGAAGGTCGGCACCGCCTGCACCAGTGCCACGATCGTCGCCATGCGCCTTTTCTGCAGCGACAGCAGGCCGGTCATGCCGGTCCTTACATTGTCGGTGGCCAAAGCCACCATGGCATCTGTCCTGGCCATCGGCAGCAGCCGGGTCTCGGCGTCTGCCGAGCGTGCAAGGTGCAAGAGCGCCGCGACGGGCCTGGCGCGCACATCCTCGACACGGATGATTTCGCCAAGGCGGTCCAGCGAAACGGATTGCTCGCCCTCGGCGTCCCACTTCTCGCCCAGGCAGGGCGCGACGAAGGGCAGCATCGCCGCCGTGTTGCGGTGGACCTTCACCTTGCGCGGCATGCCCCAGGCCGTGATGCCCTGCGCGCTTGCGTCGAGGATCATCACGTCGTCCGAGCAGAGGCCGAAGCCCCGCGAGGCAAGCGCGAGCGATGTGGTGGACTTGCCCGTGCCGCTTGGCGCATGAATGAGAACCAGGGCGTCCTTTCCAGGCAAGGTGAGACCCGCGGTGTGCAGCATATGCTGGCCGTCCGCGTCGAGTGCTGCATCCAGCACCATCATCAGCAAAGTCCACTTGATCTTGCTGTCGGGATGAAGACGGATTTCGGCCCGGCTCTCGCCGTCGTGGATCGACAGCGTCTGCTGGCCCGGAAAGACGAGATGGAAGGCGCGTCCGGCGTCGATCATCCGGCAATGGCCATCCAGCGGCACTTCGCCGTCGAAAGCCAGCTTTCCTTCGGGGTTCTCGTGCAACTCAAGCGTTTCGACAATGTCGACGCGAAAACCGGGCTGGACAGGCTCGTTCATACGCAGGGCGCCGAGCATCAGGTCGAAGCTCGGCCACAGATCGGCACGCGCGGCGGTGATGCCTATGACCTGGCCGTTGAGATCATAGCGGAAGGTCTGGTTGCTCAAGCGGCTGGCGCCTTCATGCTGGCCGGGTGGCGGTAGATCTCCACCATGCCGGGCTGGCTGTCGCTGATCACCGGCGTGCCGTCGAGGCAGACCCAGCAATGCGCCGACAGGCGAGGCTCGTGCATCGACTTGGCGTCGACGCCGAAACGCAGCTCTGGATCAAGACCGGCCATGCGCAGAAAGCGGAAGCCGAGCAGACCTTCGCGAAGGCATCTGCGGTCGCGCATCAGCCAGGGGCGTCGCACCGTCCGCTTGACGCGATGGACGATGTAGGTCCAGGGCAAGTCGCGATAGGGTGCGGGCGACTGCAGCGGCGCCAGTTTCAACACGCTTTCGAAATCGCGCCGGCCGACCAGCACCGGCATCAGCCGGGCGCTGAGCCACAAATGGACGCGGAACAAGGCGCGCAGGACCGGTCCGTCGGCCATCACGCGTCCGGGTCGGCGAGGATGCCTTCAGCCACCAGCTCGGCGGCCAATTCGGCCATATCCTGATCGAGCGTTGCCTTGTCGATCTCGAATTCCTCCGACAGCAGATCGACGATCTGGTCGAGCTTGCGCGCGCCGTTCACCTTGTCGAGAAAAGCCTCGGTCGTGTCGTTGCAGGTGTAAAGCTGACCGCTGCGCGCCAAAAGCACGACCGCGCCATCGCCGACATGCTGCACGGACGCATCGTCCGCCATGCGCAGCACCGTTTCAGAGCCGATTTCAGCCATCCGCCCGCTCCCTTCGCTGAAAAAGCAATTAGCGCGGCGCCGCAAGGCTGTCCATCGCCATGCATAGCGAAGGAGGACGATCGACCCTGCAGGTGTCTGCCCGCTAGCAGGCAATATTAGCGAAGTCTTGCCTTGCTTCCCCTAAGTAAGCTATGAGTCCGCCGGGCTTTGGGGAGTGATCTGTATGCGTTACAATTGGGAACGGGCTCCGACGGCGTTCGAGCGCCATCGGAAGGCGCTTGCGGCGGCCATCCTGATCGCCGGCGGCGTCGGGCTGATGCTGGCGGCGCTGCCGCTTTAAGCCGGCTGATATCTCGGACCGTGACGGCGACGCCTCCACCGAAGGCGCCGAACAGAGACGTTTGCCGGCGATGTCGACCAAAATGCAGGAAGACATGGCCGCCACGCGCGGCTTAGTCTATGGCAGGGCGGCAGAACGTTTCTTGGGAGGAAGGCGGATGGCCTCACGCTATCACGAAGTCTATGAGGGCTGGAAAAGCGACCCCATAGGGTTCTGGGCCGAGGCGGCGAAGGCGATCGACTGGTATAGGCCGGCCGAAAAGGTCTTCGATCCGAAAGCCGGCGTCTATGGACGCTGGCTCACCGGCGCCACCTGCAACACCTGCCATAACGCAATCGACCGCCATGTCGCGGACGGCCGCGCCGACCAGCTGGCGCTGATCCATGACAGCGCGATCACCGGCACAATCCGGACATTCACCTATGCCGAATTGAAGCGCGAGGTCGTCGCGCTGGCCTCGGTGCTGAGGCATCGCGGCATCGACAAGGGCGACCGCGTCATCATCTACATGCCGATGGTGGCGGAAGCCGCTATCGCCATGCTCGCCTGCGCGAGGCTAGGCGCCGTGCATTCGGTGGTGTTCGGCGGCTTCGCCTCGCACGAGCTCGCCACCCGCATCGACGACGCCAAGCCGAAGCTGATCATCACCGCCTCCTGCGGCCTGCAGCCAGGCCGTGTCGTCGCCTACAAACCGCTGCTCGACAAGGCGATCGAGATGTCGAAGCACAAGCCTGACGCCTGCCTCATCCTGCAGCGCGAGCAGCTGCGCTGCGAGATGAAGGACAATTACGACTTCGACTATGCCGATGCGGTTGCGCGCGAACGCGCCGCCGGCGCCAATGTCGATTGCGTGCCGGTTTTAGCCACTGACCCGCTCTACATCATCTACACCTCCGGCACGACCGGCCAGCCGAAAGGCATCGTGCGCGACAATGGCGGCCACATGGTCGCGCTGAAATGGACCATGGACCACGAGTTCGGCGTCAAGCCGGGTGAAGTGTTCTGGGCGGCTTCCGATGTCGGCTGGGTGGTCGGCCATTCCTATATCGTCTACGGGCCGCTTTTGCATGGCTGCACCAGCGTGCTGTTCGAAGGCAAGCCGATCGGCACGCCGGACGCCGGCACCTACTGGCGGGTGATCTCGCAGCACGGCGTGGTAGCGCTGTTCACCGCGCCGACCGCCTTCCGCGCCATCAAGGGGCAGGATCCCAGGGGCGAGTTCGTGCCGAAATACGACCTGTCGAAGTTCCGCACGCTGTTCCTTGCCGGCGAGCGCGCCGACCCCGAAACGATAAAATGGGCGGAGCAGAAGCTCGACCGTCCCGTCATCGACCATTGGTGGCAGACCGAGACCGGCTCGCCGATGACGATCAATCCGGCGGGGCTCGGGCTTTTGCCGGTGAAATACGGGTCGCCCGGCGTGCCGATGCCGGGCTACGACATTCGCATCCTCGACGATGCCGGCCACGAGGTGGCGCGCGGCACGCTCGGCAATGTCGTGGTCAAGCTGCCGCTGCCCGCCGGCTGCCTGCCGACGCTGTGGAACGCCGACGCCCGTTTCCGCCAGGCTTACCTCGAGGAGTTCCCCGGCTACTACAAGACGGCCGACGCCGGCATGATGGACGAGGACGGCTACCTCTATGTGATGGCCCGCACCGACGACATCATCAACGTCGCCGGCCACCGGCTCTCGACCGGCGCCATGGAAGAGGTGCTGGCGGCCCATCCCGATGTCGCCGAATGCGCGGTCATCGGCATTGCCGATGCCATGAAGGGCCAGGTGCCGCTCGGCTTCGTGGTGCTCAATGCCGGCGTGTCGCGCGATAGCGGCGCGATCGAAGGTGAGGTTGTAGGGCTGGTGCGCGAGCGGATCGGCCCGGTTGCCGCCTTCAAGACCGTGGTGACGATCAAGCGGCTGCCCAAGACCCGCTCCGGCAAGATACTGCGCGGCACGATGCAGAAGATCGCCGATAAGGAGGAATGGACAATGCCGGCGACGATCGACGATCCGGCGATCCTGGACGAGATCACGGCGGCGCTGAAGGGACGCGGCATCGGGGTGTAGTCGCCGGCAGACGACCGCGTTAAGGATCAATTCACCAATTTGTCCCGCACTGCAATCGCTTATTGTGCAACGCAGCAATAAACTTTAAAATTTGCGTGGGGGGCCATACCGAAGGTACGGCATGGCCCAGCACAAGACGACATTCGGCGGCGTCGACATACTGCGGTTCCCGGCTGCCGTCATGGTGATGTTCTATCACTATATGGCGGCTGTCGCGCTGATGGCGTTGTCGCTGCGCCCCGACTTTTCCTGGCCCGGCTGGCGGCGGATCGGGCTGATGACCTATCCGCTCTATCTCATCCATGATGTCGTCGGCGCGGCGATGCTCGGCGCCCTGATGCGCGCCGGCGTGCCTTATCTGGCCGCTATTGCGACCGAGGCCGAGCCGCGCATCCGGCTGCTCTTGGACCACACGCTGTTCCGCTATCGGTTGAAGGTCGCCTGACGACGCGACTGCCGATCGCGCGCCGGTGTGGAATTGTTTGCATTCGGCATGATATCGAGGCGCAGATCAGTGCAAGTAGCCGAGCCTCAATCCGTGAATCTTTTCCAACGATCGAGACGCCCTCGACCCGCGCCACGCGAGCGCCTCGTCATGGACATGCGCGATATGGTCGTCTACGCAATCGGCGACGTGCACGGCTGCCACGACGAACTGCGCGCGCTGGAGCAAAAGATCCAGATCGATGCGCAGCGCTTCCGCGGTCGCAAGATCATCATCATGCTGGGCGACTATATCGACCGCGGGCCGCAGTCGCGGCGCGTGATCGACCATCTGATGGCGCCGCCGCCGAAGGGCTTCCAGCGCATCTGCCTCGTGGGAAATCATGAAGTCGCGCTGCTCCTCTATCTGGATGGTCATCTCTCGCGTGAAACCTGGCTCGGCTATGGCGGCCGCGAAACCCTGTTCTCCTACGGCGTTGACCCTGACCGGCTGATAAGCCTCTACGGTTCGAGCGAGCAGGCCGATGCGCGCATACGCGAGGCCATTCCAGCCAGCCATGTCGAGTTCCTGCGCACGCTGCCGGCGATGGTCTGCTCCGAGCATTTCGTCTTCGTGCATGCCGGCATCCGTCCCGGCCTGGCGCTCGAGGCGCAAGACGAGGGCGATCTGCTCAACATCCGCGAGGAGTTCTTCCAGGCGGCGCACCGTCTCGACCGCTGGGTGGTGCACGGACACACGATCGTGAATGTTCCGACACTCGACGGACGCCGCCTCGATATCGACACCGGCGCCTTTCAAACGGGACGACTGACGGCGCTCAGGATCGTCGGCAAATACGGCCGGCTGCTGTCTTCGCGGGATTAGGACGGTTCACGCTCCTAGAGCCGGATGATTTCAGGTCGAGTCGACCTGAAATCTGAATCCGGCTCTAAATCAAAGAGATAGAGCATGATGTCGTCCGAAAACCGCTCCACACTTTTCGGCATCATGCTCTAGGCTGAACCGCCCCCGATCTCTGTCTCTCCGAACGGAAACACGCCTCAGGCGGCCTGCTTGGGACGCTGCTCCGATTTTTCCAGATAGTAGCTCGAATAGCGGTCGAAGAACCTTTCCGAGCCGCCGAGCGAGCCGTATTTCGCCAGCTTCTTCAGATCAACCTTGTTGAGCACCGCGCCGATCACCTTATTGGCGATATAGGGCTCGGATTCCAGCATCGAGCGCACCATGTTGCGGGGCGTGCGGCCCCATTCGGTGACCAGGACGAAGCCATCGACCAGCGGCGCGAAGGCCTTGGCGTCGACGACGGGCCCGAGCGGCGGCAGGTCGACGATGATGTATTCGAACGTCTCCTTGGCGTTTTCGATGAAGCGCCGCATGCCGGCCGAGCCCAGAAGCTCGCTGGTGTGCGAGAACTGGCCGCGCAGCACGGCGGGAATGATCGCCAGCTTGGTCTGACGATCGACCTTGCCGACGGACTGCCAGGTCTGGCCATTGACCACCGCTTCCATCAGGCCCTGCTCGGCCTCCATGCCGAGGCTGCGGCTCAGGCCTGGATTGCGCAGGTCGCCGTCGATGAGCAAGGTCTTGGCACCGTTGGCCGCGAGCAGGCCGGCGAGATTCGCGGCCACCGTCGACTTGCCTTCTCCAGGCAGCACCGAAATGACGCCGATGACCCGGCTGCCGCGGTCTTCCATCACCACGTCGAAGGCGATTTTGGCGTTACGCAGCGTCTCGGCGAACATCGAAGCCGGGGCGTCGATGCTGACGCGCATGCGCGCCCGTCTCTCAGCCGCGGAGAGGCTGGCCACCTTGCCGTCGGCCGGCAGGTCGTCGGCTTTGGTATCCTTGGCCTTGCCGCCGCCGATCGTCGGCAGATAACCGAGGAATTTCAGGCCGACGCGGTCGCGAACGTCCTCGCCCGTCCTGAAGAAGCGCTCGTTGAACTCGTTGAGGCCGCCGAAGCCGGCGCCAAGCATCAGGCCGAGCACCAGCGAGAGCGCCAGCACGCGCAAGGTGCGCGGGCTGGAAGCCGCGAGCGGCATCGTCGCGTCGGAAATGATGCGGACCTTGCCGACCGGGAAGGATTGCTGCTGCGAAGCTTCCTCATAGCGGCTGAGGAAGGTCTGATAGAGCGTGGTGAGCGCCTGTGCCTGCTGGTCAAGCTCCTTGAGCTTCACCTGCGACTGGTTGTCGATCGAGCTCTTGCCGGCGGCGGTGGAAATCTTGTCGCGCAAAGCCGTTTCGCGCGCCTGCGCCACCTCGAAATCGTTGCGGTAGCTTTCGGTGAGCTGTTTCAACTGGCCGAAGATCTGCGCCGAGACATCGGCCTTTTCCTTGGCCAGCGCGACCGCTTGCGGGTGATCCTTGCCAAAATTCGTCTCGACGTCCTGCAGGCGCTTGGCAATGGCCAGATAGCGGGTCTTGAGCGCGATGATGACCGAGCTGCTCGGCTGGTCGGCGCCGATGGCCGAATCGTTGAAGGCGCTTTCGGAACCGCTTTCGACGATCGCCTTGTATTGCTGATAGCGGGCGCTGGCTCTGGCGGTATCGGCCTGGGCGACGATGAGCTGTGCGTTGAGATCGGCGAGCTGCTTGTCGCTCAGGAGTTGTCCGTCGCTGTTGGCAGACAATCCATGTTCGGCCCTGAACTTCTCGACGGCCATAGCTGCCCGCTGAGAGCTTTCACGCAACTCCGTGAGCCGGCCCTGCAGCCACAAGGCCGCGCGCTCGGTGGCGTCGAAGCTGGCGTTGAGCTGGTCGGCCAGATAGGCGTCGGCATAGGCCTTGGTGATGGCCGTGGCGAGTGCCGGATTTGTCGACTGATAACCGATGCTGATAACGTTGGCACGGCCGACGCGATCCGCCAGCAACCCGGTCTGCAGCATGAGAACCGCGTAGTCGTGGGTCGCGGTCTTGATCATGGCTTCGCGCGTCGCGGCGTCGACATTCTCGATGCCGGGGAGCTCGCTTGCCGAGCTGCCGCGGAAATAGCCGACAATACTGCGCAGGAACCCCACACCCTTGGCCAAAGCCGACTGCGGCGGGCTCATGAAGTCCGGGTTCTGATCGAGCTTCAGCTTGTCGACCACCACAGACGCCAGCCGCGCCGAGTTGAGAACCTCTATCTGGCTGAGAATCGTCGCGTCCGTTTGCACCGTGGCGCTCGCCGCCGAGATGTCGTCGACGACCTTGTTCAGCCCTTCATCGATCAAAACGCTGGCGACCGCCGTATACTGCTTGGGCGTAGTCTGCAGATAGATGACGCCCAGGCACAGACCGATAATGGCGCAGACCGCCACCACCTTGGCCTGTCGGGCGGCCATGCCAAGCAGACGCTCGATATCGATGAAGTCTTCACCCTTTTCCGGATCGGTGCTGGGCAACGGCATCCTCTTGTCGAGGGGGAAGGTGGCATAGTTCATTTTCGGTCCAATTCCAGGTTGCAGGCGCTATCGGCCTTGGTAGATCGGCGTCGTGACCAGAAAAGACCGCGCAACGTTGCTGCCAGGATGCGCCGGGCCGGAAGGCCCGGGCGCTGGTGTGGCTGTCGCGCCATCGCGAAACCGCATATGCACCCGAAAGATGGGCATTATGCGGCTACTTCCCGGCGCTCATGCGACCGGACAAATTGCTGCAGCATCTCGAAGACAGGGCCCTCCATGTCGTCGCGCGCCAGGGCGAAGGCGATGGTCGCCTCGATGAAGCCCTCCTTGGAGCCGCAGTCGAACATGCGACCGTCGAAAGGCTGAGCGTAAAAAGGCTGGCTCTGAGCCAGGCGAACCATGGCGTCGGTGAGCTGGATCTCGTTGCCGGCGCCGCGCTGCTGATTGCCAAGCAGGGCAAATATCTCCGGCTGCAGAACGTAGCGACCATTGATGTAGAAATTGGACGGCGCATTGGCCGGCGCGGGCTTTTCGACCATCGCCGTCACTTCGAAGCCGGATGCCACGTCGGCGCCGCGGCCGACAATGCCGTATTTGCTGGTTTCGGCCGGCTCGCAGCGCTCGACGGCGATCACATTGCCGCCGGTCCGCTGATAGAGATCGACCGTCTCGGCGAGACAGCCGCGCGCGCCGAAGGACACCATGTCGGGAAGCAGCAGCGCGAAAGGCTCATTGCCGATCACCTCGCGCGCGCACCATACGGCGTGGCCGAGGCCCTGCGGCGACTGCTGGCGGATGAAGGAGGTGGCGCCGGCCTCCGGCAGCAGGCTCTCCAGCGACTGCAACTGCGCCTTCTTGCCGGTCTGCTCCAGCGTGCCGATCAGTTCAGGATGCAGGTCGAAATAATCCTCGATGACCGCCTTGTTGCGGCCGGTGACGAAGACGATGTGCTCGATGCCGGCCTCGAACGCCTCGTCGACGGCATATTGCACGACAGGCTTGTCGACGACGGGCAGCATCTCCTTGGGCATCGACTTGGTCGCCGGCAGGAACCGCGTTCCGAGCCCCGCCACCGGGATGACTGCCTTCCTGACTTTCTGCATCTGCTCTTCCTTCTGAGAGAAAAGATTTCTACCTGTCGCCGGCTATCAAATCGCCAGCATGCTTCATCTCCCCACCCCCACGGCGAACTTGCGCCGCAAGCCTTCTGAGCCGGACGGCGATCGGCATCGACATATGCCCGATCGCGGCCGGATCCCTGAGCGCCGCGCCGATCGCCTTGAGCGGGGCGCGTGCCTTGATGTGCTGAACCAGGGACAGGAACGACGCCGCCTTGCGCAGGCTGCGGCCACGCCTGGCGAAAGCCGCCTTTGCGTCGCTGTCCATGGGATATGCCACCGCGAACACGGCATCGGCGCGCGTCATCGCCTCGACGTGATGCAGTTCGAGCACGCGCGAGATCGAGCCGGTGCGGATGTGGTAGGCATAACCGACGGTCGGCTCGACCACGCAACGGCCGCCGCTGGCCAGCGCGCTTGCGAGCAGAATGTAGTCCTCGCCGATGCGCAGCTTCTCGTCGTAGCGCAGCTTGTTGTCGTCAAGGAACCGGCGCTGGAAGATCGGCTTGAGATAGCCGAAATTGAAGCGCGATTCGAAGACCAGATTGCCGGCGATGTAGTCGGCCAGCGAGATTTCGCGCAAGCCTTCGAGATAGCCGGCCGGGAACATGGTGTCGTCGGGCGTGCCGTCCTCGCGCACGACCTGCACATTGTCGACCGCAATCTGGGCGTCCGCGGCTTCGGCGCGGGAGATCATCGCGGCCAGGCGGCCGGGAAGGACCGCGTCGTCGGAATCGAGCACCGCCACCCAGCGGCCGCGCGCCAGGTCGAGGCCGGCATTGCGGGCGCCGCCCGGACCGCGATTGGCGGGCAGCGCCACAACCTTGACGATATCTTGCGGATAAGCGCGCGCCACATCCAGCGTGCCGTCGCTCGACTGGTCGTCGACGACGATGACCTCGACGGTCACGCCGAGTTGCGCGATCGCGCTGGCGATGGCGCGGTCGAGAGTCGCCTCGGCGTTGTAGGCGGCGATGACGAAGCTGACGTCAGGCTGCACGCTTGTTCCCTTGTTCTGGCGACGTGAGGCCGTATTGGCGGATTTCACGGACGCCGACCAAACCGCTGACGACACCAACGTGCATAATGCCGCGCAGCACGCTGCGGTTCCGCCGCACCGGGCTGATGGCGGTCAAAATAGCCATGCCGAAGCAGTAGGCGGCCTTGGCCGAAGCGAGCCCGACCTGGCCGGCGCGGCGCAACCCGCCGGCGCCGTGTCCTATCAGGTGGCCATGCGTCTGGCCGAAGCGGAAGCGCCGGCGGCGCAGCCAGTCGAACGCGGCCCGGGCGCGGGGCACGACCTCGTCGACGAAGGCTTGCGGCGCGAAGGCGATGCGGCCGCCAGCCTTGACCATGGCATCGAAAAACTCGGTGTCCTCGCCGCCGGTCTGGCCGCGCGCCAGGCTGAAGCGCCGGCCACGAAGGCTCGCGTCGGCCATTTTGAGCAAGACGTTGCAAGTGTAGCCGGTGCGGATCTCGCCGCGCACCCAGACCGGCAAGGTGGAGTGGAAGTCGCCCTTCTGCATCCAGTCCGGCGCGTCGGGGCGATAATGCGCCCGCACCGGACCGAGCACCGCCGCAGCGCCCGTGGCATCGGCCGCCGCCATCAATTCGACTAGCCAGGAGGGCGACGCCGTCTCGTCGTCATCGATGAAGGCAACGAAGTCCGACACGCTGGCGTCGAGGCAGGCGTTGCGGGCAATCGAGATGTTGCGCGCCGGCGCGTGACGATAGCGGACCGGCAGCTGCAGCTCCTCGGCCAAAGCCTTCACTAGTTTCTGCGCGCCGGGCTCATCGTCATTGTCGGCAACGACGATACCAATCTCGGCTCCCACCGGCTTCTCCAGCGCCGCGACGGAGCGCAGCGTGTCGGCCAGTTCCGGCCGGCGGAAGGTGCAGATGCAAATGTCGATCGAGCGCCCAGCCATCACGCCACCTTACGCTGCAATCGAGACGCCAAAAGCTGCTGCCAGAAACCGGCCGACCAGCCGAAATGCATGACCATCGCCGAAACCCCGGCCAGCGTTATGCCGGCGTTGCGCTGGCGTATCGCCGTTACCAGGCCGTAACCGAGGCACACCGCCGCCCATAAGAGGAACGGCACCGCCGCCAGCCAGTGGACGAAGGAAAACAGGGCGAGCAGCACCACCGGCGCAACCAGCAGCGGAATCATCTGCCGGACCTTCGGCACCATGCGGTGCTTCAAGACGTTTCTCGCGCGGCCGCGGCCATAGCCGAGATACTGGAAATAGAGGCTCTTCAGCGTCGAGCGCGGATAATAGACCATCTGCGTCCTGCCGCTCATCCAGATGCGATAGCCGGCCTGGCGGAGCCGATAGTCGAGCTCGGCGTCCTCATTGTGGCTGAAGCTCTCGTCGTAACCGCCGACATGCCTGAAGGCGGCGACGCGCATCAGCGCGTGATGGCCGTGATCGACCCATTCGCCCTCGGACATGTGCCGGTGCTTCGAGCCGCCGGTGCCGAGCTTGGAGTTCTGCGCCGCCGCCACCGCCTTCTGCACGGCCCCAGTGCCGGCGGTCAGCATCGAAACGACGACCGAATCGGCGCCGGTGGCAAGGGCCTCCGCGACCAGCCGGTCGCAGTAGTCGTCCGGATAGCCGCCATGCGCGTCGATGCGGATGAGATAGTCGGCGCCATCGCCAAGGTCCGCCACCGCGAGATTGATGGCGGCGCTCTGGAGGCGCTTCGGATTGGCGAGCAGGATGACCCGGGGATCCTTCGCCACGACGTTTTCGACGATGGCTTGCGTGCCGTCGGTGCTGCCGCCGTCGGCGACGACGATGCGGCCGCCGAGCCGGGCCGCCGCGGGCCGCAATTGGTCGAGCAGGCCGCCGATATGGGCGGCCTCGTTGAGGCAGGGAATGACGATCAGGATCGTGGACTGCGCCATCGGTTTTTGTTCGCCCTGTTGCGCCATCACGCGGCCGCCTCCGCCGCAAAAGCCGAAGGCATGGCGGCGAGGCCGCGCAGCTTGTCGACGAAGGCCGCGCAGTCGCTGCGGTCGTAGCTCCAGGTCTTCGGATTGCGCGCCGACACGCGCGACTTCAGGCCGCGATATTCATCTTGATCCATCCGGCTCAGCATCGCCTCGAGGCTTTCGGGCGTCGCTTCGGGCAGAAGCACGCCGATATCCCGCTGCTTCAGGAACCTGCCGGTTTCGGTGTCCGCCATGGAGATCGGCACGGCGCCGAAGCGGCAGCCCTCGTAGAGGCGGTTGGGAAGCAGCCATTCGGAATTCTGGCCGGCCTCGAAAAAATCGATCGCCCAGGAGAAATGCACCTCACCGTAGATGGCTGCCATGTCCTCCGGATTGCGGTAGGGGCCGCGGAAGGAAAGCCACGGCTCGGCCTCGACGAAACCGTGAAAGTCCGGAAATTCGGACAGCGCCGGACGGCCCCTGAGCACGACTTCGAAACGGCCCGCCTGCCGACGGGTGAAATCGGCCAGCAGCTCCAGCGAGCGGCGGCAGCGCAGAGCGCCGAACCAACCGATGCGCCAGGGCGGCGGCGACGGGCTGTCGTCCTCGACAGAATGCGCGGCGACAACGGATGCTGCCTCGAAATATTTGTTCTCGATCAGCTCGACAGGTGCGACGATCTGCCCGAAAGGCTCGAAATAATTGGCGATGAAGGCCGGCGAGCTCGTCACCAGAAGCTTCACGTCGCGCGCGAGATGGCGTTCGGCGCCACGCAGCGTCCTGCCGACGAGGTCATCGCGCAGCACCAGGCGATGGATATCGAGGCATTCATAGACGATCGGCACGCTCGCCCCGAGCGCGCCGTTGGCGCGGCGGGCCAGCGCCAGCATTTCGAGGTTGCGTGCGATGATCAGATCGGGCCTTGGCATGGCGCCAAGTTTCGCGCCGATTGACATGGCTGCCTTGGCGACCGCACCGAGGCGCTGCGCGAATCGGCCGTCGCGCGTCGCGCCAAGGTCGACAGGCTCGATGCCCTCGATCTCGGAGACCGGGCTGGTGGTGCGGCGGAAGCCCGCCAGGGTGACCCCGGCGCCGCCTGCCTTGAGCATCTGTATTCTCCGGCGCACCGCCGGGTCGGATACGTCATGCACAAGGTACAAGACATGCAGCATGTAACTCGACCGCTGTTGGGCCCACCCATCGGGGATGCTAGTACAGCTTTTGCTGCATCGCAACAATTTTGGTGCGGCGTAGCAAGCGCCCGCACATTTTTTGTTGCACTGCAAAAATCATAAGCTACTCTCAGCCTGCTTGGCGTCGATCCGGATTTCGCGTTGGCTATCAGCGCGGAGCAGCACGCCAGATCGCGACGCGGATCGCGTGGCGGCACTCCGGCAAACATGCCGTTTTAACCGACGTGGCCTGCCACGGACGCGAAACGAGGTTCCCCATGAAAGTCGTGATCGAAAACACGGTGTGTCTGAACACTGGCGATGCCGCGATCCTTTTGGCTATCCGCCATATTCTCAGATCGATCGTCGGCGGCGATGTGCAGTTCCTGGTTTTCGACAGTCAGCCCGACGTCGCGGCCAGGCTTTACCCGAAGAAAGATTACCCGGATCTCGAATTCCACAAGCTGCTGTCGGAATCCCTGTTCAGGGATCAGCATGGCGGCGGGATAAAGGGCTGGCTCAAGTCGATCTACAATCGAGGAGTCTTGCGCGCCTTGCGCCGCTTTGCCCAAAACGGCGCCAGCAGCGTTTTCTTCAGCAGAAGCGACCGCCACGGCCTCGAGGCCTATGCGAGCGCCGACCTGGTGGTGACGACAGGCGGAACCTATCTCGTCGAGAACTACGATCTTGAAAAGCGACTCAATCAATTCCGCATCGATGCGATCTTGGGCAAGGACCCGATCTTCTTCACGCAATCGCTCGGCCCGTTCAACAAAAGCTACAATCGCCAGGAGCTAGGTCCGATCTTCGATCGGGCTCCGCTCATCCTGCTGCGTGACGAGCGATCCAGAAATCACATACTGGATCTGGTGAAAGATCCGGGCAAATGCCATGTGGTCGCCGATGCCGTCTTTGCCCTGGCTGATACAGACAGGATCAAGAAACATCTCGGCAGCGCACCGGCGCCAACGGGCCGTGTCGCTATTTCCGTCCGCCACTGGAGCTTCGTCAGCGACGGTGAGGACGGCATGCGCCGCTATCTCGATTCGATCCGGGAGATCGCCACAATTCTTGTCAGGGACCACGCCAAGGAGGTGACCTTCATCTCAACCTGCCAGGGTGTGCCGGAATATGCACATGACGACGCCAGGACTGCACGGGCGATCGTGGCCGAACTCGACCCGGAAATCGCCGAACACGTCAATGTCGACGCCGCATTTCATACGCCCGACCAATTGATGGCGCTGGTGAAGGATTGCGACTTCGTCGTCGCCACGCGCATGCATATGATGATCATGTCGCTTTGCGTCGGCACGCCGGTGCTGCCGATCGCCTATGAATTCAAAACCAAGGAAGTCGCCAAGCACATCGGCGTCGCCGACCTTCTGCTCGACATCGATACCGTAACGCCGTCGGAAGCAGCCGAAAAACTCGGCAGATTCATCGCCAGTCTCGACCACTATCGCCGGGCAAGCCTCGAGGCCGTGCTGGAAGAGCATGCGTCGGCAATGTCGGCAACCAGGCCGTTGTCCTCCTTGATAGGCAACCGCTCACCCAATGTTGCTGACGACGTTGGCAAGAGTGGCGAACAACGCCTTGCGCGACTGCGGAACAGCAAGCATGAGGGCCAAGGCGAACCCGTAGTTTAGGACAACCGCCACAAGGATCGTGAGCAGGTCCGACTGATTGGTCAGCAACGCCGGCAGCGACAGATACGAGAGCCAGGCGAGCAGGGACGAGACGATGAAGAGCCCCTGTATGCCCAGAAAATCGCCGGCGGTCACCGGGCCGACACGATGGATCAGGGCGGCAAGCACCGGGATACGCAGCACGTAACCGCTGATGGCATAGGCAGCCGCGACGCCGATGGCGCCCCAATGCAGGCCGACGACAAAGGAGGCGACGGTCGTCAAAGACGAATAGATGCCCCAATGAAACATCGTCTTCGTCTTGCCCTGGCAGATGAATATCCACCCCGTGGTGCTCGATACGGACTGCATCAGGCCGGCGATGCCCAGCCAGGCGAAAATGGGCGCCACGGCCATCCAACGCTCGCCGAAGAGAAGCCTGACCACCTGCTCCGAAGTCAGTGTCAAGGTGGCAATGCCGGGCATGGTGATAACGGCCAGCAGCCAGTTTGTCCGGACATAGATGTCTCGAAATCGTTGCTTGTCCTCATGGATGCGGCTGAGCAGCGGCACCATGATACGCGTCAGCGGTTGGTTGATGTTCTGCAGCGGAAACAGCAGAAGCTTGTAGGCGCGATCATAGTAGCCCAGCTCGACCGCGCCGGAATATTTTCCGATGAGGATGTTGTCGAGGTTACGAGACAAAAAATTGACGAGGTTGAAGCCCGTAAGGTTCGCGCCGAACCTGAATATATCGGCGTCGACCTTCAGATTCGGCCAAGACGGCGTCCAGCGCGTCACCAACCAGCCGGCAACCAGCGCTACGACAGCCGACACAGCCGGACCCAAAACCAGAGACCAATAGCCAAATCCTAAATACGCCGCGGTTGCGGTGGCGAGCAGCCCCACGGCCGCGGTGATTGCGTCGTTGAGCGCAAGCTGGCCGAATTGCAGATGGCGGTTCATCAGGGCAAGCGGCACTGCGGCAAGACTGCCAAAAAGCAGCGGCGCGGCGGAAGCAAGTGTTATCCCCCACATTCGCTGATCGCCGTAGAAAGCAGCAATGGCGGGGGCTAGGCAAGCCACGACCGCCCCGGCGCACAGGCCGACAACCGCGCTCAGCCAGAAGACTTGATTGAGTTGCCGTTGATCGATCTCCTTGCGCTGGATGACCGCCTGCTGGAGGCCCAGATCCTGAAGCAGGCCGACGAAGGCCACGATCGGTCCCACGGAAGCCACCAGGCCGAAATCCTCGGGGACGAGCAGTCGGGCAAGGATGACGACCGAAAGGAACTGGATCGCTATCTTGAAGCCTTGCGCGCCGGCCGTGACCAGCCCGCCGCGCAAGGCAACGCGACCAAATTGCGGGGGCGGCGGATTGGCATTCATGTGACGGATCCGGTCTCCGCTAGCCGCGCGACGATCTGCGCAAAGCGTTCATTCAAGGTATCGGCATTGAAATCCGCCTCTACCTTCCTTCGAGCGGCAAGCGCTATCGGCTCGCACAGGCCCGGGTTCTCCGCGATCCAGGTGAGTGTGCCGGCAAGCGCGGCGACGTCCCGTTCGGGCACGAGGAAGCCAGTCTTGCGATCCTCGATCAGCTCCGGAATCCCAGAATGGTAGGTGCTGACAGCGATCAGGCCGCCGGCCATCGCCTCCATGAGCGCGACCGGTATTCCTTCCAGATCGCCGTCTCGCCCGGCGACGCTTGGCAGAAGGAAGACATGGGCGTCGCGCAGGCGCTGCTTCACCTCGCCGTGCGGACGCGGTCCGAGGAAGGTCACCCTGTCGGCAATACCGAGGTCGACGGCGGTAAGCTTCAATTCCTCCAACAATTCCCCGCCGCCGATCACCGAATAGGTCCAATCGCGGTGCGGCAGGCAAGCGAGGGCGCGAAGCGCATATTCGGTCCCCTTTTTCTCGGTCAGCCGGCAGACCGAGATGAAAGACAGCGTACGTCCCTGCCAGGAACGCCAGCGATATTCGATCTCGCTTGGGCGAATGCCCATATGGTGAACCGCGACTTGTGCCGGCGCGGCACCGGCATCGATCAGGGCCTGACGGAAGAATGCGTTCACGGGGAGTTGGAGAGCCCCTTTTTCGAAAACGGGCCTGTACTGGTCCAGGGTGCCGTCATGCAACGGCCTGCCGACATCGGTGCCATGGAATATGGTCACCAAAGGCGCGGAAATCCTGCGCCGCTTCATGACGCGGGCGACGCGCAGGCCGTTATGGCCAAAATGCGCCACGATCACATCGACGTTTCGCAGCTTGCGCGCGTTGGACAGGTCGATGAAGGTCGAAAGCTTGTCCCAAAATCTGCCGGACCATTTCCGGAGCAGTGAGCGGCAGCGATTCAGGCCACCCCACCAGGAAACGACAGGGCCGGGCAATGTCTGCCAACGTGCATCGTCCACATTGCTATCCTTGCCAAAAGCCATCTCGTTGCAGACGACGCTGACTTTCATTCCTCTTTCAAGGCATCCGGCAATCTGATCGAGCACGAATGTCTCGGACAAAGTGGGAAATTTATCGACTACGAAACAAATTCTCATCGGCAGGATGTTCTCGCCCAGATCAGGCTGGAAACGTCGCCGGCAGGGCCTGACGCATGCGGCATGAATTCTGACTCCTGTCGGCGCAACCTATTGCAGGTTTTGCTGCGTCGCAACATTTTTGGTGCTGCGCAGCAAATCGGTTCCATCTCCTTGCTTGCAAGCTACGCAGCGTGGCGGACGCCCTGCCGAGCCGCTCTTTCCAGCAGATCGAGAAACACCACCAATTGCCGCGCGGGATCGAGCTCCGGGCGCTTGGAGAAGGCCAGAGCCGAGGCCGAAAGCCGTTCGTATTCCTGGCGATCATTCCACAGGCGCGTCACCGCCGACGCCCAGTCGGTAAGCGGGGCGTCGTAGTCGAGCACCACGCCGCCGGGACCGATGGCTTCGGGCAGGCCGCCGCGCCTCGAGCCCACGACAGGGATGCCGCTGCAATGCGCCTCGGACGCTACGCGGCCCCAGGCTTCCTCCCATTTGCTCGGGGCAAGCAGGATCCTGGTGCGGCCATAGACCGTCTTCATGTCGTCGGTGCGGTTTTCCAGCGTGACATTCGACAGCGGCGCGATGGTGTTTTCGATGCGGGCGCGATGCTCGTCTTCCAGCTTCCAGCTTTCCACGAACAGGAAGGGAATTTCCGGGCAGGCGGCCGCAATCCTCACCGCCAGATCGAACCCCTTCTCCTCATAGGGATTGATCATAGTGACGAATTCGCCGGTCGTATGCGTGCAGTAGAGCGCGTCGTTGATGGTCGGCGGAAGAACGGTGGACTCGATGCCGAATTGTTCCTTGTAGGTGCGCGCGGTGAACTCCGAATTGGCGATGTACAAAGCCGAATTGAGTTCGCGCGGATCGCCGGCAAGCTCGTGAAATTCGACATTATGCAGATAAACGACCAGCGGCACGCCTTCGGCAAGAAGCGCCTTTCCGAGCAGGACGGATTTGTGGCACTGCACGACCGCGACGTCCGGTTGGGTCTTCTCGACGGCGAAGCCGGCCGCCTCCCAGGGAAACCAGGCGCGCATCACCGGATAGCCGGGGAAATTGTCAACAACCGCGGGCTGCCGCAACAGCTTCATCTTGGCGCGCGCCTTGAGGCCGAACATGCCGTCGCCGAACAGCGAGGCGAGGACCGACGCCTGATGGCCGTGCTCGATCAATTGTTCGACCAGGTGATGCGTGTTGGATTGCACGCCGCCGGTGAACTCGGGAATGTACCCGTTGCCGCTTGCAAAAAGCACTTTCATCGTTCTGCTCCTAATCCGGCCCGGGCGAGTATCCGCAAGCCACGGCTCATCAGCTTGCGCCGCGCGCCAAGGGAAGCTTCGACGTCATCGCCCGACACAGCCGGCCGAGCGAAGCGGAAAGCGACAGCGCCGAATACTCCCGCAACAATTTCGAAGCCGGGATCACCTTTCCCGCCTTCAGGTCCCGCGCCAGATAATGTGGGAAGGAATGCATGTATTCCCTGACGATGTCGGCCTTCAGCGGTCCCGACCTCCATGCCTTCACCGCCGAGACGAATTCGTCGGCCGGGGCGGATGCCAAACCTGTATCGTAGGCTTCGAACGTACGCCGCACGATGGCGCGTTCCTTGTCGCTGAGCGACGTCTTTCCGGCTCGTTCGGCAAGCAGGGCGTAGCGGCGGATGTCCTCGGCCGCGTGATGCCACAAACCCTTCCTGGCCATGATGCTCGATCGCTGCAGCAGCGCCTGCATCTCGAGATCGGCCGTCCTCGACAGGGCCTGCTCCGAGCGATCCAGATACTCATGCAGATCGACCGACTTATAGACCTCTTCCATGATCGCCCGGTCGTACGCGCCCCAGGCCTTGATCCGGTCGGTGTAGGAAATGACCACCTTGGTGCTGCCGCGGACCATGTCGTGCTGGCGCTGGAAGAACATCAAGCCGTCGACCCTGACGCCCTTGAACCGGCGCGCAAGCCTCAACATCATCTCGTAGTCCTGCGACCGGACCAGGGTCTCGTTGAAGCCACCCACCTCGTCGTAGCATCGGCGGCGCACCAGGAGACCCGGCTGGTGGACGTGGCAATATTCGAGATGCGACGGGAAGAAATTGTCCTGGCTGACATGGCCGAAGGCGACGATCTCGTAGTCCTGCTCCTCAATCTGGGCCGAACGCTGGAAACGCGCATATTCGCCGAATGCGAAATCGGCGGCCGGCTCGCGCTCGAAGGCGGCGAGAAACCGCTCAAGCGCCGTCGGGTGCGCGACGTCGTCGTCATCGAATATCCAGACGAAATCTCCTGTGCAGCGCTTCAGGGCAAAATTCAGCGCCGTCGATTTCCCGCCATTCTCCTTGCGGTAGTATTCCACCGGCGCCGGGAAAGAGGCCGCCACCGCGCCGGTGTCGTCCGTCGAGCCGTCGTCCACGATCAGGATCTGATCCGGCACCACGGTCTGCCGCAGCAGGCTGCCGACGGATTCGGGCAGGAATTTTTGCCGGTTGAAGGTGGGGACGATGACGGTGACCGTCGGTTTGCGCTGCGCAGCCATTGATGACCTCATACTGTTGCCGATGCCCCGTTCGCCGGCATGAATCCACAGCCATGGCGACGGCCATTGTCCTTGAGGCAATCAGCAGTCATGCCGCCATCCTGCCGATCGAGAAGTATTCGATGCCGTAGCGCGCGATCACCTTGGGATCGTAGAGATTGCGGCCGTCGAAGATGACCGGCGTGGTCAGCGCGTCCTTGAGCGCGTCGAAGGACGGCGCGCGGAAGCTCTTCCATTCGGTGCAGATCAAAAGCGCGTCGGCGCCGCGCAGCGCCGCCTCCTTGGTGCCGCACAAAAGCAGATCCTCGCGCAGGCCGTAGATCGCCTGGCACTCCTGCATCGCCTCGGGATCGTAGGCCTGCACCTTGGCGCCGGCCGCCCACAACGCTTCCATCAGCGTGCGCGCCGGCGCCTCGCGCATGTCGTCGGTGTTGGGCTTGAAGGCGAGCCCCCAGACGGCGAAGGTCTTGTCCCTGAGCGCGCCCTTGAAATAGTGGTTGACCTTGTCGAACAGGACCGACTTCTGCGCATTGTTGCGCTCCTCGACGGCGCGCAGCAATTTGGCGTCGAACTTGACGCCCTCGGCGGTCTTGATCAGCGCGCGCACATCCTTCGGGAAGCACGAGCCGCCATAACCGAGGCCGGGATAGATGAAGTGGTAGCCGATGCGCGGATCCGAGCCGATGCCCTTGCGCACCTCCTCGATGTCGGCGCCCAGCTGCTCGGCCAGATTGGCCATCTCGTTCATGAAGCTGATCTTGGTCGCCAGCATGCAGTTGGCGGCGTATTTGGTGAATTCGGCGCTGCGCACGTCCATCACGATCATCTTCTCGTGGTTGCGGTTGAACGGCGCGTAGAGCTCGCGCATCACCATCTCGGTGTCCTCGCTGGAGGTGCCGACGATGATGCGGTCCGGCTTCATGCAATCGGCGACCGCCGAGCCTTCCTTGAGGAATTCGGGGTTCGAGGCGACGTCGAAGGCGAGATCCTCGCGGCCGCGCTTCTTCAGCGTTTCGGCGATCCTGGCCTTCACCTTCTCGCAAGTGCCGACCGGCACGGTCGACTTGCCGACGACGATCTTGGCGCTGTCCATCTCGCGGCCGATGGTCTCGGCGACGGCCAGCACGTATTTCAGATCGGCCGAGCCATCCTCGCCGGGCGGCGTGCCGACCGCGATCATCTGGATCTGGCCATGCCTGACCGCCGCTGCCGCGTCGGTGGTGAAGCGGATGCGGCCGGCCGCGTGGTTTTCCCTGACGAGGGCCTCCAGGCCCGGTTCGAAAATCGGGACCAAGCCCTGGTTGAGCCGCTCCACCTTCTTCTCGTCGATATCGACGCACACCACCTCATGGCCGACCTCGGCCAGCACAGCGGCCTGCACGAGACCGACATAGCCAATCCCAAACACCGTCAAATTCATTTGGTTCTATTCCTGTCAAAGGCCGGGCCGCAAAAGCGGTCCGGCCGGTTCAGATGTCCCTCAGGCCCAACGGCCCAGTTGGTTCGGCATGATCCTATCCCAAAATCGGTTCCACTTTGGCGATCATGCCTAGTTGGAATTGCTTATGCTGCATGCCAACGATTCCGGAAATTGGCATGACTGGCCCAAAGCGGTGAAAGCGACGCGCTTGACCTCCATGGTCACCTTGCTGCCGGGATCGACAAAGGCGCCCATCCAGTTGGTCAGCTTGTCGCTGCCCCAGAGGCTGAAGAAGATTTTCTGTGAATGCTTCGGCAACTCGTCGGGGTTGGTCACCTCATGGACGAGCTTGCCGTTGACGTACCAGCGCAGCCGGTCCTTCTCCCAGACGAAGCCATAATCGTTGAAGCCCTTGTCGGCGCCGCCTTCGACGTCGACGAGCTTGCCGTTCTTCGGCTTGCCCTGGATGTAGCTGTTGACCTGCACCTTCGACGGATCCTTGGTGAGGACCTCGAAGTCGATCTCGTCCCAAGGCTGTTTGTCCTGCGGGCCGATATAGGAGAAGAAGGCGGCGTTGAGGCCGGAGCCGGTGCCGGTCTTCATCCGTGCCTCATAGACGCCGTAGCCGTAGCGCTGCTTGGTCTGGATCTCGGCGCAGGCGAACTCGCGGTCCTTCAGCTTGCGCTTTTCGAAGCCCAACGAAAGCACGCCGTCGGAAAGCCGCACGAGATCCTTCGACCACGTGCAGTTCTGATGGGCGCCATTGGTCCAGCCGTCCGAGACGAACCAGCGGGACTGGCTGAAATTCGAGAAATTGTCGACGAAGGACGGCGCGCTTTGCAGCTCTTGCTGCGCCGCTTGCGCATGCGCGGGATGCGGGCTCGCCGCAAGGGCCGCAACGACCCCAAACAGGGCGCCGACCACGCCGAGCCTCAGGCTGGTTAATCCGCTCCCTGGCGCCTGCGATATCGCGCAAGCCGCCTCGGTGGAGGTGTTGTCCGGATCTGCGTTCATAACAAACTCACCTTGTGTTGTCCGCCCAACCCAAAGTCATCCTCGGTTCGCATGAGCGAGCCGCTTCCGATCTTCCGCCCTGTGAACTCCTCTAGTGTCCTGTAACGTCTCGCACCGATGACGGCGCCCGGCGCGCCGTCAGCCTCTTGCCGTCGCCTGCGCAGCAGACCGGTCGGCACCATCCTCGACGATCGCGTCGAGCGAATGGCGCAGTTCCTTCACCAGGCTTTTCTGGCGAGCGAGCTCCGCAATGCGCCGCTCGCAGTTCAGGATCGACTTGGTCATCGCGGCGACATCCGATCCCTTGCTGGCCGACGCCGAACCATTCTCCATCGCCTCGACCAGAAAGGCGGCGTTGGCGGCCGTCGACTTATAACGATTCTCCAGTCCGGTTTTCTCCGCCTCGATCTCGGCCGCGATCTGGTCGAACAGCTTCGCCAGCCGGTCGAAACGCTGAAGATCGGTCTGCCGGTCGCGAGCCGGATCCCGGGATCTGAAGCTAAAAATCGAAGCCATGCTATCGGCCTTTCGAAATTGCTGCATTGCAACATAGAGTGCCATTCCAGTAGCGACTAGGCAACATCATAGTTTCCGGAATGCGATTTTTTGAGGGACGGCGGCTTCCGGGACAATGCGGATCACCCGCTTGCGGCGCTGGTTGCCGCCATCAGGAAGCGCGTCGGCGGCATCTGCTGCGGCGCAACAATCCCGGTGCGGCGGAACAGCGCGTCGAGCTTGTCGGTGGCGACGCCGCGCACGATCGGGATCAGATTCGACTGGCTTGCGAAAGCGTAGGCCGCGGCCGACGCCAGCCCACGCTCGGCTTTCACGTCAAGAAAGTTGCGCAGCCGGTATTTGTCGCGGACATGGCGCTCATGGCGCCGCAACGCGGCCTTTGAGCGCTCCGGAAGGCTGTCTATCTGGAGCAGCGCCAGATCGGCATCGGCAAGACGCTTCAAATCCTGCGTCCTGTGGCGGCCGCTCAGCGAATCGGCGCGCACGATCGCCCCATAGCCGCAAGACTTGATGATCTTGAACCGAGCCCCGTAAGCGACAGCGCGCGCGTAGAGCTCGTAGTCCTCGCCAAGCCTGAGGTTCTCGTCGTAGCTCAACCCATGCCGCTCGAGGAAAGCCCGGCTGATCACCGGCTTGAGGAAACCGAGCTCGCCGCGCCGCACACGGCGGCGCGAGATGTTGCCGTCGATGAAGCGCTCGAAATCGAGAAATTCCGGCTCGGCCGCGAAAGGCGGGGCGGCGACCTTGGCGAGGTCGGTCGCGGCATCGTCGCGGATCAGCATGATGTTGTCGGCGGCGAAATCCCAGTCGGTGCTGGCGAAAAGCCGGCGGAAGCGGCCTTCGAGGAAGAAATCATCGGCGTCGAGAATGCTGATGAAGGGCGATTTGGAGGCCTGGATAGCGGCGTTGCGCGCGGCGGAAGGACCGCGATTGACGTCGAAACGGATGACGGCAAGCCGGCCGCTGCCGTCGTCGGCGGCCAAAGCCACATCCTTGGTGTCGTCGGTGGAGGCGTCGTCGATCACGACGACTTCGGCGACTTCGGCCTCGCGCAGCGCCGAGGCGATGGCGCCGCGAATGGTGCGCGCAGCATTGCGCGCGGCGATGATGACGCAGACCCCGGAGGTCGTTATGGGCGTCGTCACGGGCATGGGCTCACCTTTCGCTTGCATGATTTGCCGCCCCGCCCACGATTTTGATCACTTCGCTCCGCGCCGGCTCGGCCGTGGCCGGGCGCTCGAAGATGCGCCGGCTGAGGTCGGCGGAGGCCGCCCAGCCGGCTTCGGCTAGGTAGCGGACCGGCTCGCGGCCGCAGAGTTCCCACAGCACATGGCGGCGCTGCGGCCAGCGCAGGGACGCGAGCCACGGCGCCATTACCATGTGGAAGAGGTCGGCGTTGTCGATGCGGGCCAGCATGCGGGTGGCGCGATCCGAAAGCAGCGTGCCGTCGCCGCCGAGCAGCACGTCGGCGGCGCGCAATCCCAAGAGCAGCGTATCCGCCAGGCCCTGTTCGGCGGCGTGGTCGAGCACCCTCCGCTGCTCGGCTTCGCTCAGGCGGCTGGCGCTGGCCCTGACGTCGCAGATATAGCCAGCGCAGGGCTCGCGGTTGAAAAAGGCCTTGGCGACGCTGATCGAGGACAAAAGCAAGGTGTCGGCCGCCGAGATGATCGGCATGGCGGCGCCGGCCACCTCGACTTCGCGCTTGCGGCGCAGGAAGCCGTCGGTGTCGCGCGGGCTGGGCGAACCCGGCTGCTGCAGCCGGTGGTGGAGGTCGACCGTCGAGGCCCTCGCGCCGTCCTCGCGCACCATATGCTGCTCACCGAGGAAGCGCACCCACCAGACCGAGCGCGACTTGCCGGCAACCTCGTAGCCCATCGTGCGCAACGCATCGCGGGCCTTGGCGAAACCGGTCGGCGAAACCAGAATGTCGACGTCGCCGGATGGCTTCATGAAATGGTCGCCATAGAGCAGATGCTGCTGGAGCGGCCCTTTGAGGAAGACGAAATCGACCTGCCTGTCGCGCAGCACACGAGCGATGGCCATCGAATCGCCAATGCAGGCGACGTTCATCGACATGGTTCGCCGGCGGTAGCTGTCGAGCCAGCCAGGCAATTCCGCAGGCACGGCATCCGCGGGCGCCCGCGCGAGCGCCTTGAGCAGGAAGACGGCGACCTTGTTCAGCCTGGCGATGTCGGCGACATTGGTTGCCGAAATTGGGGCCGCCGTGATCGGGGCCGCCGAGATTGGGACCGCGGTGTTCGGGGCGGCCGACACCGTCGGCGCGGGCACATCGACCCGGCCATCCGTGATGTTGGCTCGTGGCGCGAAAAACAGCCTCAGGCAGGCCTGCACATAAGCGACTTCGTCGGCGCAGCCGGCGGCGCGCAGCCTTTCATAGGAGCCATCCTGCACCGCCATGCCCGATGTCATTCTCCGCAAAATGCCGCCCAAAGGGGTTATACTGCAACTGCGAAGAAAAGCATCGGAAAAATTGACGCGATCACGTCAAAAGCGGCTGAGGTCGCCTCCTGACCGCAACCCCAGCGTTTAAAATCGTTACGCGTTCAATCACTTTTGAAGACAATTCCGGGGGCATCCCGGCTGGCCGGAAAATGGCGATTTTTTGAGGCAATTTCTTCGCAATTGCGATATGTCTTTTTCGCCTGAGAAATTATCGCAGATAAATCAAACGGTTACCTGAACGGTATGGACCTGCGGTTGAATTCCTGGATGGGTGAAGTTTAGGATGACGCTGCCTACGTCTTGATTAACAACGGATGCGAGCGCAACCAAGAATTGATTAATGCTTGGTAAATCAAGCTTGACTCATGGATGTTGCCATGCAGCAATTGCGCTGCAGCATAGCGATATGTTGGCGGCATTCTGCAGCCGCTTCCAGTCCTTAATTGGAGAGTACAATGGAACAGAATGTTGAAAAGCATGAGTATGAAACCCCCAGCCTGACGGTTCACGGTTCGATTGAAACTATCACGCAGGGCGGTGCGGGCACGACGGCGCTCGACGCGAGCTTTCCCGCGCACACGCCGGTCGGCGAGCTGACTTTCTCTTAAAACTCAGACAGGTATCCGGGTGTCTGAGTTGGGGCTCCGGATGCTCTCCAACAGGTGAGCCGGGGGGCTTTTGTCCCCCGGATTCCTGCCGAGGGTCGCAGGCAACCGATCCCGGTGGAAGCCATAGGGCGGACGGGCCAGCAACGAGGTTTTAGGATGCACTGGAACCCTTCGGACCATGACCGCGTCGTCGCGACGAACGAGGCGGTGGCTTGTGAATTCGGCGCCGGACTGGCGCTGCTCCACCTCAAATCCAATGTCTATTACAGCCTGAACGGCGTCGGCGCCTTCATCTGGGAGCAGATCCAGGAGCCGCGATCGATGCTCGATATCCGCAGCGCCGTGCTTGCGCGCTACAATGTCGATGCCGAACGCTGCAGGGCCGATGTCGAGGGCTTGCTCAAGGGGCTGAGCGAAGCAGGGCTTGCGAGGCTCCACAATGAGGAACTGGTCTAGGCTCCGCTCGCTGAGCGCCCGGGAAATGCTGTTTCTGGCACGCTGCCTGATGGTGGTAAGCGTTGTGCGGCTCGCGCTGACGCTGTCCTCCTATAATCGCGTCCGCAGCCTGGTGACGGGACTGCACGCCAGACGCGACGCCAGCGTCGCCGACCTGCGGCGTGTCGCATGGGGCGTTGCCGCCGCGGCGCGGCTCGTGCCGGGCGCCAGCTGCCTGACCCAAGCGCTGGCCGGACAATATCTGCTCGCCCGCCAGGGCAGCGCCTCGAAAATCAGCATCGGCATCGAGCAAGGGACTGGCAGCGAGCTCAAGGCGCATGCCTGGCTGATGAGCGGCAACCACATCGTGCTTGGCGGCTCGGTCAAAGGATTTGCCCATCTGGTCGACCATAGGTCCTGAGCGATGAGCGGCGTCGCTGGAATCGTGCTCAGCGACAACGGCCGGCCCGCCGCGGCCGGCGATATCCAAGAGATGCTTTCGCGCATGCGCCACCGCGCCCGCGACGGCAGCTCATGGTGGGCGGACGGCAGCGTCGCGCTCGGCCACGCTTGGCTCGACACGACCGGTGAGGACGGGCCCGGGCCGCTGACGATGGCCGACGGCAAACTCGCCATCACCGCCGACTGCCGGCTGGACAATCGCGACGAGCTTCTGGCGCGGCTCGGCCTGCGGGACCGGTCGGTCGCCGACGCAGTGCTCATCATGCGCGCCTACCTTAAATGGGGCGAGGCCTGCCCGACCTATCTGCAGGGCGATTTCGCCTTCGCCATATGGGATGGCGAGCGCCGGGCGCTGTTTTGCGCGCGCGACCATTTCGGCGTCAAGCCTTTCTACTATCATTCGACCGGCAGGCGCTTCGCGTTCGCCTCGGAGATCGGGCCGATCCTTGCGCTGGACGGCGTCGGCAGGCGGCTCAGCGAACACCAGATTTCCGGCTTCCTCGCCGGCTTGACGGACGATCCGCAGGCCACGCCGTACGCCGAGATCTTCCGCCTGCCGGCGCGGCACAGCATGACGGTCGCCGACCGCCGGGTGGTGCTGCAGCGCTACTGGCAGATCGAGCCTTCGCAGCGGCCGCCGCGCCCGGACGCGGCCGAAGAATTCAGGCATCTCTTTGCGCAATCGGTGGAGAACAGGATGCGCGGCACGCCGGCCGTTGGCGCGATGCTGAGCGGCGGGCTTGATTCCTCCTCGATCGCTTGCGTTGCCGGTCTTCGCGCGGCGGCGAGGCGCAACCCGAGGCTCAAGACCTTCTCGCTGGTGTTCGACAGAGGCTCGTCGATGGACGAGAAGCCGTTCATCGATGCGGTGCTCGACGGCAATCCGCTCGACGCCACGCTGATTGCGGTGAGCAATTACGCGCCCTTCGCCGAGTTCGACCGTATCCTGGAGGAGCAGGAAGGCACGTTCCTGGCGCCCGGTCTGTCTTTGACCCGCGATCTTTACCGCACCGCGGGCGCAAAGGGCGTCAAGGTGCTTCTCGACGGGCATGGCGGCGACGAGGTCGTCTCGCAGGGCCATGGGCACCTTCATGAGCTCGCCAATGCCGGCCGTTGGCTGGAGCTGTGGCGCGAATTGCACAGCGCCGCCAACACCTATGGCGAGGGCATGTTCTCCCTCTATTTCAAGTTCCTGACCATTTACGGACCAGCCTGGCGGATCGCCCGGATGAGATCGATGGCCAGACGCCTTGTCGGCAAGGTGCGGCAGAGGCCGGCATCGGCGCCGCGCGCCTGGGCGGGCCTGGTCAATCCGGACCTTGCCAAGCGCACCGATCTTGCCGAGCGCTTTCACCGCAGCGGCTACATGCCCGCCGCCGTGAGCGCCAGCGAAGCGCTGACGCATCGCTGGCTGCTGTCCACCGGACTGGTGCCGCATGCCTTCGAAGTGCTCGACAAGGCCGCCGCCAATTCCGGCGTCGAGCCCCGCTATCCGTTCTGGGACAAGGCGCTCGTCGAGTTCTGCCTGGCGCTGCCCGGCGAGGAAAAACTCAAGGACGGGTTTGGCCGCCACGTGCTGCGCCGGGCCATGCAAGGCATTCTGCCGCCGGCCGTGCAATGGCGGCGCGACAAGATCGATTTCACCGCCAATCTGGTCAAGGGCATGCTCGGCAACCACCGCGAGCTTCTGGACAGGCTGCTGATAGCGGACGGCGAGCGGATCGCGCCCTATGTCAACCTGCCTGAAGTGAACGCCGTCTATGAGCGCCTGCTCAGCCAGCCCGAGCAGGCAACGCTGCCCGACGTCCAGCATGTCTGGCGCTCGGTTTCGCTGTCGCTGTGGCTGCGGCAAGTCCAAGGAAGCCCCGCATGAATCTTCCGATCGCTTCCCTTGCGCGGCCCCTGCCCGCCACCGAAACGATGGCGCCGAGCGGACGCGTCCGCCATTTCTACAAGGCCTACGGGCTGATCGTCAGCTCGGACGTGGCCTTGCCGGAACTGACGCCGACGGCGCCGGCGACACCGGACCTGGAGATCGCGGTCGGGCCGATCGACTTTCCCGACGGCGCATCGCAGGGCGCCACGGCCTTTCGTTTCGAGGCGACGCGCCAATATCTTTCCTGGCAGGCGGTCGGCACCTTCATGATCAGCGATGCCAACCGGATCGATGTCGATCCGGCGCCGGGGATCGACGACCCGCTGCTTGCCTTTCCGCTGCTCGGGCCGGTGATGGCTCTTGCCCTGCATCGGCGCGGGCTGCTCGTCCTGCATGCCAGCGCCATTGCCGTCGGCGGCAAGAGCGTGATCTTCATGGGCGACAAGGGTGCCGGCAAGTCGACGACGGCGGGCGCGATGATCCGCGCCGGCCATCGGCTGCTCACCGACGACGTCGTCGCGCTGGATTTGTCCGACCCTGGACGACCGATGATCCTGCCCGGATTTCCGCAGCTCAAACTGGCCGCGGACGCGGCCGGCGCCATTCACCTCGAGCAGGCGGAAGTGCGCCCGCAGGTGCATCCGCAAATCGACAAGGCGCAGCATCGGCTGCACGACGGATTTGCCACTGAGGCGGTGCCGGTATCCCGCATCTATGTGCTCGAGCGCGGCGAACGCGCGGCGATTTCGCAGCTTGCCAGTGTCGCCGCGCTGCCAGCGATCATTAAATTCTCGTACATCACGCGCTTCGGCCGGCAGGCGTTGACCGGCGATCTCGCCGCCGCGCATCTCAGCCAATGCGCTGAGATCGCCGGGGTGATCGGCGTCAACCGCCTCGAAGTGCCGGCCGGACTCGCCAGGCTCGATGAAGCGGTCGCCGCGATCGAAACCGACCTGGCGTGCGGAACAAGGTGAGCCGGGGTATGGGCTGGTCCTCGAAGTTTCGCCTGTCGCTTTTGCGCGATGTCGCCGGTTTCGGCGCCATGGTGGCGCATGTCGGCGGACGGCGCACGGCGACGGCGCTTGCCTTCCTGATCCTGGGGAGCCTCACCGAAGGCATTTCGATCCTGCTGCTCGTTCCGCTGCTGCGCCTGATCGGCAAGCCCGACCAGGACTATGCGGTGCGGGTGCCGGAGGCCTTGCATCGACTGGTGCCCGGCGGAACGCTGTCGCTTGCGAGCGTGCTCTCACTGCTCGTCGCGCTGGTGGCGCTGCAAGCGATGTTCAACCGCTTCAAGTCGGTCTACATGGCACGGCTGCTCTATGACTTCGTCAACCGCGTGCGCATGAACCTGTTCGAGAGCGTCGGCAAGGCGCGCTGGGGCGTTTTCACCCGCATCCGCAGCTCGGATCTGGACCATGCGCTGAACGGCGACGTCGACCGGGTGCAGGTTGCGGCCTTCTCGCTGCTGATGCTGACCCAAGCCACACTGCTCCTGGCCGGCTATCTCATTGTCTCGCTGTTCATCTCGCCGGTGATGACGTGCTTCGCCATCCTTGTCGGTCTGGTGCTGCTGGTTGCGCTGCAGCCGTTCCGGGCGCGCGCCAGCGCCTATGGCCGCACGCTGACCGGCAATCGCCAGGACCAATACCGCACCGTCTCCGAGTTCCTCGGCGGCATTAAGGTCGCCAAGAGCCTGAACGTCGAGGCAAGCTATTTTGCCGAGCTCGGCGCAACGCTGGACAGGATGAAGGCCGACAACATCGCCTTCGTCCGCAACAACTCGCTCGGCACCGCTCTGTTCCAGGTTACGAGCGTGATCGGGCTGAGCCTCTTCATCTATATCGCGCTGGTTCGCTTCCACCTGTCGCTGGCCGAGATCGTCGTGCTGCTGCTGGTCTTCATGCGGGTCGCGCCGCGCTTCATGGACATGCAGCTTCAGACCCAACAGGTGCTGATCAATCTGCCGGCCTATGCTTCGATGCAAAGCCTTCAGGCTCGCTTCGATGCCGAGCGCGAGCCGGAAGAGAACGTGACCGAACAAGGCGCAAAACTGTCGCTTGAGACCGGCCTCAACATCCGCGATGTGGCGTTCGCCTATGGCGAGGGCGACGGCAAACCGGTGGTCAGCGACATCACCTTCGGTCTGCCGGCCGGCAAGGTGACGGCGCTGATCGGCCCTTCGGGTTCCGGCAAGAGCACGATCGCCGACATGCTGCTTGGGCTGCTTGAACCCACCCAGGGACGTATTCTGGCCGACGGCGTGGAGATCACGGCGCAGAATCGCAGGGCCTGGCGCGATCAGGTCGCCTATGTGCCGCAGGATGTGTTCCTGCTGCACGACACGATCGCCGCCAATCTGCGCCTTGCGGCTCCTGAGGCCAGCGACGAAGAATTGTGGGCAGCCCTGCGAAACGCCCATGCGGCCGATTTCGTGGAGCGGCTGGACTCGCGGCTCGATACGGTGGTGGGCGACCGCGGCGTCCGCCTTTCCGGCGGCGAGCGGCAGCGCATCGCATTGGCGCGTGCGCTGCTGCGCAAGCCCTCGCTGCTCATCCTCGACGAGGCGACAAGCGCGCTCGACTGGCAGAATCAGTCGCTGATCGCCCAATCGATCGAGGCGCTGCGCGGCCAGATGACGATTTTGACCATCGCGCACCGGCCGTCGATGATCGCCTTCGCCGACTGGGTCGTGGCCATCGAGAACGGACGCATCGTCGAGGTCGGACAATATCGGCGGTTGAAGGCGAAAGCCGGCAGCCGGCTTGCGAGGATGCTGTCCGGCGAGCAGGCGGAGCGCGAAAGCGCGCCACCGATCGCGGCCGGGCTGTCCTGCGCGCCGGTCGAACGTTCAGTGGAGGCTGCGTCTGGCGCTTAGCTTTTCGCCTTCGGCGACCTTGCTCAGGATCGGGCCGCGGTCCGCCTCGCGGGTCTTGTCGGCCGATGTCGGCGTGGCTCCTCCGATCATGGCAAAGACCAGAAGGAAATAGCCTGCCTGGATAATGACGGCGCAGACGATAGTGCGAAGCAGGATGGTACCCGCCGACGCGCCATCGAAATAGGACCAGCCGATGACGATCGCGAGCGCGAAGATCATTCCGACGATGAATTTCGGCAAAGACATGACCGCCGCCCTCTCAATCGAGACGAGCATGCAGAAGCTGCGACTTACCCACCCGCGTAACTCCCCGTTGCGCCAAAGAGCTCTTTCTGGCTGCCCAATCCGGCCGGTTGCTTCCGACCTTCCTTACCCATGCAGACTATGACAGGAACAATTTGCGACTCTATTAAGGCCGGCCTGCCGGAGCAAGGCCGTGCAGGTATGGTTTCCAACGATTTTACGAGATCGACTCTGCCATGCTGCGCCGCACACTCTGGCTCCGATAGCTATTCAATGAGACGTCTGCCGCTTCAGTCAAACTCATGGCTTTGATTAGTATTTTATGTGAATAACTTACCATTGCGAGTGCTTCCAGCGGCATGCAACCGCGTTTCTTCTGCAGCAAAGAATGCACTGTCCAAAAATGGCCCGAAAAGCGGACTACATTTTCCTGGTTTTCTCTCACCTTGTCATAAACGCGCCACAAAGGTGAAAATTCGGGCAAGGCAGATTTATTATTTAATCAATTCATGACGTGAACATTTCAACGCGATGGGAAATTGTGTGTTGCGCTGCAGCATTTTTTTGGTATCTTGCCGTAAACCATCCGTTCAACGTATGGAGCTTCTGCATGAGGGACGTCGCCAAGTCGGCAAATGCGAGTTTTGCGCAGGCCGGCGTTGATTTTCCACCCCCCATCGGCGGTCTGCTCAAACGCAGTTTCGATGTCGTTGGTTCCCTGGCTGGGCTGATCCTGCTGAGCCCGCTCTTCCTGATGGTCGCGCTGCTGGTCAAGCTTTCGGATAATGGTCCGATCTTCTATGGCCACAAGCGTATCGGCCGCGGCGGCAGGATTTTCTCCTGCCTCAAATTCCGCACCATGGTGCCGGATGGCGAGCGCGTGCTCGCTGCGTATCTGGCGGCCAATCCGGAAGCCAACGCCGAATGGATCGCGACGCGCAAGCTGAAGAACGATCCGCGCGTCACCCGCGTCGGCCAGGTGCTTCGCAAGCTCAGCCTCGATGAGCTGCCGCAGATCCTCAACATCCTGCAGGGCGACATGAGTCTTGTCGGCCCGCGCCCGGTCGTGCGCGACGAATTGGAAATCTACGGCAGCGCGGCGGTCTATTACCTGAAGTCGCGCCCTGGTCTCACCGGTTTGTGGCAGGTGAGCGGCCGCAACGACGTATCCTACGACACGCGCGTCGCCTTCGATCGCCATTATGTCGAGAACTGGTCGTTGTCCGGGGATATTCGCATCATCTTCAAGACTGTTCCTGCCGTGTGGATGTCACGCGGCAGCTATTGACCGACGGGCCTGCTCCGCCAGATTCGGGGCAGGCATCCGGCAGTGATCTCATCGGGCGGATGGGGCCAAAGCGAATCGGAAAACGTATTTGACAAAAGACCTCTTCGGACTGCCCTTCGCATGCAGTCTCATATCCAGGACCACAGCCCGCTTCGGGGGCGTCTTGCTTGCTGCGTTGCTGGTCATGCCGCAGGTCGCTGCCGCCAGCGACTATCGGCTTGGACCGCTGGACAAGCTCAACATCCGGGTCGCCGAATGGCAGACGGTCGACGGCACGTTCCGCGATTGGTCGGCCCTCAATGGCGAATACGCGGTCGGCCCGGGAGGGACGCTCTCGGTGCCGTTCGTCGGCGACATGCAGGCCGCCGGCAAGACGACGGCGGAGATCGCTTCCGCGATCGGGCTTGCATTGCAGCGCAAGCTGGCGCTGCCCGACAAGCCGGAAGCTTCGGTCGAGATGGCGCAGTTCCGGCCGTTCTACATTTCCGGCGAAGTCCAGAACCCCGGGCAGTTTCCCTTCGTGCCCGATCTGACTGTGCTCAAGGCAATCAGCATTGCCGGCGGTATAAGGCGCAATGCCGACTATGGTCCGCAGCTCGAAAAGGATCTGATCACCGCCAAGGGCAGCTATGAAATCTATGACGACCAGCGCTTGCGGCTGATGGTCAGGCGAGCCCGCATCGACGCCGACCTCGCCGGGAAAACGACTTTCGAGGTGCCTCAGGAAATTCAAGGCGATCCGAGATTGCCGACCATCGTCGCCGACGAAACGGCGATCCTGGTCTCCGACCAGAAATCGCTGAAGCTGAAGCTCGACGCACTCGACGACCTGAAGGGTGTTCTGCAGTCGGAAATCGAATCGCTGCAAAAGAAGATCGCCAACCAGCAGAAGCAGGTCGACCTGGCCTCGAAGCAGGCCGACAGCATCGGTCCGCTGGCGCAGAAGGGCCTGGTCGCCAATGCGCGCCTGCTTTCCTCGCAACAGTCGGTCACCGACCTGCAGGGCAAGATCCTGGACTATGAGACGGCCATCCTCACCGCCAAGCAGTCGATCAGCAAGGCGGAGCAGGACGCCATCGATGCCCGCAACACACTGGGTTCGACCCTCACCGCCGATCGGCAGGCAACGGAAGCGAACCTTAATGAGGCGGCCTTGAGGGTCGGCATGCAGAAGGGCCTAATCGCACAGGCATCGGATCCGGCAACGGCTGCCGCCTACACCGGCAATGAAGAGCCAGCCCTGCTCTATTCGCTGGTGCGCGTCGTCGACGGCAAGACTAGCGAGGTCGAAGCCAAGGAAGACACGCCTATCCTGCCGGGCGACGTGATCAAGGTGAAGCTGGCGCCGACGGCCAGCCAATAGCGCCGCCGGCCCGGGTTTGTCCGAAGCGAACCGGAACGGAGGCGGGAGGGACAAGCCAGGCTCGTTCGCGCGCAGCGCGGGCGAGCGATCTGTTTGGACCGCTTGAAGGCATAACATGCAGCCCGCAGCCCAGCGTCACGTGTATCTGAACCTCGACGCCATCCGCGGCGTGGCGGCGATCAGCGTCATGCTCTACCATTTCTCGCCATTCCTCGCCGACGGCAAGGTGCTGCCGTCGAGCTATCTCGCGGTCGATCTGTTCTTCCTGCTCAGCGGCTTCGTCATCGCGCATGCCTATGACCGCAAGATCGAAACCGGCATGGGCTTCGGCACTTTCGTGGCCATCCGCCTGATCCGGCTCTATCCGCTCTATCTAGCCGGCACGCTGCTCGGCTTCTTCTATTTGCTGGTCAAGAACAGACTGATGCCGGCGGAATACATGCCGCTGTCCGAGATCGGCATGCAGCTGACGACCGGCATGTTCTTCATCCCGCTGGTCAGCGACGCCTATCACACGATCTTTCCTCTCAACCCGGCATCGTGGTCGCTGTTCTTCGAGCTCATCGTCAACATCGCCTATGTCGCTGTCTTCGTGCTCCTGTCGCGGCGGGTGCTGACGGGGATCGTCGGCGCCAGCCTCGTGCTGCTCGTCGTCGCCTCGGTTTTCGCCGGCACGCTCGATTTTGGCATGACTGGCAAGACCATCGTCAGCGGGCTGCCGCGCGTAACCTTCTCGTTCTTCCTGGGCGTGCTGCTCTGCCGATCGATGGCGCGCTGGCAGGGCAGCTTCGGCTTCCTGCGGCGCGGCTTCTGGGTCGAGGGCGCGATCCTGCTCACGCTTGCCGTCTTCGCCATTGCCCCGGCTGCCGGCGGCGCGCGCATTGCCTACGACCTCTGCGCCATCGTCATCGTCTTCCCGATCATGGTGATGACCGGCGCGGTGGCGCCGACCGCGCCGCGACTGTCAGGCGTCTATGGCTGGCTCGGGCGGATTTCCTACCCGATCTACATCATCCACACGCCGATGCTGATGATCATCGCCGGGGCCGGCAAGGCCTTCTCGATCGATCCGTTCGCGCATCATCCCTTGTTCGGCATCGTGATGGCGGCGACGGTTGTCGTCATCGCTGACATCGCCACGCGCGTCTATGATGAGCCGGTGCGGCGCTTCCTGCAGCGGCAGATGCAGCGCGCCCGGGCCGTGGCTTAGCGCGGGACAAAAAGCCGGTATGAAGATTCCGAAATCCATCCTGATCGATCCCGATCGCAACGAGACCTACGGCATTTTCGCCGTCGCGGTTTCCACGCTCGCCTTCGCCTACTCGCCCAATTTCGGCCAGATCCTGATCCTCGCCTACTACGCCGTCTGGCTGCCGCTGCTGTTCGTCGACTATCGGCGCTTCACCTGGAAACTCTCCAGCGCCTGGCTGCCCATTCTGCTTGCGGCCTATGTCTGCCTCTCGGTGTTCTGGTCGCAGGCGGCGGGCATCAGCGCGCGCGCGGCAGTGCAATATTCTTCGCATATCGTCTGCGCCTATGTCGCGGCGCGCACCATTAGCGTGCGCACGCTGGTGGTGGGCTCGCTGATCGGCATCTTCTTCGTTCTGCTCTATTCACTCGGAGTCGGCGGTTACGCGCTCGACACTCTCGACGGCACGGTCAATTTCGTCGGCGCCTTCGGTTCCAAGAACCAGGTCGGCTTCTTCTCTTCGCTCGGCATCTTCTTCTGCCTGGCGTTCCTTGTCTTCTACCGGCGCAACTGGCTGGGCTTCGTCTGGACCGCGCCGATCATGCTTTTGTCGGTCTATATGCTGGCAATCGCCCATTCGGCGACGTCGGTGGCCTCGCTGCCGGCGGTCATTGGCATCGTGGCGCTGCTCACCATGACCAAGGTCCTGTCGCGACGCTATCGCCGGGTGCTGTTCATCGTCGGCGCCGGGGCGCTGGTGACGGGCGTGGTGGCAGCGCTCAACCTCGGGCTGCTGGACGTCGTGCTCGGCATCTTCGGCAAGGATTCGACGCTCACCGGCCGCACCTATCTGTGGGAACAGGGCTGGGAAGCAGCGCAGCAGCGTCCGCTGCTCGGCTATGGCTATGCCGCCTATTGGGTGCAGGGTTTTGCCGATCCGGAGCGGCTGTGGGCGGAATTCTATATCTCGACGCGCTCCGGCTTCCACTTCCACAACACCTATGTCGAGACGCTGGTCGAAATCGGCTTCATCGGCGTCACCTTGCTGGCGCTGGTCATCCTGCGCGCCTTCTACGGCCACGTATCGAAGGTGGTGTTCGGTGGGTGGAGTGCCGATTCGGTGGTGCTTGCCGGCGCGACCGGGCTGATGCTGATCCGCTCCTTCTTCGAGGTCGAGATGCTCGGCCCCTATTTCATGGCGTCCTTCGTCGTCTATTACAGCCTGTTCAAGCTGAGCCCATTACCGGCTTTCCGGCGCCGCCAGATGGCCGTTCCCGCCGAGGACGAGAGGCCGGCCATCGGCCGCATGCCGGCACCGACCTGAGAGGCTTTTGGCGTGCTCGCCAACGATCTGGGGATCCGCCCGATCGGCTTGCCCAAGCTCGAAATCCTGCACGTGCCGTGTAAACGCCTATGTTACATCGGCCTGCCGCGCCGGGCGGCTTTCCAACGGCGCAACCTGGTACGCAGAAATGCCTTGCCCCCAAACGGCAGCGAAGGTTTGCCTGGCCGCCGGCCCGTGCCATGCTGCGTCAGGCAAGGCGCCGTGTTACCCTTGTCGCGGCAATCGCGAAAGAACCACGCGGTTCCGTCCTCACCCATGCAGGTCCCTTGCAATCGCCGGCCCGATCGTGAAGCCGGAGAAGGTCGCCTCAAAGCCCTCGCGCTGCGGCGAGCAGCACATCATGCCGACATCGACCGATTTCGAGATCGGGAAATAGGCCAGGCGCACCGGTTTCCAATGGCCGTCCGAGGCGTCCAGATACTGGATGCGGATCGCCTCGGCGTGGCGGGTCAGGCGGATCCTGACGCCGTCCTTACCGGCGGCAATGGCGACCAGCGACCAGTCGGAGGTGTCGTTGGTGACGACGACGGAGAAGTATGCCAGCCCGTCGGTGTATTCGATGCCGGCCTTGATCCAGTGCGTTTCGCTCAGGCGCAGCATCAGCCCCGCCTGATCGTAGAGCACCTTGTAGTCGCCCATGACAGTGACTTCGGCGCTGAAATCACCCTCGACGGAACGGTAGAGGAAATGGCCGTTGTCACGCCAGAAGCCGTAGAAGGTCTCGCGCCAGAAGTCGGTGTCCTTGCCTGTTCGGACGGTGAGCGTTCCGTCGCCGACCGTGTGGTGCGGCGGCGGGTTGAGCCATGTCATGTCGGCCACGCTCATCGATCTCCTCCCGGATTGGACTAGTGCTTTTCACCGTTTCATGGAAACGGCGAAACGCCCTATCTCCTTGTTTTTACGCAATTCCGGACGGAAAACCACCAACACTTTTCCTGGAATTGCTCTAGCCGGCGAATGTATAGGCGGTCTTCACCGTGGTGTAGAACTCCATCGCGTAACGGCCTTGTTCGCGCGGGCCGTAGCTCGAGCCCTTGCGGCCGCCGAACGGCACGTGGAAATCGACGCCCGCCGTCGGCAGGTTGACCATCACCATGCCGGCTTCGGAATTGCGCTTGAAATGCGTCGCGTGCTTCAGGCTGGTGGTGCAGATGCCGGAAGTGAGGCCGAACGGTGTGTCGTTGGCGACAGCCAGCGCTTCGTCATAGTCCTTGACGCGGATGACATTGGCGACCGGGCCGAAAATCTCCTCGCGCGAGATGCGCATCGCATTGGTCGAGCCGACAAACAGCGCAGGCTGCAGATAAAAGCCAGGCGCGCCGCGTTCCAGCCGGTCACCGCCGAAAGCGAGCTCGGCGCCTTCCTGGCGGCCGATGGCGATGTAATCCTCGTCCTGCTTGAGCTGGGTCTGGTCGACGACCGGACCGATCTGGGTCTTGGCATCGAGCGCATCGCCGATGACGAGCTTGTCCAACCGCTCCTTGATTGCATCGACGAAACGGTCGTGGATGCCGTCGGCGACGATCAGGCGCGAGGACGCCGTGCAGCGCTGTCCGGTCGAGAAATAAGCGCCGTTGACCGCGCAGTCGACGGCCACCGCGAGATCGGCGTCGTCGAGCACGACGAGCGGATTCTTGCCGCCCATTTCGAGCTGGAATTTGCGCATGTGCTCCACGCTTGCCGCGGCGACGCGCTTGCCGGTACTGACCGAGCCTGTGAAGGAGATGGCGTTGACATCGGGATTGTCGAGCATCGCCTGGCCGACCACCGAGCCCTTGCCCATGACGAGGTTGAGCACGCCCTTGGGCAGGCCGGCACGGTGCAGGATATCGACGATGGTCCAGGCGCTTTCAGGAACCAGTTCGGCCGGCTTGAAGACGATCGTGTTGCCGTAGGCCAGCGCCGGCGCAACCTTCCAGGCGGGAATGGCGATGGGAAAATTCCACGGCGTGATGATGCCGACGACGCCGACGCCCTCGCGCGTCATCTCAACGCCGACGCCAGGCCGAACGCTCGGCACCATCTCGCCCGACAGGCGCAGCGTCTCGCCGGCAAAGAAGTCGAATATCTGCGCGGCGCGGATCGTCTCGCCGACGCCCTCTGCCAGCGTCTTGCCTTCCTCGCGCGCGAGCGACCGGCCGATCTCATCCTTGCGTGCCATGATCTCGTCGGAGGTTTTCTTCAGCACGGCATGGCGGGCCAGCGGGCCTGAGCGCGACCAGGCCGGAAAGGCCGCCTTGGCGGCCGCGATGGCCTGCTTTGCCTGCTCAGGCCCGGCCGAAGCATATTCGCCGACGATGTCGTTGGTGTTCGAGGGGTTGATGTTGCGCGAGCCGGCCTCGCCAAGCCACTCGCCGTCGATCAGGTTCTTACGCAGCACGGTCATTGTCTTGTTCCTTGAAGCTGGGGGTAGCGGCAGTCCGTCGGCCGGTCAATTGTCGGACAAATGATATAATGATTGTCCCATGGCAGGTCTACCGGCCTTCTGCGACAAACCTAGGGCCTTGCCGCGTCAGGTCGAGAACGACCAGAACAGGCAGGCGAGCGTGACCGCGCCGAAGGCGACGAAGAACAGGCTTCTGAGCAGGATGTTGCGGCGAAGCTCGTTCATGGTGAGTTGCGCCGCAACGATCACTGCCACGAACAGGAAACGCCAGTTGAAAAGCGCCCAGAGCACCTCGTGCTGGCCGAAGGCCCATCTGGCAAGCAGCGAGCCGACGATGGTCGCGAACAATACGATCGTCGCCCAGAAGATCGCATCGGCCGCATGGGTCAGCACGACGCCGGCGGCGCGGATGGGCAGGATCATCATCAGCATGGCAGCGAAAAAATAGACGGCGGCGATCGCCAGGAACGAGCCGGCGTCGGCGATGCCGTCGAGACGCTTCACGCCGAACGCGCCATAGGGATAGCCGTGCCTCGCCACGGCCAATGACAGCGCCATCAGCAAAGCGCTCAAAACCGTGACCAGTGCGAATGTGCCGAGGGCCTTGCTCATGCCTTTTCCTGTCGAGACGAATCAACAGGAGTTTAGCAGAGCGTGGGCCTCGAAAGCCGCAATTCACTGCTCGACATTCTCGAAGACGTCGACCCTTAAGCGATCAAGTTGGTTGCCATGACCAGCGAGACGATCGCGCCTGAGTTGAACACCCACGTCTGCGGCCGGTGAGTTGCTGGTGGAGCCTTCCGATGACGCGCCGCTGCTGGCCAGCTAGCCGATACGATCGCCACTCTTCGGATCGAACAGATGCAGCGCCGTCGGATCGGCGGTGAGGCGGATCCTGCCGCCCGGCCTCACATCGCTGCGGCCCATGACGAAGACGCAGATCTGCTGGTTGGCCAGCCTGACATAGAACTGCGTCGACAGGCCGAGCGGCTCGACCACCTCGACCTCGGCCTTCAGCGCGCCGTCGTCCACGAGCTTGATGTGCTCCGGCCGCAGTCCGATGGTGAGGTCGTCGCCATCGCTCAGCGGCAGGCCATCCGGCAGCCGCAGCTTCTGGCCATCGGCGAGCACGGCATCCGCCTTGCCGCCCTTGGCGACCTTAGCCGGCAGGAAGTTCATGCCCGGCGAGCCGATGAAGCCGGCGACGAAGGTGTTGACCGGACGGTCGTAAAGCTCCAGCGGGCGGCCGACCTGCTGCACATAGCCGTCATGCATGACGACGATGCGGTCGGCCATGGTCATGGCCTCGATCTGGTCGTGGGTGACATAGACCGAAGTGGTCTTGAGCTGCTGGTGCAGCGCCTTGATCTCGGCGCGCATATGGACGCGCAATTTGGCGTCGAGGTTGGAGAGCGGCTCGTCGAACAGGAACACTTTGGGGTCGCGCACGATGGCGCGGCCCATGGCGACGCGCTGGCGCTGGCCGCCGGAGAGCTGGCGCGGCAGGCGACCGAGATAGGCGTCGAGGCCGAGCCGCTTGGCGGCGGCCCCCACCCTGCCGTCGATCGTCGTCTTCTCGGCCTTCTTCAAAAGCAAGCTGAAGCCCATGTTGGAGGAGACATCCATATGCGGGTAGAGCGCGTAGGACTGGAACACCATGGCGATGTCTCGGTCCTTCGGCGCGACGTCGTTGACCAGCCGCTCGCCGATATGGATCTCGCCGCCGGTAACTTCCTCCAGGCCGGCGATCATGCGCAGCAGCGTGGACTTGCCGCAGCCGGACGGGCCGACCAGCACGACGAACTCGCCATCGGCGATCTCGAGATCGACGCCGTGCAGGATGCGCAGCGCGCCGTAATCCTTCTCGACGTTTTGCAGCGTGACGGAAGCCATTTTTCATCCTTTGACCGCGCCGGCGGTGAGGCCGGTGACGAGATAGCGTTGCAGGAAAGCGAAGAAGGCGCAGACCGGGATCAGCGCCAGGATGGAAGCCGCCATCATCTGCCCCCAGTCGACGGCGAACTTGCCGATGAAGGTGAGCAGGCCGACGGCAAAGGTCTTCTGCTCGTCGCTGGAGATCAGCATCAGCGCGAACAGCAACTCGCTCCAGGCGGCGGTGAAGACGAAGCCCAGCGTCGCGCCCATGCCGGGCAAGGTCAGCGGCACGATCACCCGGCGCATCGCCTGAGCGCGGGTGCAGCCGTCGATCATCGCCGCTTCCTCCAGGTCTTTCGGGATGCCGTCGAAGAAGGACTGCATCAGGAAGGTTGCGAAGGCGATGTTGAAGGCGGTGTAGATGATGATCAGGCCGATCAGGCTGTTGGTGAGGCCGAGGTCGCCCATGATGCGGTAGATCGGCGGAATGACCATGACCAGCGGGAAGGTCTGGGTGAGCAGCAACAGGATCGCCAAAGTCGCCTTGCCGCGGAAAGTGAAGCGCGACATGGCGTAGCCGGCAAGCGTAGCGATGACCGTGACAAAGGCGGCCGTCGACACCGAGACGATGACGCTGTTGAGGAAATAGCGCGGAAAGTCCGATGCCTCGAGCACGGTGACGAAATTCTGAAAGGTCGTCTGCGACGGCCAGAAGGTGGTGCCTTCGGAATAGAGCAGGCGTTCGGGCGTCACCGAGATCTTGAGCGTCCAGAAGATCGGAAACAGCGCGAAGATCACGTAGGCCGCGATAGCGCCGTAGAGACCGATGCCGCCGAAGATGCGCGAGGAGGTTGAGCGACCGGCGATCATCAGACGTGCCTCACCAGCGTGCGGCGGATGGCGATCAGGCCGATGGCGTAGGCGATGAGCAGCACCAGAAGCAGCACCGCAACCGCCGAAGCGTAGCCTTTGTCGAGCGACTTGAAGGCGCTGACATAGATGTAGACCGGCACCGTGCTTGTGGAGCCGGCCGGCCCGCCCTCGGTCATGACGAAGATCAGGTCGGCGAAGGTGGCGATCCAGATGGTGCGCAGCATGACTGTGATGACAATGGTCGGCGCTAGGAAGGGCAGCGTCACCTTGGTGAAGCGCTGCCAGGGCGAAGCGCCGTCGATGGCCGCCGCCTCATGCAGCTCGGAAGGGATCGACTTCAGCGCCGCCAGCAGCGTGATGGCGAAGAACGGGATGCCGAACCAGATGTTGGCGACGATCGGCCCCCACATGGCGGTGGCGGGATCGGACAACACGTTGGTCGGCTCCGCCTTCAGGCCAAGCGCGAACAGCCAATGCGGCAGCGGCCCGATGATCGGGTTGAACAGCCAGGCCCAGGTGAGGCCTGAGAGAAAGGACGGCACTGCCCAGGGCAGGAACACGACAGCCTGCACTATCCTGCGGCCGTAGAAGGGCTTGTCGAGCAGCAGCGCGAGACCCAGGCCAAGAAAGAACTGAAAGAACAGGCTGGCAACCGTCCACCACAACGTGTTGATCAGCGCCTGGCCGAGCATCTGGTCGGAGAGCATCGCCTGGTATTGGGCGAGGCCGACATATTGCGACTTGAAGGCCGAGAATTTGCGGAAGGAATAGCTGATGCCGATGACCAGCGGCACCAAAAGCACCAGGACCAGCAGGACGATCGCAGGCGATAGGTAGAGCCACGGCTCGATCGCGGCCTTGCTCAGCCGTTGCTTTCGCGGCCGGGCGGCGGATCGGATTTCGGAGACGGCGTAGGTCATACGTTTTGGCTCTACGGTGGTGAGTGGGTGCCGGGGACGGCGACAGCGTCCTTCTCCCCGTTCAACGGGGAGAAGATGCCGGCAGGCAGATGAGGGGCAGCGCGAACTTACGAAGGTGTGGCGCTGCCCCTCATCCGGCCCTTTGGGCCACCTTCTCCCCGTGAACGGGGAGAAGGGAAACCCTGCGCATTACTTCTTGTTCTTCGCCATCCAATCCTGCTGTTCCTTGGTCAGGAACTTGGCCCATTCGTCGGCGACATCCTTGGCCGGCTTCTGGCCGAGCAGCACTTCCTGAAAATTCTTGATCGCCACCTGGTCGACGAAGTTGCCGAGGTTCTCCAGATGCGTCGGCGGCGTCACCATTTCGTATTTGGAGCTGTCGCTGAGCTCTGTGAACCAGCCCTTGAACTGCTCGGTCTTGAAATGCGCGTCCTGGTCGGCGCCATTGTGGATCGGCACGACGCCGACTTCCTTGGCCCATTCCAGATTGTCCTTGGGCGACAGCAGCGTCGCCATCAGCTTCCAGGCCTCGTCCTTGTGCTGGGAATTGGCGAACATCGCCCAACCTGCATAGCCGAGCGTCGGGTAGGATTTGCCGCTCGGGCCTACGGGCAACGGCGCGACCGCAAAGTCGTCGGCGCTCATCTTGTCGGCGATGCCGAGCAGCGCGTCCGGATCCTGGTTGAGCATGGCGCAGGTGCCGGAATAGAAGCCGGTCACCGTCTCGTTGAAGCCCCAGCTCACGGAATCTTTCGGCGCCAGGCCGTTCTTGTACATGTCGGCCAGCATCTGCAGACCCTTGACCGAGCCTTCGTCATTGATGGTCGAGACGCCGTCGTCGGTGAAATAGCCGCCCTTGCCGTCGGCGATGTTCATGAACATGTGCATGCCGTTGAAGGCGCCGGGGCCGCCGCGCAGGCAGTAGCCGTATTTGCCGGGGATGGCGGAGATCTTCTTGGAGAACGAGACGAACTCGTCGAGGTTTACCGGCGGACGGTCCAGTCCGGCTTCCTTGAACAGCTTCTTGTTCCAGAACAGCGCGTTCACATAATAGCCATAGGGAATCATGAACTGGGTGTTGTTGACGGTCGAGCCGAACTGCTTGGCGCGGTCGCCGAGCGTCTTGGCGTCGGGCCATTTGGCCATGAAGGGACCGAGATCCTCGAGCTGGCCGTTGTTGGCATAGAGGCCCATCCAGCGTTCCGGCATCTCGACGACGTCGGGCGTGTCACCGGCCTGCACCATGGTGAGGAACTTCTCGAAGGCCTGGCCCCAGGGCAGCGAGACCACTTCCACCTTGATGCCCGGATTGGCGGTCTCGAATTCGGCGATCTGCTTCTTCAGGAATTCGGTGCGCGGCGGGCTGGTGATGACCTCGACCAGCTTGATGGTAGTGTCGGCCAGCGCGCCGCTGGCGGAAATCGCAAGGCCGGCCACGGCGGCAAACATGAAGGTCAGTCTTTTCATCTTCGGGACTCCCATTTTTGGACTACTATTTTTTTGATTTGTCGAAGGCTTTACTTTTGTCGAAGGCTTGGGCGATGTCGGCCCAGAGGTCCTCGACATTTTCCAATCCGACATTGAAGCGGATGGTTCGGGGGCTGACGCCGAAGCGCGCCATCGAATTGATGCCCGGCGTCTGCTCGAGCGAGGCCTTGGCCGGCACGACTAGGCTTTCGTGGCCGCCCCAGCTGACGCCGATACGGAAGAACTTCAGCGCATCGACAAAAGCCGGGATGTCGACATCCTCGGCGACCTCAAAGGAGAACAGGCCGGCATAGCCGGCTAAAGTTTTCTTGCCGGGGTGGTTGGAATAGGCGGGATGGTTGACCCGCTCGACCTTGCCATGCGCCTTCAGCCGCTCGGCAATGATGAGCCCGCTCTTCATGTGATGCGGCAGCCTGAGCGGCAGCGTGCGCAGGCCGCGCAGCAACAGCCAGCCTTCGAAGGGCGACAGCTTGCCGCCAAGCTGCGAATAGGTCTGTTCGTTGATGTGCTTGATGTGGGCGGCTGAGCCGGCCACCACACCGGCGACGGTGTCGCTGTGGCCGCCCAGATATTTGGACGCCGAATGCAGCACCAGGTCGACGCCATGCGAGATCGGCTTCTGGAAGACGGGGGTGGCCCAGGAATTGTCGATGGTGGTGACGATGCCCTGCTCCTTCGCCAGCCGCGTCAGATGCTCCAGGTCCTGCAGCTCGAACATCATCGAGGTCGGGCTTTCGAGATAGAGCAGCTTGGCGCCGGGAAGTGCTGCCGCAACCGCGTCGGGATCGGAGCCGTCGACATAATCGACCTTGATGTGCAAGCGCGGGAACAGCCGCTCGAACAGGCGGTAGGCGTCGCCATAGCAGTTGCGCACGGCGACCATGCGCTCGCCGGCGCCGACAAAGGCGAGGACCGTGGCGCTGATGGCCGCCATGCCGCTCGAAAAGCCGCGCGCGGCCTCCGCGCCTTCGAGCGCGGCGACACGCGCTTCGAATTCCATCACCGTCGGATTGTCGCCGCGCGAATAGATCGGCTGCTTTCGCCGTCCGGCGAAGGTGTCGGCCATGTCGGCATAATTGGCGAAGGTAAACAGCGAGGTCTGGTAGATCGGCGGCACCACCGCACCGTCTGGAAACGGATCGTCATGCGCCAGAAGCGTCGCCGCCTCGCCGAGGTAGTCGCTGGCCATCGAGGCCGGGTCGAAAGTGCTGGGCTGCTCGTTCATCTGCGGTCCGAAAGTTTGAGGTTGGCAGCGCCGCGCTTCAAATCGTCCTCGACGGTGGCGATGAGTTTTAGCGCCTCGGCGCGAGCGCCATCGGGGTCACGCGCGGCAATGCAATTGAAGATGGTCCGGTGATAAGGAAAGCTGGCATGGCCGAAGTCGCGCACGCCGAGAGGATGCTCCCAGAAGCGGTGGAACAGCTCGTACATGGCGGCGATGATCTGCTCGAACAGCGGATTGCCGGAAGCGCGGAAGATCGCCTGGTGGAACTCCCAATCCTCGTCCGAGGACATGCCGGCGCGGGTCTGGAAGGCCTCTTCCATGAGGTCGAGCTTGCGCTCGATCTCGGCGAGCTCAGCTTTGCCGGCACGAATGGCGCAGAGCGCAGCGGCCTCCGCTTCCAGCGCGCGCCGGATCTCAAGCGTGGACATCAGGCCGGCGAAATCATTGCCACCGGCTAATGTCAGCGGCATGTGCAGCATATCGGGCGAGACGGCGGCCTTGAGGTAGGTGCCCGAACCCTGCCGCCGCTCGACAAGGCCGAGGCCTTCCCAGCGCGTCAGCGCCTCACGCACCGTGTTGCGGCTGACCTTGAGGCGTTCGGCGAGGATGCGCTCGGTCGGCAACTTCCCGCCGGGACCCAAAGCCTCCTGCCGCACGAACCCCGCCAAGGCCTTCAGCACCGCGTCGTCGCGCGCCGTCGTCTGGATGGGGGGCAGGAAATCGGTCACACCGGCCAAGCCTAAAGTGGTTCAATGGTCCAACCAATTTCTGCACATGCGGAAAGATGAGTCAACAACCGAAACCAGGCCCGACGCCGAATGGCGGGTTCTCCGGTCACAACGCCGAGTGGTAAGTCGGCAAATCGTCCTTACAACGTCGCCGGCAAAGGTCCGATGGCGGCCAAGCCGGCTTCGGTCAGCGCGTAGACGCCGCGCTCGGCCCTGGCGAACCAGCCATAGTAATTGTGCAAAAGGATGTTGGCGGCGCGCGGCGAAAGGGTTTTGAGATCACGCGGCCGTTTCGGGCCGTCGACCATCGCGGCGGCGCAGGCGAGCGCTTCCTGCCGGTAGGCGGTCATGATCGGCTTCTTGCGCGTGCTGCCGCCGACGGACGGATCGCCCTTGCGGCGGTGATGCTCCTCGACCAGACGCGAGCGCCGCCTGGGATCGCGGCGCGGCGGCAAGGCGGCAGGACTGAGCAGCAGTTCCACCTCGCCCTTCTTGCCGACGCCCAACAGGCCGAAGCCGAGACGGCGGCAGAGCGCGCGGAAGCGACGGTCATGCTCACGGCCCTTGCCGCGCGCCGACATCAAGGCGGCCAGCCAGACCTCGTCACAGGCCGCCGCGCGGTCGACGGCCTGCAGGACGAGCTCGAGGTTGAATTGCAACTTGAGCTCGCAAATGACGACGACGTCCGGCTCGCCCGCGCGCACGCCGACCATGTCACAGCCGCCGATCTCGCCCTTGACGGCGAAATCCATGCTCTCGAGGAACCGCTTCACCGGCCCGTAGAGGGAGGTTTCCTGCATGGCAGAGGCATAGCCGATTCGCAGCGGTCCGGCACGCCGGGCCACCCCATGTCAGCCGCGATGCAGATAGTCTTCGATCGACCTGGCCTTCATCTCGATCGAGAAGCCGGGCGCCGTCGGCGGCATATAGGCGGCATCGCGGATCACGCAGGGTTCGATGAAATGTTCATGCAGGTGATCGACGTATTCGATGACCCGTCCGTCCTTGCTGCCTGAGACAGCGATGTAGTCGATCATCGACAGGTGCTGGACATATTCGCACAGGCCCACACCGCCGGCATGCGGCCAGACCGGCAGGTCGAATTTGGCGGCGATCAGCAACACCGCCAGAACCTCGTTCAACCCGCCCATGCGGCAGGAATCGATCTGCACGACGTCGATCGCGCCGCCGGCGATGAACTGCTTGAACATGATTCGGTTCTGGCACATCTCGCCGGTCGCGACCTTGATCGGCGCCACCGCCTTGCGGATTTTCGCGTGGCCGGCGACGTCGTCCGGACTGGTAGGCTCCTCGATGAAGAAGGGCTTGGCGAAGGCAAGGTCCTTGAGCCAGTCGATCGCCTGGTCGACCTCCCAGACCTGGTTGGCGTCGATCATCAGGTAACGGTCCGGGCCGATCACCTCGCGGGCGATCTTGAGGCGGCGGACATCGTCGGCGCGGTCGCGGCCGACCTTCAGCTTGATGTGGTTGAACCCATCGTCGACCGCTTCCTGGCAAAGACGCCGCAGCTTGTCGTCGGGATAGCCGAGCCAGCCGGCGGAGGTGGTGTAGCAGGCGTAGCCTTCGCGCTCGAGCGTGGCGATGCGCTCGGCCCCGTGGGCCTCGGCCTTCTTCAGGATCGCCAGCGCCTCGGCGGGCGTGATGGCGTCGGTGAGATAGCGGAAGTCGACGATGCGCACGATCTCTTCCGGGCTCATCTCGGCGATAAGGCGCCAGACCGGCTTGCCGGCTTCCTTGGCCCAGAGATCCCAGACCGCGTTGACCACCGCACCAACCGCAAGATGCATGGCGCCCTTGTCCGGGCCGATCCAGCGCAGCTGGCTGTCGCCCGTCACGTGGTGCCAGAAGCGGCCGGGATCCTCTTTCACCCAGTCGAGATCGAGCCCGACGACGAGGTGGCGCAGCGCTTCGATCGCCGCGCAGCAGATCTCGTTGCCACGGCCGATGGTGAAGGTGAGGCCATGGCCTTTCAGCGACGGGACATCGGTGTCGAGGATGACATAGGCAGCCGAGTAATCCGGGTCCGGATTCATCGCGTCCGAGCCGTCGAGACTTTGCGACGTGGGGAAGCGCAGGTCGAAGGTTCTGAGGTCTGTTATTTTTGTCATTGCTGCCTCTTAACTGGCCTGTCTCGTAACTCAACCGGCGGCCGAAACGGCCTCAGATCGACCAGCCGCCGTCGATATTATAGGCCTGCCCGGTCGTATAGGTGGCGCCGGCCAGGTAGACCGCAAGGTTGGCGATCTCCTCCGGCGTGCCGATCCTGCCCATCGGCTGACGGGCGATGAAGGCGGCGCGCGCCGCATCATAGTCGCCCTGCGCCTGCATGCGGCCCTGAAGCGAGGGGCTCTCGACGGTGCCCGGGCAGATGGCGTTGCAGCGGACGCCCTTGGCGACATAATCGGCGGCAATCGACTTGGTCAGGCCGATCACGGCCGCCTTGGTCACGCCGTAGGCGAAGCGGTTCGGCACGCCCTTCGGGGCGCCAGCCACCGACGCCATGTTGATGATCGAGCCATCGCCGCGCTCCAGCATGCCGGGCAGCACGGCGCGGATGGTGCGGATCATGGCGCGCACATTGAGGTTGAAGGCAAAGTCGAGATCCTCGTCCTTCATCTCCAGGATCGAGCCGGCATGGACGAAGCCGGCGCAGTTGAACAGCACGTCGACTTGGCCGATTTCGGCGAAAGCCGCCTTCACCGCGTCGTCGCTCAGCACATCGAGTTTTCGCGCCGTAATGCCGGGCGTCTTTGCGAAATCGGCCAGGGCCGCCTCGTTGATGTCGGTGGCGTGGACGATGGCGCCGGCCTTGGCGAAAGCCAGCGCGCTTGCCCGTCCGATGCCCTGCGCGGCCGCCGTGACCACCACGACCTTGCCAGTGATATCCGCCATGTTCTTGCCTCCGTGTTCAGCCGGGCCGTCGCTCGACGATATAGATGTGATCCGCCGCCAGCACGACCTCGTCGCGCTGGTTCAAAACCTCGACGCGTTCGATGACGCGTCCCGCGTTTGGCCGTTTCGGGTCGTCTTCCTTGGCGGCGATGGTGGTGCGCGTGCGGATCGTGTCGCCGATGAAGACCGGCTTGATGAAGCGCAGCCGGTCGTAGCCGTAGGAGAAGGCGACCGGGTTGATGACGCTCGCCGTCAGCCCGACGCCGACCGAGAAGACCAGCGTTCCATGCGCGATGCGCTGGCCGAAGGGCGTCGTCTTCATGAACTCGGCATCCATGTGATGCGGGAAGAAATCGCCGGTGTGGCCGGCGTGGACGACGAAGTCCGTCTCGGTAATGGTGCGGCCGCTGGTGAGGCGCGAGGAGCCGATCTCATAGTCCTCGAAATAGGTGGTCTGTTCCATGTCCGGCCTTACGGCTTTGCGGCCAGCGGCGTCGCCGGCGCTACGCTCGATTTATAGGCGGCCTCGACCAGCGCCATGGTATGCCAGGCGTCCTCGACGGAGCTGACCAGCTCCGCATCTTCGCCGGAGGCGAAGCGCTGCACATTGGCCATGCGGCCGACAAAGGCATCGGGGAACCATTCGCCGGCGAGCGGCACGGCGACCCAGTCCGACCCGCCTTTCGGATGGATTTCCAGAATATCCGGCTCGCCGCGCGGATAGTCGAGGTTGAGGCCGAGCTTGACATAGGCCGCGCCCTCGGTGCCGCAGATGCGGAACTCGCAGGCCTGGTGGCGGCGCCCGAATTTGTGGTCGTGGTTGATCGAGAGCGCGCAGCGCACCGTATCGCCATAGTCGAGGATGGCGCTGGTGCGGGTCTGCGCCACCTTGTGGTTGGGGTGGCCGAGCGTCTTGGCATGCACGCCAAGCGGATTGCCGAGAAGCTGGCGGATCAGGTCGAGATAATGGATCGAATGCATGGCGATCTCGACGCGTGGCGCCTTGAGCAGGAATTCCCACAGCTGCCAGGGCGTGTCGAGCGCCAGCAGCGCATCGAAGTCCACCACCTCGCCCAGCCATCCCTTGGCAACGGCGTCCTTCAGCGCCAGCATCATCGGCGCGAAGCGGAGCTGGAAATTGACCGCCGCCTTGAGCCGCTTGGCGCGGCAGATTTCGAGGATTTCCGTTACCTCGCCGAGATAATTGCCCATCGGCTTCTGGATCAGCGCCACAGCGCCATCCGGCAGGGCCTTCAGCACCTCGGCATGGCGGCCCGGCGGCGTAGCGAGGTCGAAGATAGCATCCTTCACGGCCGCTGCTTCCTCAACCGAACGGAACGCCGTCACGCCCCATTTGTCGGCAAGCTTCTGCGCTTTGGCCTGATCCGGATCGTAGAGGCCGGAAATAGGGAAGCCGCCCTTGCGGTAGGCGGGGAAATGCGCATCGCCGACGATTGAACCGGCGCCGAAGGTGACGATCGGGCGCGGCTTTAAAGGCTTTGGCCAGGACTGCGCCAGCGATGCCGGATCGAAGGCATCAGTCATGATGGAAGACCTCGTCCATCGTCGCCCACCATTCGCCTTCCTTGCGGGTCGGCAGCGGCTCCTGGCAGGGCATGCAGACCGACCACCATTCCTGCGTCTTCGGGTCGGCGGCCATCTTGGCCATGTCGGCGGCGTAGTCGGTGCCGTGATATTCGAAGTAGGAGAAAAGCAGGTTCTCCGGCCGCTTCAGGTAGATCGAATAGTTCTTGATGTTGCAGGCCGAGATCATGGTCAGCACGTCCGGCCATACGGCGGCGTGGAGGCGGACATATTCCTCGACCTTCTGGGGCTTCAGGCCCAGCACCATTCCCATCCGCTGCATATCCGCCTCCCTATTTCACGATCGCCATAGTGAACTCGGCGATGCTTTTTGCCTTCACGGCGTCCCAGTCCCAGTCGATGCCGATGCCGGGCTCGCTGGGCGCCAGCGCATGGCCATTCTCGATGCGCATCTTGGCGCCCGTCAACTCGTCGAGCTGCGGAATATACTCGACATATTTGCCGTTCCGGATGGCGCAGACCAGACTGACATGCAATTCCATCAGGAAATGCGGGCAGACCGGCATGTCGAAGGCCTCCGCGGCGTGGGCGACTTTCAGCCAGGGGGTGATGCCGCCGATGCGACCGGCATCGACCTGAATGATGTTGCAGCCGCCCTTCTGCATGTACTCGCGAAAATGCCTTATCGAATAGAGCGACTCGCCGACCGCGATCGGCGTCGCGGTCGAGTTCGACAGCCGCACATGGCCGTCGATGTCGTCGGCCGGCAGCGGCTCCTCGATCCAGGCGAGATCGAGGTCGCGCAGGCGCTCGGCGCGGCGGACCGCCTCGTCGACGGAAAAGCCCTGATTGCAATCGGTCATGATCTCGTAGC
>NZ_VFTZ01000008.1 GCF_006440775.1 Mesorhizobium sp. B2-7-2 | reverse complement strand
TCCCCGTCCCCAACGACCGGGTTTTAGGAGCCGGCCCCTGTCCCCGGGGCCGGCTCCGCCATTTCGGTCGCGCCATGATCGGCACGCCCTTCCCCGCCGAGGCGGATGGGAGCAGTATGGCTTGTTCGTTGCGGATGAAGGCGATGCTGGAAGTCCCTGAGGATCGCGGCGCCAGACACCGCCTTTTCAAGGCTATCGACGACGCCTTCAAGGCGGCTGACTTCGAGGGCCTTGGCAAGGCGCTCGGCGGCTCAGCGCGCTGGTTCGACGAGCGGATGCCGTTCGAGCTCGGCCTTGGCCATCCGCTGGAATATGCGATCTATTGGAGCCCGGCCGCGTTCGTCACCGCCTTGCTCGATGCCGGGTCGAATCCGAATTATGAGGACCCGGCCGGGTTTCCCTCGATCATTGCCGCGCTGTCGACGGAACGGCCTGACCGGCTGGACGTCATCCATATCCTGCTCGCGCATGGCGCCGACCCGGATATGCGCGGCTTGAACGACTGGACTCCCCTGCACTACGCAGTGTCCCGGCGCGACGCCGAGGCGATCCATCTGCTGCTCCTGTCAGGCGCGGACCCGTCGCTGCGGACCCGGATCGACGACTACGAAACGGCGCTGGAAGGCGCGGAGGAGGCCGGTTTCGAAGCCGGCGCTCTTCTGCTGCGTGAAGCGATGAACAGCCGCCGCGGATGAAAACAGGCGGAGTTGCTGCCCGCCGCCGTCACACCGTCTTGAGCTTGGCCTTGAAGCGTTTGGCATTGGCCACATAGTGCGCCGCCGAGACGCGCAGCCGCTCGATCGCCGCTTCGTCCAGCGTCCTTATCACCTTGGCGGGCGAGCCGACGATCAGCGAATTGTCCGGAAAAACCTTGTTTTCGGTCACCAGGGCGCCGGCGCCGACCAGCGAGTTGTTGCCGATCCTGGCGCCGTTCAGCACGATGGTGCCCATGCCGATCAGGCTGTTGTCGCCGATCGTGCAGCCATGCAGCAGAGCGCGGTGGCCGATCGTGCAGCCTTCGCCGATGGTCAATGGAAAGCCCGGATCGGTGTGCATGATCGTGTGTTCCTGCACATTGGTGTCGGCGCCGATGATGATCGGTTCACCGTCGCCGCGGACGACGACGCCGAACCAGAAGCCGACATTGCGGCCGATCCGGATATTGCCGATCAACGTGGCGTCTGGCGCGATCCAGTTCGTATCGACGTCCTCGAACTCAGGCGCTTTCCCATCGATCGCATAGACCGGCATTGTTCGTCTCCGAATCGTCTCAACCAGCGAATTCGAAAGACCCTAAGTTGGCTGTCGCCCAGGATGCAATGGCGATGAGGACGACGCCTAGCGCCAGCGCCCAGGCGATGGCCGTGCAGCCGCAGGACAACAGCGCAATGGTGCCGATGCGACCCTCGCGCCGGGCGGCCAAGGCCTCGTTGGTGAGCATGAACGGCCCGGCGCAGGCCGTTACCGCGAGCGAACGCAGGATATGGACGGGCGAAACATAGGGTTCAGCAAAGGCCAGGCGCCGGCCAGCCAGCAATTCCATGGCCGATCCGGCCAGTCCGCAAGCCGTTAGACCAACCGCGAAAGCGTAAAGAACAAGCACAACGGGATCCATGTTTACCAACCGTTTACCATGAAAACGCACAGTCGTGCCACCGCGCTGCAAGAGCCATGCCGCGCAGGCTGTGCCGCCGAAAGACAGGTGGGCGGATCGGGGAAGAGCAGATGAGAGAGGCAAATGTTGCCGAGAGCGCGGACTTCGAGGTCGTCAACTCGACCTTGATGAAGCGGGTCTTTTATATCTTCGCGGCGCTGGCGCTGCTTTCGATTGCCATCAGCGTCGGCGGCAAATGGCTTGGACGATCGATCGCCATGGCCGGCTATACGGATGACACGACGGTGCGCCAGATCGTCATGGGCAACAATCTCATCAGCGTGCCGGCAAACTTCATCCGCTTCGACCAGGCCAGGCGCGACGGCATCGCCTCGCGGCTCGACCTCTATCTGCGCTATCCCGAAATGGACGGCTACAGCACGGCCGCGCGCGACGACTTCAACCATGCGAAGACCAGGAAGATTATCTTCCTGTCGTTCGAGCCGCGCATGATGTCGCGCGACATGAGCGGCCGTTTCGCGCCCATCTACAGCGCCCTGATCGAAAAGCCGGGCACGCCCGGCCCGGGCGGCACGACGGTTTACGCCTTCACGGAAAAATCAGGCTATCTCAACGAAGTGCTGGCTGTTGCCGAGCGTCCCGGCAAGGATCCGTTCGTCGCCCGCTGCCTGAGCGGCCCGAGCGCGGAGGAATCCTTGGCGCCCTGCGAGCGCGACATCCAGGTCGGCGACGATCTCAGCCTCACCTATCGCTTTCCCCGCGAGCTGCTCGCGAACTGGCCGGCGCTTGACGCGGCGATTGCCGCGAAGGTGGCGAGCATCTTGAAGACGGGCCACTGACGCGACGCTCTATCATTTAGCCGGCTATCAAACCGGAGCGGTGTCGCCGTCGAAACATTATTGCCGGCCTTGAGCGACCCGGCCTTAGACAGCTCGCAATGCCTACGCCGCTCGTCTGGCTCAACGCCTCGACTTCACAGGCCAAAATACGGTCTGGCATCGCGTCGACAAGGCGCGCTAATGGTCTGGGATGACCGATTTGATGCCTGCCTATCTCGAGTTTGATCCAAAAAGCCGCCGCCTGCGTCTCGATCCGCATGAGCCAGCCTTCGTGCAGAACCCTTACGAGGCCTACGGCTTCCTGCATGGCACAGCCAACGCCTTCTTCTGGGAAGATTATGGGTTCTGGTGCTTTGGCGGCTTCGATGACGTTAACCGCATGCTGCGCGACCGCCGTTTCGGCCGGCAGAACCCGGCCGGAATTCCCGACAGCCGCGGCATCGGCGGCGACCGCTCGCATCTCGCGGCCTTCGACGCCATCGAGGCCAATTCCATGCTGGAACTCGAGCCGCCGGTGCATACGCGGCTCAGAACGCTGGTCAATCGCGCCTTCGTCTCGCGTCAGGTCGAGCGGCTCAGGCCACGCATCGAGGCTTTGGCCAACGAGCTGGTCGACCGCTTCGAGCCAAACGGCGTCGACCTTCTGCCCGCTTACGCCTCGCCCTTGCCGATCACCATCATCGCCGAAATGCTCGGCGTTCCGGTCGAAATGGGGCCGCAACTGCTCGACTGGTCGCACCAGATGGTCGCCATGTATATGCATGGCCGCACGCGCGAGACCGAGGAGACGGCGAACCGCGCAGCACGCGATTTTTCCGACTTCCTGCGCGGCTATATTGCGGAGCGGCGCAAGAAACCCGGCGACGATCTGCTGTCGCTCTTGATCTCAGCCCAGGAGAACGGCCAAAAGCTCTCGGAAGACGAGCTGGTTTCCTCGGCGATCCTTCTACTCAATGCCGGCCATGAGGCAACCGTGCACCAGACCGGCAATGCGGTGCGCTCGATCCTGACGCAAGGCGGGGATCCACGGCGTTTCTTCGAAACGCCGGAGAAAAACGTCGCGACGGTCGAGGAATGCCTGCGCTACGATGCGCCGCTGCACATGTTTTTGCGCTACGCTTATGAAGAGATGGAAGTTTCGCCGGGCATCCTGGTCAAACCCGGAGAGATGGTCGCGCTGCTGCTCGGTATGGCCAACCACGATCCGCTTGCCTTTGCCGAGCCCGACACCTTCAGTCCGGCCCGCATGGATCAGAAGAACGTCTCCTTCGGCGCCGGCATCCATTTCTGCATCGGCGCGCCGCTAGCCAGGCTGGAGCTGCAGGTGTCATTGAAGACGCTGTTCGATCGGCTGCCGAAGCTGCATTTGGCCGAGACACCGCGCTTCCGCGACACCTATCATTTTCATGGGTTGGAGCGGGTGACTGTCAGTTTCTGAGCGAGGCGTAGCCGACTTCGTCATCCTCGGGCGTAGCGACGCGAAGCGGAGCGCAGACCCGGGGATCTATGCCGTTATTTTAGCCGAAGGATGCGGCGGTGCAGAATTCTGCACCGTGATGGCCGTCTTAACGTCGCGGCATGGATTCCATGGTCTGCGCGCTTCGCTTCGCTCCTTGCTTCGCCATGGAATGACGAGGCGATAGGCCTTCGCCAACCGGAAACCCACTCAAAGCCGGATCACATATTCCTTGCGCGTCGCCTCGAGCACTTCCCATGTGCCTTTAAACCCTGGCCGCAGCACGAAACTGTCGCCGGCCCGCACGGTGCGGGCCTTGCCGCCGTCCTCGGCGATCACCGAGACGCCGGACAGAATGTGGCAAAACTCCCATTCGTCATAGACGATGCGCCATTTGCCTGGCGTCGCTTCCCAGATGCCGGCATAGAGGCCGCCGTCGCGCTCCTCGACATTCCAGGTGCGGAATTTGGGATCGCCCGAAATCACACGGTCCGGCAGCGGCGCGCCGGCCTCAGGTTCGACGGTATCGGTGTTGAGCGCAAGAAAGGCCGACATATCAGACCTTGCTGAGCGCCTGCTCGAGATCGGCAACGATATCGTTGACGTCCTCGATGCCGACCGAAAGGCGGACGGTGTCAGGTCCGGCGCCGGCCTTGACCTTCTGCTCGTCGGAAAGCTGGCGATGCGTGGTCGAGGCCGGATGGATGACCAGCGATTTGGTGTCGCCGACATTGGCGAGGTGCGAGAACAGTTCGAGCGCCTCGACGAATTTGATGCCGGCCTCGTAGCCGCCCTTGAGGCCGAAGGTGAACACCGCGCCAGCACCCTGCGGCGAATATTTCTTCTGCAGCGCGTTGTTCTTGTCGCTTGGCAGGCCGGGATAGTTCACCCAGGCAACCTTGGGATGGTTCGACAGCCAGCCGGCAACGCTCGCGGCATTGTCGCAATGACGCTGCATGCGCAGCGGCAGCGTCTCCAGGCCGGTCAGGATCAGGAAGGCGTTGAAGGGCGAGATCGCCGGGCCGATGTCGCGCAGACCAAGCACGCGGGCGGCAATCGCGAAGGCGAAGTTGCCGAAAGTCTCGTGCAGGACGAGGCCGCCATATTCAGGGCGCGGCTCCGACAGCATCGGGTATTTGCCGGACTTCGACCAGTCGAAGGTGCCGCCATCGACGATGACGCCGCCGATCGAATTGCCGTGGCCGCCGATGAACTTGGTCAGCGAATGCACGACGATGTCGGCGCCGTGCTCGATGGGCCGCACCAGATAGGGCGAGGCCAGCGTGTTGTCGACGATCAGCGGCAGGCCGTGCTTGCGGGCGATGTCGCCGATCTTCTCGATGTCGACGAAGATGCCGCCGGGATTGGCAAGGCTCTCTATGAAGATCGCCTTGGTCCTTTCGTCGATCTGGCTCTCGAAAGTCGCCGGATCGTTTGCTTCTGCCCAGCGAACTTCCCAGCCGAAGTTCTTGAAGGCATGGCCGAACTGGTTGATCGAGCCGCCATAAAGCTTGTTGGCGGCGACGAAGTTGTCGCCCGGCTGCATCAGATTGTGGAAGACGATGACCTGCGCGGCGTGGCCCGAGGCGACGGCAAGTGCCGCGGTGCCGCCTTCGAGCGCCGCGACGCGTTCCTCGAGAACCGCCTGGGTCGGATTCATGATGCGCGTGTAGATGTTGCCGAAGGCCTTCAGCCCGAACAGCGAGGCGGCATGATCGGCATCGTCGAAGACGAAGGAGGTGGTCTGGTAGATCGGCGTGGCGCGGGCGCCGGTCGCCGGATCGGGCTTTGCGCCTGCATGAACGGCTAAAGTGCTGAAACCAGGCGTACGGGTCATCGAAATCCCTCTCCTAACGTTCGAAAATCGCCGGGCATTCTTGGCGAAGCGCGGCCGGGAATGCAAAGAAGAAAATACCGTTCGGGGCGCGATCTACGACGAACGCCCGGGAAAATCCATTTCGTCCCGGAATAATTTTGCGCGAACTACCGCATGCTTATTTCTGTCTTACGCCGAAGCTCTGAAATCCTTGGCGCATCAGGGGTTTTTTCGACGACAGAACGCCGGAGTTGACGCCGGTCCAGCCGATCTCGCCGGACAGCTTGCCGTATTCGATCTTCGGGCAGCGGTTCATCACCACCTTGATGCCGACAGCTTCGGCGCGGGCAGCCGCCTCATCGTTGCGCACGCCAAGCTGCATCCAGACGACCTTGGGCAGCGGGTCGAGCTGCAGCACCTGATCGACGATGCCGGGCACCGCCGAGGAAGCGCGAAAGATGTCGACCATGTCGACCGGCTGCGGCAGGTCGGCGAGGCTGGCGTAGACAGTGCGGCCAAGGATTTCCTTGCCGGCATGGCCGGGATTGATCGGGAGCACCGAAAAGCCCTTGGCTAAAAGATATTTCAGCACGAAATAGCTTGGCCGCACATCGTTGGGCGAAGCGCCGACCATGGCGATCGTCTTCACCGAATTCAGGATGCCGGCGATGTAGCTGTTGTCGTAGGTATCGTGATTCATGGTTCGACCTCATACAGCGCTTCGGCGAGAAAGGCAGCCGGATCGCTGCAGAAGTCGCGCATCATGCGAAAATGATCGGTGTCCTGAAAATCGATCAGGTCGAGGCCGAAGCGGCCGATGCGGAAGAGCCGTGCGTTCGGGCAAGCCATCAGCAGCGGCGAATGCGTTGCCATGATCACCTGTGCGGTGCCCGATTGCTCCATGCGTTGAAGCAGTTTCAGCAGTTCGATCTGGCGCGTCGGCGACAGCGCGCTTTCGGGTTCGTCGAGGATGTAGATGCCCTGCCTGCGGCAACGCTCCTCGAAGAAGCGGATAAAGCCCTCGCCATGCGACCATGACAGGAAATCGGGCGGCGGCGGCCTGAACGGATCTTCGAGCGCGGCTCGGTCGAGATAGCGGGCGACAGAATAGAAGGATTCAGCCCGGAAGAACCAGCCGGCGGTGACTTTCGGCAGCCAATGGCCGCGCAGCGTGCCGGCGAGGGACGCGCCGCTCTTGTCGATGGCAATGGAATGGTCGACCGGACGGTAGCCCTTGCCGCCGCCGGCCTCGTCATAGCCGGCCAGCGCGCCGATGGCTTCGAGCAGTGTCGATTTCCCGGTGCCGTTCTCGCCGACAATGATGGTGATGGCGCTTGTGAATTCAAACTCGAATTCGCGGGTGTGGAAGATCGGCAGGTTCCACGGATATTGCTCCCAATCCGCGACGCGCGACGGTTCAAGCAGGATGCGCTTGAGATAGGGCGCTTTCAGCCGCGTCAGTTGCTTGCGGGCAGCCACGTCGAACCTTCAGCGATGGAATGGCTCGGTTCCATTCAAGCCGGCTACTCGTCGGTCCATTCGGGCTTGCGCTTGCCGATAAAGGCACCGATGCCTTCCTCGGCGTCGCGCGCCAGCATGTTTTCCACCATCACGCGGCCGGTATGGGCGTAAGCATCGGCCAGCCCCATTTCGGCCTGGGCATAAAAAGCCTCCTTGCCAGTCTTGATCACCAAAGACGATTTGGATGCAATGGTTTGCGCATATTTGTTGACAACCTGAATCAGATATTCGCGCGGCACGATGCGGTTGATCAGCCCGAACTCCTTTGCGGTCGCCGCGTCGATCGTCTCGCCGGTGAGCAGCATTTCCATCGCCTGCTTGCGCGAGACGTTGCGCGACAGCGCCACCATCGGCGTCGAGCAGAACAGGCCGATGTTGACGCCGGGCGTGCAGAAACTCGCCTCGTGCGAAGCGATGGCAAGGTCGCAGCTGGCGACCAGTTGCAGGCCGGCGGCGGTGGCAAGGCCGTCGACCTCTGCGATCACCGGCTTCGGGTGGCGCACGATCGTCTGCATCAGGTTCGCGCAAGCCGCGAAGGTCCTTTCGAAGAAGGACTTGCCCCGATCCGGCTCGGCGCGGTGTGCCGTCATTTCCTTGAGATCATGGCCGGCACAGAACACTTTTCCCGACGCCGCCAGGATGATGACGCGCACGGACTTGTCGGTCTTAACGCGATCGAATTCGGCCTGCAGCGCCGCCATCGTCGCCAGCGACAGCGCATTGGCCGGCGGGCTGGCGATCGTGAGGCGCAAGATGTCCTTGTCCTGGCTGACAAGAACGGGGCCGTCGGCGACGGCGGGCTTGATGGCGACGACTTCGGCCACTTTCAAAAACCTCGCGCTTATGGAGCAACAGAACTAGCACGCTGCCGGTTGAAGAACAGCCGCGAGACGTGTTTTCTCCGTCGCACCGTTTGGTCCAGGCGCACCGCCCGGAACTGCTCATTCATATAGGACGCCGCCATGCCCGCCCAAAGCGATCTGAAGCCAATGCTCAACGCGGCGGAAGTCAATGCACTGATGGCAAGCGTCTATCCGCAGCTCAACGACAATTTCACCTCCTATGAGGCGATCGACGTGTTTCCGGGCGGCTGCACGGTGCGGCTGAACGCCGACGAGCGGCATCTGCGGCCCGGCGGCACGGTGTCCGGTCCGGCGCTGTTCACGCTGGCCGACATCGGCGGCTATGTCTGCGTGCTTAGCCATGCCGGCCCGGACGCGCTTTCGGTGACGGTCAACCTCGACATCAATTTCATGCGCAAGGCCGAAGCCGGTCCGATCGACGGCCATTGCCGCATCCTGAAGCTCGGCAAGAGCCTAATGGTGTTCGACATCGACATCGTCGCCGGCCCGGACGGACATACCGTCGCGCACGCCACTGGGACCTATTCGATCCCGAGGAAGTACTCCCCAGGTTGATGCCGCAACGGATGCGCATAGGTTGGCATTTGATCGAGCGTGACAGTTGCCGCATCATTAAAGCGGCTGAGGGACGACGGCTTCGAACTGATCTCAGTCTGGGGCTCGCATCACAAATTCCGCAAAGGCACCATAGTGCTTGTCGTTCCGCACCCGGAGAAAGACCTACCAGTCGGCACCGCTCGCGCGATCGCCAAGCAGGCAGGCCGGATTCGAGTGACTTAAATCGTGCGCGCAATCGGGAGACTGCAATGAAGAATTACTTCGCCCTGGTTGAAAAGGATGCCGACAGCGCGTTTGGTGTTCGCTTCCCCGACATTCCGGGCTGCTTTTCGGCTGCGGACGTGCCGGAAGATATCGTGCCGAATGCGGTCGAAGCTCTGCAGCTTTGGGCCGAGGACATGTCCGTGCCTGAGCCCTCCAGCCACGAGGCGATCGTGTCGCTTCCCGAAATCCGTGCTGCGCTGTCGGAAGGAGCTTACTTGGTCTCGGTGCCGCTGATCGACAATGACAGCGCCGTGGTCAGGGCGAACGTGACGTTCGAACGCGGTGTCCTGCGCGCGATCGATGCCGCCGCGCGAGCGCGGTATTACCAGATCTGCATTTCTCTCGAGCGCTGCCCGCAAGGAAATCGAAGCCAAACACTAGCGGCACTGCACAAGGATTTTGACCGGTCGGCTTCGGTCAACTCTGTTTTGCGTTGGCAGGTGGCACGCGTTGGAGATTGGCCGAAACGCCCCATCGCGATCGTCATTCCAGGGCGGAGCAGGAGCGAAGCTCCGTCGCGAAGACCCTGGAATCCATGCCATTACCTTCGCCAAGGGGTGCAACGGAGCAGAATTCTGCACCGTGGCGGCGCTTCCAAGTCGCGGCATGGATTCTATGGTCTGCGCCGCGTCGCTTCGCTCCTTGCTCCGCCATAGAATGACGACGTTGGGGCGGCGTTTGCGCTGATTACACGGAAATGAGTGGAAAATCTTACGCCAAGACAAACCCGCAAACCTTTCAAAATCCCTATGTCGGGGAACTAGCGGGGACCGTCAGCGCCGATTTTATCGTGTGGTAAAATAATACCTTTCCTCTAATCCATTGTTTTTGCCACATTTTATTGGACGAACTCGTTTTCCGTTACCTTGACGCACCAAACACCCTCGCCTATAAGCCCACCCGAAGCAGCGGCCCGCAAAGGCCGCCGTTTTGTTATTGGCGGAGCGGCTCCGGTCATCCCGTCAATCCAAGCAACAAGAAACGCCTTCTCCTGTCCCTCCTGGACGGGAAAGGTCAAACCCGAGAGCAAAACATGGCTACCTTTTCGCAGAAGCCTGCGGATGTGGTGAAGAAGTGGGTGCTGATCGACGCCGAAGGTCTCGTCGTCGGTCGTCTGGCCACCGTCATCGCCAACCATCTGCGCGGCAAGCACAAGCCCACCTTCACCCCGCATGTCGATGACGGCGACAATGTCATCGTCATCAATGCCGACAAGGTGGTGTTCACCGGCAAGAAGTACACCGACAAGGTTTATTACTGGCACACCGGCCACCCCGGCGGCATCAAGGAGCGCACCGCGCGCCAGCTGCTCGAGGGCCGTTTCCCCGAGCGTGTCGTCGAGAAGGCCGTCGAGCGCATGATCCCGCGCGGCCCGCTCGGCCGCCGCCAGATGAAGAATCTCCGCGTCTATGCAGGCGCCGAGCATCCGCACACCGCCCAGCAGCCCGTCACGCTCGACGTGGCCAAGCTGAACTCCAAGAACAAGAGGGCTTCGTAATGGCTGAGCTTTCCTCGCTCGCAGAACTCGGCACCATCGCCGCGCAGCCGGCCGCGCCCGTGCATGTCCAGAAGCTCGACAAGTCGGGCCGCGCCTATGCCACCGGCAAGCGCAAGAACGCCATCGCGCGCGTCTGGGTGAAGCCGGGCTCCGGCAAGATAACCGTCAACGACAAGGAATTCGCGAGCTATTTCGCGCGTCCGGTGCTGCAGATGATCCTCAACCAGCCGATCGTCGCGGCCAACCGCGCCGGTCAATACGACATCGTCGCCACCGTCATCGGCGGCGGCCTCTCCGGCCAGGCCGGTGCGGTGCGTCACGGCATCTCCAAGGCGCTGACCTATTACGAGCCGGGCCTGCGCCCGGTGCTCAAGAAGGGCGGCTTCCTGACCCGCGACAGCCGCGTGGTCGAGCGCAAGAAGTACGGCAAGGCGAAGGCCCGCCGCTCTTTCCAGTTTTCCAAGCGCTAAGGAGCGCTTGGGGGCAAGTTCTCGAAGCGCTAAGCGCCGCGAAGTCCAAGCATTTCGAAAAGGCCGCCTCCGGGCGGTCTTTTTTTTTTCTGCTACCAGTGCCCTATCGGCGTCTTGATGTAGTCGATAAAGGCGCGCAGCGGCGCCGGCACCAGCCGCCGCCCGGGATAGTAGAGAAACGGCCCCGAGAAGCTTTGCCACCACGGCTCGAGCACAGGTTCCAGGATGCCGCTGTCGAAATACGGGCGCACCCAGTCCTCGAAGAGCCAAAGCATGCCGACGCCGGCGATCGCCGCATCGATGGCGAGATCGACGCCGCCGCCGATGCTGACGACCAACGGCCCCGTGGTATCGACCCGCACCACCTCGCCGTCGCGCTCGAATTCCCAGGGCGTCATGACCCCGCTGGGAAAGCGACCGCGCACGCACGCGTGCCCAAGCAGGTCACGCGGGTGTTGCGGCCGGCCGTGCCGATCGAGATAGGCTGGCGCGGCCGAGGTGGTGAAACGCTGCGTGCGCGGCCCGATCGGCACAGCAATCATGTCCTGCTCCAGCCGTTCGTCATAGCGGATGCCCGCATCGCAGCCGGCCACCAGCAGGTCGACAAAGTTCTCCTCCGCGATCACCTCCAGCCGGATGGCCGGATATGCAGCGAGAAATCCCGGAACGATCTTCGGCAGCACCAGCCGCGAGGCGCTTATCGGCACGTTGAGACGCAAGGTGCCGGCAGGCCGGTCACGAAAGCCGTTCACCACATCGAGCGCGGCCTCCACCTCACCCAGCGCGGGGCCAAGACGCGCCAGCAGGCTGGCGCCTGCCTCGGTCAACGCAACACTGCGTGTGGTACGATTGAAGAGCCGCACACCAAGCTGGGTTTCCAGACGACGGACAGCTTCGCTGAGCACTGACGCGCTGCCTGCAGTCACGCGGGCCGCTTCGCGAAAGCCGCCGGCGCGAGCGACGGCCATGAATGCCTGGAGGTCGTTGAGATCAGCCGCCATTGTTCTTATTTCCGCACAGGTCGTGCTGGTTATACCCGGTTATCAGGACAGCAGCCATCCCTTATCTCCCTCGCCGACAGCGAAGGAGAGCAACAATGTCCAGTGTAGACAAATCCGGTACTTATAAACTCGGCGACCGCTCGGTGCATCGGCTCGGCTATGGCGCCATGCAGCTGGCGGGCAAAGGCGTGTACGGTCCGCCGAAGGACCAGGGCGCGGCCATCGCCGTACTGCGCGAAGCGATAGCGCAAGGCGTGAACCATATCGACACCAGCGACTACTACGGTCCGTACGTCACCAACAAGCTGATCCGGGAGGCGCTATCGCCCTACCCCGACGACCTCACCATCGTCACCAAGATCGGCGCCCGTCGTGGGGAAGACGGCTCCTGGCTGCCGGCTTTTACAGCTGATGAGCTCGAACAGGCCGTGCACGATAATCTTCGCAACCTTGGCCTCGAGGTGATGGACGTCGTCAATCTGCGCATCATGTTCGGGGTGCACGGCCCAGCGGAGGGCTCCATCGAGGCGCAGGTCACCAAGCTTGCCGAGCTTCAGCGCAAAGGCCTGGTACGCCATATCGGCTTGAGCAACGTAACCCGCGCGCAGATCGCGGAAGGCCGCAAGATCTGCGAGATCGTCTGCGTGCAGAACCAGTACAACCTCGCGCACCGAAACGATGACGCGCTGATCGATGAGCTCGCGCGCGACGGCATCGCTTATGTGCCGTTCTTTCCGCTCGGCGGGTTCAGTCCACTGCAGTCCTTGACCCTGTCGAGGGTGGCGGAACGGCTTGGAGCGACGCCGATGCAGGTGGCGCTGGCGTGGCTGCTGCAGCGTTCGCCGAACATCCTCTTGATCCCGGGCACGTCGTCGGTCGAGCATCTGCGCGAGAATCTGGCGGCGGCGGAGCTCGAGCTGTCGGGGGATGTGCTCGGCGAGTTGAAAGGCGTGGCGAAGGCGGCGTGATGGACGATTAGCTGATCTCCCCCCTTGTGGGGGAGATGGCCGGCAGGCCAGAGGGGGGCGCGAAGGAACGCTAATCTCCGTTACCTGCGAAGGGCCACAACTGACGAAAAGCGTATTGCTGTAAGCTGAGATGCCGGCGGGTCAGCGCCCCCCCCTCTGCCCTGCCGGGCATCTCCCCCTTAAGGGGGGAGATTATTCGCTCCAGCGCCGCGCTCTAATTGATGCTCGCCGTATGCGCCGGCTCAGCCTGCTTGATGTCCGTCGTGTAAGGCACGCGATAACCATTGGCCGTCAGCCACGCGATTGCCGCCTTCGGCTCGTCGGTCTGGATGATGGTGGCGCCGCGGTCGACCCAGAAACCCCAGGCTTCGCGCGGCAGGCTGGCGGCGACGGCAAGCTCGTCGCCGCGACCGCCGGCGAGGAAGCCGCCCGGCTTGTTGACGACGGCGTAGGTGTCGGCCCAGAGGTGCCAGTCGCCCCGCGCCGCTTCCGCCCGCATGCGGGTGCTGAACAGCGGTCCGCCGGTCGATGTCAGCGTCTCGGCGCCGTTGCGCCAAGTGATCAATTCGACGGCGCGCGGCGCGAAGGCCTTGTCGACCTCGCTGGCGAAAACTGCATCATGCACGGCGTCGTCGGCAAGGATCGGCATGAACTGGAAGCCGCCACCGGCCTGGGTAATCGCCGCGCTCGCGGCATCGATGCGCTGCCGGTTCCAGAGATTCTCCTTGACGATCACCTGATCGGCCATGCCGAGATCGCGCGCCTCCGCGACCATGCTAGGCAGGTCGGTCACCTCCAGCTTGTTGTCGAGATTGATCAGGATCCGGTCCCTGGTCGTCAGCAGCATCTCGCGCAGTGTCGATACAGTCTCTTTGGTGACGGCGCCCGTGCCCTCGACGACCAGCCGGCATTTCTTAAGCTCGGCCAGCGTGTATTTCACCACCTCGCCCTTGCACGTGGTCGTGCGGTCGAGCCAGCTGTCATGCATGATGACGAACTCGCCGTCTTTCGCGCGCCGGACGTCGACCTCGACGATCTCGGCGCCGATCGCGATCGAGCCCTCGACCGCGGCCAGCGAATTCTCGGCGTAAAGCGTCTTGCCGGCCTGCATGCTGCCGGCGCGATGCGCGGCGATCATCACATGGTCACGCCACTGGTTGGCATGCTCGAAGCGGTCGAGAATCTGGCTGGCCCGGCTTTCACCGGCTAAGCTTTGCCCCGCAACGGTGGCAAGGGCGGCGGAAAAGGCAAGGCTCAGCCAGAGTGTTCGCATCGGGGAATCGCTCCGTTCCGGGTTGGGACCCGGTTAGGCGATGCCCATGACAGCGCAGTGAACGAAGCCGGCTAGTTTTTGGATCAAATCCGCTTGGAAAGGCGGCGGAACCAGGCCAGCGCCGGCATTTCGACGAAGCGCCATGTGAACCATGACGCGGCGATGACGGCGATCAACATCGCGGCCAAAGCCGCGAAGCCGATCCAGGGCGAGCCGGTGCCGAAGCCGGTCGCATGGTCGCCGCGCAGCATCAGGTCGCCGACTATGCCGAGCCCAAGCTTGCGTTCGATCAGGCCGCCGACATTGATCATGCGGGCCTGGACGAAGATATGGACCATGTAGATCGAATAGGAGAGCGAGCCGAGCAGCAGCATCGGCCGGCTGCGCAAGGCCAAGCTGACCCACCCGCCCTCATGGGCAAAGAGATAAAGCGCCAGCGCGAAGACGACCGGTGCGGCAATGCCGGCGTCATTCGTTCCCGCCACCGAAACGAACAGCGCGATCACGACGATCATCGCCAGCTCGGCCAGCGTCCAGGCGAGGCGCCCTGCCCCGCCGCTCAGCGCCTGTCGCGCCTCTGCAATGGAATCGTGCTGAAACCAGGCAAGCAGCGCGCCGAGCGAGAAGCCGTAAAGACAGCGGATGAAGCCGAAATCGAAGGACACGTCCATATGGCGCGTCGAGACCGCGAGCAGGAAAAGCGGCGCCGTCACGGCTGCGGCGACGAGCCATATCCAGGCACGCTGGCCGGCGGTGAGCACGACGGCGGCGAAAAGCAGATAGGTGAAGAACTCGGCCGAGATGCTCCAGCTCGGCGCGTTCCAGCTCAGATGATCCTCAACACCCATGCCCTGCAGAAGGAAAAGGTTGGCGACCAGGCTCTTCAGGTCGAAGCCTGCGGTGAAGGGCGCCGGGCCCGTTCCGTGAAGCGCCGGCAGCACGAGCCGCAGCGCCTCGAAGCCGGCGAAGGCGGCGAGCATCAGGAGATGCAGCGGATAGATGCGGCCGAAACGCACGAGCGCGAACCGTGCAAGGTCGTCCTGCCCGGCGAGCCGCCCGCCATAGGCGCTGGCAATGACGAAGCCGGAGAGCACGAAGAAGAAATCGACGAACAGGTAAGAGCCGCCGACAAAGGCGCTCTGCGACACTATCGAGGAGGTCGGGAAGTGGAACAGCGCCACCAGCAGCGCGCAGATGCCGCGCCAGGAATCCAGCACCAGGAAACGCTCTCCGGCCGTCGTGCCGACACGGGTCGCGGCGGGCGCGGATGCAAGATTAAGCAAGGCGGTCTCAGCCATAATGATACAGGTCCTGTGTTGCCGTGGCACTCGCCGAGCGCAGCTTCGTTTCCGCAAGCTGTGACTGGCATGTTGCGTGCCGGTTCTGTAGTTGTGGCTGCCCCGACGAAACCGAGGATTCCTAATGGCGAACAATGAGATCGACCATGCCTTCATCGCCCGCTCCAAGACGGGCGCGTCGTTCGAGCCGACCTATGCCGGCGCGCTGTCGTTCATGCGGCGCAAATATACGAAAGACGTGAAGGGCGCGGACGCGGTCGTGTGGGGCATTCCCTTCGACGCCGCCGTCACCAACCGGCCCGGCGCCCGCTTCGGACCGCAGGCGATCCGCCGCGCCTCGGCGATCCTCGACAACGATCCGCAATATCCATTCTCGCGCGACCTCTTCGAGCATCTTTCAGTGGTGGACTATGGCGATTGCCTGCTCGACAGCGGCAATCACCAGAAGACTCCCGGCACGATCGAGCGCGAGGCGGCCAAAATCCTGAAATCAGGCGCGTTCCTTTTGACGCTGGGCGGCGACCATTTCGTCACCTGGCCGCTGCTCAAGGCGCATGCCGCGATCCACGGGCCGCTTGCGCTGGTGCAGTTCGACGCGCATCAGGACACCTGGCCCGACGACGGCAAGCGCATCGATCATGGCTCCTTCGTCGCCCGCGCGGTGAGGGAGGGCATCATCGACCCCGATCGCTCGATCCAGGTCGGCATCCGCACGCATGCGCCCGACACGTTCGGCATCAAGATCCTCTACGGCCATGAGGTCGAGGAGATGCGCGCCTCCGACATCGCCTATGCGATCGTCGAGCGCACCGGTGGCAAGAAGACTTATCTCACCTTTGACATCGACTGTCTCGACCCGGCCTTCGCGCCCGGCACCGGCACACCGGTGGCAGGCGGCCCCTCCTCGGCCAAGATGCTGTCGACGCTGCGCCAACTCGGCCAGATCGACATCGTCGGGGCCGACATCGTGGAGGTTGCGCCGGCCTATGATCATGCCGATATAACGGCAATCGCCGGATCGATCATCGCCATGCATTATCTCGGTCTGCTGGCGGAGCGAAAGGCGCGGCTCGACGAACTGAGCAACGGCAATCATGCCGCGGCAAATCACGCCTACGGCATATGACATTGGAATCGCGAGGAATTTGGCAAGCGATGAAACCGAAAATCTTCATTGACGGCGAACACGGCACGACAGGCCTGCAGATTAGGGCGCTGCTGGCCGACCGTGGCGACCTGGAGATCATCTCCATCCCGACGGAACGCCGCAAGGAGACTGCCGCCCGCGCCGAGTTCCTCAACGCGGCCGATGTCGCGATCCTTTGCCTGCCGGATGCGGCGGCCAAGGAAAGCGTGTCGCTGATTGCGAACGATACAACCAAGGTGATCGACGCCTCGACCGCGCATCGCGTGGCCGAGGGGTGGGAGTATGGCTTCGCCGAAATGGACAAGGACCAGGCGAAGAAGATCGGCAGCGCGCGACGCGTCGCCAATCCGGGCTGCTGGCCGCAAGGGCCGATCGCGACGCTGCGGCCGCTGGTTGCGGCCGCCCTGCTGCCTGCCGACTTCCCGGTGACCGTCAACGGCATTTCCGGCTATTCAGGCGGCGGCCGGCCGATGATCGAGGACTATGTCGGAAAAGGCGAGGACGCGCCCGAGTTCCTGCCCTACGGGCTGACGCTGCAGCACAAGCATGTGCCAGAACTCCGCACCTATGCAAAGCTGTCGCACGACCCGATCATGCAGCCGGCCGTGGGCAATTTCGCGCAGGGCATGATCACCGTGGTGCCGCTGCAGCTCGGCGGTCTCGACCGGGTGCCGACCGGCGCCGAGCTTCACGCGGCGATTGCCGACCACTATGCGTCGATCGATGGCGGCGTAGTCGAGGTCGCGCCCTACACCCATATGGAGCGCATCCCGGAGATCGATCCGGAGATCTATAACGGCACCAACCGGATGAAGGTCTATGTGTTCGCCAATGACGAGAGGGCGCAGGCGCTGCTGATGGCCGTCTACGACAATCTCGGCAAGGGCGCGTCGGGCGCCGCGGTGCAGAACCTCGACCTGATGCTCGGCATCAAGCACTGAGCGGTCGTAAACCTGGAGCTTGCTGCCGCCGAGGCGATCCGCAAGGTTCGCCTCAGCCTCTGACGCGTATATCGGTCGGCAGCGGATAGGCGCCCTTGGTGCCGCGCCAATGCGCGGCAGCGAAGCCAAGCAACACAAGCGCGATCGTCTGATGCGTCAACGCCATGTGCAGCGGCACCTGCATCAATAGCGTGCCGATGCCGATCGAGGCCTGGACGACCACCAGCGCGAACAGAAGCGTGGCCCGGCGGGCATGGGTGGTGCCGGGCTGGCGCCGCCACGTCGCGATCATATGCCAGAGCGCCACGACAAAGATCGCATAGGCGCCCAGCCGATGGACGAACTGCACCGTCTTCGGGTTTTCAAAGAAGTTCAGCCAGGCGGGCTTCAGAAGAAGCAGATCGGAGGGGATCACCTTTCCATCCATCAGCGGCCATGTGTTGTAGGAAAGGCCCGCGTGCAGCCCCGCGACCAGCCCGCCGAGATAGATCTGGATCAGCGTCAGCAGCACGATGACGCCGGCGAGCCGCTGCGTCGACCGGTCGGCGGCCGGCTCGGAATGCGGCGCCAGGCCGCGCGCCACCACCATTGTCGCCGTGAAGATCAGCGCGGCAAGCGTCAGATGCGTCGCCAGCCGGTATTGGCTGACCGAGACGCGGTCGACTAGGCCCGAAGCTACCATCCACCAGCCGATGGCGCCTTGCAGTCCGCCGAGCAGAAGGATGCCGAGGAGCTTCAGCCCGAGGCCGCGTTCGATGCGGCGCGTCGCCCAGAAGAACAGCAGCGGCAAGGCAAAGACCACCCCGACGCTGCGCGCCAGGATGCGGTGCGCCCACTCCCACCAGAAGATCGATTTGAAATCCTCGACGCTCATGCCCTTGTTGATCTCGGCATATTGCGGGATCTGCTGGTAGCGCTGGAACTCTTCCTGCCATTCGGCGTCGTTGAGCGGCGGGATGACGCCGTGGATCGGCTGCCACTCGGTGATCGACAGCCCCGAGCCGGTGAGACGCGTGGAACCGCCGACCAGCACCAGCGCGACCAGCACCAGCAGCACGACGTAGAGCCAACCGCGCACCAAAGCGCGGTTGTGGAGATCGCGGTCGCGTGCGGCATAGGGAGCCGTGGCGGTGATGGCAGCCATTTCGCTTTCCCGGCGGTTGAAACGCGCGATTGGTGGACCAAGGCCGCTCAACTGGCAAGACTGGACAGCGCGGCACGCCGTCGCGCCGGGCCGCGACGGTTGCGCCCTCTTGTCATTCGGCCTAAGCGGGGCGAGTCAACGGAACCGCAACATGCCCATTCGCCTGAAAAAGCTGATCGGAACTATATTGCTGGTGGCGCTGGTCGTCTTCTACGCGCTGATCGCCTCCGCCATCGCGGTCACCAGGCTCGCCGAATACGGGCCCACGGCGCATCTCCTGTTCTTCCTGCTCAGCGGCTTTCTCTGGGTCCTGCCGGCCATGGCCATCATCAAATGGCTGATCATCGAGCCGCGCCCGAAGGGCTGATCCTAACCGGCGTCAGGCAAGCGCTAGGCAGGCCTAGACCGTAACGACCATCTTGCCCGCATTGGCCAGCGGCGTCGTGATGCCGGACAGCATCGTGCGGATATGCGCAAGGCTCTGATAGCGGCCATTGACGGAGATGCGCGGCAGCGCGTGCAGGAAGCCGGCATGCTCGGGGCGCAGCACTCCATGCCGCGTGGTCACCGCCGAGGCATAGCCTGCATCGCGGGCGAAGCCCACCTCGCGGCAATCGACGGCGCTGGCATAGCCGTAAGGATAAGCCAGATGACGCGGCTCCTCGCCAAGCTTTTCCTTGAGGATGCGGCGGACATCGCCGATCTCATGGCGCGCATCGGCCTCGGACAGCCGCTTCAAGTTCCGATGGTTGACGGTGTGCGCACCGATGGTCACCAACGGGTGCGCGGCCATGATGCGAAGCTCATCCCAGTTCATCAACGTGCATGGGCGGCCCGAGCCGATTTTGAACCCAGTCGAACGGGCGAGCTCGCGCAGCGCTGCGCCCTGCTCCTCCTCGGGGACTTCCAAGGTCAGCCAGGCGTTCAGCCGCGCGACGGCCTGGATCTTTCGGCCCTGTGTCGAGCAATCGATCGTCGTCGACTTGCCCGCCATCGTCAGCGTCAGGCGCGAGCTGGTGTCGACGATGTCCTCGATCACGTCCCACCAGAGATCGACGGCGCCGTCGATCAGGCCCGGGGCGACGTAGATGGCGATCGGCGCGCCGTGTTTTTCCAGGATCGGAAGAGCCTCGGTCATGTTGTCGCGATAGGCGTCGTCGGCAGTGATCGTGGCGAACTGGCCGCCTTTCCCGCCCGTCTTGATGCGTTCGATCGCTTCATCAAGGGAAACAAAGGCATAACCACGCCCCTTCATGTCCGAGATCAGCCTGTCGAGGAAAGTGGGAGCGATGTTCAGATGCCGATTGACGCTGTTCGGCTTCTCCGGTGCCGCGGTGACGCGGTGCAGCATCAGGATAGCGCCGATGCCGCCGACAAACGGCCGCGCCAGAGGCGCAAGGCCGGAGTAGCGGGCAAGGTTCAGCGCCAGTTTCCGGATTGCATCGCCCCCGTCGATCATTCCTTCACCTTTTGCGCCTAGGCTTATTCAAGCACGACATTCGCCCATGCGAACCCCAGGTTGCAACCAATACGTCTTAAGGATTGAGGGATGGTTGACGCCACCGCGTCATTTGACGGCAATCGGGTCGCGGCCAATGAGGCTTCCGCGCGCCCGGTGCTAGCCGACCAGGACCGGTGGACTGCGACCGCAAGCGACGGCACCGGCGTTGCCGACTACGTGCAATTCTGCGCCTCGGCGCTGTTCGCGCCGGCGCAAAGCGCATCCTGGGTGAGCAACTGGGCGGCCGCGACCGGCGCCGACATGGTTGTCGCGACGCTCTCCAGCGATGGCCGCCCGGCGCTGTCGCTGGCCCTGGAGATCGTGCGAAGCGGCCCGTTCAATGTTGCCCGTTTCGCCGGCGGGCGCCACGCCAACGGCAATTTCGTCGCCGCCGACCCGCGTTTCCTGCCTGCTATCGACGGCCGGGCAATCCGCTCGATGTTCCAGGCAATCGCGCGGGCGCGGCCGGATATCGACCTGATCTCGCTGGAAAGGCTGCTGCCAGACCTCGACGGCGTCGCCAACCCGCTGGCCGCGCTGCCCGGCTTTCCAAGTCCGAACCTTGCGCTTGCGGTCGATCTCGACGGCGGGTTCGACGCGCTGCTGTCGCGCGCGAGCGGCAAGCGCAAACGCAAGAAGCACCGCTCGCAGACGCGCAAGTTCGAGGCTGTCGGCGCCTTCCGCCGCATCGAGGCCCGCACCCGCGAGGAGGTCGATAAGCTGCTCGATGCCTTCCTCGAGATGAAGGAGGTGCGTTTCGCCAAGATGGGCATCGCCAATGTCTTCGGCGACAGGCAAGTACGCGACTTCTTCCGGGCGCTTTTCGCCGATGCGCTGGCCGAGGAAAAGCCGCCCTTCCTGCTGCACGGCTTGGACGTGGCGGGCAAGCTGCGCGCGGTGACCGGCTCCAGCCGGTCCGGCAAGCGGCTGATCTGCGAGTTCGGCGCTATCGCCGAGGACGATCTCTCGTCCACCAGCCCGGGCGACTTCCTGTTCTTCGACAACATCCAGGAAGCCTGCGAGCTCGGCTTCGATGTGTATGACTTCTCGGTCGGCGACGAGCCTTACAAGCGGCTCTGGTGCGACATCGAGGTCCAGCATTTCGAGGTGCTTGCGCCGCTGACACTTAAAGGCCGCGCATTGGCGACGACGATGCGGCAAGGCGCGCGCGCGAAGGCCTTCATCAAGAACAACCCGACGGTCTGGAAGCTGACCAAGATGCTGCGCCGCAAGGCTGCCGGACAGGCGGCGCCCGCCGCGGTCGAGGACGACAGCTAGAGCAATTCCAGGAAAAGTGTGAGCGGTTTTCCGTCCGGAATTGCGTAAAAACAAAGAGATAGAGCGGTTCGCCGTTTCCGTGAAACGGTGAAACGCTCTAGGCTGGCAAGAGTCGCACAATCGCCGTCGCGCCCCAGGCGATGCGGGCAAACGGGCCGAGACCCAGAGGACCCGACGGAACCTATCGAGTGCCGAGAGGTTTTCGCACTCGGAAGGAGATATGGCTATGGCTAAGTGCGACCAGTGCGGCAACGACTATGACAAGGCATTCCTGGTGAGCCTGGGCGGGCAAACCTACACGTTTGACAGCTTCGAGTGCGCTGTCCAGAAGCTTGCGCCGACCTGCCCGCATTGCAGGGTACGGATCATGGGGCATGGCGTCGAGCAGGGCGATGTCATCTATTGCTGCGCGCATTGCGCCGGGCAGGAAGGGGCCAACGCCTTGACCGATCGCGCGCCTTGATATGCGCGGTCCCTTTGATCCTTCGCCGAAGGGCCATGCGGGAAGCCTTTTCCAGAGGTCAACGGAATCGTCGTGCTCAACGGCAAGATTCTTGGCAGCGCACTTAACTGCGACCCAGACTACGCCGCCTGAACGATCTCGACCAGTTCAACGTCGAACACCAGGTCCTTTCCGGCCAACGGATGATTGCCGTCGAGCTTGACGCTGGCGTCGTCCACGCCGATGACCGTCACTTGCATGGGACGGCCCTCGCGGCTGCGAGCCTGCAATCGGGCGCCAACATCGACGTTGATGTTTGCCGGCACGCTGGCGCGGTCGATGGTTACCACCGCTTCGGGGTGATGGGGGCCATAGGCATCGTCGGCGGGAACGGTGACGGTGCTTTTCGTGCCGACTTCCATGCCCTCCACATGCGTTTCGAGACCAGGAATTACCTGTCCTTCACCCAGTGTAAACTGCAACGGTTCACCGCCGGAAGAATCGAATTGGGTGCCGTCGACCAGACGCCCGGTGTAGTTGATGCGTACAGTGTCGCCGTTCTTGGCCTGTGTCATAACAGCCATCCTTTTGGGAGTTTGGGGGGCCGGCCTAGGGTTCACGGTCCCGCTGTCGATCATCCACGCATGAAGGTGCGTAGCGCGAAACATCAGAACTAGGTGCTTTGCCGCCGATGTAAAGTGCGGGAGCCGCCGAGAATGCCCGGGCCGGTCCTGTAGCCCGAGGATTATCATGCCCCGCATCCACTGAACCGTGCTCGATACGTCGCGGTCCCGGCCTCTGCTCCCAGCATCTCGAGGCGTTCGTAAGCGTGCAGAACAGCCCTATTGGCCCGCAGCCTTATGCAGCCGACCGGCGTCCGGGCAATGGATCTCCCGGCTCATGGCCGACCGGCGTGACCAGCGTGACGTCCGGATAGCCGTTCTCGATCAGCTTGACCGCGGCCTGCGTCACCTGGTCGTCGGCTTCCAGCATGGACAGGAAGACTTCGGTGCCGTCGCCGACCAGGCGGCCGATGCCTTGCGCGTCGGCCGGACCGCATTCGACCACGACGAGATCGTAGGCCGTGGTCAGCGACTGCATGATGATGGGCAGCCGGTCAGCGGCGCGCATGGCGCGGACAGGGTCGGCGGTGCCGACCGGAATGACATGCGCATCCGAATAAAGATCGGGGTGGATGACGTCGCTGAACTGCGCTTCGGAAGCAAGCAGATTGGTGATGCCCGGGAAAAGGCTCGAATCCAGCATCGGCCGCGATGCGGCGCCCGATGCCGTGAGGTCAAGCAGCAGCACGCGCAGGCCGGCGTCGGATACTTCACGCGCCACGAGCACGGCGGACGCGGCCGCTTCGTCGCCTTCCGGCGACACGAAGATCGCACGCGCCGCGCCGGAAGCGATCAGCTTCTCGGCAGCCTTGTCGACGTCGATCTCGCCGAGCCTGGACGGACCCGGTTTGGGTTCCGGCTCGGGCATTGGTTGCCCTGCCGCAACGGTGTCGGCTTCAAATGTCTCATTCTGCGCGATCGGCGGCTGCCTCTCCGGCCGTCGCTCGCTGGCCATGGCCGCCTCATAGGGCGCGAAAGGACCGTGGTCGTCCTCGATTTCGGCTACAACCGGCTCGGTGCGAGCCGCAGGCATCGCCACCTGCTCGATATCGGTGAAACGGGCGCCGGCGGACGGACGCATGGCGCGGCCCGAGAACAGCTCGCCAAGCAGCGTGCCGATCGCCATCAGCAGCAGCGAAGCGGCGGCGGCGGCCCCGGTGATCGGCCCGATCTTCGGGAAATAAGGTTGCGACGGCACCTGGGCCTGCGCGATCAGGCTCGCCGCCACAGGCGAGTATCTGCGATCCTTGCGCGAGGCTACCGCATTGTAACTTGCCATATAGGATTCAAGCTGTTGGCGCTGAACGTTCGCGTCGCGCTGCAAGGCATCCAGCTGCACCTGCTGCTCGCCGGCGCGCGCTGACGCGGCCTTCAAGGTGTTGACGTCCGCGATCAGCTGATCCTCGCGGGCCTTCGCCGTCTGAGCCTGGGCCGACAGCCCCCGGATGATCTTTTGCGCCTCATTGCGAATCTGGCCGTCGAGGTCGGCAAGCTGCGACTTCAGCGCCCGGATGCGCGGATGGTTGTCGAGCAGGGTTGTGGAAAGATCGGCGATATTGGCCCTCAGCTCCACCTGACGCTCGCGCAGACGCTGGATTAACTCGGAAGACAGGACTTCCGGCACGCTGTCCAGCGAACCGCCATTCTGCAGCGCCCGGCGCACGCTCTCGGCACTCGCCTCAGCCGCGGCGCGGCTGGCGCGCACACGCGACAATTCGCTCGACAGCTCAGAGAGCTGCTGGGTCGGAAGCACCGAATTGTTGCCGCCCATCAGCAGGTCGGACTGGGCGCGGAACGCCGCGACCTTGGCCTCGGCATCCCTCACACGATTCTGCAGATCGGCGATTTCGGGCGCCAGAAAGTTGGTCGCGGCGGCGTTCGATTCGAGCTTGGCGTCGCCCTTCGAGGCGATATAGGCCTCGGCAATGCCATTCGCGACCGCTGCAGCAAGCTTGGGATCCTTCGAGGCGAACTCGATCGCGATCGCGCGCGTCTTTTCAACGGCGTAGACATTGAGCTTGTCGTGCATGGCGTTCAGCACACGCTCGTCCGGCGGGATATCGAAGGGATCGCTTTTCAAGCCTACGAGCACAAGCACACGCCCGAGCGACGACATTTTCAGCGTTTCGTCGAACTCCGGCAACTTGTCCAGGTTGAGCTTGGTCGCCACCTGCTTGAGGATGTCGGGCGAGGAAATGATCTGGACCTGGGTGGCCACGCCCTGCTCGTCGAGAATCGGCTTGTCGTCATCGTTGGTGCCCGGCGGCCGGGTGTATTCCGATTCGCGCGAGCCGATCTCCAGCTTGGCTGTCGCCTTATAATAGGGCGTCGCGAGCCAGGCGAAGGCGAAGGCCAGCCCGGCGACCAGAAGCGTCACAAAAACAATGCGCAGCCAGTTCCTCGCAAGGCTCGCGAAAAGCTGTCTCAGATCGACATCGACGTCTGCGGCCGCTGACTGGACGGACATGCATCCTGCTCCGAACTTTGAGTCGAGGCTGGACCGTAAAGAACTATGGTAACTCACCCGTTAAGATCAGAATGAATGCTTATTAGATAGCACTCAAAGAAGATTGCGCGAAAGCAATAGAACAATTTGGTTTTTACCGATCTCCGGTCTCCCGGACCGAGCTCCTTTACCGCCCATTAACCCTAACAGGATGATAACGGTCGCACTTTCCTGGGGTTGTGCCGCGGCTTGCGGCAAGAGCGAAGAAGGTTCCTGGCCGGTCATGAAAAGCACTGCTTCCCTCTTTCGCGCTTTGCTTGCCCTGTCGCTGCTCACCGGCTGTTCGAGCTACCGCCCGACACCCGCCGCCTTTCACGAGGTGCTCGATCAGCCCTACCGACTCGGCGCCGGCGACCGCGTCCGCGTCACGGTGTTCGAGCAGGACGGGTTGACCAACACCTACAGCGTCGACCAGTCCGGCTATCTGTCCTTTCCGCTGGTCGGCGCGGTGCCGGCGCGCGGCCACACCGCGCAGCAATTGGAAAAGGCGATCGCCGACAAGCTGCGCCAAGGCTATCTGCGCGATCCCGACGTTTCGGTCGAAATCGACCGCTACCGGCCGATCTTCGTCATGGGCGAAGTGGGCGCTGCCGGGCAGTATTCCTACGTGCCGGGACTCACCGTGCAAAAGGCGGTCGCCATCGCCGGCGGCTTCACGCCGCGCGCCAATCAGGGGAGCGTCGACATTACCCGCGACATCAACGGCAAGGTGATGACCGGGCGGGTGCTGACATCCGATCCGCTCCTGCCCGGCGACACCGTCTACGTCCGCGAACGGCTGTTCTGAAAAACCCGTCGTGGCGGTGAACCTCAGGATCGTGCACTGCTTTCGCTCACCTGTCGGAGGAATCTTCCGGCACGTGCGCGACCTGACCGAGGCGCAGGTCGCCGCCGGCCATGCGGTGGGAATCGTCTGCGACTCGACCACCGGTGGCGACTATGAGGAGCGCTTGTTCGAGGCGATGAAGGACCGCCTCGCGCTCGGCATCCATCGCACGCCGATGCAGCGTCATGTCGGGCCGGGCGACCTCGCCTCGGCCTGGCGCACCTATCGAATCATCCAGGAATTGCGGCCGGACGTGCTGCACGGGCACGGCGCCAAGGGTGGCGCCTATGCCCGGCTGTTCGGCTCACTGTTGCGGGTATCAAGGTTTCGCGTTGCCCGCCTCTATTCGCCGCATGGCGGCTCCCTCCACTATGACGAAACGACGGCGATGGGGAAGCTGTTCTTCGGCCTGGAGCGCTTCATGGCGCGCTTCACCGATTGCCTGCTGTTCGTTTCCGACTACGAGCGCAACACCTATCGCCGCAAGGTCGGCGAGCCGCCCATACCCAACACGCTTGTCTATAACGGCCTGCGCGCCGCCGAATTCGAACCGGTGACGTCGGCGGCGAATGCCGCCGATTTCCTGTACGTCGGCATGATGCGCGACCTGAAGGGCCCCGATATCTTCATCGATGCGCTGGCCCTGGCCGGCAATGAGCTCGGACGCCCCTTAAGTGCCGTGATGGTCGGCGATGGCGACGACCTGCCGCGCTATCACGCGCAGGTCGAGCGGCTCAGTCTCAAGAACCAGGTCCGCTTCCTGCCGCCGATGCCGGCAAGAGATGCTTTCACGCTGGCCGAGATGATCGTCGTGCCGTCCCGCGCGGAGGCGATGCCCTATATCGTGCTCGAGGCTTTAGCCGCCGGCATGCCGATGATCGCGACCGCTGTCGGCGGCATTCCGGAAATCTTCGGCGAAGGCTCCCCTGCCCTGATCCGCCCCGACGCATCCCAGCTCGCCGCCAAAATGGGCTCGGCGCTCAGCGACTTCGACGGCTATCGAAAACTGATGCCGCAAGCCGATGAGCTGAAGGCCCGATTCGGCGCGGACGTCATGGCCGCCGATATCGAGAAGGCCTATTTCGCGGCACTGAACAAATAGGCCGCGAGCCACAACAACTCCAAAACCACCGGTTGTTTCAAGGCTTTCTTAGCTCTCTTTTGCTATGCAGTTGCGCGAAGCTCGCGGACAGTTCCCATGAATGAGATCGACCCCGCGCACCGCTTTTCCATGGATGCGGTGCGCAACTACGATGCTCCCGCCGACGGCGAAAAGCCTGGCGGCATCAACGATGTGGCGCGCCAGGTCGCTTCGCAGTACCGGCGCGATACGATGTCGCCGATCATGGTCAGCGGCGTGCTGCGCATGGTCGAGTTCGCGATGCTGTTCCTGTCTGGGCTCGGCGTCTATTTCTACTATGTCGGCTTCTTCAGCTATCTGGCCTGGCAGTATCCGCTGGCGATCGCGGCGACGTCGTTCCTGGCCGTGGTGCTGCTCGACGTGACCGATTGCTACCAGGTCGCGGCGCTGATGCGCCCCCTCGCGAATTTCGGCCGGGTGCTGCTGGTCTGGGCCGGCAGCTTCGCGCTGATGGCGCTCACCGCCTTCGCCATCAAAGCGTCGGAAGACTATTCGCGCCTGTTGTTCGGCACCTGGTTCGTGGCCGGCTTCGCGCTGATCTTCGGCCTGAGACTGGTGATGTCGAGCCTCATCCGGCGCTGGGCGCGCGACGGCCGCATGGAGCGCCGCGCGCTCATTGTCGGCGGCGGCAAGGCGGCCGAGCAGCTGATCCGCTCGGTCGAGAAGCAGCCCTATAACGACATCCGCATCTGCGGCATCTTCGACGACCGCAACGACAAGCGCTCGCCGCCGATCGTCGCCGGCTACCCGAAGCTCGGCACCATCTCCGAGCTCATCGAATTCGCCCGCATCGCGCGTATCGACATGCTGATCGTGTCGCTGCCGCTGACCGCCGAATCGCGCGTGCTGCAGCTTCTGAAGAAACTCTGGGTTTTGCCGGTCGATATCCGGCTCTCCGCGCATTCCAACGCGCTGCAGTTCCGGCCGCGCGCCTATTCCTATATCGGCTCGGTGCCGATGCTCGACATCTTCGACAAGCCGATCAACGACTGGGATTCGGTCGCCAAGCGCGCCTTCGATATCGTCTTCTCGCTCATCGGGATCATTGTCTTCTCGCCGGTGATGCTCGCCACCGCGATCGCCATCAAACTCGACAGCAACGGTCCGGTGCTGTTCAAGCAGAAGCGGCACGGCTTCAACAACGAGATCATCGAAGTCTACAAGTTCCGCTCGATGTTCACCGACCGGTCCGATCCGACCGCCAAGCAGACGGTGACCAAGAACGATCCGCGCGTCACCCGCGTCGGCCGCTTCATCCGCAAGACCTCGATCGACGAGCTGCCGCAGTTCTTCAACTCGCTGCTCGGCTCGCTTTCGCTGGTCGGGCCGCGCCCGCATGCCATCGCCGCGCAGTCGCACAACCTTCTCTACAACGAGGTGGTCGACGGCTACTTCGCCCGCCACAAGGTCAAGCCCGGCGTCACCGGCTGGGCGCAGATCAATGGATGGCGCGGCGAGATGGACACCAACGAAAAGATCCGCATGCGCACCGAATACGACCTCTATTACATCGAGAACTGGTCGATGCTGTTCGACCTGCGCATCCTGTTCCTGACGCCGATCCGCCTGCTCAACACGGAAAACGCCTATTGAGCGCCGTCGCCCATGAGTTGCAGCCGCAGGCTGTCAGCCAGTTGCAGCCACAGGCTGTCAACCAGTTGCCGCCACAGGCGGTCAACCAGTTGCAGCCGCAGGCTGTCAACCAGTTGCCGCCGTGGTCGGTCAACGCCAAGCTGATCTCGCTGATTGCGTCGGCGGCGATCGGCGTCGGCATCCTGCTTTCCGGCTTCGTCATCAGCGAGCCGGCGCCCTATGAAATCTACATGGCCGGGCTGATCGCGGTCTGGGCGCTGTTCGGGCTTCGGATCTCGCGCGCGATCGTGCCCCTGCTGGTGCTTCTGGTGGCAATGAACATCGGCGGCATGATCGCGATGACGCAGATGGCGGACCTCGCCAACACGCCGCTCTATCTCTCCGTCTCGCTGTTTCTGGCCTTCAGCGCAGTGTTCTTCGCCTCGGTGACCTCGGTCCAGCCGAGCCTCTACCGATTGATCTTCATCGCCTATGTCGTGTCGGCGGTGGCGACGTCGCTGCTCGGCATCGCCGGTTACTTTCATGCGTTTCCGGGCGCGGAAATGTTCACCAAATACGACCGCGCCGCCGGTGCCTTCCAGGATCCGAACGTGTTCGGGCCGTTCCTGGTGCTGCCCGGCACCTACCTGCTCTATCTGCTCTTGACCGGTCCGGTGTCGCGGATGCCGCTTCTGGCGGTGCCGCTGCTCATCATCACCGCCGGCATCTTCTTCTCGTTCTCGCGCGGCGCCTGGGGCATGTTCGCCGTGTCGGCGGTGCTGCTCACCGCCTGCCTCTTCCTGCAGAGCGCCAGCGGCAAGTTCCGGCTGCGCGTGGTGGTGATGACGATCGCTGCCGCGGCGCTGCTGGTCATCGCCCTCATCGTCATCCTGCAGTTACCCGGCGTGTCGGACATGTTCACACAGCGCGCGCAGCTTGAGCAGAGCTACGATTCGGCGCGGCTCGGCCGCTTCGCCCGCTATTCGATCGGCTTCCAGCTGGCGATGGAGCACCCGTTCGGCATCGGCCCGCTGGTCTTCGGCACGATCTATGGCGAGGACACGCACGACATCTGGCTGAAGGCGTTGATGGATTATGGCTGGCTCGGCTTCGTCTCGTTCCTGACGCTGACGCTATGGACGATCGGCGCCGGCTTCCGCATCCTTCTGCGCGACCGGCCGTGGCAGCCTTATCTGCTTTGCGCCTATGTCGCCTATCTCGGCAATATCGGGCTCGGCACCTTCATCGACATCGACCACTGGCGCCATCTCTACCTGCTGCTCGGTCTGATCTGGGGCGCGATCGCGCTGGAGTACCGGCACCAGCGGGAATTGCGGCTGGCGCAAGCGCTGGTTCCGGCAGTGACCGCGCCACCTGTCTCGGGCAAGAGCCGTGCGGCCGTGTTACCTTAACCCGGCTTTTAGCAGGCCATCGACAAGCAGCTCAGTGTCCTCTGGATATTTGTGCGGGGGCACTTTACGCCACTGCTCGGTGGTAAAATTCGGGTGCACCTGCAACAACGCATGAGCATGTCTTTCCGCTTCCCGGGCATTGCCGAGATGGGCATGGCTCGCTGCCATAAGCCGATGGCCCTCGGAGCCGTCCCGCATCTTTTGCAACGTTTCTATGGTCTTTTCATATTCGCCCAATTGGAAATAGGCGTCGCCGAGATACCAAAGATAAGCATCGGGATAGTAGGGGTTCAGCCGCATCGCCCGCTCGAGTAGTTGCACGGAGCGTTCCGCCTGGCGAACATAGACAAGGCAGTCGCCCATTTCGGCCAGCAGATCGGCGTCGTTGGGATTGAGTTGCAAAGCGCGTTCATAGGCGGCGATCGCTGGATCATGTTCCTTTTTGTAGAGATGGGCCAAACCCATCTCTGAATAGCCGCGCGCATCGAGATCGTCATGCAGGACGGCCAGATTTGCCAGGTTCAACGCCTCGTTCAGCGCTCCTTCCGGATCCTTGGTCCAGGCATAACGCCATTCGACGTTGAACGTCCGCGACAGGGCCGCATAGCTGCGGGCATAGCGAGGATCGAGATTGCGTGCCTGCTCATAAAGCCGCCGGGCATGTGAATTGCTCTCCGGACGGAAGCGGAAGCTGAGATCCTGCCCGCGCAAGATCATGCCGTAGGCATGAATATTGGGATGGTTTTGCGATATCAATCGTCGCTTCTCGGCCATGTCGATATGCACGGCCAGCCGCGACGCGGTCGTCGCAGTCACGTCGTCCTGGAAGGCAAAGATGTCCTCGATGCCGCCGTCGTAGCGTTCCGACCAGATCGTATTCTCGGTCTGCGCCTCAATCAGGTCCATGGCAATCCGAAGACGGTTGCCCGCACGACGCAAGCTTCCCGACAGGAGATAGCGAACGCCGAGCTGATTGGCGATCTCGCGCAGCGATTGCGTCCGCGCGGCAACGGCCAGTGTCGAGTGCCGCGCGATCACCATGAGGTTGCGGAACCGGCACAGATTGGAAATCAGGTCGGCTACGACACCTTGGCACAAGTGAAGGTCCGCCGGATCGCCCGAAACGTTCTCGAGCGGCAGGACTGCCAGCGAACTCTCCGGGGCGAAGCGCTCGGGCGCAGGCGCGAATGGCAGAGCCGAGACGCTGGGCTCGGCATGCGACAATTCGAAATCGACTGCGAAGACCTCTACCTCGTCAGCAATGTTTTTCAGCTTTTGCTTGCCCAGCGAGCGGAACGAGCACTCGCTATCACTGCGAACAATCTGGCGAACGGATTCAGCGATGCAGATGCCGCGCGGCGGCGCCAGCGATTGTATCCGCGCAGCCAAATTAATGCCGTGGCCATAGATCTCACCGTCGCTGGCGATCGTATCTCCAACGGTGATGCCGATTCGATATGCGACAGGTTCCTGGGCGCCCGACCATACCGCCTCGTTGGACATTTCCCGCTGCATCTCGATCGCGAAACGCAAAGCCAAAGCTGCACCAGGAAACAGCGCCACCAGGCCGTCGCCGGCGGTGTCGACAACTGAACCGCCATAGTCGCCGACAAGGCCGCGTATGAAGCTGAGCGATCGGGTCAGGCGGACAACCGTTCCGGCCTCATCCTGGTCCATGAGTCTGCTGTAGCCGTGCACGTCCGCGTAGACGATCGCGGACAGCTTTCGATTAAGCATCTCGTAGCGGCTAGTGACCATTGCTCTTCCCGCCGGTGTTCCCAACAACCACCGGGCAGTGCAGCATAGCACGCAGAAATCGCCAACAGCATCCTGGAAAGAAAGACGTGCTCAAAGGAATATTGCTGAGATTTAAAGGAATTAGCTTCTTCTAATGCAACGCCTGCGCGATCTGGGAGCGGCAAGGCTCCGCATGGTCGCTCGCTAGCCGCGGCCAATCCTCGGCTCGTGAGCACGCGCCCCGTCAGGGGCGCGTCGCATGCAGGTCAATCGCTATTGCCGCCGCCGCGGGCGTTCATGCCGCGCGCGCTCATTCCCCTTGCGCTCATGCCACGCGCGCTCATCCCCCTCGCACTCATCCCGCGCGCGCTCATGCCGGCACTGTCCATGCCGCCCGGCCCGCCGCCGCCCATTATCGCTGCAAGCAACACATCCTCGAACATGCCTGTCTCGACATCCATGCGTACTGTGTAGTCGGCTTTGTCGTAGGACCAGACGCGCAAGCCATCGGCAAAGTCGAAGTCGGCTGCCGCAAGGCCTGTCAGTCCGGTCGGACTGGGCGAACGGGCGGGACTGAACGTGCCTAGATCCTCCGCGACAAGCTCCCCATCACCGTGCACAAGGAATATTATGGGCCTTGGGAGGTCGTAGTAGCTTCCCTCAAAACTGAAGCCATATATCCTCGCAAACCTGCCGTTTTGCAGTTGGTCCTCAAGCAGTCTGTTCTTGCCGCTTCGATTTGCCGCGCCCGGGCGGCGCCCGATGAATTCGAATCCGCCCTCGAGCTTCATGAAATAGCCGACGAAGCTATTCCCGCCGGTCACCTGGATTATTGCACCGGGAGGCGTGTCATCCTTGGTCCACCGACCGTCCGCGCCGCCGACCGTGTACACGCCAATCTGGTCCAGAACCTTCTGTTTCCAAACAACGATCTTGCTCTTATCCGCCAGACGCACACCATTCACGACCTTGTTGCCAGTCAATGCCGGTATGTTCTTGGCAGTCGCGACCTGCGCGACGATAGGATTTAGAAGTGGGTTCACCACCTGCAGATCGATTACAAAATGGCCGAATAGATTAACACCCGACACGCTAAGAAGGCTCTCTACCATAGCCGCAACCCTCCGGTTCCTGGATCATATGTCTAACATCAAACAGCATTATTTCTTGGCATCGCGCGGCCTTCTGGCTTCTGTTTTATTCTCAGCCGCTTCCACCTCATGCGTCACAACATAAGCGCGATCACTTTCACGCCATAATACGCTTACGACCTTACCTGGTTTTTTGGAGATGTTGTCTACATGGGCTTGCAACAATTCAATGTCGTCCATGATTTCGGTCACGACGTAAGGCATTGGACATTCCTCCTCATCTGACTCAAAGAACGCCGGCCCTGCTTCTGGCCAGTCTGTCTCGCGTTCCCATCTGTCTCGCAACGCGCAGATGCCGTGCACAACAAGCGCCATGACGAGCCGGCACGAATACCCTCGGCAAACCGAAGTGGCTTTTGGGCCCGAACGGCTTGATCTTGGGGCCGGCGCTCACAAAACCGATCGCGCGGCGGTTTAGGTTGACGTCGATGATTGTACGCCAGCGTCCGCCCGTCATCAGCCTGTCGACGGCGCGCAACGTGTTCCCCACCTTGGCATAGCTGAGATCGTCCGGCGAAAGCCGCCGCCAGGTTTCGGCGAGAAGCATGCCGAGCTCGTCGCGCGAGGCGACGAGTGCCTCGCGAAACGCCAAAGGCGACGCGGCATAGGCTTCGTCGAACATCGGCTGGATGACGCGGAAATAGTCGAGGCTGTCCTCCAGCCTGTCGGACAGGTCTTCCTGGCTTTGGGTGATCAGGCCGCGCGCCACGAGCTCCTCATGGAAGAGGTCGACGAAGATGTCGAACATCGCGCCGGTCAGCGGCTGGGCAAGCGCATGCTCGTCGCTCCAGCCCTGGACGAAATCCAGCATCGACAGCGGGTTGGCCGCGAGCCTGATCTGGCTGTTGGAGGATAGCTCGGCGATGCGGTTGACGAGATTGTGTGTGTAGAGATTGCCGTGACTGGTTTCCAGCAGCTCATCTATGACGGACTCGAAATGCAGGCCGGCGATAAGGGCGGCGAGGTCGGCCGAGGATTCGTGGAAGCCGTAATATTCCGCGCTGGCCGTCCCCGGGTCGGGCACGCCGATGGTGGAATAGATGACGCAGTGGCCGACCTCATGGGCGACAACGTCGAAATTGAGGGTGAACGGCTCGATCTCGCCATCCGTCGTCTCGTGGATGCCAACCTCCAGAAAGCCGTAACCCATGAATGCGTTTTCGTGCAGATTGCGCTGTATCACCAGTTCCAGGCGGTCGAGGTCGCGCTGGAAATGCCAGGCGATGGGATGGCCGAAATATTTCTCCCACACGTCCAGCGTGAAACGTACCGAGCCGAACAGATGCGCAGCCTCGAATGTCGGATCGTCCGAACCGATGTGATCGAAATGCCCATCGAGATCGGGAAACGCCGGGGGAAAGACGTCGCCGCGCCAAGGTGGCATCAAGTAGAGTGGGTCGCCGCGGACATTTTCCGCAAGACCGTAGGCAAACGCCTTGCCAATGGGGTCGACGACATACATGCGCCCGTCGCCCGGGCCAGGGCCGACCGATCCCGCAGGCGAAGACACGAGCACGATTTCAGGACGACGAAAAGCCTTGAGGAACGGCGCTTGGGCGAAAAGCCGGAAGCGCGTCCCATTCCTGAATGCAGAGCCTTCCTCTCCAGATGTCACGCTTGCCCCCCTCGGACGGACAAAGACATGCACGTCAAACTGGCTGCAATATCGTCGGCGAACGCGGTTTCAAGTTAGCCCGTTTTCGCCGGTCAGGCCAGAGTCATCGGACGTGCTGCGGCCGGCCGTGAAAGCATATTCATGAGCCAGCAGGTCGTAGAATCTGTCGATGCCGGGCAATCCGATGGAGATGGCATAGTCGTCAATGTCTCGAGGAACGGCGCGGCCGAGTCGTCTCTCGAAAAACCAGACTGCGATCAGGGCACGCGGCACCGGCGCGGAAAGCGACGGTGATCGCTGCCTGACCAGAGCCTTGTCCCGGTAGCCTGGGTAGAGACCGAGTTCGCGCAATCGGTCGAGTATGGCTCGATGCAGTTCGGCATCGCGCTCTCGCGCGAGCGTCTCGACAACCGCATCATCCCCGATCATGCGCTCGATCGCCGCGATATCCGTTCCGTTCTCGCGCGCCCAATCGACGACGTCCGCTTGCCGCATAAGCCTGCGCCGCGAGCGAAACTCGCCCATGGCGCGTTTGATGGCCTGGCGATCCGGAGCAGCTTGCTCGCCGCGGGCAAGCAGACGAAGCAGCGCGTCACGGCGCAACCGGGCATAGTCGCCGCGCAGCCGGAGCTCGTCGAGAATGGCATCCTCTTCCGCGGTGGCTTTCGCATCTATCGACGCTGTTTGGTTTCGCCAAGGCGCGTTGTGCCAGTTTTCCGTCCATTCGAAATGGAAGTCAGGAGGCGCTTGTGCGGCACCGCTGCGGACAAACGCATCTATCTCCTTCAGCAGTTCCAACGCGTCTTCGCGCTTCCTGTCGACCTTGCCTGTTCGCAGCCAGAGCGCCAGTTCCTCCGCCTTTTTGGGATCGCCGACGTCTGCCAGGAGGCTGAGCCACGTTCTATCCCAATAGAACCTGGCCTTGGACGACGTCGCCAAGCGCGCGCCTGTTGACATGTCTATCACCTTTTGCGCCACCGCCTGATCGAGCGTCGCGCGGATGTTGACCATCGGTTCGCTCAGATGCATGTATCCCGTCTCCGGCGGGCCATGGATAAGCGCGACCTCGTCGTCGTCGGTGAACTCGCCGTCGCGATAGGCTTCGAAGATGCGCCCGACGCCGCGCATGCCGAACGAGTGCAACTCCGCGGCGCGCAGTGCTCCCATGCTTGACGCGCCAAATACCGCGATCCCGCGCGTCAGGGCCCAGAGTATTTCCTTGTGCAAGACCGCCGGCTGACCATCGAAATAGCCGTCGATGACGCCGATCGCTCTCGGGCCACCGCGGGTGGCGGCATAAAGATCGCCTTGGCGCACTGGCGGACGGAATTCGAATCCATTGTAAGGCACAATGTCTTGCGCGCGCAGACTCGGCCCGCAGAAGACGATGGGATTCATTGTCCCTCTTCCGCCATACGGCGAGCTCTCTCGCCCGGCACATAGGCGTCATGATCGTCCGGCCCTTCAAGGCCAGGTATCACAACGCGAACTACGGGCAGGCCGATATCCTCCTTGGCCAGATCGACGGCGATGACCTCGCTTGCACCTGCCGCCTGCAACCTTCCGATCAGCCAGGCCACATTCTGCGCAACGTCCTGTGTTGCCCTTTCCTCGGCAGAGGCGATTTGCCTGGTGGCGGAGCGCTCGGCTAGGAGTCTCTCCGCGCGACGGCGCCGTTTCTCCCGATATTCTTCGCCATATTCCTCGATAGACAGATCGTCCCTTGCCGCGGACACGTAGGTCGTACGCACCTGGGCGGCTTCGATGATCGCCTTCAGCAAGGCCGTTTCCGGCACCGGGTGCGCTGCCGCCCCTATGCCGTAGTGGCCGTTTCTGTTCCGGCGATCGGCAATCAGGCAGAAAAAGGCCGGCACGCCGAGGTCAGTGGTCGTTTCCCACGCTGCAACGTCGAAGTCTGCATTTTCCAGCTTCTTCAACACTTCACGGCTCGGGCCGTCCGGCGCGCTGCCGAGGTCGACACTGGTGCGCCGGCGCCGAGCCGACGACAGTTGGTTCCACAGAGCAGTCGCGTCGCGTTCGACGATCTCGCAAATTCCATGATGAATCGCCTCGTCGACCGTATTCCCAGAGGCGAGCCCGTTGCTGCTGCAGTCAAAGAAGCCGCTTCCAGGCGGCGGCGGGACGGTGAAGTTGGCTCGCACCGATTCGAACGGCAACCAGCGCGACTCGCCGGAGATCATCTCCCGGCCTTCTATCCATAGCGTCACGATATCCTTAGTGAATGCCTTGCCCGTGACGCGAGGCAGCCTGCCGATCTCAGCGAATCGGTGCGACCGGGAGAGTTCAGCCATACTGCCGAGCTTCAGCGGGCGCTCGATGTGCTCGGCGTGATAAAGTTCCGCCGCTTCCAAAAGGCCCGAAGCCGTGGCTGATTCCAGGTCGATGCCCTTGCCTTGCGAAACAGCCAGGGACCGGGCGTTGGGGCGACATACCATCACCACCGGTATGCCTATGCGATCGAGCCCGGTGACATTGGCGACCCTGGTGATGCCCATCCGCGCCCAGTGCGGGCGAATCCGGGCAATCGCGCTACGGGCACCCTCCGCGTGATAAGGAGTTCCTGGCACCGTGCCATTCGCCAACGACACTATCTCCTGATCCCCGGGTAGCTCGCGAGACATTAGCGATTTCTGTCGGCGCACAACAGAGCAGGCCCGGCTGGTCGGCCGGGCTTCGAATTCGGTTGACCCGCACCGCCTTATCACGATACATCGCCACCCGGTCCGGAGTGTAGCGCAGCCCGGTAGCGCACTTGACTGGGGGTCAAGGGGTCGTCGGTTCGAATCCGGCCACTCCGACCATTTGAAAGAGAACTTCCCCCCAAGTTCTTAGGTTGAGCCGATGGCTTCCGCTCTTTGGGCAACCGTTTGGTCCAAAAACAGCTTCTCGTTGATTTTAGAGTGGTTCCGCGACTTATCGGCAGAAGCTTGGGGGCTGTCACGCGAGCGGAAGATCTATCTGGCCAGGAGGCCGAAGATCGTTGTCCGTCCGCCAGTAGAGCATGCGGTGCGCTTCTTCGTCGGCGATCAGAATCGTCGACGCAGTCAGGTGCATGGCGCCGAGCAGCGCCTCGGTTCTCCCCCATGGCGCCGAGTGCTGACACCGGCGTGGAGCGTTAATGGGTTTGTTAATGCGGCTCGGCGTATAGGATTCCAAGCAATATCGACAGTTCTGAGCACCGCTTCGCGCTCACAGCCACGGCACCCTGTATGAAACCGAAGCCTTCTTCAGCCGGATCGAACCTGGCGCAGCTGACCAGCTTGCGATTTTTCGCCGCTCTCTATGTGCTTGCCTATCATTCGGCAAACATCGACGGAGCGCCACACCTCGTCGCTAGTTTCGTGCAGAATGGCTACCTCGGCGTCTCGTTCTTCTTCCTGCTTTCTGGGTTCATCCTCACCCATTCCTACATCGACAAGATGTCCGATTGGGACGACGTCCGACGGTTTGCCGTAGCGAGATTTGCCAGAATTTATCCGGTTTATATCCTTGCTCTTGTCGTGGCTTTGCCGCTGTCAAGCCTGCCTTTCGATCTCCCGCTTGCGTCGCTTGCGACACTTGGCCTTATTCAAGCCTGGGGCGCACCGACGTCAATGCTCGGATTCTTCTGGAATTCTCCGGGTTGGACACTTTCGATCGAGTTCTTTTTCTATCTCATGTTCCCGTTGCTGCTTCCCGCGCTTTCGAGGCTTACAACTGGAGCCCTGTGGATCAGCCTGGCAATCGCAGTGCTGATTTTCATGGTTATGTGTCTGCCGAGTCTCGGACCGACCGGCTACCTTGCGTTCGACTGGATGAAGCTGGTGCCTCTCCCGCTGCTGAGGCTGCCCGAATTCATGACCGGCATCGTCTGCGCTCTGCTGTTTAGGGCAGGCGCGTTCGATCGCTTCCGCAGCGACCTGGCCGCCTTGATGGCCATGGCGTTTACGCTCACCACGGTTGTCTCGACATACACGGTGACAGGAGGGTTCGCGGTGATCGGCTTTGTTGCGTTGATTGCGACCTGCGCCGTGAATGACGGCAAGACCCGACGCGCACTGTCGTACAAGCCGCTCGTGCTGCTGGGCAATGCAAGCTATGCCCTCTACATCCTGCAAATTCCGGTCCGGAAGTGGGTTCCGATAATATTTACTGGAGAATGGGATTGGGTCGGGAGCCTTTTGTATCAGCCTTTGCTGATCATCGTCTCGCTCGTCGTCTTCATTCTGGTGGAGGAACCTGCCCGCAAGCACCTGCGCTCCTCAATTCCGCAGCGAGCGAGCCCTTCCGTCGCATGATTCAAACGCCATGCGCCGAGAGCATGCGCCGCGCGCTTTCCTCGTCGGTGATCAGGATGGTCGGCGCGATCAGGTTCATGGCGCCGAGCAGCGCCTCGGTCTTTTCCGCGCCGCCGGAGGTGAGAATGCGGATCGGCGCCTTGCGCAGGCGGTCGACATCCACCGACATCACATGGCTGTTGACGGGATGGTCGACCAGATCGCCGTTGCGGTCATAGAAATGAAACAGGAGATCGCCGACGGCGCCGCGCGCAAGCAAGGCCTCGCGGTCGGCTTCCTTGAGGAAGCCGCCGCGCGAGAAGGTGGTGGCCGAAGCGATGCCGCCGACGCTGAGCAGCACGGCGTCGAGCGCATCGGCCATCTCGAAAATCTCCTGCAGGCCGCAGCGTTCGACCAGCGCGATTTTTGTCTCGACGCTGTCGACGACCGCAGGCGTCGGCATCAGATAGCCGTCGCCCTGGAAGATCTGGGCGAAGCGCCAGGCGAACTCGGCCGGGTTGACCCGGCGCGCGACGCCGACGCCGCCGAGCAGCGAGATCACGCTGAAATCGGTGAGCGATTTGGCGCTGATGAAGGGCAAGGTGTTGAACAGCGTGACGCCCCAGCCGACGCCGACCCGCATGCCGGATTTCATCGCATCGGACAGGAACATGCCGGTCTTGGCGGCGATCGCCGGGATCGGATCGGCGTTGGGGTCGGTGAGCGGCGCCACCAGCGCCTGCTGCAGCCCGAAAGTCCTTTCCAGCGCGCGCTCCAGCCGCACGATCTCCAAAAGCTCGCTCTCGATGGAGATCTTCACCTCGTTGCGTGCCCTCGCCTCCGCCAGCATGCGCACGATGGTGACGCGGCCGACGCCGAGCACGTCGGCGATCTCGTTTTGCGTCATCTGCTCGACGAAATACATCCAGGCGGCGCGGATCCTGAGGCGGTCGGTCCGGCTTTCGCTGACGACCTGCTCGGATGCCTCGGCCGCCGCCCTGCCGTTTTCTGGTTCGCCCTGCCGTCGCCTGCCCAATTTCCCCTCCAACCCCGGCGGTGACACCGCCCCGCCGATTCTGCATGCTGGTTAAATATCGTCTATTGATCTACCAAGCGAGACGAACAATCTAGAGAGGGCGACTGGCGCCCAAGCCGTGACCGGCTTCAGCATTTCGAGGCAATTGGCAATGCTGCGACAAATTTCCGAGGATGTCCGCGCCAACCTGAAGGACCGGCTTCGGGAGCTGCGCGATGCCATCCGCCAGAACCGCCACGACAGCGCCGGCGACCCCTCGCACGATATCGCCGGCAATTTGCCTCCCTTCCCTGGCCGCAGCCTGCTTGGCCACGCCGCGAGCGCCGTCGACGAGGCGCTGACGATCGCGGAATCCTTCGTGCCGCATTCCCGGCCGCTCAAGGTCGACGGCACGACCGTCAAAAGCCTGCGGGCCTATTTCCCGCATGGCGATGAAGACCGGCAGATCGGCGGCGAGCGTCAGTTCAGGCGCGACATGTACTATCTGACCCGCGCGGTCCTTGCCGGCTACGGCATCGATAATCCGCGCGTCCACGAAGCGAGCTTTTCCGCCGTGCATGTCGCGATGCGCAAGCGCTACGCGGATCTCCTGGCTGGCGCGACGGCGGACGCGGCATCGACGGACCAGGTCGCGGCGGCCTGCGCGGCTCTGCTCGTCGAATGCCTCAACCACCGTCCTGTCCAGCCTGGCGAGATCGGCACAGGGCCGGCGATAGCCGGCGACCGGTCTCTCGACATCAGGTGCCTTGCGCCCGTGGCGCTTGCCTGCGGACTGGCGACCAAGGCGGACGGGACGCCCGAGCCCGACATTCTCGAGATCGCGGTGCTGGCGGCCGAGGTGCGGGAGGACCGCGTCCGGCGGGCCTGTGCCCAGCCCAATGCCGTCCAGGAACTGACACCGGTTCTCGCCACCCTGCTCGCGCATCTAGCGTAACCGCCGCGAATTATCCGCTACCGTTCGGCCGCCATGGCCGCGATCGTCTTCTTGGCGCGCTGGATCGAGGCCGGGCTCATGCTGAGCTCGGTCAAGCCCATCCCGATGAAGGTGGGGATCAGGTCCGGACGGCCGGCGGCCTCGCCGCACATTCCCACCATGATGCCGGCGGCGACACCGGCCTTGGCCGTCAGCTCGATCGCCGACATCACCGCCGGATTGGTGACGTCGTTGAGCTTGGCGACCGTCGGATTGAGACGGTCGGCGGCCATGATGTACTGGGTGAGGTCGTTGGTGCCGATCGAAAAGAACGCCACTTCCTTTGCCAGTGCCGGCGCGATCAGCACGGCGGCTGGCGTCTCGATCATCACGCCGAGGTCGAAATCGGCATGCGGCACGCCTTCGGCCTTCAATTCGGCCGCACATTCCTCGACCAGCGCGCGCGTGCGCGTCACTTCGGCGATCTCCGAGACCATCGGCAGCATCACCTTGATGTTACCGTGGACGGCGGCGCGCAACAGCGCCCGCAGCTGCTTCTTGAAAATGTCGGGGCGGTCCAGGCACATGCGGATGCCGCGCCAGCCGAGAAAGGGATTTTCCTCGTCCGGAAACTCGATGCCGGCGATCGGCTTGTCGCCGCCGATGTCGAGCGTGCGCACGATGACCGGATGCGGCGCAAACGCCTTGGCCAGGGCGCTGTAGGTTTCGGCCTGCATGTCCTCCGACGGCAGATGCATGTGGCGCATGAAGAGCAGCTCGGTGCGAAACAGCCCGACGCCCATGGCGCCGGCGTCCTGCGCCGCCTCGATCTCCTCCAGCGAGCCGATATTGGCCGCGACCTCGATCACCGTGCCGTCCGCGCGCGTCGGCGTTAGGCCTTTGAACACTTTCAGCCCAGCGCGCTCCTGCGCGGCAGCCTCGACGCGCCGGGTGAAGTCAGCCCGCGCGGCCTCGTCCGGATCGACGACCACGTGCCCGGCATTGCCGTCGATCGCCACCTCTTTGGCGGTGCGCAACTCGTTGATCTTGTCGCCGAGACCGAGCACCGCCGGAATGCCGTGCGAGCGGGCGATGATGGCGATGTGCGAGGTGGCGCCGCCATGGCCGCAGACCACGCCGCCGATGCGCTTCAGCGGCGCGCGCGCCAGATCCCAGGCGCCGATGTCGTCGGCAATCAGGATCGCGCCCTGCGGGATGGTTTCCAGGCTGACTTCGTCCTGGCCGAGCAGCGCCAGGCAGATCTGCCGGCCGACGGCATGGACGTCGTCGGCCCGGGCGTTGAGATAGTGGTCGTCGACCGCGCTGAAATCGGCGGCGATGGTGGCGGCCGCGCCGATGACGGCGGACACGGCGTCATCGCCTTCCCTGATGAGCTTTTCGGCCCCGCCGGTCAGGCTGTCGTCGGCGGCGATGTCGCGCAACGCGGCGACGATGCCGCGGTCGCCGGCGGAGAGATTGTTCTCGGCAAGCGTGCGGTCCATGCGGGACTGGACGCTGGCGACGGCGCCGCGAAAGCGCTCGAGCTCGCCTTCGATCTCGTCGGCCTGCAGGCGCCTGCCCGGTCCCGCGATCTCCGGCGGGAAATGGGCGAAGGCCGGCCCGATCGCCACGCCCTCGCTTGCGGCGACGCCTTGAAGTTTCGGGGTTCCATCCACCGCCGCGGCAGCAGGCTGCGCGGCCTCACGAGCGGGCGCTGCGGCTGCGGTTTGCGAGCCCTCATCACCCGCCTCGCCCTCGTCGTCGAGGCCGGCGCGCGGGTTCTCCAGATAGCCGATCAGCGCCTCGATCGCCTCGATCGCGTCGGCGCCGTTGGCGCGCACGGTGACTTCCTGGTTTTCCTTGACCGCCAGGAGCATCAGCTTGACCGAGCTCTTGGCGCTCACCGCCTTGCCGTCCTTGACCAGCTCTACGTCGGATTCGAAACCCTTCGCAAGCTTCACGAACCGCGTGGCGGGACGGGCGTGCAAACCTTCGTGCACTCTGACGATAGTCGAGCGTTCCATGGCAATTACTCTAGGCTTGGGCGCCGTCGACAGACAGCGCGGATATTATCAGGCGGCGATGGTGATGACAGCGCCCGGTGTCAGGGCGGCCACGAGCGCTCCGGTGTCGACCTCGGATGCGCAGACTTCGCCGGGCCTTTCGGCCTCGGATGCTCCGTTGAAGGAGATCACGACATGGCCCATCTCGCGCACCTTGTTCCAGGCCGTGGAGCCGACCGCCGTTATCGTCGCCGAAACCGGTCCGAGCGTGATCGACGCGCCCTTTTGCGGCGCGTCGTCACTGGGCCCCTGCTCTGCCAAGTGCAGCACCGAGACTTCGGCGAGTTCAGGAGGCGAGCCATCCGCGAACAGGATGACCACGCCGCCCTCGGCGAGGTCCGCCACTTCAGGCCCGATAGCTGTGACCCGTGTCTTGAGAAGAACCGACATATGGCGAACCTCGTTGTTACGCGTTTTTAGAACACGATCAGGGAGACGACCCATGCGATCAGCACGGAGACCGGGCCCATGATCTGGCGGCTGATGAGCACCGCCGGCACGCCGATCTCGATCGTCTTCGGCTTGGCCTCACCGAGCGCCAGACCGACGGGAACGAAGTCGCAGCCCACTTGGGTGTTGTAGGCAAACAACGCCGGCAGCGCCATTGCGGGCGAGATGGTGCCGTTGGCGATCTGCGGGCCGATGATGGCGACGCCGATGACCTGGGCGATGACCGCGCCTGGGCCAAGGATGGGCGACAGGAACGGCAGGCCGCAGATGGCCGAGATGACCAGCAGGCCGACGATGTTGTTGGCCAAGGGTCCCATCGGCTGTGCCAGCACGTCGCCGATGCCGGTGTAGAGGATCAGGCCAATCAGCATGGTCACGAAGGCCATGAAGGGCAGCACGTTGCGGATAACCTGATCGATGGTGCGGCGGCCGGAGTTGAAGAAGATGCCGACGACACGGCCCATGACACGGCCGATCGAGCTGATCAGGCCGATAAGCCCGCCCTCGTTCGGCAGCGGCTCGGCCGCCCTGGCAGTGGTGTTGTTGCTTGTACTCATTGATGCTGCTCCCCCCGCAGTGGTGACCGCTTCGGATCCGTCCGCCATCGTGACGTTGGCCGGCTTCACGCCCGAGACGTAGATGTCTTCCGTGATGAACTGGGCGAGCGGACCCGCCTGGCCGACCGGTGTCAGATTGACGGTCGGGATACGCTTGCGCGGATAGACGCCGCAGCGCGCGGTGCCGCCGCAGTCGACGACGACGACCGCCATCTCGCTTTCGATCGGCGGCGCCTTGAAGCCGTCGACCGCCTCGGCGCCGGTCATGTCGGCGATAAGCTGCGCCACCGGATGAATGCCGCCACCGGTTACCGACACGACCTTGCTGCGCTGCTCGGTCGGTTCGATGACGAGCGGGCCGCCCCAACCGGTGGAGCCCCTCGATATCTTTACTGCCTTGTATGTCTTGGCCATGATGTCCTCCCGCCCTTAGAGCTCGACGCCTTGGCGGCGTGCCATGATGGCCGTGATGCGCTCGGTCAGCATGCCCTTCAGCAGGATGACGACGAGGCCGACGAGGGCGTACCAGATGGCTACCTTGACGTGATAGCCGTTGGCGATGACGCCCCGCTTCTCGAGATCGAGCAGCGCGACCAGCATGCCGCCCCAGACGAAATATTCACCGGGGTTGATATGCGGGAAGAGGCCGAGCGGCGGATGCACATAGGACACCGCCGCGTCGTAGAAGGCAGGCTTGTGCTTTTCTTCCAGGAAGGAGCCGAAGGTGTAGGCCATCGGGTTGGTGAGGAAGAACACCGACAGGACCGGCAGCACCGTGTAGCGGGTCAGGGCGATGCGGCCGGCGCCGCGCGCGAGGCCGTGGACGCGCTCCTCGCCGACCAGCTCGGTGACGGCGTAGAAGGCGGTCATCAGCACGACCAGGGTCGGGATGATGCCGGTGACGAAGCCGGCGAATACTTCGCCGCCCTTCTGGAAGATGCCGATGAAATACTTGCCGATCGCCGTCAGCCAGCCGAGCTGCTCTTCCTGCTGCACATTCTTCAGCTGTTCCTTGAGCTGATCGGCTGTGACCGGCGCATTGTCGGTCGTCGCCTGCGCCAGGACCACGAGGTGATCGGTGGCATGCTCGACGCCGAGCTTGCCGTGCCAGGCAGCATCCGAGACCATGGTGCCTGCGACATGCAGGTTGTGCACCGCTAGGTCGGCATGCTGCGCCAATAACGAAATTACAGACATTTCTCCTCCTTATGACCCCCGCCGGTCATTCCCAGCCGGCTGCCGGCGTCGCTTAAGCCCTTGCTACGTTCAAACCGGACAGGCCCGGCTTCTTCCCCGGCTCCGACCGCGCGCGGTCGATCTGCTCGATCGCCCGTTTCACGGCCTCGGCCACACCGGGTTCCCCCTCCCCCATGATCGCAGGGTTGGACCGGAGTCGATCGAGGGGGATACCCTCGAATTCTTCATGTCGCTTGAACTTGGTGAGCACCGAACGGCCGCTCATGACCATCATGCGGCGCACGATGAGATCGGGCGTCACGACGACGAGCGCGATGGTACCCTTGGCGAGCCGGCCGCGGAAATTGCCGGCGCCGACGAAGCCGTCCTTGAACTCTCCGGTGACGCCTTTGAAGACGTCCGCATAATGCCGCATCTGCAGCCAGACGCCGAGCGATTGCAGCGCCCAGACGACAAACAGCAGAAGCAGCGCCCACTGCCAGATCGCCATTTCGGTTTCCTCCCGATTCTCTTCCTCCGGCACATATTGAACGGAGGCGAGATGACCCGAAAGTGAGAACATTTGTTTCCTAGAATGTCAACATGTATTATATTAGCCGCCGTAACGCTCCACAGGCGGCTGACCGATTTCGGCAACGGCAGCGCTGTGCTAGCCTGTCGTCAAACGGGATATGAGACATGGATCTGCCTTTCAGGCACGAACTGGCGCTTATGCCGGACCTTCGTCACCGGCTGCGGCAGCTGCGCTGGTTTCGCGCCACTTTCCGCAGCAGCGCGAAGGTGGTGTCGGAAACCTTTGGCGTTCGTTTCGAGATCGACGAGGCCAAGCTGACGCGCGCCTTTCTCGACTGGATCGACGTCATGGAAGCGCAGAAGCGATTCGCAGCTGTCGACCGCGCGGACTTTATCGTGTTCGCCGCCGGGCTGGTGCTGCGCGAGTTGATCCGGCAGGCGCCGGCGCGAGAGGTCTCCGGTCTTACCGAAATGATCGAGACCGAAGCCAATGCCGGCACGGCGGAAATCGTGCGCTTCTGGCCGGAGGGTTTTCTCTATACCAACTACTGCGTGTCGGCGATCCTGGCAGTGCACGAGCAGGAGTTCGGCACGGCGCCCAGCATCGACAAATGCGCCGACGACCTGCGCACCTGGTGGTCCTACCGCGAGAACGCTACGGAAATGCCCGCCTATGCCGTGGCCTTCCTCGACCGCTTCCTCGGGGCCGAGCCCAACTGGATCACACCCGACCGCGCGCAGTCGCGCCAGGCCATGCAGCGCGCGCTTGGATCCACGCCGGTCAGCGAGGCGCTGCGCCAGCTTTGATGCGCAGGAGATGCATCCGCATAACTATTGAACATCTGACTTTTTATCGATAGCGATGTGCGTATTGGCACAGAGCCGGGAGAAGCGCGTGGCGCAACCTAGACTGATTTTCGACTGCGACGGCGTTCTCGTCGACAGCGAACCGCTGGCCGCCAAGGCCTATGAGCGCGTCTATGAGAAGCATGGCATGCCTGGCGTCCATGGCGGCATCATCGCGCAATGCATCGGCATGAAGCAGGCCGACATTATCGTCAAAATCAAGGAACTGACGGGACATCAGTTCCCGCCCACCGCCGACGGCGACATCTGGGCCGAGACCAAGCTGCTCTTTTCGGAGGAGCTGAAGCCGACACCGGGGGTCCTGCCGTTCCTGAGCGCGCTTGCCGGTGACCGCTGTGTCGCCTCGTCATCTTCAGTCGAACGCATCAACCACAGCCTGTCGGTAACCGGACTGTCGCGCTTCTTCGGCGAGGCGATCTTTTCCTCCTCGATGGTGAAGAACGGCAAGCCGGCGCCGGACATCTTCCTGTACGCCGCCGAGAAAATGGGCGCGAACCCCGCCGACTGCATCGTGGTCGAGGATTCGCCTTTTGGCGTCCAGGGCGCGGTTGCGGCCGGCATGATCGCGATCGGCTATACCGGCGGCGGGCATACCTATCCCGAGCACGGCGCCAGGCTGAAGGCCGCAGGCGCGGATTTCGTCTGCGCCGACTGGCACGACGTCAGCCGGCAATTGGCCGGGCTTGGTGTGCCGGCCTGAACTAGTGGCACTGCACAGGGATTTTGACCGGTCCGCTCTGTTTGCGTTGGCAGGTGGAGATTGGCCGAAACACCCATCGCGATCGTCATTCCAGGGCGGAGCAAGGAGCGAAGCTCCGTCGCGAAGACCCTGGAATCCATGCCGCTACCTTCGCCAAGGCGTGCAACGGAGCAAAATCTTGCACCGTGGCGGCGCTTCCAAGTCACGGCATGGATTCTATGGTCTGCGCCGCGTCGCTTCGCTCCTTGCTCCGCCATAGAATGACGACGTTGGGGCGGCTTCAACCAATCCCCGGCGTTTGCGCTGATTGCACGGACATGAACGGAAAATCTTGCACCAGACAAACGGCAACCTTTCAAAATCCCTGCGTCGGGGAACTAGCGGAGACTTGGGAAGCGACGCCGGGTCCACTCCCCAGGCGGGACCAATCCCCCCACGCGGAAGTTGAAGGACAGGACCCTCGTTGCATCGGCGTCGACCTCGCAGCGGAAGCTGAGATCATACCACTGGGTTGTCGTGCTGAAGGCAGCCTGCGGAGGGTTAAGAACATTGCCTTGTTTCAAGGGAATGGTCGGCAGCCATTTGGGCGAGTAATCGGCACTCTGCAATTCCTGGTTCAGAACGTTGGCGCACAGGTTGGCTACGCGCTGATCGCGCGGCACGTTCTCCATCGAGCTTGTGGCCAACGCGTTGCCGGTCGCACCCGGCGAGTAAAGCTTTCTGACGCCCGGCAGGCCGGAATAGATCGGCGATCCCGCAACCTCGCTGTCGGCGGGGCTTGACCTTCCCGGGTTCCCGCTCGGCGCTCTCAGAGCTCTTGCGGATTTGAACTTCATCGCCTTGGAAGGCTTGGGCTTTGCTTTTTCGGCCGGCGCAGGCTTGTCGCCGGCCTCGGCCGTCAACGGCTTTGGCGTTTCGGCAGCTTGCTTTTCGGCGGTTTGCGGCTCCTGCTTGTCCTGCTGCTGTTTGTCAGTGTCCTCAGTTGCCTGCTTCTCCTCGCTTTGCGCGGGTTTTTCGTCCGGCGCAGTGGTTACCGGCTTCTCTTGAGCCTTGTTGGTGTCCGCCTGCTGCTCGGGCGTTGCAGGCGGGGCCGGCTGGTTGGGCGCGGGCTGCGATGAAACGGGCGGCTTCGCGGGTTCATCCTTGGCCGGCGACGGAGCGTTGGCCGGCGCGCTGCTGCCGTTGAGAGATTTCTCCGGGCCGGTATCCTTCTCGCCATACTGAAAAACGCGCTTCAGAACCGGAACGTCCTGGGGTTTCGGCGGTTGCGGAGGCGGTGGCTTTTGCACGGCCTGCTCGGGCGGCTTTTCAGCCTTCTTTTCAGGCTTCGGCTCCGGCGGCTTTGGAGCGGGCTTCGGCTTGGGCTGCTCGGGCGGCGGCACGATCGCGACGTTGACCGGCTGTTCCTGCTGGTCCGGCTGTTGCTCGGGTCTCGGCAGGCCAAAGAACAAGAACGCTGCGATCAGGGTATGCAGGAATAGCGATGCGGCCAAGGCCCACCGCCAATTCCGAAACCATTCCCGCATCTTGCCGTTCATCGCGCCCCGATGTGGAACGAAATGACGGCGGCTTCAAGCACCGGGCCGGGATTTGCGCTAGCTGCCGGCCTGACAAGTCGGTGATCGGAGGGCCTGTGGCGTAAGCAAGCCGGATCAAGGCCCTGCAGGGACTGGCTTACACCAGCATGCCCATCGGGTTTTCGATCAAGCGCTTGAAGGCGCCGAGGAGTTCGGCGCCAAGCGCGCCGTCGACGGCGCGGTGATCGGTCGACAAGGTCACCGACATCACGGTGGCTATTCCGATCTCGCCCTTCTTGACCACCGCCCGTTCCTCGCCGGCGCCGACCGCCAGGATCGTCGCATGCGGCGGGTTGATGACGGCGGCAAAGTCCTTGACACCGAACATGCCGAGATTGGATACCGCCGTCGTGCCGCCCTGATATTCTTCCGGCTTCAGCTTGCGGCTCCTGGCGCGGCCGGCCAGGTCCTTCATCTCGTTGGAGATGACCGACAGCGTCTTTTCGTCGGCATGCCGGATGATCGGCGTGATCAGGCCGCCGGGGATCGACACGGCGACGCCGACATCGGCGTGCTTGTGCTTGACCATGGCGTTCTCGGTCCACGAGGCATTGGCATCCGGCACCGCCATCAGCGCCATCGCCATGGTCTTGATCACCATGTCGTTGACCGAGAGCTTGTAGGCCGGCGCCTCGCCCTTGTCGGTCTTCCGCATCGGGGCTGCGGCATTGAGCTGCGTGCGCAGCGCAAGCAGCGCGTCGAGCTCGCAATCCAGCGTCAAATAGAAATGCGGGATGGTGGACTTCGCCTCGACGAGGCGACGCGCGATGGTCTTGCGCATGTTGTCGTGCGGCACCAGCTCGTAGGAGCCTTCGGCGAACAGCTTCAGCACCTGGTCGTCCGACATCGGTTTCGGCGCGGCCGCCGGAGCGGACGGGGCGGCGGCCGAGACCTCGGCGGCCGGTCGAGCAGGGACGGCAGCGCCTTTTGCGGCGACTGCGGCCTCAACGTCGGCACGCACGACGCGACCACGCGGACCGCTGCCTTTCACGTCCGCAATCGCAAGACCCGCCTCACGGGCCAAGCGGCGCGCAAGCGGCGTCGCGCGCCCAATGGTCGGCGATTGGCTGATCTCCCCCCCTGTGGGGGAGATGCCCGGCAGGGCAGAGGGGGGCGCGACAGAATGAGACGTTGGTAGGACAGCGCCCCCCTCTGTCGGCTTCGCCGACATCTCCCCCACTTGGGGGGAGATTGGAGCCTTGTTCTGCGTCGTCTCAGCGGAATACACTTCGTCGTCGGCATAGATCCAGGCGACGGGCTCACCGACCGGAATGTCGACGCGCTCCTTGCCGGTGACGTCGCGCAGCGTGCCGCTGGCCGGCGCATCGATCTCCATCGCCGCCTTGTCGGTCTCGATCTCGAAAAGCACGTCGCCTTTCTTGACGTGCGCGCCCTCCTCGGCGAACCAGCGCGAGATCTGTCCGGTCGCCATATCCATGTCGACCTTGGGAAGAATGACCTCGGTCGGCATCGCTCAGCGGACCCCTTTCACGAGGTCGCGCGCAGCGGCGATGATGTCGGGAACCTGCGGCACCGTCGCCTTTTCCAGATCCGGATTGTAGGGGATCGGCGTCTCGGCGCCGCCAAGGCGCACGATCGGCGCATCGAGATAGTCGAACGCCTCGCTTTCGGCGACGAGCGCGCTCACTTCCGCACCGATGCCGAGCGTTTTCACCGCTTCGTAGACGCAGAGCAATCTCGATGTCTTCTTCACGCTGTCGATGACGGTCTGCCTGTCGATCGGGCGGATCGTGCGCAAATCGACCACCTCGATGTCGATGCCCTCGCCTTCAAGCACAGCCGCGGCGTCGAGCGCCTTCTGCACCATGATCGATGTGGCGACGATGGTGAGGTCGCGGCCTTCGCGGCGGATCTCGGCCTTGCCGATCGGCACGGTGTAATGGCCTTCCGGCACATGGCCCTTCATCTTATAGAGAAGCTTGTGCTCGAAGATCATGACCGGGTCCGGATCGGCGACCGCGGCAAGCAGCATGCCCTTGGCATCGTGCGGCGTCGCAGGCTGGATGACCTTGAGGCCAGGCACATGGCCGAGCCAAGCCTCTAAGCTCTGGCTGTGCTGCGCGGCAGCACCCGTGCCCGAGCCCGCCGGGAAACGCATCACCACGGGTACCGAGACCTCGCCGCCGAGCATGAAGCGCATCTTGGCCGCCTGGTTGACGATCTGTTCCATGCCGAGCGTGGCGAAATCCGAGAACTGGAATTCGAAGATCGGCCGCATGCCGGTGACGGCCGCGCCCACCGCGACGCCGGCGCCACCCAGCTCGGAGATCGGCGTGTCGATGACCCGCTCGGCGCCGTAGCGCTCGACGAGGTCGCCGGTCACCTGGAAGGCGCCGCCATAGACGCCGATATCCTCGCCCATCAGGAAGACGCGTTCGTCCATGTCCATGGCGATCGCCATGGCTTCCTGGATCGCCTGGGCGTAGCTCAGTTCACGCAGCGCGGCGTCCATCACGCAGGCTCCGTGTAAACGTAGTTCTGCAGGGTGGCGATCTCGGGCGCCGGGCTCGCCTTGGCGAACTCGATGCCGTCGGCGATCTCCTTGGCGACCGCGTCGCGGATTGCCTGGATACCCTGGTCGTCGATGAAGCCGAAATCGCGCAGCTCGGTCTCGAACAACGTGATCGGATCGCGGTTCGCCATCCAATCCTCGATCTCCTCCTTGGTGCGGTAACGGTTGCGGTCGCTCTTGGAATGGCCGCGATGACGGTAGGTCTTGGATTCGATCAGCGTCGGCCCCTCGCCCGCGCGCGCCCGCTCGACCGCCTTGAAGGACGCCTCGGCCACCTCGGAGAAGATGTTGCCGTTGACGATGACGCCGGGCATCGAATAGGCGGCCGCCCGTTCGGCGATGTTCTTCACCGCGGTCGAGCGCGCCGTCGAGGTCGACATGCCGTAGCCGTTGTTCTCGCACACGAAGATCACCGGCAGCTTCCAGACCGCCGCCATGTTCAGCGCCTCGTGGAAGGCGCCTTCGTTGTTGGCGCCGTCGCCGAAGAAGGAAACCACGACCTTGCCGGTCTTCATCATCTTGGACGAGAGCGCGGCACCCACCGCAATCGGGATGCCGCCGGCAACGATGCCGTTGGCGCCGAGATTGCCCTTGGCGACATCGGCAATATGCATGGAGCCGCCGCGACCCTTGCAGTAGCCCGTGGTCTTGCCGAAGAACTCCGCGAACATCCGGCTGACTTCGGCGCCCTTGGCGATGCAATGGCCGTGGCCGCGATGCGTCGAGGTGATCTGGTCGTCCTCGGCGAGCGGCATGCAGATGCCCATGGCGCTGGCTTCCTGGCCGATCGACAGGTGCATGGTGCCGTGGATGAGGCCGCGCGTGTAGCACTCTTCCGCGCCCTCTTCGAAGCGGCGGATGAGGTACATCTTGTGAAGCACCTCCCTCAGCTGCTCCGGGCTGTACTGGCGATAGACGAAAGGCAGGTTGGCCCGGCTATCCACGACTGCGGCTTTGCTGGCTCCAGCCATGATCACGCCTCCACGGCGCCGTAAACGAGCTTGTCCTGGCGGGCACGCAGCTCGGCGATCTTCGAGCCCGGCGCGGGCGCCGCGTTGGCATAGGTGATAAGCTCGCCCTTCTTGATGGGCGTAGTCACGGAGCCGCCCTGCAGCAGGCCGCAGGGAACGGCGCGCGCCGCATGGGCTTCCGGCGCCGTCATGATCCAGGCGCGGTAGCAATATTCGCCGATGGCGTCGAGCTTGTCGCCGGGCTTCAGATCCTTCTTGGCAACGGCGCAGACTTCGGCCATGGGCTTGGCCAGCGGCACCATGTCCGCCTTGCCGTAGAGCACGACACGGGCGCAGGTGAGCGGCACTTCCAGCGAGGTGAGGTGATAGGGACGATGGAAGGTGAAATAAGGGCCTTTGCCCATCTTCAGGTCTTCCATGCGCTCCGAGATGCGCGGATGCGACATGTCGGCGACGACGAAGACGCCGGGCGCCACACCTTTGCCGATCGAATAGTCGACGACGCCGACCTTCGACAGCACGCCGCCGTCCTTCTGCGGCACCAGCACCTTCGATAATTCGCCGAGCGTCGCGGACGGGCCGTGCATGCCGGGCTTGTCGGGAACCAGCCCGGTCGCATTGGCGATCGCCGCCATCTCGACCATGGTCTTCGAGCCATCGACGAATTCGACCAGCATGCGCACATTCATATGCCGGCGCTTGGCCTCCTCCTCATAGTCAGGAGGCGTGGCGTCGATGTTGAGCGGGTTGTTCTTGCCCTTGCCGGCGGCAACGATCGGGTGGCCCATGGCGGAGACGAACTCGATCAGCTCCATACAGGAAGACGGCTCGTCGCCGGCGCCCAGCGAGTAGGTCACGCCGAGGCGGTCGGCTTCGCTCTTGAGATAGGCGCCAATGGTGACGTCGGCCTCGACATTCATCATCACCAGATGCTTGCCATGCTCCATGGCGCGCAGGCCGATCTCGGCGCCGACGGCCGGAACGCCGGTCGCGTCGATGACGACGTCGATGAGGTCGTTGCCGATGACAAGGCTGGAATCATTGGTGACGGCGATCCTGCCGGCCTCCATGGCCGACGTCATCGCCGAGGCGCTCGAAACCTCGCGCGCATGACCGGTTTCCTGGAAGGCGATATCGACGGCCTTGCTGGCCGCCGGCAGGTTGAGTTCGGAAACGGCGCCGATCTCGATGCCGGACATGTGGGCGACGCGGGTAACGATGTCGGTTCCCATTTCGCCCGAGCCGATCAGGCCGATGCGGATGGGCTTGCCGGACTTGGCGCGCTCCTCGAGGTCACGGGCAAGGCCCGTCAACGAAATATTGGAAGCCATGCCGCTTATTCCTCCCACATCGCATGCTGTTTGACTGCTTGACGCGTATTGAACATCTGTATTTCTGTCAAGACTAATGTCCAAATCTTTGGCCATCCTCGACGCTTTTCGAGTTGGTTGACGCGCAACGGCGAAAGGCGCGGATGCCTATATCAAACCAAATGGAAGCGAGCGGGCGGCGCCGAATGTCGGTCAAAGCCGGACCACGGCCTGCGACGAACCATGACGAGATATCTAGGCGGCAATTGCTACTGGCAAACGTCGACCCATACGGCGCCGACCAGATCGGCCATGCGCGCCGGCGTGATGCGCACCGCGGCATTGGTGGCGCCGGCTGCGGGAACGACCTCGTCGAAGGCCTTGAGCGACAGATCGCAATAGACGGGCAGCGGCGACGGCAGGCCGAACGGGCAGACGCCGCCAGGCGGATGGCTGGTGATTGCCAGCACCTCCTCGCCGCCCAGCATGCGCGGCTTGCCGCCCATGCTGTCCTTGAATTTGCGGTTGTCGAGCCTGGCGATGCCGCTGGTCACGACCAGCATGGCCTCGTCGCCCACGCGCAGGCAGATCGTCTTGGCGATCTGCGCCGGCATGACGCCGTGCGCCTCCGCCGCCAGCGCCACTGTTGCGGAACTTGCCTCGGTGACGATGACTTCGATGTCGGGTGCATGCTCGGCAAAAAAGGCGCGAACCGATTCCAAACTCATAGGACCCCTCGTCAGACCTGTCGAACACCGGCTCGCGAATCGCATGGCGGCGCGGTCATTGACAAGAGCCACGGCCGCGCGTTGCGCACCTTGTCTTGATGTATGTCGTTCCCCAAAACCGCAGCGCACTGTTGGGCGACATGCATCAAAAAGCCCGCCAGGCATGCCTTGGCGGGCTTTTACATGGACGCTTGCTTGCGTCCCTATTGCTGCGTGGGCCGGTTCTCGGCGGCCGGCACTCTGATCAATTCCTCTTCCGGCACCTGCAGGGCGGAAGCGATGCGCCGAAGCTTGGCGGGGTCGGCGTCTTTGCCGTCCTCAATGTCGACGATCTCGCCCACGGCCAGGCCGCAGGTCAAAGAGAGCTCCTCGATCGTGTATCCCCTGGTTTCGCGCGCGGCTTTGAACGGGTTGAGGCCGGACGCGGCAATAATGTCGTTGGAAACAGCGTTTCGTACGGTGTTGGGCATGGCAACTCCTTGAGATGAAACAGGGTCGGATGAAATGTGGTGTTGCCTGAGACGGACGGGAGAATGCTTGTTAACAAATGATTTGCCAAGAGCACCCCATACGGCGTCACGCCATCGTGAAGCTGCGTTTCGGCTGATGTCTCGGGCTGCGTATATGTAAGACCGCGCGGCGCTCAATCAAGTTCTTTTGAAGGTCCGCGGCCGGATCCTCCGGCATTTTCGGCGTCTCGGTTCGTTAGCTTGCCGTCACCGGTGGTGGCCGACAGACCGGCGCCGGGCGTTTCTCGGAAGGATCAGATGCCATGAATTTGAAATCGTTCGCAATTGTGCTTGGCACAGTCTCAAGCGCCATCGGCGCGACGCAAGCGTGGGCCGCGGATGCCATACGTGTTCGAGGCACTGTCGTCAGCGTTGCCGGATCGACGCTGACGGTGAAGGATCGCGATGGCAAAACCGATGCGATCACGCTCGCCAACGGATGGAAGATTTCTGGCGTCGCCAAGGCGTCGGCAGCCGATATCAAACGGGGCGATTTTCTTGGCATCGCCTCGACATCCAAGGCCGACGGCGGCAGCGGCGCGCTGGAAGTCGTGATCTTTCCAGCCGCGCTGAAGGGTACCGGAGAAGGCGATCGCGACTGGGATCTGCAGCCCAACAGCCGCATGACCAACGGCACCGTCGCCGACGTCGCCGAGATCGAAGGCCGCACCGTCACGCTTACCTATGACAACGGCCAGAAGAAGCAGATCGCTATCCCGCAGACGACACCAATCGTGACATTCGCCACCGCCACGTCGGCAGATCTCACGCCGGGCATCGCAGTGTTCGTCAATGCCGAGCGCGGCGGCGACGGCAAGCTGATCGCGAACCGCGTCGTTGTCAGGAATCACGGCATCGCGCCGCCGATGTGAGGAGGGCAGCGAGCGGCTCGAACAGCTTTGGCGACTTGAAGACTCGGCCTATCTGAGGCGGCGGCATCGCGAAGTGAGCCGCTTCCATGCCGAGGTCCGTGCGCCGGATGCATGGCGCGCCGAGGAGAGCCGCGCCGGCTTTCCCAATCCGCCGATATCGCCGGCCGCAACGCCGCCGCCGTTTCCATAGCGGTGCCGAAAGGATCAGCGCCGGCTGATAAGGAGGCCGGCAAGCAGTCCGACCACGACCAGCCCGATGGCGGCGGCCGTCGCCGGATGATCGCGCGCCGTGCGCTCGATCGCCCTGCCCCTGCGCTTTATTGTCGGCAGCGCCTCGTGGAGGAGATCGGCAAGTTGCGAATAATAGTCGGACGCCGCCTCGCGGCCATCCTCGTAATAGGCGTCGCCGCGCCTGGCCAAAACCTTCTTCAGGTCGTGCAGTTGTCGCGAAAGCGCCGCGACCTGCTTGTCGATATCAACGTCGGAGAGGGTCGAGAACGATGCCATGCTTGTTGTCCTTCTCTTCGAGAAGGCCTAACGCACGGACGAAGAGCCCGTTCCGGCCGACCGACCGAGCGCGGTCAAGTCGAAATATGACCGTTCAACGAACCTGGTCGAGCAGGCGCTTGCATTCCAGCAAGTCGAACAGCGCCTCCTGCAGCAAGGCGCGATTGTCACGCGACAATTTCGACGAGTCAGGTTGAACCGGACCTTCGTCGTCGCTCTTGCCGAGGCCGAAGAAACGGCGGCTGGGCTTCACCTTCGGTTGGCCGACCAGCGCGTCCTCGTCCCCGCGCGGCTGCGCGGCCGCCGTCAGCGGCACCTGCTCGGCCTGGCGGCGCTGGGCGATGGCCTCCACCGCGGCCATGTCGCCATTGCCGATGGCGACCAGGAAATGGTTGCCGTTCTCGCGCAACAGCTTCTGCACGCCTTTGATCGTATAGCCCTGATCGTAGAGCATATGCCGGATGCCCTTGATGAGCTCGACGTCTTGCGGCCGGTAGTAGCGCCGGCCGCCGCCACGCTTCATCGGCTTGATCTGGGTGAAGCGCGTCTCCCAGAAACGCAGCACGTGCTGCGGCAGGTCAAGATCTTCCGCGACTTCGCTGATGGTGCGGAAAGCATCGGGGCTCTTGTCCATGGGCCAATCCTCCACACTGGACTACGATCCGGGCATGGTGCCGAATCGCCCCTTATTTCAGCGATTTATGAAACGATATTCAAGCCCAGCTTCAAAACCGCCGGCGGTTTTCAACCGCATTCGCCAGCAAACTACTTGCCGCCCTTGCCCTTGCTGTTCTGATGCGAACGCAGGATCCGGCTCTTGAGCACGTTCGAGGACTTGAACGTCATCACCCGGCGCGGCAAGATCGGCACTTCCTCGCCCGTCTTGGGATTGCGGCCGATGCGCTCGTTCTTGGAGCGGACATGGAAGGTGGCGAAGGACGACAGCTTGACCGTCTCACCGCGAACGATGGCTTCGCAGATTTCGTCCAGCACAGCCTCGACGAGTTCCGCCGATTCCGTTCGCGACAAACCAACCTTCCGGTAAACGGCTTCAGCAAGGTCGGCACGCGTAAGTGTCTTTCCCCCCATGCGACCGTCCCATCTGCTCGCAAAAACGTAAATCGATACAGGCAAAGGCTGAGCCTAAGTAATTGATCCGGCAAGGTCAAGGACCGAACCGGCGAGTTCGGCACTTACCAGCGGAGCAACACCGCGCCCCAGGTGAAGCCTCCACCCATCGCCTCGAGAAGAACCAGGTCGCCCTTCTTGATGCGACCATCGGCGACGGCCACCGACAAAGCGAGCGGCACCGAAGCAGCCGAGGTGTTACCGTGTAAATCGACGGTGACCACCACTTTCTCTTCGGCAATCCCGAGCTTCTTGGCGGAAGCGTCAATAATCCGTTTATTGGCCTGATGCGGCACGAACCAGTCGAGGTCCTCGGCTGTTATGCCGGCCTCGCTGAAGGTCGCCTCGATGACGTCGGTGATCATGCCGACGGCATGCTTGAACACTTCACGGCCTTCCATCCTCAGATGGCCGACGGTTCCCGTGGTCGAAGGACCTCCGTCGACGAAGAGCTTGTCCTTATGCACGCCGTCGGAGCGCAGGCTTGCGGCCAGCACGCCGCGATCGGTGATCGCGCCGGCTCCGTCTTCCGCTTCGAGGACCAGCGCGCCGGCGCCGTCGCCGAACAGCACACAGGTCGAGCGATCGCTCCAGTCGAGGATGCGCGAGAATGTTTCCGAGCCGATCACCAGGACGCGTTTGGCCAGGCCGCCGCGGATATAGAGATCGGCAGTGGCGACAGCGTAAACGAAGCCCGAGCACACGGCCTGCATGTCGAAGGCAAAGCCGTGATGCATGCCGAGCCGGTTCTGGATTTCGACAGCCGTCGCCGGGAACGTGTTGTTGGGCGTCGAGGTCGCCAGGATGATGAGATCGATATCGGCGGGCGTCATGCCGGCGCTGTCGAGCGCAGCGCGCGCCGCATCCTCGCCAAGCGAGGCAGTCGTCTCGTCGTCGGCGGCGACGTGGCGCTGGCGAATGCCGGTGCGTTGGACGATCCACTCGTCGGAGGTCTCGACCATGCCTTCGAAATCGGCATTCTTCATGATGCGGCGGGGCAGCGCGGCACCGTTGCCGCGCACGACTGATCTGATCAAGGCTCTTTCCTATTCCTCGGCGTCGGCGACGCCGGACTTCCTGTTTGCCTGCGCGGTCGGGTTGCGCGCATGGAACAGATCGAGGTCGGCCTCGATCCGGTCAAGCAGATTGTTGCGTACCATATCGTAGCCGAGCTCGATGGCGGCCGCGAATCCGTCCGAATCGGCGCCGCCATGGCTCTTCACGACGATGCCGTTCAATCCCAGGAAGACGCCACCATTGGAGCGACCGACATCCATCTTCTCGCGCAGCCTGTCGAAGGCGCCCTTGGCGAAGACGTAGCCGATCTTGGCCATGAGCGTGCGGCTCATAGCGGCGCGCAGATAGCCGGCGATCTGCCTTGCGGTGCCCTCGGCGGTCTTGAGCGCGATGTTGCCGGCGAAGCCCTCGGTGACCACCACGTCGACCGTGCCCTTGCCGATATCGTCGCCCTCGACGAAGCCGCGATAATTCATCGAGGCCATGTTGGCCTCGCGCAACATGCGGCCGGCTTCCTTGACCTCTTCCTGGCCCTTGATCTCCTCGACGCCGACATTGAGCAGGCCGACGCTCGGCCGCTCGACGCCAAACACCGAGCGAGCCATGCCAGTACCCAGAATGGCGAAATCGATAAGCTGATGCGCATCCGCACCGATGGTGGCGCCGACATCGAGCACCACGCTTTCGCCGCGCGTCGTCGGCCAGAGCGCCGCGATCGCCGGGCGGTCGATGGTGGCCATCGTGCGCAGGCAGAATTTCGACATCGCCATCAGCGCGCCGGTGTTGCCGGCCGAAACGCAGGCCTGCGCGCCGCCGTTCTTGACCGCTTCGACGGCCTTCCACATCGACGACTTCCAGCGGCCGTGGCGAAGCGCCTGGCTCGGCTTGTCATCCATGCGCACGGCGATCTCGCAATGGACGAACTCGCTTATCTCGGCGAGTTTCGGGAACTTGGCGAGTTCAGGACGCACCACGTCCTCGCGGCCATAGACGACGAAGCGGATGTCAGGGCGGCGGATGGCGACGGTCATCAGCGCCGGGATGACCACGCTCGGTCCGTGATCGCCGCCCATGGCATCGATGGAAATCCTTATCACGTAATGCTTTTCTCACGGTTTGCCTGGCTTGCGGCGGACGCCTGCCGAGGTAAGGGGCCTCGCGAAGGTTCGGCGAAAATAACGGTTTTGCGCCTGCGCACAACCAACTTTTCCAAAATCCGGACCACCTCAGGATTTTCCAAGCAGCGAACGCAGCTTTTTCTGGAATTCGCTTTCCTCGGTCTGATCGTCGCCGGCGACGTCGAGCGAGGCTCCCGACTTGCGCGGATAAGGGTCGATAGCCAGACCGAAAAACTGTTCGGCCAGCCCGCCGACGTCGATGGTGTCGCCGGAAAATGTCTCCGGACTGTCCGGTCCGTCGGCGTCGAGGACGATCTCGCCGCCGCCTTCGAAACCTTCGCGCCCAAGCTTCGACTGCTCGGGCAGAAACAGCGCCTCGACGGGCTCGTCGATATGCGCGGCGACCGGATCCAGGGTGACGATGCAGGCTTGCGTGATGTCGGCCGCGACGCGACCGGTGACCTTGACGCCATTGCGCTTCCAGGGGGCCACAAGCAGTTCGGCGCGATAGCTCTCGACCGAAAGCAGGTCATATGCGGCGGCAAGCGCCTCGCGCTGGCGCTCATCGGCCTCGACAAGGACAGGCAGGCCCTTTTGCGGCAGGCGCGCGACATTGGCGACGAAGGATACCGGGCTGCGCAATTCGGCGTCTTTCATGCCGGCCTCCTTCACGCTGCCCCGGCCGCCGGAAACGCGGCGATGCCGGCGGCGATCGATTCGGTCGGCTGGGCGGCAAGTTTGTGCGAGGCCTCGCAGACATAGTCCGCCAGCAGCGGCGCCTGCGGCCAGGGGCCGGAGTCCGGCCTGACGTTGCGGGCGAGCGCCGCCGCAAGCGCCACCCGATCGTCTTCCTTGAGCGCTTCGTCATAGGCAGCCGTACGGCCATAAAACATCTTTGCCAGCTTCTTCATGCGTTTGGGCACGCCGACATCGCCGATGCCAAGTTCGCGCAGCGAATGCTCGACATCGAGGAAGAACTCGTCGATCAGCACTTGCGCGACCTCGGCGGCCACGCCTTGCCCGCCATGCAGCCGGTGCTGGACGAGATACATATGCAGCGACAGCATCTCGAAGCGGCCGAGCGGCGTATCCGGCACATTCCAGTCGGAATAAAACACCGTTTGCCGCGCCGCCGCCACGATTTGTGCGTAGAGCGCGTCGGTGATAGCGCGGTTGGCATTGCGTTCGCGGCCAAAAAGGCGCTGGAACATTGAGGGCGGTCTCCCGGGGACCTGTTGTTTGATTTGGCCTTGTTGCATCGGCATGCAAGCTGGTTTACCGGTTTTGCGGCCCAGCGCAAGTTGCGGGGATGTGATGGAGAATTGTTGTTGGGTGCGCTGAAATTCAAGTCGTTCTTTGCGCCCGCCCCAGTGGGCGCGGCTTCGCTGCTGGTAATGGTGTCAGCGCTTTCCGCCTGCAATTCGTCCAAGATGTTCGGAGATCTCCATCCGAGCGAGACGCTGACGAAAGGCTACGTCATCGACCAGCAGGCGATCGATTCGGTGCCGGTCGGATCGAGCCGCGAGCAGGTGCTTCTGGCGCTGGGCACGCCGTCGACGACGGCGACCTTCGACAACGAGGCTTTCTACTACATCTCGCAAACGCGCAAGCGCTACGTCGCCTTCGATAACCCGCGCATCGTCGACCAGCACGTGCTGGCGGTCTATTTCGGCGCTGACGGTCGCGTTACCCAGATCGCCAATTACGGTCTCAAGGACGGCAAGGTCTTCGACTTCATATCGCGGACGACGCCGACCGGCGGCAAGGACCAGAACTTCCTGAGCCAGGTCATCAGCGGCGCCAGCAAGCTGGCGCCCGGCATTCCCGGCGGCGGTAGCGGCGGTACGCCCTGAGTTCGCTCGCCCGGCTACCTGACTGAACGAAAGACTTCGATTGACGGTCTTTCGTCGCCTGCCGGCGACCGTCCGACTGCGCTTGCCTATGCTCGCATAGCCACGTATGACGCTTTGGCGATTTCCGGGGGGCTGGATATGAGCAACGACGATCGTGCGGTACCGCAGGGCTGGATGGCGACCGGCACGCCTGACCAACAGACGGTGACGCCGGACTGGCTTGCCGTCGATGCGCCGCCGATCGAGGGCGTCGCATTCAAGGAAATCAGACCCGTCGCGACTTCCAACGGCTACCTGACCGAGATCTTTCGCGAGGAATGGGCTCTCGATCAATCGCCGGTCGGGCAAGTGTTTCAGCGCACCATGTATCCGGGCGCGGTGACGGGCTGGCACGCACATGCGGCGACTCTCGACCGCCTGTTCTGCTGCGCCGGCAGCGTGCGGATATCGCTTTTCGACGGGCGCAAGGCCTCGCCCAGTTTCGGCACGGTCTGGCACAAGATCGTCGGCGCCTCGCGACCGGCAATCGTCACCATTCCGCCGGGCGTCTGGCACGGTGTCGTCGCCCTCGGACCGGAGACAGTGTTGCTGCTCAACCTCGTCGACAAGGCTTACGCCTATGACGCGCCCGACCATTGGCGCCTGCCGCCCGATACGGAACAAATCCCCTACAAGCTGGTGTAGTGTGGAACAGGCCGGTCAAGGCGCGCCAATCGGACCGATCGAACCGCTGGTCTCGATCGTGATAGCGACGCACAATCGTCCGGCGGTGCTGCATCAGGCGCTGAAGAGCCTCATTGGTCAGACCCTGCAGGACTGGGAAGCCATAGTCATCGGCGACGCGTGCCGCCCTGACACCGCGGCCACGGTCGCTGCATTCGAAGACGCCCGCATCTGCTATATCGATCTTCCGGTGAACTTCGGCGAGCAGTCGGGTCCCAACAATATCGGCTTTGCCCGGGCCCGCGGCCGCTTCATCGCCATCTTGAACCATGACGATCTGTGGTTTCCCGACCATCTGGCGTCCATGTGCGGCTGGATTGACGCCACCGGTGCCGATGTGGTGATCGCCCGAGGTGCAGTTATCGAGTCGTCCGCGAGCAAAGGCTCCAGGCATATGATCCTCGGGATGGGCCGGGACGGCTTCTATGACCCAGTCACCACTGTCGGATTCGGTTCCGCGCAAATGATCCGGCGGACGTCGCTGCCGAGGCTTGGGCCATGGCGCCCGGCCAGCCAGTGCGTTTGCGAGAGTTCCCAGGACTGGCTGTTCCGTGCCTGGCGCAAGGGTGCTGTGATTGCGACAATGCCTCATCTAACCGTGCTCATGCTGCATTCGGGCAAGCGCGAAGGCAGCTATGCGCGAGATACGGCGCGGGAGCAGGAAGAACTGATGGACGCGATGGATGCGCCAGACGCGTTGCGGGTCAGGATTCTCGGCAACGCCGAGGAACCTGCACCCCTCAAGCGCTCCCGGTATCTCAAACGCAGGCTTCTGGCTGTGCTTGGCATACATCCGCGGGCGCGGTTCTTCCGTCGCCAATATCGCCGCGGCGCGTTCATTGCCATGTTGCGCCGGACGCGCGGCTTGCCGCCGATGCCCGAACGAGAACCAGACGCCAACGCGTTGCTGGCCCGCTATCGCCGTGGCGCCGAAAGGCCGGAAGCCAGTTGAGTACCCGGAATGCATGATGTCATGCCGAGAACACAAAGCCCACGGGATCGCTCCCGCGGGCTTTGTCCTGGAATAGTCGCCGCAATCAGCCGTGCGCGAGCACGGCGAGCAGAAGCAGCGCGACGATGTTGGTGATCTTGATCGCCGGATTGACGGCCGGGCCGGCGGTGTCCTTGTAGGGATCGCCGACGGTGTCGCCGGTGACCGAGGCCTTGTGCGCTTCCGAACCCTTCAGGTGCTTGACGCCGTCCTTGTCGGTAAAGCCGTCCTCGAACGACTTCTTGGCGTTGTCCCAGGCGCCGCCGCCGGAGGTCATCGAGATGGCGACGAAGAGGCCGTTGACGATGACGCCGAGCAGCGAGGCGCCGAGCGCCGCGAAGGCCGAGGCCTTCGAGCCCGAGATCAGAAGCACGCCGAAATAGACGACGAGCGGCGCGAGCACCGGGAGCAGCGACGGAATGATCATTTCCCGGATCGCCGCCCTGGTCAGGATGTCGACGGCGCGCGCATAGTTCGGCTTCGAGGTGCCGGCCATGATGCCCTTGTCCTCGCGGAACTGCTTGCGCACTTCCTCGACGATCGAGCCGGCGGCGCGACCGACGGCGGTCATCGCGATACCGCCGAACAGATAGGGAATCAGGCCGCCGAAGATGAGGCCGGCGACGACATATGGGTTGGAGAGATCGAACGAGATCTCGCCCATGCCCTGGAAGTAGGGGTACTTGTCGCCATTGGCGGCGAAGAACCTGAGGTCGTTCGAGTAGGCGGCGAACAGCACCAGCGCGCCGAGGCCGGCCGAGCCGATGGCATAACCCTTGGTCACCGCCTTGGTGGTGTTGCCGACCGCGTCGAGCGCGTCGGTCGAGTGGCGGACTTCCTTGGGCAGGCCGGCCATTTCGGCAATGCCGCCGGCATTGTCGGTGACCGGGCCGAAGGCGTCGAGCGCCACGATCATGCCGGCTAGCCCGAGCATGGTGGTGACGGCGATCGCTGTGCCGAAAAGTCCGGCGAGCTGGTAGGTGGCGATGATGCCGCCGACGATGACGATGGCCGGCAGCGCCGTCGATTCCAGCGAGACCGCGAGGCCCTGGATGACGTTGGTGCCGTGGCCGGTCACCGACGCCTGAGCGATCGAGTTCACCGGACGCTTGTTGGTGCCGGTGTAGTATTCCGTGATCACGACGATCAAGCCGGTCACAGCCAAGCCGATCAGGCCGCAGGTGAACAGGTTCTTGCCGGTGATGACGATGCCGGCGACGGTGCCGACCTCGCCCCAGCCGAGCGTGGCCGAGGTAGCGACGGCGAGGCCGACGATCGACAGCAGACCGGTGACGATCAGGCCCTTGTAGAGCGCGCCCATGATCGAGCCGTTGGAACCCAGTTTGACGAAGAATGTGCCGACGATCGAGGTCAGGATGCAGGCGCCGCAGATGGCCAGCGGATAGAGCATCGCGGCCCCCAGCACCGCGGTACCGCCGAAGAAGATGGCGGCGAGCACCATGGTGGCGACGACGGTCACCGCATAGGTCTCGAACAGATCGGCGGCCATGCCGGCGCAGTCGCCGACATTGTCGCCGACGTTGTCGGCGATGGTGGCCGGGTTGCGCGGATCGTCTTCGGGGATACCGGCCTCGACCTTGCCGACGAGATCGCCGCCGACATCCGCACCCTTGGTGAAGATGCCGCCGCCGAGACGGGCGAAGATCGAGATCAGCGAGGCGCCGAAGCCGAGCGCGACGAGCGAGTCGATGACGACGCGGTCGTTCGGCTGCAGGCCCATCGGACCGGTCAGGATGAAGTAGTAGATCGAGACGCCAAGCAGCGCCAGGCCCGCGACCAGCATGCCGGTGATGGCGCCCGACTTGAAGGCGATGTCGAGGCCGGCGGCAAGGCTGTTCGAAGCGGCTTGCGCGGTTCGCACATTGGCGCGCACCGAGACATGCATGCCGATGAAACCGGCGGCGCCCGAGAGCACCGCGCCGATCAGGAAGCCGATGGCGGCGGTGATCGAAAGCAGCCACCAGGCAAGCAGGAGAACGACGATGCCGACGATCGCGATGGTCGTGTACTGGCGCGCCAGGTAAGCCTGGGCGCCTTCGCGGATGGCGGCTGAGATTTCCTGCATGCGCTGATTGCCCTGATCGGACGCAAGGACCGAACGTGTCGCCCAGATGGCGTACAGAACTGACAGCAGGCCGCAGGCGATGACGGCGGTAATGATGGTCATTGCCGGATTTTCCTCGATTGTTGGCCCAAAAGAACCCCTCCCTGGGCCGTTGGAACGGGAACGGATGCCGCGCGCGGATTCCACCCCTTGGCTGGGGTGTATGCGAAACAGGGCTTGGAACGTCAAGATATTGTTCGGTTTTTGCCCGGCTTTCGCCCAAAAGACGATGATGCCGGCGTTCGCCCTGTCGCAGCCATGGAATTAGATCGATTGAAATAGAACGAGCGCGGCAAACCGGACCAGCTCACCGGTGATGCCGGGCGCCGCGATCTAACGCTCATATGCCTCGAGGGGGCTGGAGCGTTCGCTTTGCAAATACTCATTGTGAGCATATCTTCCAGGCAAGACAGGAGTTAATCGATGAAATTCAAGGCTATCGTCCACGAAGCCGAGGAGGGTGGATTCTGGGCTGAGGTCCCGGCCATCCCCGGATGCGCGACTCAGGGAGAAACCTTGGACGAGCTTCTGGCAAACCTGCGTGAGGCCATCGAGGGCTGCCTTTCTGTCGACCTGCCATCGTCATTCACTTCTGAGCCAGGCAGGATAGTGGAAATCGCCGTTTGAAGTCCATTTCCGGCAAGGACCTTGCCCGTATTGTCGAGCGGCAAGGCCGGCTGCTTCTGCGCATTGCCGGGATCCATCACATCTATGGAAGGAGGAAAGTATCGTACGTCTCTCCATTCCGATCCATGGCAACAAGCCTCTCAAAACCGGCCTCCTGCGCCATCTTGTGAAGATGGCGCAAATCGACGAAAACGACGTTTGAGGGCGCTACTCCGCCCCCTGCCCCATACGCCGCGCGGCGTAGCGTTCGATCGCCGACAGGCCGTCATAGATCAGCACTGCAAGCGCCGCGACAATCAGGCCGCCCTGCAGCACGAAGGCAAGGTTGTTCGAGATTAGGCCGGCGATTATCACCTCGCCGAGCGTCTTGGCGGCAACCGTCGAGCCGATGGTTGCCGTGGCGAGGCTGATGACCACCGAGAGCCGGATGCCGCCGAGGATCACCGGGGCGCTCAGCGGCAGCTCGACCTTCATCAGCCTTTGCCAGCCGGTCATGCCTGCGCCGCGCGCCGCTTCCATCACGTTGCCGGGCAGCGTGGTGAGCGCCGTCAGCGCATTCTCGAAGATCGGCAGCAAGCCGTAGAGGAAGAGCGCGATCAGCGTCGGCTTCTCGCCGAAGCCGACGGCCGGCACGGCAAGCGCCAGCACCGCAACCGGCGGGAAAGTCTGGCCGATATTGACCAGGCTGCGCGACAAGGGCAGGAACTCGGCGCCTGCCGGCCTGGTGACCAGGATGGCTAAAGCCACGGCCACGATCGTCGCCGCCACCGTCGCCATCAGCACGATCCGCAGATGCTGCAACGTCAGCGTCAGCAGGCTGCCCTGGTTGTAGATCGCCGGCGCGCCATTCTCGGTCAGCGGTTTCAGCAGCGGCTCGAACCAGTTCGGGCTGATGATGAAGACCGCCAGCAGCAAGAGAACAGCCATCCTCAGCAGCGCGGGCAGCCAGGCTTTCATTGCGGCCTCGCCGCGCGTTTGACCAGGCCTTCGACGGTGACGCGGCCGAGCAACTTGCCGTCGGCTCCTTTCACCGGCAGCGCCGGGCGGCCCGACCACAAGAGCTCGGCCAGGGCGTCGCGCTGCGTGGCTTCGCCGGGGATCGCCTCGCCTTCGGCACCGCCCGGCTCCACCGCATCGCGCACAGGCCCGAGCGACAGCAGCCGGAACGGCCTTTCGCTGGCGCCGACCAGTGTCTCGACAAAGCCGTTTGCCGGTCTGGCCAGAATCTCCGCCGGTCTTGCGTATTGCACCAGCTTGCCCGCATCCATCACGGCGATCTTGTCGCCCAGATGCACGGCTTCTTCCATGTCGTGGGTGACGAGGATGATGGTGGTGCCGAAGCGCTTCTGGATCGCCAGCAGATCCTCCTGCGCCTTGGTGCGGATGATCGGGTCCAGCGCGCCGAAGGGTTCATCCATCAAAAGCACGTTGGGCTCGGCGGCTAAAGCGCGGGCGACGCCGACGCGCTGCTGCTGGCCGCCGGAAAGCTCGTGCGGGTAACGCGGGCCATAGGCTTGGGGGTCTAGCTGGTAGAGCGTCATCAACTCGTCGACACGGGCCTTGATGCGATCCCTGTCCCAGCCGAGCAGCAACGGCACGGTGGCGATATTCTGCGCCACCGTGCGATGCGGAAACAGGCCGTGGCCCTGGATGGCGTAGCCGATGCTGCGGCGCAGCTGATAGCCGGGCACCGAGCGGTTGTCGGCGCCGTCGAGCTTGACGACGCCGGCGCTCGGCTCGACCAGCCGGTTGATCATCCTGAGCAGCGTCGTCTTGCCGGATCCCGACGTGCCGACAATGGTCGCGATGGTTCGAGGCTCGATAACCATCGAAACATTATCGACTACTGTCGTCTCGTCATAGCGCTTGGTGATGCCTTCGATCTCGATCATGCCGTTTCAACCCTGCGCTTGGTGGCGGTCATCTCGATGACGGCGTCGAGGATGATCGCCGCAGCAAAGGCCAGCGCCACGGTCGGCAGCGCGCCGAGCAGCACCAGATCCATCGCCGTCTGGCCGACACCCTGGAAAACGAACACCCCGAAGCCGCCGCCGCCGATCAGCGCGGCGATAGTGGCAAGCCCGATATTCTGCACAAGCACGATGCGGATGCCGGTCAGGATCACCGGAAAGGCGAGCGGGAACTCGACGTCGAAGAGGCGCTGGCGATCGGTCATGCCCATACCGCGCGCGGCGTCGTTGGCGGCGCGTGGCACGCCGGCGAGTCCGACCACGGTGTTGGCCACCACCGGCAGGAGGGAATATAGGAAGAGGGCAACAAAAGCCGGCGCGGTGCCGATACCCCTGATGCCGACCGCGGCGGCACCCGGCACATGCACGGCGACCCAGCCGAGCGGCGCGATCAGCAAACCGAAGAGCGCGATCGACGGAATGGTCTGGATGATGTTGAGCACATTGAGCACCCCTGCCCGCAACTTCTCGACGCGATGGCACAAGATGCCGAGCGGAATGCCGACGATCACCGCGCCGGCCAGCGAGCCAAGCGCCAGCGTGACGTGCTTGGAAGCTTCGGCCCAGAAACTGTCGGCGCGGCTGGCGTATTCCTTGAGGATGGAAAGACTGTCCCAACGTCCCGAAACGAGCAACGCGGCAATGGCTAAAGCGGCCAGCACGAGCACGCCGACGCGCGCCCCGGGCGACAGGTTCAGCCTGGTCAGCACATCGGCGAGAAGCAAGGTGAAGGCAAAGATCAGCAGCCAGAAACCGGAGGCTGGCGAGACGCGAGCGAAGGTGTTGCCGGCGGGCGTCAGAAAACCGCCGGCAACGCCGATAAGGACCGATAGCGCGACCAGCGCCACGACGCCGGCGATCAGCCTGAGCACAAGCGGCGTCCTGAGCAGGGCGACGATCGCGGCCGCTATCACTATCGCCAGCAATAGCATGCCAAGCGTGGACGGCAGCGCTTCGAGGATCGAGCGCGCCTGCCCGGGCACGATACGGTTGGCACGGAACGTGGCGAACGGGGCAAGGAACGCGGCATAGGCCACGATCGCGGCAATGACGACGCCGAGCTTGTCGAGGCGGATGGTCATGACGCGCGTTTGCGCGAGGCGCCCCCCTCTGGCCTACCGGCCATCTCCCCCTCTAGGGGGGAGATCAGATGTCGCGTGGGCCTTCGCCAATCACCAAGGCCGGAGAAGGGAGCGAGGCGCAGCAACTGCCAATCTCCCCCCTTGAGGGGGAGATGTCCGGCAGGACAGAGGGGGGCGCCTTGCACCGGCCTCTCGCTTTTCAAGACAAGGCTTATCTACTTCAAAAACCCGTTTTTCTTCAAAAAGTCTTCCGCCACGCCCTTCGCCGGCTCGCCGCCCAGCTGAACGCGGCCGTTGAGCTCCTGCAACGTGACGAGATCGAGCTTGGCGAAGACCGGCTTCAGCAGCGCCTCGATTTCGGGATGCTGCTTCAGGACCTGTTCGCGGATGATCGGTGCGGGCTGATAGACGGGCTGCACAGCCTTGTCGTCCTCGAGCACGACGAGGCCGGAAGGCTGGATGCCGCCATCGGTACCGTAGACCATGGCGGCATTGGCGCCGTTGGTCTGGTTGGCGGCGGCTGCGATGGTCGCGGCGGTATCGCCACCGGAGAGCGTGATCAGCTGGTCCGGCTTCAGCGTGAAGCCGTATGTCGTCTGGAAGGCCGGGAGCGCCGCCGCCGAATTGACGAACTCGGCGGAGGCCGCCAGCACAACCTTGCCGCCCCCCGCGACGTATTTGCCGAAGTCGGTCAAGGTGACGAGCTTGTTCTCGTCGGCCACTTCCTTGCGCAGCGCGATCGCCCAGGTGTTGTTGGCCGGCGACGGCGACAGCCAGACAATCTTGTTGGCGTCATAGTCGAGCTTCTTGGCGGTTTCGTAGGCCTTGGCGGCGTCCTTCCAGACCGGATCGTCGGCCTTCTGAAAGAAGAAGGCGGCATTGCCGGTATATTCGGGATAGATGTCGATCTCGCCGGCGGTGATCGCCTTGCGCACCACGGGCGTCGCGCCGAGCTGGATGCGGTCGGTCGTCTTGATGTTGTTGGCGTTGAGCACGAGCTGGATGATGTTGCCCAGCACCCCGCCTTCGGTATCGATCTTCGAGGAGACGACCACCTGGGCGCTGGCCGAGGCCGTCGCAATGCCGAGAGCGACGGCTGCTACGGCGAGCTTTCGGATTGAAAACATTGTGAAAATCCCTTGCTGTGGACCGATTAATCGGTGGCCGCATGTGAGCACGGCTATAACGGCCAGTCGGGGTACACGGTTTCATAATTGAGGGGATCAGCGCAATATCTTTGTTCCCGGCGCCAGGGAAGCGCGGCAGGCAGTCCCGACAGCGTGATGTCAGCTGGCGGCGCGCAAGCCCGTCAGCTTCAGGGTCCCGAGCGCCAGGAAGCAGAGCGCGACGACCGGGAAGACGATCCAGTTCAGCATGGTCCAACCCCACGCATTGTAGATCGCGCCGGACATCAGCGAAGCGAATGCGACGGAGCCGAACAGGACGAAGTCATGGAAACCCTGGACCTTGCTCTTCTCGGAGGGTCGGTAGCTGGCCGCGACCATTGCGGTGGCGCCGATGAAACCGAAATTCCAGCCGAGCCCGAGCAGGATCAGCGCCGTCCAGAACTGCCAGAGCGCCAAGCCGGAAAGCGCCACGGCAGCACAGCCGATCAGCAGGACAAGTCCTGTGGCGACGATGCGCTCGGCGCCGAAGCGATGGATCAGCGAGCCGGTGAAGAAGCTCGGCCCGAACATGGCCATGACGTGCCACGAAATGCCAAGCGTGGCATTGTCTTCCGACAGGCCGCAGCCGACCATGGCGAGCGGCGCGCCGGTCATGACGAAGCTCATCAGCGCGTAGCTGCCGACGGTGCAGAACAATGCGGCGATGAAACGCGGCTGGGCGACGATTTCAATCAGCGGGCGGGCATCGCTTGCAGCAGCTTCAGCGACGGCGCCGGTCCGGGAGGAAACCCGCAGGAACGACAGGATGAGCGCGCCAACCGCCGCCAGGGGCAGGATCGAGACGAAGGACCCGGCAAACATCACCGGAGCCAGCAATTCACGCGTGTAAATGACGATCTGCGGCCCGAGGACGGCGGTGATGATGCCGCCCGCCAGCACGAAGGAGATGGCGCGCGCCTTGAACTCGGGCGGCGCGTTGTCGGCGGCGGCGAAGCGGAATTGCTGGACGAAAGCGCCGCCGGCGCCGATGACGCAGAGGCCGAAGGCGAACAGCCAGAAGCTTGCCTGATAGAGCGCAAGCGTCGCGATCAGGCCGCCGAGCGCGGTAACGATGGTGCCGGTCATGAAGCCGCCGCGATGGCCAAGGCTGCGGATGATGGCGGCGGCCGGCAAGGACCCGAGCGCCACGCCAAGATTGAAGCCGGTGACCGGCGCCGTCGCCAGCGACTTGTCCGGGCCGAGCAGATATTGGCCGGCAAGCGCGCCGAGCGAAATGGCGATCGGAGCTGCCGAACCGACAATCGCCTGCGCAGCGGCAAGCAGCACCGCCGTGCGGCGCCCTTCCCTGCCGGTCTCGGCGATCGCGGCCATTGCGGTCGTCACGAAGCGTCCTTGCCTCGCCCCTCGCCGCGAACCCGGCGCGAGACGCGATCGAGGACGGCGTTGACCAGCTTCGGCTCGTCTTCCTCGTAAAAGGCTTTTGCGATGTCGACATATTCGGAAACGATGACGGCCACCGGCACATCCTCGCGCTTCATCAATTCGTAGACGCCGGCGCGCAGGATGGCGCGTAGCGTCGAATCCAGCCGCGACAGCGGCCAGTCCTCGGTCAGCGCCTGGCGGATGACGGGATCGATGGTCTTCTGGTTCTCGACGACGCCAGTCAGGATGGCGCGGAACCATTGCGCGTCGGCCTCGCGGTAGAGCGCGCCGTCGACTTCCTTGCCGAGGCGGAAGGTCTCGTATTCGGCCGTGATCTCGAAGACGCCGCTGCCGGCCACGTCCATTTGGTAAAGCGCCTGGACGGCGGCAAGACGGGCAGCCCCACGCTTGTTGGCGTGGCGCGCCGCTCCGGTCGAGGCGGGATCGCTCACGATTGGGCTCCGAATTTTTCTTTGAGGGCGATCATGGTCAGCGCCGCGCGTGCGGCGAAGCCGCCCTTGTCGCCTTCCGTCTTGCGCGCGCGCGTCCATGCCTGCGCGTCGTTCTCGGTGGTCAGAATGCCGTTGCCGATCGCGATCGCCTCCTGCACCGAAAGGTCCATCAGCGCGCGGCTCGATTCATTGGCGACGATGTCGAAATGATAGGTGTCGCCACGCACGACGGTGCCGAGCGCAACAAAACCGTCGTAATGCGTGCCGCCTTCGGCCGCGCCATCGAGCGCGAAGGTGATGACAGCAGGTATTTCGAGCGAGCCGGGAACCGTCACCACGTCATAGGTGGCGCCGGCCTCCTCGAGCGCGCCGGTCGCGCCTTCGAGCAGGGCGTCGGCGAGATCGTCGTGAAAGCGCGCTTCGACAATGAGCAGATGCGCCTTCGCCTTCGGGCGAATGAACGCTTTGCCATGTTGGGATGTGCCAGCCATAAAAGTCTCCGGGGGGGTTGCCGGTGACTTAGGCCGAAGCCGTGTTGACCGCAAGCGGAAGATTGGCGGGGTGCCGCTTGGTCTATCGCATCTTTATCCGAGGCGGTGGAAGCGGACAGCCGGTACCCAGGCTTTCAGCCCAGACAAGAACGGTTCCGTGATCCACCACACGGCTGGCATCCACATCGGCCATTGCTTCGCGGGTCAGCCGTTCTTTGAGCTTGGAATTCTCACCCTCCGTTGGAGTTCCCTTTCTCATCTGAACAGTTCCGCGATATCGGCCATCGGCCTAAATAGTTTCATCGGCTGATCCGGAAATGGCAAAAAACTTTCTCGCTGATAGAACCGGCGCGCGTTCTCGTCCTTTGCATTGACGATTACCGCAAACGCAGCAATCTCGCTGCGGAGAGATCGAAGCAGGGCATCGGCCAGGAGGTATCGGCCATAACCCCGGCCCTGTTGCCGTCGATCTACCGCTAGGCGCCCGAGCAGCGTCGCCGGAATCAGCGGATAACGCGGCAGCTTGCGAACCGTCTCAACAGGCCATTCACCGACACTCACCGCAGTCGATGAGAGGGTATAGTAGCCTGCAATAGCTCCGTCCGGCATGACCAGCACAAACGGTGCTGCAATGTTCTTGCGAGCGTCTTGTCCGGCCTGCATTCGAAGATATCGATCAAGTGGCTCTACGCCGCATTCGAACGAGTTTCTGTCGTGCTGCGAACCGAGCACCTCAACTCGCAAAGAGGCCTCGGTCGAGCCCGTCACCCTCAGATGCCAGTGGCTTGGCGATACCGACGCACCGTATCGCGCAGGCGATCGTTCACTGGTTTCGGATTGACTAGAGCATCCACGAATGCCCTGCTGTCGCTGACAGATAGTTCAAGGCGCTGGTGCTCTTCGATGGCCCGGCGGGCAGCCTCCTGGACGCTGCTCAGCACGAAGTCAGTCACGGTGCGGCCTTGCAGCGCTGCAGCACGCTCAATCAGGCTCTTCTGATCCGCAGTGATGCGAGCTTCTAGGCGTTCACCACGGGCGCGATTGCGAGGTGGATGTGCATGTACCGTCATCATCGTTTCTCCTGAAGACAATGTACGGCCAATGGCCGGCAACTTCAAGGCCTGTCATCAAAGCCCCTCTTTCGCTGCCTCGGCCAGGCGCGCGGCATAGCGGGCCATGGTGTCGATCTCGATGTTGACGCGGTCGCCGGCCCGGCGCTCGCCCCAGGTGGTGACGCTCAGCGAGTGATGGATGAGGAGCACGTCGAAGCGGGTCGCTTCGACCTTGTTGACGGTAAGCGAGGTGCCGTCGAGGGCCACCGACCCTTTCGGCGCGATGAACTTCGCCAGATTGCGCGGCGCTTCCAGCGTGAAGCGCACGGCATCGCCCTCCTCCTTGCGCTCGACGATTTCGGCGGTGCCGTCGACATGTCCGGAGACGATGTGGCCGCCGAGTTCGTCGCCGATCTTCAGCGCGCGTTCGAGATTTATCCTGGTGCCGGGCTTCCAACTCGACGCAGTGGTCAGCCTCAGCGCTTCCTCCCAGGCCTCGACCTCGAACCAGCGCGCATTCGAGCCGTGCTCGGGCAGCGCCGTGACCGTCAGGCAAACGCCGCCGCAGGAGATGGAGGCGCCGATCGCGATGGTCTCGGGATCATAGGCGGTGTCGATGCGCAGGCCGACGCCTTCCGCCAGCGGCTTCACCGAAGCGATAGCGCCCACATCCGTGACAATTCCTGTAAACATCAGAGAGCGTCTTTCGTTTTGACCATGATCTCGCACAAAAACCGGTTCCCACTTTTCGCGATCATGGTCTTACCCATTCGGCATAGCTGTCCTCGCCAAACCGCATGTCGCGCAATTTGCGAAAGCCTGCCGGGATATGGTCGGCGTCGATGGGCGATGCAATCCCATCCTCGCCGATTGCCTCCGGCCCCTGGAACAGGACGATGCGGTCGACTAGGTCTTCCTCCAGGAAGGCCTTGGCCACCCTGGCACCGCCTTCGACCAAAACGCTTGCCATCCCGAGCGCGGCAAGGTCTTCCAGCAATTCCGGCAGAGCGACGAAGCCATCATAGGTTTCGGTGCCGATGAAGCGCACGCCGGCGCGTTCGAGCGCTGCCCGCCGATGCGGATCGGCCTCCAGGCAAGCGGCGACATAGAGCGGCACGCGGTCGACGCCGGACACCAGCCTGGACGTCTCCGGCAACCGGATCTGCCGATCGAGGATGATACGCGCCGGCGAACGGTTCTCCAGCCCGGGCAGGCGCACGGTCAGCGCCGGGTCGTCCTCGAGCGCGGTGCCGATGCCGATCAGGATGGCGTCCGCCTCGGCGCGCATCAGATAGACATCGCGCCGGGCGATCTCGCCGGTGATGGCGACCTGTCCGGCGCCTATGCGGCCGATCTTGCCGTCGCTCGAAAGCGCAAGCTTCAGAGTCACTTCCGGGCGTTTTTTCAGAGAACGAGTCAGATAGCCGGCCATCTGCTCGGCGGCCTCGGTGGCCAGCACCTTCTCCGCCACCTGGACGCCGGCGGCGCGCAGGATGGCGTAGCCCTTGCCGGAGACGCGCGGATCGGGATCGCTCGCCGCACCGACGACGCGCGCGATGCCGGCATTGACCAGCGCGTTGGCGCAGGGCGGCGTGCGGCCGTGATGGGCGCAGGGCTCCAAGGTGACGTAAGCCGTGGCACCCCGCGCAAGCTCGCCGGCCTCGGCAAGCGCTTCGGTCTCGGCATGGGGGCGGCCGCCCACGGCCGTCACGCCAGTGCCGACAATCATCGGGCCGGCGCCGTCGTCGCGCACGATGATGGTGCCGACGGAAGGGTTGGTGGAGGTGCGGCCGGCATTGCGGCGCGACAGCCTGATGGCCGCGGCCATGAAACGGCGATCAAGGACCGACTGTGCGGCCTCATCCAGTCGCTGTCCCACCATGATCAGCCGGCGTCCTCTTCGGTCTTCTCCTCGTCGCCCTTCAATTCGCCCAGCAGCTCGTGAAAATCCTTGGCCTCGCGGAAATTGCGATAGACCGAGGCGAAGCGGACATAGGCGACGTCATCGAGCGACTTCAGCGCCTCCATCACCAGCCGGCCGACCTCACCCGAGGCCACCTCGGTTTCGCCGGAGCTTTCGAGCTGGCGCACGATGCCGGTGACGGCGCGGTCGATACGCTCGGGATCGACATTGCGCTTGCGCACCGCGATCTCGACCGAGCGCAGCAGCTTGTCGCGGTCGAACGGCACCTTGCGGCCGGACTTCTTGACAACCACAAGGTCACGCAATTGCACGCGCTCGAAGGTGGTGAAACGACCACCGCAATCAGGGCAGACGCGGCGCCTGCGGATGGCCGCGCCATCCTCCGCGGGACGCGAATCCTTCACCTGCGTATCTTCGGACTGGCAATAGGGACAGCGCATGGGAAGCTTTCGGTTTGGCGATTCTCAGGATGCGGGAAGGCTTAGTTTGTTTTGCCGTTATGGCAAAGCGCGGAGCCTTCCTATCAGAGATAGCGAGGCGCAAGCACAATTGCCAGCGCCCTGCCCCAGGGGTCGGCAGCGTCAGGGCGCGACGTCCTTGGTCAAAAACCCGCAGGACGTGCCGAGGTTGCGATAGGCCTTGGTGAAGCCATCCATCGGGATGCTGGCGACGGCCTGTTTGCCGAAGACCACATCGAGCGAGGTGACCTTGCGCATGGCGCGCAGCAAGGCCAGGCTGGTCTTGGCCTGGTTGTCGACCATCCAGCTCGGGCGGCCGCCGGCGGCGGTGTTGGAGGTGACCGTTGCGGCGACCTTCACGCCGGGGTCGCCGAAGGTCGCGGCGATCTTGTCGCCGGTCGGCAAGGTCTTGTTGTCGACGATGAACATGATGGCCGGGTAGGCATCCGGCGGCAGCGCGTCGCCGGTCGAGATCGACAGCGTCAGGGACCCGGCATTGCCGGCGCCGTCGAGGAAGGCCGTCGAGGCGGCGCAGGTCTTGTGCGCATCCTGGCCGGTATCGAGCGTGTCGATGATGGTGGTCCACCGGCCGAAGGTGCTGGTGGCGGGCAGATCAGCATCCGGCTTGGTTTCGTCCTGAGCCATCGCGGCGGAGGTGGCGAAGGCGGCAAGCGGGCCAAGCAAGGCCGCGGCGAGACGGGAAGTACGCATCATCGGATCTCCAGTAAGCCGCGCCGCCCAGAGGAGCGGCGCAAGCGCAGGATAAAAGATGACGCGTGGCGCCCGGTCAACCGAGATAGGGATAGAGCGGGAAGCGATCGGTCAGCGCCGTGACCTTGGCCTTCACAGCGGCCTCGACCGCTGCGTTGCCCTCATCGGAATTCGCCGCTTTCAGCCCGTCCAGCACCTCCGCGATCAGCTTGCCGATCTCGCGGAACTCGGCCTGGCCGAAGCCGCGCGTGGTACCCGCCGGCGTGCCGAGGCGCACGCCAGAGGTGACGAAGGGCTTTTCCGGATCGAACGGAATGCCGTTCTTGTTGCAGGTGATGTTGGCGCGGCCAAGGGCTGCTTCCGCGCGCTTGCCGGTGGCGTTCTTCGGACGAAGGTCGACCAGCATCAGGTGATTGTCGGTGCCGCCCGAGACGATGTCGAGGCCAGTCTCCTGCAGGCTGGAGGCCAGCGCCTTGGCATTGGCGACGATGCTTTCGGCATAGGCCTTGAAGCTCGGCTTCAGCGCTTCGCCGAGCGCCACCGCCTTGGCGGCGATGACATGCATCAGCGGCCCGCCCTGCAGGCCCGGGAACACCGCCGAGTTCATCTTCTTGGCGATTTCCTCGTCATTGCACAGGATCATGCCGCCGCGCGGGCCGCGCAGCGACTTGTGGGTCGTCGTGGTCACGACATGCGCGTGGGGCAGCGGCGACGGATGCATGCCGCCGGCGACGAGGCCGGCGATATGCGCCATGTCGACCATGAGATAGGCGCCGATCGAATCGGCGATCTCGCGGAAACGCTTCCAATCCCAGATACGCGAATAGGCGGTGCCGCCGGCCAGGATCAGCTTCGGCTTCGTCTCATGCGCGGTCTTCTCGATCGCGTCCATATCGAGCAGGTGATCATCCTTGCGCACGCCGTAGGAGACGACCTTGAACCACTTGCCGCTCATGTTGACCGGCGAGCCGTGAGTGAGATGGCCGCCCGAATTCAGGTCGAGGCCCATGAAGGTGTCGCCGGGCTGCAGCAGCGCCAGAAACACTGCCTGATTCATCTGGCTGCCCGAGTTCGGCTGGACGTTGGCGAAGTTGCAGCCGAACAGCTTTTTGGCGCGCTCGATGGCCAGTTCCTCGGCCACGTCGACGAACTGGCAGCCGCCATAGTAGCGCTTGCCCGGGTAGCCCTCGGCATATTTGTTGGTCATGATCGAGCCTTGCGCCTCGAGCACGGCGCGCGACACGATGTTTTCGGAAGCGATCAGCTCGATCTCATGGCGCTGGCGGCCGAGCTCGTTGCGGATGGAGCCGAAGATTTCCGGATCGGCATCGGCAAGCGTGGTCTCGAAGAAGGATTCGAATTTGGTGGAGGCTGCCGCGGCATTAGACATGGCTTGCTTTCCCTTGGGGCCGGAGGTCTGCGAGGTCGCCGCGCATTAACACAGTTGTTTTCGGCCCGCCACGTTTGCGGCGCGAAATTTGCTGGCCGGTTTGCGTCAAGCCAAGCCTGGCGGGTGCTAATCGCGCGGTTCGCGGCTTCAGCAGCGCCTCTGAGAAGGTGATTTCGGTGAACAGCTTGCGCGCCGTATGGTCGTTGATGTCGCCACGGCGAAGCATCGCCCCGCGGTTCGGCGCGCTCGGCCTCGATGCCGGCATGGCTTAAGCCCAGTTCGATCGCTGATTCAATCCGATGCGCAATCGAACGCGCGCCGTCCAGCGCCGAGGCTGTCGTTCTGCTTGCTGGCAGTTGCGGCTGATCCGACCAAAAAGACCGCTACAAGAGCGGCCTTTTTCTTTTTAGATCAGGCACTTAAAGCGCAGAGCTGATCTGCAGCTCGGCGGCGCCGTCGAGGCCGTAAATGTCGTCGCGGAACTGCACGACGCCCGGAGCCGTCGACCATGCCGACAGATAGAGGAAGTGAACCGGCACCGGGTTGACGACCTGGATCGGCGTGTTCTCGCCGGTCTTGATCGCCGCCTCGAAATGCTGGCGGTCCCAGCCGGGCGTGTCGCGCAGGATCCAGGTGACGAGGTCGCGCACGTTCTGGACGCGCACGCAGCCCGAGGAATCGAAGCGCATCAGCTTGCCGAACAGGCTCTGCTGCGGCGTGTCGTGCATGTAGACGCCGTCCGGGCTCGGGAAGTTGATCTTGACCGAGGCCATCGCGTTGTTGTTGCCCGGGTCCTGGCGGAAACGGTATTTCGCGGCGTCGTCCGTCGACCAGTCGATGGTCATCGGATCGACCTCGCTGCCGTCCGGCGCGAACAGGCGGATGTGGCTGTCCTTGAGGTAGTTCGGGTCCTTCCGCATCAGCGGAATGATGTCCTTGCGCACGATCGAGACCGGCGCGTTCCAGTATGGATTGACGATGATCTCGTTGATCTTCGAGTTCACGATCGGCGTCTGGCGGTCGATCTTGCCGACGATCGCGGTATGGCGAAGCACGACACGGTCGTTCTCGACGGCTTCGATCTGGGCGCCCGGAATGTCGACCAGCACGTAGCGGTCGCCCAGCGTGCCGGCCTTTTCCTTCAGGCGCTCCAGATTGGTCTGCAACTGGCCGAGCCGGATCTGCGCCGAGACGTTCATTGCCGTATAAGTGTATTTGCCCATGGCACCGTCGGCCGGCAGGCCGTGCCGGAGCTGGAAGCGCTTTACCGCCGAGTCGACATAGGAATCGAAGGCCGTCGAAATGCCGGCGCTCTGCGGCAGGTCGCCCGAGACCATCAGGCGCTTGCGCAGCGGGACGACATCCGGATCGTCGACGCCGAGCTGCAATTTCTTGGTCGCCGGAACCTGTTCCCAGCCGCCCTGGGAGACGATGTTCTGATACTGCGCCACCGCCTGCTCGGTGAAGGCGACCGTCTGCTGGCTGAAGATCGGCAGCGTTGAGGCGACCTTGCTTGTGTTGTTGGCGCGGGCGTCGAACTGGTCGTCCCAATTGCCGCGCGTCGAGGACTTGAGGATATCCCCGACCACATCCTGCGCGCTGGCATGGCCGGCGACAACAGCGGCGGCGAGCGCGGAGGCTCCAGTGAGGAAGAAACGGCGGCTGGTTCTCATGGCAGACATTCTTGGCTATTCGCTCTCGCTCAATTCGCTTGCCGGGCGGCTTGTCCGCACTCTAGGGGTGGCGAACTTAACAATTCGCCAACCATGACCCACATCGTCGGCCGCCAGAAACGCGCTGCCGCCACGCAGGTTCCAAGGAGCGCAAGGCGCAGGCCCGCAGCGTCACTCACAAATCGCATTGACCGCGATTATGGCGGCAACGTGGCCTTGGCCCGCGATTTGCATGCGGCGGCACGGTGAAAGGAAGGGCGGCGATGCTTTTTTGCATCGGCGGCAACGCCGGCGCGTCCTTGCGAAGTAAGCACCCTGCCCTTCAGGCGCGGAGCTTCAATGTGCAGAGCGAACTCCCGCAGATGCCTGCCTTCGCAAAAAGAATAGGACCGGTGCGCTTCAGCACCGGTCCCGTACTCTTCTCCCGGTCGCGCTTCTTCGGCGCGGCTTTCCCGTCCCCAATTTCGAAGCGCTTACATCCGGTAAGCGATCGTATCGTTCCAGAAGCGATCGAGGCGCTGTAGCGCGCGGTTCATCTGCTTGAACTCGTCGGTGTTGATGCCGCCGACCGCCTCGATCGAGCCGACATGGCGCTCGTAGAGGCCGGCGACGACGTCGGCCACCTCGTTGCCCTTCGGCGTCAGCGAGACGCGGACCGAGCGGCGGTCGATGCGCGAGCGCTGGTGGTTGATGAAGCCGAGGTCGACCAGCTTCTTCAGATTGTAGGAGACGTTCGAGCCGAGATAGTAGCCGCGCGAGCGCAGCTCGCCGGCGGTCAGCTCGGAGTTGCCGATGTTGAAGAGCAGCAGCGCCTGGATGGCGTTGATGTCGGAACGGCCGTTGCGGTCGAACTCGTCCTTGATCACGTCAAGCAGGCGGCGGTGCAGACGCTCCACCAGCTGCAGCGATTCCATGTAAAGCGAGCGGATAGCCTCGCGGCGATCGTCGGATACGTTTGCGGTCTTCGCCGCCGGACGCGAATTGATCATTGTCTTTGCCTCTCGTTTGTCGCCTTGGTGATTTTTTGTTTTTCACCTTGATCGCGACACTATCGAATACTCATAAAATTCGACTTAAACGCCAGGGCTAACAAGAGCTTACCGGTAAGAGGTTTCGGAAGACGCTTAACGATCGGTCACCCGAGCAAGAACAATTAACCTAAAGATTTAGCCAATGGATCTTGCAGTGAAACGGGGCCGCGAGATCGGCCCCGAAGGCCGGCCCTCGGCCGGCTTTATGGGTGGAGCATGATGTCGTCCGAAAACCGCTTCACACTTTTCGGCATCACGCTCACTGGCGGAGCCGGCGCTTCTGCAGCCAGATGGTGACCCGAAAGACGATGTAGAGCAAGGCCACGCAGGCGTGCGATACGACGATTAGCAGCCGATTGCCGAAGAGATCGGGGAAACCGGCATACATCACCGTCTCGGTCGCGGCGCAGATGAACCAGATCACCGGACCCCACGACGCCAGCATCCAGAGGCCGGCGGCGGCGAAGGGAAAGAACACCGCGAGCATCGCTGCCGCCACCTGCCAGTGCACCGGCATCAGGTCGAAGCGCCACAGCTCGCCCGGATAGATGCCGATGAGACGGATCCAATAGAGGATGCCGAACAACAGGCAGTAGCCGGCGATGACGCGCTGGAACCAGGCGAAGATGACCTCGGTAGTCGAGGGCTGCAGCACCACGCGCCTGGAGGTGACCTCGCTCACAGGACAAGCTCCTTGTCCCCGAGCGGCGCGAAATAGGCGTCGATGTCGGCCGTCCTGACCTCATGCAGCCCTGCCGGCCGCCACTCGGGCTTCGACCCCTTTTCGATGATGGCGGCGCGGATGCCTTCGTAGAAATCGTGGCCGGCAAGCATGCGGTTGAGGATGCGGAACTCCATCTTCATGCATTCGTCCATCGAGAGTGTCGAGCCGGCGCTGATCTCGCGCCAGGCGACGTGGAGGCTGGTCGGCGAACGGGTCTTGATCGTGGCAAGCGTCCTGGCGGCGAAAGCGTCGCCGGCGGCGGCCTCGTCGAGGCTGGCGATGATATCGGCAAGCGAGCTTTGCGAAAAATGGCGTGCGATCGAATCCAGGTCCTGCTGCTCCGTCTCGCGTTTTGCCGGCACGGAGAAATTGCGCAGCTCGGCACTCGGATCGCTGCTGGTCGCCAACTCATCGAGCAAGCCCGCCTGGGCCTGCGCCTTGATGGCGTGCGTGGCAAGCCCCGACCACAGCGCATCGCCGTAGCGGATGCGATTTCCCGTCAATCCGAGATACATGCCGAAGGAGCCGCCGAGATCCGGCAGCAAATGGCTGGCGCCGACATCGGGGAAGAAGCCGATGCCGACCTCCGGCATGGCGAACTGCGCGTTCTCGGTCAGCACCCGATGCGAGCCATGGAAGGAAATGCCGACGCCGCCGCCCATGACGATGCCGTCGATCAAAGCGATATAAGGTTTCTGGAAGCGGGCGATGCGGGCATTGAGCCGGTACTCATCGGCGAAGAAATCGACCGGAGGTTCGCCGGCGCGGCCGGCCTCGTAGATGTGCAGGATATCGCCGCCGGCGGAAAACGCCCTGCCCTCGGCCTTGACGACGACGACACCGACGCCCGTGTCCTCCTCCCAGGCGTCGAGCGCCCTGCCGAGCGCCTTGACCATATCGTGCGTGATGGCGTTGAGCGCCTTGGGTCGGGTCAAAGTGACCACACCCGCCTTGCCCAGCCGCTCGAAGCGGATCTCGTCGCCTCCGCCAAAATCCATCACCAGAGAATCCCTCTCTCCGCCCGCCGGGGGAGAGAAGTGCTAAAGGCGGCACGGAGACGCGTCAATGGCGGCGGTTACTGGGGAGCGCTCCTTGCGCTGGCGGGCGGCAGTGCCAGATGTTAGGTAACCGGCAAAGCACTGTGCCCGCGCCCGACAGGTTTCGAGCAGATCGACATGCCTGGAATTTTCCGCTTCGCGGTTGGATTGGTCAGTCTCGTATGTCTGGGACTGCCGGTCCGCGCCGCGCCAATCGCCGAGCTCTACCAGGCGCAGGCGATCGTCACCGGCACCGGCGAGGCAAATCGCGCGATCGGCTTCAAGGATTGCCTCGACAAGGTGCTGGTCAAGGTCTCGGGCGACCAGCGCCTGACGCAGAAGACGGAGATGCTGGCTCTGCGCGACAAGGCGGCCGACTTCGTGCAGTCCTTCCGCTATCACGACCGGCTCGAAGGTATCCCGATCCATGACGAGCAAGGCACGCATGACAGGCCGCATGATCTCACCTGCATCTACAAGCCGGCTGTCATCGACAAGCTCCTGGCGCAACTCGGCAGCAGGCCCTGGCTCGGCGAGCGGCCGCCTATCGCCGTCTTCATGACCGCCGAGCAGGGCTCGCGGCATTTTATGCTGACGCAAGACGAGCAGCGCGGCGACGCGATGCGCGAATCCTTCGCCAATGCTGCCGGTCCGCTGCTGATGCGCGTCACCTTTCCAAAGGCCGGACAGCTTGGCGGCCTGGATGAAAAGGCGCTTTCCGGGGCCGATATGGCAAGACTCGACAAGCTCGCAAAAAAAGCGGAAGCGGCCCGAGCGCTCGCCGGCAGCATCGTGTGGAGCGACAAGGAACTCGGCTGGATCGCCGACTGGCGGATGGCCGATCGCGGCAAGACCTATCGCTGGCAGGCGCGCGGCGTCAGCTTCGACGAGGCCTTCCGGGTCGCGGTCAGGGGCGCGGCGCAGATCCTGTCGGGACACGGGCCGCCGTGAGGCGCGTGCCTGGCACAATCGTGTCGCATTGGTCAGCGGCGGAGGCGCGTGGTAAAAGCCGGCGCAAATAGAGAGTTTCGGCGATGAACAAATTCACTCCCGCAAAGCCCGCCGGCGCGCGCAGCGTCGACGAGATCACCGGCAGCCGGCGGCTGCGGCGCATGCGCAAGGCCGACTGGTCGCGACGGCTGGTGCAGGAGAACCAGCTTTCGGTGAACGACCTGATCTGGCCGATCTTCGTCATCGACGGCAAGAACACGCGCGAGCCTATCGCCGCGATGCCCGACGTCTATCGCCTTTCCATCGACCTCGCGGTGAAGGAAGCCGAGCGCGCGGCCAAGCTGGGCATCCCGGCCATCGCCACCTTCCCCAATGTCGAGCTTGCGCTGCGCGACCAGACCGGCTCGCACATCCTCGACCCCGACAATGTCATCAACCGCGCCACGCGCGCTATCAAGGACGCGGTGCCGGAGATCGGCATCATCACCGATGCCGCGCTCGATCCGTTCACCAGCCACGGCCATGACGGCATCCTGCGCGACGGCATCATCGTCAATGACGAGACGGTGGAGCAGGTCGCCGCGGCGGCCGTCATCCAGGCGGCGGCGGGCGCCGACATCATCGCGCCGTCCGACATGATGGACGGCCGCATCGGCGCCATCCGCGACGCGCTCGACGCCAACGGTTTCCAGGACGTGGCGATCATGTCCTACGCGACGAAGTTCGCCTCGGCCTTCTACGGACCGTACCGCGAGGCGGTCGGCACCGCCGGCCTGCTCAAGGGCGACAAGAAGAGCTACTATATCGACCACGCCAATTCCGACGAGGCCGTGCGCGAGGCCGAGCAGGACCTCGCCGAGGGCGCCGACATGCTGATGGTCAAGCCCGGCCTGCCCTATCTCGACATCATCCGCCGGCTGAAGGACGAGCTGCGGATGCCGACCTTCGCCTATCAGGTGTCGGGCGAATATTCGATGATCAAGGCAGCAAGCGCCAATGGCTGGATCGACGGCGAAAAGGCGATGCTGGAATCGCTACTTGCGCTGAAGCGGGCGGGCTGTGACGGCGTGCTCACCTATTTCGCGCCGGTGGTGGCGGAGATGCTGAGGGGGTAGGGCTCGCCTCGCGATTTTGGAATTCTAACGAGATCCGTTAGGATGGACCCATGAGCCGGAACGAAGTGATCGAACGGTTGCAGAAGAACGCAGATGCCATCAGAGGCATGGGCGCGACTTCGCTTTATCTGTTCGGGTCGGCCGCGCGCGGCGACGCACGTTCGGACAGCGATCTTGATCTCTTCATAGACTACGATCCGGCGCGGCGCTTTTCCCTGATCGACCTCGTCGGCATCAAACAATTTCTCGAAGAGAAAATGTCGGCCGAAATCGACATCACTACGCGGGATAGCCTTCATCCGATGTTGAAAGCTGACATCGAACGATCGGCCGTGCGTATATTTTGATGGCTCCGCGTCGGATCAAGCCGATCCTCGCCGAGATCGTTGCGGCTCTGGATGGTATCGATGCTGCGACGACCGGCAAGACACTGGAAGATTTCCGTAGTGATTGGCTGCTCCGCCACGGTATCGAGCGCGGTATCGAGATTATTTCCGAAGCCACCCGGCACATTCCTGACGATCTAATCGCTCTTGCCCCAGAAATTTCCTGGAAACAGGTTCGTGGCATAGGCAACATCCTGCGTCATGAATATCACAAGACTTCCGAAGCCATTTTCTGGGCTGTCGTGACAGACAACTTGCCGGCGCCACGCGTTGCCATTGAACGCATCCTTGATGCGGCCGACCGAGAGTTGCCCAGCTAATCGCGTTTCTCGACGAAAATTGCGACGGCATCCCTTGCCGCCTTTCGCACCAATATTCCCGGGCAGCTACCATTCCTGCGACGATCCCGACGATGCCCGACTCGATCGTGCCAGAAAATACCGCTTGCATTTTGCAATCAGTCAAGCTACTCCAAAACTGATTTCAAATTACAATTGGTTTAGGAGGCAGCCATGTCCAAGTTGCGTGTCAACGCTTTCACCTTGTCGCTCGACGGTTACGGCGCCGGTCCCGACCAAAGCCTCGACACACCGCTGGGCGTCGGCGGCGAAAATCTGCACAAATGGATGATCAAGACCCGCTCTTTCCACCAGATGATCGGCAAGGATGGCGGGACCACGGATACCGACAACGATTTTGCGGTCCGCAGCTTCGAGAATGTCGGCGCGTGGATCCTCGGCCGCAACATGTTCGCGCCGAGCCGCGGCGAATGGCCGGACGACAAATGGAAAGGCTGGTGGGGCGACAACCCACCCTATCATGTTCCGACTTTCGTGCTGACGCACCACAAACGCGCACCGATCGAGATGGAAGGCGGCACGACTTTTTACTTCGTTACTGACGGCATCCATTCGGCGCTCGAACAGGCGAAGGCAGCGGCCGGCGGCAAGGATGTGCGGGTCGGCGGCGGCGTCTCGACCGTTCGGCAGTATCTGCAGGAGAGGCTGATCGACGAGATGCATCTGGTCATCTCGCCTATCCTTCTTGGCTCAGGGGAGCATCTGTTCGCCGGACTCGACATGCTGAAGCTGGGGTATCAGTGCACGGAACAGGTTGCCACGGCGGATGCCGCGCATGTGATGATCGGGCGGGCGTAGGCCAGGCTTCTCCTTCTCCCCTTGTGGGAGAAGGTGGCCTCGCGAAGCGAGGTCGGATGAGGGGTGCTCCAGCTTGGCAACGAGCTGGAAATCGTCACCGCCTCATTTCTTCCAACACCCCTCATCCGTCTCGGCGCTTCGCGCCGATCCACCTTCTCCCACAAGGGGTCCCACAAGGGGGAGAAGGAAGGCGCTCAATACTTCTCCGGCACGTAGAGTTCGCGCGGCAGCACCTGGCGTTCATATTGCGGGTTGAAGACGCGCTCCGGCAGCGTGATTTCCTCGTGCGGAACCTCCTCATAGGGCATCTGCTGCAACAGATGGTCGATGCAGTTCAGCCGCGCCCGCTTCTTGTCGTTGCCCTCGACGATGAACCAGGGCGCTTCCGGAATGTTGGTGCGGGCGAAGGTCTCTTCCTTGGCCTTGGTGTACTGCTCCCAGCGCACGCGCGACTGCAGGTCCATGGGCGAGAGCTTCCACTGCTTCATCGGATCGTGGATGCGCATCAGGAAGCGCATCTGCTGCTCCTCGTCGGTGATCGAGAACCAGTATTTCACCAGGGTGATGCCGGAACGGACCAGCATGCGCTCGAATTCCGGCACGTCGCGGAAGAACTCCTCGACTTGGTCCCCATTGGCAAAGCCCATCACCCGCTCGACGCCGGAGCGGTTGTACCAGGAGCGGTCGAACAGCACGATCTCGCCGCCCGCGGGCAGATGCGGCACGTAGCGCTGGAAATACCATTGCGACTTCTCGCGCTCGGTCGGCGCCGGCAACGCCACGACACGGGCGATGCGCGGATTGAGCCGCTGCGTGATGCGCTTGATGACGCCGCCCTTGCCGGCGGAATCGCGGCCTTCGAAGACCACCACCAGCTTCTTCTTGTGGTAGGCGACCCAGGACTGCAGCTTGATCAGCTCCGACTGCAGCCTGAGCAGCTCGCGAAAATAGGTCATGCGCTCGATGGAGGGCGGATGCGACTTCTTGTAGATCTTGGCGATCTCGAGCGAGAGCGCCGGCTCCGACAGCTCCAGCTCATAGTCCTCGTCGAGCGTATCCTCGAGTTCGGCCTCCAGCCAGTCCTTGGCCCCGGAATTCGGTTTCAGTTCATTCATCGCGCTGCTCCGTCTGCCTGTCAGCCATCACCGCTTCGGAAGCCCCGGCCGGACACTCCGTAAGCCGACTGAGATACAGAGGCGCAATGACGGTTTTATTGCAATCGCCCGGCAGCTGCATCGATATGGAAGATATGTGATCGACCCCGTATCGATAGCGGGGCGACAAGCGGCGGGAATTGTCCTACAAATCCCTCGCTCTTTCCGGCGCTCGCCACGGCGCTTCTTCAAAACAAAATTGCGAGGACCGACATGGAATACCGCACGCTCGGCCGATCCGGCTTGAAAGTCTCGACATTGACGCTTGGCACCATGACCTTCGGCGGCACCGGTCCGTTCGCCGCCGTCGGCAATTCGGATCTTTCGGAAGCCAAACGCATCATCGACACCTGCATCGATGCCGGCATCAACCTCATCGACACCGCAAACGTCTATTCCAACGGGTTGTCTGAAGAGATCATCGGCGAGGCGCTTGGCGGCAAGCGCAAGAACGATGTGCTGATCGCCTCGAAGGCGCGCATGCGTATCGGCACCGGCCCCAATGACGAAGGCCTGTCGCGCCATCATCTGATCCGCGAGTGCGAAAAGAGCCTGAAGCGGCTCAGGACCGACGTCATCGACGTCTATTTCGTCCACCAATGGGACGGACTCACCCCGGTCGAGGAGACGATCGCGGCGCTCGACACCTTGGTCAATCAGGGCAAGATCCGCTATATCGGCTGCTCCAACTGGTCGGGCTGGCAGGTGATGAAGGCCCTTGCCGTCAGCGACAGCCGCCATCAAGCCCGTTTCATCACTCAGCAGATCCACTACACGCTGGAAGCGCGGGAGGCCGAATACGAATTGCTGCCGATCTCGGTCGACCAGGGCCTCGGCGTGCTCGTCTGGAGCCCGCTTGCCGGCGGACTGCTCTCCGGCAAATACCATCGCGACAGCCCGACCGCGCGCCAGATCGGCGGCTGGACGGAACCGCCGATCCGCGATGAGGATCGCCTGTGGCGCATTGTCGACGTGCTCAACTTCATCGGCAAAGCACGCGGCGTTTCGGGCGCGCAGGTGGCGCTTGCCTGGCTGCTCGGCCGACCGGCCGTAAGCTCGCTGGTGATTGGCGCGCGCAACGAGGCGCAGCTCAAGGACAACCTCGCCGCGGCAAGCCTGTCGCTCACCGAGGACGAACGGCAGCGTCTCGACCTCGTCAGCCGGCCGCCGGTGCTTTATCCTTACTGGCATCAGCAGTTCACCGCCAGGGACCGGTTCGGGCCGGCCGATCGGGTGCTTGACCGCTCCCAAGCTTAAAGCATTCAGCCAGCGATAAAGCGCCAGACTTCCGCGTCGGGCTTTATCTGTCCGCTCAGCACGAAATATTTATAGAGGACGAGCAGCGAAATCGCCTGTTCGTCCTGCTCATTGCCGAATTTGCGGCAATGAGCGTTGGCGGCGGCGGTTATGCGTCCCGCCTCGTCGGGATGTTTTTCGAAATAGGCCACCTTGTCGACCAGGTCGGAGAAATCCGGCTGCAGCGGCACGTAATGGACGTTGGGCTCGACCTGGGCTTCGGCGAACCAGGTTTCGTAGGTCGGTTCCGGCATGAGGCAGAGTGAATTGGAGCTCATGATCCATTTCAGGTTCGTCGCGACATCATTGCCTTCGAGCGAGACGATGTAGCGATACTGTCGCTGCTGCTCGATGTTCAGGAAGGGCTTGCGGTATCCGTCCGGCGCATCGGCCCTGTGGGAACCCGCATCGCAAATCGGCAGGTCGGCGGCTTTTTCGACGAAGCGGGTGCGAATCGGATTGTTGAGATGACCGCGCCAGACCACCATCGGACGCTTGGCGGCGAAAGACAGGTTGTCGGGGGGCATGTAGAAGTGACGGAACTTGTTCAGCTTCATCAGCACGCCGTTCGCATTGTCGTCGCCGATGGGCCGGTCCTTGACGATCCTCGGGAACTCCGGAACGCCGACAACGTCGCCGAATTCGAAATCGATCAGCAGGCCGGGATCGAAATAGCGGGCGAATTCCTTGAGGTCGTAATAATACATGCTGGAAGAGGACGGCAGCTTGCCGACGGCTATGGCATCGGGACTGGGCACGAACGGGTGTTCCAGCTTGTTGTAGTAGTTCAGCCGCTCGCGAACCGTCTTGCCCGAAAGCATGGCCTGTTCAAGCCGGCTGGCGAGGCGGTCGCGAAACAGGGACTGCGGTGCGCGGTCGCGCGCGAAATTGCGCGCGTAGTAGAACAGCTTTGCGGCGGTTCGAGAGAGTGTGGCCATGCGTCCGCGAGTTCAGCAAGTCCCCCCTCGTCTCCTACAGCATTCTCCCGGCCATGTTGCAAGCCCGCTAATGCAACCGGCATTGTGTCGACGCTTTCCCTCAAGCCGCGACCACGGCAAATCCGCGTGCGCGCAAACCGCGCCGGTCGTCATGCAATGAGGTGACCAGCCGATCTCGGCTGCCGGCGATGTGAGCGGAAAGCAGCCGCGCGGCTGCCTCGGCATCGGCGCTCCTGACGGCGGCGAGGATGGCATGATGTTCGGCCCAGGCACGGCCGAGCGCCTTCTCATCGCGCACCTCCAGCCAGCGCGCACGCGACAGCCTGGTCATCGCGTCGCGCACGGCCCTGAGCAGAAACTCGTTGCCGGAAAGCCTTGCCAGTTCGATGTGGAAATCCAGGCCGACGCGATGCCACTCCTCGCGCGGCGTCTCAGCATCGCAGGAATCGAGCATCGCCGCGATCACGTCGATGCCGCCGCGGTCGTCGAGCGCCGCCGTGAGGCGAACCGCCGCGACTTCGACCGCCTCGCGGTAGACGGCGATCTGCCCAAGTTCGGCAAGGTTGATCGGCGCCACCGTCCAGCCGCGGCCGTCGCGGGCGATCAGCCCTTCCGTCTCCAGGCGCAGCAATGCGGCCCTCACCGGCGTGCGCGACGCGCCGAAGCGGCTCTCGATCCAGCGCTCGGTCAGCCGCTCGCCCGGGCCGATCTCCAAACCGAGGATCATCTCGCGAAGCTGCCTCTCGACATTTTGCATCTGCGACATTTGTCGTCCCGTTTTCCAAGCCGCGTTGACGGCGCCCGCATTGACAGCGGCGAGTGTCAGGTCCATGACGGATACCAGCTTGGTATCCCAAATTGGTATCCGTAACAACCCCAGCATTGGCACGCATGACATGACGCCCGAGGAATCCGAACAGAGCGGCTTCAACATCCATTGGCGACGCAATCTCGCCGTCTGCTTCGCCGGCTCGTTCAGCACGCTTGTCGCCATGACGCTGCTTCTTCCGTTCCTGCCGCTTTACGTCGAGCAGCTCGGCGCAGAAGGCCACGCGGCGATCGTGCAGTGGTCGGGCATCGCCTATGGCGCGACCTTCTTCGCGGCCGCGCTGGTCGCGCCTTTGTGGGGACGGCTGGGCGACCGCTATGGCCGCAAGCTGATGCTGGTGCGCGCATCCTTCGGCATGGCGATCTGCATGTCGCTGACCGGCATGGTTGAGAGCGTCTGGCAGCTGGTGCTGCTTCGGTTGCTGATCGGTTTTGCCGGCGGTTATTCATCGGGTTCGACGATCCTGGTGGCGATGCAGACGCCCAAGGAGCGCTCCGGCTGGGCGCTGGGCGTGCTGGCGGCGGGCATCACGGCGGGCTCGCTGGTCGGGCCGCTGCTGGGCGGTCTGCTGCCGCCGCTGATCGGCATCCGCGCGACCTTCCTGCTCTCCGGCGCCGTCATTTTCCTGGCCTTCCTGGCGACGACTTTCCTGATCAAGGAGAACCCGCCGGCGCCCAAGCCCGCCTCGAGGGCGGCGCCGAAAAGCGGCTGGTCGCAGATCCCCGACAAACGGCCGATCGTCGCCATGCTGGCCACCGGCATGCTGCTCGCCTTCGCCACCATGTCGATCGAGCCGATCATCACCGTCTATGTGCAGCAGCTCGTCGAGGACCGGAGCAAGGTGACCATGGTTGCGGGCGTCGTCATGTCCGCGGCGGCGCTCGGGACCATCCTATCCTCGTCCTGGCTGGGAAAACTCGCCGACCGCGTCGGCCACTGGAACGTCGTGGTCGGCGCGCTGGCGGTCTCGGCATTGCTGCTCATTCCGCAAGCCTTCGTCACCAATGGCTGGCAATTGATTGGCCTGCGCTTCCTGATGGGCCTGGCGCTGGGCGGACTGTTGCCCTGCATCACCAGCGTGATCCGCCACAACATCCCTGACGGGATCGGCGGCAATGTGCTTGGCCTGGCGATCTCGGCGCAATATGTCGGCCAGGTCGCGGGACCGCTATCCGGCGGCTTCGTCGGCGGGCATTTCGGCATGCGCTCGGTGTTTCTAGGCACAGCGGTGCTAATGGCGCTCGGCGCGGTCTATAACTGGACTGTCCAGTCGCGCCGGGCGCGGCATATGCTGCTCGAAGCCGGCGAATCCTGACCGGCGCCTCCACCTCAACCGCAGCATGGAGCATCCAGGATGAGCCTTACTGGGCAAGCATCAGACGGCGGGAGCCGCGTCCTCGTGCTGGCAGCCGGCCTCGTCGGCGCGGCCGGAGTGGCGCTGTCGGCGACGGCGGCGCATCGCGGCGGCGCCTTCACCGGCACGGCGGCCAATTTCCTGCTGATGCATGCGCCGGCATTCCTTGCCATCGGTCTTGCCGGCGGCAACCGCTGCCTCAGAATCGCCAGCCTCATTCTGCTCGCGGGCCTGCTTCTTTTTTGCGGCGATCTGCTGGCCCGCGACTTTCTCGGCTCGCGGCTGTTCCCGATGTCGGCGCCGATCGGCGGTACACTTTTGATTGCCGGCTGGGTAGCGATCGCCGTCTCGGCGCTGTGGCGTCCTCGACCGTAGGTATTTCCGGCGAGCGTTTTTAACCGGCGCGCCGCTTACGCTTGCGCGCAGGCAGGTCGTTGGCGCGGCGCCGCTCGGGCTGCTCGGTTCCGCGCGTGATGCCCCAATAGTTGCGGTAGATGTCCTGAAACAGATGACCAATCGGATGCATGACTGCTTCTCCTCAAATTGAATCGATCCAATGCGTGGATGCGAAAAATGGTTGCGGTTCAGCTGCGCTTGCGCTCCACGAAGAAGCGCAGTTCGCGACGCCAGGGACCCGCTCTGCCGCGCCGCTTCTGGCTAATGGCGGCCGAGGCGATGCCCCAGTCGTTGCGGTAGATGTCTTCGAACAAATAACTCACCGGATGCATGACACCCTCCTGTTGGAACCCGCTCCATCAAAAAGCGGATGACTTGGATCGATTCAATCATAGGCCTCGATCATGCGACGTCAAGCGGAATTTGAATCGATCCAACAAAAATGTTAGATGACCAGCAGCAATTCAGCGGTCATGTTCTCCGCGTGACCGGATTCGGAGGAACGACATGGCATCACTCCTCGAAGGCCAGGCAAGACCGATCAGGCTGGCCGACATCGCCAAGGCCGCCGGCGTCTCGCATGGCACGGCCTCGAATGTTTTCAGCCGCCCCGAGATCGTTCGCGCCGAAGTGCGCGAGCGGGTCAAGGCGGTGGCGGAGCAGATGGGTTATGCCGGTCCGGACCCGAAAGGCCGCCTGCTGCGCGCCGGCAAGGTCAACGCCATCGGTGTCGCCACCACCGAGCCGCTCTCCTACTTCTTCGACGATCCGTTCGCCCGCGTGATGATGGCCGGCATTTCCGAAGCCTGCGACGCCACCGGCGCAGGCATCGCGCTGGTCTCGGCCGCCAATCAGGAAAAGCTCGCCTGGAACATTCAGAGCGCGCTTGTCGACGGCTTTGTGCTGTTCTGCATCGAAGGCGGCTCGCGTCTTGTCGATCTGACGCGAGAGCGCAGGCTACCCTTCGTTGCGCTGGAACTCGGCTTCCAGGACGAGACCGTATCGGCCATCGGCGTCGACAATGTCGCCGGCGCCAGACTCGCCGCGCGCCATCTCGCCGAGCTTGGCCATCGCCGCTTTGCCGTCCTGTCGCTCGGCTTTGCCGACAATCGCACCGGCTTCGCGACGCCGGAAGCGGTGCGCAGCGCGGTCTACACCGGTACGCGCGATCGCCTTGTCGGCTATTTCGAGGAGCTTTCCCGCTTCGGCATCGATACGGCGAAAATCCCGGTCTATGAGACCGAGAACGAGGAAAAAAGCACCAGGGCCGGCCTCGAGGCGATCTTCGCCAGCGGCGAACCGCCGACCGCCATCCTGGCGATGTCGGACCGCATGGCCCTGATCGCCATCGACTGGCTGAGGGCACGCGGCCTCAACGTTCCCGCCGATGTCTCCATTGTCGGCTTTGACGGCGTGCCGGACGGCGCGCTGAGCACGCCGCCACTGACCACCATCGCCCAGCCGATCACCGAGATCGGCCGCCGCGCCGCGCGCATGATTCTCGACCACGACGGCGCGGTCCGGCGCGAGACGATGGGCGTCGAGTTCGTCGTCAGAGGTTCGACCGGGCCGGCACCGAAAGCCTGAGCGGGCTCAGGCAATTTGGATAGATCGCAGGCATTTCCTTGCCCTGCGGTTAGTAGCCGCCCGCCCGCGCCGGCAGCGGCTGCACGCCGAATGTCGCATGCGCAGGCTCCTCGCGCACCGGCTTGGCGCGGGATGGGCCGAGGCTCGCAAGCCATTCGAGATAGAGCGCAAGCGCGAGCTGCATGGCAATGCCTGCCGCGATCAGCAGCGTGTCGTAGGCCGGGCCGCCCGGATTGATCAGCTTCAGCACCTGCGCCGCCATGGCAAGCAGCGTGCCGGCGATGAACACCGGCAGCGAGCGCTTGCCCAGGATCGCGAGCGGATTGTCTGGCCGGACGCGGAAGAGGTTGGAGACCGCCGGCAGCCCGACGACCAGATAGCTGACCGCAAGAATGTGCAGGAGCCGCGGCAGCGACAGGAAGGTCTTGTCGAAGCCGCCGATCACCACCGGCAGGTTGAACCAGGTGATCTGACCCCAGAGCGGAGTGTGCACCCAGATCGCCGCGCCGACCACATAGATGCCGGCGGCACCCAGCAGCCATGGATTGACCGGGATGCGCCCGCCGCGCTTCACATGCAGCATGGCGGCAAGGCCGATGTTGAACAGGAACTGCCAGGACAGCGGGTTGAGGAACCAGAGGCCGGGCTCCGGATAGTTCGGCGGCGCGATCTGCCAGATGCCGGCGACGAGCCACAGCAGGCCGGACACGATCAGCGCCGGCACGGGCCGATAGCTGACGAACAGCACGAAAGCAGGCGCCGCCAGAAGCAGCGCCGCATAGACCGGCAAGATGTTGTTGTAGCCGAGTTGGTGGCCGAGCGTGACGATGCCGAGCAGCGCCTGCGGCGTGTTGCGCATCAAGGGTTCGATATTGATCATCGCCAGCATTTCCGGCCGGTGCGCGAACAGCGCGGCGGCGCAAAACAGCGCGATCACCGCCATGGTGATGACGATATGAGAGATGTAGAGCACCCCGGCGCGCCGCCACATCTTCAAGGTCGCGAGCAACCGGCCGCCCGGCTTGAACTTCGTGCCGTAGGCCAGCGCCACCGAGATGCCGGAAATCAGCACGAAGGCTTCCGCCGCGTCGGAAAAGCCGAAATTCTTATAGGTCCAGTTCTCGAAGACGGTGCCAGGCACATGGTCCACGAAAATGGTGAGCAGCGCGAGCGCGCGCAGCACGTCGATACGTGTGTCACGATCGTTGATACGTGTGTCACGATCATTCATGCGCGAGGCGCGCTCTCCGACACGCTTATCGCGGTCGTTGGGAACAGGGGTAGTCATCGACAAAAGGCCTCAAAGCTGGTTGTTCATAGCCAGCAAATGCGACCCCCGGGGCGCACCGCTTCGATTCCTCCCACGGGAGTGTATCGGCGGAAAAACGGACTGAATTGCGCCTGGTTCAATCAACTTTCGCGGAGCGCGAAAATATTCCGTTTTGAAGCCGGCAAATCAACGAATCTCTCATGGAATCAAATGGATATGAGCGCTCCCGAATATAGCGAGAAAAACAGTATCCTGCGCCAGGACCTCACCTTCCCTTACCGTCTGCTGAGGCCGGCAAACGCAAGCGGCGAGTGCCTGTTCGTGCTGCACGGGTCGGGTGTCGACGAGACGACGATGCTGCCGCTGGCAAGCCGGATCGCGCCGCGTTCGGTGATCGTCGCGGCGCGCGGCCGCATTCCACAGGAGGACGGATTTCGCTGGTTCGAGCGAATCACGCCGACCAGTTTCGAGCAAACCTCCATCCGTGCCGAGACGGCCGCCTATGCCCAGTTCGCAACGGAAGTGTCGCGCCAACATGGGCTCGATCTGCAACGCGCGACCTTCCTTGGCTATTCGAACGGCGCCAATGTCGTCTCCAGCCTGATGCTGCTCCATCCCGGCATTGTCAGACAGGCAGCGCTGTTGAGGGCGATGCCGGTGCTCGACATCCCTCCAATGGCCGACCTCGGCGGCAGCCGTGTGTTGATCATTGCCGGGGCGGCCGACCAGACCTATGGCCCTTTCGCCCCTGCCCTGGTGACACTGTTCAGCGAGCGCCGCGCCGAGGTCGACGCGCGCATCGTCGCCTCGGGCCATGAGTTTGGCGATGCGGACGCCGCGATCCTGCGGCAATGGCTGGCAGCGCCCGCGCCGGCTGCCTGAATCGTGCGCCAGCCTCTCGCAGGTAAGAGCTGAAAATGTGAGGCACTTCACACTCCAAGGCGGCATACCGCCCTACTGTCATATGTCTGTCACACACTGTCTATCGAGATACTGTTCACCGAGGGGGAGGTCTCAATGGCCGACGAGAACAGCATCACTCTGCTCGACGACACTTCGAAGTTGCCCGCCATTGCCGCCAGCCCAGGCGAGGTCGCCAGGATTGAAGGCGGCATCGATATTCGCGACCGCGCGGCGATTTCGGTCTTCGGCGACCGCGCCCAGCAGGCGGTCAGCGACTATGCCGACAAGATCCTGTCGCAGATTCGCAACCGCGATCTCGGCGACACCGGCACGCTGCTGACAGACATCATCATGAAGGCCAAGAACCTCGATCCGGCTTCGCTGAAGGAAGCAGGGTTTTTGAGCAACCTGTTCTCCTCGTTCAAGGCACGGCTCGGGCGCTTCAAGGAAAAGTATGAGGATGTCGCCGGGCAGATCGACCGCATCGGCCTCGAGCTCGACCGCCACAAGGACACGCTGCGCCGCGACATCGCCGTGCTCGACGACCTGCATGAGCAGACCAAGGATTCCATCCTCAATCTCGACGCCTATGTGCAGGCCGGCAAGAAATTCGTCGATGAATACCGCACCAACGAGTTGCCGAAGCTGAAAGCCGCGGCCGACGCTAAGGCCAGCGATTCTGCCGGAGCGCTGGAGGCGCAGACCTATCAGGACGCCGTGCAGGCACTCGACCGGCTGGAAAAGCGCATCTTCTATCTGGTGCAGGCGCGCCAGCTCGGCATCCAGCAATTGCCGCAGATCCGCATCGTGCAGTCGGGCGACGAGACGCTGATCGAGAACCTGCAGGCGACCTCGGCGCTGACCGTGCCGGCCTGGAAGCAAAAAATGGTCATCCTGCTTGGGCTGACCAACCAGAAGTCGGCGCTGGAACTGCAAAAGACCGTGACCGATGCCACCAACGAGATGATCCGCCAAACATCGAAGATGATGAAGGATCAGGCCATCTCCATCGAGGAGCAGGCGCAGCGCGGCATCGTCGATGTCGAGACGCTGGCCCAGGCCAACCGCGACCTGATCGACACGGTGCAAGGCGTGCTCAAGGTGCAGGAGCAAGGCCGGCAGAGGCGGGCCGATGCCGAAAAGCAGATGGACCAGATGACGGCCGACCTCAAGAAAGCGCTCACCGGAGCATGATGCCGAAAAGTGTGAAGCGGTTTCGGACGACATCATGCTCAATCTCTTTGATTTGGAGCCGGACGATTTCAGGTCGAGTGGACCTGAATCGTCCGGCTCGAGGGCTGACGGAGCCTCGATGCCAATGAAGCTTTCGTCCGTTCTTGCGCTGGCGGCCGCACTGCTGCTGGCGGCCTGCAATTCGAGCAACGTCAAATTCTCGATCGTCTCCGGTTCCGAAAACACGGTGCTGGAGCCGATCGTGCAGGAATTCTGCGCCAAGCAGGGCGCGACCTGTACCATCTCCTACCAGGGCTCGCTCGACATCGGCCTCGGCCTGCAGAAGGCCAGCGGGCTCGATCAGGACGCGGTCTGGCCGGCATCGAGCGTCTGGGTCGACCTGTTCGATTCCGGCCGCAAGGTCCGCAACCTCACTTCGATCGCGCAGATGCCGGTCATCCTCGGCGTGCGCAAATCCAAGGCCGCCGAACTCGGCTGGATCGGCAAGGACGTGTTCATGAAGGACATTCTTGCCGCGGTGAAGGACGGCAAGCTCAAATTTCTGATGACCTCGGCCACGCAGTCCAATTCCGGCGCCAGCGCCTATCTGGCGATGCTCTCCAGCGCGCTTGGCGGCAAGGAAGTGATCCAGCCCGGCGACCTCGACAGTCCCGCTGTCCAAGACACCGTCGGCGCGCTGTTGCAAGGCGTCGAGCGCTCTTCGGGTTCTTCGGGCTGGCTGGCCGACCTCTATGTCGATTCCGCGCGCAAGGGGACGCTCTATGACGCGATGTGGAATTACGAGGCGACGCTGAAAGAAACCAACGACAAACTGAAGCAGATGGGCGACGAGCCGCTCTATGCGGTCTATCCGGCCGACGGTGTGGCGGTCGGCGATTCCCCACTCGGCTTCATCGATCACGGGCGCGGCGCCGACGTCGAAAAATTCTTCACCAACCTGCTCGCCTATCTGCAGTCGGATGCGGTGCGCAAGCGCATCGCCGACACCGGCCGGCGGCTGCCGCTGGGCGGCGCCGCGGCCCAGGCGACGGCCGAACCCGACTGGAATTTCGACCCCGCCAAGCTAGTGACCTCGATCCGCATGCCGGAGCCGGCGGTAATCCGGACGGCGCTAAACCTCTATCAGGAGGCGCTGCGCAAGCCGTCGCTGACGGCGCTGTGCTTCGATTTCTCCGGCTCGATGGAGGACCAGGGCGAAAAGCAGCTGCAGACGGCCGCGCAGTTCCTGTTCACGCCGGAAAAGTCGAGCGAAGTGCTGGTGCAATGGACGCGGTCCGATCACATCTTCGTGCTGCCTTTCGACAGCACCGTGCGCGACATTTTCGACGCGACGGGCGATCCGGCGGGCCAGAACCAGCTGCTCGGTGACGTGGCGCAGCAGCGCGCCGGCGGCGGCACGGACATGTACGCCTGCGCCTCGCAAGCGCTGCAGAAGATCCTGGCCACCCCGGATCTGCCGAAATACCTGCCGGCCATCGTCATCATGACCGACGGCCGCACCGACGGCAGCGCCGAGCCGTTTTTGGCTGAGTGGCGCCAGGCGCCGGTACGGGTGCCGGTGTTCGGCATCACTTTCGGCGACGCCGACAAGAGCCAGCTCGACAGCTTGGCCAAAGCGACCTCGGCGCGCGTCTTCGACGGCGGCGGCGACCTTGCCGGTGCCTTCCGCGCCGCGCGCGGCTACAACTAAGGCCAACGATGCGCGGTTTGTTTGGCAATGACTGGAACTGGATCGTGGCGGGGCTGGTGTCGGCCGCGCTGCTGATTGGTCTCAGCACGCTCACCCACTTCCCCTTCCTGGTCTCGGCCGTGATCTCGGTTCTGGTCTTTGCCGGATTGATCTTCGTGCTGGCGCCGCGCCAGCTTTTCGAAGGGCTCGACCTCGGCTCGATCGGCGGCGGCCAGGTGGCGTTCGCGCGCGAATTGCTGGCGCAGGCGCAACCGGCGGCCGACCGCCTGGCGGCGGCAGCCGGCTCGATCGCCGACAAGGATATGAAGGCCAAGGTGAGAAACCTGTCCGACATTGCCACCGACGTCATATCCAAGGTCGAGGCGAAGCCGGCGAGCGCTGCTTCCGTCCGGCGCTTCCTGACCTATTACGTGCCGCAGGCGGCGGAAGTCGCGGAAGGCTATGCCGCGCTTGCCGATCGCCGCGCGCCAAGTCAGCAGCGCCTTGCCACTATCGGCGCGGTGATCACCAAGCTGCAGGATGCTTTCGTGCATTATGCCGACAGCCAGGCCGATTCCGAGCTTGGCACGCTCGACGTTGACCTTCGGCTCATCCAGGAGTCGCTGAAAGAGGATATCGGTCGCTGATGGCCCTTTCTCGTCGCGCTTTCGGACTGGGACTGCTTGCCGCCGCCGCGGCCGGAACGGGCGGCTATCTGACGCTCAAGGACCGGCCGGAATTCCGCGGTTATCTCGGCAACCGCGCGCATCTGTTCGGCTTCGTCGGCGGCGAGAAGCAGGCTTTCCTTTCCGACCCCGATGTCGTCAGCGCGCTGGCTGGCTATGGGCTGGAGCTCGACGCGCGTGTCGCTGGTTCGGTCGAGATGGTGCGCGAGCCGGCGCTCTTGACGCAGAAGCCGCAATTCCTATGGCCCTCCTCGTCGATCATGGTCGATCTCGCACGTAAGAGCGGCGTCTCGATCCGCAACGACCAGGTCGTTCTCAATTCGCCGATCGTCGTCTACACTTGGGGACCGGTGGTCGAAGGTCTGAAGAAGAGCGGCCTGGTCACCGTCGCGGCCAAGGGCGGCTACAACCAGCTCGACCTCAAGGCGTTGCTCGATGCCATTCTTGCCGGCAAGAACTGGTCGGATCTGGGCATCTCCGAGCTCTACGGCCGCGCCCGTGTCGTGTCCACCGATCCCAACCGCTCCAATTCCGGCTTCATGTTCGCAGGGCTGGTGCTCAGCCTGCTGAGCGGCGACGTGGCGACGCAGGAGCTGTTTGCCCAGCATGGCGAGGAGGCAAAGTCGATCTTCCGCAGCATGGGCCTGAAATCATCCTCGTCGGGCAAGCTGTTCGACCAGTATATAGCCGGCGGCCTCGGCGCCGAGCCGATGGCGGTGGGCTACGAGAACCAGTTGGTGGAATGGGCGCTCGCCGACCCGGCGCGCTGGCAGCGCGTGCAGGCCGGCGCCGGCGCCAAGCCGGAAATCCTCTACCCGCGTCCTACCGTCTATTCGGCGCATCCGCTGATCGTCATCGATCCGGCGGTCGATCCGCTGCTCGAAGCGCTGAGCAGCCCGAAGCTGCAGCAGCTTGCCTGGTCGAAGCATGGGTTCCGCGGGCCGCTCGGCACCGTGGCGGGCGATGCAGACGCCATCGCCGGCGTGCGTCCAGCCGAGATCGAGGCGGTGCTGCCGATGCCTTCGGCCGACGTGATGCTTTCGCTGCTGTCGCAGATGGAAGGTTAGCCGGCCGGCCTGGCCGGATTCCGCAGCGCCAATCCCCTCACCCCTGCCCCATCCTGTTCCAGGCATCCAGACCGGCGATCTTGTAGGCCTCGGCCAGCGTCGGGTAGTTGAAGGTGTTGTTGACGAAGAAGTCGACCGTGCCGCCGAGATTGATCACCGCCTGGCCGATATGGATGAGCTCGGTGGCGCCTTCGCCGACGATGTGGGCGCCGAGCAGACGGCGCGTCTCGACCGAGAACAACAGCTTCAGGAACCCGCTAGAGACGCCCATGATGTGGCCGCGCGAGGTCTCGCGAAAACGCGCCAGGCCGACCTCATAGGCGGCGCCGCTGTCGCGCACCTGCTCTTCCGACAGGCCGACCGTCGAAATCTCGGGCACGGCGTAGATGCCATAGGGAAAGCTTTCCGGCGGCGGCGGCAGGTGAACCCCGAAGGCGTGGCAAGCCGCCACCCGGCCCTGCTCCATCGACGTCGAAGCCAGGCTCGGGAAGCCGATGACATCGCCGGAAGCATAGATGTTTGAAACCGTGGTCTGGAAGGTATGCGGATCGACCTTGATGCGGCCGCGGGCGTCGGCCTCGATGCCGACCGTGTCGAGGCCGAGGCTGGCGACATTGCCGGTGCGGCCGGCGGCGTAGAGCACCATCTCCGAGCGGATGGTGCGGCCGTCGGCCAGCGTCACTTCGGCGTGGTCGGGTTTCGAGGCGATCTCCTTCACCGTGCTGCCCAGCCGAATGGTCATGCCGCGGTCGCGCATCTGGTGGATGAAGTCGTCGACGATTTCGCGATCGATGAAGTCGAGGATGGTGTTGCGCGGTTCGACCAGTGTCACCGGCACGTCGAGGGCGGAAAAGATGGTGGCGTATTCGACGCCGATGACGCCGGCGCCGATCACCGTCAGCGTGCGCGGCAGATGATGGAGCTCCAGCATCTCGTCGCTGTCGAAGACGCGCTTCTTGTCGAAGGGCACGTCGGCCGGGCGGTGCGGCCTGGTGCCGACGGCGATCAGCGCGTTGGCGAATCCGACTTCGCTGTAGTCGCCATTGTCGGCGGTCAGGCTGACCTTGTTCGGCGTGAGGAACTTCACCGCGGCGCGCGCGCTCTTCACCGTGTTGCGCATGAACTGGTGCTGCAGCACCTCGACCTCATGGTCCAGCGTCTTGTGCAGCCGGTCGACCAGGTCCGAGATCGAAATGTCCTGCTTGACCCGGTAGCCGCGTCCGTAGAAACCGCGTTCGCGCCAGCCCGAGAGGTTGAGCACCGTCTCGCGCAGCGTCTTCGACGGGATGGTGCCGGTGTGCACCGAGACGCCGCCCAGGCGCCGGCCCCTGTCGACCACCAGCACCGACTTGCCGAGCTTGGCCGATTGCACTGCGGCGCGGCGCCCCGAAGGGCCGCTGCCGATGACCAGCATGTCGTAGTCCATGTCCCGTCCCCTTTGTGCGCCGCAGCAAGCTAGACCGGGAAGAATGTCATGTTCAACAGGCAACACCATTCCCTCGGCTGGCGAATCCGCCGACGCAACCAAAAGCATGCGAAACCTTAACCGGACGGCAAGGCTTGCGTGCAATGGTCCATGTCGAGGGGACCACCGGGGCAACAGAGTTGGCGATTTCCAAAAGCGATGCGCTGCCTGGCGCAGAGACCGGTTTCTGGTCCGGCCTTCAGAGCAGCGCGGTTCTCACCGACCTGCGCGAGGGCCTGTTCCGTTTCATCGCGCTGGTGGTCGCCGCGGTCTTCGTCTATCGCGGTGCGCGTCACCTCGTCATCGATCCGGGCCGGCTGAACATCCTGCTGCTCATGATCTCCGACGTTCTGACTTTTACCTGGCTGCTGCTGGCGCGCCGACCGATTGTCCGCGACTGGAGCCCTTTCACGGTATTCATCTCGGTGACGGCCGCTTTCGGTTCGGGTTTCGTATCGCTCCAGGACGGCATCGCCGTCATCCCGCTCTATATCGCGGCGCCGCTGCAATTCCTGGCGCTGTGGCTGGTGATCTGGGGGAAGATGTCGCTCGGCCGCTCCTTTGCCATCCTGCCGGCCAACCGCGGCGTCGTCACCGGCGGCGCTTACCGGTTCGTGCGACACCCAATCTATGCCGGTTATCTGGCAGGGCACATCCTGTTCCTGCTGTCGAGCTTCTCGCTCTACAATTTCGCCGTCTACGCGATCATCACCCTGTTCCAGGTCCATCGCATCCTGCGCGAGGAGCGCATCCTGGCGCTGACCGAGGAGTATCGCGACTATCTTGGGCAGGTTCGCTACAGGCTCTGTCCCGGCATCTTCTGACGTCGCGCCCGGCGGTGGCGGGCACATTCCTTGAATTCCAGGCCGCCCTCACCATTTGAAAGGCGGCAGGCATTCCCATGGGGGTGCTGCGATCGAGGAACGGATATGAACGCACGCGTATTGGACGGCGAGATCATCACGACCAGGTTCGAGGACACCCGCGCCTATCGCGGGGTGCGGACAAGGCGCATTTTCGCCTTCCTGCTCGACTATTTCTTCGTCGCGCTGCTGACCATTCCCTTCGCCATCCTGGTCGCCATTCTCGGCCTGTTGACCTTCGGCCTCGGCTGGGCGCTGTTTTCGGTGCTGGTGCCGATGGTCGCCATCCTCTACATCTGGAACACGCTGGGCAGCCGCGACCAGGCGACGACCGGCATGAAGATCATGGGCATCCGCCTGGAGAAGCTCGACGGCAGCCGCATCGACGGCATGACGGCCGTGGTGCACTCTGTGCTGTTTTGGGCCGGCAACGTTATCCTGACGCCGCTGGTGCTTCTGGTCACGCTGTTCTCCGACCGCAAGCGCACGCTGCACGACCTGCTGCTCGGCACCGTGGTAACCCGCACCGATATCTGACGGATTCACGGCCGCGCGCATCAAACCGCCGCGTCGCCTGTGCTTAAAAATGAACAGGCCAAGGCCATCGCGGCAGCATAATCCTGTTGAATTTTTCGGCGACCGGGCCAAAGGTAGGGCGATTCGCAGGAGCGTTTCCAAGATTAGATGACGCAGCATCCGACCCAGTCGCCGCAGTTCTTCCTGACCGCGCCGTCGCCGTGCCCCTACTTAGAGGGACAGTTCGAGCGCAAGGTGTTCACGCACCTTGTCGGCGACAAAGCGCCAGAGATGAACGACCTCTTGACGCAAGGCGGCTTTCGGCGCTCGCAGAACATCGCCTACCGTCCGGCCTGCGAGTCGTGCCGCGCCTGCGTGTCGGTCCGCATCCTGGCACAGGAATTCAGCCCCAGCCGCAACATGCGTCGCGTCATCCAGCACAATGCCGACCTCGTCGGCGCCATGCATGACGCGCAGCCTTCGACGGAGCAATACTCCCTCTTCCGCAGCTATCTCGACGCCCGGCATCGCCGCGGCGGCATGTCGGACATGACCGTGCTCGACTATGCGATGATGGTGGAAGACACGCATGTCGACACCAAGATCATCGAATACCGGCGTCGCGGCCCCGACACGTTTATCACCGGCAAGGGCCATGGCGAGCTGATAGCCGTCGCGCTCACCGACAAGATGGCCGATGGCCTGTCGATGGTCTATTCCTACTTCAATCCCGACTTCGAGGACCGCTCGCTCGGCACCTTCATGATCCTCGATCACATCGCCCGCGCCAAGGCGATGGGACTGCCCCACGTCTATCTCGGCTACTGGGTCAACGGCTCGCGCAAGATGAATTATAAGATGCGCTTCATGCCGCAGGAGCATCTCGGCCCTAAAGGCTGGGAACGCTACGACCACGAAGCGGTTAGTCGCTGAACCGCCCCACGCTTCATCCATAAATGTTTCAAGGAGGAGGACGCCGGTCTTTCGGCCCTCAGGCTGGAACGAGTGCGGCGTGGCCGCTGTGCGCCTCCTCAAGACTGCTTTGCGAGATGCCCAAGTGTCCACCCATACCGACCACCAAAAAGGCCTCCTGATCACCGCCGTAGGCGGCCTCACATTGACCGTCGACATACCGCTGATCCGGCTCGCCGACGGCACGCCCTGGACGATCATGATGTTGCGCACCGCCACCACCTTGCTGGCCGGGCTGGTGGTGTGGGCCGTCTGGCGATCGTTCGACCGGAACGCACCCCGGCTCATTCCGGGCTGGTCGGGACTTGCCGTGGCCTTTTGCTACGGCATGACCGGGATATGCTTCGTCACGGCGGTCTATCACACCTCGACAGCCGACCTTGTCTTCATCCTGGCCTTCAACACCGTGTTCGCGGCGCTGCTGTCATGGCTCTTCCTCAAGGAAAAACCGCAGCCTGCAACCGTCATCGCCATGCTGGCAATGATCTTCGGCGTGCTGATCATCGTCGGCGGCTCCGTCGGCACCGGGCATCTGTTCGGCGATTTCATGGCGCTTTGCTCGACCTTCTTCGTCGCCCTGGCGATCACCATTTCGCGCGCTAGCGGCAAGGACATGGGCTTCACCGCGCTGGTCGGCGTCATCCTGCCGCTGGCGCTCGCCGTGTTCATGGTTTCAGGCGAAGGCATTCACGTGAACGCGCCGTGGTGGATCGTCTTCAACGGCGCCGTGATCATGCCGATCTCGTTCTTCTGCCTTGCCAACGGACCGAAATACATTTCAGGCCCGGAGGTGGCGATGTTCTATCTGCTGGAGACGGTGCTGGCACCGGTCTGGGTCTGGCTGATCTTCGCCGAGGCGCCCACGCGCAACAGCCTGATCGGCGGCACGATCCTGACCGTGACTTTGGTGGCGCATTCGCTGTGGCAATTGCATGAGGGCCGCAAGCGCCGTGCCGCGCTTGCCGTGGTTCACCCGGCCTGAACTTTCCTCGGCTCGGCCGCCGCTTCGATCTGCGGCGGCGCGCCGGCCTCGTCGGCGTCAGGCGCAAGCTCGTCCATGATCTCGACCTCGCGTAGCCATTCGCGCCAGATGGCGACGAGCAGCGCCATCAACACCGGGCCGATGAACAGGCCAAGAAAACCCATCGTCTTGACGCCGCCGATCAGGCCGAAAAAGGTCGGCAGGAAAGGCAGCTTGATCGGGCCTCCGACCAGCTTGGGCCGCAGGGTCTTGTCGACGATGAAGAGCTCGACCGCGCCCCAGATGAACAGGGCCGCGCCGGCAAAAAGCTTGCCGCTGGCGGCGAGGTAGATCGACACCAGGGTGAAGGAGAGCGGCGCCCCGCCCGGGATCAGCGCCATGATGCCGGTGAGCGCGCCGAGTGTCACCGGCGACGGCACGCCGGCAAGCCAATAGGCGATGCCGAGCACCAGGCCCTCGCCGATGGCGATGATGGTCATGCCCGTCACGGTCGAGGAAATGGTTGCCGGCACGACGCGCGAGATCCGCTCCCAGCGCGTCGGCAGGATGCGTTCGCCGAGACGATCGATCTGGGCCGCGAAAGCCTCGCCGTCGCGATAGGCGAAGAACAGCGCGATCATCATGAACAGAAGCGTCAGCATCAGGCTGAAGGCGCTGCCGCCGGCGGCCAGGGCACCGCGATAGATGCTGCCGATATTAGAGCCGCTGATCAGCTGGATCAACTCGCCGATACCGCCGGGGTGGCCGAGATAGGCCGTCCACTGCTCGTTCAGCCATTCGCCGACCACCGGCATGGTGGCGATCCAACCCGGTGTCACCGCGCCGTGGCGATTGGTCTCGATAGCCCAGGTAACCCACTCGCGCAGCTCATTGATGGCATAGGTGCCGGCAAGCGCGATCGGCACCACCAGGAAGGTGAGGATGAAAAGGATCGCCAAGGTCGCGCCGACCGTGCGGTTGCCACCAACGCCAACGAGCAACCGGCGGTAGAGCGGCCAACTGGCGAAGGCGATGACAAGCGCCGCCAGCACCGGGAACAGGAAACCGTGGAAGAAATAGACGCCGGCGGCGACGATCAGCACCAGGAGCCAACGCGCCGCCGACAGCGGCGGGATGACGGCCGCCCTGAGCGGCGTCGACAAGCCGAACAGTCGCTGCCCCGGCTTCTGGATCTCGGCGCGCTTCAATCCGGCGTTGCTCCCTGCCTGATGGTTCGATGGATGCTTATGCACCATCATAGTGCAGCAATCGTGACGATAGTCCAAATAGATGCCCTTGCCTTCTCCCCTTGTGGGAGAAGGTGGATCGGCGCGCAGCGCCGAGACGGATGAGGGGTGTTCCAGCGGAGTGAGGCGTTGGCGACCTCTACCGCCGCACCCAATGCTGGCTTAAGTCCGTGCCAAGCTGGAACACCCCTCATCCGTCGCCTTCGGCGACACCTTCTCCCACAAGGGGAGAAGGGGGAGCCTCGCTACCCGAATTTCCCCGTCCTGGGGAAACCCTTCGGCACCATGCGGCCGGCGGCGGCGCGGGCTCCGATCCACTCGGCCAGCTCCTCGCGCGACTTGGTGAAAGTGCGATCGGCCGAATCCTGCCAGGAGAGCCCCGTCTGCAGGGTGAAGGTCTTCAGGTCCAGCACGCCGCCGTCCTTGTACTTCTGCAGCCGCACGCCCTTGCCGCGCGCCATCTCCGGGATTTCGGCCAGCGGGAAGACCAGCAACTTGCGGTTCTCGCCGACGATGGCGAGATGGTCGCCCGAAACCGGAATGCAGCGCTTGGCCTCGTCCGGCGCCTTGACGTTCATCACCTGCTTGCCCTTGCGGGTGTTGGCGACGACCTCCTCCTCCGAAACGACGAAGCCGTTGGCGTCGTATGAGACGAGCAGCAGCTTGCGCTTCGGATCATGGACAAAGGCAGTGACGATGTCCTGGTCGTTCTCCATGTCGACGATGATGCGGATCGGCTCGCCATGGCCGCGCCCGCCCGGCAGCCGATCGGCGCCGATGGTATAGAACTTGCCGCCGGTGGTGAAGACCAGGATCTTGTCCGTGGTCTGGGCATGGAAGGCAAGCTTCAGGCTGTCGCCTTCCTTGAAGGTGAGCTGCGAATGGTCGGCCAGGTGGCCCTTCATGGCGCGCAGCCAGCCCTTTTCCGACACAACGACGGTGACCGGCTCGCGCTCGATCATCGCATGCGCGATGTCGGTCAGGTCGTGCTCGGGCGCATCGGCAAACTGGGTGCGACGCTTGCCGAGCTCGGTCTGCGGACCGAATGTGTCGCGGACCTTGGCGACTTCCCACTTGATCGTCGACCATTGCTTGGCGTCGGACGCCAGCAGGGCCTCGATCTGCTTCTTCTCGGCGGTGAGGCCGTCGAATTCCTTGCGGATCTCGATCTCTTCGAGCTTGCGCAAGGCGCGCAGGCGCATGTTGAGGATGGCTTCGGCCTGGTTGTCGGTGAGCGACCAGCGGGCCATCATCACCTGCTTGGGCTCATCCTCCTCGCGGATGATCCTGATGACCTCGTCGATATTGAGATAGGCGATCAGATAGCCGGCGAGGATTTCCAGCCGCTTCTCGATCTCGTTGAGCCGGTATTTCGAACGGCGGATCAAAACCTCGCGGCGGTGGTCGAGCCACTCCTTCAGCACGCCCTTCAACGACAGGACGTTCGGCACCTTGCCGCGCGACAGCACGTTCATGTTGAGCGGGAAGCGGCTTTCAAGCTCGGTGAGCTTGAACAGCGATTCCATCAGGATGCCGGGATCGACCGTGCGGCTCTTCGGCACCAGGACGATGCGGATGTCTTCCGCGCTCTCGTCGCGGATGTCTTCGAGCAGCGGCAGCTTACGCGCCATCAAAAGCTCGGCGATCTTCTCGATCAGCCTGGCCTTCTGCACGCCATAGGGGATCTCGGTGACGACGATGCTCCAGGTGCCCCTGCCCTGGTCCTCCTGGCCCCATTTGGAGCGCACCCGGAAACCGCCGCGGCCCGTCTCATAGGCTTCGAGGATCGAGGCGCGGCTGTCGACGATGATGCCGCCGGTCGGAAAATCCGGCCCCTGGACGAAATCCATCAACTTCACCACCGGCGCTTCGGGATGCTCGATCAGATGGAGTGCTGCGTCGCAAAGCTCGGCGGCGTTGTGCGGCGGGATCGAGGTCGCCATGCCGACGGCAATGCCCGACGAGCCGTTGGCGAGCAGGTTGGGGAAAGCGCCCGGCAGGACGGACGGCTCCTCGTCCTCTTCATTGTAGGTCGGCCGAAAATCGACCGCGTCCTCGGTGATACCGGCAAGCAGCTCGCTCGCCACCTCGGTCATGCGGGCTTCGGTGTAGCGCATCGCCGCGGCGTTATCGCCGTCGATGTTGCCGAAATTGCCCTGCCCGTCGACCAGCGGGTAGCGCATCGAGAAATCCTGCGCGAGGCGCACCAAGGCGTCGTAGATCGATTGGTCGCCATGCGGATGGAACTTGCCCATCACGTCGCCGACGATGCGGGCGCATTTGGCGAAGCCCTGATCGGGGTTGAGCCTGAGCAGCCGCATGGCATGCATGATGCGGCGATGGACCGGCTTCAGTCCGTCGCGCACATCCGGCAGCGCCCGGTGCATGATGGTCGACAGCGCGTAAGCGAGATAGCGCCGCTCGAGCGCTTCCTTCAGATCGACCGGTTCGATTTTATCGCCGCCGCCATTGTCATCAGGCGGCAAAAGCCTTTTTCCCATGGATTTGGACTAGCCGAGCGGGTGATTCGCGGCAAGCGCCGCGTGAACGTCGGCGCATTCGCCGCGGCCATAGATGCGCAACCGGCGGTGTGAAGAATTTCACGGAAGCGGCGCCGCGGCGGCTGCAATTTGCCGCCGATCTGCAACAGGCTTAGTCGGCAATACAACGCCGGCCAACATCAATCCGTTACATGCGGCCGCTATCTGGCAATGCAACGCGCTGGCGGAGGAAAGCCGCGGTCTTCATGACAAATTCACCCCATCGGGCAATAGCTGCCGACCGGCGTTTGCTTTTCATCGCCGTTTTCGACAAATGGGCCCCGAAATGCCTTTTTCCCGTCCCGTTCGTCACGGAATGGTGATGGAGCAGATGTCAAAAATAATTTCACAATAGCCAATCCAGGACAGGGAACTCGCCATGACAATCCAACGCTCAACACTCAAGAAGCTGGCCTTTTCGACCTTTCTGCTGACGCTGCCGCTCAATTCGGCCTTCGCCGCCGATCCGGCGGTGGCCGAGCGCATCAAGGCGGCCCTTGCCGCCCAGGGCGTCGAGATTTCCTGGACAGGCGTCTCCGGCGACGATTCGAACGCCGTCCTGCAAGGTGTTTCCATCAAGCCGGCGGCCGAGAAGGAAGCGCTGCCGATAGGCGACGTGAAACTGGAAGGGGTCAGCGAAGCCAATGGCGGCTATGAGATCGCAACCCTCTCGACCTCGCCTTTCGAGCACAGCAAGGACGGCGTGACGCTCAATCTCAGCCCGGTGGTCGTCCACGACATGAAGGTCCCGGCCGAAGGCAGCACCGATCCGCTCGGCTCGCTGATGATGTACAAGTCGGCGGAACTCTCCAACATGACGGTCAAGGTCGGCGACAAGACGGCTTTCGCGATGGACGGGCTTGCCGTGCAGATCACCCCGCCGGCCGACGGCAAGGCGATGGACTTCATCGCCAACACCGAAAAATTCACCGCCGACCTGTCGCTGGTCGACGATCCGAAGTCCAAGGAAGCGATCGACGCACTCGGCTACCAGAACATCTCGGGCAACATTGCGATGGCCGGCACCTGGCAGCCGAGCGACGGCAAGATGGAGCTGTCGAAATATGACGTATCGGTCGAAAATGCCGGCACGCTCGGCATGACCTTCAACCTCGGCGGCTACACGCTCGACTTCATCAAGTCGATGCAGGAGATGCAGAAGAAGCTCGCCGCCCAGCCGGAAGGCGCCGACAATTCCGCGCAAGGCATGGCCATGCTCGGCCTGATGCAGCAGCTTTCGTTCAACGGCGCATCGGTGCGCTTCGAGGACGATTCGCTCACCGGCAAGGTGCTCGACTATGTCGGCAAGCAGCAGGGCATGTCGGCCAAGGATGTCGCCAACCAGGCCAAGGCGATCGTGCCGTTCGGCATGGCGCAGCTCAACAATCCCGAGCTGACGGCGGAAGTCTCGGCGGCGGTCAACACCTTCCTCGACAATCCAAAGAGCCTGGAAATCTCGGCCGAGCCGCCGTCGTCGGTACCGTTCGCGCTGATCATGGCCGGCGCCATGTCCAACCCGCTCGACCTGCCGAAGACGCTTGGCGTCAAGGTCAAGGCGAACCAGGACTGATCGGACGGTCAGCTCCAAAGAAAAGCCCGGCAGCGATGCCGGGCTTTTATTGTTGAAGGCGATTCTTGTAGCGAAAAGAATATCCTGGCTACGGCTTTTAGCCTTCCTTCTTCGGCACCGCCACGCGCAGCGACAGCTCGCGCAGCTGCTGCGGGGTCGCTTCGGACGGCGCGCTCATCAGCAGGTCGTAGGCCTGCTGGTTCATCGGGAACATGGTGATTTCGCGCAGGTTCTTGGCGCCGACCAAAAGCATGACGACGCGGTCGATGCCGAATGCCGCTCCGCCATGCGGCGGCGCGCCATACTGGAAGGCACGGTAGAGGCCGCCAAAGCGATCCTCGACCGTCTGCCGATCCAGACCGACCATCTCGAAGGCCTTGACCATGGTTTCCGGCAGATGGTTGCGGATGCCGCCCGAGGCGATCTCGAAGCCGTTGCAGACCGCATCGTACTGGAAGGCCTTGATGCCGAGCGGCTCCTGGTTGGTCAGGGCGTCAATGCCGCCCTGCGGCATCGAGAACGGATTGTGGGCGAAGTCGATCTTCTTCTCGTCCTCGTTCCATTCGAAGAACGGGAAGTCGACGATCCAGCAGAGCTCGAAGCGGTCGCGGTCGACGAGGTTCAATTCCTCGCCGGCTCGGGTGCGCGCCGCACCGGCAAAGGAGACGAACTTCTTCGGGTCGCCGGCGACGAAGAAGGCAGCGTCTCCGTCGGCAAGGCCGAGCTGGAGGCGGATCGCCTCGGTGCGCTCCTCACCGATGTTCTTGGCGAGCGGACCGGCGCCTTCGAGTTTTTCGCCTTCCTTGCGCCAGAAGATGTAGCCGAGGCCAGGCTGCCCCTCGCCCTGCGCCCAGGAATTCATGCGGTCGCAGAAGGCGCGGCTGCCACCGGTCTTGGCCGGGATCGCCCACACCTCGGCTTTCGGATCGTTGGCCAGGATGTTGGCGAAGACCTTGAAGCCGGAATCGCGGAAATGATCGGAAACCGCCTGCATCACGATCGGGTTGCGCAGGTCCGGCTTGTCGGTGCCGTATTTGCGCATGGCAACATCATAGGGGATGCGCGGCCATTCCTTGGTGACGGGCTTGCCATTGGCGAAAGCCTCGAAGACGGACGTCATCACCGGCGCTAGGGTGGAGAGCACATCATCCTGCTCGACGAAGCTCATCTCGAGGTCGAGCTGGTAGAATTCGCCCGGCAGGCGGTCGGCCCGCGGATCCTCGTCGCGGAAGCAGGGTGCGATCTGGAAATAGCGGTCGAAGCCGGAGACCATGATCAGTTGCTTGTACTGCTGCGGCGCCTGCGGCAGCGCGTAGAAGGTGCCGGGATGGATGCGCGACGGCACCAGGAAGTCGCGCGCGCCTTCGGGCGACGACGCGGTGAGGATCGGCGTCGAAAACTCGGTGAAGCCGACCTCCCCCATGCGCTTGCGCATCTCGGCGATGATCTTGGTGCGCGCGACGATGTTCTTGTGCAGCGTCTCGCGACGCAGATCGAGGAAGCGGTATTTCAGACGGATGTCTTCCGGGTAGTCCGGCTCGCCGAACACCGGCAGCGGCAGTTCCTTGGCGGCCGACAGCACTTCGATCTCGCGCGCGAAAATCTCGATTTCGCCGGTCGGCAGGTTCGGATTGACGGTTTCCGGCAGCCGCGCCTTGACCTCGCCGTCGACGCGGATCACCCATTCGCCGCGCAAGGTCTCGGCGACCTTGAAGGCCGGCGAATCCGGATCGGCGACGATCTGGGTCAGGCCGTAATGGTCGCGAAGATCGATGAAGAGCAGCCCGCCATGGTCGCGCACGCGATGCACCCAGCCCGACAGGCGGACGGAATTGCCGACGTCGCTCTTTCTCAACTGGGCACAGGTGTGGCTGCGGTAACGATGCATGGTCATGGGGTAAAGTCCGGAAATTGCGGGCGCCGGCCCGGCTCGAAAATTGGCGCGAAAAGCGCATGAGAGGCCGGCTTTGTCAAGGCAAGCGGTCACATAGACGCGCCGCTGCGACCGTTCAGGCAAAGTGGACTTGCACACCCCGGCTTTGGAAATCGGCGAGCGTTGCAGGAGGCGCGCTCCTTTCCACCACGAGATGGCGGATCGCGTCCGCTTCCGCCACGCGATAGGGCGCGGCGGTGGCGAGCTTGTCGTTGGTGACGGCAATGACGATGCCGGCGCTGTTTCTCGCCATGGCGCGTTTCACCTCGGCTTCGGCCGAATCGAAAGCGGTGACGCCCCGCGTGATATCCAGCCCGCAGGAGCCCAGAAAGAACAGATCGGCGCCGAGCTGCGCCACAGCGGCGAGCGTATCGGTCCCGACGCAGGTTCCGAGATCGGGCATATAGCGGCCGCCGAGCACGATCAGCTCGACCAGCGGAAGGTCCGTCAGAGCCGAGGCGACGCCCAGCGAATTGGTGGCGACGGTCAGCTCCATGTCGCGCGGGATCGCCCGGGCGATCGCCTCGTTGGTCGTGCCGCCGTCGATGAACAGCGACTGCCCCGCGCCGAGCAGCGCAACAGCCGCCTTGGCGAGCCGAGTTTTCTCCTCGACCGCATGACGGCTGCGCTGGCTGAGCGGCGCGGCTGCAAAGGGCCCCGATGGGACAGCGCCGCCATAAACGCGACGCAGCTGCCCGGCCTTCGCCAGTTCCCTCAGATCGCGGCGCACAGTGTCCTCCGACACGCCGAAACGGCTGGCGAGCTCGCCCGCCAGCACCTTTCCGTCGGCCGCAAGCCGGTCGCGAATGAGTTGGTGGCGTTCTTCGGTAAGCATGCACGATCCTATTTATTTGTGCACGTTATTGCATGTTTTGCCTGTTCATGCAAGAAACAACGTCACCGGCAGCCTGAGAGCCGCCGCCAAAAACTCCTTATCGGATTTGCCTGATGACCCTTGGCCTGAAACTCGCCCCCCAGCACCGCGTCTATGCCGGCTTCGCGATCTATTCCTTTGCCATGGGCAATATCTTTCCGCGGCTGCCCGATATCAAGCGGGCCATGCAGATCGAGGACGGCACGCTCGGCCTCGCCCTGATCGGGACGCCGATCGGCACTCTGATCGCGCTGACGCTGGCGACGCCGATCCTGGAGCGCGTCGGCTTCCGCCGCGCACTGCTGTGGCTGGTGCCGCTGCTTGGCTTCGCCTATGCCGTCGCGGTGCATGCGTCGGGCCCCGCGGCCCTGTTCCTGATGCTGCTCCCGGTCGGATTGATGATCGGCAGCATCGAGATCATTTTGAATGTCGAGGCGGACAGGACCGAGTTCCTGCTCAAGCGCCGCATCATGAACCGGGCGCATTCGTTCTGGAGCATCGGCTTCTTCGGCGCCGGCCTGTTCGGCGGCGCGCTGGCGCATCTCGGCCTGTCGCCGCAACTGCATCTGGCGCTGGTGGTGCCGACCGTGGCGGTTGCGATGGCGCTGTTCCTGGGCGGCTTCGAACCCGCACCTGCCCGTTTCGCCGCGACCGGCGACAAGCCGCCGATATTCGCCCGCCCGACGCTGCCGATCCTCATCCTCGTCGCGGTGACACTGTCGGCAATGCTTATGGAAGGCGCCAGTATGGACTGGTCCGCCATCTATATGCGCACAGTGTTCGACTCAGGCCCCTTCGTTGCCGGCTTCACCGTGGCGCTGTTCGCCTTCTCGCAGGCGACGACACGCTTCTTCGCCGACAGCTTTGTCGACCGCCACTCGCCGAGCGGCGTAGCGCGCGTGCTGCTGGCAACAATGGCGGTCGGCGTGTTCATCGTCTTCTTCTCGCCGCTGCCCCTCATCTCGATGCTGGGCTTCGCGCTTCTGGGCATCGGCAGCAGCGCCATCTTTCCGCTGGCGATCTCGGCTGCCGCGCAGCGCACAGACCGTCCGGCGGCGATCAATGTCGCGGCTCTGTCGCAGATCTCCTTCGTCGCCTTTCTGCTTGGCCCGCCGCTGCTCGGCTTCGTGTCGGACCACTGGGGTATCCGCTCGGCCTATGGCTTCGGTATCCCGTTCATCCTGCTCAGCCTGGCCACAGCCGGCGCGCTTGGCCGACGGCCATCGGCCGAAGCCGCGGACACCGCAAGGCAAAGCGTGGAGGCGCAGGCCGGCGAGGCCTGAACCGCCCCGCCGGGCCATCGCATATCGCCATCGCGCGAAACTAGCGGTGCGTGACGACGTCGCGGCGCTTGACGAATGCGCGCGCGGCTGAAATTGAAAGAGGCCTAATATTGTGCCAAAAGCGATTTGATGCAGGTCATCACCACACAAGAAGAACTCGAGAGCGTTGTCGCGGCGTTCGAAAAATCGGAATTCGTTACCGTCGATACCGAATTCATCCGCGAGACGACCTTCTGGCCGATCCTTTGCCTGATCCAGATCGCCGCGCCTGGGATTGAGGCGCTTATCGATCCGTTGTCGCCCGGCATCGACCTGAAACCGTTTTTCCGGCTCATGGCCAACGAAGCGGTGCTGAAGGTCTTTCACGCGGCGCGCCAGGACATCGAAATCATCGTCCATCTCGGCGATCTGGTGCCGCATCCGGTGTTCGACACGCAGGTGGCGGCGATGGTCTGCGGCTTCGGCGACAGCGTTTCCTACGACCAGCTCGTGCAGAAGGTCACCGGAGCCCGGCTGGACAAGTCCTCGCGCTTCACCGACTGGCGGCACCGGCCGCTCTCCGACAAGCAGCTCGAATACGCGCTTGCCGACGTCACCCACCTGATCGAGGTCTACCAGCATCTCAGCGCCGAGCTGAAGCGCGAGAATCGCGGCCACTGGCTGAACGAGGAGATGGATGTCCTCACCTCGCGCGACACCTACGATCCGCATCCCGAGGATGCCTGGAAACGGCTGAAGATGCGGCTGCGCAAACCGCAGGAGCTGGCGATCGTGCAGACGGTGGCGGCCTGGCGCGAGCGCGAGGCGCGCGAGCGCGACGTGCCGCGCGGCCGCGTGCTCAAGGACGACGCGATCTACGAGATCGCCCAGCAGGCGCCGCGCGATGCGGCCGCGCTCGGCAAGCTGCGCACCACGCCGAAAGGTTGGGAACGCTCCGCGACGGCAACCGCGCTGCTCGGCGCGGTCAACGCGGCGCTGGCGCTGCCCAAGGACGCGATGCCGAAACTGCCGAAAAGCGTGCAGCCGCCGGAGGGGTCGAGCGCGGCGGCGGAACTGCTCAAGGTGCTGCTCAGGATCGTCGCGGAGAAGGAAGGCGTGGCCACCAAGGTGCTTGCCTCCAGCGACGATATTGACCGCATCGCCGCCGAGGGCGACGAAGCTGACGTGGCGGCGTTGCAGGGCTGGCGGCGCGCCGTTTTCGGCGAGCAGGCGCTAAGGCTGGTACGCGGCGAGATCGGCATCAAGTTCGACAAGCGCCGGATCGCGTTGTTCGAGTTGTAGCGCCTCCCCCTTCTCCCCTTGCGGGAGAAGGTGGATCGGCGCGCAGCGCCGAGACGGATGAGGGGTGTTCCAGCGGAGTGAGACGCTGGCGTCTTCCTATCGCGGCATCCAACGCTGGCTTACGTCCGTGTCAAGCTGGAACACCCCTCATCCGGCCGCTGCGCGGCCACCTTCTCCCACAAGGGGAGAAGGGAAAGGCCAGCCAGCCTCACACCACGCCCAGCAGGTGGAGCGCGAACCATATCCAGGCGATGAGAAGTATGCCGGCGCCAAGGAAGAAGGCGCGGCTGCGGTGCAGCACATGGTTTCTGTCGAGATGCACCCAGGCGTGGACATAGCGCGTGACTATGAACAGCCACATCAACACCAGCGTCAGGTAGTTCACGCCGTTGGTGACGAACAGCGCCAGGCACAGCACGTGGAAGAGAACCGGCAGCTCGAACTGGTTGATCAGGTCGTTGGCGACGGTGACGCTCGAAGCCGGCTCGGTTGAGCGGACCTTGTACTGACCGGTCCTGGCCTCGCCGGACTTCACGGCGAGATAGCGCCGCTTGAACATCACCAGATAGACGACATAGACCAGAAGAACATGCGCCAGCATCGGCCAGAAGATGGCTGTCTGGCGCATCTGCGTGTCCTCAGCGTCGCCGCCCGGCCAGCGCGAAGACCGCGATGACGAAGACCGGAATCGCCAGCAGCGCGAATTTGGTGACCGTCAGCGAAGAGGCGAAGGCCAGCGAATCGGGATTGGCCAGCTGGAAATCGGAGAGCAGCCGCGCCATGGCAAAATTCTGGGCGTAGTCTGCGACCGCATAGGGCGCCACCAGCACCAGCGAGAACAAGGCCTGCAGCTGCGCCGGCATGGCGCGGAAGGTGCTGAGCCGGCGCCCGAAAGCAAGGACGAGGCTCACCAGCGTCAGCGACAGCAGCGCCGGGAACAAAAGATCGAAGGTCAAATAGTGCCAGACGATGATGATCTCGCCGCCGCGCCGGCCGAGCGCGGTGAGCCACGCCATGCCTTCGTCAGGCGTGAAGCCGGCGATGCGCATGTCGAGCGAGGCCAGGCCGCCGCTCAAGCGCTGGAAATAGAGAAACTCCAGCGCCGTCATGACGAGGAAAAGCGCAATCGAGGCAATGGAGAGCGCCGCCGCGTGACGCGACAGCCGCAGCACCGCCACGCTCAAGTCACGCCACAGTCCCCGGCGGTCGGGCCGATCGGCCTCCCGATCAAATTCCGCCCGGGTAATTGGGGCTTTCGCGGGTGATCGTGACGTCATGGGCATGGCTTTCACGAAGTCCGGCGTTGGATATGCGCACAAAAGTGGCGCGCTCGCGGAAATCTGCAAGGTCACGTCCACCCACATAACCCATAGCGGCTTTCAGGCCGCCTGCAAGCTGGTGCAGCACGCCAGCCACAGGTCCTTTGTAGGGAACCTGCCCTTCAATGCCCTCCGGAACCAGCTTCAGAGTGTCGCGGACCTCCGCCTGGAAGTAGCGGTCGGCCGAGCCGCGCGCCATCGCGCCGACCGAACCCATGCCGCGATAGGCCTTGAAGGAGCGGCCCTGGTGCAGATAGACCTCGCCTGGGCTCTCGTCGGTGCCGGCAAGCAGCGAGCCGATCATGGCCGCACTTGCTCCCGCGGCAAGCGCCTTGGCGAGATCGCCAGAATATTTGATGCCGCCATCGGCAATGACACTGACTCCGGCCCTGCTGGCCGTCTCGACCGCCGACATGATCGCCGACAGCTGCGGGACGCCGACACCGGCCACGATTCTGGTTGTGCAGATCGAACCCGGGCCGATGCCGACCTTGACGGCGTCGGCGCCGGCATCGATCAGCGCCTGCGTGCCGTCGGCCGTGGCGACATTGCCGGCCAGGATGCGCACGGAGTTCGACAGTTTCTTCGCCCGCGTCACCGCATCCAGCACGCGCTGCGAATGGCCATGCGCGGTGTCGATGACCAAAAGGTCGACGCCGGCGTCGATCAGGCGCTCGGCGCGCTCGAAGCCGTCATCGCCGACGCTGGTGGCGGCGGCGGCACGCAGGCGACCTTGCGCGTCCTTGGTGGCGTGCGGGTTGAGCTGCGACTTCTCGATGTCCTTGACGGTGATCAGGCCGACGCAATTGCCATTCCTGTCGACCACCACCAGCTTCTCGATGCGGTGCTTGTGAAGGAGACGTTTGGCTTCGTCCTGGTCGACATTCTCCTTGACCGTGATCAGGTTCTCACGCGTCATCAGCTCGTAGACCTTCTGCGCCGGGTCGGAGGCGAAGCGCACGTCGCGGTTGGTGAGGATGCCGACCAGACGGCCGACCGTATGGCCGCCGGTGCCGCCATTTTCGACCACCGGAATGCCGGAAATCGAATAGGCGCGCATCAGCGCCAGCGCATCGGCCAGCGTTGCGTCGGGGCCGATGGTGACCGGGTTCACCACCATGCCGGATTCGAATTTCTTCACCTGCCTGACCTGCTCGGCCTGTTCGGACGGCGAGAAATTGCGGTGGATGACGCCGATGCCGCCGGCCTGCGCCATGGCGATCGCCAGCCGCGCCTCGGTGACGGTGTCCATGGCCGCCGACAGGATCGGCACGTTGAGATCTATGTCGCCGGCAATGCGGGTGCGGATGTCGGTTTCGCCAGGCATGACTTCGGAATGGCCGGGCTGCAAAAGCACGTCGTCGAAGGTCAGCGCCAGCGCGCCGGTGGACGTTTCGATGATTTTTGCCATGGCCAGTCCTTTTGAATGCGGAAAAGGCGCCAGGCCGATTGGCCAGCGCCGACTCTCATCTTCCCTTTCAGGATTGGCGCTGGCTGGTACCACGTCCTGGGGCGGTTGAAAAGCCGATCGTTGCGGGATGGGACGCGTTCCTGTTTCGCGCCAAGAACCTTATCGTTAGTCGTCGTAAGTGTCGTCGCGTGTCCAGTTTCCGACAGCGACAACCGGCTGTTGTTTGAGCCGAGACAACAACGCTGCGCGCGAGCGGGGAAATAAGTCATGCGCGTCGGCAGGGACGATCCGCGCCATAGGCCGCCCATTGCTTACGACGACATAGCTCCGTCCTTCACTGGCTCCGCGCAGGATGAAGGAGAGTTTGCGTTCGACGTCAGCTATGGAAACGGTGTTGTCCATGTCAGCACTCCATGCAGCATCGGTAGTATGACGGTACGCCCGGTACAACGACATTCCGCCGAGAAATTGCCCTACCACTGGTTGCGCTCCCGCAAAAGTGACAGCAATTTAATGCGACATCCGGGCCGAGGCGTGATAACCGCCCGGTCGCACCGGTTCGCCCCCAAGCCGGGCCTAGAATCGCGAAGACAGATCAGGGCGTTTCCCTTGAACCGCATCATCCCGCTTATCCTGGCGGTCGCATTGTTCATGGAGAACATGGATTCGACCGTGATCGCGACGTCGCTGCCGGCGATCGCTGTCGACATCCACACCAGCCCGATCGCGCTGAAGCTGGCGCTGACGGCTTATCTGGTGTCGTTGGCGATCTTCATTCCGATCAGCGGCTGGATGGCCGACCGGTTCGGCGCCAAAAACGTCTTTCGCGCTGCGATCGGCGTCTTCATCGCCGGCTCGGTTGCCTGCGCGTTTTCCAATTCACTGCCGGCTTTCGTGGTGTCGCGCTTCCTGCAGGGCATGGGCGGGGCGATGATGACGCCGGTCGGCCGCCTGGTGCTGGTGCGCGCCACGCCCAAGAGCGAGCTGGTCGCGGCGATGTCCTGGCTGACCGTGCCGGCGCTGGTCGGCCCGCTCGTCGGCCCGCCGATCGGCGGCTTCATCACCACATACTTCACCTGGCACTGGATTTTTCTGATCAACGTGCCGATCGGCTTCATCGGCATATGGCTCGCCACCCGCTATTTGCCCAGGACGGAGCCCGCCGAGACGCCGCCGCTCGATTTCCCGGGCTTCGTGCTCTCCGGCCTTGCCGCTTCCGGCGTCGTCTTCGGCCTTTCGGTCGTCAGCCTGCCAGCGCTGCCGCCGATGGCCGGCTTCATCACCATTGTCGTCGGCGCGGTCTCGGGCGCGCTCTATCTCCTCCATGCCCGCCGCGCCGGGAACCCGCTGCTGGCGCTGGAGCTGTTCCGCAACCAGGTTTTCCGGTCCTCGGTGCTCGGCGGCTCGCTGTTTCGCATCGGCATCGGCGCGGTGCCGTTCCTTTTGCCGCTGATGTTCCAGATCGGCTTCGGGCTGACGCCCTTCCAGTCCGGCATGATCACCTTCGTCTCGGCGATCGGCGCCATCGGCATGAAGTTCGTCACCGCGCTGATCTTCAGGCTCGCCGGCTTCCGCCGCGTGCTGATCTGGGGCTCGCTTGTCGCGGCCGCATCGATCGCCATCTACGGCCTGTTCACGCCGCAGACGCCTTATGCGCTGATGCTGGCGATCCTTTTGGTCGGCGGCTTCATCCGGTCGATGTTCTTCACCGGCGTCAATGCGCTCTCCTATGCCGAGATCACGCCCGCCGACACCAGCAAGGCGACGCCGATCACGGCGGTTTTCCAGCAATTGTCGATCGCGCTCGGCGTGGCTCTGGCCGGCGGCATCCTCGAAGTATCGACCTCGATCCATGGCGGGCCGCTAACCCTACGGGATTTCCACATCGCCTTCTTCATTGTGGCAGCCGTCTCGGCGGCGGCATCGATCTCCTTCATGCGGCTTGCGCCGGAGGCCGGCAACGCGGTCTCGGGCCACGGCCGGCTGACCAAGCCGAAGACGCTGGAAACGGTCGGGACCGCCGGGAAGTGAGCGCGGCGTTTCCTTCTCCCCCTGTGGGAGAAGGTGGCCGCGAAGCGGCCGGATGAGGGGTGCTCCAGGGAAAGCCAGCGTCTCACTCCGCTGGAACACCCCTCATCCGTCTCGGCGCTAGCGCGCCGATCCACCTTCTCCCACAAGGGGAGAAGGAAAAGGCGCTATCCCTTGAACTCCTTCGCCAGCAAATACAGCTCCACCGATTCATCGCGCGAGGCCGGCGGCTTCACGTGATGGACGGAGCGGAAATTCTGCTTCAGCAATGACAAAAGCTCGTTCTCGGCGCCGCCCTGAAAGGTCTTGGCGAGAAAATGTCCGCCGGGCTTCAGGACGTGCAACGCGAAATCGGCCGCGACCTCGCACAGATGCATGGTGCGCAGATGGTCGGTGCGGCGATGCCCGGTCGTGGGTGCGGCCATATCGGACAGCACCACATCCGGCTGGCCGCCGAGCGCCTCGGCAAGTTTTTGCGGCGCGTCGGGATCGAGGAAATCCATCTGCAGGATGACGGCGCCCGGAACCGCGGCCATTTCGAGATAGTCGATGCCGACGACATGTGGGTTTTCCGCCGTCGACTTCGTCCGCGCGGCCGCCACCTGGCACCAGCCGCCGGGCGCAGCGCCGAGGTCGATGACCTTCATGCCGGGCTTCAGCAGATGATGCTTGTCGTCGATCTCGATCAGCTTATAGGCGGCGCGCGAGCGGTAGCCGTCGGCCTTGGAGCGCTGCACATAGGGATCGTTCATGTGGCGCTCGAGCCAGCGGCGCGAGGATTCCTTCAAGCCGCTCTTTTTCTTGATCCTGGTCTTGAGGACTCGAATGCCGGCGGAACCCGGCTTATCCGGTTTTCTAGCCATCAACGGCCTCGCCCGCCATCGCGCCAGACACCGTCATCAGCCATCAGCTCGCTCAAAATCCCTTCGCGCAGGCCGCGGTCGGCGACGCGCAAGCGTTCGGACGGCCAGACACCGCGGATCGCTTCCAGGATGGCGCAGCCGGCGAGCACGAGGTCGGCGCGGTCGGCGCCGATGCAGGGATTGGCGCAGCGCTGCTGAAAATCCCAGCCGATCAGCCGCTCGATCATGCGGTCGACGCTGTCGCGGTCCATCCACAGGCCGTCGACGCGGCGGCGGTCGTAGCGATCGAGATCGAGATGCACGCCGGCCAACGTCGTCACCGTGCCGGAGGTTCCGAGCAGGTGGAAGTTGGGACTTGCCAGCACATGTGCCAGCCGGTCGCGGCCGTCGAAGACCTTCAGCCGCGCGGCCACGTCGTCGACCATGGCGGCAAAGGTCTCGCGCGTGACCGTGCGGCCGCCGAAGCGCTCGGCGAGCGACACCACGCCGACGGGCAGCGACGTCCAGGAGACAATGTGGTTGGCGAGCCGCGGAGAGCGCCGTCCGGTCAGGTCGATCAGCGCGATTTCCGACGAGCCGCCGCCGATGTCGAACAGCACCACGCCTTGCGTGTCGCGCTCGACGAGCGAGCCGCAACCGGAAACGGCAAGGCGGGCCTCGGTCTGGCGGTCGATGATCTCGAGCTTCAGTCCGGCCTCGCGCTCCACCCGATCCAGGAACTCGACGCCGTTCGCGGCCGAACGGCAGGCTTCGGTGGCGATCAGCCTGGCTTTCCTGATCTTGCGGTTGCGCAGCTTCTCGCCGCAGATCTTCAGCGCCTCGACCGCGCGGTCCATCGCGGCCTGGCTGAGCCGGCCGCTGGCGGTCAGCCCCTCGCCCAGCCTGACGATGCGCGAGAAAGCGTCGATGACGCGGAACTGGCCGTGACGGCCGGGCACAGCGACCAGCAGCCGGCAATTGTTGGTGCCGAGGTCGAGCGCGGCGAAGACAGGCAATTCCTGTTGCGGCGGACGCTGCGGGGTCGCCAGCCTTGGCTCAACCGGCGAAAGCCCGCTTGGAGGCTGCCTTGCCGCCGCGGCGGCAGGCGCGGCATGCGGCACGGCGACATTCTCGTCGCGCGCGAACACCTTGCGGCCGCGCTTGCGCTTGCGTCGCTTGCGCGTCTTGCCTTTCGGTTGATCGCCATGCTGGTCGGCCTGGCTTAGGCCAATCTGTCGCTGGCCGGCATGTCTTTGGCGCGCACCCGCGTGGCGGCTGAATCGCGCCGTGTGCGGGCCCGCCGATTGCGTCGGCGATGCCCCGGACATGCCCACTGCCGACGCGCCCGCGCCGGTATCGTGGTCTTCCACTTTAGTTCCTTCCGGCGCCGCGCGAACCGTTAGCGGACGCAGCAGGCACCTCGATTTGTTTCAAGTTGGCAACAGAGTAGCAGCGCAGTTCACAATCACCAAGAGCGCGAGGCCGAATTTCGCTAACGTCACATTTTGCCAGGTCACGTTGGGGCAATGTCTTGCCGGTTGAATAGCCGGCTTCAATCAGGCATGTCTGAAATGAAGGTTCGAAGGGTTGGGCAACATCAAAATCAATGAGTTGCAACGCATGATGACGACGCCATGAATTGGAGGCGCTATTTCTGGCCGGTCATCGGCATCGCGGCCGTGGCGTTCTCGCTATGGCTGCTCATCCACGAACTGCGTGGCGTTTCGCTCGACGACGTCTGGGCCGGCATCGCCGCCATCCCGCCGCGCGGCTGGGTGCTCGCGGCACTGAGCGCGGTCGTCGCCTATGCCTCGCTCGCCGGCTACGACCACATCGCGCTGCTGCATATCGGCAAGAAAGTATCGTGGCTGTTCGTCACGCTATGCTCCTTCACCACTTACGCGGTGTCGCACAATATCGGCGGCTCGGTGTTTTCCGGCGCGCTCATCCGTTACCGCGCCTACGGCACGCGAGGGCTGACCGGCCAGGAGGTCGGCGTGCTGGTGGCGATCTGCTGGTTCACCTTCATCCTGTCCAGCGTTTTTCTCGGCGGCCTCGTGCTGTCGCTGGAACCGCAGATCATCGATCGTTTCACGGGCGCGCCGCATCACGGCGCCGCATTCGCCGCGGGGCTCGCCATGCTCATCCTAGCCGGCGCCTACGCCTTCGGCAGTTGGCTGCGGCTGAGACCGCTGAAGATAGGCAGCTTCCAGCTGCACTATCCGGCGCTGCCGATCGTGGCGCGGCAATTGCTGATCGGGCCGGTCGAACTGCTGGGGGCCGCCGCGATCATCTATTTTGCCCTGCCCGAGATCGGCAATCCCGGCTATTTCGTGGTGCTCGGCGTGTTCATGGTGTCGTTCTCGATCGGGCTCCTGTCGCACGCGCCTGGCGCGCTCGGCGTGTTCGAGTTCGTCTTCCTCACCGGGCTTTCAGACATGGATCCGGTCGGCGTGCTCGCCGCGCTTCTGGTGTTCCGCCTGTTCTATCTCATCATTCCGCTGCTGATCGGCCTTGGCGTGGTGCTCTATTTCGAGCATTCTCAATACAGCAAAGGCGAGAGCTGAGCCTTCGGCGCCCGGCGGCAGAACCAATGCATGTCGCCCATAAGTGCGGAACGGCTTTGGGAGAACGATAGGCATCGGTCAAGGCTCAAAAAGCCTGCGTTGATCTCAGCTGCGGGCTTGACTATTTTCGGATGGCGGCTACAAGGCAGCGCTCGCGGCACATGAGCCGCCCGCACCGCGCGATACCAGACGCGCCTGCTGGGGAATAGGTTAACGGTAGACCCACGGACTCTGACTCCGTTAGTCCTGGTTCGAATCCAGGTTCCCCAGCCAAACCTTCAAAACCCAGCATTTCCAAGGCTTCCAGCGTCGTCAGCGGGTGGAACATTTCGGGGCCAAACAGCCCCGAAATCTTGACCATGTCGCATCTATGTCGCACGCAGCGCGGGGAGAAGGTGGCGCGAGGCTTCCGCCAAGGACTCGGCTTCATCGGCCGCGGGGAACAGATGCCCATAGGTGTCCATGGTCTGCTGAATGCTTGAATGGCCCATCCGGTGTTGGACCTCCTTGGCGGAAAGCTCGAGACCGCCGGCGCTCTTCCGATTGATGCACCATGACGCGAAGAAGTGCCGGAAAGCGTGAAGGCCAGGGTATTTTGCCAACGTTTCGATGATCTGTTCGCCCTGCTCGTCAAGGACAGGATTGCCCTCCTTGTCGACCTTCGGCCTCAGCACGGTGACGCCGGCGGCGATCTGCGCCGGGTGAAGGATTCGCTTGATGACGTTGCTGTGGTTCTCAAGGTTGCCGTCGCCGTTCGGAAATACGAGGTCGTGTAGCCCTTTCGGGCACTGGAGCTTCCACTCCCGCAGGGTGTTTATGACGATCGGCGGGACCGGGATCTTCCGCTGCCCTTCCTGGCTCTTCGTGAAGCCCATGACGCCATAGCGGTCCACGCGAGATGAAACCCTGATGCACTGGCCTTCGAAGTCGACGGCCGACCATGGCAGACCACGGAATTCCGATGAACGCATGCCTGTGAAGACAAGCGTGAGCATCATCGGCTTATGGAGCGGCGCCGTTTGGTCGATGATCGCGCGGATCTCGTCGTGCATGGGGATATCGATCCCATAGCCGAGCTTCCGTGTCCGGCGCTTCTCGATCTTCTTCTTCTTCGCCCGCACCCGGCTGTTCGACTCGTAGACAACATTACGCGCGACGAAGCCGCTGTCCTGAGCAACAGCGAGAATGGCGCCCAGATCGACGGTCACCCGCTTGATCAGGTCTGCTGAACGTCCCTCATCATGCAGCCGCTTCTGCCAATTACGGATCGTCGGAATGTTCAGCTTCGTCAGAAGCAGCTCGCCGATAAACGGCGTGATGTGGAGATCGAGGTGAGCTCGGTAGCTCTCGCGGGTCGAGCGTTCCAGGCCGAGCTGCTCGCAATCAGCGAGCCAGTTCGCGCCGGCCTGCTTGACGGTGATGGTATCGGCTTCGGCGACGTGGATGCCAGTCCGGAGCTCCTGCTTGACCTGCTCCTCGAAGCGATCGGCTTCCTTTTTCTTCTCGAAAGTCTTCAGTCGCCGGACCCCATTCAGATCCTTGTAGTCGACGATCCAGGCTTCCTTCTCCCTGCCCCTCGCGGGTTGCCAGGTGCGTTTGCGAATAGAGACCATTGTCCCCCTCCAGTTCGTTGTCGTTGTCTTGCATAGTCAGTAGGTCACGTGTCTGCCCGGAGTTCCCGCCAGTGACGGCTTTCGTTGCTCCGATGGTTAATCGGCGCCTAGAATCCATACCGGAGCTTGTCGCCGCTCGCGTCATCACCCAATACGGTCCCATCCGGGAAGACATGGACGTCCTCACCCGTCAGAAGCCGGAACGACACGCTGCGCTTCTCGAATGTGACTGCGGTAACGAGCGGATGGCCGACGATGATCTCTTTTGCCGCCTCATGAAGGCGGCCGACTTGGTTGACCCCGCCTTTTCCGGTCTTGGCGAGGATGCGGTCGACGATTGACCGCCAGTCGTCGCGGAACTTCAGCGCGTCGTCGAGGAGTCGGCGAGCAGCCTCGACCTCGGATGGCATCCCCATTTCGTTCTGAAAGGCCACGATCCGCTCCACCAACTCGGTCGGGAGCACGTAGACGCGCCGCTGCTGGGAGGGCGCAGGTTCGTTTTCATTCGTCATCAATCGTACTCCATGCCAATTACCAATCAAAAGCACATCTGCATTTCAATTTCAATTGACATTTGTATGGTAACGATGATTGACATTGACTCCGCAAATCAGGAGTCACCTATGGAAGCGAATTCCAAGCCATCCGAACTCCAGCTCATCTGGGGCGCCGACGCGATAGCAGCCGAGTTGGGCTGCGATCGGCGCCGTGCTTTCTACCTGCTGGAGAAGGGCGAAATCCCCGCAAAGAAGGTCGGCGGAAAGTGGGTTGTTCGGCGCGACGAGTTGCACGCCTTCTTCATGAATAGTGGTGCCGTCGCATGAGTGGCCGTCGTTTCGACAAGGCCCACCAGCAACGCATCCTTCACCGCCAGGGCACCGAATCCGCCCACGGCGGCGACGTGCCCTTCGGCCTTCTTGGGACGACGCCGCGGCTGCGATCGGGCTATGGCAACATCGAGGCTGCAGCACGCTGGCTTGCTGAGAACCGGGAGGGTCTTCGCCAAGAGCAGCGGCACCCGGTACCGGAGCTGCGGCGAGAGTTCGGCCTCACCGCCAAGCAGGCCTGTGAGGCAATCCGCCAAGCCAACGAGCTGGAGGCGCGATCGTGACGACCGCGGAGAGGCGCTTGGTGCAGGACAATGACGATGAGGTTTCCCCGCCAAGATCGGCCTGGCAGCCGTCCGGCCGGCGCAGATCGGAGCCGACGCATGCCGCCAAGCCGACCCCTATCTTGTGGCCGAAAAAGGGTCAGCACGCGATGGTGGATCTTTGGGTCTTCGTCGCCGCCCAGATGGCTGAAACCAAGGACCATTTTCGCGTTCTCTTGGCGATCGATAAAGCGATCCGGCGCGACACCGGCACGACGCCGGATGGCAACGAGGTCCTGGCGCGCTGGGCTGGCGGCATGAGCATCACCAACACCAGCAAGGCGATTTCATTTCTTGCGAAGGCAGGCCTCTTGGTCATCGAGATGGGGTTTGCGGCGGACCGAAGCGGCAAGCTGCGAAAGGCGCGAACTATCCGCTTGGCGATGCCGGAGCCCTTCCCGGAATGGGTGTCGATCGAGCTTCCGTACCGCCAGCTAAACCCAAATCAACTTGGTGCACGTGGCCAAGTTGAATCAGTGAAAACAACTTGGCCACGTGTGTCGGCTGATGGTGCACGTGGCCAAATATCTGATGAAGGGAGCTTACCTATCAGAGGTAATAGGGGCACACCAACGCGAGGCTCCGCGGAGTTTGAGGCAGCGAGCCAACTTCCCGATGACAAGCGCGGCGAGGCGGCGCGCCCTGAAAGGCGCGCCTCGCACGTATCGACTTCACCGTCTGCGAAGCCGGAGGTGTAGCATGCAGCTTGAACTCGACTTCAATGCTCCCCTACCGCCTGTCGAATCGGTTGGCGCCAAGATCACGGCGTTCCCTCTTTCGAGGCAGCGCTCTACGATTCAGGATGTAGCGCTGCAGTTCAAATCGAAACGCGGGAAAAAGCGGCAAACGTTCTGGCAAGAGACGATCGCCAGGATGAGGACAGAGCTTCGCGCCATCGGCATGAAAGAGGATGCAATCACTCGGCAGTTGATCGCGTTTCGCGATGCTGTCGAGCGAGAAGCCTACCCACGTCGTGGAGACGATCCGCAATATGGTGGCGCCGCATGATGGATGCCGACGCGATCTATCGCCGGCTGCGCCGCCTGGCCCGCGACAGCGGCTTCGACGTCCGCCGCGTCGATGAAGGCTATCAACTGCTGCGCGATGGGCGCGTCATCGCCGGCGATCGGCGCCCGCTCGACCTGCGCTATCTCGCTATAGAGCTGCAAAAGCGTCATGTCCTGGGTCACTGATGAGCGACCGCAAGCAGGTGAAGCCGCCGCCGCTGGCGCCTGACCTCGACCGCATTCTGTGGACCGCTGGCGGCATCGCGCGCCGTCTTGGCTGTTCCCCGGACTTTGTTCGCAGCGTGATCGCCAACGAGCCAGGCAACCCGATCAAGACGCTTGGCAGTCGGATGTATGCCGTCGAGCGCGATCTCATCGACTGGATGCGACACAGAAACCCATCGCAGCCCACGTAAACCCGCTGAAACCGGTCGCGCGGATGGCCTCGCATCGTCGATACAATGGCGATGCGGCGAACTGGTCCCAATGCTCGAAAAGCTCCTGCGGGGCACAGACCGCATGGGGCTGTTCCTTTCTCTCTCCCGATCGCCCAAAAATCCCCAGCTGAAATCGCCGTCGCCTTCCTCGAACGGCTGAAAATTCCGGAAGGACCGAAGGCCGGCCAGAAGCTCCGGCTGGCAAATTTCCAGAAAAAATTCGTGCGCGGTGCCCTCGACCCCGAGAACATGGTGGCCTGTCTCTCGATCGGCCGCGGCAATGCGAAGACGGCGCTTGCCGCCGGCCTGGCGCTCGGTGCCGTCACAGGCGAATGGGATGAGCAGCCGCGCCGCGAAGTCCTGTTGGCAGCTCGCAATCGCGACCAGGCGAAAACCGCATTCAACTTCCTGGCGGGCTTCGTCAACAGCCTGCCGAGGTCGAAGCGCTCGAAATTCATCATCCGGCGAGGATCCCGCCTCGAGGTAGAATTCACGGGCAATGGCGGCGGGCTCGCCCGCTGCATCGCGGCCGATGGCAGGTCCATCCTGGGCGGCGCCCCGACGCTCGCCATTCTTGACGAGCGCGCCGCCTGGGACCGGGAAAAAGGTGACGCGCTTGAAAACGCCATTCTATCCGGTCTTGGCAAGCGTGGTGGCAAGGCGCTGATCATCTCGACGAGCGCGCCCGACGCCAGCAACACCTTCTCGCGGTGGCTCGATGAACCGCCGCCAGGCACGTATGTGCAGGAGCATCGGCCGCCCTTCGGGCTCCCGGCCGACGACGCTGAGTCGCTCCTGATAGCCAATCCCGGTGCCACGGAAGGCATCGGGGCGAGCCTCGAATGGCTGCAGGCACAAGCCAGGCGTGCCATCGCGCGCGGCGGCACCGCGCTTTCCAGCTTCCGCAATCTCAACCGCAACGAGCGCGTCTCGACAGAAGATAGATCGGTCTTGGTGACCGTCGACGAATGGCTCGGCGCCGAAGTGAAGCCAGACGATCTGCCGGCGCGGGAAGGCCAGTGCATCCTTGGCGTCGACCTCGGCGGGTCCCGCTCGATGTCGGCCGCAGCGCTCTACTGGCCGGAGACCGGCCGGCTTGAAGCCGTCGGCACGTTCCCGAGCAAACCCGGCCTCGCCGATCGCGGCGCCGCCGATGGTGTCGGCGGCCGCTATGTCGAGATGCAGGGGCGCGGCGAGCTGACGACGCTCGGCGATAATACCGTCCCGCCTGGCCTCTGGCTTGCCGAAGTCGTGAAGCTGGTCGACGGCGCCGCGATATCCTGCATCGTGGGCGACCGCTTCCGTCATGCCGAGTTCGTGGAGGCTATGGCAAAGGCCAATCTCCGCGTCCCCTTCATCTGGCGCGGCTTCGGCTGGAAAGACGGTTCCGAGGATATCGAGCGTTTCCGGCGGGCATTGTTCGACGGCCATGTGAAGACGCTGCCGTCCCTGCTGCTGCGCTCCGCCTTCGCTGATGCCATCACGCTCATCGACCCGGCCGGGAACCACAAGTTGGCGAAATCGCGCTCCCTGGGCCGCATCGATGCCGCGGCCGCAACCGTCCTGGCCGTCGCCGAAGGCGCGCGCCGAGTCGCGCGTCCTTTCCGACCGGGAAGGACCGCCGCATGGGTGTGACGGGCAAGAACGGGCGCGCCGGCTATCACGTGTACCGTTCAAGGCGCTGGGTGGCTCTCCGGCAGGCCGCCCGGCGCCGCGATGACTTCAGATGCACGGAATGCGGCGAGCGCGGCCGGCTCGAGGTGCACCACAAGATCCCGGTGCGGCAGGCGCCGGAGCTTGCCTTCGACCTGGGCAACCTGACCTGCCTTTGCCCTCCCTGCCACATCCGCCTCGAACGAGGCCTCACCAAACCAACCGCCGCGTCAATCGCGTGGCGCAACCTCCTGAAAGGAACCGCAAATGTTGAAAAGTGCTGAAATCCAGCGCCGGCAATCCGAGATTCGCCAGTCGCTGTCCGAGCTGGTCGGCAAAGAAAAGCCGACCGAAGACGAGACCCGCAAAATGGGCGAGCTCGACGTCGAGTATCGCTCGAACGAAACCCGCTTTCGCGCAAGCCTCATCGCCGAGGACGCCGAGCGCAAGGAAGCCGGCGCCGACCTCGAAACGCGCAGCGACAAGGACTACGCCGATCTGATCGGCAAGTTCGAAATGCGCCAGATTGCTTTGGCGCTGGACGAGGGCCGCCAGCTCGACGGCGCGACGGCCGAAGTCGTGCAGGAACTGCGCAACCGCGGCGGCTATCGCGGCATGCCGATTCCGTGGCAGGCGCTCGAAAAGCGCGCCGGCGAGACCATCGCGAGCGGCACTCCCGATCCGAAGGTGACGGCACCGATCATCGACCGCATCTTCGCGGATTCGGTGGCAGTGCGCATGGGCGCCAGCATGGTGAACATCGACCATGGCCTCCAGGAATACCCGGTTACGACCTCCAGCGTTGCGGCGGCCTGGCAGACCTCCGAGACCGGCAGTGTCGGCGGTCCGACCGCCTATGCGACCACCGACCGACCGCTGGCACCGAATAGCACGCTCGGCATCACCATGAAGATCACCCGCAAGACGCTGAAGCAGAGCGGTGACGCGCTCGAGCAGGCGGTCCGGCGTGACATGAACGGCTGCATGGCGGTCGCCATGGACAAGGCCGTATTCCTGGGTGCAGGCGCTTCCGGCGAGCCCGCCGGCGTGCTTGTCGGCAGCTACAGCATCACATCGACGGCCGTCAGCGACGTCGCCTCCTGGGCGGCTTTCCGTGCCGCGGTGACGCGCTTCATCACCGCAAACGCTGCGGGCGGCCCGGGTTCGGTCCGGTTGCTGATCCGTCCGGAGGTTTTCGACTTCATGGACGACAGCCTGATCACGAACACTGCAGTCAGCGAATGGGACCGGCTCATCAAGAACATCCCGAACCCGATCATGAGCAGCAACGCGCTCGCCGCGCCGACTGGCTCGCCGCTGGCGACCAAGGCGCTGCTGACGGTGACCACGGGCGGCGTCCCGCCGATCTTCGTCGGCACCTGGGGTGGTGCCATCGACCTCATCCGGGATCCGTACAGCGATGCGGCTTCGGGCGGGCTGCGCCTGACCGCGCTGGCGACAATGGATGTCACGGTATCGCGCCCGGCGCAGCTCGAAATCCTGACGGGTGTCGAAATCGAGGCGGGCGCATAAGATGCTCTTCGGCGCTCCGATCGCATTCGAGATTCGCGCCGAGGGTGGCGCGACCCGACTTTCGGGGCGCTTCCCTTATGGCGCGGAAACGACGCTGGGCGACGGCAGGCGGGAACGCTTCGCCGCCGGCGCGTTCCGCGCACGCGTCCAGACCGGCGAGAACATCTTTCTCCTCGCCGGTCATGACGCCGAGAAACCGCTCGCCTCGACTGAGGCGGGCAGTCTTACCCTTCGCGATGGCGACGACGCCCTCCACATCGAGGCGCGCGTCGTGCCGTCGACCAGCTGGGCGAACGATGCCCTCGCCGCGCTGGCGGCCGGTCTCACGAAGGGCCTGTCGCCGGGCTTCAGGGTGCCCGCCGGCGGCGACCTGGTGACACGCGCCGATGGCGGTCTCCTCCGCACCGTGACCCGCGCCGATCTCTTCGAAATCAGCATGGTCACCCGAGCGGCATACGACCAGGCACAGATCGCGGCGCGGTCGTGGACGGTCGCGGCGGCGGAATCGCCCGACGCTGGCCTGCAGCGCGCGCTGCGACGCTGGAGGGCGTGATGGCGATAACGATCAAGCAGACAGAGGCCGCCGCTTACGGCCGGGCCATCACGACGGGCCTTTCGGCACAGGCTCGGGCTCTCAATTGCGACATGATCTGGGCGCGGATCGAAGGGTACACCTCATATCGCTGGTCTACGCGCGCCGTGACATGGATCGTGGAAGGTCCTGGCGAATGGCGCCCGCCGCTGGCACCTGCGACCATCACCACCGTCGAGCTATGGCAGGGCGACGCCTGGACGGCCGTCACGCTCGATCCCTCTCCAACGGGCGGCTACACGCTGCCTGGCTGCGGTCCCTACCGCTTCGCTGGCACCGTCGGCGACAACAACTCGGCGCTCCCGCCCGCCGTCATTCGGGCATTCCAGCTGCTCGCCGAATACATGGCATCAAATCCCGGTCGGCCCGGCGCGTCATCGGAGCGCACCGAGATCCCCGATGTGATGACCGAGGAAGTCAGCCGAGCGCCCTCCTGGATGGCGCGGGCGATGCAGAACAGCGGCGCCGGCGATCTTCTCCGGCCTTACCGGAGGGCGTGATGCTGAATTTCTGGCCGTTCAACCGCAACAAGACGGAAACCCGCGCCGCGGCTTCCGGCTTCACCGCAGAGATCATCGCGGCCCGGGAAGCATATATCTCCGGCAGGCGCGGCATCGCGGAGCTGACTGCGACGTCGCAAAGTTGCGTTTCGTTGTGGGAGAACGGTTTCGCGCTCGCGGCAGTGACCGGGACGGCGTTGCTCGACCGCCGCACGCTGGCGCTGATTGGCCGATCGCTCGCGCTGCGGGGCGAAAGCGTCTTCCTGATCCGGGACGGCCTTGTGCCGTGCTCCGATTGGGATTTGCGGACCCGCTACGGCCGGCCGACCGCTTACCGTGTCTCCATTCCCGAGGCCGGCGGCGGTACCAGCCAGACAGCCCTTGCCGGCGAGGTGCTTCACCTTCGCATCGGCTGTGACCCCGCGGCACCCTACTATGGCACCGCGCCGTTGAAGCGCGCCAGCCTCACGGCCGGCCTGCTGAATGCAGTCGAATCGGCCCTCGCCGAAGTCTTCGAGAACGCGCCGATCGGCAGCGCGATCGTGCCGTTTCCGGAATCGCCAGAAGTCGACATGGAAACGCTGGGGCGCGGTTTCCGCGGCAAGCGTGGTCGCATCATGCTCCGGGAGAGTGTCGCCGTTACGGCGGCCGGAGGACCGGCGCCAGCGGCGGACTGGCGGCCGCAAAGCGTGTCGCCAGACCTGGAGCGCTCAATGACCGCGGAAAGCCTCTCGGCGGCGCGTGAGGCCATCGCCGGCGCCTTCGGCGTGCTGCCCGGCCTGTTCAACCCCGCCACGACTGGCCCGCTTGTGCGGGAAGCGCAGCGCCATCTCGCGCAGTGGACGCTGCAGCCGATCGGCGAGCTCCTCGCCGAGGAAGCCAGCGAAAAGCTGGGTGCCAGCATCATGATCGATTTGCTTCGGCCGACGCAGGCCTTCGACGCCGGCGGTGCCGCTCGGGCGTTCACGGCGCTGATCGCAGGCATGGCGGCGGCAAAAGAGGCGGGGCTCGACCAGGCCGCGATTGCCGCGGCATTCCAGCGGCTCGACTGGGAGTCGTAAACAGAGAGGACGCCGACACGTGCTCGCCATCACGGAACAGACCCTCACACTCATTCGCATAGGGCAAGAACAGGCCAACTATCGGTTGCGCCAGTTAGCCGCGGCGAGATCGAAATCGAGGAAGCCACGGCTGCTCAACCAGGACCGCCGCCGACATCTTGTCGATACAGCGGTCAAAATCCTCAAGGCCGGGGATCCAACCTACTTTGAGTTCGAAGCTTCCTGCCGCCATGGCCTGCGGTCGTCGCTCTGCCTTCAGGGCTGGTCATGGAACGACGCCGAGAACGCGGCCGCCGATGTCGTTTCCGCCGCGTTGAAGCAGATTGGCGCCGTTCGCCCGACCTGGGATGAGGCCCAAGGATTGGTGTTGGAACAAGGCGCTACAAAGCTCGAGCGTGCGCATTGCGTAAGATGCTCTGCGCCGATCCCAGCCGGAGAGGCAGTCGCAGGAAAATACTGCGATGATCTCTGCAGACATGCGGCGGTGAAGGAAAAGCACCGGCGGTCTGGAGAGGCCATGACAATGGCCGAGCTTCGGCTGGCGCGCGCCGCTGCCAGGCCGGCGCCTAAACCGTGCGAGCAGTGCGGCAACATCTTTAAGCCGACATCTGACGAGCGGCGCTTCTGTTCCTCCGAATGCGCCTACGCATCGATTCGCGTTCGCCCGGTCACGACGGTCTGCGCCCAGTGCGGCGATACGTTCTCACCGAAAAAGAACAGCGAGCAGGCCTATTGCTCGCACGTCTGCTACGCGAAGTCGAAGTCCCGGAAGAAGTATGAGGCGCGGGCCTGCGTTTCTTGTGAAGAGCTGTTTCAGCCGGCGTCGCCCCACGCGGTCTACTGCTCCAAGCGCTGCCAGGCTCGGTACGATCGCGCGCGAAAGGCCGCCAAGAGCGCGCCGAGGCAGTGCGAGAACTGCCAGACCTATTTTCAGTCCGACCGCTCCTCCGCCCGATTCTGTGGGCCGAGCTGCTCGGCTATTGCCCGAAGCCGGGTAATTCGCGCATCCAGCACCTATCGCTGCGACAAGGTGTGATCTACCGCCGGCGCTTCTTCGGCTTGTCCGGCGTCAGGATCGTTGCGATCCCGGCGCCTTTCTTCCTCATGTAGATCGGCTCGCCCTTGGTGACGGCTTCGTCGACCCGAGGATTTGGCGCCAGCACCCGCATGGTGGATAGATCGAGCTGGCCGATCACATTGCCGTTGATGTCTTCGATGTCAGCGTATTCGGTCGCCATATCTCCCCCCTTGCGTTTTGTGCCGAACCTGCGAACCTGGTGGGGTTCACACCAGCTCGGCGGCTGGCTGCGCATCGGCCGGGCGTTGGCGCGCCCGGCCGGCATTTGCCACCAAACGATTGGTCGCACAAGGATTCGTGAGCCCCTTGATAGAGTAGCGTCCATGTCGCAACCATGTCGCACGGACGCGCCGGAACTCCGGAAAAACTGTTAGGAATCAATCGTACAGCGCGGAACCCCTGAAACAGCCGGAATCCTGCTTCTCGGATCCTATGAGTTCTTTGCTGGCCAATAAAATCAATAGCTTACGCGAGTCCTTCGGCCGAAATTGACGTCGGACTCTGACTCCGTTAGTCCTGGTTCGAATCCAGGTTCCCCAGCCAAACTGGATGTCCTGTGGACGACTTGGTTCCACAAGCTTCTTTCGCCGTTCCCCATCTACGATTCTCCGGCTTCGCCGTGCCGCGATTTCACGCAGGAGACGCGTCTGTTCGACCAATGCGCAGACATTCGATCATAGAAGGCGTTGTCGAGGCGCCTATCGAGTTTGAACGGAGACTCAGACACGCGCGAAGAGCGGGCATCACAATGGCCGTTCTGCATGGCCGGAAGTCCTGCCGAGGTGGTTGACCGTGGGGGTCTGTGACCTAGCTTAGAATTCAGAATGGACCGTCCGGACTCCCCAAAAATGCGGATTGGAACGCACCGTGGGAGAATTTTTGGGATATTGACGATGGAAAGGTGCGAGTCGGCTTTTCGGGACGTTGACGGCGGGCGACAACCGGCGGCCACGGAATCTTCGAGCTTCGGTTCGAGCGCACATCTTCTGCGCCGGCATCTTCTGCCGGCGCACGACCGCGCTCCGCAACGCAACAAATACATTCGCACGGCACTGCAGGCCCGAAGCAGCGACAGCTTTCGAGAGCAGCAGCAGCTTTAGCCAGCATCTGGGAGAAGACCAAAACACCGCTTCGCGAACTTAAGTTGCACCCAAGACCGCATGGGCACGACGATGCCAAATCATCTTGCCGAAATTTACACAAATAACACAGATCTCGCCATTCAGGGGGGGATTGCGATACTCGTACTGGCGGGCGTCTTTCTTGTGCTCCGGCATGCCCTTGTCGCAGTGCTGCGGAGTCGCCCGAAACCAAATGCCTACCTGAAAGAATGCAAGCCTGTTCCTCTCGAGGAGGTTCCTTGGGTCTGGGAACGCCCGGTCGACCTTGCAACCGGACCTGGTTCTTCTCAGGCTGTCGTGTCCTCGGATGCGGATGCCCGGCCTCAGGATGCAAACTACCGTCAGTTCGGGGTGCGAATCGAGCATTTCGAGATGATCTCCGAAGCTTATGAGAGTTCGCCAGGCGACCTGCCCTTCGCTTCGCCGACAAACAGCGCTACGGCCCCCCGTGTTCGCTGGCCTATCGGTCTTGTATCAGGCCTGGGCATCGCCACGATCTGCCTGGCCGTGCCGCTTGGCTATACGATGACGAGACAGAATTGGGTCGAAAGCGCCCCCGCCATTTCGCGGGCCCAGAATCCCTCCCAGCCCGATCTTTCGCGATCCTTCACGGTTCCGGCGAGTGCTGCATTGGATATGGAGGGACCAGCCCAGGGCGACGGACGTACGAATGCCGAATCGCCTGGCCCGGATCTCGCGGCTGCCAAGGCTGAAGTCGAGGCTGCTCGTGCTCAGGCATCCGCTGCGAAGGATCTGGCCGGCCAGGAGCGCCGAACTGTGGAAGAAGAGCGCGCCAGAAGCGCCTCTCTGCAGAGTGCGCTCTTGGAATCGCGCAAGCAGGTCGACGCGCTGAGGACAAGCATGGCAGCAGCCGACAACGCATACGGGGAGCGTTTGCGCAACGAACTCGCGGCAGCCCGCACATATGACGCATTGCAGCGCCTTGCGGGAGACGCTCGCAGGCTGCTGGGCGAGAGCATCAACTATGTCGTTACGCAGATGCCGGCTGCTCATCTGGAGCGTCAGCGAACTGAATTGATGGCGCGCGACCTATCCCAAGCGCGGGCGCAAATTTCACAGCTTCAGGCCACGGCCGCCGAGGACCGCGCCAGCGCCAAGGCCTCGCTTGCGCAAGTGAACGGAGTGCTTGACGACGAGCGCCGGAAGTCGAAGGACCTTCGTGGCGACCTCGCCGCAATGGAACTGTCCAAGGCCGCGATCGCGGATAAGGCTGAGCGGGATCGAACCGGTGCAGCCACAGCGAGAGGACGGGTGGAGCAGACCGCAGCCGAGACGGCGCAGGCTCTGACACGAGAACGCGTTTCCGCAGCATCGACCCGTGAGGACCTCGACAAAGCCCGCCTCGAGCGTGACGCGGCTGAACAGGAACGAGCCAAGGCTGTCTCGGCAAGAGAGCGTGCGGAGCAGACTGCAGCCGAAGCGACGCAGGCTCTCGCCCTGGTGCGCGCTTCCGCAGCATCGACCCGTGGGGACCTCGATAAAGCCCGCCTCGAGCGCGACGCGGCTGAACAGGAACGAGCCAGGGCTGTCTCAGCAAGAGAGCGTGCGGAGCAGACTGCAGCCGAAGCGACGCAGGCTCTGACACGAGAACGCGCTTCAGCAGTCTCCGCCCGTGAGGACCTCGACAAAGCCCGCCTCGAGCGCGACGCGTCTCGAACACTTTTGGGACAGGCCGCCCTCAGATTGAAAGAGGCTCTGGACGAGCAACGTGAAGCCACCGTTGCTCTGGCCCGCGACCTGGCTGCCAAACGCGCGGACAATGACAAGCTCAGGGCTGAGCGCCGCAGCGCGCAAATTGAGCCGCCGCTGCAGCCTCGCTCTGGCCGCGCATCGGCCGGCACCGGTCAGATGAATGCTGTCAGCCAGAAGACGACTACGCGCAGCAAGCTTCGCAACTCCTCGCGGGTGATCCGCGTGCGTACTATCGCGCTTCCCTTTGCCCTCCGACCAATACACCCGACGTCGGATTGAATTCAAAACGATAGCGACGACGGTGAAGGCTCCAGTCATTGGCCTGCACCATTCGCAACACACGGAGGCTCGGAAAAGAGGGTGAATTTTCGCAAGGAGTTCCGCGCTCTGCGCTATGTCAGACCGATCACGCTGCCTTTCGCGTTCAATTCGCACCCGACCGGCGCCTGACGCGTCTCCACCCGTCCCTGATGCATATAGTCGATGCTGACCTGAATGGGGGCCGAGATCTTGCGTTTGCTCAACCGACGTATGGAACCTGCGCTGCTGACGCGCACACTGGCCGCACCAAACTTGGCGGCGGCCTGCTCGATTGCGTCCTGACAGGCGCGAACGACCTTATCCGGGACACCGGGCAGCGCTTCGATCGGGTGGACCGCTGATAGAACAGTGTTGTCTTCAAGAGGCTGCAGGGCGGGCGGGAGGCCGAGCGAATGTCCGCCGTCTGTGGACAGGTCGACAATGGCAGCTGGAGTTGACGGTATTGAGGCCGTTGGAGTGGTGCTGATCCCGTCATCGTTCGACGGCGGACTGCCGCTGTTGCCGACGGGATCGCCGGGATCAGCGGGATCGCCGGGATCGCCGGCAGGTCCTTTGCCCTTGCCTTTGCCGCCGTTGTCATGGCTGCCCTGACCTCCATCATCACCCTGATGGCCGCCACCATGATGCCCTCCGCCGTGCGGGCCGGCGGCTGCAGTTCCAGCGCAAGCTACCGCGATCGAGCAAGCGAATGCAAAACAAGCCAAGCTGAATCCAAGGGATTGACGCACGGTAGTCTCCAAATGTGCCCAGCCGTCCTTGCGCGGCATGCGGTCAGAACGTCTAAACCGCCGCTGCCCCAAGGCAAAAACTGGCGAATACGGTGCCCACGGAGTTAACTAGTGGATGAATCCGCTGCATCAAGGATGCTGTGGGGGACGATCGATAGCGGCAACACAGCAATTTTTCCCAAGACCCAGAAACCACAACGCCGCAAGTTACTGCGGCGATGTTCCAGCTCCCTGCTCGCCTTGGAGAAAGTGATGACGACCACAATGTCCCCGTTTCTCACCGCCCTCACCTCCGATGGCCCTTCCGCCGATTGGGCGAAAGACATGGACCTGTACGCTTGGCTGATCGGCAGCTGGGACATGGACACGGTCCAGCATCTCGACGATGGCGCTATCCGCAAATCGGATGGCGAATGCCATTTCGGCTGGGTGCTCGAAGGCCGCGCCATCCAGGACCTCTGGATCAGGCCGAGGCGCCCTGCCCCGTCGACCATGTACGGCACCACCTTGCGCGTCTTCGATCCCGGCATCGACGGCTGGCACATCCTCTGGAGCGATCCGCTCAACCAGAATTACTCACGCCAGATCGGGCGGGCCGAGGGCAACGACATCGTCCAGATCGGCCATGACTCGCGCGGCCTGCAAGCGCGTTGGCGATTCACCGAGATCACGGCCGACAGCTTCCATTGGATCGGCGAGGAAAGAGCTGCCGAGAGCGATCCCTGGCGGATGACTTATGAGCATTTTGCGCGGCGGGCAGGTTCCTGACGCTCTGTCTGTGGCCGATCGCAGATTTCCAGGATCGCTCCTCCTTCCGCGCGCGCTCGCCTTAACGAACCACGATCATACGGCCTTGACGATGCTGATTGGGAATGCGTGCCGACGCCTATCCGCATCCCGGCGCACAGGCGGCCTTCAACCGCTTACTTGAGCCTTTCACCGCCAAGTGCCGGTGTCGCTCGAACATCGCCAGTTTGTGCCCATATGTCATCCGCACCTCGGATCGGCACCCTTCGCATCTGAACGTAGTGATGCTCGATGCGCTTCTTACATTAGCAATCAACGATATATTAATGGCTACTGTGCAGCCTGTTCGACTCGGGAAATCTCCCGATCGACGATCCGGCACTCGGTGTGCCGAGACGCTCGACCGATGCGGAGCAAAACGCATGAGTGTCGAAACAGCATTGGCGCAGCTACTGCGCATGATCCACCATCGCGCCCTGAATTTGGCTGCACTACGGGACGATGAGAGAGATCCATACTACGACAGCATCCGCCGGTCCTGTTGCGGAGCGGCCGAGCACATCGGTCAATCCCCCGACAATGCCGCCATCACCGCAAACAGCATGGTCGAATTTACCCGGGCGATGGTCGGCATCATCGAGGCGGGGCGCGGATAAATCGCACGTCGACACGCTCGCGACGAGCTCGGCAGGTGCCGAGAAGCGCGGCTACGGCGCGTTGCCTGCGGCTCGCGAGGTGACGATTGCCATGCGCAGGTCGACGATCGGGCTTCCGAGCGATCGCTATCTCAGATCCCGCCCCAGATGTTCGAGGACAGATGCTTGGTTGTCGGCATCACCGGCCAGCAAGTATCCAGCTGATTGTCGGACGGCATGCCGTTCCGCATCCGCGTTGGGTTGCGGGCATCCTGCGCATATTTCAAGGCCGCGCCCATGCGGTTCAATGTCTTCAGGATCGACATAAAGTTTATCCTCAATTCGCCATGGCTGTAACGGGGGTCCCGCCGCCTTCATGATGGCGCCTTGGATGACCGACGATCGTTTCCGCCGCGTTGCACGCAAGCGCAAGGCTCGTAACGAGAAGGACAGCATTTGAAACATTTGTATGCAAACGAGCCGCCATGGCTAGCGAGGCGTCTGGCCGGCTCGGCTACTGCCGTTGCTGTTTCGAAACAGATTTACGTTCAAGCGCCATCAAACCGAAACCAAACTGCAGGAAAACCGCCATCGACCGGCCAGACCGGAATTTAAACAAAGGAAAAATCGAAATGTCCAAGATTGTTCGCAATGCAATTCTCGCCATTGTTGCTGTCGCCGGCTTTGCTGGTTCGGCTTATGCTCAGCAGGCGACCCTCAATTCGTGCAGCAACCATGACGATTACTATGCCATGTGCCTGGGCGCGAACAACGGCGGCCACCATGATAGCCGCGGAAGCGATCGTCGTTAATCGACTATCCGCTGAGAAAGGCCCCGCAGGCATCTCGCCGGCGGGGCTTTTCGCGCTTCACCACACCCTACCGGAAGACCTATGCCCTCGGGTTGCCAGGTCAATTGCTCGAAATTCGGAAAGAGCGGCATTTTCAAATTGCGACGTTGGTGAACCACGCTGGCAACCACGCCCAGCTTGTACGCCGGCAGGCCATCCCACAATGAACCACGGCGAGTCGGCGGCCGTTAGGGTAGCCGCCGCATTTAATTAGCATTAACTAATTATAGATCGCGCTGTTCTATTCTGACACAGCGCGGTCTACTGCCACACAATGACCGTGCAGGCGGCTCTGGCCAAACGCACCCCCCACCCAGCTGGAGCCGCCACCCTCACCATACTCGGCCCGGTTGAATTAATTCTTACCAAATATCCTTTCTGGTGTGTTTCGCGGAAAGGTCACCTTGCAACCAAATGCTCGGTCGGTCGAGCACGACGCTTGGCCCTGAGCGCAGTTCCGTTGCCAGGAATCACTCTCGTTACAACGCGGTAGTCTGGCGGTCGCAGGCCTGAAACATTGCTACTTTAACGTGCTATCGGTAGGTGCATAGGGAGCGTGTGGCAAAATGTCGATTCCTCAAAACCTGAATGAGACAGATCTCAGATTCGAATGTCCAAGATGCCGGCATCCGATTATCCGGAAAGGCTCCTGGTTCAAGTCCGTGGCTACATTCAAATGCGGGGGCTGCCAAACGTCGATACGGCTTGGATATCCGGCAAAGCTCCGATTGTTCGAAAAACACAGGCAGTCAGCCAGCCCTAATCGCATCAGCCAAGCCTAATACGTGTCATCTCATCCCGACCAGGCGATGTCTCCGGTGGATCAATCTTTGAGTATAGTGGCCGTCCCTGGCCGACTTGTTTTCAAACATTAATAACGCGGTTGAACCGCGCCTTTTTAGCGCCGACGATCACTGGCTACAGTGCCCTACTTCGCCGCCGCATACCCCGCGATGCCCTTGGTCTCGAGGAAATCCTCAAGACCGTATTCGGCATATTCGCGGCCGTTGCCGGACTGCTTGTAGCCGCCGAAGGGCAGGCCCGCGTCCCAGGCAGGGTAGTTGATGTAGACAGTGCCCGAGCGCATGCGGGCGGCCGCCTGGCGCGCCTTCTCGATGTCCTTGGCCTGGATATAGGAGGCAAGGCCGAAGACGGTGTCGTTGGCCTGCTCGATCGCCTGCTCGACTGTGTCGTAGGGCATGATCGACAGCACCGGCCCAAAGATTTCTTCCCTGGCGATGCGCATGTCGTGCGTCACGTTGGCGAAGACCGTCGGGCGGACATAGTAGCCGCGGTTGAGCTCGGCCGGGCGGCCGGGACCGCCGGCGACCAGCGTGGCGCCTTCCTCGATGCCGCTTTGGATCAGGTCCTGGATCTTGTCGAACTGCAGTTGGCTCACCACCGGACCGAGCTTCGACGCGGGCGCGTCGGCCGGGCCGACGGTGAATTTCTCTGCCGCCTTCTTCGCATAGCCGGCGGCGTCGTCATGGCAGTCGCGCGGTACGAACATGCGGGTCGGCGCGTTGCAGGACTGGCCGCTGTTGGAGAAGCAGCCGGCGACGCCCTTGGTGACGGCCCGCTCCAGATCGACATCGGGGAACAGGATGTTGGCCGACTTGCCGCCGAGCTCCTGATGCACGCGCTTGACCGTGTCGGCCGCTGCCTTGGCGACCAGGATGCCGGCGCGGGTCGAGCCGGTGAAGGACATCATGTCGACATCCGGATGGCTGGCCAGCGACTGGCCGACGCCGGGGCCGTCGCCGTTGACGAGGTTGAAGACGCCTTTCGGCACGTCGGCCTCGTCGATGATCTCGGCGAAGATGATAGCGTCGAGCGGCGCGATCTCGGACGGCTTCAGCACCATGGTGCAGCCGGCGGCAAGCGCCGGACCGACCTTGCAGGTGATCTGGTTCAGCGGCCAATTCCACGGCGTGATCAGGCCGACGACGCCGATCGGCTCCTTGACGATGAGCGAGGAGCCCTTGATGTGGCGGAACTGGAAGGTCCTCAGCACCTCGGCCATCTTCTCCAGATGCGCCTGGCCGACGCCGACCTGGCTGTCCAGCGCCATCTGGCGCGGCGCGCCCATCTCGCGCGAGACGGCGAGCGCAAGGTCCTTGCTGCGCTTTTTATAGACTTCGATGACGCGGTTGAGGATGTCGAGCCGTTCCTCGACCGAAGTGAAGCCGAAAGTGGCGAAGGCGCACTTGGCCGCCGCCACCGCCTTGTCGACATCGGCCTTGGAGCCGAGCGAAATTTGCGCGAACGCGTCCTCGTTGGATGGGTCGATGACGTCGAGTGTGTTCGGCACAACAGGATCGACCCAGGCGCCGTCGATATAGAACTGCAGATTGTGTGACATGGTTTTTCCTCGGCCAGCCGTGGGTGCTCGATTGTGTGGATTGTCGTCGTATACCGCCAGAGATAACGGGGCGGCATACGCCCTGTCAAACGCAAGCGCCTGTTGAGCCCACTGGTCGGCGATGATCGTTCGCAAAAGGCGATCATTATAACTCAAATAATTCGTTGGAAAGATTGGTTCTGGAATGGCATTTCGGCGGCGAGCGCGCCTGGAGAATTGAATTGTCATTCCTACCCGTCACCGCGAACGATCTTCCAATCGATCTGAACCCGGTCAACGCCGAGCGCAAGCGCCCTGCCCTGACCTCGATCTCAGCCGGTGTGGTACCGGGACTGGTCCTGGTGGCGATGATCGCCAGCGTCGCCTATTCGGCGCGCGGTTTGTCCGGCCTCACCTTGTTCAGCCCGATGATCCTGGCCGTGGTGGCCGGCATGATCTATTCCAACGTGCTCGGCCTGCCCGCCCACGCCAAGGCCGGCATCGCCTTTTCGCAAAAGCGCCTGCTGCGCTTCGCCATCGTGCTGCTCGGCTTCCAGCTCACGTTCGGCCAGGTCGCGGGCATCGGCCTCGGTGGGGTCGGCATTGTCGCGGCCACGCTCGGTGCCACCTTCCTCTTCACCGTCGCGCTCGGCAAGCTGATCGGCGTCGAGGCCAAGCTGGCGCAGCTGATCGCCGCCGGCACCTCGATTTGCGGGGCTTCGGCGATCGTCGCCACCAACATCGTCACCGACGCGCGCGACGAGGACGTGACCTACGCGGTTGCCGCGATCACGCTGTTCGGCACCGTCGCCATGCTCGGCTTTCCGCTGCTGGCGCCGGTCTTCGGGCTCGACCAGCACGCCTTCGGTCTGTGGGCCGGGGCCTCGATCCATGAGGTGGCGCAGGTGATCGGCGCCGGCTTCCAGAACGGCACGCTTGCCGGCGAGACGGCGACCGTCGCCAAGCTGACGCGTGTCGCCATGCTGGCGCCGATGGTGATCGCGCTCGGCCTGATGGCGCGCCGCGGCAGCTCAGACACTTCCGGCGCCAGGCCGCCGCTACCCTGGTTCGTCGTCGCCTTCCTCGCGGTGGTGGCGCTGAACAGCCTGATCGCGATCCCGGTTCAGGTTCATGCCGCGATCGCCCTGGCCGCCCAGGTGATGCTGACCATGGGGCTCGCCGCCATGGGCCTTCAGGCCGATATTTCCCAGCTGCGCTCGCGCGGTCTTCGACCGCTGATGCTGGCCTTCTCGGCCTTCCTGTTCATCGCTGTCTTCAGCCTGACGCTGGTGAAGCTCGTCTGAGGCAGGCCGAGACCGCCTCACCTCTCAGTCTTCGTTGTCATCCTCGAACTCGCACGCCGCGACATAGATCGCGGCGAGCTTCTCGATGCCTGCCTAGTCTTCCTTGTCGAAGCGCCCAGGCATCGGGCTGTCGAGGTCGAGCACGCCGAACGCGCCTTCGGCATCGCGCAGAAGCACGACCAGCTCCGAGCGCGAATCGGCATCGCAGGCGATGTGGCCGGGAAATTCGTTGACGTCCTTGACCAGCATCGACATGTCGAGCTCGATGGCCTTGCCGCAGACACCCTTGCCGACGGCGATGCGAACGCAGGCGGGCTTGCCCTGGAAGGGCCCAAGCACCAGCTCGTCGTCGGAGGCGAGGAAATAGAAGCCGGCCCAGTTGAGGTCGGGCACCATCTGATAGATCAGCGCCGCGGTGTTGGCGGCGTTGGCAACGGAATCGCCCTCGCCTTCGAGCAGCGCTTTCAATTGCGTGGCCAACTCCTTGTAGAAGGCCGGCTTGTCCTTGGTGTCGATGGCGGTTGCCGCAAACATTCGAGTCGTCTCCGTTGCAAGCCGAGTGATTTGGCCTACTGGTTGCTATGCATCATCATCAGTTCCTGAACGGTTTTGATCGGCAGGAACAGTCGCAATTCGTTGGACGGCAATGCGGTGAAGCCATGATCGACATAGAGCTTCATCCTGCGCGCTATCTTGGCCGGATCGCCGCAATCCAGTACATCCAGCATGACAACGGCAATTCCGATCTGCTCGGCAACCCTCGCTATGCGCGCCAGCGCGTCAAGCAGAAGATCGCCGCCATATCCATTGCCTGCAAATCGCAGGTCAACACCCATCATGGACAGATAGGCCGCGGGGATGCTCCCATTTCCTGGCCGGGTTCTCGCATATTTGTGTGGCAACTCGCTGTAATCCACCGAGTGTGAATTGATGGCGTAAAAGCCGATCAGGTCTTCGGCTGGACTGAGCATGACGAAGACACGAAGATTGTCGGCTTTGGACAGTTTGTTGGCTGTCCTTTTGAAGAAATTGTCGACCTGATCCACGCCACAGAAAAAAGCCGTTCGATCATGCTTTTCAGGATCGAACGGCTCTATGACATTGGCGACTTCGGGCTGCCGCGTCACTTGGAAATGACGGTTTTGGCATAGCGGGCAAACGACGCCCGCAGTCGGTCCGTTGGCGGTGGGGGATTGTCGATAGCCGCAAAGAAGGCAGCATGATCGACAGGCCGCAGAGCGGTGCGCTCATGAGCCTCTATCGTTTCCATGGCGGCCTTATAGGCGGCGTTCATTGTGAAAACCGAGTCATCGACACCGGCAAGAGCCGCGGCTTGCTGAATGGCCTTCTTGATGCGCGGTTTTGTGCGGAAGTTCATCCGCTCGCTGCTGCGCTCCTCGATCTCTCGAATTTCATCATGGAAATTTTCCATGTTCTTGCTCCTTCGCACATCTATGTACGTCGCATCGGCGTACAGGTCAAGAAAGCTGCATAAGGGCGAGTTGCGGCGGTTGCCGCAGGCATTCTTGGTCGTTTCTCCGTTGCAAGAGCGCTGACGTGCCCGATAAAGTCCCTCCCCTCTGCCACCAGCCGCCGGGAAACAGCCCATCGTGACCTCCAGCCATTCCAAGACAGCGAGGGCCAGTACGATCCGCATCGCCGCCGCTGTCATCCGCGACGACGGCGGCAGGCTCCTTCTGGTGCGCAAGCGCGGCACGACCGTCTTCATGCAGGCCGGCGGCAAGATCGAGCCGGGTGAATTGCCCACCGCCGCCCTTGCGCGCGAATTGCGCGAGGAGCTGGGCGTTGCCGTCGATCCGGCCGCGGCCTTCCATCTCGGTTCCTTCTCGGCGCCCGCCGCCAATGAGCCGGACACCTGCGTCGAGGCCGAGCTGTTCGAACTCTCCATCATCGGCGAGCCGGTTCCGGCCGCCGAGATCGAGGAGATGATCTGGCTGAACCCGGAACTGGCAAGCGGCATGGATCTCGCGCCGCTCACAGCCGATATCGTGCTGCCGCGCTACGGCCGCCAGCCATGAGCGGGCGCAGCCAGGCAAAACAGGCGGCGGGCGAAGCGCCCCTTACCTTCGCGGTGCTGGTTTTTCTCGGCTTTCCGATGATGGCATTTTCATCCGTCATCGAGCCGCTGCGCGCCGTCAACATTCTTGCCAAGCGCGACTGCTATCGATGGGTGATCGTCGGCGCCGATGCGGGTAGCGTCGAGGCATCGAACGGCGTCGTCATTCAGCCCGGCTTCTCGGCCGCCGACGCGCCGAAGGTCGACCGCATCGTGGTGTGTTCCGGTGGCGACGCCGATCATGTCGTGGCCGATGAGGCGATGAGCTGGATCCGCAAAAGCCTGCGCGGCGGCGCGCATATCGGCGCTGTCGCCGACGCCGCATTCTTCCTCGCCCGCGCCGGCCTGCTCGACGGCCATGCCTGCACCTTGCACTGGACCAGCCAGGCAGCCTTCACCGAGGCTTTTCCGGATATCGAGCTTCGGCGCGATCTCTTCGTCATCGACCGCAAGCGTTTCACCTCGGCCGGCGGCGTCGGCAGCCTCGACATGATGCTGGAGATCATCACGCGCGATTATGGCGCCGAGCTTGCGGCTGGTGTCGCCGAATGGTTCGTGCACTCGCCATTGCGGTCGAGCGTCGACCGCAAGCTGATGCCGCTCAGGCTGCGCACCGGCGTCCAGAACGAGCTGGTTCTGTCGGCCATCGCCATCATGGAGGATGCGGTCGAGGAAAGGCTCGGCATGGCGGAACTGGCCGAACGGCTCGGCGTCTCGCCCGACAAGCTCGAGCGCAGTTTCCGCGCCGAGCTGGATATCTCGCCGAACGGATATTACCGGCGGCTGCGGCTGAAGCGCGCCGCCGATCTGCTGGCGCATTCGACGCTGATGGTGCGCGATGTGGCGCTAGCCTGCGGCTTTGCTTCGATGTCGAGCTTTGCAAGGGCGTTTCGCGAGGAGCATGGGCACGCGCCGAAAGCGATGCGGCGGCATTAGTGCGTTTGTGCGCGCTGACGCGATGAAACGCTGGCGGGACGGATCACGGCGTTGCCCGCTAGCCTGCGGCGTCCGGCACGACATCTGCGGGAATCCGCACACACTTCGTGTGACGTATAGATCATGTTCTCCGCAACAGGAGGCCGCACATGAGCATCGTCGTATTCGACCCCGACAGCACCGAGGATGTGGACTTCAAGGATCGCATGCGCCACCCCGTCGCGGCCGATCCGGCCGGCGGCATGTGGCTGTCCGACACCGAGCCGTCCTTCATCGACGCTGACGCGCTGCGCAAGGGGCGGCTGGCCAAGCTGCGCGCCTGGATGCGCGAGGCGGGTTATGGCGGCGTCGTTTTGTTCGATCCATACAACCAGCGCTACGCCACCGGTTCGCGCAATATGTTCGGCTATTTCCTGCGCAACTCGACCCGCTATTTCTTCGTGCCCACCGAAGGGCCGATCGTGCTGTTCGAATATCCGCAGAGCTACCATGTCTCGATGGTGCTCGACACGATCGACGAGGCGCGGCCGTCCAAGCTCGTTTGGTCATCGGTGTCGGGCCGCGACGACGAGACCGCGGGGCCGTTCGCCGACGAGATCGCCGAGCTTCTGAGGAAGCATGGCGGCGGCTCGATGAAGCTTGGGCTCGACCGCTGCAGCCATCTGCAGGCGCTGGCGCTGGAAAAGCGCGGCTGCGAGGTGAAGGACTGCCAGGGCGAGATCCTGGCGGTGCGCGCGGTCAAGACGCCAGAGGAAGTGAAATGCCTGCTGGCCTCGATGGCGGGCGCCGAGGCCGCGGTGGCGGCCGTGCGCGAGGCGATCAAGCCGGGCGTTTCCGAGAACGAGTTGTTCGCCATCATGTATGGCGAGGTGATCCGCCAAGGCGGCGAGTTCATCGAGACCCGGCTGCTCACCTCGGGACAGCGCACCAATCCATGGTTCAACGAGGCGAGCGGGCGCAAGATCAGGCCGGGCGAGTTGCTGGCGCTCGATACCGATACGATCGGCTGCTACGGCTATTATTCCGACTTCTCGCGCACCTTCCGCTGCGGCCCGGGCAAGCCGACGCCCTATCAGAAATCGCTCTACCGCATGGCGCATGACCAGGTGCAGCACAACATCTCGATCGTGAAGCCCGGCATGGCGTTCCGCGAGATCGCCGAGAAGGCCTGGAAGATCCCCGACCGCTTCGTCGACCAGCGCTATACCTCGGTCATGCACGGCGTCGGCATGCATGGCGAGACGCCGTTCATCGCCCATTCGATGGATTACGAAACCTACGGCCGCGACGGCGTCATCGTGCCCGGCATGGTGGTGAGCGTGGAAAGCTATATCGGCGAGAAAGGCGGCCGCGAGGGCGTCAAGCTCGAGGACGAGATCCTGATCACCGAGACCGGCACCGAGCTGCTCTCGCGCTTCCCGTATGAGGACGAGTTTCTGGAATGAGCGAAGTGATGCCGGCGTCCACTGCTATCTGCGGTGCGATATCGCAAAGCTTAGAGAATATCCGTTGCGTACCTGCCGTCGTCATTCTAGGGCGGAGCAAGGAGCGGAGCGACGCGGCGCAGACCCTAGAATCCATGCCGTTACGACGAAGCGTTGCAACGGTGCAGAATTCTGTTAGTCCGCACTCTTCCGATGAACCTAACGGCATGGATTCCAGGGTCTTCGCGACGCCGCTTCGCGGCTGCTTCGCCCTGGAATGACGAAGTTGATAGGCTGCGGCACATTCCGATGCCCCACGGCACCCCTCGAGAGCATACGCATGAAAGCACCCATTTCCATCCGACGCGGCACGGTGGCCGCGGTGTTCATCGATCTCCAGGAGGAGCATCGCAGGGACAAACGCTATCTGGTCGAGGGTTTTGCCGATATCCTCGCCAATGTGCAGCGCCTGCAGGAGGCGGCGCGGCGCAACTTCGTGCCGCTCTACCACTGGGCGTATATCGTCGATCTCGCCGCGGCGCGGCCGTTCCACCCAGTCGATGAAAGCGGGAAATCGGCCTTTTCCGACAAGGACGATCCGCTGACCGCAATCTGCCATGAAGTGGCGCCGCAAGATGGCGAAGCCACGCTGGTCAAGCAGGAAGCCAGCGCCTTCGGCAAGAACGATTTTGGCGACAAGCTCAAGGCCTCCGGCATCGAATGGCTGGTGATTGCGGGCGTGTGGACCGAGGCCTGCATCGACGCGACCGTGAAGGACGCGGTAGCGCGCGGCTTTCGCGTGCTTTTGGTCAAGGATGCCTGCGGCAGCGCCAGTGCCGCCATGCACCAGACTGGCATCCTCAACCTCGCCAACCGCCTTTATGGCGGCGCCGTCACCAACACGCTCGACGCCTGCCGGCTGTTGGCGGGAGACACCGTGAAGGTGTGGCAGGTCGAAGGCTCGGTGCCGCTGCGCTTCACATTCGAGAACGCGGCGCGGCTTTACGCCGAGCTCTGATGGCAGTGACCAGAGCCCCAACCGATCCGTCGAGCCGTGGCAAATATGCCGACCGGCTCGATCCGGAGTTGTGGGATTATATCGACGAGGTCAACAGTTGGTACCCGCCGGAAATCGTCGCCGCGCCGATCGCGAAGCAGCGCGCGGTCTACAATCGGATGTGCGCGGCTTTTCATCAGGCTCGTCCCGAGGGCGTGACGACCAGCGACGGCCTCGTCGCGACGGCGACGCATCCGATCCCGGTGCGGCACTATCGCATGGCGGGCAAGGCGGCGGCGACCGTCGTCTATTACCATGGCGGCGGTTTTGTCCTTGGCGACCTCGATAGCCATGACGACATCTGCGCCGAAATCTGCGCCGGCACCGGTTTCGAGGTGGTCTCGGCCGACTACCGGCTGGCGCCGGAGCATCTGCACCCCGCCTCCTACGACGATGCATTGGCAGTGTTCGAATGGGTCGCCGCGACGAGCACACTGCCGATCGTGCTTTGCGGCGAAAGCGCCGGCGGCAATCTCGCCGCTGCGGTGGCGCAGGCAACGCGGCGCCATGAACGGCAGGCTGTTGGCCAGATGTTGATCTATCCGGGGCTGAGCAGCGACGAGACCGGGCGCTCTTATGTCGAGCATGCCGAAGCGCCGCTGCTCAGCGTAAGCGACATCGAGTTCTACCGTCGCATCCGGTCCGCGCCCGGGCAGTCGACGGACGATCCGACCTTCTCACCGCTCAGGGACCGCGACTTCTCCGGCCTGCCGCCAACGATCATCGTCACCGCCGAATGCGATCCGCTGTCGTCGGACGGCGAAGTCTATCGCGAGCGCATCCTTGCCGCCGGCGGCCGCGCCTGGTGGCGCGAGGAGCCGAGGCTGGTGCACAGCTTTCTGCGGGCAAGGATGACGGTGCCGCGCGCGGCGGAGGCGTTTCGGAGGATTGTTGCGGACATCAGTGCGCTTGGGCGGGGCAAGTGGCCGTATTGAGGCCGCTCCCCCTCACCCAGCCTCCGCTTCGCTCGGCCGACCTCTCCCCGAGGGGAGAGGAATCGGTCAGCGCCGGCGCCAGTCTCTTCTCCCCGTCGGGGAGAGGTGGCCGCGAAGCGGCCGGATGAGGGGGCGGCGGCGCCCTGGCCAACTTTAACCTGCGGAACAGCGCACAAGAACTGCGGAAACCCAACCATTTCGCGGCGGAAAGCGGACCTATCATTCCCTCGCAGGCAACGGCGCTCCGGCGGACGCATCCGCCCCGCATGGCGGCCCGGAGCGCCCAACAACAGAGGGAACGACGATGAAATTCATGCTGACCGACAGAAAACTGCATCCGCAAGCCAAGCCGATCGCCGACGATTTCAAGAAGGGCGCGATCAGTCGGCGCGAATATCTGGCCTTGATGGCCGGCTTCGGCGTCAGCGCCGCCGGAGCGATGGCGCTGGGCGGGATCGCTCCCTCGCCTGCCCGCGCCGCCGAGCCGAAAAAGGGCGGCGTGCTGCGCGTGGCTATGAACGTCAAGGGCTTTAAAGACCCGCGCACCTTCGACGGCGTCGAGATGTCGAATGTCGCGCGCCAGTGCAACGAATATCTGGTGCGCTGGAAAACCGACTTCTCCTTCGAGCCCTGGCTGCTGGAAAGTTGGGAGACCAGCGACGACGCCAAGACGATCACGCTGCACGTGCGCAAAGGCGTCACATGGTCGAACGGCGACATTTTCAACGCCGACGACGTGATCCACAACCTCAACCGCTGGTGCGATGCCTCGGTAGCCGGCAATTCGGTCGCGGCGCGCATGGGCGCGCTGGTCAATGCCGACACCAAGAAGCCGGTAGACGGCGGCATCCAGAAGGTCGACGACTACACCGTCAAGATCAACCTGCCGAAGCCCGACATCTCGCTGATCGCCGGCATGGCCGATTATCCGGCGCTGATCATGCACCGCTCCTATGAGGGCGATGCCGATCCGAAGAAGGCTTTGGCCATCACCACCGGCCCTTGCGAGCTGGTGAGTTGGGACGCCGAGACGGGCGCGGAGGTGAAGCGCAAGGACAAGCCGTGGTGGAAGGGCGAGTTCTATCTCGATGGCATCAAATGGGTCGACTACGGCTCCGATCCCAACGCCACGCTGTCGGCCTTTGAATCCGGCGAGATCGACACCGACCACGAGACCACGGCGGACGCCGTGTCGCAGACCGAGCAGATGGGCCTGCAGAACTCCGAGATCGCCACCGGCTCTACCATCGTCGCGCGCTTCAATGTCTCCAACGTGCCCTATGACGACGTCAAGGTGCGCCGAGCCGCGCAGCTTGCGGTCGACAATGCGGCCGTGCTGAAGCTCGGGCTGGACGGCCGCGGCAAGCCCGCCGACAACCACCATGTCGGCCCGATGCATCCGGAATTCGCCGATATCGGCCCGGCCAAACGCGATGTCGAACAGGCCAAGAAGCTGATTACGGAATCCGGCAAGGCCGACCACGAATATGAGCTGATCTCGGTCGACGTCGAATGGCAAAAGAGCACCGCCGACGCGATCGCCGCGCAAATCCGCGAGGCCGGCCTGAAGATCAAGCGCACAGTGCTGCCGGCCGCGACCTTCTGGAACGACTGGGCCAAGTTCCCCTATTCCTGCACCGAATGGCTCGGCCGCCCGCTCGGCGTGCAGGTGCTGGCGCTGGCCTACAAATCGGGTGGCGCCTGGAACGAAAGCGCCTATTCGAACAGGGAGTTCGACGAGCTTCTCGACAAGGCGCTTGCAACGCCGGATGCCGCCCAGCGCAAGGAGATCATGGGCAAGATCGAGACCAATTTGCGCGATGCCGGCATCATCATCCAGCCCTATTGGCGCTCGGTCTATCGCACCTATCGCAAGGGCGTGCAGGGCTGCGAACAGCACCAGGCGCTTGAGCAGCATTTCGAGAAAGTCTGGCTGGAGTCCTGATCCTCCCAGGAGCGAGCGGCCGGCGCGACCTTCCCGGTCGCGTCGGCCGAGCGCTCATTTGTCAAGCGATTGCCTTTCGGCTCAGATTGCGTCGGCGGCGATTGCTACGAAAGACAGCCACCAGTTCGTCGACGCCACCGCCCTCCTTCGCCCGCCGCAAGGCTATGTAAGTGGTCGTCGCGATGGCAGGGCGAAAAAGCACACGGCGACCGCCAGCGAGAGAACCGGATTCCGTCCGATGAACGAGAGCGCATTGCCGACTACCCCGCCCAGCCGGAATTTACCGGCTGCACCTGGGCTTTCCAAAGCCATCGGGTTGATCTCTGCTGCCTACGAGAAGATCTCCGCCAGTTCGTCGATGCTTGCGCCTTCTTTCGCCTGGCGCAGCTCGACATAGCTCACCGCGGTTGCGATCGACAGCACCATCGACACCACCGTCTGCACTAGCGCGGCGCCGATCTCGGCGATGATGCCGCCGAACAGCACCAGAACGAGCAGCATCCCCCATTGGATGACCATCGCGATGATGATGAGAATGAGGAACAGGCCGAAAAGCCCCCAGCGACTGCCCTTGGTGAGGACCCGACTGCGCGACATCGAGCCGAACACGCCACGCCGCTCCTGGATCAGGACCGGCACCGACATCGACCAGCCGAGCCAGAGGATAATGCCCGGCACGATCAACAGCATCAGGCCGATACCCGCACCGAGACCGACGAGAAGGCCGATGCCAAGCGTCGGCAGCAGAAAGCGGATCGCAATCTGGATGCAGTCGCCAAAAGACGGACGCTTGCCATTGAGGTCCTCGATGGTCGCCCGCACCAGCGCCGACTGCAGCAGCAGCGCGCACACGAACGAAATCAATCCGGCGATGATGGTGATGTAGGAATTGCGAAACATGGCGCCTGGGTCGGCCATGGTGCCGGGGTCGCGCTGCATCATGGCGTCGATCTGCGGCTGGGTCCACAGCCTGACGAGCAATGCCGGCAGGCCCGAAAACAAAGCCGCCAACCCCACGCAAAGTCCGAGGTTTCGGCCAATCACTCCGAAGGTGTTGCTGAATACCCTGCCGATCTCGAATCTGCCGGGTCGTCCCAATGTTGCAGTCGTCATGATAATTTTCCCCCGAGTCACCGCTGCGTTCATCGGCGACTTCAAAGTAAATTTGCCAAGATTGAAAGGCTACGTCCAGTGCGCTTGCAATTGTCATGGCGTATTGCCAGTGTCGGCCCCGAACCGCAGGTTGCAGGGGGAACGAGCGGGTGACAGCCGCAGGGACGGAAGAGGCCGGACGGCTGGTGCAGTTGCACAAGCAACTGCTGGGGGACGATTCGATCCAGTTCGCCTTGCCGACCTACGTGCGGCCCGAGCCGCCGGAGTGGCTGAAGCCGTTTCTGGACGGCTTGGCGAAGCTCGGTCCCTATATGATCTATCTCTTCTGGGGCGCGGTGATCATCGGCGTCGCGATCATTGCTTTTCTGCTTTTCCTCGAGGCGAAAGGCATTGCCTGGCGCCTGCCATGGCGGCGGAAACGCGAAGAGACCGAAGCGAAGGAAGAGTGGCGCCCTGACGCGGGAGCTGCCCAGGTCCTGCTCTCCGAGGCCGATGCGCTCGCCGCGCGCGGCGAGTATGACGAGGCGGTGCACCTTTTGTTGCGCCGCAGCGTCTCAGATATCGCCACCCGGCTGCCCGATTTCCTGCGTCCATCGCTCACCGCGCGCGACATCGCCGCCGCCGGTTCCATCCCCACCCGGCCCCGCGCCGCCTTCAGCGAGATCGCCCGCATCGTCGAGGCGGCCTTGTTTGCCCGGCGTCCGGTCGGCGCCGAGGGCTGGCGGCAGGCGCGGGGCGCCTATGAGCGTTTCGCCTTCCGGGACGCCTGGGCATGACCGCGCAGATGACAGGCGCAGCGCAAGAACCGTTCAGCCGCAAGACCCTGTTCTGGGGCATTTTCGCCAGCCTGCTGGCGGCGGCCGGATTTTTCCTGCTGTCCACCTATGCGCCGGATTTCCGCCAGCCCCAGGGCGGTGCCACGCCGTTCTCGAAGGGCGGCACCGGCTATGCCGGGCTTGTCGAATGGCTGAAGCTCACCAACGGACAGGCGCCGCCGATGGAGCGCGGCGAGAAGGACCTGGCGTCCCCACTGGCATCGACCTTCCTGCTGGTCGTCACCATCGCGCCGGGCAGCGACCCGGCCGCGCTCGATCGCCTCATCAAGCTGCGCGCGGGTAAGGACACGCTCTTTGTCCTGCCGAAATGGCAGACCTTTCCCTTGTTCAGCCATGAAGGCTGGGAGGAAAAGGTCGAGCGGCTGCCCAACAACGTCGTCAACGACTGGCTCGGCCGCATCGCCAAGGCCAAGCTCGGCGAGGCCAAGAACACGCTCTCGCAGATCAACATCGCCGGCCGCATGGTGGCCGCGCCAGGCGAACTGCAATGGGTGGCGGACGACCATCCGCTGATCGCGGCGGGCGACGGCAGGGCTATCCTGACCGAGCTCGACAACGAGCCCTTCTACATCCTCACCGATCCCGATTTCCTCAACAATGCCGCGCTGAAGGACGAGCAGAGGGCGGCCGCCGCGCTCGACATCATCGCCATGCTGGAGCCCGCCAAGGGCGCCGTCATGTTCGACCTGACGCTGCACGGCATCGGCGGCAACTACGATCTCGCCAAGCTGCTGATCGAACCGCCCTTCCTGGCTTTGACGCTGTCGGTGCTTGTGGCGGCCGCGCTCGCCTTCCTGCACGGGCTCGGCCGCTTCGGCCCACCGCGCGCGGAGGGGCGCGCCATCGCCTTCGGCAAGCAGGCGCTGGTCGACACCACGGCGATGCTTTTGAAGCGCGCCGGGCGGCTGCAGGAGCTTGGCGACCGTTACGCAGCGCTGATGCGCCAGCGCGCGGCCGCCCTGCTCGGCGCGCCGCACGGGCTGCAGGGCGAGGCGCTCGACCGCTGGCTCGATTCCCGCGACAAGGAAGAACAGCACGGCTTCACCGCCCGCTTCAGGGCAGTACACGATTCCAACAATCTGGCCGCAATGCACGAGGCAGCCGAAAAGCTGCATGACTGGACGGCAAGGAGGCTCATTGAACGTCGATGAAGTGAAGACCCTGGCGAACGCGATCAGGGAAGAAGTGGCAAAAGCGATCACCGGGCAGCGCGACACGGTCGACCTGATGCTGACGGCGCTGTTTGCCGGCGGGCATATCCTGCTCGAAGGGCCGCCCGGCACCGCCAAGACGATGACGGCGCGCTGCTTCGCGCAGGCGCTCGGCGTCTCCTATGGGCGCATCCAGTTCACGCCCGACTTGATGCCCGGCGATATCGTCGGCGCCAACATCTATAATTTCCAGACCGGGCAGTTCACGCTGACGCGCGGCCCGATCTTCTGCGAGCTTCTGCTCGCAGACGAAATCAACCGCACGCCGCCGAAGACGCAAGCCGCGCTGCTCGAGGCCATGCAGGAGCATGCCGTCACGTTCGACGGCACCACCCATTCGCTCGGCCGGAATTTCATGGTGGTGGCGACGCAGAACCCCATCGAGCACCAGGGCGTCTATCCGCTGCCCGAAGCGCAGCTCGACCGCTTCCTGTTCAAGCATCGGGTGAGCTATCCGGATCTCACGGAAGAGCGCGCCATCATCGTCCATCACGGCGGCGGCTCGGCCTCGCACGATATCGAACAATACGGCATCAAGGCGCGGACGGACCGCAAGACGCTGGAAGCAGCGCTCGCCACGGTCGGCGACGTCACGCTGGTCGACGATGTCGTCGGCTATATCGCGGCACTTGTGCGCGGCACGCGCGAAAGCCCTGACCTGGAGGTGGGAGCGAGCCCACGCGCGGGCGCCATGCTGGCGAGAGCCGCGCGCGCCAGGGCGGCGCTCGACGGCCGCAACTATGTCATCCCCGACGACGTCAAGGCGCTGGCCGTGCCGGCGCTGCGTCACCGTGTCGTTCTCTCGCCGGCGGCGCAGATCGACGGGCGGCTGGTCGAGCAGATCGTCTCCGACCTCGTCGACCATACGGAAGCGCCGCGTTGATCTATCCGAGCGGCCGAGCGGTCTGGGCAGCGGCGGCGGGGGCGATCCCCGCCTTCCTGATCGCGCTCGCCTTGCCGCATGTCTGGTATCTCGGCCTGTTGTGGATCTGCCTGCTGCTTGCCTTCCTGGCGGTGGACGCAGCCGCAGGCAGGGGTCGCGCCTCGCTCAACGCCACGCTGACGGCGCCGCCGCAGGTCGGCGTCGGCGGACGCTTCACCCTACACGTCGCGGCCGGCGCCGGCGCAAGGCTGCGCCGCCTGCAGGCGCGTGTCGGGCATGACCAGCGGGTCCAGCCATTAGCCGGCACCGGCGGCGCGCTGCCGGCCAATGGCGGCACGCTCGATCTCGAATTCGAGGCCATCCGCCGCGGTATCGCCGGCTTCGATCGTCTCTGGCTGCGCTGGCAGGGTCCGTTCGGGCTGATCTGGAACCAGGTTGTGTTGCCGGTCGACCGCAAGGTCGCGGTGCTGCCCAACGTCAACAGCGCGCGCGACGAGGCGATCACGCTCTTGCAGCGTTCCGCCCTTGCCGACGGCCATACGCAGAAGCGCGCCGGCCACGGCCGCGAGTTCGAGGCGCTGAAGGATTACCAACCCGGCATGGGCCGCCGCATGATCGATTGGAAGCGCAGCGCCCGGCACGGCAAGCTTCTGGCGCGCGAGTTCCGGATCGAGGAGAACAACAACATCGTTTTGGCCATCGACAGCGGCCGGCTGATGTGTGAGCCGGTCGACGGGGTGCCGAAGGTCGACCGCGCGGTGACGGCGGCGCTTTTGTCGGCATTCATCGCGCTCAAGGGCGGCGACCTTGTCAGCTTGTTCTCCTTCGATGCCAGGCCGCGCGTGTCGAGCGGCGCGGTGCGCGGCTCGCCGAGCTTCACCATGATCCAGAAGCGCGCCGCCGAGATCGACTATTCGACCGAGGAGACCAACTTCACCCTGGCGCTGACCACGCTTTCGGCGAAGCTCGACCGGCGCTCGCTGGTCATCATCTTCACCGATTTCGTCGATCCGATCAGCGCCGAATTGATGTTGCGCACCGTCGGCCGGCTGACCGAGCGGCATCTGGTGCTATTCATGCTGATGAAGGATGTGGAGCTCGAAACGCTGGCCGACATGGCGCCGGCGGCGCCCGAGGATGTCGCCCGTTCCGTCACCGCCGGCGACCTGTTGCGGCAGCGGCAGGTGGTGATCGGCAGGCTGAGGCTGCTCGGCGCGCATGTCATCGAGGCCGACCACCAGCGGCTCGGCCCGGCGCTGGTCGAGCGCTATATCCAGCTCAAGGAGGAGAACCTTCTATGACGCTGTCGGCCGGCACCGATTCCGTGCGCCAGTCGCTGGCAAGCTTCCGCCAGGAGCGCGAGGCCGACTGGAAAGCCTTCGAGGCGCTGCTTGCGCGCGTCGAAAAACGCGCGCCGCGCGCGCTCTCGGAAGACGAGCTCCTGTCGCTGCCCCTGCTCTACCGCTCGGCGCTGTCCTCGCTCTCGGTGGCGCGCGCGACCTCGCTCGACAGCGCGCTGATCGCCTATCTCGAGGCGCTGTGCCTGCGCGGTTATTTCTATCTCTATGGTGCGCGGCGAAGCTTGAGAACGCGCATCGGCGACTTCTTCCTGCACGACTGGCCGGCGGCGATCCGCGACCTGTGGCGCGAAGTATGGACGTCGGTCGGGCTGACCCTCATCGGTGCCATTGCTGGCTACTGGCTGGTCGCTTCCGACAAGCGCTGGTACGACGCCATCATCGCGCCTAGCCTGGCGGGCGGGCGCAACCCGGATTCGTCGGCCGAGGCGCTGCGCAGCGTGCTTTACGGCGGCGGCGACCATTTCCTGTCGGGGTTCGCCGCCTATCTCTTCACGCACAACACACAGGTCTCGATCCTGGCTTTCGCGCTGGGCTTCGCCTTCGCCGTGCCGAGCGTGCTGATCATCCTGATGAATGGCTGCATGCTCGGCGCCATTTTCCAGATTTATGCCGCCAAGGGCCTCGGCTTCGAGCTCGGCGGCTGGCTTTCGATCCACGGCACGACGGAATTGTTCGCCATCGCCATCGCGGGTGCCGCCGGCATGCGCATCGGCACCAGCATCGCCTTTCCCGGCGAACTCACCCGCATGGCCGCCGCCGCCCAAGCCGGGCGCGTGGCGGCGACCGCCATGATCGGCGTCACGGTGATGCTGCTTTTTGCCGGACTGTTGGAAGGCATCGGCAGGCAGACGATCACCAGCGACCTCGCCCGCTATTCGATCGGCGGCGGCATGCTGGCGCTCTGGATCTCATATTTCTACCTGTTGCGGATGGTGCGGCATGGCGACCGCTAGGACAGCCAGGACAAAGAACCCTGCCGCGCTGATACGTCCGCTGGTGACGCCCGAAGGCGTGGACCTGCGGGTCAAGCTGGCGGATGCCGGCACCCGCGCTTCCGGATTCCTGCTCGACGTGGTGATCATCGTCGTCGCGGCCGTGATCGTCTCGCTGGTGATGATCTTCGGCCTTGCAGGGCTTGGCATCCAGGATGCGCAGCCGCTGTTCATCGTCTGGATCATTTTCATCTTCTTCCTGCGCAACGTCTATTTCATCGCCTTCGAGGCGGGCCGACGGGCAGCCACGCCGGGCAAGCGCATGGTTGGCGTGAGGGTCGCGTCGCGCAGCGGCGCCGGCCTCACCATCGACCAGGTCATCGCGCGCAATCTGATGCGCGAGATCGAAGTTTTTCTGCCGCTGTCGATCCTCGCCGCGCGCGCCAGCGCCGATGTCGCCGACACGCTGTCGACCATCTTCGGCCTGGTCTGGGCGTTGCTGTTCTCGCTGTTTCCGCTGTTCAACCGCGACCGGTTGAGGATCGGCGACCTGCTCGCCGGCACCTGGGTGGTCGAGGCGCCGAAAGTGGCGCTGGTCGAAGACCTTTCGCAGCGCAAGGATCCGGTCGCGGCCCGCTTCCAGTTCAGCCCCGCACAGCTCGACGCCTATGGCATCGCCGAGTTGCAGAAACTGGAGGAAGTGCTGCGCCGCGACGACTATTCCGCGCTGAAGGCCGTGGCCGAGACCATCGCGCGCAAGATCGGCGCCCGGGTCGAGCCGATCGATTCAAAGGCTTTTCTCACCGCCTATTACGGCGAGCTCCGGGCGCATCTGGAGCGCAAGCTGCTGCTCGGGAACCGCAAGGCGGATAAGTACGCGCGGTAGCGGAGCGTCCCTAGCCTACCCCACCCACTTCTCGTAATCCGACACCAGCAGGTGCAGCGGCGCGACGTCCTCGTCGATGTTGGAGAAGCGGCCGATCGGATCGCGGAAGACATTGTCGGTGAGGTCGTCATTGACGGTCGAGACCTCGCCGATCAGCACGTCCTTGCCCTCGGCCCAGAAGGCGTGCCAGACGCCGGGCAGCAGCGTCACGCTCTGGCCCGGATCGAGCTTCAGCAGGCCGCCTGCCGGCAATCTGGTCATGGTGCCGTCGACCGGCACCGAGACTTCGGCCTTGGGGTCGATGCCGCCGTCGCGGTCGTGCATGAACAATTCCAGCACCAGCTTGCCGCCGCCGCGGTTGATGATGTCCTCGGCCTTGATGTTGTGGCGGTGCATCGGCGACAGCTGGTCCTTGCGCGAGATCATGATTTTTTCGGCGTACAGCATGCCCATGCCGAGCTTCATGTCCTCGTAGCGGCCGTTGCGCACTGTGAACAGGAACAGACCGAGCTCGTCGAACTTCTCCTGGCCGTAGTCGGTGATGTCCCAGCCGAGACGGGAGGTGAAGATGGCCGGGGAGTCGCCCTTATGCGCCTTCATCTCTTCCGGCGACCAATAGGCGAAGGGCGGCATGATATAGCCGAAGGAGCGGATGAAGGCGTCGGCTTCGCGGATGATGTCGTTGATCTTGGAGCGCTTCATGGGTTCTCTTCCTTCCGGCCGCCGCCTGCTGAAATCCGTCCTTCCGAATAGCCCAATGCCGGTCCTCTGTCGACGCAAACCGATGGGTCTGGCCCCGTGACATAGGCCGCATTCGGGCCCATAAACCCAACTGATTTGTTTTAACGCAATGTCTTTGTCCCACAGCGGATCGCCGCTCGGAAGACATGCTCGGACGGGTGATCTCATGGCAAGCATAGACGATCTCGACACACCGGCGATCCTCATCGATGCCGCCCGCGCCGAGGCGAACATCAAGAAAGCGCAGGTCCATGCGGACGCTCACCGGCTGAAGCTCCGCCCGCATATCAAGACGCACAAGCTGCCTTACTGGGCGAAGAAGCAGGTGGCGGCGGGCGCCGTCGGCATCACCTGCCAGAAGATCGGCGAGGCCGAAGTGATGGCCGATGCCGGGCTTGAGGATATTTTCCTGCCCTACAACATCCTTGGCCGCGCCAAGCTGGGGCGCCTGAAGGCGCTGCATGGGCGCGTGACACTTTCGGTCACGGCGGACAGCCACGACACGCTGGAAGGGCTTGCCGCCACATTCACCGATGCCGGCCATCCGTTGTCCGTTCTGGTCGAGTGCGACACCGGCATGGGCCGCTGCGGCGTGCAGAGCGCCAACGAAGCGCTGACACTGGCGAAAGTGATCGACCAGGCCAAGGGCCTCGTCTTTGGCGGGCTGATGACCTATCCGGCGGCGGGGCGCGCCGCCGAGGCGGAGGCATGGCTGAGCAATGCACGCTCTGCGCTAACAGCGGCCGGGCTTGAATGTGACCGCATCTCCAGCGGCGGCACGCCGGATATGTGGCGCTCCGGCGAGGACAGCGTGGTCACCGAATACCGGCCCGGCACCTACATCTATCTCGACCGCTACCAGGTCGCCAAAGGCGTCGGCACGCTGGACGACTGCGCGCTGACGGTGCTCGCCACGGTGGTCAGCCATCCGACGGCGACGCGCGTCATCCTCGACAGCGGAAGCAAGGCGCTGTCGTCGGATACACTCGGCCTGCCTGACTTCGGCGAGTTGCTCGGCGTGCCGGGCGCCCGCGTCACGGGTCTCAGCGAAGAGCACGGCACCGTCACGCTTTCGGGCGGCGCCAAGCTGCGCATCGGCGAGCGCGTGCGGGTCGTTCCCGATCATTGCTGCGTGGTGACGAATTTGTTCGACCAGGTGCATCTGATCGACGGCGACAAGGTGCTGGAAACGCTGCCGGTGGCAGCAAGGGGACGGATGGGGTGAGCGGCCTTTCCTTCTCCCCTTGCGGGAGAAGGTGGATCGGCGCGTTAGCGCCGAGACGGATGAGGGGTGCTCCAGCGAAATGAGACGCTGGCTTTCCCTGGAACACCCCTCATCCGGCCGCTTCGCGGCCACCTTCTCCCACAGGGGGAGAAGGGGGAGCCCGCTCCGCCTGCCTCGCCGCAACCCTGCGCATCGCGGTCACGCGGCGGCGGAATATCTCCGTGCGCATCGCCATCAGGTGCAGGGCGAAGAACAGCACGGTGAAGCCGAGCGCCATCACGGCCAACGGCCACAGCATCGAGGGGTCGATGGTTGGACCGCCGAGCCGGAACACAGAGGCCGGCTGGTGCAGCGTGTTCCACCAATCGACCGAGAATTTGATGATCGGGATGTTGATGAAGCCGACCAGCGTGATGATGGCGGCGGCCCAGGCCGCACGGCCGGCATCATCCAGCGCGCGCGTCAGCGCGATGATGCCGAGATACATCAGGAAGAGCACGAAGACCGAGGTCAGCCGCGCGTCCCATACCCACCAGGTGCCCCACATCGGCTTGCCCCAGATAGAGCCGGTGATCAGCGCCAGCGCGGTGAAGGTGGCGCCGATCGGGGCCGCCGATTTCAGTGCCACATCGGCCAGCGGATGGCGCCAGACCAGCGTGCCCAGCGCCGAAATCGTCATGATCGTGTAACACATCATGGCGAGCCAGGCGAAAGGCACGTGGATATACATGATGCGCACGGTGATGCCCTGCTGGAAATCCTCCGGCGCGGTGAAGCTCATATAGAGGCCGACGGCGAGCAGGATCGCGGCAACCGACGCCAGCCACGGGATCACCTTGTCCGCCAAGCCGACGAAGCGCGTCGGATTGGCGAGATCGGCCCAGGCGCTCAGGCGTGAGGTGATGTCACTCATGCCGACCTAAATAGACCGGAGATTGGTCTGGGGCAATCGGGGGAAGGCGTCGCAGGTAGAAGCGCCTTCCCCTTCTCCCCTTGTGGGAGAAGGTGGATCGGCGCGCAGCGCCGAGACGGATGAGGGGTGTTCCAGCGGAGTGAGGCGCCAGCAATGCGCCCGGCTGTCGATCGGATGCTGGTGTCAAGCTGGAGCACCCCTCATCGGCCGCTTCGCGGCCACCTTCTCCCACAAGGGGAGAAGGAGAGAACTTACGCCGCTTCCGTCACCGCACGGCTGAGGCGGCGGACTTCCTCGTCGTTGAGCAGGCCGCCGGCGCGCAGCAGGGCAGCGAAGCGGCCGTTGCGCAGCGACAGCTCGGTGAAGCCGCCCATCTCGACCACCCTGCCCTTGTCCATGAAGACGACGAGGTCGGCGTCGCGGACCGTGGTCAGGCGGTGGGCGATGATGAAGGTCGTGCGGTTGCGGCGCAGCTCGTCGATGGCATCCTTGACGCGATCCTCGGTTTCGACGTCGAGCGCGCTGGTCGCCTCGTCGAGCACCAGGATCGGCGCATCCTTGAGCACGGCGCGGGCGATGGCGATACGCTGGCGCTCGCCGCCCGAGAGCTGGCCGCCGCGCTCGCCGACGACGGTGTCGTAGCCGCCGCTCTTGGCCAGGATGAAGTCCTGGGCGGCGGCGGCATTGGCGGCGGCGTGAACCTCGTCATTGCTGGCATCGGCACGGCCGACACGGATGTTGTCCTCGATCGAGCGGTTGAGCAGGCCGGCGTCCTGGAAGACGGTGGCGATCGAATGGCGCAGCGACTTGCGGGTCACCGTGCGGGTGTCGATGCCGTCGATCAGGATGCGGCCGCTGGCGGGCGTGAAGACGCGCTGCAAGAGATTGATGAGCGTCGTCTTGCCAGCGCCGGTCGGGCCGACGATGGCGACCGTCTGGCCGGCCTGGACCTCGAAGGAGACGTCCTCGATGCCGTGGCCCGAATTGGCGAACTCGAAGCTGACATCCTCGAAGCGGACGTGGCCGGTGACGTTGGTCAACTCGCGCAATCCGTCCGGCTCGGCGGTCTCGGCAGCCGAATCCTCGAGGCGATAGAACTCCTCGAGCTTGGCACGAGCCTCGGAAATCTGGGTGGTGAAGGCCGACATCTGGTCGAGACGGGCGATCAGCATTCCGGCAAAGCCGGTGAAGGCAACGACATCGCCGACGCGGAGCTGGCCACGGGTGACGAGATAAGCGCCGATCGAGAGCACGATCATCATCGAGATGGTCGACGACAGGCGGTTCAGCGCATTGGCAATCGCCCACCAGTCGAGCACCGGGTTCTGCGCGTCGAGCAGATCCTTCACATAGCGCTTCAGCGTCGCGGTCTCGTGGCCAATGCGGTTGTAGCTCTGCAGCACGGCAACGTTGCTGACGCTGTCGGTCACGTGGGCAAACACGGTGTGGTAGTGGCGTTCGACGGCAGTCTGCCCCGACGTGGTGCGGCGCATGACGAGCCGGCCGATGCCAACGTAAAGCACGCCGAGGCCCAGCAATACGACGGACATGCGGATGTCCATGGACAGCGCGGTCGGAACCAGCAGCACCAGCGCGATGGCCGTCGAGAGATGCACGCGCATGAATTCGAGCCACAGGCTGAACAGGGTCTCGACCGCGCGCAGCAGCGTGTGCAGCGAATTGGATGTGCCGCGCTGATGGTGCCAGGCAAGCGGCATGGTGATGACGCGCTCGAAGGACTGGCACAGCACTTCGGAGCGACGGGCATGAGCGAAGCGGTCGGCGCCGCGCGCCACCAGCACGAAGGCGACGACGTTGAAGGCACCAAGAGCGGCCCAGACGGCGAGCGTCGAAAACACCGCGCCTTTTTCGGAGATGGCACCGATCACCCGGCCCAGCAGGATGGGCTCGAGGATCGCGATCGCCGCGAGCGCGACGTTGGCGCCGCAAATCAGCGCAACGCGCTTCTTGTCGGACGCCAGATAACCCAGCGCTCTAAAGTAGATCTGCAGAAGTGACACTTCAGCTACTCCGCCAAACTCTTGTCTGTGCTCAATGCCCGAATTGTGCACCGCACCATTTTCTGACACGTATCGGTTAACGTGTCGCGAAACAATGCGTCGTCTATCGCTTCCGTTCCCATTTAGCGAACAAAAGATGACGACGGTACGAAATCTGACGTGATCACCTAACGGTTTGAGATAAAAGGTGAAATGTCAGGCTTGCGGCAAAATAATGGCACCTGCCTCGCGCTGCCACATTTTTAATCACAAGCTGCTTGCTTAGGCTGCCCTAAAGGAAGGCGCGCGATCGGACGCGAGAGCCGCGCCAAGTAAAAAACGGCGATCGGCCGCGCACCCCGAGGGATGCGCGGCCGACGAACCAAACCTTTGATTTTACGCAGGTATCCTGACGACGACTTCGGTCTTGCCGCCGGATTTCGGCTCGAAAGAGGCCGATTTTTTCTTCGAACCATCGACTTCTAGCGAGATCGACTTGGTCTTTTTGTCGCGGATAACACGAAGCTTGATCTCGCCGTCGAACATCTTGAGCGTCGCGGCGTAGCCGTCCCAGTGCCCGGGCAGCTTCGGCCTAAACGTGATCTCCTTGCCGCGCCGCTCGATACCGAGAATGCCCTCCACCGCGGCGCGGTAAAGCCAGCCGGCCGAGCCCGTGTACCAGGTCCAGCCGCCGCGGCCGCCCTTGCCTTCGCCGGCATAGATGTCGGCGGCCACGACATAGGGTTCCACGCGATAGTGCTCGGCCGCCACCTCGTCCGAAGCGTGGTTGACCGGGTTCAGCATCGAGAAGCAGCGATAAGCTTCGTCGGTGCGGCCCATTTCAGCCAGCGCGATCACGAACCAGGTGGCAGCATGGGTGTACTGGCCGCCATTCTCACGCACCCCCGGCGGATAGCTCTTGATATAGCCCGGGTCCTTCTCGCTCTTGGAGAAGGGCGGCGTGAACAGCTTGACGATCTTGAGCTTGTCGTCGACCAGTATCTCGGTCGCCTGTTCCATAGCCGTCGTCGAGCGCGCGGGGTCGCCCTCGCCCGACAGCACGCTCCAGGACTGGGCGATCGAGTCGATCCTGCACTCGTCCGAATTGTGCGAGCCGAGCGGCGTACCGTCGTCGAAGCTGCCGCGCCGGTACCATTGGCCGTCCCAGGCGGTGCTTTCCAGGGCCCGCTTCAGCGCGTCCGCGTGCTTGGTCCAGGCCTGTGCCCGCTTGGTGTCGCCCTGCCCCTTGGCGACAGGCGCGAAGTCGGTGAGCGTCTTCAGCAGGAACCAGCCCAGCCACACGCTCTCGCCCTTGCCGCCCTCGCCGACACGGTTCATGCCGTCGTTCCAGTCGCCGCCAAGGATGAGCGGCAGGCCGGCGGGGCTGCTGCGCTTGATCGCGAGATCGAGCGCCCGCGCGCAATGTTCATAGAGCGGCGCGGTGTTCTTGGTGATCTCCGGCGTGAAGAAGGCGTCATGCTCGCCTTCGCCGAGCTGCTGTCCGTCGATGAAGGGCAACTGCTCCTTCAGGATACCGGCATCGCCCGTCACCTCGATGTAGCGGGCCGTCGCATGCGCCAGCCAGACTACGTCGTCCGAGATCATCGTGCGCACCCCGGCATCGGTGCGCGGCAGCCACCAATGCTGCACGTCGCCTTCCGGGAATTGCCGGCGCGCCGCGTTGAGGATCTGGTCGCGCGCCAGCTTGGAGTCATGCGCCAGAAGCGAGAGCGTGTCCTGCAACTGGTCGCGGAAGCCGAACGCGCCGCTCGCCTGGTAGAAGGCCGAGCGCGCGCGGATGCGGCAGGCCAGGCTCTGGTAAGGCAGCCAATGGTTGACCATGGCGTTCATCGCTTCGTCGGGCGTCTCGACCTGGATGGTGTCGAGGAAGCCGCGCCAGACGCGCTCGTTATCGGCCAGGCGCTGATCGAAATCCTTGCCGCGATGGGTCTGCACCAGCGCGCTCGCCTCGGCGGGCGTGGCCGCGTCGCCAAGCAGCCAGGACAGTGTCACGTCGCCGCCGGCGGGAATGTCGATGTCGCTGGCGACGACAGCGCAAGGATCGTCGCCCGCCTCGATGCGGCCGGAAAGCGCAAGCCCGCCAAGCACGGCCTGCGGATATTCGGTCGTGCCGTGCCTGCCGATGAACTCGCTGCGGTCGGCGGTTACCGAATGGACAGGATGGCTGGCCGCCAGGAAAGCGACACGCTCGCCGAAGTCGAGGCCATACGGATTCTGCGCCAGCATGGCGCCGGTGGCGGCGTCGCGCGACGGTACGATGGTCGCCGCCGTGCGCGAGCGATGGCCGCCCAGCACCCATTCGGCATAGGCATAAATGCGCAACCGCGCCGGCGCCGGGCCGGCATTCTGGATGCGCAGCCGGGTGATCTTCACAGGATCGGTGGGATCGACCACCTGCGTCAGGTCCATCGACAGCGAACCGCGCCTGGAGCGGAAGGTCGAGAAGCCCTGGCCGTGCCAGGTCTCATAGGTCATCGACGGATCGCGCACCGTCGCGGCCATCGGCGAGAAGGCCTTGCCGCTCAATTGGTCGAAAATATAGAAGCCTTCGCCCGGCCGGTTCGACACCGGGTCGTTCGACCACGGCGTCAGCTGATAGTCGCGGCTGTTGCGGCTCCAGGTGAAACCGGCGCCTTCGGCCGAGACGTGGAAGCCGAAGGAGGCGTTGGAGATCACGTTGATCCAGGGCTGCGGCGTCGAACGCCGCCCGGTCAGCCGCGTCACATAGTGGCGGCCGTCGCCGTCGAAGCCGCCAAAGCCGTTCCAGAGGCTGAGACCGCTGCCGTCGGCGGCAATGTCGGCTCCGCTTCGGCTTGCCGGCACCGGCAAGGGCAGCGGCGGAACGGGCTCGCGCGGCGTGCCGCCCTCGGCCTGCATCAAGGCGTCGCGTGCCTGGAGCGCCGCCGTCTCGGCACGTTCGAGCTGATCGAAGATCGTGCCGTTGCGGGTGTGCAGCACGACCCGCGCCACCGACAGCAAAGTCTTGTAGGTCGGCTCGTCCATCAGGTCGCGGCGCACCGCGAAGATATGCTGGCGGGGCCCGAGCTCACGGCCGCGCAGGCGGCTGTTCTCGCACAGCGTCTCCACCGCGCGCTGCAGGTCCTGCACATAGGACGAGGCCTGCTCGTTGACGACGACGAAGTCGATCATCATGCCCCGCGCCCGCATATATTCCTGGAAGCGGAGCGCCTGGGCGACGATCTCGAGATCGGCGACGTCGCCGATGCGCACGAGGAAGATCGGGAAATCGCCGGAGATGCTGGTCGGCCACAGGCTCGACTGGCGGCCGAGGCCCGACGCGATAGATTCCGCCGGCAGGCGCAGGAACGGATCGGGATAGATCAAATAGCGCGCCAGCTTCTGCACATTGGCGGCGTCGGTGAGGCTGAGCCCCAGATGGCGCGTCTGCACCTGGCTGCGCGTCCAGGCAAGCATGGCCTGGCGGGCGAAGCTCTCCTGGTGGTCGAGACGGGCTATCGCCTCGTCGAGCTCGCCGCGATTGGCGCCGACGGCGGTCCAGAAGGTCAGCGATATCTTCTTGTTGGCCGGCACGCGCACCTGGCGACGCAGCGCCGCTACCGGGTCGAGCGTGAAGCCCTGGCTGCCCGAAAGCCTGACGCCGGGGTCGAAGGCGACGGCATCGGCGATGGTGCGGCCACGGCCGATGAAGGCGCGCCGGTCGGTCTCGGCCTCGGCATCGCGCGACGGGCCGGACGGGTCGGTGACGAAATGCACCATGGTGAGGTCGGGATCGTTGTTGTCGCGCTTGCGCCTTGTGGCGAAGATCGCGCTGTTGTTCGGCGCGATCTCGGTCTCGACGAACATCTTGGAGAACGCCGGATGCGCGTTGTCCGAAGTCTCGTTGCCGAGCACCAGCTCGGCGAAGGAGGTCACTTCGATGTGCCGGTCGGTGGCGCCGTCATTGTAGAGCGTGATGCGGCGGCCCTCGCCATTGCCTTCTGAAATGACGATGCATTCGACTTCCGAACGCAGCGAACCCACCGTCTTGGTGAAGCTCGCCTTGTCGTCGCCAAACAGCGTCTGGACGCGCTCGCCCTCGGCGCGCTTCGGCTCCGCGGTGGCCGACCACCAGTCGCCGGTCGCCGCGTCGCGCAGGAAAATATAGGAGCCGAGGCGATCCTCGCTCGGATCCGGCTGCCAGCGGGTGACGGCAAGCTCGCCGAAGCGGCTGTAGCCGGAGCCGGTGGCGGTGACCATGACCGAATAGCGGCCGTTGGACATGACGTTGGTCGCCCGCAGCGCCTTGATCGGATCGAGCACGACACGGCTGTCCGGGCTCTCGGCCTCGGTCTCGTCCTTGGAGCGCTCGTCGGCCTCCGTCCTGACGGTCGCCGTCGGAATGTCGCGCGGCGCCTTCTCCTGCAACAGAAGCTCGGCCGATTCGATCACCGGGTCGCTGTGGAAACGCTCGCGCAGCCGGCCCTCGAAAATGGCGTCGGCCACCGCCGCGATCGTCATGCCGGAATGGTGCGCCATATAGTTCTGCACCACGGCGTGGTCGGTGCCTTCGGGCACGCGTTGCGGCGTGAAATCGACCGCGTCGTAGAAGCCGTGGCGGCCGAGCGCGCCGATCGAACGCAGCCGCTGCAGGTTCTGCACCGCCTCGCGCGGACTGAACTGTGCGGCCAGGATCGTCGCATAGGGCGCGATCACGGTGTTTTGGCCAAGGCCGCGCTTGAGGCCGAGCCCGGGTACGCCGAAATTGGTGTACTGGTAGGTGAGTTCGCGGTCGCGAGCGTTGTAGGCCGCTTCCGAAATGCCCCAGGGCACGTTCTTGGAACGCGCATACTGGATCTGGCGCTTGATGATGAGCTTGCTGGTCTGGTTGAGGATCGAGCCCTGCGGCTCCTTCATCACCAGCGGCGGCATCAGATACTCGAACATCGAGCCCGACCAGGACATCAGCGCGCCCTGGAAGCCGATCTCGACGATCGGCCGTCCCAGACGGAACCAGTGCTCGGTCGGCAGGTCGCCCTTGGCGATGGCGAACAGGCTGGTGAGCCGCGCTTCGGAAGCAAGCAGGTCGTAGCAGCTCTCGTCGAGCTGGCGGTCCTCGACGCGGTAACCGATCGACAGCAGCTTGCGCTCCTGCCGCATCAGGAAGGAGAAATCCATCTCGAAGGCATAGCGGCGACAGCGCTCGCGCAAGGCGAGCAGCTTGGCGCGCAGAGCGGCGACCGCGCTATCGTCATTGTGCGAATCGTGCACATGCGCCTCGCAGGTCGCTTCCAGCCTGGCCGCCCAGTCGGCGATGACATCGCTCTTCGGCGATGCCGCCTCGGTGTGGATGGCGGTGGCGAGCTTGCGTATCTCGCCGGCCAGCACCGCAAGATTGATGGTGCGGATCGACGCCATCTCAGGCTGCGCCTTGATGGTCGCCACCGCGCGGCGCATGCCGTCGAGACGGTCGGCAAGGCGCTGGCGCAGCGGCCGCAGTTGCCGGCGGTCGTCCGGCAGCTCGTCCAGGTTCTCGTCAAGGATAGTGACGGTGTCGATGATGCCTTCGAAATCTCCTTGCAGATGCACGGAAGGCGCTTCGGCCCATTCGGCGCAGGACGCCGCCACCGCGACGAGATGTCCAGCGAGATTGCCGCTGTCGACCGCCGAGATGTAGAGCGGATAGAGCGGCTTCAGTGTCGTGGTGTCATACCAGTTATAGAGATGGCCGCGATCGCGCGGCATGTTCTCGATGGTCGTCATCGTGGCGTCGATGCGGGTGATGGCGTCCGACAGGCTGATCCAGCCGAAATCGCGCGCCGATACAACCGAGAGCAGATAGACGCCGATATTGGTCGGCGAGGTGCGCGGCGCCACAACCGGCGCCGGGCTTTCCTGGAAATTATCCGGCGGCAGGTGATGCTGCTCGGCCGTCACGAAGGTCTCGAAATAGTGCCAGGTGCGGCGCGCGAAGGTGCGCAGCGCGTGGATGTCGGCGGTCGAGATACGCAGCCTGTCCTCGGTCTCGGCCGAGCGGCTGATCCAGCAGGCGACGGCGGGCGAAGCGATCCAGAAGATGGCGAAGAAGAAGGCGACGAAGGCGCCGGTGGAATCGGCCAGCACCGGAATCGCCAGGCCGACGACGCCGATGATCACAGCGCCGTACATCATGCCGTAATAGGCGCCGAGATCGTTGCCGCCCTTGGCGGCTTGCGAGGCGGTACGCCATTCCAAAAGATTTTGCCGGCTGACGAAGAGCCGATAGATGGTGCGGATGATGGCATCGCCCATCATCCAGGCGAGATGCGCCATCAGAAGCACCTTGAGCGCCACAAGCGCTGTGCCGAACACGGTATCGCGGGCCAAGGCGGAGAAATGGCCGCGCGGCGTCTGGTCGCCGCTCTTCGGCAGGATGCCGTTCACGATGTCGAAGGTCGGCGCCATGAACAGGCTGAGGATCATAAGAGCCTGCCACTGCGCCGCCTGGGTGAAGGGCAGCAGCGTCCAGCCGGCGACGCAGGCCATGACCCAGAAGATCGGGGTGACCGAGCGGCGCAGATTGTCGACCATCTTCCAGCGCGACAGCGCAGGCACGCCGGACCGCGGATCGAAGATGTAGCCGAGCAGCTGCCAGTCGCCGCGCGCCCAGCGGTGGTGGCGCGAGGCGTCGACCGAGTAGCGGGTCGGATAGTCCTCGACCAGCTCAACGTCGGTGACCAGCGCGGCGCGCGCCAGCGCGCCTTCGAGCAGGTCATGGCTGAGGATGGTGTTTTCGTCGATGCGGTTCTTCAGAGCCGCTTCGAAGGCGTCGACATGGTAGAGGCCCTTGCCGGTGAAGGAGCCGTCGCCGAAGACGTCCTGGTAGAGGTCGGAGACCGCGAAGACATAGGGGTCGAGGCCGCGATTGGCCGAGAAGACGCGCTGGAAGAAGGAGGCGTCGTCGCCGCTGGTGAGCGAAGCGGTGATGCGCGGCTGCAGGATGGTGTAGCCGGCGGTGACGATGCGCTTGACCGGATCGAAATGCGGGCGGTTCAGCGGATGGGCGAGCTTGCCGACCAGGTCCGAAACCGCGTCGCGCGTGGTGCGCGTGTCGGCGTCGAGCGTCATCACATAGACGACGTTTTCCGGCAGCGGCACGTCGAGCGGCAGGAAGGTGGTATCGCTGTCGCCGCGCAAAAGAAGGTTCAGCTCATGCAGCTTGCCGCGCTTGCGCTCCCAGCCCATCCAGCAGCCCTGCGCCTGGTTATAGAGCCGGCGGCGATGCAGGAGGTAGAAGCGCGGCGAACCTTCGGACGGATAGCGGGCGTTGAGCCTGGCGATCTCGTCGCGGGCGTATTGCAGGATCTCGATGTCGGCGACGTCGATCTCGGTCTTGGAATCCGGCCAGTCGGACAACAGCGCGAAACGGATCTCGTCCGCCGTGTTGGCGAGGTGGTGCACCTCGATGTTGCGGATGTTTTCCTCCACGTCGTCGCGCGAGCCGATCAGCGAAGGCACCACGACCAAGGTGCGCGATTCGGCCGGAATGCCGTGCTTGTTGTAATCGTAGCCGACAAGCCTGGTCGGCTTCAGGAACAGCGCCACCACGGTGTTGAAGAAGGCCAGCGCGCCTTCGCTGGCCGGAACGGCAAACAGCGCCAGCATCAGCGTGATCGATTCCACCGACAGGCCGAGATTGACGAGCGCTTTGCCCGACAGCACCAGCAGCAGCGCCGTCAAAAGGAAAACCGGCACGACGATGCCCAGCCAGCCGGCGCTGGCAAAGCCTCGCTTGAAGGTCACATAGAAAGGCGGCCGGTAGCCGATCGCCCTTTCCAGTTCCTGCCGGCGCGGCCCGACCAGGAAGAAGCCGACATCGGTGTGCACGGCGGGGTCGGCGGTTTCCGGCACGCCGGACGCATCGGTGAGGCCGGGCGTGTGGCCGGCAAGCTCGATCGCCTTTTCGGCGACGCGGTATTCGGAGAGATGCGAGCGGCGCGCCAGCTGTTCGATCGCGGTGCGGTACTGGTCGCGCGAGAAGAAATCGAGGTTGGCGAAATCGGTCTTTTCGCGCAGCAGCGTGTCGATGCGGCTGACGCCCTCGAACCAGACCGTCCAGTCGACGTCATTGATGAGGCGCAGACCGCGAATGATGTTGCCGGTGGTGACATTGCCGCTAGAGAGCGTCTGATGCTCGGAGATGATGATCTCCTCGGCATCGGAACCGGTCTTTTCCAGCTCGCCTTCCAGCCATTCCAGCGCGCGGCCGGCGTTCTGCGACCCGTCGCGCAGGCGGTAGAGCAGCTGGGTGGCGAAGGTGGTGTCCTGCGCATGCGCGCTGTAGTTGGACAGGATCCTGGTGCGGTCGGCATTGTCGTCGGTCGCGAGAACCCGGTCGGCGACCTCGTTGGCGACATGGCGCATCTGCCTGGTGCGGTCGACGCGAACGGCGATGCGGCGCAGGTTCTCGATCAGCACGAAACGCAGCAGCGACGGCAGCGCCCAGAGTTCGCCGATCTTCATCGGCTCGACCGACTGGAAGCCCTCGACGATTGCCTTGAACATGCTGGCGGAGACCGAGCTGTCGGAATGCTCGACATAGCTCCAGGCAACGACGAAGGCGCGCGGCAAGACGGTGCCGTTGCCGAGCGTGAGCGTCGGCAACTGCCGATAGAAGCGGCGCGGCAGGTCGCGCTTGACCTGGAAGATGGTCTCCTCGACAAGGTAGTTGTTGTCGAGCAGCCATTGCGCGGCCGGCGTGATGGTCTCGCCCTTGGCCTGGGCGGCATTGGTCGAGCGGTAGACTTCGAGAATCTTCTTGGCGCTGTCGCGGATGCGGGCGTGGAACTCGAACGGGGCGAGGCCGAACAATTCCTTGACTTCACCGTTGGCGAGCCCGACGCCCAAGGCGCGCAGCCGGTCCTCAGGCAGGAAATTGGAGCGTATCGGCGCTTCCGTCGCCGCCGGGAAACCGGCGCTTGTCAGTTCAATCTTGTTCGGGTTCGTCTGAATGTTCATTGAAAATTCCGTAAGGCGGGCGCAATGCGGCGTCACCGCCACGGCAATGCCCCTAAAACCGGTTCAATTGCAATTGGTTGCATGACTGGTTGGCCGAAAGTTTGTTCTGCGCACCACAACAGGGGCGTGCCCTTTCGACAGCTTTTGGGCGAACGCCCCTCGCTCTCCGCCCCCGGTTGGATCAGGGCAAGGATTCAGGCTTTTTCGTGGTACATGCAAGGGGCCGGGCGATAATTCGCCCAAGCCGCGATCATGTTTGGCAACAGCCGTTAATGGTTGGCCGCGAGGCGGTGGAGCCCGATCACGAAAAGCAGGCCCCGCCCCTTGGGCTGAAGCCGCGATTCCGGGCTGTCGCGGTCGAGGATCAGCGTGTCGAGCGGTCCGAGGCTCGGCCGAGCGTCCGTGATGAGTGTGGCGCCGGCACCGACGGCAAGAACGAGGGTGGTGTCGGCGCGCGGCGCGATCCGAATCTCGGCGGTGAAAGACCGGCGCTCGACATCATGGGCCATGCGGCCACGGCGGGTCATGATGTTGAGATCGGTGATCGGGCCGCCGATCAGCGCCGCGCCGGTCGGCACGTCGCCCGGAAAGGCGAGCGGCGCTGAGGCGGTGGTCAACCGCGCCGGCGCCTGGCCGGCAATGTCGAGAATGATCCCCTCGCCTTCCAGCACCGACAGTGTTCGATCTATGCCCGCGAAGCTTGAGAACGGCCCGCTCGTCTCGACCCGGGCCATCGAGACGCGCCAGTCGAAATCCTCGAACCCGGCGCCGTCGGGCGAAACGGCGATCTCGGTGGTGGTGCCGCCGCCATTCTTCCACGGCATAACGCGGTAATCGGCGGCACGAAGGATGCGCATTCGGCTCAGACCCGGACGATTTCAAGTCGATTCGACCTGAAATCATCCAGCTCTGTCTTTTTGGTTAGGAGCATGATGTTGCCCGAAAACCGCCTCACACTTTTCGGCATCATGCTCAGCCCAGGATGCCCGGCAGGTTAAGCTGGTGCTCCTTGGCGCATTCGATGGCGATGTCGTAGCCGGCGTCGGCATGGCGCATGACGCCGGTCGCCGGGTCGTTCCACAGCACACGTTCCAGGCGCTTAGCCGCGTCAGCCGTGCCGTCGGCGACGATGACCATGCCGGCATGCTGCGAGAAGCCCATGCCGACGCCGCCGCCATGGTGCAGCGACACCCAGGTCGCGCCGGACGCGGTGTTGAGCAGCGCGTTGAGCAGCGGCCAGTCGGAAACGGCGTCGGAGCCGTCCTTCATCGCTTCGGTCTCGCGGTTCGGCGAGGCGACCGAGCCGGAATCGAGATGGTCGCGGCCGATGACGACCGGCGCCTTGAGCTCGCCCTTGGCGACCATTTCGTTGAAGGCGAGACCGAGCTGGTGGCGGTCGCCGAGGCCGACCCAGCAGATGCGCGCCGGCAATCCCTGGAACGAGATGCGCTCGCGCGCCATGTCGAGCCAGTTGTGCAGATGGGTGTTGCCGGGGGTGAGCTCGCGCACCTTGGCGTCGGTCTTGTAGATATCTTCCGGATCGCCCGAGAGAGCGGCCCAGCGGAACGGGCCGATGCCACGGCAGAACAGCGGCCGGATATAGGCCGGCACGAAGCCCGGGAATGCAAAGGCGTTCTCGAAACCCTCGTCCTTGGCGACCTGGCGGATGTTGTTGCCGTAGTCGAGCGTCGGCACGCCGGCGTTCCAGAACGCCACCATCGCCTCGACATGCTCGCGCATCGAGGCGCGGGCGGCCTTCTCGACGGCCTTCGGATCCGAGGTGCGCTTCTCGCGCCACTCGGCCATCGACCAGCCCTTCGGCAGATAGCCGTTGATCGGGTCATGCGCCGAGGTCTGGTCGGTGAGGATGTCGGGGCGGATGCCGCGCCTGAACATCTCCGGCACGATCTCGGCGGCGTTGCCGAGCAGGCCGACCGATCTTGCTTCGCCGGCCTTGGTCCAGCGATTAATCATCTCCATCGCTTCGTCGAGCGTCTCGGCCTTCTCGTCGACATAGCGGGTGCGCAGGCGGAAATCGATCGAGTCCGGGTTGCACTCGATGGCAAGGCAGCAAGCGCCGGCCATGACGGCTGCCAGGGGTTGGGCGCCGCCCATGCCGCCAAGGCCGCCGGTCAGGATCCACTTGCCCTTGAGGTCGCCATTATAGTGCTGGCGGCCGGCTTCCACGAAAGTCTCGTAGGTGCCCTGAACGATGCCCTGCGTGCCGATATAGATCCAGGAGCCGGCCGTCATCTGGCCGTACATCATCAGGCCCTTCCTATCGAGCTCGTTGAACTTCTCCCAGGTTGCCCAGTGCGGCACGATGTTGGAGTTGGCGATGAGCACGCGCGGCGCGTTGGCGTGGGTCTTGAAAACACCGACCGGCTTGCCCGACTGCACTAGCAGCGTCTCGTCCTCGCCCAGCGTCTTCAGCGAAGCGACGATGCGGTCGAAATCGTTCCAGGTGCGCGCCGCCCTGCCGATGCCGCCATAGACGACGAGCTCGTTCGGGTTCTCGGCGACCTCCGGGTCGAGATTGTTCATCAGCATGCGCAGCGGCGCTTCCGTCGTCCAGTAGCGAGCATTGAGCTTGTCGCCGCGGGGGGCGCGCACTTCACGGATGTTGTGACGAGGATCGGTCATCATTGTCCCTTTCAAGCAAGGCGGGCGGCGCGGGTCAGCGCCCGGCCCAGTCAATGGCGGTTTCGAGGATTGTTTTCAGCGTGGCGCGGATCGGCGCGGCGTAGCTTGGGTCGTAAGGTACCGGCCAGTTTTCCGGCGAACCTTTTTCCGCAGGCTCGCGCATGTAGCCGCGGTTGGAGAGCTCCATCTGCAGCGCATGCACGCCGTTCCCGGGCTGGCCGAAGCTTCTGGTGATCCAGCCGCCCTTGAAGCGGCCGTTGGCCACCCAGGTCTCGCCGGTCGCGGCCAGGATGGCGGCCACTTTTTCCTGCAGCACGGGATCGGCGCTCTTGCCATCATTCGTACCGAGGTTGAAGACCGGCAGCGTGCCGTTGAACAGGCGCGGCAGCACCGAGCGGATCGAATGGCAGTCATAGAGCACGATCTTGTCATGCATGCCGCGTAGCCGGTCGATCTCGGCCTGCAGGGCGGCATGGTAAGGCTCGAAATAGGCCGCGCGGCGCTGATCGATCTCGGATGGGCTCGGCTCCTCACCCATGCGGTAGAGCGGATCGCCGTCAAACGTGTCGGTCGGGCAAAGGGTTGTCGTCGCCTGGCCGGGATAGAGCGAGACGCCCGACGGATTGCGATTGACGTCGATGACGGTGCGCGAGATGGCGGTGTGCACGACCGTGGCGCCGAGGTCGGTCGCGAAATCATAGAGCTTGTCGATCCACCAGTCGCAGTCGCGCCGGCCGAGCCAAGTCGAGACCAGACGCGAGTCGAGGCCGGCAAGGTCGAGGCCGGTGTGCGGGATCGAAACCAGCAGCGGCGCGGTGCCCTGGGTGACGGTGAGCCAGGACGGGGTCATGCGAGACCTCCGTAAGCTGGAGTTCTACGGCGCCCCCCTCTGCCCTGCCGGGCATCTCCCCCTCTTGGGGGGAGATTGGCTGTCGCGCCGGCCTTCGCCAATCGCCTGCGTTGAAGGAAGAGCGGCGCCAAAGCCGCTGCTGATCTCCCCCCTAGAGGGGGAGATGGCCGGCAGGCCAGAGGGGGGCGCGAAGGAACGCGACCTATCCTGGAGAGCGCTCTCACGACGCAATCCCCGGCAGCTTCACGGCACCCGCCGCTTTGACCGCGGCGCCGCTGCGGACTATGGCGATCGCCTTTTCCATGTCGGGGTGGAAATGGCGGTCATTGTCGAGATGCGGGACTTCGGCCCGGACCAGCTTGCGCACCGCCTCCAGCGCATCGCTGGACGCAAGCGGCGCGTGAAAATCGCAGCCTTGCGCGGCGGCCAGCAATTCGATGCCGATGACGGCGGTCGCATTCTCGATCATGCCGAGCAGCCGGCGCGCGCCGTGGGCGGCCATCGAGACATGATCTTCCTGGTTGGCCGAAGTCGGAATGGAATCGACGCTCGCCGGATAGGCCTTCTGCTTGTTTTCGGAAACGAGCGCTGCCGCCGTCACCTGGGGGATCATGAAACCGGAGTTCAAACCCGGCTTCGGTGTGAGGAAGGCCGGCATGCCGGACAGTGCCGGGTCGACCAGCATGGCAATGCGACGCTCCGACAGCGAGCCGATCTCGCAGACGGCGAGCGCAATCATGTCGGCGGCGAAGGCCACCGGCTCGGCGTGGAAATTGCCGCCTGAAAGCGCGGTGTCGTCCTCGGCGAAGATCAGCGGGTTGTCGGTGACGCCGTTGGCCTCCGTCTCGAGCGTATCGGCGGCCTTGCGAAGCACGTCGAGCGCGGCGCCCATCACCTGCGGCTGGCAGCGCAGGCAGTACGGATCCTGCACGCGCTCGTCGCCGACACGGTGCGATTCACGAATGGCGCTGCCGGCCATGAGATTGCGCAGCGCGTCCGCCGTCTCGATCTGGCCGCGATGCTTGCGCAACAGATGGATGCGCGGGTCGAAGGGGGCGTCCGACCCTTTGGCGGCATCGGTCGACAGCGCGCCGGCGACCAGCGCCGACTGGTAGAGAACCTCGGCCTCGAACAGGCCGGCCAGCGCGAAGGCGGTCGAGAACTGCGTGCCGTTGAGCAGCGCGAGACCCTCCTTGGCGCCCAATGTCACCGGCTCCAGCCCATGCGAGACGAAGGCCACCTTGGCCGGGAACCGGCCATGCGGGGTAAAGCATTCGCCGACGCCGATCATCACGGCTGTCATATGCGAAAGCGGTGCGAGATCGCCGGAAGCCCCAACCGAGCCTTGCGCGGGTACGACGGGGATGACGTCGTTGGCGAGCATTGCTTCCAGCAATTCGATGGTCCGGGGCCGCACGCCGGATGCGCCCTGGGCCAGGCTGGCGAGCTTCAATGCCATCATCAGCCGCACCACGGCGACGGGCATCGGCTCGCCGACGCCGGCGGCATGTGAGAGCACGATGTTGCGCTGGAGCGTTTCGAGATCGTCAGCCGGGATGCGGACGCTGGCGAGCTTGCCGAAGCCGGTGTTGATGCCATAGACCGGCTCGCCCTTGGCGACGATGCGGGCGACGGCCTCGGCGCTGTCCCGGATCTTCGGCCGGCAGGCGGCGTCAAGCCGCGGCACGGCGCCGCGATAGATGGCGCGCCAGTCGGCAAGCGTCGCGTTGCCGGGCGTCAGGGTAAGTTCGGTCATTGTCCTCTCCAGATACGGGCATGGAGCGGGTTGAAGCCCATGCGGTAGACGAGTTCGGCTGGGCGCACGATGTCCCAGATGGCGAGATCGGCCAATTTGCCGGCTTCCAGCGTGCCGGTGCTTTCAAGCAAGCCCAACGCCCGCGCGGCTTCGCGAGTGACACCGGCGAGGCATTCGTCGACGGTCATGCCGAACAGCGTCGCGGCCATGTTCATGGTGAGCAGCAGCGAAGTAAGCGGCGAGGTGCCGGGATTGGAGTCGGTGGCGACAGCCATTTTCACGCCGTGGCGGCGGAAGAGATCGAGCGGCGGCTTCTTCGTCTCGCGGATGAAGTAGTAAGCGCCGGGCAGGATCGTCGCCACAGTGCCGGCCTTGGCCATCGCGGCGGCGCCTTCCTCGTCCGTATATTCGAGATGGTCGGCCGATAGTGCGCCATAGCGGGCGGCAAGCGCCGCGCCATGCAGATTGGAGAGTTGGTCGGCGTGGAGTTTTACGGGCAGGCCGAGCGCCTTTGCCTTATCGAACACGCGCGCCATTTGCTCCGGCGAGAAGGCGATGCCCTCGCAAAAACCGTCGACCGCGTCGGCGAGCTTTTCGGCGGCGACCTCGGGGAGGATCGTGCCGGCGACGAGATCGATGAACGCGTCCCTGTCGCCCTTGGCTTCCGGCGGCAGGGCGTGGGCGGCGAGACAAGTGGTGCGGATCGTCACCGGCCGCTCACTGGCCAGCCGGCGGGCGGCGCGCAGCGACTTCTTCTCATTGTCGGCATCAAGGCCATAGCCGGACTTGACCTCGACGGTGGTGACGCCTTCGGCGATCAGCGCGTCGAGCCGCGGCAGGGTCTGGGTGACCAGCTCGTCCTCGCTCGCGGCGCGCAGCGACTTGACCGAGGAGACGATGCCGCCGCCGGCGCGTGCCACTTCCTCATATGTGGCGCCGGCCAGCCGCATCTCGAACTCGTTGGCGCGGTTTCCCGCATAGACAAGATGCGTGTGACAGTCGATCAGGCCGGGGGTGATCCAGCGTCCAGCGCAATCGACGGTCTCGGCGCCCTGCCCGGCCGCAGCCGGCATGTCGGCTTCGGGGCCGGCATAGACGATAAGCCCGTCATGCGCGGCGACCGCGCCTTTCTCGACGATGCCGAGGCCGGCCGCACCCTCGACAATGGTCGCCAGGCGCGCATTGCGCCAGACCCGATGGCCGCTCCTGTTGTTTGCTCCACCCATCATCTTTTCCATTTGAAAGGACGGCGATTATGTATATACATATTGAAACGCGACGCAAGCAATATCGTCGCTCATGCATCGAGATTTGGAGACGCAGGTGACGGCGATCTTTGCGGAACAGGCGCTTCTGCCCGAGGGCTGGCATAGCAATGTGAGGATCGCTTTCGACGGCGGCCGCATCTCGAAGGTCGAGGCCAGCGCTTCCGTGCAAGGCGGCGACGAGCGCCACGCCATCGTCATGCCCGGCATGCCCAATTTGCACAGCCACGCCTTCCAGCGCGGCATGGCGGGTCTGGCCGAATTGCGCGGACCTTCGGCCGACAGTTTCTGGAGCTGGCGCGAAGTGATGTATCGCTTCGCGCTGTCGATGACGCCGGACCAGGTCGAGGCTGTGGCGGCGCAGCTCTATGTCGAAATGCTGGAGGCCGGCTTTTCGCGCGTCGGCGAGTTTCACTACCTGCACCACGATCGCGACGGACAGCCTTACGCCAATATCGCTGAAATGGCAGAGCGGATCTCGGCCGCCGCCTCAGACACCGGCATTGGCCTGACGCTGCTGCCTGTCTTTTACGCCCATTCGTCCTTCGGCGGCGCGGCTCCCAACAAGGGCCAGCGGCGATTCATCAATGATGTCGAGCGCTTCGGACGTCTGCTTGAGAAAAGCCGCGAGGCGGTTCATTCGCTGGAGCGGGCCATCGTCGGCGTTGCGCCGCACAGCCTGCGCGCCGCAACGGCGGACGAGCTCAATGCGGTCGCCGCGATGGCGCCGGACGGACCGATCCATATCCACGTCGCCGAACAGGTGAAGGAAGTCGAGGACTGCGTCGCCTGGTCGGGAATGCGTCCAGTCGAATTCCTTCTCGCCAACGCCAAAGTCGACAAGCGCTGGTGCCTGATCCATGCCACCCATATGACCGAGGTCGAGACGATTGCCATGGCCCGGACCGGCGCCATCGCCGGGCTCTGTCCGATCACCGAAGCCAATCTCGGCGATGGTACGTTCGCGGCGCCACTGTTCATCGAGCATGGTGGCCGCTTTGGGGTCGGCTCCGATTCCAACGTGCTGATCGGCCTGCCGGACGAGCTTCGGCAGCTCGAATATTCGCAGCGCCTCGCCCACCGCGCCCGCAACGTGCTGGCCCGCGCCGGAGGCTCGACGGGGCGCGCCCTGTTCGACGCGTCGTTCGACGGCGGCAGCCAGGCGCTCGGCGCCGGCCAGTCGCGGATTGCCGCCGGCAGCCCTGCCGATTTGGTCTCGCTCGACGCCGGCCACCTTTCGCCGGCCGGCAAGGCTGGGGACGCGGTCCTCGACGCCTGGATCTTTGCCAATGGCAGCAAGGTCGATTGCGTGTGGGTGCATGGCAAAAAGCAGGTCAGCGGCGGCAGGCATGCCAAGCGCGACGCGGTTGCCAAGCGGTTCCGCGAAGTCATGACCGCATTGTCGCAGGGCTGAACAGGAACATCCGATGAGCCTCGTCGAGATAGATGACATCGAAGGCGGCGAGATCCTCTCGCTGCATCAACGCATCCTGTCGGATATCCGCGAAAAGATCCTGTCGGGCGCCTGGGCGCCGGGCCATCGCATTCCCTTCGAGCATGAGCTGACGGCTCACTATAATTGCTCGCGCATGACGGTGAACAAGGCGCTGTCGCAACTTGCCAAGGCCGGGTTGATCGAGCGCCGCCGCCGCTCCGGCAGTTTCGTGCGCCAGCCGCAGTCGCAGGCGGCGGTGCTGGAGCTGCACGACATCCGAATCGAGGTCGAGGCGCTCGGCCTGCCCTATCATTATGAGCGGCTGGAACGCGTCAAGCGGCGCAGCGGCGCCGAGGACCGTGCGCTGCTCGGACTTTCCGCGCCCGGTCCGGTGCTGGCGCTCGAGGGTCTGCATTTTGCCGGCGAACGGCCGTTCGCGCTCGAGCAGCGGCTGATCAATCTTTCAGCGGTGGCCGAGGCCGGCGAGGAGGAATTTCTCGATATCGCGCCGGGCCCCTGGCTGATCGGCCGCGTGCCGTGGAGCGAGGCCGAGCACCGCATCCGCGCCATGGCCGCCGACGAGACGATCGCCGATGCGCTCGATATCGACGTGGGCGCGCCCTGCCTGGTGGTCGAACGCCGCACCTGGAGCGCCGAGCATCCGGTGACGCATGTTCGGTTCGTCTATCCGGCGGAGAGCCACACGCTGGTGGCAAGATTCACGCCGTCGCAGGGATGAGCTCTTCTCCTTCTCCCCTTGCGGGAGAAGGAGGATCGGCGCGCAGCGCCGAGACGGATGAGGGGTGTTCCAGCGGAGTGAGACGTTGGCGTTTCCTGGAACACCTCTCATCCGGCCGCTTCGCGGCCACCTTCTCCCACAAGGGGAGAAGGAAAAGCGGGCGCTTAAATCGCCGCCGTCACAATGATCTCGACCAGATACTCCGGGGCGGCGAGCTTGGCTTCACCGGTGGCGCGCGCCGGGGTGTGGCCCTGCGGCACCCACTTGTCCCATTCCGAATTCATCTCGGCGAAGGTGCCTATGTCGGCCAGCCAGATGATCGCCTGGACGATCTTGGTCTTGTCGGTGCCGGCCTTGGCCAGCAATTCGTCGATGGCCTTGAGGATGTCGCGGGTCTGCGAAGCGACGTTGCCGCCGGGCTCGCCGACTTGGCCGGCCAGATAGACGGTGTTGCCGTGGATGACGATCTGGCTCATGCGCGGGCCGACATCGATGCGACGAATGCTCATTGGAGGTTCCTTCGTTATGGGAGTCGCTGCTCTTTAGAGTCCGGGCCGGCGCGGGGCAAGGCCGGCGGCCACGAAACCAATTGAGCCAATTGTCCGGTCTCTGCCGCCCACCTACACGGCGAGTTGACCTGTCGTGACACAATTGCGCCAGCCTGGCGTGTTGACTAATGTAATAACATCACATATCGACAGCGCACTCGATTTCGCGGACCGACTGTCTGATGACCAATGCCTGCCTGACTTTCCGCGACCTGACGCTGGGCTACAACAGCCACGCGGCCATCCATCATTTGAACGGCACCGTCCGCAAAGGTTCGCTGACCGCGGTGGTGGGCGCCAACGGCTCGGGCAAATCGACGCTGATGAAGGGCATCGTGGGCGTGCTGAAGCCGATGGAAGGCGCGGTGGTCCGTATGCCGGGCGTCCGCACCGCCTATCTTCCGCAGCAGTCGGAGCTCGACCGCTCCTTTCCGGCGCGGGTCGTCGACCTGGTCTCGCTCGGCCTGTGGCCAAAGCGCGGCATGCTCGGGCGCTACACCAAGGAAGACCGAGAATCCGTCAGCAAGGCGCTGATGGCAGTCGGGCTCGGCGGCTTCGAGAAGCGGCCGATCGACACGCTTTCCGGCGGCCAGTTGCAGCGCACGCTGTTTGCCCGCGTGCTGTTGCAGGACGCCGATCTCATCCTGCTCGACGAGCCGTTCAATGCGGTCGACGCCAAGACGGTCGGCGATCTCATCCAGTTGATAAAGCGCTGGCATGGCGAGGAGCGCACGATCATGGTCGTGATCCACGACCTCGACTTGGTGCGGCAGAATTTCCCCGAGACGCTGCTGCTTGCCCGCCAGCCCGTTGCCTGGGGCGACACCAAGGAAACGCTGCGTCCGGAAAATCTGCTCAAGGCAAGGCGCTTCCACGAGGCGTGGGAAGAAAACGCGCCGTGGTGTGAGCCGAGTGATCATGAACACAGCCATGATCACGCGCACCATGATCATGCGCATGACCACCAGCACGGCTCCGGACCGAGGGCGGCGTGATGGATTTCCTCTACGGCCTGTTCATCGCGCCCTTCGCCGACTTCGCCTTCATGCAGCGGGCGCTGTTCGGCTCGCTGATGCTGTCGCTCGGCGCCTGCCCGGTCGGCGTCTTCCTGATGCTCCGGCGAATGAGCCTGTCGGGCGACGCGATGGCGCATGCCATCCTGCCCGGTGCTGCCGCCGGCTTCCTGCTCTATGGGCTCGAAATCCTGCCGATGACCATCGGCGGGCTGATCGCCGGCATCATCGTCGCGCTCGGCGCGGGCGCGGTGTCGCGCTTCACCATCCAGCGCGAGGACGCCTCGATGGCGGCCTTCTATCTGATCTCGCTGGCCGTCGGCGTGCTGATGGTGTCGATCCGCGGCTCCAGCGTCGACCTGATGCATGTGCTGTTCGGCACGGTGCTGGCGCTCAACGATGAGGCGCTCATCCTGATCGGCGGAATCGTGGCGGTGACGCTCGCCTGCCTCGCCATCTTTTGGCGCGCGCTTGTCGCCGAATGCCTCGACCCGCTGTTCCTGCGCTCGGTGAGCCGCATGGGCAGCCCGGTGCATTTCATTTTCTTGGGCCTTGTCGTGCTCAACCTCGTCGGCGGTTTCCAGGCGTTGGGCACGCTGCTGTCGGTCGGGCTGATGATGCTGCCGGCCGCCGCGGCCCGCTTCTGGACGGCGCGTGTGGAGCCGATGTGCGCGCTGGCGGTGCTGATCGGCTTCGCCTCCTGCATCGCCGGGCTGCTCTTGTCCTATCACGCCTCGCTGCCTTCCGGCCCGGCGATCATCCTCTCGGCCGGCGTCGTCTATTTCTGCTCGATCCTGTTCGGCACGCGCGGCGTGCTGCGTGCCCGCATCGTGCATCACCGACACCGAACCGCCTGACCGCAATTCCCAAGCAAGGAGACCACCCAATGCTGAAATCCTTCCGTGCCGCGCTGACGCTGAGCGTTATAACATTAAGCGCTTTCGCAACATCGTCCGCCTTCGCGGCGCCGCTCAAGGTCGTAGCGAGCTTCACCGTGATTGCCGACTTTGCGAAAAATGTCGGCGGCGACCGGGTGGACATCACCACCATCGTCGGGCCGGACGGCGACGCCCATGTCTATGAGCCGAGCCCGGCGGACGCGGTGGCGATGGCCAAAGCCGACGTGGTGCTGGTCAACGGCCTGCATTTCGAAGGTTTTCTCCAGCGCCTGGTCGACGCCAGCGCCACCAAGGCCGCGATCGTGACGCTGACCAAGGGCGTAACGCCGATCGACTTCAAGCCGGAATTCGCCGATGCGGACGCCGCCGAAGGTGCTGGCACTGGCGGCGGCAAGACCGTCACCGATCCGCACGCCTTCCAGTCGATCGCCAACGCCAGGATCTATGTGAAGAACATCGCCGAGGCGTTCTGCACGGCCGATAGCGCAGGCTGCGACAGCTACAAGGCCAATGCTGCCGCCTACACCGCCAAGCTCGATGCGCTGGACGGCGAAGTGAAGGCGGCGATCCAGTCGATCCCCCAAGCCAAGCGCGTCGTCATCACCTCGCATGACGCCTTCGGCTATTTCGAGCACGACTACGGCCTGACCTTCCTGGCGCCGCAGGGCATCTCGACCGATTCCGAACCGTCGGCCGCCGATGTCGCCAAGCTGGTTGGCCAAGTCAAGCAGGACAAGGCGGCGGCGATCTTCGTGGAAAACATCACCAATCCGCGGCTGATCGAGCAGATCGCCGGCGAGACCGGCATCAAGGTCGGCGGCACGCTCTATTCGGATGCGCTGTCGGGGTCCGATGGACCGGCATCGACCTATATCGACATGATGCACAACAACATCACGCAGATCAAAGGCGCTATCCTCGGCAGCTGAGCGGCATCCTCGGCAGCTGAGCGGCGAGGCATCCAACCGGGCCGGCATTTTGGGTTGCCGCAGCGTCCATTGCGTGTCCAAGAGGTACGCGGCGCTGCGGGAGCCCGGTTGGATTTTCCGGCCCACATTCTCTATTTGGCAGAGAAATCCGCTCGTACGGATTGCCGCTCATGTCCCGGGGTGGCATGACTGCGCCAAAGAGATTGCGAGGACCACATCATGGAATACCGCCAGATCAGCGACGACTATTCGGTCTCCGGCCAGATCCAGCCGCAGGACATCGCCGCCATCAAGGACGCCGGCTTCAAAAGCGTGATCTGCAACCGGCCGGACGACGAACAGCCGGGCCAGCCTTCGGCCGATAGCGTCAAGGCGGCGGCCGAGGCGGCCGGCCTCGGCTTCCGCTACATCCCGGTCATCAGCGGCCAGATCACCATGGACAATGTCGAGGACCAAGCGGCTGCGCTCGACGAGCTGGAAGGCCCGGTGTTCGCCTATTGCCGCTCAGGCGCGCGCTGCACCAATCTTTATGGGCTGATCCAGCAGCAGCGGGGGTGACGGCTTAGCGCGATAGGCCAACTCCGCAGGCTGGCGATCCTTCGCGCCGTCGTATCCGATAAATTTGCGAAAATTTAAATCGGCAGCGCACCGGTTTCCTTAAGCGTCTCCAGCACGATCGCCGTCTTCACGTGCTGCACGGATTCGTGCGGCAGGAGCACGCCGTTGACGAATTCGGACAACGATTTGAGATCGGGCGTCACCACCTTCAGTATGTAGTCCATCTCGCCGGTCAGCGCGTGCGCCTCCTGCACTTCGGGCAGGCGGGCGACCAACTCGCCGAAGCGGCGGGCGTTATCGCGGTTGTGGGTGGCTAAAGTCACCGAGATGACGTTGACCAGCGAAAAACCCAGACGGTCGCGGTCGAGCACGGCGCGGTAGCCCTTGATATAGCCGTCCTCTTCCAGCCGCAGACGGCGGCGCGAGCATTGCGAGGGCGACAGGTTCACGCGCTCCGCCAGATCGCTGTTGGTGAATCGCGCATCATCCTGCAGAAGCGCCATTATCTTGCGATCAAATTGATCGAGACGCGCATCATCCATGAATTTCTCTCCATTCATGCACAAATTGCGCACATGATGAGCATTTCAAGCGGTTGAATGCAAGCACCGTGCGGATACTGCGCGCTATCATCGCGAAAATCGGCCAAGCACGGCCGCAACAGCTTTCGGAGGACTGCCATGGGCCCCTTCCCGCACGACGCCCCGCCAGCCAAGATCAACAAGCAAAACCCGGCCGGCACCGACGGTTTCGAATTCGTCGAGTTCGCGCATTCGGAGCCCGAAAAGCTCGCGGATTTGTTCACCCGCATGGGCTATGTCGCGGTCGCAAGGCACCGCAGCAAGGACATCACAGTCTGGCGCCAGGGCGACATCAATTATGTCGTCAATGCCGAGCCCGGCTCGCATGCGATGAAGTTCGTCGAAAAGCACGGCCCCTGCGCCGCCTCGATGGCGTGGCGCGTGGTCGATGCCAAACATGCCTTCGACCATGCCGTGTCGAAGGGTGCCACGCCCTATGAGGGAACCGACAAGGCGCTCGACGTGCCGGCCATCGTCGGCATCGGCGGCTCGCTGCTTTATTTCATCGAAGCCCATGGCGAGAAAGGCTCGGCCTATGACGCCGAGTTCGAGTGGTTGGGCGAGCGCGACCCGAAGCCCGAAGGCGTCGGCTTCTATTATCTCGACCACCTCACCCACAATGTCTATCGCGGCAACATGGACAAATGGTGGGATTTTTATCGCGACCTGTTCGGCTTCAAGCAGATCCATTTCTTCGACATCGACGGCAAGATCACCGGCCTTGTCAGCCGCGCCATCACCTCGCCCTGCGGCAAGATCCGCATTCCGCTGAACGAGTCCAAGGACGAGACCAGCCAGATCGCCGAGTATCTGAAGAAGTACAATGGCGAGGGCATCCAGCATATCGCGGTCGGCACCGATGCGATCTACGAGGCCACCGACAAGCTCGCCGCCAACGGGCTGAAATTCATGCCCGGCCCGCCCGACACTTATTACGAGATGTCGCATGAGCGCGTGCACGGCCACGACGAGCCGATCGAGCGCATGAAGAAGCACGGCATCCTGATCGACGGCGAAGGCGTCGTTGACGGCGGCACGACCAAGATCCTGCTGCAGATCTTTTCCAAAACCGTGATCGGCCCGATCTTCTTCGAGTTCATCCAGCGCAAGGGCGACGAAGGTTTTGGCGAAGGCAATTTCCGCGCGCTCTTCGAATCGATCGAGCAGGACCAGATCAAGCGCGGCGTGATCAAGCTGGACGGCAAGGCGGCCTAAGCCGCTCGATTCAGATTGTTGCGGCGCGATCAATTATGACCTAAATTATGGTCATAAAGGATCGCGTCCATGAATGTGTCCATCGCCGAAGCTAAGGCCAAATTGTCGGAGCTCGTAAGCCGCGCGGAAGCCGGTGAGGAGATCGTGCTGACGCGCCACGGCAAGGTGGCCGCGCGTATTGTACCCCCGGCAGTCGTGGAACCGCTGCCGCGTATCGGCGCCTTGAAGGGCAAGATCTGGATTGCGGACGACTTTGACGAACTCGGTCCCGAATGGGACGAGTACGTCAAATGACGACCGGCGCGTTTCTCGCCGATACGCATATCATCCTCTGGTCTATTTCGGACGATCGACGCCTCAGCGGCCACCATCGCGCTATCCTCGCATCGGAGGTAGTGGTCTTCGCCAGCGCGGCAAGCGTTTGGGAGATCGCCATCAAACGGTCAATTGGAAAGCTTCAAGCGTCAGACGATCTGCCGGTGTTGCTGCCGAGGATGCGGTTTCAGCCCCTGGCCGTTACCTTGCAGCACGCGCACGCAGTCGGCGACTTACCTCTGCACCACGGCGATCCATTCGACCGGCTGCTGATTGCACAAGCGCAAATGGAGAAGCTTGCAATCCTGACATCGGACCCGCATTTCGCCCGTTATGAGGTCGCATTGGCCTGACGCCATGCGATCGAGCTACTTTTGGAGGCCGGCGGCTTTGCGCAGGATATCGTTGATCCGGCTCTGCCAGCCGGGTCCGCCGGCGCGAAAGCGGGCAATCACGTCGCTATCGAGCCGCAGCGTCACCTGCTTCTTCGGATTGTCGAGCGCCGGTCGGCCACGCGATCGGCGAATGCTTTCGGCAAGGTCGGGAAAGACCTCGGTGAAGGGACGAGCGTTTCGAAAGTCCTCCTCAGTCCACTCGGGATTGTCGGAAACGGTGTCCCAGTCTTCCTTCGTGAAGCCCTTGCCTGGCTGGAATTCCTTGTCTGGCTTCGTGATGTTCAGCTTAGACTTTGCCATCGAACAATCTCCTTTCCGCCTGGTTGGCCGGCCGCATCGAAATTATCGAAATGCCCTCTTCAGGTCGTCTCGTTCACAACCCCAGTCGCTCGACTTCATCCTTTCTGAGCTTCAGGTCATAGTCGAGCAGGAATTCGTCGAGCTGCGGGGGCGCGACCGAGGTGCCGGAAAGCATGGCATGCACCTGCCCGCGGTGGTGGATGTCGTGCAAGAAGACATGCGCGAGGATGTCGCCGATCCGCTCGGGGATCATGCCGTCCTCGCGCCGGTCGGTGATGACGCGACGATCGAGATCGGCCTCGGACAGACCGTCGCAAAAGGCGATCAGCTTGCGGTCGAAATCGGCCTGTGCCTCGGACAGCCCGACTGCGTCGTTGAAGGGCACGAAATCATCATAAGCCGAGGCTCCGAGGCCACCGTTGGTCAGGAAGTCGAGATAGAGAAGGTCGACTGCCAGGATGTGGTTAAGCGTCTCCCCGATCGACGGAAAGAAGCTGGTGCGCCCGGCCTCGAACTCGCCGGGCTGAAGCGCCAGCACGGCACGATAGAGCCGGTCGTTCGACCAGAGATTGTTGCGCGCCATGCGGCGCAGGTGCTCCAGCATGGTCACCGGGTCAATGCTCCCCTCACTCCTCGTATTTCTCGACCTTCTGCTCGATGGCGCCGAAGATCGAATGGCCGGTTCTGTCCTTCATCTCGATGCGCACCGTGTCGCCGAAACGCAGGAAGGGCGTCTTCGGCTCGCCGCCTTCGATGGTCTCGATCATGCGCAGTTCCGCAATGCAGGAATAGCCGGCACCGCCCGCCGAAACCGGCTTGCCCGGGCCGCCGTCGAGCTTGTTGGAGACGGTGCCCGAGCCGATGATGCTGCCGGCGGCGAGCGGCCGGGTTTTCGCGGCATGCGCGATCAGCGTCGGGAAATCGAAGGTCATGTCGACGCCGGCATTGGCGCGGCCGAACGGCTTGCCGTTAACGTCGACCAACAGCGAGAGATTGACCTTGCCGCCGTCCCAGGCATCGCCCAGCTCGTCGGGCGTGACCGCGACCGGAGAGAAGGCCGACGAGGGTTTCGACTGGAAGAAACCGAAGCCTTTGGCCAGTTCCGGCCCGGTGATGGCGCGCAGCGTGACGTCGTTGACCAGCATAATGAGGCGGATTGCCTGCTTCGCTTGTTCCAGACTGGCGCCCATCGGCACATCGTCGACGACGACGGCGACCTCGGCCTCCATGTCGATGCCGAAGGTTTCGTCCGCCATGCGGATCGGATCGCGCGGCGCAATGAAGGAGTCCGAACCGCCCTGGTAGATCAGCGGGTCGGTCCAGAAGCTTGCCGGCATCTCGGCGCCGCGCGCCTTCCGCACCAGCTCGACATGGTTCACATAGGCCGAGCCGTCCGCCCATTGATAGGCGCGCGGCAGCGGCGAATGCGCGTCGTGCTCGTGGAAACGCGCCGAGGGAACTGCGTTGGTCTCAAGCGATTCGGCCATGGCCGCCAGATGCGGCGCAATGCGGCGCCAATCGTCGAGCGCGGCCTGCAGCGTCGGCACCAGGAAGGAAGCGTCGGTGAACCGCGTCAGATCGCGCGAGACCACGACCAGTTTTCCGTCGCGCGTCCCGTTCTTCAATGTGGCAAGCTTCATGCGGTTTCCTCTCCTGATGCGGCCTTCTGACCGCTTAGCCCCACAACAAGGCCGTCGCGGGCAATCGTCAAGTCGCCGGACCAAGTTTTCCTGACGGCGGCGGTCCAGTCGGCCTCGCCGATTGCCGGATCATCGGCTGGTATCAGATGGTTGAGCACCAGCCGCTTCACCCCGGCCTCGCTGGCGATGCGGCCTGCTTCGTCGGCAAAACTGTGGCTGGCTAGGAGATGCTCGCGCAGCCGCGCGCCGTTGCCGGTGCGGGCGACCAGTCGCTCCACGCCCTCCTCCAGCATGGCCTCATGGACAAGGATGTCGGCTCCTTTGGCAAACTCAGCCAGTGGCGGAAAGAAGGCAGTGTCGGCGGAAAATACCACGCTCTTGCCGCCCTGCTCGAAACGCAACGCAAAACAGTCGGTGACCGGCGGATGGTCGACGCGCAACGCAGTCACCGTCAGACCTCGCTCGTCCAGAACCGACCCTTCGCCGAACTCCCCGACCGTGATCAGGTCGCGGATGTCCGGCCTGCCTTCGTCGATGATGCGGATCTCGATGTCGAACTCCATCGCCTGGCAGAAGCATTGCCAATAATGCCCCGTGCCGGGTGGGCCAAAAACGGTCACCGGCGTCGCCAGCCCCGCCGTCCAGGCGGTGTGGATCAGTGGCCCGAGTTCCAGAACGTGGTCCGAATGCAGGTGCGTGACGAAGATCAGGTCGAGCGCCTTCAGGTTTAGGCCGGCATCGACCAGGCCGCGCGTGACGCCCAGCCCGCAATCGACAACAATGGTTCGTCCACCGAGTTCCAGCAGCGAGGAGGTCGGCCATGGACCGCCCGGCCGCAACGCCGGGCCGCCCTTGGAGCCCAGAAGCACCAGCCGGTCATTCATCGGGCGTGCCTCAAGACCAGTCGCCTTCCGGGGTGCCGTTGAAACGCTTCTTCAGGTCGGCCCAGCAGTCGATATAGTTCTCCTGCAAGGTGCCGAGCTCGGCGGCGTAGCGCGTCAGCATCTGCGGAAAGCGCGTCTCGAACATGAAGGCCATGGTGTTGTCGAGCTTGACCGGCTTCAGGTCGGCGCGCGTCGCCTTCTCGAAGCCGGAAGCGTCCGGGCCATGCGCCAGCATCTGGTTGTGCAGGCTGATGCCGCCGGGCACGAAACCTTCCTCCTTGGCGTCGTACTGGCCGTGGATCAGGCCCATGAACTCGCTCATGATGTTGCGGTGGTACCAGGGCGGACGGAACGTATTTTCGGCCACCAGCCAGCGCGGCGGGAAGATGACGAAGTCGACATTAGCCGTGCCCTCCTCGCCGCTCGGCGCCGTCAGCACGGTGAAGATCGATGGATCGGGGTGGTCGAACAGGATGGCGCCGACGGGCGAAAACGTCGCCAGATCATATTTGTAGGGCGCGTAGTTGCCATGCCAGGCGACGACGTCGAGCGGCGAATGGCCGAGTTCGGTGACGTGGAAGGCGCCGCACCACTTGACGATCAGCCGGCAGGGCGTCTCCTTCTCCTCGAACCAGGCGCAGGGCGTCTTGAAGTCGCGCGGATTGGCCAGGCAATTGGCGCCGATCGGGCCGCGGTCGGGCATGGTGAACTTGGCGCCGTAATTCTCGCAGACATAGCCGCGTGCCTCCTCGTCGGCGAGCTCGACCTTGAAGACGAGACCGCGCGGCAGCACCGCGATCTCGCCGGGGCGAAGCTCGATCACGCCCATTTCGGTGACGAAGCGCAGCGCGCCCACCTGCGGCACGACCAGCAACTCGCCGTCGGCGTTGAAGAAATGATCGTCAACCATCGACCGGTTGGCGACATAGACATGCGCGGCCATGCCCGACTGGCCAACCGCATCGCCGGCGGTGGTAAAGGTACGCATGCCGGATATGAAGTCGGTCGGCTCGGTCGGCATCGGCGTCGGGTTCCAGCGGTATTGGCCGAGCGCCAGCTCGTGGTCGCCGATATTGGGCCCGGTCTTCCACAAGGGGTAGCTGGCGCCCTTGAATCGGCCGGTGTGCTTTACGCTCGGACGGATGCGGTAGAGCCAGGAGCGCTCGTTGGTGCCGCGCGGCGCGGTGAAGGGCGAGCCCGAAAGCTGCTCGGCATAGAGGCCGTAGGCCGGCCGCTGCGGCGAGTTGCGGCCCTGCGGCAGCGACCCGGGCAGCGTCTCGGTCTCGAAATCATTGCCGAAACCCGGCATGTAGGAAAAGCCCATCCGATCCTCCCTGATCCCGACTTGCAAGCTTCAAGAACCTGGCCTGCCGGCGATGTTGACCAAACTGGTTTCATTTGTAACCATTGAAAATGTAACTATCAACGGCTGACGCTTTCGCGGTGCGACCATGGAAATCCTCGAGCTGGAAAGCTTCCTGCCCTACCGACTCTATCGGTTGGCGGATACCGTCAGCCGCGAATTTTCGCGCATCTACAAGGAGCGCCACGGTCTGACGCGGCCGGAATGGCGCACGCTGTCGGGACTTGGCGAGCGGGGCACGATGACGGCGACCGAACTCGGCGAACAGTCGGCCATGCACAAGACCAAGGTGTCGCGCGCGGTAGCCGAGTTGGAACGGCGGCGGTGGTTGACGCGCACGCCGGATGAGAACGACCGCCGCGTAGAGCGCCTGGCGCTGACCAGGGCTGGGCTCGCGGCCTATCGCGAGATGGTGCCGCTGGCGAAGGCGTTTGAAAGGGAGTTGCTGGGGAGGCTGAGTGTGGACGAGCGGGTGGCGATTGCGAGAGGGGTGGCTGCGCTGGAAGGGGCTTTGGAGGGAAAGTAGATGAGAGGCCGGCGGGACAGCGCCCCCCTCTGTCCTGCCGGACAGAGGGGGCGAAGGAACTCGACGTCTCTTCAGCCCCTCACCAGTCCATCACCACCTTGCCGGAATTTCCGCTCCTCATCGCATCGAACCCCACCTGGAAATCGTCGATCCCGATGCGATGGGTGATCAGCCCCGAGACATCCAGCGGGCCTTGCACCAGGGCGATCATCTTGTACCAGGTCTCGAACATCTCGCGGCCGTAGATGCCTTTGAGATGCAGCATCTTGAAAATGACCTTGTTCCAGTCGATCTCGAAGCCGGTCGGCGCGATGCCGAGGATGGCGATCTTGCCGCCATTGTTCATGGTGTCGATCATGTCGCGGAAAGCGGGAGCCGCGCCCGACATCTCCAGCCCGACGTCGAAACCTTCGCTCATGCCAATCGACGGCATCACGTCGCGCAGCTTTTCCTTCGAGGCGTCGACGACGTGCTGCACGCCGAGTTTTCGCGCCAGATCCAGCCGGACCGGATTGATGTCGGTGATGACGACCTTTCTGGCGCCGACGCATTGCGCCACCAGCGCGCCCATGATGCCGATCGGGCCTGCGCCGGTGACCAGCACGTCCTCGCCGACCAGATCGAAGGACAAGGCGGTGTGGACCGCATTGCCCAAGGGATCGAAGATGGCGGCGATCTCGTCCGGCACGTCGTCGGGGATCGGCACGACATTGTGCTGTGGGATCGCCAGATACTCGCCGAAGGCGCCGGGACGGTTGACGCCGACGCCGAGCGTGTTGCGGCAGAGATGTCCTCGCCCGGCGCGGCAGTTGCGGCAATGGCCGCAGACGATGTGGCCCTCGCCCGAGACGCGCTGGCCAACCTTGTATTCGGTGACCGCTGCGCCGAAATCAGCGACCGTGCCGACGAATTCGTGGCCGGTCACCATCGGCACAGGCACCGTCTTCTGCGCCCACTGGTCCCAATTGTAGATATGGACGTCGGTGCCGCAGATCGCGGTCTTCTTGACCTTGATCAGCACGTCGTTGGGGCCGATCTCCGGCACCGGCACCTCTTCCATCCAGATGCCCGGCTCGGCCTTGGCCTTCACCAGCGCCTTCATCATGTTCGACATGCGTCTCTCCAAACAATGCGGAGGCTTGCGTTCCTTCTCGCCCCCCTCTGTCCCGCCGGACATCTCCCCCACAAAGGGGCGCCGTAGAGCGTAAACATTCGCGATTATCCAATTATGCCCAGTTCCTTGCCGATCGCCCCGAACGCTTCGACCGCGCGGTCGATGTCGGCGCTGGAATGGGCGGCAGACATCTGCGTGCGGATGCGCGCCTGGCCTTTCGGCACCACCGGGAAGGAGAAGCCGATGACATAGATGCCGCGCTTCAGCATGCGCTGCGCCATCTCCTGCGCCAGTGCCGCGTCGCCCAGCATCACCGGGATGATCGGATGATCGGCGCCAGCCAGCGTGAAGCCGAGTTTGCCCATCCTGGAGCGGAACCGGTCCGCATTGGCATATAGGCGCTCGCGCAACGCGTCGCCATGGCGGATCAGGTCGAAGACTTTGATCGAGGCGCCGGCGATCGCCGGCATCAGCGTGTTGGAGAACAGATAGGGGCGCGAGCGCTGGCGCAGCCAGTCGACCACCTGGCTTTTGCCCGACGTGTAACCGCCCGAGGCACCGCCCAGCGCCTTGCCGAGCGTGCCCGTGATGATATCCACCCTGCCCTCGACGCCGCAATGCTCGGCCGAGCCACGGCCGTTCTTGCCAACGAAGCCGACCGCATGGCTGTCGTCGACCATGACCATGGCGTCGTATTTCTCGGCGAGGTCGCAGACGCCCTTGAGATTGGCGATGATGCCGTCCATCGAGAACACGCCGTCTGTGGCGATCAGCCGGAAGCGGCAGTCCTTGGCCTCCTTCAGCCGGGCCTCGAGATCGGCCATGTCATTGTTGGCGTAGCGGAAACGCTTGGCCTTCGAGAGCCGCACACCGTCGATGATCGAGGCGTGGTTCAGCGCATCCGAGATGATGGCGTCCTCCTCGCCGAGCAGCGTTTCGAACAGGCCGCCATTGGCGTCGAAGCAGGAAGAATAGAGGATGGTGTCGTCCATGCCGAGAAAGGAGGAGATCGTCGCTTCGAGTTGCTTGTGTTCCTCCTGCGTGCCGCAAATGAAGCGCACCGAGGCCATGCCGTAGCCGTAGCGGTCGAGCGCGTGCTTTGCCGCATCGCGCAAATCCGGGCTGTCGGCGAGGCCGAGATAGTTGTTGGCGCAGAAATTCAGCACCTTTTCGCCGCCGACCTCGATCTCGGCGGATTGCATCGAGGAGATCACCCGCTCGGACTTGTAGAGTCCGGCCGATTTCAGGCCTTGAAGCTCGCTGTCGATATAGGAAAGGAATGCTTTGCTCATAGTCCGGCCCTGTTCGGTTCGAGGCCGGACTGTCGCGCTACGGGCACGAAAAATCCATCGCAAAAGCGACCGCTTCGGTGGCGCTGCGAAAGCCCGGTCGCAATCCCTGCGATGGCGGGGCGGCAATACGATAAAAAAACGGGGTGCGGGAAAGGACGTGATAACCATCTTGCAAGCATTGTCGAACCGCCATGACAGCCGCCGCTCCCCCTTGCCGACCTGTTAACCCTTTCAAGGCAAGCATTTACCCGCCACGAATCCTTGGCAGGAATCCGTCGACCGGAGGGGTCACCCAGTTATGTCGCAGCAGCCAGTGCAGAGCGTTTCACGCACGCTGATCCTGCTCATCAAGACCGGCTACTGGCTGGCGCTGACGATCATCGCCGCCATGGTGGTGGCGTCCTTCATTCTTCTGCAGCAGTTGATGGCGCAGCAGCAACATAACGACGCACTGCTCGACATCGTCTCGACGCAGAAGGCGCTGTCGCAGCGCATCGTGTTCCTGGCCAGCGCCACGGGTGCTGCCTCGCGCGACAAGCAGCCGGCGCTGGTGACCGCGCTCAAGCAGGCGACCGGCGAGTTCGAGACCAACTACGACCGGCTGCTCACCGAGACCGGCGCCGACCCGCTGTCGCCGGCGCGCAACGATCCCAAGTCGATCGAATATGTGCTGTTCAGCAAGCCGTTCCATCTCGACTATTTCTCCGTCGGCCTGGTGGCCAACGGCGAGCGACTGGCCTCGTCTTTCGGATCCCAACTCGGCATGCAAAGCGACGGCTACAAGGGCGGCACCGAGCGCGCCGGCCTCGACGCCTCCGTCGCCAATGCGACCTTGTCCGGCTATGCCGCGCTCGGCCAGCGCATCAGCGCCTTTGCCGACGAACGCTCCGGTCAATTGCTCAACCTGCACCGCACGCTGTTCTTCGCCACCCTCGGCGTCATCGTGCTGGTCGCGCTGTTCATCTTCCGGCCGATGTCCAACGCTATCCTGCGCAAGACGCGCGAGCTGGTCGACGCGCGCAACTCGATGGCTTTCATCGCCGTGCATGACGGCCTGACCGGGCTGCACAATCGCACCTTCCTCACCGACCATTTCGAAACGCTGATCAAGGGCGCGCACCGCCGCCGCGAGCGGCTAGCGGTGATCCAGCTCGATCTCGATCGCTTCAAGCAGATCAATGACACGCTTGGCCATGCCGCCGGCGACTACGTGCTGGTGGTGACCGCGCAGCGCATGCGCGATTCCTGCCGCGCGTCGGATCTGTGCGCGCGGCTCGGCGGCGACGAGTTCGTCATGATCCTCAACGGCGCCGGCAGCACCGAGGACATTCATGCGCTGGCCAAGCGCATTCTCGGCGAGATCAACGAGCCGATCACGTTCCAGGGCACGACCATCATGCCCGGCGCCAGCGCCGGCATCGCCGTCTATCCGGTCGACGCCGACAACGCGCAGGACCTGCTCGTCCATGCCGATCTCGCGCTTTATTCCGCCAAGAAGCTCGGCGGCGGCAACTTCTCCTTCTTCTCCGAGGAACTGCGCCGCGAGCTCGACTACCGCAAACAGCTCGAACAGGACATCCGCACGGCGATCGCCAACAAGAGTTTTGAGGTCTATTTCCAACCGCAGGTATCGCTGACCAGCGGCAAGATCAGCGGCATCGAGGCGCTGGTGCGCTGGAAGCACGCGACGCGCGGCATGATCTCGCCCGGCGAATTCATCCCCGTCGCCGAGAAATGCGGCTTCATGCCGGATATCGGCCGCATCGTCATCGCCAAAGCGATCGAGGAAGCCGCCGAATGGAACCGCGCCGGCATCGATTTCGGGCGCCTCGCCGTCAACGTCTCGGGCACGGAGCTGCGCGAGCCCGATTTCGACGCCTTCCTGTTCGGCACGCTGGAGCGGGCCGGGCTGCCCCCACAGAAGCTGGCGCTGGAGATCGTGGAATCCGTCATCCTCGATGACGAGAAGACCGGGATCGCCGCGAAGCTGCGCCACATCCGCGCCGCCGGCGTGCATCTCGAGCTTGACGACTTCGGCACCGGCTATGCCTCGCTCAGCCACGTCAACCCCAACGAGATCGACCGGCTCAAGATCGACCGCCGCTTCGTCCAGAACATCAACGAGAACGGCGACAACTCCAAGATCGTACGCGCCATCACCGAGCTTGCGCGGGGGCTGGGCATCTCGATCGTCGCCGAGGGCGCCGAAACCGAGGCCGAGCTCGACTCGCTGATGGCGATCGGGTGCGACCAGGTGCAAGGTTATTCCATCGCCTTTCCGATGCCGCAGGACAAAGCGCGCGAATGGCTTTTGGCGCGCAGCCCGAAGAAGGCGAAGCTGAAGGTGCTGCACGGCAGCTTGGCCTAACTAGCCCAGTCTTCAACCAGCTTGACACGTCGGTTCAGCCATGGCGGCCTGAGAGACCGCAACCGGATCTCGCGGATGCCGCTTCGTCTTATCCTGCCGCTGCTGTTGTCGATCGCATCGCCGGCAGTGGCCGCCGATCGCACCATTTATCTCACCTTCGATGACGGTCCGCTGAACGGCACCAGCAACATCCTCGACGTGCTGCAGGCCGAGCAGGTGCCGGCGACGCTGTTCATGGTCGGCATGCACGCCGAGGCGAACGCAACCAACCGGGCGTTGCTGCAACGAGCAAAATCGGTGCCGCTGGTGACGATCGGCAATCACAGCTACAGCCATGCCTACAATCACTACCGGCATTTTTACGGCGATACCGAAGGTGTTGTCGCCGATATGCTCAGGGCCAATGCCGTGCTCGGCCTCAAGCCGGCCGTGCATGCGCGGCTGCCGGGACGCGACGTGTTCCGGCTGCCCAATTACTCGAAGGACGACAATTCGCTCGGGCTGGCGGAGGCGGGTCGCGAGGATCCGGACTACGAATTCGTCGCGGCCTCCGGCTTCTGGCTCTACGGCTGGGACCACGAATGGGTGCATGAAGACAGCGGCAAGCCGGTGCAGAGCATCGACCATCTGGTCAGCGAGATCGACCATCTGTTCGGCTATGGCCATTTCGCCAAGCCGAACAAGCTGATCCTGCTCATGCATGACGAAATGTTCCAGGACGCTTTTGACGGCAAGACGAAACTGACGGCGCTGATCGCGGCGCTCAAGCTGCGCCACTACGCCTTCGGCGCGATCACGGGTTACGACTGAGGCAGCTCGGCGTTGCGCCTAAGCGCCGCAAGCACCTCAGTGAATTCGGCGAGCTTGTCATCGGGGATGCCAGCCCGCAGACGCTTGTCGAAGGCGACCGCCGCAAGCCGTAGTTTCTCGAACAGCGCTTCGCCGGCTTCCGTCAGCGCCACTTGATGGACCCTGCGGTTTTCCGGATCGCGACGGCGCGTCAGCAACCCTTGCGCCTCCATGCCGTTGAGGTGGTGGGTGAGAGTCGCGCCCTGGATACCGATCATGCCGGCAAGCTCGCGCTGGTTCGCCAGTTCCTTCGACTTGACCGATAGCAAGGTCACCCAGACCGGCAGCGTTCCGCCGGCCTCGACCATCGCGGCGTCGAAAGCCTGCGCCACCACTTTCGAGGTGCGAGCCAGAGTCATGCCGACGGGCGGACGGTCAAACGGTGTCATGACCTGACAGTAGAGCAAAGCGATTGGAACATGAAACCTGGCTTCATGATTGACATCTAACCGTTAGATATCTAACTTTGTCTTATTGATGGCGTCGACATGCTGCGACGCGCGGCGGGCGGCAGAGAGGAATGCGGTCATGCAATATGTCTATATCGTCACCATCGGTCTGCACGTCATGGCCGGCGTGTTCTGGGCCGGCACAACCATTGCGGTTGCGCGCGATCCGGAGATCAAGGCGGAGCGCTTCATCCGACCGCAGCTCGGCGCCTCCGGCCTGGCGTTCCTGACCGGCATACTGCTTTGGTATTTCTTCCACGAGGGGGCTTTCGGCTCGATGGAGAAGGTGCTGGCGCTGGGCATTTTGACGGCGCTGGTCGCCGCCGGCGTGCAGGGCGCGCTTGTCGCCTCCGCCAGCAGACAGCTGGCCGGTGCCGATCAGGCGACGCAAACCCAGCTGCGGGCGAAGATGACCAGAGGCGAACGCATTGCCGGCGGGCTGCTGGTCATCACCGTGTTTTGCATGGCGTCTGCCAAGCTGTTTTGAAATCGCACGGCCGGCAAAACCGACCGGGCGCGGCGCGCAACGGACCAAAGCGGCAGGTGGCTCTCCTTGCAAAGGTCCGTTGCGCGTCACAACCCTCAGATCCTGATCCCGAACCGGATGCCGTCATAGATGGCGGCGTGGATGTTGCGCGAGGCGACAGCGTCGCCGATGCGAAACAGCACGAAGCCGCCTTCGGCATTGCGAGCGGGGAAGATGTCGCCGCCGCTCACCAGCCGCTCATAATCGACGGCACCGCAATTCTTCGACAGGGGTTTGAGCGACAGATAAAGATCATCGAGCGGTACGGTGCCATGCTCGACCACCACCTGGTCGACGCGCCGCTCGCCGCGCCAGCCTTCGGCGAAGTCCGATGCCAGCTCGGCGACGAGCTGATTGCCCTCGCGCCGCACCGAGCGCAGGCGGGTGTTGATGGTGACGGTGACGCCTTTTTCGTGGAAGGCGCGCATATAGGGCACGTGGTTCATGCCGCCCATTTCCGGCGCGAAGAAGCGCTCGGGCGAAACCAGTTCCAGCTTCGAGCCGCTGTTGGCGATGAGCTCGGCGGCGCCCATGCCCTGATGGCCGCCATTGTCGTCGTAAAGCAGCACATTCTCGGCCGGCTTGACGCTCCCAGCCATGATGTCCCAGCTCGAGGTCACCAGATTGTCGCCGGCCGTCAGCGGCGGGTTCTGCGGCATCCCACCGGTCGCCACGATCACCACATCCGGCGCCAGCGCCAGCACATCGTCCTTCTCGGCCCAGGTGTCGTAGCGGATCTCGACACCAAGGCGGTCGAGCTCGGCCAATCGCCAGTCGATAATGCCGATCAGTTCCTTGCGGCGTGGATTCTGGGTTGCGAGCCTCACCTGGCCGCCTGCCTGGCTGGAGGCCTCGAGCACCGTCACCTGATGACCGCGTTCGGCCGCGACGCGGGCGGCCTCCAGACCGCCGGCGCCAGCGCCCACCACCACAACAATCTTCTTCGGTCCTTCGCTCTTCGCGATGATATGCGGAATGGTCGCCTCGCGGCCGGTCGCCGCATTGTGGACGCAAAGCGCCTCGCCGCCCTCATAGATGCGGTCGAGGCAATAGGTGGCGCCGACGCAAGGCCGGATCTCGTGCTCGCGACCCTCCATCACCTTCAGGACGATATGCGGATCGGCGATATGGGCGCGGGTCATGCCGACCATGTCGAGCTTGCCGGTGGCGATGGCGTGGCGGGCCGTGGCGACATCGGAAATGCGCGCCGCATGGAAGGTCGGGAACTTCGTCGCTGCCCTCACCTCGCCGGCGAAATCGAGATGCGGCGAGGACCGCATGCCGGCCACCGGGATGACCTTGGTCAGCGACGCGTCGGTCTCGATCGTGCCGCGGATGATGTTGAGAAAATCGACCTTGCCGGATGAGGCCAAGCGCCTGGCGATCTCGACGCCAACTTCCTTCGAAATGCCCTTTTCGACGTCCTCGTCGGCGACCATGCGGATGCCGACGATGAATTCTTTACCGACCGCGGCGCGCACGGCGTCGAGCACCATGTCGGTGAAGCGCAGCCGGTTGTCGAGCGAGCCGCCGAACTCGTCGTCGCGATGGTTGGTGAGCGGCGACCAGAAGCCGTCCATCAGATGTCCGTAGGATTCGAACTCGATGCCGTCGAGCCCGGCTGCCTGGCAGCGCTGCGCGGCCGCGGCATAGTCGGCGACGATGCGCTCGATGTCCCACTCCTCGATGGTCTTCGGGAAGGCGCGATGCGCCGGCTCGCGCACCGGCGAGGCCGACAGCACCGGCAGCCAGTCGGCCTTGTTCCAGCCGGTGCGACGGCCGAGATGAGTGATCTGGATCATCACCTTGCAGTCATGTTCATGGCAGGCATCGGCGAGTTCGGCCAACCACGGCACGATCCTGTCGTCATAGACATGCAGGTTGCCGAAGGCGGCCGGGCTGTCGCGCGAGACGATCGCCGAGCCCGCCGTCATGGTCAGCGCCATGCCACCCTTGGCTTTCTCGGCATGATAAAGCCGGTAGCGCTCCTTCGGCATGCCGTCCTCGGAATAGGCCGGCTCATGGCTGGTCGACATCACCCGGTTCTTCAGCGTCAGGTGCTTGAGCTGATAGGGTTGGAGAAGCGGGTCGTTGCTGGTCATCTTCTTCCTGCCATTTCAATTGTGTTAAGGAGCCGCCAACAGCCGCGCCCGATTGGCTTGCGGCAGCAAGGAGCCACCATGACCGACGCCAAGAACCTCACCCAGCTCGGCAAGCACGTCGAGACGCCACAGAGCCCCGAACAGGCGGTCCTGGAGACCGTGCCGTTCCAGCGCGGCGACGGCCCGCCGGCGATCGTGCGCTTCACCTGCCCCGAATTCACCTCGCTGTGCCCGGTCACCGGCCAGCCCGACTTCGCCCACATCGTCATCGACTACGCGCCCGACCGGACACTGGTGGAATCGAAGTCGCTGAAATTGTTCATGACCTCGTTCCGCAACCACGGCGCCTTCCATGAGGAGTGCACGGTGATGATCGGCCGCCGCATCGTGGAGGCGACCAAGCCGCTCTGGCTGCGCGTCGGCGGCTATTGGTTCCCGCGCGGCGGCATTCCGATCGACGTCTTCTGGCAGACCGGCGCGCCGCCGAAGGACGTATGGCTGCCGGATACCGGCGTTGCGCCTTATCGCGGAAGGGGCTGAAATTTGTTGCGAAAGGCTGGCGAGACAGCGCGCGAAGGAACGCCAGCCCTGATCTTCAATAACCATTATCATTCGCACTGATATTGGCTGAGCGCCCATTCGCCGGTGACCGACAGAAGGTCGGAGACCTTCCAGGCGCCGCCGACCTTCTTCAGCTTCCATTCCAAGCGATGCTGATGGCCTTCGACGACGAAGGCGACGACCACCTTGGCCTCGTCGCCATTGACGGCTTCGATGGTGCGCAGGCTCCGGTCGATGGCGAGCTTGTCGTAATCTGCATTGTCGAGCGCCATGTTGGGGTCGAGGCACTCGCCCTGCCCCGAGACGCGTAGCGCATCGCTCTTGTCGAGCACGGTTTTCGCCGGATCGATGAAGTTCTTGCGCTGAGAAGGGTCGAGTTCCAGCCCGACATGTTCGTAGAACGGCTTCACCACCGCGGTCGGCGATCCGGGCAGGACAGGTGCGACGGGCGCCGGTTCGGCCGGCTTGCTTTCCGGCGCCGCGGCAGGCGGCGACTTGTCGACCGCTGGCGGCGAACTATTATCCGCTGGCGCTTTGTCGCCTGAAGACGCGTTCGGGGGCGGCGAGCCGAAGAGCGCCTGCGCCGAGGCTCCGCCATTCAGCCCCGCGGCCAGCATCGACAAGCTCGACAGCACGAGGACGAACCAGCGAAGCACGGCGTCACTCCGTCGAGGCGCCGCATTCCAGCGCGCTGAGCTTCCAGTCGCTGGTCTTTGAGGTGATATCGGCGATCTTCCACTTGCCGTCCACTTTCTTCAGCGACCACACCATTTCGCGTTTGGAGTCATCGCCTTCCGGAAAAAGATTGAAGCTTGCCGTCACCTCGGCGGTGTCGCCATTGACGGCCTCGGTGAGCTTCAGCGTCTTCGACAGGGTCTTCTGATCGAAGTCCTGGGCGTCGAGGCCGGGGTCGAAGTCGATGCAGGACACCTCGTCGGGCTTCTCCTTCTGCGCCTTGTCGTTGGCTTCGAACAGCTTGGTCACCGGCTCGGTGAAGCGGTCGCGGTATTTGGCGTCCGCCTCGAACCTCACTTCCGGCACATAGAAGAACTTCACAGTGTTGGAAGCCGGCCCGGCAAGCACGGCGCCGGGCAAGGCAATCGACATGGCAGCGGCAAGCACTATCGGCTTCATGCAGGATCTCCGAGGTTCGGTGCGTGGCGGCGAGATAGCCACCACGCATCCTGCATACCGGCTTTTTTGCGGCTCATGAAGTCCAGGCGCGCTCAGGCATCCAGCCAGACGTTCTGGAAGTCCATTTCGTAGGTCTGGTGCATCGAATAGTTCTTCACCTTCTTGTTCATGTGGCAGTAGAGCTTCTGCCAGAAAGGCTGGATGATGACGCCGGAATCCTGCAGGATCTGCTCGACATCCTTCATCACCTCCTTGCGCTTGGCGACGTCGATCTGCGACAGCGCCTCCTTGAGCTTGGCGTCGAACTCGGGGTTGGAATAGGCCGTCTCGTTCCAGGCCTCGCCGGTGCGGTAGCCGAGCGCCAGCACCTGCACGCCGAGCGGGCGCATGTACCAGATGGTCATCGAATAGGGATATTTCGTCCAGTCGTTCCAGAAGGTCGAGCCGGGCAGCACCGTGCGCTTCACCTTGATGCCGGCGTCGCGCAGCTGGCCGGCAATCGCATCGCCGGTGTTCTTCTGCCATTCGTCCTCGACCGTGATCAGCTCATGCTCGAAATCGGCCTGGCCAGCGTCGGCCATCAGCTTCTTGGCGCCGGCGGCGTCGCGCTCCTTCTTGGGCAGCGGGTAGTATTCGGGATGGATCGGGGCGACATGATGGTTCTCACCGACCGTGCCGCGGCCATTGTAGCCGAGCTGCATCACCTGGTTGTTGTCGACCGCCATCTGCAGCGCGTTGCGCACCCGCTTGTCGTCATAGGGCTTGTGCGTGATGTTGGTGCGGGCGACCAGCGTGGTCGCCGTCGCGACCTCCGACTTCACCAGGTCCATCTTGTCGAGCGGGTCGATGAAATCGGCCGGCGTTTCGAAGTCGAGGTCGATCTCGCCGGAATCGAAGGCGTTGAGCGTGGCGTTGAAGTCGGTGCCGTAGTCGATGAATTCCACCCCGTCGAGCGGCGCTTCGCCGCCCCACCACTTGCCGTTCTCGCGGCGCTTGACCACCGCCTTCTGACCAACCGAATAGGACACCAGCTCGAAAGCTCCGGTGCCGATCGGCTTCTTGATCGGATCGGCGCCGTCCTTGTCGAAGTCGCGGTGCACGACCAAGGCGGGATAGTCGGTGAGGCCGGGAATGATCGCGATGTCGGCTTCGTTGAGCTTCAGCTTGACCGTATGGTCATCGACCTTGGTGATCGCGCCGTCCTTGGCCTTGCCGGTCTTGGCATCGATCAGCGCGCCGACACGAGCCGCCATGGAATTGCCGGACGCCCCCTTCTCGCACCAGCGATTCAGATTGAAAACCACATCATCGGCGTTGAAGGCATCGCCATTGTTCCAGGTCACGCCCTTGCGCAGATGCAGCGTGTATTCGGTGGCGTCGTCATTGACGTCCCAGCTTTCGAGCAGCACCGGCTCGAAAGTGAACTGGTGCGTGTAGCGCACCAGCGGTTCCAGCCACGTGCGGGTGACGTTTGCCATCTCCGTCCAATCATAGGTGCGCGGATCCTTCTGCGCCTTGACCGACATCGCGACATGCAGCGTACCGCCCTTCTTGGGCTCGTCGGCTAGGGCCTTGGTCGGCGCGGCAAGGCCGAGCATGCCATAGGCGAAAGCCGTCGATGCGCCGAAGGCGCTTGCCAGGGCCAGGAATTCGCGCCGGTCGACGCGGCCCGCCCGCGCCTCCTTCGCCATCGCCTCGATAGCGGCCGGGACCCGGTCGCCATTGCTTCTGAAAAGTGTCATTCTCGTTCTCCCATTGATTTCTTCAGGTCTTCGCCCGGTTGGTTTCAACTGTCGTTGATCTGCATCAACTAACGCTGTCCGGCAGCTTTTCCTCACGCCGCGCGATCAAATCCGCGAGACCCTCGGCGATGCCCTCGTCGAGTTTCGGCTCCTGGTAGTCGGCCAGCATGGCGCGCGCCTTTTCGCGGCCGCGCGTATCGTGGTCCTTGGCGCCTTCGGCGCTCCACTGCTCGAACGAATTGAAGTCCATGATGTTGGGCATGAAGAAGGCGCTCTCGAAATGCTCGAGCGTGTGCTGCGTGCCGAGGAAATGCCCTTGCGGGCCGACCTCGCGGATTGCCGCCATCGCTTCCTTGAAATCGTCGAAGGGAACGCCGCCGGCATATTTATACCAGCCGACGAGCTGCTCGCAGTCGGTGGCGAATTTCGAATAGCCACAGGTGAGGCCCGCCTCCAGCCAACCGGCGGAATGCCAGATGTAATTGGCGCCGGAAAGGATCGCGGCATGCATCAGCATGTTCGCTTCATAGCCGGCCTGGGCGTCGTTGAGCTTGGAGCCGACATGGAAGCCGGAGGTGCGCCACGGCAGCTTGTATTTCCTGGCCAGGGCGCCCATCAGATACATCATCTGCGCCGCTTCCGGCGTGCCGCCCATCGGCGCGCCGGTCTTCATGTCGACTGTGACCATGAACTGGCCGTAGAGCTGCGGCGAGCCGGGCCGGATGAGCTGAGTGAGCGCCACGCCGGCGAGCGCCTCGGCGTTGACCTGCGCCACCGCGCCGACGGCGGAGGCCGAGGTCGAGGCGCCGCACAGCGCGAAAGGCGCCAGGATCAGCGGCTGGTTGTGGCTCGCATAGACCCGCATGGCGTCGATCATGGTGGCGTCCCAGACCAGCGGCGAATTGCAGTTGGTGATCGCCACCAGCACCGGGTTGTCGCGCACGAAGTCCTCGCCGAAGACGATGCCAGCCATCGCCATCGTGTCCTCGGCGCGCTCCTTCGACGTCACGATGCCCATAAACGGCTTGTCGGAATGTTTCAGCGCCGAATGGATGATGTGGAGATGCCGCTTCGGCACCGCGATTTCCATCGGCTCGCAGATGACCGAGCTCGACGAATGCAGCGCCGGCGCCATGTAGGCCATCTTGTGGAAATTGTTGAGGTCGGCGAGCGTGCCGTAGCGGCGCTTGTTGTCGACGTCGCGGATATAGGGAGCGCCATACATCGGCACGAAGATCGAGTTCTTGCCGCCGACGCGCACGGTGCGCTCCGGATTGCGCGCGTTGAGCGTGAACTCAGGCGGAACTTTCGAGACGAGTTCCATCAAGAGCGCGCGGTCGATGCGGACGCGCGTTTGCCTGACATCGGCGCCGGCCGCTTTCCAGAGCTCTATCGCCCCGTCGTCGCGGAATTCGCAGCCCACCTCCTCGAGGATCTTGAGCGATTCCTCGTGGATCAGCTCCACCGCCTCGTCGGGCACGATCTCATAGACGGGGATCTTGCGCACAAGGGTCGGGAAGGACGCGATCGGCGCGCTTCTCAGCGCCTTGCGGCCAAGACGGCCACCGCCGCGGCGGTGGGTCTGTTCGGTCAATTCAACGGCCGGTGCGTTCATGGAGGCTCCTTCTTCCCGCCACTCACGTTAGCGAGGCAAAATATGGCTGTGACGCTGGAAAATCCTGATCTTCTGTATAAGTTCACCTTATGCGAAGCCTGCGCCACCTCCTGCCCTCGGCCGGCAGCCTCATCGTCTTCGAAGCCGCCGGGCGGCTGTCGAGCTTCACCGCCGCTGGGCGCGAGCTCGGCATGACGCAGGCCGCCGTTTCCTATGCCGTGCGCGGGCTGGAGGAGCAGCTCGGCGCCAAGCTCTTCCAGCGGCGCCACCGCCAGGTGCTTCTGACGGAAGCCGGCGAGCGCTTCCATGCCGACGTCTCGCTCGGCCTGTCGCATATCCGCAAGTCGGCGGAGGATCTGCGCCTGCAGGCGACCGGCGGGCACGTGACGTTAGCCGCCTCGACGGCTTTCGGCTCGTTCTGGATGATGCCGCGCCTGCAGCAGTTCCGCGACGAACTGCCGGGTATCGACCTGCGTATCCAGACCGCCGACCGCGACCTCGATATCATCGCCGAGGGGATTCCGCTCGGCGTGCGCGGCGGCGTCCCGCGCGACTGGCCGGACTATCACTCGCTGTCGCTCTCCGACGAAGAGATCTTCCCGGTCGCCGGCCCGAGCTATCTCGCCAAATTCGGCAAGCCGAAGACGGTCGAGGAATTGGCAACGCACCGGCTGATCCATCTCGAGGAACCCTATCGCGAGGCGCCGAATTGGGACGAATGGTTCGCCTCGGCCGGAACCAGCCTGCGCAACGCCGAACGCGGCCTGCGCATCAACGATTATGCGTTGGTGATCCAAGCGGTGATGGAGGGACAAGGCATCTCGCTCGGGTGGCGGCATCTGGTTGAGCGGCTGGTGGCATCAGGGCTGCTGGTGCCGGTGACCGATCATGTCATGCGGACCGGCATCGGCTTCCACGTCATCTGGCCGAAGAACCGCGACCTCAGCGAGAATGCGCGCAGGGTCAGGGACTGGCTGGTGGCGCAGGCGTGAGGCAAGATCGCAGCGACCCCGCACTTTGTTCAAATCAAAAAGGAACCGCCCCACCCTGTGACCGAACCACTATCCGGGCGCTCCCTCTACAACTGTATCCCCGGATCTGCAGCCTTTTGCTTTGCGAATTTCTCTGCGAATGCCGCAGTCTGGCCGGCTCCCTTGGGATGACAAGCTACATGTACTAAAGCGCCGTTTTCGAGAGTTGTAGGTCCTCCAGCCGAGTGCTCATGGACGTGATGCACTTCAGAATCGCTCCAATCCACCGAACCATCGCAAACTGCACAGCGCTTTCCTTGTGCATAAAAAAGGATTGTACGCTCCACCTCTCCAAAAAGTCGCGTTGGATCTTTGGGTATGAGCGGCTGAAGGTATTGGAACATCTTTTCTACATAAAATCGGTGTCGTCGGGAAATGTGTTCTCCGCGATCGGAACTCACACGAGTCCACTGTCCGTACTGTGTCCAGAACTCATCAGCAATCCCTGCGTCATTGGCAGCTTTGCCTTTTGCCAAACCTTCCAGGAACTTATCGAGCGCGTTGGGAAAACGGTCTTCCCAATTTGGAGGGTAGTCATCAATCAACGCATCAACGAGCAGGACCGCGTGAATGGCATCGTGACCACGTAGCTTTGGATGCTTCCCAGGAACCAGCATTCTTTCCAAACGTGTCAGAATGCCATGAAGACGTTGAGCGTTTGGCGAAGCGTTGTCGAAATCAAGATGATCATAGTAAAAAGCGTTCGTTGCTTCGGCGTTTATATCGCAAAAGGTGTCGGCACCGTTTTCTCGCCTTGTTAGAAAAAGCATCGTCAATTGCGCGGCTAACTGGCGGGTTTTTCCGCGGTCAGATATCGGCTTCATCCCAAGAACGTTTGTAAAAAACGGATGACCTGGGTATCGAGGGAGTTCCGGCTTGCCACCAAGCTTTAGGACAAATTCCGTAAAATTCCCAGGCCACGCATCACGCGTTTCCTGATGATTCAACGGCAATCCACTCTGAAGTCGTACGAACAAATCCCGCACTTCATTATGTTGGTTAGTCTCGATCATTGCGACCGGGATTTCGGTTTTGAGAAACAGCTGCTTTAGGTCATTTGAAAGTCCATCGAATGTCAGCCCACCCCAAGGACATGGCTGCGTTTTAACGAAGGCAGGAAAACGGGCCACATGCTCGTCACTTACAGGATGAAAAAGAGAAAACGCACCCTCAAAGAACTCGTAGATCGCGTTGATTCTCTGCTGGCCATCAATGATCTCGAAATCATCGCGAGCGTAGTTTCCGACACCTTTCTTAATGTGGTGTAGATAAATCACCGGCAACGGATATCCTCGCATTATCGAATCGATCAATTTCTTCTGATGGATTCGATTCCAAACCGCACCTCGTTGATATTCAGGATTTGCAGCAAGCATGCTGTTTTTACGAAGAGCGATTAACTCTTCAATGGTGTGTTTTACCTGTGTCGCTTGCATTCTCACCCCCTTTTAACATGTCCCACAGCGTAATATCTCGATAGTGAACTCCTTGGCAATTGCGATAGCTAACTCTGCGAGCTAGCACGCGCGCTGTCTGTGTCTTTTGGGCGGCTTCTGCGCTAGATCGCTGTTCGAGCTTCTACGAATCCGCCTATAATCGCCTGATGCCCATCCGCCAGCTTTCCGAAACGATGATCAACCAGATCGCCGCCGGCGAGGTCATCGAGCGTCCGGCGAGCGTGGTGAAGGAACTGGTCGAGAATGCGCTTGATGCCGGCGCATCGCGCGTGGAGATCGTCACCGCCGGCGGCGGACTGAACCTGATCCGCGTCACCGATGACGGCTCGGGCATTCCCGAACAGGAACTCGCTCTGGCGATAGCGCGCCACTGCACCTCAAAGCTTTCCGACAGCATCCACGACATCCGCTCGCTCGGCTTCCGCGGCGAGGCGCTGCCTTCGATCGGCTCGGTGGCGCGGCTGTCGATCCGCTCGCGCACGGCTGGCGGCGACAGCGCGGCCGAGATCGGCATCGACGGCGGGCGCGTCTCGGCGGTGAAGCCGGCGGCGGCGAACCGCGGCACCACGGTCGAGGTGCGCGACCTTTTCTTCGCCACCCCGGCCAGGCTGAAATTCATGAAGGGCGAGCGCGCCGAAAGTTCGGCCACCAGCGACGTGGTGAAGCGCATCGCCATCGCCTTTCCCGCTGTCCGCTTCACGCTGGCCGGCGCCGACCGCTCGACGCTGGAACTGCCGGCAACCAGCGACACGCCGGAGGGCCGGCTTGCCCGCGTCGCGCAGGTGATGGGCAAGGATTTCCCGGACAATGCCATTGCCATCGATGCCGCGCGGGAGGGAGTTCACCTTGCCGGCCACGTCTCGATCCCGTCCTACACGCGTGCCAATGCGCTGCAGCAATATGCCTATGTCAATGGACGGCCGGTGCGCGACAAACTGATCGCCGGCGCGATCCGCGGCGCCTTCGCTGACGTCTTGCCGCGAGACCGGCATGCGGTGACGGTGCTCTTCCTGTCGCTCGATCCCTCGACGGTCGACGTCAACGTCCATCCGGCCAAGGCCGATGTGCGTTTCCGGGATCCCGGCCTGGTGCGCGGGCTGATCGTCGGCGCCATCCGCGAGGCGCTGGCCGGCGCCGGCATCCGCGCGGCGACGACGGGCGCTGCCGGCATGATGGCGGCGTTCCGGCCGGGTGCGGCGCCCCACTCGCATCCCGGCCCGGCCAACGGCCATCGCAGCTACGAGGCCGCTTATCGCGCTTCCGGAGGCTTCGACCCGTTGCGCTCGGCGCAGCGGCCGCTCGACATGGACGAGGCACGGACGCCACGAAACGGCTTCGCCGAGAACGAGCAGGCGGCCTTCGACACCGGGCCGCTCGCCAGCGCCGATGTCCGCGCCGGCATGGCCGAGCCGACTGAGGCGCTGCTCGGCATGGTGCTGGGCGCGGCGCGCGCGCAGGTGCATGAGAACTATATCGTCGCCCAGACGCGGGATTCGCTTGTCATCGTCGACCAGCATGCCGCGCATGAGCGGCTGGTCTACGAGGCGCTGAAGAATGCGCTGCATTCGCGCGCCGTGCCGTCGCAGATGCTGCTCTTGCCCGAGATCGTCGACCTGCCGGAAGAGGATGCCGAGCGACTGGCGATGCATTCCGAGACGCTCGCCAAATTCGGCCTGGGCCTCGAGCGCTTCGGTCCCGGTGCGGTGGCGGTGCGCGAGACGCCCTCGATGCTGGGCGAAACCAATGTGCAGCAGCTGGTGCGCGACCTCGCCGACGAGATCGCCGACAACGACACGGTCGAGACGCTGAAGGATCGGCTGGACCGAATAGCCGCCACCATGGCCTGCCATGGTTCGGTGCGTTCAGGGCGCCTGCTCAAGGCCGAGGAGATGAACGCGCTGCTGCGCCAGATGGAGGCGACGCCCGGCTCCGGCACCTGCAATCACGGCCGCCCGACCTATATCGAGCTCAAGCTCGCCGATATCGAGCGGCTGTTCGGGCGGCGGTGAGCGTGCGCCTGGCTCGTTGCGCAACAGCAGTGTTGGCGCCATTCACTGAATATCATTTCTTGAGGTGGTATTTTCTTGTCTTCGGGTTGAGGACATAGTCATTCGCGCCTGCGAATTTGCCGCCTCCAAAATCCACCGAAATGATGACCTTGCCTCCCTCCACCCATTTTTGCACGTTCATATAAATGGGCGTCGTCGACATACCGGCATTGCAGTCCTCATCGTCGAAGCCGATCTCCTGAACGGCCTTCTTTTTCTTCTTGTTGATCACCTGCATTTTCGTCATGCAGATGCCAGCGTCGGACTTCGTGTAAATCCCCGCAAATCTGTCGCGGGTCGTCTCAGCCCAAAAGGGAATTTCCACGGTCCCGTCGATCTTCAGGTCGCCTGTATCGTCGAGACTCGCGACCTTCCTGAGCGTAACGGGAAATTTGTCCACGCCTTCGCTCCAGCTTCCCGCCGCGCCGCTGTCATTGATCTCGAGAGAGAAAGGGCATCCCGTGGTGCCGACGGGTGTTTTGGACCCCATGACGAGGACGCGTTGAAATTCCCGGTCGTCCGCGATTTCGCACAGCGTAAGCTTTGAGCCTTCCGCCTTGCCGTAGATCGCGATTGGGTTTTGCCTGGAGTCGTAGAAATAGCTTCCCTCGACACTGATGCCGCTGCCGAAGCTGGCATAGCGCTGCAGGGAGACGTGAACCGGGTTCGGTCCGATGGAGCCTTCGTAGTTCTCCACCTGATACCAACCCGCGAACGCTTTTTGGCCTAGCAGCAGCAAGCAGCCAACCGCGGCAATGAACCCTCTTCCCACCCCTATCCCCTCCGTCAAGGCGGGTCAGGATAGCTTGCCTTGCGCCTGCGTCACAGGGGCAGCCGGTAGCCGCATTCAACTTTTCAGTTCGAGTCCGGAAACGGCCGTAAACTTTTGACCTAACGCTTCAAATTGACCACGATCACGCCACCCAGCGCCAGCGCGCCGCCCAGGATGCCGAGCAGCGACGGCACTTCGCCTAGCCAGAAGAAGCCGATCAAGGCGGAGGTCGGCGAGACGAGGTAGAGGAAGTTCGAGGCGCGCGCGGCAGGCAGGCGCGACAGCGCGGTCGCCCAGGCGGCATAGGCGATCAACGAGGGCACGATGCCGAGATAGATGACGGCGCCAAGACCGGCGGTGTCGGCGACCGCTGCCTGCGAAAAAGCCTCGGGCAGGAAGGGTGACAGGCAGAGCGCGCCGAGCACCATGTTGGAAGCGGAAATAGTCAGCGGATGATGGCGAGCAAAGAGCGGCTTTTGCACAATGGTGTTGACGGCGGAGCAGAGCGCGGAGCCCAGCACCAGCAGCGCGCCGGCGTTGAAATGAAGGCCGTGCCCGTCGGCCACCGCGATGATGCCGATGCCGGCGAAGGAAATGACCGTGCCGAGCCACGCCAGACGCGAGAAGCGCTCGCCGAGCAGCGCCATCGCCATGATGGCGGTGAAGATCGGGCTGACATTGATGATGAAGCCGGCCGCGCCCGCCGAGACGGTCAGCTCGCCGAAATTGAGCATGGCCGTGTAGAGCGCGACAAAGATGGCGCCGCCGAAGCCGAAGCGCCACAGCTCGCCCACCCGGGGCAGTGCCGGGCGCTTCACCGCGAGGAAGATGGCGGCCGGAACCGCCGCGATGGCAAAGCGCAGCGCGCCGAGCTCCAGCGGCTGGAAGGCGGCAAGGCCGGCGCGGATCGCCGGGAAAGCGGAGGCCCAGCCGATAACCGTCAGCGTCACCGCGATCGCTGCGGCGGTGTCCATGCGCTGTGTCTCATTCAACGTGCCGGTGTAAGCGCTCATTGCCGTAGCCTCGTCCTTCTGCGTCATGGATGCAGAAAACGCTATTGCCGGCCGATTGACAAACGACCAATTCGAGGGTCAGCTGTGACCATGGATCACAGCTCTGACCAGATACTGCCGCTTGAAACCCTGCGTGCCTTCGATGCGGCGGCGCGCATGGGTAGTTTTTCCGCGGCGGCTGAAAAACTCAACCTCACCCATGGCGCGGTAAGCCGCCAGATCGCCAAGCTGGAGGACTGGCTTGGCTTGAAAGTGTTCGAGCGCAACGCGCGTGGCGTGACGCTGACGATCGAGGGCAACCGGCTGCATTTGAGGACCGCCGAGGCCTTCGCGCTGATCTCGTTCAACTCCGACCGCTGGGTCGAGCCGCGCGGCACCGCCGTGGTGCGGCTGGCCTCGATCCCGTCGGTGAGCGGGCTATGGCTAATGCCGCGCATGGCCGCGCTGGAGAACCATCCGACCAAGCTGCGCATCGTGCTCGACGTCGACAACCGCCAGGCCGATCTTGCCGACGAAGGCATCGACCTTTCGGTGCGCTGCGGGCGCGGCCGCATTCCGGGCCGCGTCTCGGTACAGCTGTTCGAGGAGCATATTTTCCCGATCGCCTCGCCGGAGCTGGCGAAGGAGATCGGACAAGGCGATCCTGCCCGGCTGCTGAAATTCCCGCTGATCAACGATTCCGACGCGTCCGCCTGGCGCGCCTGGCTCGCGGCGCAGGACATGGACTATCGCCCGCGTCCGCAGGACCGGCGTTTCGAGGACTATAATCTGGTGCTCGATGCGGCCGCGCATGGGTTGGGCATCGCGCTGGCGCGGCCGCCGCTGACGGCAGACCAGCTCCAATCCGGCCGCATCGTTGCCGTCGACGAGCGCTCTGCGCTCAATCCGGTGTCTTATTGGATGGACCGCCCGGTCGGCCGGCCGCGCGCGGCGGCGGCGGACCTTGCCAGGCGCATTGCCGAACAGGCTGGGCTTGCTCCGGAAAAGCTCGAGGCTTTCCTTCAGGACGGCGTCTGAGCGGGCTTATCGAAGCAACAGAACCATGATGGTGGCGGTCACGGCCGAGACGATTGCCGTGACGACCGAAATTGTCCAGAGCGATACCGCAACAGAATCGGATCGCGGCGCGTGACCAGCCGGACGAACCGCGGCGCCGCGAGGCTGCGGTGCATTGGCATTGGCCGCGACCAGCATCGTGGCGGAAGCGACGGTCGGCGAAAATGTGGACAATGGCGGAGTGACCGCGGGGCTCGGCGTGGTGTCGATGACCGCTGCCGGTGGCGGGGCGAAGCCGCGCGGTGCCTGATCTGTATCCGTCGCCGCCCTGCCTGTCGAAGGTCTTGCCGGCGCATCGCCTGAGGCGGCATCGGGCTCCATGACGGCCCGGTAAGCGTCCTCGACCTCGGAGGACGACAGGCGTGGCGATGCCTGGGCGGCAGGGCGCGGCAGCGCGCTTGGCAGCGACTGGGCCGCGATTTGCGCCGCCTGCACCATTGATGGCACCGGCGGCTGGACCAGCGTCTTGATCAAAGCCGCCGTCGCCGGATTGGCCTTCGGCGATGGCACCGCCTGCGGGGTGAGCGCCTCATTGATCAGCGTGTTCAAGCGGGTCGGAGTGATGTCCATGCCGGGGCTCCGGGAACCATTTGTCGCTGCAGCCATACCGGATGAGCATTGCGTCAAGCTTGACGTTGCTTACGATTTATGGCGATTGAAACCCGATGAACTGCAGCGTCCTTTCATGATGAACCGTTTCGAAGGCCCGGGCGGCAGGGAAGCCCGGATCCGTTATCTCGACGGCGACTTCCAAGTCACCAGTCCGGGCTCTTTCGTGCGCTGTGCAGTGACGGGCGAGAACATTCCGCTCGACGAGCTCAAATATTGGAGCGTCGCCCGGCAGGAGCCCTATGTGAACGCTGCGGTGTCGCTTGCCCGCGAGATCGAGATGCACCCGGAATTGCGCAAGCGGGGATAACCCTTGCGAGCCCATGGCGCCTTGGCAGCCAAGCTCGACCGCTCAGGGTACTACATTGAAAAACTTCAGGAAATCTCTCAAGACACTTCTTCGCATGCCGCTTGTCATGCGTGCGAGACGGCGCGATCGGGCGGTGTCGAGGGCGCCCCGATTCAAGCTGACGGCCTGCGCCATCTTCCGCGAGGAAGCGCCGTTCCTGGCCGAATGGATCAGGTTCCATCAGAATGTGGGATTCGAGCATTTCTATCTCTACAACAACTTCTCGACCGACGACTTCAAAGCCGTATTGAACCCGTTCATCCAGGAGGGCCTGGTTACGCTGGTCGACTGGCCGCGGCCGGTGGGGCAGTTGTCGGCTTATGGGGACTGTATCCGCAGGCGCTGGCGCGAAGCGTTGTGGATCGGATTCTTCGACATCGATGAGTTTCTTTTCGCGCCCGACGGATGTGACGTAGCCTCGGTTCTGAAGGATTATCGCGACCTGCCAGGCGTTTGCGTCTGGCAAGCTTTCTATGGCTCCTCCGGCCAGGTCGATCGACCGGAACGGCCGGTGGTCGAGGCCTATACGATGCGAGCCGGGCCGGACATCACGACGGTCAAGACAATCCTCAACCCGCGCATGGTCTACAGGGTGGGTGTCCATCAGTCGAAATTCCTGTCCGGTGAGGGGATGGACACCCGTCGACGGACCATCGTGCCCGGCATGCCTCCCCAGTTCGATATCCTGAGGATCAATCACTATTGGTCGCGATCGCTTTCCGACCTCGACCAGAAAATCCGGCGCGGCGACGCCTCGACTTCCGCGCTGCGCGACAGGGATTGGCATTTCGACTTCGAAAGCAAGCTCAATGTCGAGCGCGACGAGGCGATCCTGCAGGCGATGCGGCGCGCAGGATAGCCGTAGCCACTTGTTCGCCTCCCCTCATCAAGCTCGAAGCTCAGCCCCGCATCTTGCGCTGCCGCCAGGCGTCGAGCGTCTCGTCGATGATGCGTTCGGGCACATGACCGAGCTCGAAGACGGCCTCGATATCGAGCACGTCCAACTGGGCGAGGAAACCGGCAGGCGTCTCGCCGTGGCGCAGCCGTGCTGCGTCCTTTGCCGTGGTGACAAGCCGCAGCCCCTCTTGCCGGGCAAGCGTCAGGAGATCGGCAAGCTCATCCTGGGCGTAGAAATGATGGTCCGGAAAGGCGCGCGACAGCGCGACTTCGCCGCCCGCGCCACGCACCGTGTCGAAGAATTTCTCCGGATGGCCGATGCCGGCGAAGGCAAGGAAGCGGCCACCTGCGAAGCGCGACGGGTCGGCCGGCTCGACATGCGCCAGGAAGATCGGCCGGCCGGCGCGCGCCGCCTGGCGCACGACGCCGTCGGCGGCGGCCCCCTCGCCCATCTTCAGCAAGCCGCTGGTGAAGACCAGCTGGTCGACGACCTTGGCGCGGAGCGGCCCGCCCGGGATGACGCGGCCGTTGCCGATGCCGAAGCGGGCGTCGACCACGACCAGCGCATAGTCGATATGGATGCGCGCCGACTGGAACCCATCATCCATGATCAGGAAATCGCAGCCATGTCCTTCGATGAGCAGCTTCGCGCCGGCGGCGCGGTTCGCCGTCACCGCGACGGGCGCATGTTCGGCCAGGAGCAGCGGCTCGTCACCGACATGCTTGGCGGCGTCGTGATGCGCATCGACGACATGCGGCTCGGCGAACGAGCCGCCATGGCCGCGCGACAGGAAGCCTGGCGTGAGCTGCATTCGTCTGGCCTGCCTGGCCAAAGCGATGGCGACCGGTGTCTTGCCGCTGCCGCCGACGGTAAGGTTGCCGACGCACAGGACCGGCGCTGCGACCTTCTCGCGCGGCGCGTGGCGCATGCGGCGGCCGGCGACCAGTCCATAGATCGCCGATGCGGGCGACAGCGCAAGCACGCGCCAGTCCGGCTTTTCCCACCAGAAGGGTGGCGCTTCGCTGGTCATCGCGCCTGCCCCATGCGTCTCGGCTTCGCGCATCGACTTTTCCAAAAATCGGATCCGATTTCTGGGGTCATGATCTAGCGCCCGTTTGCGCCTTTCAGGCGCGCCTTGACGACCAGAGGCTGGATATAGGGCTCGAGCGATTTCAGCGTGCGGGCAAGCGCACCGCGCATTTCGTCGACTGTGGCGGCACCCGCCGCCATCATCTCGTGGCGCGCCGCTTCGTTGGTCAAAAGGAAATTGACGGCGCCGGCCAGCATGTCGCGGTCGCGCACCAGCTTGGCGCCGCCACTGTCGAGCAGGCGCTGATAGGCCTCGCGGAAATTCTGCACGTTACGGCCGGCCAGCACTGCGGTTTCGAGCATCGCCGGCTCGAGCGGGTTCTGGCCGCCCTGCGAAGTCAGCGAGCGGCCGACAAAAGCGATCTCGGTCAGCCTCAGATAAAGGCCCATTTCGCCGATCGTATCGCCGAGCAGGATGTCGGTATCGTGGGAGATGCGGTCACCCTTGCTGCGCCTTGCCACGGACAGGCCCATGCCGGAAATCTGCGCGGCCAGCGCATCGGCGCGATCGGGGTGACGCGGCACGATGATGGTCAAGAGCCCGTGATGACGCTTGTACAGGCTGGCATGGACCTCGGCGGCCACGACCTCCTCGCCGTCATGGGTCGAGATCGCAGCCCAGGTCGGGCGCTCGCCGATCTGGCGCTGCAGGGTGGCCAAAGCCCGCTCGTCGACCGGCGGCGGGTTGGTGTCGACCTTGAGGTTGCCGGAAACGGTGACCGGCCGGGCGCCCAGCGCGCGGAACCGCTCGCCGTCGACATCCGACTGGGCAATGACGTGGGCAAGATTCTCGAACAGCGCCTCGGCAACGCCGGCGCGCTTCTTCCAGGACATGAAGGAGCGGTCCGACAGCCGGCCGTTGACCAGAACCTGCGGCACGTTGCGGGCGCCAAGTTCCAGGATCGTCATCGGCCAGATTTCCGATTCGGCGATGATCGCCAGTTCCGGCCGCCAGTGATCAAGAAAACGGCTTACCGCGGGCTTGAGATCGAGCGGCACATATTGGTGGATGATGCGGCTGCCGAGGCGCTCTTCGGCGACCTTGGCCGAGGTCACCGTGCCCGTGGTCAAGACGATGTTGACGCCATAGTCGAGGATGCTCTCGACCAGCGGCACCACCGCGATGGTCTCGCCCACGCTTGCGGCATGGATCCAGATCACCGGCCCTTCCGGACGGGGACGGCCGGCGACGCCATAGCGTTCTCGGCGGCGGACACGATCCTCCTTGCCGCGCGAGGCGCGCCAGGCGACATAGGGGCCGATCAGCGGATAGGCGACCGCCCCCGCATAGCGATAGGCAGTCAGGGCCGCACGCGCCCAGCGCTCGCTCATTTGCCGCCGTCCACGAGGCGATAAGCCTCAGCCGTCGCGGCGTTGAGGGAGGCCGTGACCTCCTGGCGCTTGCGCTCCATCTCGGCGTCATCGGCATCGGCGGGCACGAAGACAGGCTGGCCCACGATGACCGCGGAGCGGCCGAACGGCAGGTTGATTGTGGTCTTGTCCCAGCTCTTCTCCAGCACCTTGCGGCGGCTGGTGGCGATGGCCGATGGCAGGATCGGCCGGCCGGAAAGCCTTGCCAGGAGAACGATGCCAAGCCCAGCGTCGCGCGGCGTGCCATTCGGAATGTCGGCGATCATGGCGACGTTCTTGCCGGTGGCGAGCGCCTTCCTCAGCGCGATCAGGGCCTTGGCGCCGCCCTTGTCCAAATGCCTCGAATTGTTGCGGCCGCCGGAGCCGCGCACCGCCTCGATGCCGAATTTCTCGATCATCAGCGCCTGGAGCTCGGCGTCGGCGCTGCGCGAAACCATGGCGACCAGCGGCCGGCCCTCGGGGTAATAGGCAGGGGTCAAAAGATGCTGACCGTGCCAGAGCGCGATGATGCCCGGCTCAAGATGCGCATAAGCCCCGCCGGCTACTCGGGTCGAGCCGTCGACGAGCGGGCTGGTAACCCGAATCAGCCGCAAGAACCAGGCGAACAGGCTGGCGATGAAGTTCTTGACGAAACTCGACTGTGCCAACGGCTCGCGGATGCGCCGCCACAGCGTGCGCGTTCCGCCGCGTCTGCCGGCGCGCGGCCGGGTCGCCCCTTTCACCGCTTCATGCTCCATCGACGTCAACCGCCGACCTTCGATTCTGGATCGAGCAAGCGGTGCAGATGAACAACGAAATAGCGCATATGAGCATTGTCGACACTTGCCTGCGCCTTCGCCTTCCAGGCGGCGTGCGCCGATTGATAGTCGGGATAGATGCCGACAATGTCGAGCGCGTCCAGGTCGCGAAACTCGGTTCCACCCAGCTTTTTCAGCTCGCCACCGAACACCAGGTGCAAAAGCTGCTTCTTTCCGTCTTCCACGGCCATGCCGATCCTTCGCAGATTCATGAGTTTTGTGAAACGTTTAGCCCAAAGCAGCCGATTTTGGAACTGCGGGCCGACTCACCCTTGGTCAATCCCCGCGATCACCCTGGCGAGCACGCCGAGCAGTTCGCCGCTGCCCGCGGCGAGCGCGCCATGGTTGATCACCTCGCCGGCATAGCGCGGCGGCTTGCCGGTGCGGTCGAGCAATGCTCCGCCCGCCTCGGCAAGGATGAGGTCGGCGGCGGCGATGTCCCAGTCATGCGCGCTCGGCTTGACGAAGGTCGCATCGAGCTTTCCGGCGGCGATCATCGCCAGCCTATAGGCAAGCGAAGGGATGTAGGCCGTCCGCCGCAGTCTGTCCTGCCATGCCGGCGGCATCAAGTCGACCAGCGGCTTGGGCCCGCCGATATCGACGCTCTCGCCCAGCGGGCGCACATAGATGCGCTTGTCGTTGAGATAGGCGCCCTCGCCCGGCAGCGCCCAATAGGTCTCGCGTTTGGCCGGGCATTCGAGCACGCCGGCGAACGAGCGCCCGTTCTCGACCACGGCGACGCTGACGCACCAGGAATGCAGGCCGTCGAGAAAGCCGCGCGTGCCGTCGATCGGGTCGACCACGAAGGTGCGGCGGGCCGACAGCCTGGCATGGTCATCGGCGGTCTCCTCCGACAGCCAGCCATAATCCGGACGCAGCCGGAGCAAGGTCTCGCGCAGGTAGGTATCGGCGGCATGATCGGCCTCGCTCACCGGCGAGGTGCCGCCCTTCATCCACACCTGCGGGTTCTTGCCGAAATAGCCCATGGCGATGGCGCCGGCCTCGCGGGCGGCGTCGCGCAGCAAAGCGAGGTCGTCGCGGGCGTCGCTCGAGGTCAATTGGTCAAGCGCCGGCAAGGGTCATCCCTTCGATCAGGAGCGTCGGCGCCGCTGTGCCGAAATTGCGGTCGAGATCGTTCGCCGGAACCATGTTCAGGAACATGGCCTTTAGGTTCGAGGCGATCGTCACCTCGGCGACCGGATAGGCCAATGCGCCGTTCTCGATCCAGTAGCCGGAAGCGCCGCGGCTGTATTCGCCGGTCACCATGTCGACGCCTTGGCCGAACACCTCGGTGACATAGAAGCCGCTCTTCAACGACGCGATCAGATCTTCCGGCGAGCGCTCGCCGGGCTCGATGGCAAGGTTGGTCGAGGACGGCGAAACCGACGAGCCGCTGCGCGAGCCGCGCCCGTTGGTGACAAGGCCGAGCTCGCGCGCGGCCGAGGTGGACAGGAACCAGTGATTCAAGACGCCCTTCTCGACCATCAGCAGCTTCTCGCCCTCGATGCCCTCGCCATCGAAGGGGCGCGAGGCCTGGCCGCGCCGCCGCAAAGGCTCGTCGGTGACGGTGATCGCGGCCGACGCCACCTGCTTGCCCATCATGTCGCGCAGGAAGCTGGTCTTGCGAGCGACCGCGGCGCCGTTGATGGCGCCGGCGAGATGGCCGGCAATGCCGCGCGCGACGCGCGGATCGAACACTACGTCGACCGGGCCGGTCTTCGCCTTGCGGGCGCCGAGGCGACGAACGGTACGTTCGCCCGCCTTGCGACCGATGTCCTGCGGCGTGTCGAGATCGGCGAAATGCTGGCGCGACGAGAATTCGTAGTCGCGTTCCATCGCGGTTCCCTCACCCGCAATGACGCTGGTCGAGCGCGAGAAACGCGAGGCGACATACTGGCCGACAAAGCCATGCGAGGTGGCGAGAACCATGCCGCCCAAGCCGGCGCCGGCGCTGCTGCCGGCGGAATTGGTGACGCCCTTGACGGCCAACGCGGCCGCTTCGGCGGCAAGTGCAGCTTCCTTCAGCTCGTCTGCCGATACCTCTGTCGGGTCAAAGAGGTCGAGATCGCGCAAATTGCGGGCAAGCAGCGCTGGGTCGGCGAGGCCCTGGAACGGGTCTTCGGGCGAAACCCTGGCCATCGCCACGGCACGCTCGGCGAGCGCCTTCGGGTCGGATGCGGCGGTGGCCGAGACGCTCGCCACACGTTGGCCGACGAAGACGCGCAGCGACACGTCCTCGCTCTCCGACGATTCGGTGCCTTCGACCTTGCCCAGCCGAACCGACACGCCGGCCGAACGGCCGCGCACCGCCACCGCGTCGGCCGCATCGGCGCCGGCGCGCCTTGCGGCCTCGACGAGCGCCGCGACGCGATCGGTCAATTTCGCTGCGTCGAGCTTATCGGTCATGCGGTTGTTCCTGTCTGTTCACGCGGTCTGTCAGGTCGGGATCACGCCCGCGCCCATCCATCGATGCTCACGCACCGTCTGTGGATGCTCACGCACCATCTGCTGGATGCTCACGCACCATCTATTGTTCCATTGCCGCTTGTGCAATGGGCTCAGGACAATCAGGATATCGCGGCCAAACCGTCCAAAGCGACCGGAAGGGGTTCCGGTCGCTGGAACAGTGTCACGTTCTGACGAAGTGGGCTTGGCCGCGCGCGCTTCAGCGCCGGGCTAATGGGGGAAGGATGGACTATTTTGTCGACGGAGAGTTTACCCATGACTGGACCTCCCATCACCTGAAGCTTTGGGAGGAGCTTCTCGGCGACAAGGCCGGCACGGCGACGGCTGTACTCGAAATCGGCTCGTTCGAGGGGCGTTCCGCGCTGTTTTTCCTGCAATTCCTGTCAAAATCCCGCATTACCTGCGTCGACAGCTTCCAGGGCAGCGAAGAGCATCTCGAGCCTGGCTCGAAGCATGAATCGGATATGGCCGAGGTCGAACGACGCTTCGACCGCAACCTCAAGCCCTTCGCCGGCCGGGTCGAGAAACGCAAAGGCCATTCGTTAACGATCCTGCCCGGCCTTGCCGGCGAAGGAAGGCTGTATGACGTGGTCTATGTCGACGGCGACCATTGCGCCACGTCCGCCTACAGCGATGCCCGACTGGCCTGGGATCTGCTCGACAATGACGGTGTCATGATCCTGGACGATTACCTGTGGGGGCCGGATCTGCCGATGGCCAGGCGTCCCCAGGCAGGGATCGAAGCCTTCCTGAGCCAAGTCGCCGGGGAATACGAGCTGTTGCACCGGGGCCAGCAGATCGTCATTCGCAAGAGCGAGATCGTCGCGGCCAAGTCATTCACGATCGCCGGCCGCGACATTGACGGGCTCGCCGGCGGCGCGCTGTCGCCGCCGCTGGTCAGCTTCGTCGTCATCAACTGGAATTACGGCGGCTATGTCGGCGCGACGATCGATTCCATACGCCGGCAGGACTACCCGCATTTCGAGTGCATCGTCATCAACAACGGCTCGACCGATGACAGCGCGGAGGTGATTGCCCGGCATGTCGAAGGCGATCCGCGTTTCCGGGTCGAGACGCTGGCGCAGAACCACGGCCAGCTCGGCGCCGCGCTGTGGGCTCTGGAGAAGGTGAACGGCGGATTCGTCACCTTCGTGGACGCGGACGACGTGCTGTTCGACAACTACGCTTCGACGCACATCCAGGTGCATATGGCATTGCAACGAAGCGTCGGCTTCACTTCGGCCAACGTCGCAGAGATGGACTCGACAGGCACAGCCCTGACGGCCTCGTACCAGCAACTCCGGCTGAACAGACCGGGCGCGCAGCGAGGCCTGCGAGGTGAGCGGACCGTGCTGCGGCTGCCGACCGTCTCCCCGTCGCAATACCGGCTCCTCGACATCAGCACGGCGACCATACCGCGTGGACACGTCGGCTGGTTCTGGGCGCCGGGCAGCGCCAACATGTTCCGCACCTCGATCCTGCGTCTGTTGCGGTTGGACGATGGCGGCAACCCTTGGATGACGTCGGCCGACGGCTATTTCAATACGATATGCCATGCGGTTGCCGGCAGCGCGCTGATCGACATGCCCTTGTCCGGCTATCGCCTGCACTCAAGCAATTATTTCGCCACGGGCGAAAGCATGGAGGGCATTCGCACCGGTACCAGAGAATACGCGGCCAAATTGCGGAAATTCACATATGAAAGCGTCAAGTATCTGATCGAAGGAAGCGAAAGGTTCGACTGGCTCTTAGGGGGCGAGTTCTGGCCGGTCGTGGACCGAGTCACGCGAGAAAACCCCGACAGGTTGCGCGATTATTTCAGCGACAAGATCGCGGTCGAGATATTCAAGCGCAACGCGCCGCGATTAAGGTCTGTTTTCGGTGCCAGGAGGTTCGGCAGAGAGGTCCTGGCCCGGTTTTCCGGAGCCCAGGCAAGATCCATCCTCAGAGCCGGTTTCGGAGGCCGAATGCCGATGCGCGTCCTGTCGAAATCGCTGTTCCGCGATGTCCGCATCTCTCTGAGGATCGGGCGGAAGCGATAATGACCGCGCCGAAGATCAGCTTCGTCATCATCAACCACAATTACGGCCAGTATGTCGGCCAGGCGATATCGAGCGTTCTGTCGCAAGACTACGCCGAGTTCGAATGCGTTGTCCTCGACAACGCCTCGACCGATTCAAGTCGGGATGCGATCAGGCAATTCGAAAACGCTGACAACAGGTTGCGCATCGAATATCTGGATAGAAACCTAAATCAAATGGGTGGCTTCCTACATGTCATCGACCGGCTGTCGGGCGAGTTGGTCTGTATCGTCGATGCCGACGATTTCCTTTTTGCGAACTTCGCCGCGTTTCACGTCCAGCTTCACCTCGATTGCGGCGATCGTATCGCGGTGACATCGGGCGGCGTTTGTGAGGTTGATGGAACCGGCGCCATGCTGACGCCAAGCTACGCATTCTTTTTGCATAGCAAGGCCGGCACGGCGATGTGTCCCGGCGACGCCGAGGGTGTGCCGCGTTTGTTAAGCCAGTCTGACCGGGAACTGTTGTGGCGACAATCGACACTCATCGCGCCACACGAATATGGGTGGCATTGGTCGCCAGGTACGGCGAACATGTACAAACTATCGTTCCTGAAACGGGCACGGCCAATATTGAATGTGGTCAACTCAACGTCCACGGACAACTATTTCATGCCGTTCCTGAGCGCGTTGAGCGGCTCGGCTTGCATCGACATACCGCTTTCGGCCTATCGGATACACGGCAGGAATCGCTACAGCGTCATTCCGGCAGGCCCGGGCTTAAGGCCGACCAGCAAACAATCCGCCGCGCGCACCTATGCAGACAGGAAGGCAATGGTCCGGACTCTGGCGTCGCGTGCCCGCGATTTCGTTTCCACGCACGCCGACACGTTCTGGATGATAATGGACGCCGCCCCTGTCCCCGACGGGGTTTCCCGGCATGACTATTTCAACGATCCAGTTATCCAGGACATACTGCGCGAACATTTTGACGAACTCGTCGCTGCGTGCGGCGAAGCACAGACCAGCAAGGAATTGCGTGCGCGCATGGGGCCAAAGGGCTACGACGTGTTCATGACCAGGGTGCGCGATGGAAACGCCGGCGCGAACAGGACAGCGCCATGAAGTGCTTGCAGCTCAGTGGCTGGCCACCGGCGCCCAGATCACCTCGTCGACCCTTGCGGCCCCCGTCGCCAGCATCACCAGCCGATCGAAGCCGAGGGCCGAGCCGCTGGCTTGCGGCATGATGGCCAAAGCGGCGAGGAAATCCTCGTCCAGCGGATAGCGCTCGCCATAGACGCGCTCTTTCTCATCCATCTCGGCGGCGAAGCGGCGGCGCTGCTCGGCTGCATCGGTCAGCTCGCCGAAGGCGTTGGCAAGCTCGACGCCGCAGCAATAGAGCTCGAAGCGCTCGGCAACGCGCGGATCTTCAGCGCTCGGCCGGGCGAGCGCCGCTTCCGAAATCGGATAGCCGTACAAGATGGTGGCCCGCCCCTGCCCCAGCACCGGCTCGATTTTTTCGACCATCACCCGGCTGAACAGGTCGGCCCAGTTGTCGTCGGGAGCAGTGCGCAGGCCGGCGCGGACCAGTGCCTCGTGAAGGGCGTCGCGGTCGGTGCTGCCGTCGGCCGATAGGGTCGCGAGCAGGTCGATGCCGGCATGGCGCAGGAAAGCCTCCGCCACGCTCAATCGCTCCGGCTCGGCAAACGGATCGGCCTCGCGGCCGCGAAAACGGAAACTCTTGGCGCCCGCCTTGTCCGCGGCGAGCGCCAGGAATTCGGCGCAGTCATCCATCAGGCGCTCAACTGTATCGCCGACGCAGTACCATTCGAGCATGGTGAATTCAGGGTGATGCAACGGCCCGCGCTCGCGGTTGCGCCAGACCGGGCCGAGGCTGAAGATGCGTTCCTCGCCGGCGGCGAGCAGCTTCTTGCAGGCAAATTCCGGCGAGGTGTGGAGATAGAGCTGCCGGCGCGATGCGTCGGGCTCGATCGCCTCGGTGGCGAAGGCGGCGAGATGCGCCTCGTTGCCCGGCGAAACCTGCAGGCCCGAGGTCGTCACCTCGACGAAATCGCGCTGAGCGAACCAGCCGCGCAGGGCGGCGGCGATGGCATTGCGCGCCATCAGCCGGGGTCGGCGGTCGGCATGGATATGCGGCGTCCACCAGGGCGAAGCGGCGGTCATGGGCAGGAAAATCGCCCGACAGGCTGGCGGTTCGGCGCAAGATGCGCTAGGGCGCACGCGATGGCCGCCGTCGCCGCTTCGCGGAAATCGACGCTTGCAGGCCGAAAAACTCGAACGGGATCGAATATCGTGGTCAAGGTCATCGCCAGTTCCTTACGCAAAGGCAACGTCGTCGATAAGGACGGCAAGCTTTATGTCATCCTCTTTGCCGAAAACATCCACCCTGGCAAGGGCACGCCGGTGACCCAGCTCGACATGCGCCGCATCGGCGACGGGGTGAAGGTCTCGGAGCGCTACCGTACGACCGAAATGGTCGAGCGCGCCTATGTCGAGGAGCGCGAGCACACCTTCCTCTATTCCGACGGCGAAGGCTTTCACTTCATGAACCCGGAAAGCTACGACCAGGTCGTGGCCTCGGAAGCCGTGGTCGGCGACATGGCGCCCTATCTGCAGGAAGGCATGGCCGTGCAGCTCGCGCAGTTCAACGGCGTGCCGATCTCGCTGGTGCTGCCGCAGCGCGCCACCTTCGAGGTGGTCGACACCGAGCCTGTCACCAAGGGCCAGACGGCGTCTTCGTCCTACAAGCCGGCGATGCTCTCCAACGGCGTGCGCACAGCCGTGCCGCCACATATCTCGGCCGGCACGCGCGTCGTGGTGATGACCGCCGACGGCTCTTACGTCGAACGCGCCAAGGACTGAGGTTTTAGGTCGATTGAAGTGGCTCGCCTGAGCACAGGCGGGCCTGCAATCACACATAGTTGGCTTTTTTGACCCGTATCCGCCAGTTTCGCCTGCGGACGATCGCTTTACGCCTCCTTCAGCGGCGCGAAGCACGAATGCCGGCACCTGAAAGCTGAAATACTGTTGGCACCAAAGGCCCGCGCCACCTCATGGGCATCTGCTGATTGCCCAAATGCCCAGCGCACGCTGCGTTTTTATCAAAGGCAGTTACACCCCGAACGGTTAGCGAAAGACGAGGACGCTTGTAGCGCCGCATCATTCCTTTGATGGATTTCAGAGGCCAAAAAGCAAGATAGCGTGCGGCGCGCGGAACGGGCGCGGTCGCCGTCATGCAAATAAGCAACAAACAGGCTCCTGCTCTGCAGGCAGTGATGAAAGAGGCCAAACGCGCCATAACGCCGCTGATCTGGTTCAGCGGCGGCATCAATATACTGATGCTCACCAGCTCGTTCTACATGCTTCAAGTCTACCACCGGGTGCTATCCAGCCACAGCGTGGAAACTTTAGCAGCGCTGTCGTTAATGGCCTGCGCGGCGATCCTGACAATGGCAGGGCTCGAAATGGTACGCGCCCGCCTGCTGTCAACCGTAGGCGCCTGGATGAACTCGAGGCTGGCCCCAGTCCTGTTGACCGCGTCAGTAGAGCAGTCGGCCGCCGCGCCGGGTCAAGGCAGCACGAGGTCTCTGCGCGATCTCGACCAAGTGCGGAATTTCTTCACCAGCCCGAGCATCTACCCAATCCTCGACGCACCGTGGGCGCCAATCTTCTTCATCGCCATCTTCTTCATGCATCCGTGGCTCGGTTGGTTGGCGCTGGCCGGCGGGTGTGTGTTGTTCGCGCTGGCATTGCTCAACGAACTCGCTACCCGCAAACCGCTCACAGAGGCCGGCAACGCACAGGTGAGGGCCTTCATCCGAGCTGACTCGACAGTCCGCAACGCCGAGGTCGTCCAGGCCATGGGCATGCTGCGGCCATTGCTCGCCAGATGGCAAGAGCAGCAGGATGAAGCGAGCGCCGGACAAGTCGCCGCCGGCAACCGCGCCAGCGCTATCGCGTCTGTCGCACGTTTCTGGCGGATGGCCTTGCAAATGGCCATCCTCGGCCTTGGCTCTTACCTGGTGCTGCAGAACGAGGCCTCTCCTGGCATCATGATCTCATCCTCAATCCTGATGGGTCGCGCGCTGGCCCCGGTGGAGCAAGCGATCAGCACGTGGAAGGCGACACTCGGGGCACGCGCCGCTTACAAGCGTCTCACCGCGTTTGTCGGCCAGCGACCCGAGGCCAAAGCAGTGTGGTCTTTGCCACGCCCACAAGGAAAGCTCGAGGCAGAGAGTATTGTCCTCGCCCGGCAGGGTGGTGGTGAGCCTGTCTTGAAAGGCGTGAGTTTCCAACTCAAGCCCGGCGAAGTGATGGCGCTCATCGGCCCGAGCGCATCCGGCAAGACAAGCCTGGCCCGCGTTATCGCCGGCGCTTGGCGACCATCAGCCGGCCGCGCTTTGCTCGACGGCATGGACGTCGCCGAGTGGCCCGCCGAGGACCGTGGTCGGCACGTCGGGTATTTGCCGCAGGACATCGAGTTGTTCGCCGGTACGATCACCGAGAACATCGCCCGCTTCGCGAAGCTCAGTCCCGCGGTCTTCAACAACGTAGTCAAGGCCGCGCAACTGGCGGGCGTTCACGAATTGATCAAGGGCTTGCCGAAAGGCTACGAAACTCAAGTCGGGGACTCAGGCGCATCGCTGTCGGGCGGACAGCGTCAACGAATCGGGCTGGCACGAGCACTTTACGGCGATCCGGCCCTCATCATCCTGGACGAACCGAACTCCAACCTCGACCGCGATGGCGAAGACGCGCTGATCGCCGCCATCAGCGCAGTCAAGGCGACGGGCACCACAATCATCCTGATCGCACACCGCCCAAGCATCATGGAGAAAGTCGACAAGGTGCTGGTGCTCAATCAGGGCAGACAAGAATTATTCGGGGCGCGTGACACGGTCTTCAACGAACTCGCCGCCCGCGCCAGGAGAGTGGCCCAGTTGCCCAACACCACTCACGTCACGGCGGTCACGTCATGACCCGCGCAAACCCAGCAGACAACGATATGAACATAGTCGCTCTCCCCCAGCCACTGCCACCCCCGCCGACGTTGCAACCGCTCCGTCTCAGAGCCGTCACGAACGCCGGTTTCTCAATCATGTTCCTGTTCTTCGGCGTGGCCGGCGGCTGGGCGGCCTTGGCACCGCTCGACAGCGCCGCGGTGACGACCGGAGTGGTCAAGGTCGACGGAGACCGCAAACTCGTTCAGCATCTCGAGGGCGGCATTATCGCCGAACTGGACGCCGTCAACGGCGATGTCGTCAAGAAGGGCAAAGTGCTCATCCGTCTCGACAACACGCAAGCCAAGGCTCAACTGGACTCGATCCAAAACAAGATCGCCACACGCGAGGCACTCGTCGCCCGTCTCAGGGCCGAACGCGATGGCAAGGACACGATCGAGTTCGACCAGGCATTGCTCGACAACCCGGACCCTGCCGTCAAGGACGCGGTGGCCACTCAACGTGACGTCTTCAACGCGAAGCACCGCAACCTGAAGGACGAGAAGGCAATCCTCGACGAACGCCGCCAGCAGACCGCCGAGCAAATTGCCGGACTGCAACAGCTTATCGCGACCGAGGACAAGCGGATCGCGGCATTCGTGAACGAGAACAAAGACCTCGAGACTTTGCTCAGCAAGGGGCTCACCACCCGCGAACGCAACCTGACGCTTACCCAGCAACAGCGACAGACCGAGGGAGAACGCGCCACGAATATCGCGTCGATCGCTCGCGCCCGCAGCTCTATCGCCGAAATCGATATGCAAATCCTCAACCTAACAACTCAGCAATTGAACGATTCCGTCGACGAATTGAGCAAAGTCGAGGCGGAGCTGTTCGACTTCCGGCAGCAAGCGCGCGCAGCCGCGGATGTCCTCAAGCGCACCGACATCACCGCCCCCGTCGACGGAATCGTGATGGACGTGAAAGTCCACACGACGGGCGGTGTGGTGAAACCCGGCGACACGCTGATGACGGTCGTGCCGCTCGGCGAGAAGCTGGTAATCGAGACAATGGTCAAGCCCGAAGACGTCGAGACGATCGCCCCTGGCCAGACGGCCTATGTCAGCTTCCCGGCCTTCGCCAAATACAACCTGCCGCAGCTCAGCGGAGTTGTGGAAACGGTGTCGGCCGATCGATTGGTGGATGAGCGCACGAACGCTCCCTACTTCTCCGCGACGGTGATCATCAACAAGAGCGAACTGGCCAAGCTTGACGGTCGCAGGCTGCTGCCGGGCATGTCGAGCGAGGCCATGATCAAGACCGGCACCCGCACGGTGCTGGCTTATCTCGCCGAACCGCTCACACAACACATCCGTCGCTCTTTGCGTGAGAAGTAATGTAAAATTGCGTAAACACCTGTGACAAACGTGCGTATCATTCTCACTATACCACACTATAGAGTTGAGCGCACACAATTGCGTGCACAATAGGGAGGTGAATACCATGACTAAGAAACCAGGTTTAGTATCAATTGGCCCGGATTTCTCGCTGTCAGCGGCCAGCGTCGACCTGAACTTGCATAACCACACAGTGCAGCTCGAAGAGAACCCCCCGAGCGCGACAGTCGTCGACGAGTCCGCTTACTTCGCCGGCAGTAACGGCATCGCCTACACCACCGACTTCACCAACCCCACCGGGGATTATCTCCGTGTTTACACCGGCTCGGAATTCTCAGACCGAATGATCGGCGACGATCTCCTCAACCATCTTCTCGGCGGCGGCGGCAACGATTTCATATACGGCGGCGGCGGTAACGATTGGATTGAAGGCGGTGACGGCAACGATTCTATTGCCGGTGACGCCGGCGACGATTCCCTCTACGGCAACGCCGGCGACGACACCATCAAAGGTGGTGACGGTAACGACTTTATCAGAGCCGGTGACGGTAACGATATCATCTACGGCGGGGCCGGTGATGACGCCATCTATACCAGTGACGACAGCCAAGCCCACTACTCCCCCGGTGTCGACATAGTCAATGGCGGTGGCGGCAACGATTTTATCAGGGCCGGCCGTGACGGCGGCATATTCAATGGCGACGCTGGCAACGACACCATCACCGGCAGCGAGGGCCAGGACACTATCAACGGCGGGGCCGGCAACGACACCCTCTACGGCGACAACGGCGCTATGAATCGCAACAGCACCGACACCATCCACGGCGGTGCCGGTGATGATTATATCGAAGGTGACGTCATGTTTCTCCCGTCCGGCAGAGCTAACTTCCTGTACGGTGACGGGGGCAACGACACTATCGTCGGGTTTATCGGTGACGACACCATCAACGGTGGGGCCGGCAACGACACCATCGAAGGGGGTAGGGCAAATTTCTCGATCAATTCCGGCAGCGACACCCTGACGGGCGGCGGGGGTAGCGACACCTTCGTCTTCCACAGCCACACCTTCGTCGCCGGCCAACATGACGTCATCACCGACTTCAAACACGGTGACGATAAGTTCGACCTGAGGGACACTCACGACACCGCGTTCCTGCAAGGCCCCAACTTTAACTCGGCACAGTCGGCTATCGATTATCTCCACGCGCACAATCTCTCTGTCGAGAGTACAGTAGTAAAGGTCATCGACGGTTCTGCCGTCGACCTCGTCAGTTTTAGCGACGACGCCGGCACTCTCGACCTCAACGTGTCGGTAAGCGCGTCGGCGGCGGCGCATATCACACAGGCGGACTTCCTCTTCGGCGCTCTGGTGTAACCTACAGTGAGGGGCGGCGCACAAGTCGCCCCCCCAACACCTGATAGTGAGATACACGTATGCGGACAGAGGTAGGGAGTGCGCGGTTCAGGGGGTGCCCGAAGCGGTATCAGAGCCGACCTGGCCGCCTCCATACACCTCGGCCTCGGGCGGCGATAATACAGACGGCTTCCAAATCTCCGACGGGCTCGGCGGCGTGGACAAAGTCTGCTGCCGGGTATGTCGAGCGAGGCCATGATCAAGACCGGCACCCGCACCGTGCTGGCATATCTTGCCGAACCGCTCACGCAAAATATCCGTCGCTCATTGCGCGAGAAATGAAATCTTAAACAGCTCCGTACGCGTCCTTTTCACAACAAAGGAGAACCTAGACCAAAGACACATATTTCATATCCGCAGTGTAGCGCCACAACGCGCACAATCTTGTGCACAACAGGGAGATGAATACCATGACTAAAAAGCCAGTCTTAGTATCAGTCGGCCCGGATTTCTCGCAGTCGACGGCGAGTGTCGATCTGAATCTGCACACCCACACAGTCCAATTAGAAGAGAACATCCCGCCGAGCGCGACAGTCACCAACGAGGCAGCTTATTTCGCCGGCGGGACCGCATACACCACCGATTTCACATACACCGGCACCTGGTTCGGTTCGGCTTTCTCCGACCGAATGATCGGTGACGATCTCACCAACCTATTTTCCGGTGGCCCCGGCAACGATTTCCTCCACGGCGGCGCCGGTGCCGACGCCCTCAACGGCGATGACGGCAACGATTTTATCACCGGCGGGGCCGGGGATGATCTTCTCGACGGCGGCGCCGGCAACGACACGATCAATGGCGGCGCTGACAACGACACAATCCGAGGCGGTATCGACAGCGACGTGATTTACGGCGGTACCGGGGACGACACTATCTACGGCGGCAGCGGGATTCGCCCGAGCGACGGTCAGGATCACACTCCCGGCGACACGAACGACACACTCTACGGCGGTGCCGGCAACGACACGATCTTCGGCAACGCCGGCGACGACTATATCGACGGCGGTGCCGGCAACGATACCCTCTACGGCGACGACACCGCCACCTCCCCCACCAGCGGTAACGACACCATCCACGGCGGTGCCGGCGATGACGTGGTAGAAGATAGTCACGGTACCAACACCCTATACGGCGATGCCGGGAATGACACGATATTGGGTGGAGACCAGAACGATACCATCTATGGCGGCAGGGGCGCCGACATCATCCTCGGCGGCGCAGGCGCGGACTGGATGTCGGCGAATAACGGCATCACCACCGGGGACGGCGCCCGGGACACCTTTGTCTTCTTCTCGGGCGACTCATCGGCGACCGTGCAGGACACCATCCAGGGATTCAAGCATGGCGAGGATAAAATCGATCTGCATGAATCGCGGCACATCGCTTTGATCCTTAACGACGCTTCCGGTAGTAGCGGAACTTTCGCCTCGTCTCAGGCAGCTCTCGACTATCTGCACGCACACAACATATCCGCCGAGGGAGCAGTGGTGAAAGTCGACACCGGCAGCAGCGGGCTCATTGTCGGTTTCAGCGACGACGCCGGTACAATCGACCTAAATGTGGCGGTGGGCGAGACGGCGGCAGCTCACATCACCGAATCAGACTTCCTCTTCGCGTAGAAAAGTTGCGCCTGTAAAACTTGCAGTGGAGTACGAGCGCCAAGTCTCGGTTACTGAGGTCAGCCCTTTTGGAGCGCGGTGCTCTGGCGGGGCGGCTGCGTAATGCCGACAACAGAGGGCCTCCCGACGCCGATCGAGAAGGCTGGCTGGTTGCGTGATTGTCCTGCCCGGTAGACGTGCAGGGTGGACAATGAGGATAAGGCGCTGCCATTGTGCCGACAGAAATCCATATCAGTACGGTAGAGGACCAGGGAGCGCTGGGCATCAGCCCGCCTGCGACCAAGCGGGCCACGGGTCAGCACGGTGTCCGCCGTCTGTCAGCGACGGCGGCAACAAAGTGGTGACCTTGGCCCCAAAGCCCCGCTTGGCTAGACTTCGAAAGATGCTGGACGCCATTCACCACGTCGCGCTTATCTGCACCGACTACGATCGGTCGCGACGGTTCTATGTCGAGCTCCTCGGCCTGGACCTGATCCGCGAGGTCTATCGGGAGGAGCGGCAGTCCTGGAAGGCTGACCTGCGGATCGGATCCGCCCAGCTAGAATTGTTTTCCTTCCCTGCCCCAGCGCCGCGGCCGTCTTATCCAGAGGCGACAGGGCTGCGGCACTTGGCATTTGCTGTGGGGAACCTCGAAGCCGTAGTTGTGCGCCTGGAGGCCGCCGGCGTTGCCGTAGAGCCAATCCGGATCGACCCATATACGGATCGGCGCTTCACCTTCTTTAGCGACCCGGATGGATTGCCGTTGGAACTCTACGAAGCGCAATAAAGTACCGTCTGATACGACAGTCGGCGTATCGCGCGCAGCAGCAATCCGGGCGGAACCCTAAGACGGGTGACCAGTTGAAAGGGATTGGAAAGGAGACAACGTCATGGCCGACGGTTCCGCCTTGCAACCCGCTGCTGCGATCGCTCACAAGAACCGCGCCCGCCAGCCGAACGAGAGCGTCGAGTACCGCAAGGCGCGCGAGGCCCTGTTGATCGAGGAGATCGAACTCAACCGCCATATCGCGCGCGTCGCCGCCCAGCGTCGCGCCTTGCCGCCTGGCGGCGAGGTGAAGGGCGACTATCAATTCATCGGCGAAGCCAGTAGCGTGGCCGGCGCCAATCCCGTCGGCTTCGAGGAGCTCTTCGGCGATAAGGACACTCTGTTCGTCTACAACTGGATGTATGGCCCCAAGCGCCAGCGCCCTTGCCCCATGTGCACCGCTCTGCTGAGCTGCCTGGACGGCAATGCCGACCACCTCCGCCAGCGAATTGCCCTCGCCGTCGTCGGCCTTTCGGCCATCGAGCGGCAGATCGCCTTCAAGGTAGAGCGTGGCTGGAAGAACCTGCCTTTCTACGCCGACGTCAACGGGAATTTTAGCCGGGATTACCACGCGATCATGGACGATGGGACCGACACCGCCGCCGAAAACGTCTTCACCCGGCGCGACGGAACCATCCGGCACTTCTGGGGCGCGGAATTGGGTTTCGAGTCAGCCGATCCAGGCAAAGACCCGACAACCGAGCCGGACTTGATGATGCTGTGGAACGTCCTGGACTGGACGCCGGAAGGTCGCGGGACCGACTGGTACCCGAAGATCACCTACTAAGCGGTCGAGATGGTTTGCCAGGGTCTGGCGTAGCGGAAAGGGTGGAGACCTGCCAATCCGCTCGCGGTCCCGCTTAAGGCATTCACCAGTTTGTCATCAAGCGTCTGCAACTGGCGCTCAGCGGTCTATCCGCTTGCGAGCGTTCGGCGTAGCGGCTCATGCCGATGCTGAATCAGAGTCGACATGATCTGAAAACTGCCGGTCGGCCCCCTTCGGAGACGTGACGATGAGAGCACCGTGGTGTAGAGTATGTGCGCCGAGAATAGAGTAGCAGGGTGGTGTCTCCTGCGCCCGTAAGGGTTCTTCCCCGCCACGGCGTCAAAATCCCAAGATGGGTGATGGCGCGTGGCCTCGTGGTTCGCTCCGTCACCAACAGGAGCGACTATGAACTACCTTTACCTAGCGGGTGCGATTGTAGCCGAAGTCGTCGGCACCGGCTTTATGAAGCAGTCGGACGGCTTTTCGAGACTGGTCCCAACCATCATCACGACGGTCGCCTACGCAATCGCATTTTACTGTCTATCACAGACGTTAAAGACGATCCCAACGGGCGTCGCGTACGCCGTTTGGTCGGGGTCAGGCATCGTGCTCATCACTGCAATTGCTTGGGTGTTCCAGGGACAGAAGTTGGACGTGCCCGCACTGCTGGGAATTGGATTGATAGTGGCAGGCGTAATTGTGATGAATATGTTCTCCAAGGCGGCAGGGCACTAAGTCGCGCGTCCGCTTTCCACCTAGGTGCGGACCTCCCCGTTTATGGGTTCACAGCCTAATTGGCCACGATCAGGCAACCACTGCCACCGGCAGGCCGGCGGCTTTCCATTCCGGCATGCCGTCCTCCAGCCGGCGCGCGGAATGGCCGAGCGCGCGCAGCGCCGCGACTGCCTCGAAGGACATCACGCACCACGGGCCGCGGCAATAGGCGACGATTTCGCGGCCGATAGCGGCGTCGGTCGACCAGGCCCTGACTTTCCCCAGCGGGACATTGATGGCGCCCGGCACATGGCCGAGCGCGAACTCGTCTTTCGGGCGGACGTCGATCAGCGTCACCAGTCCGTCGCGCATCAGCGTCTGAAGCTCGTCGCGCGTGACCGGCCGCATGTCGTCGCGCGCGTCGAAATAGCCGCGCACGATGCGGTCGACCTCGGCGAGCTGCCGCTCGGCGACGCCGCGCACAGCGGCGAAGGCGGAAAGCACGCTGTCATCGGCCAGCGAATAATGCACGAATTTACCGTCGCGCTCGGCCGAGACGATGCCGGCGCGGCGCAGCGCCTGTAGATGCTGGGAGATGTTGGCAACCGGCTGGCTAAGCTTCGCGGCGAGCGCCTCGACGCTGCGCCCGCCTTGCGCCAGATGCTCGATCATTTCCAGGCGCAGCGGATGGCCGAGCGCCTTGGCGACGATCGAGAACTGCTCGTACAGCGCCTGTTTCGGATTGCGGATTGACATAGCCTTTTCGCTAACGCATCGTCATTCAATAGAATTGTTGAATGACAGTTTCAGCTCAGACTGTCAAGCAAGGGCACGCTGCCTGACACGTTCGCCTGTTCGGAGGAAAAAGCGATGATTCTCAGGCAGTTCCTGCACACCGACCCGGTGGCCGCTTCCTATCTGTTCGGCTGCGGCGGCAAGGCTTCCGCGGCCGTGGTCGATCCGCTCGGCGACATCGCGCCCTATGTCGAGGCGGCGCGCGCGACAGGCATGCGCATCCTCTATGTCGTCGACACGCATATCCATGCCGACCACATCTCGGCCGGACGCTCGCTGGCCGAGGCGACGGGCGCGGAATACGTGCTGTTCGAAGGGGCCGAAGCAGGCTTCCCGTTCCGGCGTGTCAAGGATGGCGAGGTGCTCGAGCTCGGCAATGTCACGGCGACGATCTTGCATACACCGGGCCACACGCCGGAGCATCTGAGCCTGTTGGTCACCGACCGGACGCGGTCGGCCGAACCCTGGTTCGTGCTCACCGGGCACACGCTGATGGTCGGCGATCTCGGCCGTACCGAGCTTGCTTCAAGCGCCGAAGACGGGGCGCGCGCGCTTTACGCCAGTGTGCGCCGCCTGAAGGAGTTGGCCGACCATATCGAGGTGCTACCCGGCGCCTATTCCGGCTCGGTTTGCGGCCGCTCGCTGAGCGGCAAGCCGACATCGACCATCGGCTTCGAGCGACGCTTCAACAAGGCCTTCCGCATCGAGGACGAGGGTGAGTTCGTCGCCGCCATGACCGCCGACATCCCTCCCCCGCCGCCGCAGGCCGCCCGGACCCGGGCCGTCAACGCCGGAGCGAAATCTTGAACATAGCGGCGTCTGTCGTCGCGCTCGGCCTCAAGGCCAACTGGAAGCAGTTTTCGCTCCTGGTGCTGATCAACGCCTTTGTCGGCGGCATGGTCGGCATCGAGCGGACCGTGGTGCCGCTGATCGGCGCGGAGGAGTTCGGCGTAGCGTCGACCACGCTGGTCGTCTCCTTCATCGTCAGCTTCGGGGTGGTCAAGGCCTGCGCCAACCTCGTCTCCGGCCAGCTTGCCGACAGATGGGGCCGCAAGCGCGTGCTGATCCTCGGCTGGCTGTTCGGCCTGCCGGTGCCGTTCATCATCATCTGGGCGCCGAGCTGGGGCTGGATCGTCGCCGCCAACGCGCTCCTCGGCATCAACCAGGGCTTCGCCTGGTCGATGACGGTGATCATGAAGGTCGACCTGGTCGGACCGAAGTCGCGCGGGCTCGCCGTCGGCCTCAACGAGTTCGCCGGTTACCTCGCGGTCGGCGTCACCGCTTTCCTTACCGGCTATCTCGCGAGCCGTTACGGCTTTCGTCCCGTGCCGATCTATCTCGGCGTCGGCTACGCGATCCTGGGTGCGGCGCTGTCGATCCTACTCGTGCGCGACACGCGCGAGCATCTGCGGCTGGAGCTGGCCAACCATCCAAGACAAGCTTCCCCGCTCGGCTTCCGCGAGATTTTCATGCTGACCTCGTTCGGGGATCGCAATCTGTTCGCCGCGTCGCAAGCCGGCCTGGTGAACAACCTCAACGATGGCATGAGCTGGGGGCTGTTTCCGCTCTTCTTCGCCGCCAATGGGCTCGGCATCGAGCGCATCGGTATCCTCAAGGCGATCTATCCGGCGGTGTGGGGCATCTTGCAGGTCGCCACCGGGCCGCTAAGCGACCGCTGGGGCCGCAAGGGGCTGATCGTCGCCGGCATGTGGGTGCAGGCAGCGGGGCTTCTCACCACCGCCATGACCCGCAATTTCGGCTGGTGGCTGCTGGCCAGCCTTTTGCTCGGTCTCGGCACCGCGATGGTCTATCCGTGCCTGATCGCGGCGGTGTCGGACGCATCGCATCCCTCCTGGCGGGCGCGCTCGCTCAGCGTCTACCGTTTCTGGCGCGATCTCGGCTACGCGATCGGGGCGCTGTCCGCCGGCCTGATCGCCGACTTCTTCGGCTTCGTCGCCGCGATTGCGGCCATTGCCGCATTGACCTTCCTGTCGGGCGCGATCGTCGCGGTGACGATGCGTGAGCCGCGTTCCGCCACCGTGGTTCCGACATCGGGCGACAGTTGAGACCGCCTGCGAAACGAGGACCGCGTTTACGTTAATGGAAGCTTGATGCTGCGCGGGATGCGCCGGTCAGCTACAATCTGAACAGGTACATTTCCTCGAGATCGCGCATGAGCAACCCGAACCGCATGCCGTGGGTGGATACGGCAAAAGGTCTTTCCATCATTCTGGTGGTGATGATGTATGCCGCCTACAACACCGGTGAATACACCGGCGGCGTCGGCTTCCTGCATTATGTCATCGGCTTCGCGACACCGTTCCGCATGCCGGAATTCTTCCTGATCTCGGGCCTGTTCCTGTCGCAGGTGATCGACCGGCCATGGCGGCGCTATATCGACCGCCGCGTCGTCCACTACCTCTATTTCTACGTGCTTTGGGCGATCATCTCGATCGGGCTGAAGATCGGCATCTTCAGCCGCGACCCCGCCGGCATGCTGCATGATCTCGCGATGGCCGCCGTCCAGCCATACGGCGTGTTGTGGTTCATCTACATGCTGGCGGTGTTCGGGATCGTCATACGCGTGCTGCGCGAGCTTCGCGTGCCGCACTGGATCGTCATCTTGGCTGCCGCCGCGCTGCAGATGTGGGCGCCGAAGCCGGACAGCTACGCGCTTGAGCAGTTCGCGGCCTATTTCGTGTTCTTCTATCTCGGCTTCGTGCTCGCGCCGCTGATATTCCGGCTGGTGGCGTGGACGCAGGATCGGCGGGCGGTCGCCGTTCTCGGCCTGCTCGCCTGGGCGATCGTCAACGGCCTGCTCGTCTATTCGCCGGGCTATGCGATGCAACCGGTCGGCATGCAGATGGGACTGGCGGCATGGCCGCCGCTGCATCTGTCGCTTGCCGTCGCCGGCGCCGTGGCGCTCTGCGTTGCCGGCGGTTTCCTGTCAAAATTCGCTTCCATGGAATGGCTGCGCTGGCTCGGCGAGCATTCGCTGGTCGTCTATGTCGCCTTCACCATCCCGATGTCGATCTTCCGGGGCGTCATGCTGGCGAGCGGCCTGCTGACCGATACCGGCGTGCTGAGCCTGGCGGTGCTGCTGGTTTCGGTCATAAGCCCGGTGGTGCTCTACTTCATCGTCCAGCGCGTCGGCTTCGGCACCTTCCTGTTCGAGCGGCCGGCCTGGGCGCATTTCGACAGGCCGACAGCCGCCAAGGCCTCCGGCAAGCCCATGAGCCGGCCGGCACGCGAGGCGGCCTGACCGGGCCGCCCGTTCCGGCCATCCGTTATTTGCCGGCGCCGTATCCCGGCCGGCGCACGGCCCTGATCTTGCCGCTGCTGCCGCCGCCGCAAAAGAAACAGCCGTCGCCATCTGATTCCAGTCCCGATACACCGGAGGGCATCGCGACCTCCTGCAGCACGTCGCCCGTCTCGGGATCGATGCGCAGCAGATCGCCCTCCTCACCTTCCCAAGTGGCATGCCAGAGTTCGCCGTCGATCCAGGTGACGCCGGTGACGACGCGTTTCGACTCGATGCTACGGATCACCTCGCCCGTTTCAGGATCGATCTGGTGGATCTTATGGGCCCTGTATTCGCCGACCCAGAGCGAACCTTCGGCCCAGGCCATGCCTGAATCGCCGCCATTGCCCGGCGCGGGAATGGTGGCGACGACCTCGCCGGTCTTTGGGTCGACCTTGTGAATGCGGTCCTCGGCGATCTGGTAGAGGTGCTCGCCGTCGAAAGCGGTTCCGGCATGCGAGGCGACGTCGACCGATTGCACGATGGTGCCGCTCTCCGGGTCGAGGGCCTTCAGCTTGTCGCCGGTGGCGAACCAGACATTCTTGCCGTCATAGGTGACACCATTGACGCGCTCGGCGTCCGGAAAGGGACCATATTCGCGCAGGATCTCGGCGGCGGCTCTTTTCATTTTCGATCTCCGTTCGAACAATGGCGGCAAACTACTCGCTCGGCAGCGGACCGGGGAGTAACAAGACAGTCGGGAATCCGGTCATCGGCGGCATCATCCAGCGGCGCGCCCGGCCGCGGCCGACCGCCTGCACCTTGTGCTCGGCCGACAACTGCTCCAGCGCCCGCTGCACGGTGCGCGCGCTGGCGCCAAGCGCGATCGCCAGCGCCGAGCTCGACCAGGCCTCGCCATCGGTCAGGAAGGCAAGCACCGCGCCATGCTCATCCTCGACCGGCGGCGCCAGCACGACGATCTCGGCGGCGTTCAGCGGCGTCAACGCAAAGCCACCTGTTGTCGCATTGATCTCGGCCAAGCCGGTGAGCTCGGCGCGGAGCCGCCCCATCTCGACCCTGAGCCGCGCGCGGTGCGACTCGTCGGCGTGCCTCGCCCGGAACGCGCGCCTCAGCAATGTCTCGCGCGGGACATCCGCCGGCCAGGTTTCGGCGAGCGTGCGCGCCAGCGCAAACAGCACCGGCCGGGTCGCCAGCGAGACCACGGTGCCGCCTTCGCGCACGACGTTGCGGCAGGCATCGATGACCAGCGCGCCCGACCCCAGCAGCGCCTCGACCTTGTCGAGCAGCAACTCTTTCTCCGCGCCGCGCGCGATCAGCCGGCCCACCGGCGTGTTCAGCACCAGGGACGCCGCTTCGACTTCGGCCTTCAATGCCGGGATGTTGGCTTGATAGGCGGCAAGCGATGCCCGGCCGAATGCCGAGCGCGCCGCCTTTGTCCTCAGGCGCCGGACGGCGATTCCGGCCGCGGCCAGTTCATGCGCGACGCGCGCCACCGGCGGCAGCGGCGTCGGATCGAAGTCGGCAAGCAGGCGCTCGGCCTCGTCGAGGCGGCCGATCAGGATGAGGCGGCGCGCCTCGAGGCTGCCGGCATAAGCGGCGTTCAGCCGGTCGCCATGCGCGGCCAGCGTCGCGCGGGCGGACCGCAGCGCCTTCTCCGGCCAGCCGAGGTCGCGCGAGACCAGCGCGATCTCGGCCTCGGCGACGACACAGCGGGCGCGCGCCACCGCTTCCCTAGGGCTGAAGGCGCGGGCGGCGTCCTTCAGCAGCGCCTTGGCCTTGGCGAAATCGCCGAGCTGCGCCATCGCAATGCCGCGCAGCGCCAGCGCCGGCGCGTCGTCGCGCAGCGCGACGCGCTTCAAGGCGCCGAGCGGATCGCCTGCCGCGAGCGCGCGGCCGGCGGCGTTGATCAGCGAGTCCATGCCGTCGCCTCAAAGCCCGCCGCAGCAAATCGCGTCACAGTTGTAACTCTCACCATCGCCGGATGCGGCCCTATGTCTGTCCTCGTCACCCCCAACCAAACCCAAGAACGGGACAAGAGCAATGACCCAACATATGAAGACACCGCCGGTCGTTTCGCAGGAAGCGTGGGAAGGCGCCTATGAAGAGATGCTCGTGAAGGAAAAGGCCCTCACCCGCGCCCGCGATGCTTTGGCCGCCGAACGACGCCGCATGCCGTGGATGGAAGTCAAGAAGGACTATGTGTTCGAAGGCCCGAACGGCAAGATGAGCCTGCTCGACCTCTTCGAAGGCCGCCGGCAGCTCGTCGTCTACCGCGCCTTCTTCGAGCCCGGCGTCTATGGCTGGCCCGAACATGCGTGCCGCGGCTGCTCGCTCGGCGCCGACCAGGTCGGCAACCTCGCCCATCTCAACGCCCGCGACACCACGCTTGCCTATGCCTCGCGCGCGCCGCAGGCCGACATCCAGCGGCTGAAGCAGCGCATGGACTGGAAGATGCCCTGGTACACCATCACCGATAGCTGGGATAAGGATTTCGGCGTCGACGAATGGCATGGCCACAACGTCTTCATCCATGACGGCAAGCGCATCTTCCGAACTTATTTCGTCAACAACCGCGGCGACGAAGCCTTTGGCACCGTCTGGAGCTATCTCGACGTCACCCCGCTCGGCCGCCAGGAGGTGTGGGAGGATTCACCCGAGGGCTATCCGCAGACCCAGACCTACAAATGGTGGAACTGGCACGACAATTACGAGGAAGGCGCCGCCCCCGACCAGAGATGGGTCGAGGTGTCGGATGCCGGCGAAGCGGCGTTCCGCAACAAGAACGCCTGAGCGTGAAGCGGTTCCGGCGGCGCAAACCACGCGCCGCCGGAGCCGATCGCCTCACGCTTGTTCCAACGGGCTCGAACCCTGCCCGCATCAGAAGATGGATATCATGAGCATCGACAATCCTGCCCCTCGCCCAAACGGCCTGAGCGGCTTCGGCCTCGCCGACTGGCTTTGCCTCGCCGCGGCTCCCACCTTCGCCACGATGGCGCTGCTCACGGCTGTCTATGACGGCCGGGACATGATGTGCATGTCGGGCGCCTCGGCGCTCGGCGGCATGGTGCCGATGTATCTGTTGATGGCTGCGTTCCATCTGGCGCCGTGGCTTCGGCTGGCGGCGCGGCGGGCGTAAGACTGGACCGCGGGAGCATCGGCGAGCGGCCCTGAATATCCGGCCACGCGCGAGTTCGCGACGCACGGCCGTGTCAATCAGGTTCGGGGAATGCGCTGGCCAGAAGGTGCAATTCCGTTGGCAATCTCCATTTGGCCAGCAACGTCGTTGCTGGCCAAATGGATGGCAGGACGGAGGCACCGTTCGGCGGCCCTGCCAATTGAAAGAAAGGTGCCGACAGTCACCCCACCTGGCTTGGCTGGAATTCGTTGGTAATCACGCGCTCGTTGGGATCGATCGGACCCAAGTTTCTCACGACCCGGAATTGACCGCCCTGCGCCTGCGCGATGTACATATTCATGCGAACGTGATGCTGACCGGGAACCATCTCGGCCGCACCTCCTGGGCCTTCGGCGATACGAGCATGGTCGAGTGCCCGTATGACCGCGTCGCGCTCGACACTGCCCGCCTCGTTGACGGCAGCTTCCCACATCTTGATCGCCCGGTAGTGCCCAGTGCACCCGCTGCCGGCAGTCAAGGTAGCGCTGCCGGGGAACCGTTCACTGTAGCGGCGCAACAGCGCGCGGCCGAACGGTTCGTCGAGTTCCTGGTAATAGTCGAGGCAGCTGTAGAGGCCCTCGATCTGCTCGGACGGCACCAGGTTGAAGAAGTTCTCATCGAAGTAGGTGCAGACGATCCGGCCGCCGCGTTTGCCGAAGCCGGCCTTGTGCAGTTCTTCGAGGAACGGTGTCAGCCCCGGCGGGACGATGGTGTTGAAAACCACGTCGGTGCCGCTGGCCATGATCTGCTGCACCGTCCGCCGGAAATCGACGGTGTCCAGCGGAAAATACTCCTCGCCGACGATCTCGCCGCCATTGGCGAGCACCGCCCGGCTCGCGGCCTTGTTCAGCAAATGCGGCCAGATGTAATCGGCCGATGGAAAATAGAACCGCTTCGCTCCGGTGTTGTTCATGAGCCACGGTATCAGCGGCTCGACTTGCTGAGCTGGAACGGGTCCGGTGCAGAAAATCAGCGGATCGTTTTCCTGCCCCTCATACTGCTCGGTATAGATGTAAAGCGTCCTGCCCCGGGTGACCGCCTCGCTCTTGATGGCCAGGCGGGTCGAACTGTAGATGCCGCCGACAACCACATCGACCTTGTCGACGTCGACTAGTTTCGCAGCCTTTGCCTTGGCGACGCTTTCGACGGTCTCGCCGTCCTCGACGACCAGCTCCACCGGGCGGCCGAGGAGGCCGCCTTTGGCGTTGATGTCGTCGACAAGCATGGTGGTGAGGTTGGCATTGGCGATGCCCATGAAGGACAATGGGCCGGTGAGCTCGGCGATAAGGCCGATCTTGATGGGTTTCGGATCCATCTGATTTCTCCGTTTCTGGGGGATTCGTTGGGCGCGCCGCCGCCAAAGGCAGGCGGCGCGCAAGATGGACTCTCAGGCCTCGTAGTGGCCCAGCAGCAGCGCCGCTTGCGGCTTGCCGACATGGCCGGCTTCCTGCAGGATCGCGGGAACCTCCGGATCCGACACGAAATTCTTCCAACCCTCGGCGTCCCAGTCGAAGATCGCCCAGACGCGGTCAGGTTCGCTCGGGTCGCGGAACACGGTTGCGCCGTTCGAGCCATGCAGCCGGCGCTTGTCGGCGCCCTTGGTCGAGAAGATGCGGATGAAGTGGTCGACGTCCGCCACCTTGGTCGTTGCGAGAAGCATCTGATTTCCTCCTGTCGGTCGCGGCCACCATTGGTCCATCGACAGGATCACGATGCGCGCGCCGGAACGGGCGCACATGGGGTGGATTCCCTATGCCGGCATTTCGCCCGGTCGGACAAGGCCGTGCTCGACCGCATAGAGCGCGGCACCGGCACGCGTGGTCACGCCGACCTTGGAGTAGACGCTCTGGATGTGGTGGTCGGCGGTCTTGGGCGAGATACCGAGCTTGCGAGCCGTCTCCTTCGCCGTAAGGCCGGCGGCGATCAGGCGCAGCACCTCGATTTCGCGCCGCGTCATGCCGGCTAGCGCCTGCGGCAAAGCCCGGCGCGACTGCTGTCCGGCGAAGGACAACACGGCCTCGGCAGCGTCGGGGCAGATACAGCCGTCACGAACAGCCGCACGCAACTGCGTCGCCGCCGCCTCGCTGGACAGCGCCTTGCGGTGCGGGCGCTCCTCCCGCGACGTCTGAAAGGCCTCGGCGGCAGCCAGGATCCTGGCCGCCGGAGACAGATCGGAGCCGCTGACCTTGCGGTGATATCCCGAACCGTCCAGGCGCTCGTGATGGCGCAGCACGAGCGCGCCCATCGCGTCGCCGCCGCGGCCGAAGGAAGCCAGCGCCCGCTCACCGTAATACGCGTGCAGTTGCGCCGCGTCGCGCTCTCGCACCGACAGCGGGCCGTTGCGCATCCAGGTCGCCACCGGCACCACCAGTTCGCCGATATCATGGATGCAGCCCGACCAGCGCAGCGCGCGCACGTCAGTCCCGGGCAGCCCGGTCCGTCTTCCCGCACCCGCGGCCAACTCCGATACCATCCGCGAATGGCCTTGCGTGAACGGCGTGCGCATGTCGATCATGTCGGCGATGGCGAGGAACGCCTCGTCGCAAGCCGCCTCGTCCAGCGTCACCGGCGGATCGGGCTCCAGCGCCAAAATCGTCTCGCGGTCGACCGTCGCGCCGATGCCCTCCATCAGCGCGGCAGCGTTGGCCGAGACGAGCCGGGCCAGATCCGCTTCGTATGGACCATCGCCGCGACTGGCGATGGTTTCGGCCATCGCGTCGATGCCGAGGGCATCGCTGAGCGCAATCACATCCTGCGCCAATGTGATCAGGCGCACGGCCGGCAGAACGTCCTCGCCGCTCAGCCCGCGCGGCAGACCTTTGCCGTCCCAGCGTTCGTAGATCTGGCCAAGGTTGCGCCGGATCTCCTCGGACAGGCCGAGCCGCTCGCCGATCCGCTGCGCGACCTCGCAATGCGCGGTCAGCACCGGGCGGGCCACCGCCAGCGCCTGCGCCATCGCGGCCTCTATCGCCCTGGCCTGCGCGTCAGGCTCGAGATCGTAGTAGAACCGCTTGAAGGCCTGCACGAAGACCCTGCCCAGTTCCGCGCGGTTGCCCATGTCGAGACCGACAAGATCCTGGCGGAGCGCGATCTCGTCGCCGAAGGTGGCCGCCAGCAGGTCGGTGTCGGCATTGCAGCCGACATAGCGCAGCATCGACTGGTGATAGGCATTACGCCGAACCTCGTCTGAAAGGCCCGCGAGCTTGGCGACCCGCATTGCAAGCACGCAGGATTTCAGCGCGAAATCACGCGAATGGCCGGTGGCAAGGTCCGAAGCATAGGCAAGGACCATCATGAAGTCCGCCCGGCGTATCGAGGCGTCTGTCATCTCCCGCATCCCCAGTGTGCCTCATGCTACCCCCACGAGCCAGCAATACCTAGCGGGAAAAGTCCTAAGCCTGCTGTCACTTGCGGCGAAGGTCGCATTGTCCCTGCCCCTCCAGGTCTTGACGAAAACAGGCGCGCCTGAGACACGGGAGCAGACATTTGCTCCATGGGAGACGGGCAGGCGGTGGGCAAGCTGTGAAGCGCGTTTTTCGATTGCTGGCCGCGGCGATCCTGGCGTCCGGCGCGACCGGATGCACCAGCATTTCCTATTACGCGCAGTCGTTGGAGGGCCATGTCGAGATCATGGCGGCGCGCAAGAATGTTGCGAAGCTGATCCTTGATCCCTCGACGCCACAGACATTGCGCGCTAAGTTGACGTCGGCGAGCGCGATACGCCGCTTTGCCACGGAAGAGCTGGCGCTGCCCGATAACAGCAGCTACCGCAGTTATGTCGACGTCGGTCGCAACAATGTGACCTTGGCCGTGTTTGCCGCGCCGCAATTCTCGCTCGCGCCGATAACATGGTGCTTTCCAGTCTTCGGCTGCGTTCCCTACAAGGGTTATTTTTCGCGCAAAGACGCGCTCGAAAGTGCCGCTGAACTGCAGCGGCAGAGGCTGGACGTCTATGTGTCGGGCGTCACCGCGTATTCCACGCTGGGCTGGTTCAGCGATCCGCTGCTCAGCACCATGCTGCGTCAGGACGACACCTACCTGGCAAGCCTCATTTTCCATGAGCTGGCGCATCAGAAAGTCTATGTGAACGGCGACTCCGCATTCAACGAGGCTTTCGCGGTTTCCGTCGAAACCACCGGTACGAGGAAATGGCTCCGCGCCACGGGCAATCGCGCCGGATTGCGCAGCTACGAGATCGATCGCAAGCGCAAGGCCGATTTTCTCGGACTGATATCGAAAACCCGGGCCGAGCTGAGGCAGGTCTATGGAAGTCCCCGCAGCCCGCAGCAGATGACGGCCGCCAAAGCAGCCGCCATCGACAGGCTGCGGATGCGCTACCGGCAAATGCGCGACAAGCGATGGGCCGGATACCGGGGATATGACGCCTGGTTCGATAGCCCTATCAACAACGCAAAGCTTGCCGCGACCGCTGTCTACGGCGAACAGGTTCCGGCGTTCCTTCACTTGTTCGACTTGTGCTCCGGCGACTATCCGAGGTTCTACGCTTCTGTTCGACGGATCGGAAATTTGCCCGCACCTTCCCGAACCGAAGCGCTTAGAACCGTGGCTACGTGCAATTGACCTTATAAGGAATTCGGCATCCGGAGGCCGCGCGGACAATGTTGGACAATTATGAGGTGGACAGGTTCGGCGTGATCCACCAGATCGACTTCACACCGATCAAATACGACAAGAAATACATCTCCTATTACGAGGACCTGAGCGACCGGACCATCAAGCTCGGCTATCAGCGGCTTGGCTGGGTGCTCGGCATCACCGGCGAGATACCTCGCTCAGTGCTGGAAATCGGATATGGCACCGGCACATTCATCGAAGCCGCGAAGATAACCGGCGTTGCCGATTGCGCCGGCTGCGATATCGCCGAGTTTCCCCTGCCCAAGGGTGTCCGCTTTGTCGATTGGGATGAGGCGCTCGCCGGCGCCTGGGACCTCGTCGCCATGTTCGACGTGCTGGAGCACATCCCCGATCTCTGTTTCCTTTCCCGCCTTCCGGCCCGCCACCTGGCTGTCGCCGTCCCCTATTGCCGCTGGCGCGAGCTCGGCGCCGACGGCGACGCGTGGTTCGCCAAATGGCGCATGCGTCTGCCCAACGAGCACCTGCACCATTTCGACCGCGACTCGCTGGTGGCGCTCCTCGCGGCCAACGGCTTCGAGTGTGTGACGCTGAACTGCTTCGAGGACGGGATCAGGCTGCGGCCAGGCGAAGCAGGTCCGAACATTCTGTCAGGCTTCTTCAGGAAGCTTTAGGCCGGCGGCCTTGCCGACGTATCGCTCGATCGCGGTCACGGAACTGGCCGCGCGGATGAGCGCGGTTCTTGCTGCCAGGCTTCCGAATGAGCCCGGGAATAACCCGTCCGCATTGCCTTCCGCGGCGGCTCGCACAATAGTCGGGCCGATGTTCGAGGCGATTGCGAGTCACTGGTCGACGCTTATCCTGATCCTGTCGCTGGCGATGGCGGCGGTGGGCATCGTGCATGCCATCATGACGAAGGAAGACGTGCGCGCGGCCACCGGCTGGGTGGGCGTGATGCTCTTGTCGCCCTTCCTCGGCGCGATCATCTACGCCATTGCCGGCATCAACCGCATCCGCCGCGCGACGATCAGCGCCATGCGGCCGGTCTCGCCCGAGGCCGCCGCCGCCAGGCATGATCGCGACGTCGCGCTGGAAGCCTTGATCAACGCCGAATTCGGCCAGCGTTTTACCGGGCTGAAGACGCTGGGCGACAGGGTGGCGCGGCGCCCGCTCACCTCGGGAAACACGATCGCGGTGCTCAAGACCGGCGACGAGGCCTATATGGCGATGTGCCGGGCGATCGACGCGGCGCAACGAAGCGTGCTTCTGGAAACCTATATTTTCGACAATGACGCGGTCGGAGCGCTTTTCGTGCAGTCGCTCGGCAATGCCGTCAAGCGCGGCGTCACCGTGCGCGTGCTGATCGACGCCGTCGGCGTGCGCTATTCCGTGCCCAGCATCCTGAAGCAGCTCAGGGAGGCCGACGTCACGGTCGATCTCTTCAACGGCAACATCGTCATGGGCCTGAGACTTCCCTATGCCAATCTCAGGACCCACAGGAAGATACTCATCGTCGACGGCACGGTGGCGTTCACGGGAGGCATGAACATCCGCAAGGGATTCTCGGCCGAATTCGCCGGTTCCGACAGTTCGCGCGACACGCATTTCGAGGTCACCGGGCCGGTGGTGGCCGATCTGTTCTCGGTGGCCGCCGAGGACTGGCGCTTCGCCGGCAACGAAGCCCTGAAGGACGGACCCTGGCAGGTCGAGCGCGTCCTGCCGCCGCCAGGGCAGCCGATGCTGGTGCGCGCGGTCGCGACCGGGCCGGACGCGTCCAACGAAACCAATCTCAAGCTGCTGATGGGGGCGTTCTCGGTCGCCCGCAAATCGATCCGCATCATGTCGCCCTATTTCCTGCCGGACCGCGAGTTCATCAGCGCGCTGACCACGGCCGGCCGGCGCGGCGTCGAAATCGACATCGTCGTGCCGGCGGTGAACAACCTCTTCCTCGTCGATCATGCGATGACGGCGCAGTTCGACCAGGTTTTGAAGCATTATTGCCGCGTCTGGCGCCATGAAGGCGCGTTCGACCATTCGAAGCTGATGGCGATCGACGGCGTGTGGGCCTATGTCGGCTCTTCCAATCTGGACGCCCGCTCGTTGAGGCTGAATTTCGAGATCGACATGGAAGTCCTGGATGAAAACTTCGCCGCCGAGATCGACGCCCGCATCGCCGCCGCCATCTCCACCGCCCAGCCGGTGACGCTGCAGACGCTGAAGGCAAGGCCGTTCGCAATCCGCGTCTTCGACCGTTTGCTGTGGCTGGGATCGCCCTATCTTTAGAGCAGGAAATCGAGCATCGGGATCATGGAGATAGACGACATCAAAGGACGCAGCCTGCCCGAGACCGTGCTGCTCTCGATCCGCAGCAGAAGCGCACGCAAGGCGAAGGCGACGCCGCGCAAGCGCGTCAACGACACTGAAATCGTCGTTGCCTCCTACAACGTCCACAAATGCATCGGCACCGACCGCAGATTCGACCCCGAACGGACGGCACGCGTCATCCGCGAAATGAGCCCTGACGTGATCGCGCTGCAGGAGGCCGACAACCGCTTCGGCGACAGGGCCGGGCTGCTCGACCTGGCCCGCCTGGAGCTGGAAACGGGGCTGGTGCCGGTGCCGGTCAGCGGCAACGGCAAGGGCCATGGCTGGCGCGGCAATGTGCTGTTGTTCAAGCGCGGCACCGTGCGCGACGTCCACCAGCTCAAACTGCCGGGACTGGAGCCGCGCGGCGCGCTGGTCGCCGAGATCGATCTCGACGAGAAACGGTCGCTGCGCGTCATTGCCGCCCATCTCGGCCTGCTGCGTCGTTCGCGTTCGGAACAGGCCCGCGTCGTGCTCGACATCATGAGCAGCGCCGACGAGAGGCCGACGCTGCTTCTGGGCGACCTCAACGAATGGCGGCTCGGCAACCGCTCGGCGCTGAACACGCTGCACACGACCTTCGGCCCGACGCCGGCGGTGCCGACTTTCCCATCCGGCCTGCCGGTGCTGGCGCTCGACCGCATCATGGGCAACCGGCACGACCTGGTTTCAGGCGTCGAGGCGCATGACACGCCGCTGTCGCGGGTCGCCTCCGACCACCTGCCGCTGACGGCCTTCGTGCATCTTTGAGAGAAGCCGCGTTCAGCCTTCCCTCAGCCAGACCAGCATCTCGCCGGGATCGCGATTGTCCCAGGCGAAATAGGGAACGGCCTTGAGGTTCGTTTCCTGCGTCACCGGCGGCTTCGAGCGATAGAGGTCGGCGCCCCAGTTTTCCGTCTCGGCCCTGCTGCCGATGGCTGAAAGCGTGACGACGCCGCCGAGCAGGTTCGGCTCCTTGTGCGCCTCGATCCTGGCCGTGCGCGATAGCGCTATGCGATGCAGCCCGCCGCCATTGTCGGTTTCCTCGACGCAATAGATCAGCGGGCCGCGCGCGAGCGCCACACGGCCGATGTCCTGGCGCACCTGCGGATTGGCGAAGAGGCGCGCCATCGACATTTCGAGGTCGAGCTCGACCTTGTCGCCTTTTTGCCATTCGCGGCGGATCGCTGCATAGCCGTCGACCGTCGCCGCTTCGAGATCGACGAGCTTGCCGTTGACGCGCAACGCCGCCTTGCGGCACCAGGCAGGTATGCGCAGGTGAAGCGTGAACTCTATGGGCGCCTCCGGCCCGATCTCGATCGCAATCGCGCCATCCCACGGATAGTTGCTGGCCTGGACGAGGCTGACCTGCTGGCCGGCGATCTCGAAGCGGGCGCTCGAATCGCCGTAGAGGTGCACGGCCAGCGCATCGTCGGCGAGGCCGTAGAAATAGCTGCCGATCGACGCCACCATGCGGCCGATATTGGGTGGGCAGCACGGGCAGCGGTGCCATTTCCAGCGATGATGGCCGCCCCGGCTCTCCAGCGGGTTCTCGTAGAAGAACAGCGAGCCGTCGAGCGATAGGCCGGAGATCGAGCCGTTGTAGAGGGCGCGTTCCATCATGTCGGCGTAGCGGGCGTTCGGGCCCATGCCGAGCATGCGGCTTGCCCAGAACACCAGGCCGACCGAAGCGCAGGTCTCGGCATAGGCGGTTTCGTTGGGCAGGTCGTAGTCGTTGGTGAAGCCTTCATTGTCGGCCGACGGGCCGAGGCCGCCAGTGACGTAGAGGCTCTTCGTCGTGAGATCGTCCCAGAGCCGCTCGAGAGTCACCTTGAGCGTGTCGTCACCATACTCGGTCGCGATATCGGCCATGCCGGAATAGAGATACATCGCCCTCACCGCATGGCCGACGACTTTGTCCTGCTCGCGCACCGGCTTGTGCGACTGGTTATATTCATAGGTCTTGAAGTGGAAATCCTTCGGGTCGGCGCCGCGCGCCAGCGCCTCCTCGTCGAAATAATGCGGCTGCTGGCCGCGCTGGTCGATGAAATACTTAGCCAGCTTCATATATTTGTCGTTGCCGGTGGCGCGCGCGAGCCTGACCAGCGCCAGCTCGATCTCCTCATGGCCGCAATAGCCCTTGCGCTTGCCGGGCTCGGGACCGAAAGTGTCGGCGATGTGGTCGGCATAGCGGCTCATGATGTCGAGCAGCTTGCGTTTGCCGGTCGCTTGAAAGTAGGCGACGGCGCCTTCGATCAGATGCCCGGCGCAGTAAAGTTCGTGGCAGTCGCGCAGGTTGGTCCAGCGCAGGCCGGGCTGGATGCGCTGGTACCAGCTGGAGAGATAGCCGTCCTCCTGCTGCAGCTTGCCATACATGTCGATGACGGCGTCGATCTTCTTTTCCAGATCTGGATTGCGGCGCCGGTAGAGCGAATAGGCGGCGGTCTCGATGGTCTTGCCCCAATCGGAATCCCAGAACATCTGCGTCGTCACGGTGCGCGCGGTAAAACCGTCGCTGACATGGAAGGGGATGACGACGCCGGGCGACGGCACGTCCGGATCGATCTGCTCCAGCATGTGCGCCTCGACACAGCGGTCGTAGAGGATGCCGGCGGTCTTGGCTGCCACTGCGTCGACACGGTCGCCCCAGAAGCCGTGGACATCGACCTGCGGCACTGGCAACGGGCGGAAGGCGAGCTTCGGCTTGGCGGAGGTGCCGGTCGGCGCGGCGGGCTGCGTTGCGGTCATGATTTCACTCCATTCGAATTACTTGACGGCCCCGGCCATCAGGCCGCGGATGTAGAAGCGCTGCAGCGCCAGGAACAGGATCAGGCAAGGCACCATCATCACCGTGACGCCGGCCTGCACGGCGCCCCAGTCGATGGCGCCGAAGCGGCCGGACTGAAGCGCGGTCATCATCACCGGCAGGGTGAATTTGGACTGGTCGGTCATCAGCACGAGCGCTGCCAGGAACTCGTTCCAGGCGCCGAGGAAGGCGAACAGCGCGATGGTGACGACGCCCGGCCAGACCAGCGGCAGCATCACCTTGACGAGCATGGTGACATTGTTTGCGCCGTCCATGCGCGCGGCCTCCTCGATCTCGCGCGGCACGGCATCGAAGGCGTTGCGCATCATGAAGATCGAGAACGGCAGCTGCAGCGTGACGTAGACGCAGACCAGCCCGGTCAGCGTGTTGTGCAGGCCGAGCTTCGTCAGCACCAGGAAGATCGGCGTCAGGATCGACTGGAACGGGATCATGATCGTCGACAGGATGAGGACGAAGAAGAAATCCCTGAACGGAAAGCGGAAGCGCGAGAAGCCGTAGCCGGCAAGCACGCTGACCAGCACCGAGAGCAGCACCGTCATAACCGAGACATAGATGCTGTTCTGCGCCGAGACCCAGAGCCCGTCGCCGAAGGAGTTCAGCGTCTGATAATTCTCGATCGAGAAGCCGGTGGTCGGCCAGGGCGGCAGTGGCGGCTGGCGCGCCTCCTGCGCCGGCTTGAAGGTCGACAGCACGGTCCAGACGATCGGCGCCAGGAACAGCACCGATGCGATGATGCCGGTGGAGTGCCTGGCCAGGCTGAAGCCGACTTTGCGGTTTTGCGACATCGCCTCGGCCATCAGTCGAGCCCCTCGGGCTTGCGCAGCAGCCAGAGCTGGATGAGGCTGAGCGCCACCAGGATCACCAGCAGCACCATGGAGAGCGCGGCGCCGTAGCCGAGCTTGAACGAGACGAAGGACTGGTTGAAGATCCAGTAGACCGCCGTCAGCGTCTGGTTGCGCGGACCGCCGCGCAGGATGATGTAAAACTGGTCGAAGGCGAGGATCGAGCCCGCCACCGACAGGATCAGCGCCAGCGCCAGCGTGCGGCGCATCAGCGGCAAGGTGATGGCCCGGAACCTTGCGAACGGCCCTGCCCCGTCGATGACGGCGGCCTCCTGCAGGTCCTGCGGGATCGACTGCAGCCCGGTCATCAGGATGATCATGGTGAAGCCGGCGACTTTCCAGACCACCATGGCGATGATCGACCAGAAGGCCGGCTGGAAGGTGGCGAGCAGATTGATCTTCTTCGCGGTCAGGCCGAGATCGAAGGCGGCCGGGCTGAACAGGCCGGAATCGACGTTGAGCAGCCAGGACCAGAGCAGGCTCGCCGAGGCGAAGCCCACCACCGCCGGCATGAAGAAAGCGGTGCGGTAGAGATTGGTCAGCGGACGCGGTTTTTCGATGAAGATCGCCAACGGAAACGCGACGGCGAAAATCGCGATGGTGACGATCACGGTGTAGTAGAACGTAAATCTCAGCGCATTCCAGAAGCGCGTGTCGCGCAGGATGGCAAAGTAGTTGTCGAGGCCGATGAAGGCATGCTCGCCCATCAGCGGCCAGTTGTGGAGCGACATCCAGGCGGTCATGCCGAGCGGGATGACGAAGAAGACGGTGACCAGGGCGACGGCCGGCAGGACATAGAGCAGGCCCACCCATTGCCGGCGGCTGACGCCGATGCGTGAGCGGGCGGGAGCGGAGGTTGCGGTGATGGCGGTCATGGCAGCGCCTCCCCTTCCCCCCCTGTGGGGGAAGGTGGCCGCGAAGTGGCCGGATGAGGGGTGTTCCAGCGGAGTGAGACGTTGGCTATCCCTGGAACACCCCTCATCCGTCTCGGCGCTGCGCGCCGATCCACCTTCTCCCACAAGGGGAGAAGGGGGAGCGAACCTCGCGGCGCCTCAAATTGGCGATGCTGGTGAATGAGCTTTCTCAACGCGTCAGTTCCTGCCATTCAGCGATACAGTCCCCGGCCGCCCGGCCAGGGAGACGGGGCGGGCGGCCGGTCAGAGCCTTGGCGGCGAGGCGTTGCGCTATCCTCGCCGCCGGTTGGCCCTGGTGTCTACTTGTTCGGCGCCTGGTCGATGATCGACTGCATGGTGTCCTGCGCGTTCTTGATCGCGCCGTCGACGTCGTCGCCGAAGAACACCTCGTTAATCATCTGCGTCCACGGCCCGTTGGCCGAGTTGATCAGGTCGTTGAATACCACCGAATAGGGCGTCTTGCCCTTGGCCATCGCCTCGGCCGCCACCTGGTAGCGCGGGTCGAGATCCTTCAACGCGTCCTTGGCGATGTCGTTGCGCACCGGCAGGCTGCCATATTTGGCAAGGATCGTCTGGCCCTCGAGCGAATAGGCGAAGTCCAGGAACTCCTTCACCACGGCGATCTTCTTGGTGCCCTTGGTGACGACGAAATTATCGCCGCCGGCAAAGGACGACCAGCCGCCGTCCTTGCCCGGCAGGAAGGTGATGCCGTAGTCGACGTCCGGGTATTGCGTGTTGAGCGCGCCGATGGCGAAGGCGCCGGACGGCGAGATGCCGATCTTGCCGCCGGCGAAGGCGGCGAAGAAATTGGCGCCGGTGTCGGTCTGCGCGCCCTCGGGCACCAGCCCCTTCTTGACCATCGAGCGATAGAGGTCGATCGCGCCGCGCAGCTGCGGGCTGTCGAGCGTTGCCTTCGAGCCGTCTTCGGACAGGATGTCGCCGCCCGAGGCCCAGATCAGCGGCGTGAAGGTGAAGATGTTGCAGCCGCCGCAATTGCCGGAGAAATAGAAGCCCTTGATGTCGCCGCCGAGCGCGTTGACCTTTTCGGCGTCGGCCTCGATCTCGGCCCAGTTGGTCGGTCCCTTCTCGGGGTCGAGCCCCGCCTGCTTGAACAGCTTCTTGTTCCAGATCAGCACCGAGGCGTCGGCTGAGAACGGCAGGCCGTAGATGCGGTCCTTATAGGTGCCGGTCTTCACATGCGCCGGCGACAGGCTGGCGAAATAGGGCAAGGATTTCGCCCAATCTGTAATGTCCTCCAACTGGCCGGCGGCGGCGAAGGACGGCGTGTAGATCAGGTCGAGCGAAAGCGCGTCGGGCGCGGTGCCGCCGGCCGCGGCCGCGCCATATTTCGGGATGATCTCGGCGTTGGGAATGATGTCGAGCTTGATCTGGTCCTTGTTGGCCTTGTTGAAGGCGTCGACGATGCGCGGCATGAAGTTCGAGCCGTCGGCGCGCACCCAGATGTTGGCGGTCTCGGCGGACGCCGCCTGCAGGCCGCCGCCGATGACGGCCGCGGCTAAAGCCAGCTTGGCAAACATGGTCTTCATTTTACTCCTCCTCATGGTTCTCCTCCCGGTTTTGGCCACGCCGCTCGGCGGAACCGAGCGCGTAAGCCTTGTTGCTTCATTGCGGCGGACTGCCGCATGACTGACGCACCACCAGCCGGCACGGCAGTTTCCTGATGCCCGGCGCGGCCGGCTGGCCGTCGACGAGCGAAAGCAGGGCAAGCCCGGCCTCGCGGCCGAGGCTTGCCAGGTTCATGTCGATGGAAGTGAGCGGCGGGCGCGTCGCCTCGGCCACGATCTCCCAATTGTCGAAGCCGATGACGCCGACATCGTCGGGCACGCTAATGCCGCGCTCGCGCAGCGCGTCGATGACGCCGCGGGCAATCTGGTCGTTGCCGCAGAATACGGCGTCGGGCCAGCTACCCGCCTTGCCGAACAGTCTTGCCACCGCATCGCGCCCCCAGGCTTCCGACCAGGCGCCGAGCAGCGGCTCGGCTGTGGGCAAGCCGTTCTCCCTCAGGACGTCGCGATAAGCCTCGGCCCGCGTATGCACCACGGCGAAGCTCGCCGGGCCGCTGACATGGGCGATGCGGCGGCGCCCGAGCCGCAAGAACTGCTCCACCGCCAGCCGCGCGCCGCCGGCATCGTCGGAGACGAGGCCGACCGCGCCGGGATCCGGCTGGGTGAAGGCGTAGACGACCGGGATGCGCAGGTTGGAGAGATCGACCGGCAGATGGCGGTCGATGCGTTTTCCCGTGGCGACAATGCCGTCGACCCGCTTGTCGAGCATGGCCTCGACATGCAGCTGGCCGAGCCGCTGGTCGTCCTCGACATTGCACAGGAACACCGACACGCCCTTGTCGACCAGCGCATCCGAAACGCCGGCCATCAGCGGCAGCGAGAAGCGGCCATAGGTATCGTTGGTGAGCAGCCCGACGGTGAAGGAGCGTTTTCGCAAGAGACTCTGCGCCAGGCTGTTCGGCCGGAAGCCGAGCATCCGCGCCGTCTCGCGGATGCGCTCGCGCGTTTCCGCAGTCATCCGCCCCTGCCCGTTCAGCGCCTTCGACGCCGTCGCCACGCTGACGCCGGCCGCGGCGGCGACCTCGCGCAGCGTGACCGGCGGCTTGGCGGAAACTGGCGCTGGCTCGGCGTCGGCGGACATTGGCGCGGCGAATTCCCCTAGCTGGGAAAAGGTTTTCTCTTACCGCCCTGCGGTGATGACAAGTGAGGTCAGCGAGCGCGGAGCGGATTGGGAAAAGGTTTTCTCAGGTGGAGATTAGGGGAAGGTGCGGAGGTTGGCAAGGGGCTTGCGAAGAGGCGGAGCTTGGCGCTCCATCCGCACTAAAATAGGTCCGCCTCGTCCTCCCACCGAACCAGCGCGAATTGCTCGATCTCATATTCGCTGCGCAGATGGTCGCCCCAGGAGAACCAACGCCCGATGGGATCTTCGCCCTCGGGGCGGAACGTCGGCCCAGTGGTCGGATCGCCATCGACGCCGGCTATCAGTTCGCTCAGCACTTGATCCGAGCCATCGGGAGACAGTTTCTCTCCGCCATCGAGGAATCCGGCCGAAACTTTGTTGAGGAATGTTGCTAGATCCATTGATCCGTCAGGCAGCGCCTCAGGCGAATGGAAGCAGAGGTCGGTTCCGCTCTCGGTGAAGCTGTACTTATGCGACGCGGTGGAGACCGCAGCGTGCGGTGGCACAGAAATATGCTCCGCGAAGACGGGCATTCGGTCGAACCTGATCCGACGTCCGCCGTCCTCGAGCAACACCTGCTCCAAATCCCAGGGATAGTGGCGCCAGATCCGTCCCCACAGCGCGAGACCGGACCAATGCAGATTGAGTCGGTACGCCGAGCGATCCAAAAACAGCGGGCAAACATAAGCCGCATTGCCCAACCCGCGATTGAGCAATCGTTCGCGCAAGCGAAGCAGGACGTTGTGCTGAAAGTCGCGGTGCGTCTGCTGCTTCTGGCGCAGAGGAAAGTAAAGGGCGCGCGGAGTCGTGGCCAGTCCCGCTTTACGGCGGTCGGAAACAATCTTCGAGGTGCTGAAATCCGGATAGGCCGCCGGCCGCTTGAACTGCATGTAGAAGGGTCGAAATCCGCGAATCTTGCCATGGAGCCGTGCATCCGCGCCGAGCCAACGCTCCTTGCCCCTAGAAAATGGCTCAATCGAAAAGCGATGCCGAGGAAAGCTCAACAGAGTTAGGAAAGATTCCAAAGCGAAGCCGACGACATCCTCCGTATAGTTGGCGTCAATCCGCAGACCTTGTCTCATAATTTTTTCCCCTCGTTAAGTTTCCGTCGATCGAATAACATGCTTTGCGGCATGATGGACAAAATAGACTCCTGCAAAACCATCCGAGATCTAAGACGCCGCCGGCATCGCCCGTGTTGAAATGATCGCCGCCATCCGGCTGGCCATTTTCGGGAGCATCGCCTGCTTGTACCTGTCGTAACGGCAGTTTGCCCATGGGTGTGGTATTTCTGCCACCACAAATTCTCACAACCCCTGCTAGAACCTCGACGGGTTTTAACTTGGGGTTCTGAATCATGCTTCTTCGTATTTCCGCGAAATCCGTTTTGTTGGGCGCCGTTTCGGCCGTCGCTTTGATGTCGGCCGCGCAGGCCGCCGACGTGGTCCAGCAGCAGGCTGCTCCGGGCTTCAACTGGAGCGGCGTCTATGTCGGCTTCGGCGTCGGCGCCGGCGCCAATGTTCACAAGCTCAGCAGCGATTTTGTGCCGGGCCTTTCGCTGAACGGCATCGGTGGTGAAGGCGTCTACGGCCAGGTGACTGCCGGCTATGATTACATGGTATCGCAGCGCTTCCTGCTCGGCGGCCTGATCGACGCGCATGTCGGCACGATCAAGACTTCGCTCGATGCCGGCGGCCTCAATGCCGATATCAAGGAAACTTACGGCTTCGATGTTGGCGTTCGCGCCGGCTACCTGTTGACGCCGACCACGCTGGGCTATGTCCTGGGCGGCTATGCCTGGCAGAAGTACAAGCTCGACACCAATGCCGGCTTCGGTTTCGATTGGGATCAGGGCGGCTACTTTGTCGGCGCCGGTGTCGAAACGGCTATCAGCAGCAACTGGACGCTAAAGGGCGAGTACCGCTACACCCGCTTCAGCACCAACGACAGCCTGCTCTCGGATGCCGGATTGCCGGCGCCGGACGGCACGCTCAACCTCGACACCTCGCGCCATACGTTCGAGGTCGCCGCCAGCTATCGCTTCAACGCCAATGACGGCGGCGGCGCCAGCTTCGAGACGCCTTCCTACAACTGGACCGGCTTCTATGTCGGCGGTGGGCTCGGTGCCGGCGCGGTCGTGCACCAGATCGAGATTCCGCCGCTCGCCGGCGCCAAGTTCAATGGCCTCGGCGGCGAAGGCGTGTTCGGCGAAGCCAGCATCGGCTACGACCAGGAAATGGGCAGCTGGGTGATCGGCGGCCTGGTCGACGCGCGTCTCTCCGGCATCAAGTCGAAGCTTGATCTGGGTGGCATCCTGGGCGGTGTCGACTCGATCAGCCTCAATACCGATTATGGTTTCGACGTGCTCGGCCGCATCGGCATGAAGGTCAACGAGGCGACCCTGGCTTATGCGCTCGCAGGCTACAGCTGGCAGCACTTCAAGCTCGATGCTCCGGCACCGCTCGACGTCGATTGGGGCTCCAGCGGCTTCTCGGTCGGCGCGGGCCTGGAAACTGCCCTGTCGGACAAGATGACCGTCGGCATCGAATACCGTTACTCGCAATTCGAGAAGGAAGACTTCTCGGATGCATTACCGATCCCGAGCGGTCTCGCGATGGCGACGCCGTCCTTCCACACCGTGCGGATCGACGCCAAGTACAAGTTCAACTAAGCCAAGGCCTCCAGCCAAAGCGAAAGCCCGCCGGTCATTCCGGCGGGCTTTTTTGTTTTGTCGGGAATGCGCCGGCGTGGCCGTCCTATGGTGCGAGACCTAACCAATGGAGGATGCCATGAGAAAGCTCATCGTCACCGAATTCATCACCATCGACGGAATCGCCGAGCACGAGAAACTGCCAGAAATAGCCTGGAACGATGAGATGCAGGCATTCAAGGAGGATGAGCTTGCCGACAGCGGCGCCATGCTTCTCGGACGCGTGACCTACGAAATCTTTGCCGGCCACTGGCCTGCCGAAAAAGGCGACTTTGCCGACCGCTTCAACGCACTGCCGAAATATGTCGCCTCGACGACCTTGAAAGCGGTCGATTGGCATCCGGCCGAATTGCTCGAAGGCCCCCTTACCGATGCGGTCACCCGGCTGAAGCAACGAAGCGGCGGCAACATCTATGTGCATGGCAGCGTGAATCTCGCCCGGCAACTGCTCGGCGTTGGCCTCGTCGATACCCTCAGACTACTCGTTTATCCGGCAGCCGCAGGCCAGGGCGAACGGCTTTTTCCTTCGGACAAACCGATAGCGCTCGAGCTTGTCTCGGCCGTGCCGTTCAGCAATGGCGTGGTGGCGATGGAATATAGGGCGGTCGCGAAAGCTTAGACTAGAGGGGCGGTTTTCCGTCCGGAATTGCGTCAAAACAAAGAGATAGGGCGTTTCGCCGTTTCCGTGAAACGGTGAAACGTACTGGTGGCCTACTGTCTAAATGCCCGGCTGATCTGGTCCTGCAGCGGCTTGACCAGATAAGACATCACCGAGCGATCCTCGGTCCTGATGAAGGATTCCACCGGCATGCCGGGAACCAGCTTGACCTCGCCGAGCCGCGCGACCTCCGCGGCGGTCGTGGTGATGCGCACCGTGTAATAGCTGACGCCGGTGCGTTGGTCGATGGTGATGTCGGGCGAGGTCCGTTCGACCACGCCGTCGATCTGCGGCGTGGTGCGCTGGTTGAAGGCCGAGAAGCGCAGCGAAGCGGGCTGGCCGACCCACAGCTGGTCGATGTCGCTCGGCGCGATCTTGGCTTCCACCGCAAGGCTGTCATTGTCGGGCACGACCTGCATGATCGTCTCGCCCGGCTTCACCACGCCGCCGATCGTATAGGCGATCGACTGCTGCACGACGCCGTCCTGCGGCGCGCGGATGTCGACCCGCTTCAACTGGTCCTCGGCGGCGACCTTGCGTTCCAGAAGCTCGCCCATCCGGCCGTCGACATCGCGCAGGTCCTTGTTCACTTCGGTGCTGAGGTCGAGATCGATCTGGATGATCTGCAGCTTGATCTCGGCGATCCGCCCCTGCGCCTGAGCCTGGGCCGCAACTAGCTGGCCGCGTTCGCCGTCGAGGCGCGTGGCCTCTCGCTCGGTCTGGGTCAGCCGGTCGATGGAGATGAGCTTCTTGGCCCAGAGCGTACGCACCGAGGCAAGCTCCTTCTGCACCAGCTCTATCTCCTTGCTCTTGGCCTCAGCCTGCGCCGTGTCGCCGGCGATCTCCTTCTCGAGTTGGGCGATGCGTTCCGCAAGCTGGCTCTTCTGGCCCGCGCGCGACGTGCGCCGTGTCTCGAAATGCTGCTTTTCTCCGGCCACTGCCTCGGCGACATCAGGATCGGCAATGCGGTCCAAAAGCTCGTTCGGAAAGATGATGGCATCGCTGCCGCGGCGCTCCGAATCGAGGCGCGCCTTGCGCGCGGCGAGCTGGTCGAGCGCCTTGCTCACCACGCCAAGGTTGGCTGCCGGCACAGTGCGGTCGAGACGGACCAGAAGATCTCCAGCTTTCACGTGGTCGCCGTCCCGGGCGTCGATCTCCGCAACGATGCCGCCGGTGGAATGCTGCACGTCCTTGACGTGGGAATCGACGACGAGGATGCCGGGGGCGATGACCGCGCCGGCGATTTCGGTGACCGATGCCCAGCCACCGACGCCGCCCGCAAGCAGGATCACCACGCCGACGCCGAGCCGCGTGTAGAAGCGGATGGATAAATGCGAGGCGCCTGATGTAGCCATGTCAGCGCCCTGCCTCGGTTCCGTCGGCAACGGCCAGATGGGGACCGTCGGAAGCCACTCTCAGTTGCGGGGCGCCGGCCGGCACCGGCCGCAGCGTCGGGAACATCTTGGCGAACACCTCGTCCTTCGGGCCGAAGGCATGGACGCGTCCCTGGTTCATGGCCAGCACGAAATCGACGGCCGCCAGCACGTTCGGCCGGTGCGCGACGATCACGACAACCCCGCCCCGTTCGCGGACGCCCAACATGGCCTTGATCAGGGCCTGCTCGCCATCCATGTCGAGATTGGAATTCGGCTCGTCGAGCACAACGAGGAAAGGATCGCGATAGAGCGCGCGCGCCAGCGCGATGCGCTGGCGCTGGCCGGCCGAGACCGCCTCGCCATGCTCGCCGATCTCGGTCTCGTAGCCTTCGCGGAAACCGACGATCAGCTCGTGCGCGCCCGCCGCCTTCGCCGCGGCGATGATGGCGCCGGCGTCCGCGTCCGGCTCGAAGCGCGCGATGTTCTCGGCCACGGTGCCGGCGAAGAGCTCGACATCTTGCGGTAGGTATCCGATATGGCGGCCGCGCTCCGCCTGAGACCATTGATCGAGGTCGGCGCCGTCCAGCTTGATGCGGCCGGCGAGCGGTTGCCAGGCGCCGACAAGCGCGCGCACCAGCGTGGACTTTCCCGACCCGCTGGGCCCGATGATACCGACGCCGTGGCCGGCCTCCAGAGCGAAGCTTGCGTCGTGGACCAGCAGTCTCTGCGTGCCCGGGGCGCCGACCGAGACGTTTTGCATGCCGACATTCGCGCTCGGCGGCGGCAGCAACATCGGCTCGGTTTCAGCCGGCAGCGCCGCCAGCACCCTGTTCAGCCGCTGCCAGCCCTGGCGCGCGGTGACAAAGCCCTTCCAGTTGGCGATCGCAAGATCGACCGGAGCCAATGCGCGACCGCTGAGGATCGAGGCGGTGATGATGATACCCGCCGTTGCCTGCCCCTCGATGACCAGCCAGGCGCCGAGACCGAGCATGGACGACTGCAGCAGCATGCGCAGGACCTTCGATATCGCGCCGAAGCCGCCTGCCACATCGCTCACCTTGCGCTGCTCGGCGATGTAATCGAGGTTGGCGTCTTCCCACCGCGCGGTAAGACCGCCGGCCATCCCCATGGCGGCAACGACTTCGGCGTTGCGATTGGCGGCGCTGACCAGGCCGTTGCGGCGGATGCCGCTCGACGTTCCGGACGAAACCGGCTTTCGCGTCAGCCGTTCGGCCATGATCGTGAGCGCGACCAGCACGATCGCGCCGACCAGCGCCGTCACGCCGAGCAGCCAGTGGAACATGAAGATGATAAACAGATAGAGCGGCAGCCATGGCAGGTCGAAAAGCGCCGTTGGCCCGCTGCCCGACAGGAAGACGCGGACGCTGTCGAGGTCGCGCATCGGCTGCAAGCTGTCGCTGTCGCGGCCCGTCCTGAGGGGCAGACGCAGGATTGATTGATAGACTCGGCCGCCGAGCGCTTCGTCAAGCGCCCCGCCGATGCGGACGAGCACGCGTCCGCGCACGAATTCGAGCACTCCCTGTCCGCTATAGAGAATGAGGAGCAGGATGGAGAGGCCAACCAGCGTCGGCAGGCTGCGGCTCGGCAGCACGCGATCATAGACCTCAAGCATATAGAGCGAGCCGGCGAGCATCAGAACGTTGAGCACGCCGCTGAACAGTCCTACTGCGAGGAAGGCGGAGCGGCAGGCGCGAAGCGCTTCGGCAAGTTCCGAGCGCTGAGGGCGCCTGGCGGGTTTTGCTGCCGGGCGAGCGCTGGCGCCGATGTTTGCGACTGTCGCGCGCCCACTGACGTCGTCAGAGCGCGCGCGAAACAGAACCAGACCGCCGAAGGCGGCGACCGCTGTTGCGCCCAACACCGTGCCCCCTGAGAGCGATCCGCGCGCAACAATCGCCACGCCAAAGATGAGAAGGACGAGGCCTGCCAGCGTCGTCCTCGCCTGCCCTGTGCCGAGCATGCCAGTTGTTGCCATGGCGGTTTTCACTAGGCCCGATTAGATCACACCGCTCAGCTGATGCCCGTCAGCCCCACAACCTCGTGCAGCGTCACCCAGAACTGGTCGAGCGTATTCGGGTGGTCGTCGACGATGCTGGTGCCGTTGAACCAGGCAACATGACCGCCGGGGCCGGGGCCGGAGGTCACCAACTGGCCCTGGTTGAACCACATCAGGGCGTTCTTCAAGCCTTCGCCGTCGGCTTCCTTGCCCCCGTTCCAGTCGGTGATGCCGGCAGGATCAGTCACGTCGACATATTTGGTCCAAGCATTGGTGTTAGTCTTGAGCGCGTTGCCCAGTAACGCTGTGCCGGCGCCGTTGGTGTCGATGAAGCCGTCATTGTTGGCGTCAAGGTTAGCGCCAGCCGTAGACCAGGCGCCTTGGCTCTTAAGCCACATCACCGCTTCGTCGATCAGATTATCGGGCTGAGCGACGCCGTTGTTGATGTTGAGCTGGGTTGCAATCGCCTGCTGCAGCATGATTAGCCGCGCGTCACCGCCAGCCGAGGCGGATTCGATCGACTTCGCCAGCGAGATTGAGATCCACAGATCGTGCGTGTCGTTGGCTATGCCGTCGGAGTTGGTGTCGCCAAGCAGAAGATATTTGCTCTCGTCGATCTTCGCTGTGGTCAGGTCGTCCTTACTCGGATTCACATCGAGGCTGGACAACACGCCCGAAGCGTATGCGCTCTTGGATGGATTACCTTCGTTGCCGCCGACGTTGTCCCAAACATCCGTGTGGCTGCCCCAGAACCCTTGCGTCAGCGCCTTGTTGGAGAAGCCCTCATAGTCGCTGCTATCCGTGGCGCTCGGCGTGCGCGAATGTTCGGCGGTGTCTGTATATGCGTCGGTCGTGGCCGTCGCGTTGTTGACATAGCTACCCACCTGCGCCGTGCCCGTGGCTTGGTAGTGCCAGGTTTCGCCGATGTCGAAGACGCCGTTCAAATTGCCGTCGCCGGTGTTGAACCCGCTGCTGGTGATCGCCGTCGCATTGAAGTCGTCGCTAGGATTGAGCGGAGTACCATTGTCATCCTTCACAACCACGTTGGTGAGCGCGACATTGCCGTCATTGGTCACATCGTACGTCCAGGTGACCGCCTGACCTTGGAAGATGTCGAGGCCGTGGTCGACGCCGTTCGTCTTCTTGTCGAGCGTGATGTGCGGATCGGCGCCGAAATAGCTGGAATCGTCATGGGCGGTAACCGGCACGCTGTGACCGGCATCGTCCTGATAGGAACTCGTGGCCGTGCCGGT
>NZ_VFTZ01000007.1 GCF_006440775.1 Mesorhizobium sp. B2-7-2 | reverse complement strand
TCGGCCAATCTCCAAGGCATGCCGCCTGCCAACGCAAACAGAGCCGACCGGTCAAAGTCCCTGTGCAGCGCCACTAGCTCATCATCTTCGGCAATCCCGCCGCCAGCGCGTCGATGGCCAGCCGCACTTTCAGCGGCAGATGCGGCGCCTGCAGCCGGAGCGCATGGCAGTCGTAGAGATAGTCCCGTTGCTCAGGCAGCAGGCGGACCAGTGTGCCGCCCTCGACGCGTTGTCGCACCAGCCAGTATGGCAGCCAGGCCAGTCCCATGCCGTCGGTTGCCGCATCGGCGATGGCGTCGAGGTCGTCGAGCCGCAGCCGGCCGGCGGGGGCGATCTGCGTCACCGAGTCATCGTCGCGCGTAAACAACCATGGCTGCAGCACGTGGCCGAGCCGCCGGTAGACGATCGCCTGATGGCTGGCGATGTCTTCGGGCCGAAGCGGTCGGCCGAAGCTTTCGATGTAGGACGGCGACGCGCAGACGATCATGCGCTGGCGCGCGACGCGGCGCGCGATGATGCCGGCCCTGTCATCCAGCGTGCCGGTACGGATCGCCAGGTCGAAACCGTCCTCGACGAGGTCGGCGAAGCGATCGCTGAGCGACAGGTCCAATTCCAGCGTCGGATAACGCCGTGCCAGCTCGATTAGGATCGGCGTGACGCAGTGGCGACCGAAATGCGCCGGCATCGTCACGCGCAGTGTGCCGCGCGGCTCGGACAACTGGTCGGCTGCCAATGCATCGGCCGCTTGCGCTTCGGCCAGCACGATCCGGCAGCGCTCGTAATAAGCGCGCCCGAAATCGGTTAGGCTCTGCCGGCGCGTGGTGCGGTTGATGAGCCGCATGCCGAGCCGCTCTTCGAGGAAGCGGACATGCTTGCCGACCATCGGCCCCGACAGGTCGAGCGCCGCCGCGGCGGCCGCGAACGAGCCGAGATCGACAGCTTTGACGAACACTTCCATGCTTTCGAGGCGATCCATATTCAAAACCAAATGTTTCGACTGTTCTGCCTGCGTGGCGATTTATCGGTTCTCGATACCGCTGCATAGTCCATTCCATCGGTTCGGTTTGGAGTTTCAGGATGGCAAGGGTTGTTCGCTTTCACAGTCACGGCGGTCCCGAGGTGCTTCGCATCGAAGATATGGATGTTCCGTCGCCAGGCCCCGGCGAGGTGCGGATCCGCGTCAGGGCGCTGGGCTTGAACCGCGCCGAAGCCTCGATGCGCAGCGGCTCTTACATCGAGACGCCGACGCTGCCGTCCGGCCTCGGCCTCGAAGCGGCGGGGATCGTCGAGGCGGTGGGAGCCGGCGTGGAAGGCATCACGCAAGGCGATGTGGTCAGCATCATCCCGCCGCGCTCGATGGCGCGCTGGCCGGCCTATGGCCAGCTGGTGAATTTTCCGGCCGAGCTTGTGGTGAAACATCCGCCATCGCTTTCGTTCGAAGCCGCCGCCGCGACATGGATGCAATATCTCACCGCCTATGGCGCGCTTGTCGATATCGCCCGTCTCCGCCGCGGCGAGCCCGTCGTCATCACCGCGGCCTCGAGCAGCGTCGGACTGGCCGCCATCCAGATCGCCAACAGAATTGGTGCGGTGCCGATCGCCGTCACCCGAACATCGGCCAAGAAGATGGCGCTGCTCGATGCCGGCGCGGTGCATGTGTTGGCCTTGGCCGAGGAGGATATCGAAGCGAGGCTGACGGAGATCGCACCGCAAGGCGTGCGCGTCGTCCTCGACGCGGTCGGCGGTCCGATCTTCACGCCGCTGACGGCCGCGATGGCGCGCGGCGGCATTCTCATCGAATATGGCGGCCTCAGCCCCGAGCCGACGCCGTTCCCGCTGCCCGATGTCCTGGCGAAGACGCTGACGCTGCGCGGCTACCTCGTCCACGAGATCACCGGCGATCCGATACGGCTGGAAGCCGCCAAGCGCTTCATCCTCGACGGCCTCGCATCAGGCGCGTTGAAGCCGGTCATCGCCAGGACGTTTTCGTTCGAGAAGATCGCCGAGGCGCACCGCTTTCTGGAAGCAGGCGAACAGTTCGGCAAGATCGTCGTGACCGTTTGAGGCTCGCTTCAGCCGGAAAAGCGACTATCCGCTTGGCAAGCGGTGCTGCGCCGGGCCAAACTGGTCATTCCGCATGCCTGCCTCAAGGAGACTTCGAAAATGCCCGCCAATGTTTTTTCCGGCTGCATGCCGGCGCTGATGACGCCTTGCACCGATGACCGACTTCCCGACTTCGACGCGCTGGTGCGCAAGGGGCGCGAGCTGATCGCCGCCGGCATGTCGGCCGTCGTCTATTGCGGCTCCATGGGCGACTGGCCGCTGCTGAACGACGCGCAGCGCATGGAAGGCGTCGAGCGCCTGGTGAAGGCCGGCGTTCCGGTGATCGTCGGCACCGGCGCGGTCAACACCGCCAGCGCCGTGACGCACGCCGCCCATGCGCAAAAGGTCGGCGCCCGGGGCCTGATGGTCATCCCGCGCGTCTTGTCGCGCGGCCCCTCGGTCAGCGCGCAGCGCCACCACTTCAAGGCAATCCTTGCCGCCGCGCCCGACCTGCCGGCCGTCATCTACAACAGCCCCTATTACGGCTTTGCCACGCGCGCCGATCTCTTCTTCGCGCTGCGCGCCGAGCATCCGAACCTGGTCGGCTTCAAGGAGTTCGGCGGCCCGGCGGATTTGCGCTACGCGGCGGAAAACATCACCAGCCGCGACGACGACGTTGCGCTGATGATCGGCGTCGACACCGCCGTCTTCCACGGCTTCGTCAATTGCGGTGCGTCCGGCGCCATCACCGGCATCGGCAATGTCCTGCCCAAGGAAGTGCTGCATCTGGTGGGCCTCAGCCAGGCGGCGGCGCAAGGAGATGCCGAAGCGCGCCGGCTGGCGCAGGAACTGGACGCGGCACTGGCCGTGCTGTCCTCTTTCGACGAGGGACCGGACCTCGTGCTCTATTTCAAGCACATGATGGTGCTGAAGGGTGATCCCGAATACAGGCTGCACTTCAACGAGACGGACGCGCTGAGCGACAGCCAGCGCGGCTATGCCGAGCAGCAGCTCAAGCTCTTCGACACCTGGTACGCGCAATGGTCGAGGCAGCCGGCAATGGCAAGATACGCGGCCTGAGTCGATCGGTCCGGCGCAAAATCTTCGGCGACCCAGCTGGCCCGTTTGACAGGCTGCACCCCTCCTCGGCCAAAGGCTCAATAGGCCGCGGCCGAACCGGGTATGGCCTGAAGACGCTCGATGTCCTGACGGGGTGGGGCGCCGAACAGGCGCCGATATTCGCGGCTGAACTGGGACGGGCTGTCATAGCCGACTGCGAAACCGGCCGTGCCGGCGTTGGCCCCGTCGGCAAGCATCAGCCTTCGCGCTTCCTGCAGGCGTAGCTGCTTTTGATATTCCAGCGGGGTCATGCGCGTGATCGCCTTGAAGTGAGCATGAAGCGACGACGCGCTCATGCCTGACGCCGCGGCAATCTCGTCGATCCGCAATTGCGCCTGGAAGCCGTTCCGAATCGTAGCGATCGCGCGGCTCACCTGGTTCAGGTGGCTATCCACGGTTCCCATTTGACGAAGCGTTGCGCCATGCGGACCGGTAAGCAGACGGTAGAGGATTTCGCGCTCTATCAGCGGGGCCAGAACATCGACGGTTTCGGGGCGATCGAGCAGCTTCACCAATCGGCTCGCGGCATCGATCAGGTCCGGGTCGCTTGGATAGACCGCAAGCACAGGCAAGTCCTTCTCGAAAGAAGCCCGCCGCTCCGTCACAAGCAGATCGGCAAGTGCCGCGAGGTCGAAGTCGATCTTGCAGCATAGATATGGTGCGGCCGGACTGGCCTCGAGAACATGGCCGACCAGAGGCAGGTCGACCGAAACAAGAAGATAGCTCGATGCATCATAGACCACGCTCTGGTCTGCCAGCGAGACGCGCTTCGACCCTTGGGCGATTATGCAAAGCGAGGCTTCATAGACCGCCGGCACCGGCGCGCTGGGCCGGTCGGCACGAATGAGCGTCAGCCGGGGTATCGCGGTGCCTGAAATGCCCGGATCCCTGGCATGCCGGGCAATCAGCCCGGCCAGGTCGGTGATTTTTTCCATGCCGCATAAATCTGCATGGCGCGGAATGTTGCAAGGCTAGTCCGCCCGATTTGGAGGATCGTGCAAACTCTTTGGACGATCGCGCTACCGGTCTTCGCCTGTGCAACGCCATTTTCATCCCGTCACCGCAAGCCAAAAAGGAACGATCATGACGGGACTGAAAGACAAGATTGTACTCATCACCGGCGCATCGAGCGGCATCGGCGAAGCGACGGTGCGAGAGCTTGCCGCGGCTGGCGCCAGACTGTTCATCGGAGCCCGACGCGCCGAGCGTCTTAAGGCGCTGGCCGAGGAAATCGGTGAACGCGTCGCCTGGCGCGAGCTTGACGTAACGAATGCCGAGAGCTTCGAGGCTTTCGCCGATGCCGCTCATGCCCAATTCGGGCGGATCGATGCGCTGGTCAACAATGCCGGCGTCATGCCGCTGTCGCCGCTTGCCGCCCTGAAGCGCAATGAGTGGGCGCGCATGATAAACGTCAACATCTTCGGCGTGCTGAACGGGATCGCTTCGGTGCTGCCGCGCTTCGTCGCGCAGAAAAACGGGCACGTCGTCAACGTGGCGTCCGTCGGCGCGCATCTCGTGCTGCCCACCGCGGCGGTCTACTGTGGCACGAAATATGCGGTGTGGGCGATCACCGAAGGCCTGCGGCAGGAGCACGACGACATCCGCGCCACGATCATCTCGCCCGGGGTGACAGCGACCGAGTTGGGCGACGACATCAGCGACCCGCAGGTGGCAGCGGCGTTGAAAGAGTGGCGGCAAAAGTCGCTGAGGCCGGACGCCGTCGCCCGCGCGATCCGCTTCGCGCTCGAACAGCCCGACGGCGTCGACGTCAACGAAGTGATCGTGCGCCCGACCGCCGCCAACATGTAGAGGCTTAGGCTGCTGGTCGGCTTGCGGGCGAGGAGCTCCCCGCATGCCACGCAGGAGCGCGTGCAAGCGTCGGTCGGGATCAGTTCGCCCTCAATGCACCGCCGTGCGCGCCTGCTCCCGCACCTCCCCGAGCGCGACGTCATACCTGTTTTTGAGCGGCAGGGATTGGCAATGAACAGGCCGGAGTTTGTTGCCGGCCTGTTCGCACGCCCGGGTCAGGCGGCCTTGACCTTGAGGTCTTCCTCGCCGCGCACCATCCTGGTCACGCCGGCAAAGTCGAGCTTGCCGGAACCGAGCACCGGCACTCTCGCCACGACGCGCACTTCGGCCGGCACCATCAGGTCCATGGCGCCGTTCGCCTTGGCGAAGGCCAGGAAGTCCGCGCGGGTCGCGTTGGGCGCTTCCGTGATCAGGATCAGCTTCTCGCCCTTGCGGGCGTCCGGCATCGTGGCCACGGCCGACAGCGAGCCTTTCCAGAGCTCGCCGGCCAGCGCCTCGACCGCGGCCAACGAGACCATCTCGCCGCCGATCTTGGCGAAGCGCTTGGCGCGGCCGCGGATCGAGATGAAGCCCGCATCGTCGACTGTCACGACGTCGCCGGTGTCGTGCCAGCCATCGGCGAGCGGCTCGATCACGCCCGGATTCTCGGTGCGCAGATAGCCGGCCATGACGTTCGGGCCGCGCACGAAGAGCCGGCCGCCTTCGTCGACTCCGGGCACCGGCTGCAGCCGATACTCCATGCCGGGCATGATTTTGCCGACGCTGCCCGACTTGTTGTACATCGGCGTGTTGATGGCGATCACCGGTGCGGTTTCGGTCACGCCATAGCCTTCCAGGATGCGCAAGCCGAACTTCTCCATATAGGTCGTGCGCGTCGCGGCCTTGACCGGCTCGGCGCCGGCGAAGCAGTAGCGCACCGAACGGAAGTCGTAAGGATGTGCCGTGCGGGCATAGCCGGAGAGGAAGGTGTCAGTGCCGAAGATGATCGTGGCGTTCGAGGCATAGATCAGTTCCGGCACGATGCGGTAGTGCAGCGGCGAGGGGTAGAAATAGACCGGCACGCCGGAGATCAGCGGCAGCACCGTGCCCGCCGTCATGCCGAAGGAGTGGAAGATCGGCAGCACGTTGAACACCTTGTCGCCCGAGTGGAAATCGATGCGCGAGGCAGCCTGGGCGGCATTGGCCAGGATGTTGCGGTGGGTGAGCACCACGCCCTTGGGCGTGCCTTCCGAGCCCGAGGTGAACAGGATCGCGGCCGGATCGTCCGCCTTGCGCGCCACCCGCGGCGTCGTCTTGCGCAACACGCCGAGCAGCTTGTCCTTGAGGCCGATCGTGGCCCGCAGGTCGTCGAGCCAGACGATGTCGACCGAACGGCCGATCTCCTCCACCACCGGCCCGAGCTTTGCCTGTTCGACGAAGGCGCGGGAGGTGAGCACGGTGCGCACCTCGGCCGCCTTGCAGGCCGACAGGATGTTCGCCGCACCCGCGGTGAAGTTGATCATCGCGGGAACCTTGCCGGCCGACATCACGCCGAGAAGTGCCGCGCAGGCGCCGTTGGCGTTGGGCAGCATGATGCCCAATGTCTGCTGGCCGGCATAGAGATGCTCGAACTTCTCGCCGAGCACGGCGGCGGCCGTCAGCAGCTTGCCGTAGCTCAGCGACCCGGCGACCGGATCCTGCACGGCGAGCTCCTTCATGCCGCGCTCGTTGGCGACCTCGATGATCTTCTCCAGCACCGTCTTGCCGATGTCCTGGGTGCGGAAGACGAGGTCCGACATCACCTGGTAGAGCGCGGAGCCGGCGGCGGCACGACGCTGGCGGCCCTTCAGTTCCTGCGCGACTTCGAGTTTCACCGGCTCCAGTATGGTCACCTTGACCTTCGGGAACAGGCGGCGGCGCACATGCTGCGCGGTCAGCCGCGAGAAGTAGCTCTTCTCCAGCCCCTCGATGCGCACCGGCACCACCATCGAGCTGGTCTTGTCGGCCACCATGGCCGCGCCGTCATAGACCTTCATCAGGCCGCCGGTGACGGTGATGCGGCCTTCCGGGAAGATGACCAGCGGGTCGCCGCCCTGCACGATCTTGATCAGCGTGCGGGTCGACATAGGCTTCGCCGGATTGAGCGGCAAGGCGCGAGCAAGCTTCATGAACGGCTTCATCCACCAGGCCTGTGCGATCGTATAGTCGATGGCGAAGACTGGTTCCTCGTCGGTCAGGGTCAGCGCCAGCGGACCGTCGAGGAAGCTGACATGGTTGAGCGCCAGGATCGGCGCCTTGCCGGCCGCCTTGAGGTTTTCGATGCCCTCCACCTCCAGGCGCAGGAAGGCGCGAAACAGGATGGACACGAAGTCGCGGAACGGATTGGTCGGCAGGTATTTCAGCATCAGCCAGGCGGCGATGGTATTGGCTGCGACAAGGCCGAATAGGATGCCCGCGATCGAGACGCCGGCTGCCTGGATAGCGGCGACGAGGATGCCGCCGACGGTCATGAAGCCCGCATTGACGATGCTGACGGCGGCCACGACGCGGGCGCGGCGCGCTTCCGGCGACCAGGCCTGCACGGCGGCAAAGGTCGGCACCACCAGGAAGGCGGCGGCGATGGCCATGCCGGCGAGGTCGATGGCGACACGGATGGTGTTGGGCCCGGCGAAGAAGGCGGCAAGCGTCTCGGACTTCGGCGAGGGCTGCATGCTGCCGATGGTCCAGGCAAGATGCAGGCCGAACAGCGCCAGCAGCGCGGTGCCGACCGGCGCGGGCAGCAGCACCATGCGCCCTTGCGACATCCAGGCGGCGATGGCCGAGCCGACGGCGATCGAGACGGCGAACACGGCAAGATAGGCGGTGACGGCGATCTCGTTGCCGCCGAGCGAATCCTTGATCAGCGTCGGCAGGATCGACAGCACGATCGCGCCGACCAGCCAGAACCAGGAGGTCATCAGGCCGGCACGCCAGATGCGCGTGTCGGTGCGCAAGTCGGCGACCTGCCGCCAAGTCGAGCGGAAGATGTTCTTGTCGATGGCAAGATTGGGCGCGGCCGAACCGGTGGACGGGATGTAACGGCTGACGAACCAGCAGCCGACGGCCAGCGCCATCATGATCGGTCCGAACACCCAAACGCCGATGCCATCGGCGGAGACGACGCCGCCGGCGATGGTGCCGCCGAGGATCGCCGCGAAGGTGGCCGACTCGATCCAGGCGTTGGCCTTGGGCAGTTCCTTGCGTTCGAGGTGATCGGGCAGGATGCCGTATTTGATCGGCCCGAACAGCGCCGAGATGGTGCCGAACATCAACAGCGCCGTCATCAGCACCGGGATCGACGACAGCGCGATGCCGGCGACGGCGACGGCGGCCGCGGCGATCTCGGTGAACTTCAGCCGCCGCGCGATCAGCGCCTTGTCGAAGCGGTCGGCGATCTCGCCGCCAAGCGCCGATAGCAGCAGGAAGGGCGCCATGAAGACAGCGCCCGCCAGCGTCACCAGCGACGCGGCCTGGTCCTTGGCAAGAGTGAAGAGAATGAGGAACACCAGCGTGTTCTTCAGGAAATTGTCATTGAAGGCTGAGAGGAACTGCGTCCAGAAGAGAGGCGCGAAGCGCCGCGACATCATCAGATGGGTGTTCATGGCAATTTCCATTGGGCAAGTCCGGCTGGCAATCCGATTGGACTGAGCGGACACTTGCGCGGTTTGAGCCTTGTCTATCGGGAAGCCGTTAAACTTCGTTACTGCGATTCAATCCAAACCATTTGTTTCTTGTTCTTGGCGCGTGGAATCTGTCGTCCACGATCGGTCTCCAGGCCTTCCAGGCACGTGACTGTTTGCGGGCTTGGCTGTCGGCGAGCATCGATATGATCCTTTCGTTTCAGCGTTAAGCCGGATGGGCGCCGGTCTGTTTCAGGCCGGATACGTTGCCTTGAACGCTGTTCACGAATGCACTATAGCACATCGTGAACCGCGTTCAAGAGAAAAGTGAACGACGTTCAAGAGCTGAACTGGTAGATTAAAAATAGGGGAGGGCAGGAACCGCGGACATGATGGCGGCGGCGCTGCGCCGCGAGGACATCGGCGCCTGGGCGGCAGGAGCCGACATCAAGCTCGTTCGCGCCGACGCGGAAGAGCCAAAAACGGATATGTGAGGCGTTCGCCCGGCTTAGACGCTATTTGTTCGTGCGCATTTTTTGCCGCGGATTGATGCCGCCGCTGGCCGTTGTGTCGTTCTCGACGTCGCCTTCGGTCGTGTTCTCGCCGAGCTCGAGATCATCGCCTTCCTTGATGCTGCCCTTTGACGTTCCGATGCCTGGATTGTTTTCCAGATCGGCGTCGCTCGGTTTGCGCGATTTGAGATGCTTGGTGCTCATGGCAGGCTCCTTCCAAGATTTGCTGGATGAGGAACTGATTGGTCGAAGCGAATGTTCCCGAGCGTGTTTGGCCACCGCTGTGTTCCGAGACTCCGACATCGTCAAAGTCCGAACGGATAGGTTTCGGGTACACCGGTCCGGGCATGCTCCGGCCCAAGCGGCGTCACCGCTTTCGTCTTGTCGAACCAGACAAAGGCGTCGAACTGCCGCGGCAGCGAGGCATCGGCATAGTGGCTGCGCAGTTCGGTTTCCGGCCTGTAGATCACGCCAATGAAGCGCTCCAGCCGCCGCTCCAGCAGGCGATGTCTCAGCGCGGCGTCGCGGTCCATATCGAGCAGGAACCGCGACACCCCGCTGTCGTGGCAGAGCCGTTCGTAGCTGTCCGCATGCGAAGGGCGCACCCGCATGACCTGCATCGGATCGTCCCAATCCGAAGCTGCGGCTACCGTTCCGGAATGGGTGCCGAAGCCGATCAGCGCCACTTGGTCGCCGAAGCGCTCGCGGCAGAGCTGGCCGATGTTCAACTCCTGCCTGATCGTTCCCATCTCGGTGAAGCGGGCATCGCCGATATGCGAGTTGTGGGCCCAGACGACGGCCTTTGACTCCGAGCCGCGCGCCTCGAGAAGATGCTCTAGCGTCTCGAACATGTGCGTGTCGCGGAGATTCCAGGATTCCGCCCCGCCGTAATACATGATGCGATAGTAGCGTTCAGCGGCTGCGATCAGCCTTGCATTCTGCGTGGCATCGAGAAAGTCGGCGCCATCCTGTCGAGCGTAGTCGAGCTGTCTTGCAAGCAGCTCCTGACATTGCTCCAGCACGGCTTGTTCGCATTTGCGATAGCCGGCGGTGAGCACGGCGCGCCCGTATGTGGAAGGCTCTTTCTGCCACGGGGTCAGGCAGCCATAGCGTTGCCGCGCAGCGGCGGCGGCTTCCGGATCGACCTGGTCGAGATAGCGCAGGACGGCCGCAATCGACGCGCTCATATTGTAGATGTCGAGACCGTAAAAGCCGGCCCGGCGGTTTATATCGTCGAGGCCTCCATTGTGATCCCGCATCCAGCCGACGAATGCGTCGACATCGGTGTTGCGCCACATCCAGGTGGGAAAGCGTTGGAACGGCGGCTCTGTGGCCGCGCGCGGCGGCCGATGGCGGACGTGGCGGTCAATGGCCGCGGCATCCGGCCAGTCCGCTTCAACCGCGACGATGCTGAAGCCATGCTTTTCGATGAGCCGACGCGTGATCGCGCCGCGCGCCTTGTAGAATTCGGAGGTGCCGTGACTGGCCTCGCCGAGAAGGACAACACGCCGGTCCGCGAAGCGGTCGAACAGATCGCCGAAGGCCGGGTCTTCGAAATCCGGCAGCGGCTCGGCGGCGACCGCGATCATCTCCGGCAGGCTTCTTTCGCGCGGTTGTGGCGTGACCACCGCCGATCGATCGTCTTCATATCGAGGCCGTTCCGCCCAACCTTCTTCGCCGATGAGCGGAACGAACTGCACGCCACCGAGGTCTTCCTCCTCGTAGGTCGTTGCGCCGGTTCGGGTGACCTTCAGCAGCCGCTGGTCGTCGACCTCCTTGCCGACGGGGATCACCAGACGGCCACCGACATCGAGCTGTTCCTGAAGCGCCAGCGGCGCGCCGGGACCGGCTGCGGCCACCAATATGGCATCGAACGGAGCGGCGTCGCTCCATCCCTTGGTGCCGTCGCCGGCGCGAACCTCGATATTGTCGTAACCGAGGCGTTCGAACCGCTGCCGGGCGATCTCGGCGAGCATCGCATGGCGCTCTATCGTGTAGACGCGGCCCGCGACACGGCTCATCACCGCCGCCGCGTAGCCCGAGCCCGTTCCAACCTCGAGAACGCGGTCGCCAGGATCGATCTCGGCGGCTTCGATCATGTAGGCGACCATGAAGGGCTGCGAGATCGTTTGACCCTTGCCGATCGGCAAAGGGGTGTCCTCATAGGCGAATTCCTCGAAATCGGGATCGACAAAGGCCTCGCGTGGAACCTCCCGCATGGCCTCCAGGACCCGGCGGTCGTGAATTCCACGCTGGGCGATCTGGACATCGACCATCCGGCCGCGGGTCAGGGAAAGTTCGGCCATCAATGCCTACCGATCATGGACAAGTACCATCTCTGTCCAGAACCATCCGCGGGCAGGAAAGTTTCATGCCCGGAGACGATTTCAAGCATCCTCCGTTACGACACTCAGAACGGCTTCTCGCCGATCACCTCGAAGCGCTCGACCGCGCAATGCTCGCCGACAAGCGTCAGCACGTCGGTCGAAGGTGGAATAGCGTCGGGCTGCTTCCACTGAATATTGAAGGAATAAACAAAGCGCTCACGGTCTGCGTCGTGCTCCATGCCGACGAAGCGGGCACTGTAGCCAAGCGGCCGTACCATTTCCTCGAGGTCGGGCGGCGCGTTTTTCGGCCAGGAGACCGAAAGGATTGCCTTGTGATCGCGCCGGATCTTGAGGTCGACCCATTTCAGCGCCTGCAGCGTCACCAGCGTCAGCACGGTTGCAATCGCGCCGAGGCCGTACTGGCCGCCGCCGAAGGCAAGGCCGATCATGGTCATGATCCACATCGTGGCGGCGGTGGTGACGCCGGTGACCAGATCGCCGCGCCGCAGAATTGCGCCGCCGCCGATGAAGCCGACACCGGTGAGCACGCCGAGCGCAAGACGCATCACATCCATGCGCACGAAGGAGTCCGGTCCTTTGCCCGAGACATCGAGCAGCATGTTGGCCTGGACCATTGCGACGCAGGCCGCAAGGCCGACCAGGATGGTCGTCCGCAACCCGGCGGAATGACCGCGGGCCTCGCGGTTCAAGCCAATGAGGAAGCCTGCAAGCAGGGTGACCAGCAGCCGTGCGACGAGGTCCGGCCAGATCGGATGAAGCGGCATGTCGCAGCAAAGCGGCGTGAGCATGGTCCGTCGGGGCAGCCTAAGCGCGCCCTCCGTTGCGTCTGGAATGCTCAACTAGGCTTGGCCGCCGATGGTTCCCTGGCCGCTACTCTATCATGCGCGAATCGCCCTCACTGGACGGCAATGCTCAGCACCAGCGCCAGCACGACGATGCCGACCAGCCCGGCGATGAAGATGATGCGACGGGCGCGCGTGCGCAGGATGATTTCGCCCTGTCGCGCGTCCTGTCCGGAAAACACCGGACCTTCGCTGTCGCGGTCCTTGCTCATGGTTGTCTCCTTCCCTGTGAGCGGGCACGGGAGGCGTCAGAGCAGGAACCGTTTTGGCCGGCATGAAGTTCCGCCACGCGGATGCCAAGGGCGAGGGCAGGGCCGGCTACCGCGACCGGCTGAAAACCGGCCGCGGGAAGTTGGATCAGCCGAATTTCGGGTCGAGGCTGCCCGACTTGTAGCGCTTGGCCATGTCGGCCAGCGGGATCGGCTTGATCTTCGGCGCGTTGCCGGCGGTGCCGAACTGCTCGAAGCGCTCCTTGCAGAGCTTCTTCATCGCCGCCATCGCCGGCGTCAGATATTTGCGCGGATCGAACTCGCTGGGGTTCTCGGTCAGTACCTTGCGGATTGCGCCGGTCAGCGCCATGCGGTTGTCGGTGTCGATGTTGATCTTGCGCACGCCATGCTTGATGCCGCGCTGGATCTCTTCCACCGGCACGCCCCAGGTCGGCTTCATCTGGCCGCCATATTTGTTGATGATTTCCTGCAGTTCTTCCGGCACCGAGGACGAGCCGTGCATGACCAGATGCATGTTGGGCAGGCGGCGGTGGATCTCCTCGATCACATTCATCGCCAGCACCGCGCCGTCCGGCTTGCGCGAGAATTTATAGGCGCCGTGGCTGGTGCCCATGGCGACGGCCAGCGCGTCGACATGCGTGTCGCGCACGAACTGCTCGGCCTGCACCGGGTCGGTCAGCAACTGGTCGTGGCTGATCGCGCCCTCGACGCCGTGGCCGTCCTCCTGCTCGCCGCCGCCGCTTTCCAGCGAGCCCAGCACGCCGATCTCGCCTTCCACCGAGACGCCGCCCCAATGCGCCATGTCGACGACGCGGCGCGTAATGCTGGAATTATAGGCGTAGTCGGCCGGCGACTTGCCGTCCTCCTTCAGCGAGCCGTCCATCATCACCGAGGTGAAGCCGTACTGGATGGCGGTGACGCAGGTCGCTTCGTTGTTGCCGTGGTCGAGATGCATGCAGATCGGGATGTCGGGATGGATCTCGACCAGCGCATCGATCAGCTTGGCCAGCACCACGTCATTGGCATAGGCGCGCGCGCCGCGGCTGGCCTGCAGGATGACCGGCGACTTGGTCTCCTCGGCCGCCTCCATGATGGCGAGCCCCTGTTCCATATTGTTCATGTTGAAGGCAGGCACGCCATAGCCATGTTCGGCGGCATGGTCGAGCAATTGTCTCAGTGTGATGCGAGCCAACGAATAGTCTCCCGTATCTGGTTCGAGCCCGTGTTTGAAAAGGCCGCCCGGGCGGGCGGTCCATTGCTTCTGGCCGGAATCCCGCCGTATCGCAACAGCCCGCCGGCCCGCGCGGCGCAATTCTTGTTACAGCCTGTAGGAGGCGCGCCGGCGCTATGTCCGGCCGCCTTGCCTTGCCGCGAGCGAAAGCCGCACATCTTCCTCCGCTCCGTCCAGTAGGGCGATCAGGGCCTTGCTGGTGGCTGCCGGATCGCGCCTCTCGATGTTCTCGGCGATTTCCCGATGCAGCCTCAGCGAATGACTCTGCCCGGCCGGATTGTCGTCGGAAAGCCGAAAACTGATGATCAGCGCCGTCTCGATCAGGGCCGCCAGTGAGCCGATCAGCTCGTTTCCGGACATGTGCAGGATCGACTGGTGGAAGGCGAGGTCGGGGACAGCGAAGCGTTCGCCGTCGTCGCCGGCCTTTTCCATCTCGTCCAGGATTGCCCACAGCTCGGCTATCTGCTCGGGCGTGGCGCGCTCCGCCGCGAGCGCCCCGGCCATCGGCTCGATCGCGCGGCGCAGCTCGAATAGGGAGCGCGCATCTTCGGCCGTCGCCCGCGGCCCGAACCGCCACATCAGCACGTCCGGGTCGAGGAAATTCCAGTCCCGGCGCGGGCGCACCCGCGTTCCCGTTCGCGGGCGCATCTCCACCATGCCCTTGCCGGCCAGAACCTTGATGACTTCGCGCAGGCCGGTGCGGCTGGCGCCATAAGAGGCGCTCCAGTCGTCGCCGTTCGGCAACTGGTCGCCGGGCGTGAATTCCCCGCTGACAATGCTGTGGCCGATCTCGTTGAGCAGCCTGCCGTGCAAGCCGGTATGCGAGGAGCCGGCCATGGGCGGCGTCATTCGGAGCATCCGGGGGCTGGCACTAATCTTCATACTATTCCTATTATTCATATGATTGTCACGTGCGCCGCCTAGTAAGCACACCGTTGAAAAAGCAGCCAGAGCCGATCGACAAAATTCCGCGCAACCGCACCTGAAGAACCACAAAAAACTGGGCTTCTGACATCGCCGGCGGCGCCTCCCGTCGTCGCTCGATGTCGTGCGCGCAATCTTGTCGACGAGCCATACAACAGGAACGCGACAAAGATGTCTTCCTTGATGATTACCCGCGCCAGCCCCGCGAAGCGAACGGCGACAACTTGCATTCCCAAAGCCAGGGCCGCCGGCCTTCTTATGACCGGAGCTCTGGTCATGGCGTCGGCGCCGGCTTTTGCCGTGGAACCGTGGATCATGGTCGAGAAGACGACCTTCACGGGCGACGCGATCGTCTCCAAGCAGCAGGGTGTGACGACAGACGGAACGAACTGGTATTTCTCCGGCACCGATGTGCTGGAGCGCACCGACAGGAACTACAATCCCAGCCTGCAGGTTTCGCCGGCCATTCCGGATGTCCTCAAGCTCCCGTCCCAATATTCCGACATCGGGCTCAATCACATAGGCGACATAGACTATGCCGACGGCTACCTCTACATTTCGCTCGACTCCAGCAAGCGCGACCCGGTCACCGGCGGCAAGTACGAAAACCCGGTCTTCGCGGTCTACCGCGCCAGCGACCTGAGCTTCACCGGCCAGGCCTTTGCGCTCAATCCGCCGCACGGCATCCATGACATCGCGAGCTGGGTGGCCGTCGACGCCAAGAACGGCCTCGGCTACGGCATGGCCTATGAGAACGCCACGGAATTAACCGTCTACAATCTCTCGGACTGGAGCTTCAAGGAATACATCCCGCTGTCGCACACCATCGATCAGGCGCAAGGCGGCAAGCTGCTCGACGGCTGGATGTATTTCTCCACCGACAATGACGACAAGATCATCTACCGGGCGAACCTGAAGACCGGCGAAGTCGAGAACCTGGGCAACCTGAAGATCGACCGCGAGCAGGAGGTCGAAGGTCTGTCCTTCAACATGACCAAGGACGGCTGGTCGATGTACATCCTCAACCGGGAAGCGCTGGAGGGAAATCCGGACGAGGAGGCCGTCGGCTTCTACCGCTATCTGCGCCCCTACGGGAACGCGCTTTCCGGTGAGGTCCATGCCGACATCATGGGCGCGCTTGTCAACGACAGCCGCTTCGCCCGCGATTCGGCAAACCGCCGGCTCCGTTCCGCCTTCGATGCGGATGACGTGTCCCTGACCACCGCCGCCATCGATGCCACGGGGCTGCATGCCGCGCCTGCCACTGCCGACGGCATCGTGATCTGGAGCGAGGCGCTTGCGATGACCGGGAATGCGAGCGGCTCGGGCGATGCCGCCGGCTTCGACCGCACGACCGCTGGCTTCGTCGGCGGCGCCGACATTCCGCTGGCAAGCTGGCGGCTCGGCGTGCTTGCCGGCTACAGCCGCACCAATTTCGACGTCAGCGACCGCGCTTCCTCCGGCACCAGCGACAATTACGATCTCGGCCTCTATGCCGGCACGCAATGGGGAGGTCTCGGCTTCCGGGCAGGCGCGATCTATGGCTGGCACGATATCGACGTGCGGCGCAACGTCGTCTTCCCGGCCTTCAGCGAACAGTTGTCGGCCGGCTACAGGGCCGAGACGGCGCAGGCCTTCAGCGAGCTCGCCTACAAGCTCGACACGAGCCTGGGCGCGTTCGAACCTTTCGCCAATCTGGCCTATGTCCATCTGGACGCAAACGGCTTTGCCGAAACCGGCGGCACCACCTCAGCTTTGGCCAGTCAGGGTGCGTCGAGCCAAAATACTTTCTCGACGCTGGGCCTGCGCGCCTCGACTCGGTTCGGGACGGGCATGACCGCCTTGCACGGCATGCTCGGCTGGCAGCACGCCTATGGCGATGTCCAGCCGGCGACGACGCTTACCTTCAACACGGGGGCGTCCTTCGCCGGCGCGGGCGTGCCGATCACCAGGGACGCATTGGCGCTGGAAGCCGGCTTCGATGTGTTCCTGTCGCCCAAGGCAACGCTCGGCGCATCCTATTCCGGGCAGATCGCCAAGGACGCCCAGGGGCACACCTTCAAGATCAATTTCGACCTGAAGCTGTAACCGGACCGAAGCATGCCGGGCGGGTTTCCTCGCCCGGCAGCTCTTTTACGCAGCGATCTTTGCGCGCGCGGCGAGGATCTCGACGCAGGCCTTCGCCGCTTCCTTGCCCTTCGCGGTAAAATGCTCGTGGAAGAAGCGGTGGTGCTCGGCGCTGTCATGGTAGTTGTGCGGCGTCAGCACCGCCGACAGCACCGGCACGCCGGTCACGAGCTGCACGTTCATCATGCCGTCGATGACGGCGCTCGCCACGAAGTCGTGCCGGTAGATGCCGCCATTGACGACGAAGCCGGTGCCGAGGATCGCGGCGTAACGGCCGGTCTCGGCAAGCGTCTTGGCGTGCAGCGGAATCTCGTAGGCGCCCGGCACGTCGAAGACCTCGACGGCAAAGCCGCCGAGCGCGGCAAGTTCCGTCTCGAACGCCGTCACGCATTGGTCGATGATACCGGCATGCCAGCGCGCCCGGATGACGGCGACATGACGGACAGTATGGTCTTTGGGGAAATGCTGATTCATGGGTCCTTCCTTCCGTTTCGAACCAGAATCAGGACGCACGACGCAAAAATGCGGCCCGCGCGAGCGGACCGTCTTCTGCGTACGTTCTCTTCCATCCGGACTGTAACCGTCGGCTCCGGAATCGCACCGGATCTGCTGACCCTTCCGTTTACGCGGAAGGCGCTCGCGGGCTTGAGCGATCGAAATCGCCCTTACCGCCGGTGGGGACTTTCACCCCGCCCTGAGAACATTAACGGCGAAGGTATGGAGGGGCAGGAAGGTGTTGTCAATTGTCAACGATATCGCGGTCGTCATCCTAGGGCGGAGCAAGGAGCGAAGCGACGCCCGCAGACCCTAGGATCCATGCCGTGGCGCTAAGGCTTTGCAAAGTTCACAGAATTCTGCATCGTTGCGCTCGACGACGGAGGTCACGGCATGGATTCTCGGGTCAAGCCCGAGAATGACGACGAGCTGGGGGGAGATCAGCTAGTCACTCACGCTCCGGAAACATCGCCTTCAGCCCCTCGCGCGAGGCCTTGGCCACGCCGCGCTCGGTGATCAGCCCTGTCACCAACCTTGCCGGCGTCACGTCGAACGCTGGGTTCGCCGCCGGTGTCGCATCCGGTGAGACCCGCACCTGCGCGATCTTGCCGTCAGCCGTCTTCCCCCACACCAGCGAAACCTCGTCGCCCGAGCGCTCCTCGATTGGGATTTCCTTCAGCCCGTCGGCCACTGTCCAGTCGATGGTGGGCGAGGGAAGCGCGACATAGAAGGGCACGCCATTGTCGGCGGCGGCCAAAGCCTTCAGATAGGTGCCGATCTTGTTGCAGACGTCGCCACTGGCCGTGGTGCGGTCAGTGCCGACGATCACCATGTCGATGTCGCCGCGCTGCATCAGGTGGCCGCCGGCATTGTCGACGATCAGCGTGTGCGGCACGCCGTGCCCGGCCATCTCCCAGGCGGTCAGCTGGGCGCCCTGGTTGCGCGGCCTCGTCTCGTCGACATAGACATGCACCGGAATGCCGGCCTCGGTCGCCAGGTAGATCGGCGCGGTGGCGGTGCCGTAATCGACCGTCGCCAGCCAGCCGGCATTGCAATGGGTGAGGATGTTGACGCTCTCGCCCGGCTGCTTGCGTGCCGCAAGCTCCCTGATGATGGCAAGCCCGTTTTCGCCGATGGCGCGGTTCAGCCCGACATCCTCGTCGGCGATCTCCACGGCCCGCCTGTAGGCCGCTTCGGCGCGTTCCACCGGCGCGAGCGGCTTGAGGTGCCGGCGCATCTCGTCCAGCGCCCAGCGCAGATTGATCGCCGTCGGCCGTGTCCTGTGCAGCGTCTCCCATACCGCATCGAGCGCTTCGTCCGATGGATCGTCTTTCATCTGGATGGCAACGCCATAGGCGGCGGTGACGCCGATCAGCGGCGCGCCGCGCACCCACATGTCGCGGATCGCGGTGGCGATGCCGGCGACGCTTCCGATCTTCTCGATGCGGAATTCATGCGGCAGCCAGCGCTGGTCGATGATCTCGACCGAGCGCTTGTCGTCGCTGAGCCAGATGGTGCGATAGTGGCGTTCGCCGACGTTCAAAGGCTCTTCTCCTGTTCGATCCGCGCGGCCAGATTGTTGACCTCGTCGATGCTGTGGATCTGGCGCCGGTTGACGGCGATATGGCGTCCGAAGCGCAAAGCCTTGGCTTCACATGTGGCGCGCAGGTCTTGATCGGCAATGGTCTCGAAATCGGCATTGTGAGCGAGACCCAGGATGCGGCGATGCACCTCGATGCCGGCAAAGCCGAGCAGGTCGGTCCAGATGGAATGCAGCATGTGGTCGAGCGCCTGCTCGGAGCCGAGCAGGTCGCCCTGATCCTCGAACAGGCTCTTCTGGTAGAGGATACCCGTCCGCTCGGTCCGCCACAGATGCGAGAACTCGGCGCGGAAGGTCGCCCAGGTCTCAGCCGTGACGCCGAGCAGATAGGCGCGCATGGAGTCGCGGCTGCCTTTCTCCTCGTGGCCGCGCTGCGAGAAGAAGGCCATCCAGAAATTGGCGAGCAGCATGCCGACATCGAACGCGATCGGGCCGTAGAAGGCGAATTCCGGATCGATCATCCGGGTCTCGCTGTCGGTCACCATGATCGAGCCGGAATGCAGGTCGCCATGCAGCAGCGTCTCGGCATTGGCGGCGAACAGATGCTTCAGCCGCTGCGCCTCGACCTTGAGATCGCGGTCGGCGCGCAGTTCGGCGACCAGGCCGTCGAGCTGCGGGGAGGTATGCCGGTTCATCTTGGCGTCGAAATAAGGGTCGGAGAACACCAGGTTCTCGGTGATGTCGCACAGCTCCACATTGTCGGCGAACAGCGCAAGATCGGCCTTGCGCTCCTTGGCTGCCATCGACAGGTCGGAGCCGCGGAACAGTGTGCGCGCCATGAACAGGCCGATGTCGCGTGCGATGTTCGGCAATTCACGGCCGTCGATCAGCGCCCGCCTGAGGATGATGTGCGGTGGCGCCAGATACTCCATCACGATCAGCGCCTGGCTCTCGTCGAAATGGTAGATCGCCGGCACCGAGCCGGGCGCACGGCGCTCTTGCCGGGTCAGCGCATGATATTCGAAGAAGGAGCGTTTTAAGGGCAGCGGCCAGCTGTCGCCGACCAGCCGCACATAGGGCAGCGCCTGCTTGACCACCGCGGCACCCTCGTCGCTTTCGACGATGAAGACGAGGTTGAGATTGCCGTCGCCGACCTCGCGTACCTTCCAGCGGCTGGTGTTGCTGCCGATGCGTTCGGTCAGGGCCGCGGTCTCGCCAAGGCGCTTCGGCAGCGTTTCCACCGACAATGCTTCGAACTTCCCGGTCATGCTCTCCCTCCTGCGCGTGGTTTCCGACGATAGCGGAGCCGCGGCGGCGGGGCCAAGCTAGGAAGCGCTCTGGCAAATGTCAATCGTGTTGACAATTGCCGAATGAGCCCATAGCGTCACGATCCGGGAGGAATGGATGGGCGCAGATGCCGTGTTCCATGTGGAGGGCCTGAGGAAATCCTTCGGCCAGAACGAGGTGCTTGGCGGCATCTCGCTCGACCTCTTTGCGGGCGAGGTGACCGTGCTCATGGGCGCCAACGGCGCCGGCAAATCCACCCTGGTCAAGATCGTCAGCGGCGTCTACGAGCACGGCGCAGGCTCGATGCGGCTCGCCGGCAAGGCCTTCGACCCCCAGACCCCCGCCGAGGCCATTCGCGCCGGCGTCGTCACCGTGCACCAGAACATCAATGACGGCGTGGTCGCCGACCTCGACGTCGCCACCAATCTGACGCTCGACCGGCTGAGCGGCAAAGGCGCGTCGTTGCTTTTCAAGCCTGCCAATGTCCGCGCCGAGGCGAGAGCCGTCGCCGACCGCATGGGACTTGCCATCGACCTCAAGGCGCGCGTCAGCGACTTGTCGTTGGCGGATCGGCAGATGGTGGCCATCGCCCGCGCCATGGCGCACAAGCCCAAGGTCCTGATCCTCGACGAGCCGACCTCCTCGCTGTCGAGCGCCGAAGCCGACCGGCTGTTCTCGCTGATCGACCGGCTGCGCGGGCAGGGCGTCGCCATCCTCTATATCTCGCACCGGATGTCCGACATCAGGCGACTGGCCGACCGCATCGTGTCGATGCGCGACGGCGTGGTCTCCGGCATTTTCGACCGGAAGCCGCTCGATTATGAGGGTGCGGTCAACGCCATGCTCGGCCGCAAGATCCATCTCGACAAGGTCGTTGCCAGAAGCTCGGCCCGAGCCGTCTTCACCGCCGAGGGCCTGCGGCTCGCGCAAGGTTCGCGGCCGATCTCGATGACGCTCGGCGCCGGGGAAGTGGTGGCGATCACCGGCCTGGTCGGCGTCGGCAAGACGGCTTTGGCGGAGACGCTCTTCGGCGTGCGCCGGCCGCTCGCCGGCAGCATGCACATGGACGGCAAACCCTACGCGCCGGGCTCGGCGCGCGAGGCGATCGCCGCCGGCGTCTTCCTCGTCGCCAAGGATCGCGCCGCGAGCGGCATCGTCGGCGGCTTCAACATAGAACGCAACATCAGCCTGCCGTTCCTCAAACGCATGTCGGACCTCGGCGTCATGAAGAAGCGCGCCGAGCGCGCCGCTGCTCGCCGCCAGATCGACGAGCTCGGCATCGTCTGCCGCTCGGAGAAGGACGAGCTGTCGGCGCTCTCCGGCGGCAACCAGCAGAAGGTGATGGTGGCGCGCTGGATGTCGCAGGCCTCACGCCTCTCCATCCTCGACGAGCCTTTCCAGGGTGTCGACATTTCGGCGCGTCGCGACATCGCCGCCAAACTAAGAGCCAGCGCCGACGGCCGCGCCACGCTGATCTTCGTCACCGAGATCGACGAGGCGCTGGAGACCGCCGACCGCATCCTGGTGATGTCGGAACACACGATCGTCGGCGAGCACCGCAACGATGACATCGATCTCGACCGGCTGCTGGCGGAAGTGGCCGGCGGACCGCTCACCAGCGCGGCGTGAGATCGCAGGATGACGAGACTCGGAGTGCAGGCATGAGTTCCAGTTTGGCGGGCAAGGCAACGGCGCGGGAGCGTTCGATGACGTTGCGCGATTACGCCATCCGCTACGGCTTCATCGTCCTGCTGGTCGGGTTGATCGCCTATTTCGCGGTCGCAGCCGACGGCTTCGCTTCGCCGCAAAGCGCTGTGTTCATCTTCCAGTCGGTGGCCATCACCGGCGTGCTGGCGCTCGGCGTCACCGCGACGCTCGTCGTCGGCGGCTTTGATCTCTCGATCGGCTCGGTCGCCACCAGCGCCATGATGGCGGCATCCTACGCCATGGTCGTGCTGGAGCAGGACGCGATCGTCGCGGTCATCGCCTGCCTCGTCATCGGCGTCATCGTCGGCCTGATCAATGGCTGGCTGATCGTCTATATGCGCGTGCCCGATCTTCTGGCGACGCTTGGCATGATGTTCCTGCTGCTCGGCCTGCAGCGCATTCCGACGGAAGGCCGGTCGATCGCCACCGGCATGACCATGCCCGACGGCTCGGTCGCCAATGGCAAGTTCTCCGAGGCGTTCCTGGCGCTCGGCCGCCACCGCATCGACTTCTTCATCCCGAGCCTGATCCCGGTTTCGGTCGTCGTGCTTGTCGTGCTCGCGGTGCTGATCTGGTTCTTCCTCGAATACACCCGCTTCGGCCGCATGATGTATGCCGTCGGCAGCAATGAGAGGGCGGCCGAGCTCGCCGGCGCGCCTGTCAAGGCATATAAGATCTGGGCTTATGTCATTTCGGGAGTTTTTGCCTCGATCGGCGGGATTTTGCTCGCCGCCCGGCTTGGACGCGGCGACATCGCCTCGGGTAATAATCTGTTGCTCGACGCAGTCGCGGCGGCGCTCATCGGCTACGCGGTGCTCGGCGCCGCCAAGCCCAACGCCTTCGGCACGGCCGTCGGCGCGGTGTTCGTCGGCGTCCTGCTGCAAGGCCTGACGATGATGAACGCGCCTTACTACACGCAGGATTTCGTCAAGGGCGCGGTGCTTGTCGTCGCCCTTGTCTTCACCTTCGCCCTTTCCGGCAGGGGCAAGAGATAGTTTCGACCGGGGCATAACAAATGGAGGAAAACGAAGTGAGTATCACAAGAAGACTTTTGGGGAAGGCGGCACTCGGCCTCGCCGGCGCGGCGCTGCTGATGCAGGGAACGGCGCTTGCCGCGGACCGTCCGGCGCCGTTCGACAAGCCGGGCGTCAAGATCGCGCTGGTGCGCTATCTTTCGACCGGCGACTTCTTCCAGGCCTATCTCTCCGGCGTCGAGGCGCAGGCCAAGGCGCTCGGCGTCGACCTGCGCGTGCTGGACAGCCGCCAGGATGCGGCGCTCCAGGCCGACATGGTCGATCAGGCGATCGCGCTCGGCGTGCAGGGCATCATCATCCAGCACGGCCTGACGGAATCGATGAAGGACGCCGCCCAGCGCGCGGTCGATGCCGGCATCAAGGTCGTCGCCTTCGACGTCAACGTCGAGAACCCGAAGATCCCGCAGGTCGAGCAGTCGGACAAAGACCTTGCCAAGCTGGCACTCGAGCAGGCGGTCAAGGACAATGGCGAGAGCTGGAAGGCCGGCTATGTCTATGTCGCCGGCATCGCCCCGCTCGACCGACGCAACGAGACCTGGGTCGACGTGAAAAAGAAATATTCGGGCATCAGCGAGGTCGCCATGTTCGGCACGCTCGACAACCCGATCGCCAACTCCGTCGCCAACCAGGCGCGCTCGGTGCTGCAGGCGCACCCCGACATCAAGGTGATGTTCGCGCCTTATGACGAGTTCGCCAAGGGCGTGAAGATCGCTGTCGACGAGGCGGGGCTGAACAAGGGCATCAAGATCTATTCGGCCGATATCTCGACCTCCGACATCGCCGCCATGCGCGAGCCGGACAGCGCCTGGGCGGCGACCGCCGCCACCAACCCGGCCGTCGTCGGCCAGGTCTCGGTGCGCGCGCTGGCGCAACTGCTCGCCGGCGAGGATCCCGGCCACAACGTCATCGTGCCGCCGACGCTGATCACCCAGAAGGAACTGATCGACAAGGACATCAAGAACATGGAAGACCTGTCGGCCAAGCTGCCGCAGTTCGCCCATGCCGATGTCGCGATGCCGGCCTGGATGCCGAATCCGAACGCCAAGTAAGGTTTTTGCCTGTTTCTGATGAAGAGAGCGGTCCAATGGGCCGCTCTCTGCCTTTTCAGCCGGTCCGAGTCGGTCTTATCGCTGCCAGAAGGGCAGCTTGGCGATCTCGGCCTCGACCTCTTTTCTGGTCAGCCCGATGTCGTCGATCAGATGCGGATTGTCCGTCGCCATGCGCTTGAGCTCGAAGCGGAAATAGGCCTGCTTGCGCCGCTCGGCGATAAGGCTGCGCAAGGCCGCCAGGCTGAAACGCCCGCGCCTTGAGCGCGTTGCCGGTGCCGCCGCCAGACACGTAGAGGGCGTGAAGCTATCGTTCATGGCAACCTCCATCGAATGAGGGTTTCGAAAACCCTGGATCTGCTTGAGATTGCAGTGTGCCGCAGGCGGCCGGCGGCGTAATTAAGCCCTCCCAAATAGTTCTCAAAACTTCCAAATCGGCTAGAGCGTCTCACCGTTTCACGGAAACGGTGAGACGCTCTATCCCCTTGTTTTTACGCAATTCCGGACGGAAAACCGCTTCACACTTTTCCTGGAATTGCTCTATAGATCGCCGCATGCAGGGATCGCGCTTCGCTTTCGGACCGTTCGTGCTTGATCCGGGCGCGGGAACGCTGCTTCGGGGCGATGTTCCCGTCGCCGCCGGCCATCGCGGGCTGAAGCTGCTCGAGGCGCTCGTTGCGCGTCCGGGTGAAATCCTGGCCAAGGCCGAGCTGATGGATGCGGCCTGGCCCGGCATGGCAGTCGAGGAAGGCAATCTCACCGTCCAGATCGCGCAGCTCAGGAAGCTGCTTGGTCCGGCGACCAGTGGCGGCGAGTGGATCGCCACGGTGCCGCGCGTCGGCTACCGCTTCACCGGTACCGTCGAGCAGCCCGATACCACACGCAAACCCTTGCCGCTGCCCGACAAGCCGTCGATCGCCGTGCTGCCCTTCGTCAATCTGAGCAGCGATCCCGAGCAGGACTCTTTCGCCGACGGCCTGACCGAAGACCTGATCACCGATCTCTCCCGGATCCCGGGCCTCTTCGTCATCGCGCGCAACTCGGTCTTTGCCTATAAGGGCAAGGCCATGGATGTGCGCGCCATCGCCGGGGAGCTCGGCGTGCGCTACCTGCTGGAGGGCAGCGCCAGGCGCGCCGCGGGGCGGGTGCGCATCAATGCCCAGCTGATCGATGCGCTGAGCGGCGAGCATCTGTGGGCCGAGCGTTTCGATCGCAGCCTTGAGGACATTTTCGCCGTTCAGGACGAGGCGACGGCCAAGATCGTCGAGGCGCTGCTCGGGCGGCTGCGCGCGCTGCCGGAGCGCAACCGGCCGAAGAGCCTCGAAGCCTATGATCTCGTGGTGCGGGCGCGAAAACTGTTCGACGAGTCGCCGCAGATGGCGCGCGAAGCGCATCTGATGCTGACGCGCGCGGTCTCGCTCGACCCAGACTACGCCGAGGCCTATCGCTGGCTCGCCATGAACCATTGGATGGGCTGGGTGCATTGGGGCGAGCCTTTCGAGCCCGCCCGCAGCACGGCCCTGGAACTGGCGCGCAAGGCTGTGGCGATCGATCCCAACGATGCCGGTTGCCGCTGGGTCCTGGCGAACCTTCTTGCCTATGAACGCGATTTCGAACGGTCCGAGGCGGAATTCGCCAAGGCGATCGAGCTCGATCCGAACGAGGCTGATATCTGGGCAACATTGTCCGATATCGACGTGCTGGGCGGGCGGCTAGACGAGGGCCTGGAGCACATCCGCAAGGCTTTCCGGCTCAACCCATTTCCGCCGAGCTGGTATTATCTGACGCTCGGCCAGGCGCAATATGCGGCCCGTGACTATGAGGCCGCCGTCGAGACGCTGCGCCGCGACGAGACCTACCGCACAAGCTCGCGCCGCTTTCTGGCGGCAAGCCTGGCGCAGCTCGGCCGTCTCGACGAGGCGCGCACCGAGGTCGCGCTGTTCCTCGTCGGCAATCCGCATTTCTCCACGCAGCGCTGGGTCGAGACGGAGCCGTTCCGCGACGACGCGACACTTAGGCATTTCGTCGACGGCTTCCGCAAGGCCGGCCTGCCGGAGTGATGTGGCCACGATGACGGCCTAGTCGCCCCAGCGCAGGATTTTGACCGGTCGGCTCTGTTTTGCGTTGGCAGGTGGCATGCCTCGGAGATTGGCCGAAACGCCCATCGCGGTCGTCATTCCAGGGCGGAGCAGGAGCGAAGCTCCGTCGCGCAGACCCTGGAATCCATTCCGTTACTTTCGCCAAGGCGTGCAACGGAGCAGAATTCTGCACCGTGGCGGCGCTTTCAAGTCGCGGAATGGAATATGGTCTTCGCCGCGTCGCTTCGCTCCTTGCTCCGCCATAGAATGACGAGGTTGGGGCGGCTTCAACCAATTCCCGGCGTTTGCGCCGATTTCACGGAAATGGGCGGAGATCCTGCGCCAAGACAACGGCAACTCGCGTCCATTCCTCAGATTTTTCTCACCGGCCGGCGCGCGCCAGCCCATGCGCCACCAGACGGTCGATGACCTCCGGATAGCTGACGCCGCTCGCCGCCATCGCCTTGGCGTACATGCTGATGTTGGTAAAGCCGGGAATGGTGTTGAGCTCGTTGATCAGGAAATGCATGTCCGGCATCAGGAAAAAGTCGACGCGGGCCATGCCGTCGCAACCGAGCGCCCTGAACGCTCTTGCAGCCGCATCGCGCATGGCATCCTCGACCTCCTGCGGCAGCTCGGCTGGCACGATCAGTGCCGCGCCGTTCTCGTCGACATATTTGGCGTTGTAGTTGTAGAATCCGTGGCTCTCCGCGGGCACGATCTCGCCCGGCCGCGAGACGAAGAGTTCGCCCGCGGGGCTCTCCAGCACGCTGTATTCGATCTCGCGGCCACGGACGAATTCTTCTGCCAGCAGCTTGCGGTCGTGCCGGAAGGCTTCCTCGAGCGCCCGATCGAATTCCTGGCTGGCATTGACCTTCGCGACGCCGACCGACGACCCCTGCCGCGCCGGCTTGATGAACAGCGGCAGGCCGAGTTGGTCCTCCAGTTCGACGAGCGAAGGCGCGGCACCTTCACCGATCGTCACCGAGCGCGCGACAGGCAGTCCGGCCGCTTTCAGCAGCCGCTTGGCGATATCCTTGTCGAGTGCCGTCGCGGAGCCGAGGATGCCGCAGCCGGCGAGCGGCACGCGCGCCACCTCGGCCAGGCCCTGCACCGCGCCGTCCTCGCCATGCAGGCCGTGCAGCACCGGAAACAGGATATCGATGGCGGGCAGGTCGTGGGGCACGCCGCCGGCGGAGATCGCCAGCATCCGTCCATGGCCGCCCGGCACCAGGCAGAGCTGAGTGCCGGCCGACGGCGCCGCCAGCGCGCCATCCTCGAAGCGGCTCAGCAGCCATTGCCCTTCGCGGGTGACGAAGATCGGCACGGCGTCGTATTTCGCCGGCTCCAAGGCAGCCATGACGTTGGTTGCCGAAAGCAGCGATACTTCATGCTCGGCGGAGCGCCCGCCGAAGAGCACGCCGATACGAAGTCTTGTAGCCGCCATCTGGAGCTCCACCAATGATCAACGTTGGAGCCGCATGCGAAACGTCAGGCGCCCCTTGAACTGGCTGAGCATTACGCGAAGGATTGGAGTGGATTTTGACGGGGTCCAGCAGTTCTTCAGCAGAAGGAGGCCTTCAGTCCGAAACCGCGTCAACACGGGGATGTCTTCGTTTTCGTAGAACGACGAACCGCTCCAGGAGTGGGTGCCATTGCCTGGTCAGCGCAGCGCGGCCGCGATGTTGCCACCGTCAGTCGCGGCCCTCACTCGTTGAAAAGGTCCGAATGAGAACCGGTTCGTGCAAGCTGCAGTTCGTCATTAGCAACGCGGTAGATCAAAAGCCAATCCGGTTCGATGTGAGCATCGCGATAGCCCTTCCATTCGCCTTTCAGCGGGTGGTCCTTGTAAATCGGCGGCAGTTCATGTTCGCCGATCAGGAGACCCAATATCTCACGCAATTTGCCAAGGTCTTTGCCACGCTTCTCCATACGCTTCACATCCCGGCGAAATTGCCCGGAGCGAACGGGGATCAACATGTCAGATTTCCAGATCCTTGAACAACTCGTCGGTCGAGGCGAAACGCTTGCCTTTACCCTTTTCCAATTCGGCCATCGCCTTTCGTGTCGTTGCGTTCGGGACTTTCACCGGAAAGGGAAATTCCTTGTCGGCGGCGACACGGACCAGCAGTATGCGAATGGCGTCGGAAACCGACAGGCCCATAGCCGCCAAGGCTTCCGTGGCCTGATCCTTGGTTGCGCTATCGATCCGAGCGCGGACTACCGTATCTGTTGCCATTTCCGACTCCTTTTCAGCTACAATGTAGCTACAGAGGGGCGTTCCCGCAAGCCTGCCGTTTTACAGGACTGGCATTAGCGCAACGCCGCCGCGATGTTGCCGCCGTCCACCGTCGTGACATCGGCGGTGGTGCGCTCGGCCAGCGCCTGGTGCAGGAAGGCCTGCGCCACGTCGTCGGCCGTCACTTCCTGTCCCAGCAGATTGCCGGACATGTATTCCTTCTCAGACACGCCGCGCGCGCCGGACCGGCTGGCGATCATCGCGTCGGTCAAGAGACCCGAGCGGACGCGGTCGGCATTGACCGCATTGGAACGGATGCCATGCGCGCCGTAGTCAAGCGCATATTGCCGCGACAGGAACAATGTCGCGGCTTTCGGGATGCCATATGCGCCGAATTTCGGGCCGGGATTGATCGCCTGCTTGGAAGTGTTGAACAAAAGCACACCGCCGGTGCCCTGTTCCAGCATGATGCGCACCGCGTTCTGCGCCGCCGACTGGTGAGCGAAGAAATTGAGCTCAAAGCTCTTGCGCAGCGCGGCGTCGTCCAATTCGCCGATGCGGCCTTCCCAGGCGGCACCCGCATTCGAGACCAGGATGTCGACGCCGCCATAGATGGCGACCGCCTTGTCGAAGGCGGCGCGCATCTCGGCAGGCTTGGTGATGTCGGCGCCGACGCCGATCGAGTTGTTGCCGGCCGCCTTCGCCGCTTCCGCGGCCTTGGCGGGATCGAGGTCAACGATCACCGCATGGGCGCCGTTGGCGGCGAACAGCTTTGCCGTCGCGGCGCCGATGGCGCCGGCGCCGCCGGTGATCAGCACCACCTGGCCGGTCAGCGGCTTCGGCTTGTTCGAAGCGAGCTTGGCCTGCTCGAGCGACCAGTATTCGAGCGGGAAGAGATCGGCCTTGGAGAGCGGATGGAAATTGCCGATGGCTTCCGCGCCGCGCACCGCCTCGATCCACATCTCGCCGACATCCGACGCGATCTTGGCATCCTTGAGCGTGCGGCCATGGCCGAACATGCCGAGGCCCGGCACCAGCGTCAGGCGCGGCATCGGGTCGAGCATGGTGCGCTTGACGTCGTCCAGCGCGTCATTGGGCTCGAAATAGGCGGTGTAATCCTTGACGAAGGCATCGACATGGCTGCGGACGGCGGCCTTGTAGTCGCCGAGCTTGTCCACGTCGGGCGCCGGTACCGCCATCGGCCCGGTCTTGATGCGGATCGACAGGTCCGGCGTCGAAACGCCGCGCCCGGCCAGCTCGGCGATCTTGGCGGAATTGATGAAGTCGACGATCGCGTCCGAGGTGCGGAAGTCGCTGATCATGCGGTCGAAGCGGCCTTCGCCGCGCGCCACGGCAACGGCACCGCGCAGCGTCGGCGCGATGTCGCTGGGCTTGGCAAGCTTGGCCGGCAATGCTGCCTTGGCCGGCTGCGGCTTGCCGTTCCTGGCGACATAGTCCTCGGCCATGGTCACATAGTGGATCATGCGGTCATAGGCCCGCTTGGCATCGTCGCCGAAGGTGAAGATGCCGTGCTTGTCGAGGATGAGGCCGTCGACTTTTTGGTCGGCGTCGAAGACTTCCGCCGCGGCCTTGGCGAGGTCGAAGCCCGGCTTGATGTAGGGCACGTAACCCATCTTGTCGCCGAACACGCTCTTGATCAGCGGCTTGCTGTCTTCCTGGTCGACGATGGCCAGAATCGCCGTTGAATGCGTGTGGTCGACGAACTTGTGCGGCAGGAAGGCATGCAGCAGCGTTTCGACCGACGGGTTGGGCGAGGACGGATCGATCAGGTTGGAGCGCTGCAGCGCCACCATGTCCTCGTCGGAGAGCTTGTCCAAAGAGCGCGCCTTGAGCAGCGCGCCCATCTTCACCGCCGGCAGGCCTTGCGGTTCGATGACGGCCATGTCCCAACCGCTGCCCTTGACGCAGAGCACGTCCCATTCGTCGCCGACCAGATCGGTGGCTTTGGTCTTGCACGAGGTGTTGCCGCCGCCATGCAGCACCAGGCGCGGCTCGCCGCCGAGCAGCCGGGTCGTGTAGACGCGCAGCGCAAGGTCGCGGCCGACGCCCTTCCTGGCATAGTCGGCAACCATCTTTTCCGCGTCGGCGTCATTCCAAAGGTTCTGCATGTCGATCCGTCCGATTCCGTCTTTTCTTGCTCATGAACAGAAGGCCGCGACGTCGTGATGACAGAAGCGGCGAGGGTGGTTTTCTACGAGGCCTTTTTCGTTGCCGCGCCGGCGTGCTGGAGCAGGCGCTCGGCCATATGCGCGCCGACCACCAGATGCGTGCACAGCCCGCCGGCGATGGCTGCAAGCAGCGGCTCGAACTTGGTGTCTTCCTGCACCACCATCAGTCGCTTCTCGATGGCGCGCAGCGAGGCGAGCTCGGCGGAAATGACGCGCCTGTTGTAGCTGCAGTCGAGCACTTCGCCCCTGGTGTCGATGATCTGTCCGGCGATGACGCCGGCGGCACCTTGGCTGCGCAACGCTTCCATCTCGGCCGGCGACAGCGCGCCGCATTTCACCAGATGGCTGTCGGCGTCGACCGCGCCTACCGAATAAAGCGCCAGATCGCAATCGGCGATGCCGGCCAGCTGGTCGCGGATCACCGGCTCGGCGCGCAAACCTTGCGCCAGGCCTTCCGTCGACAGAACCAGCGGGGCGTAGAAGTTGAGGCCCTTGGCATTCAGCCGTCGCGCGATCTCCATCGTGCACTGGTCGGGCCGGTAGGAATAGGGCGCACCGAGATTGCCGCAGAGCTGCACCACGGTGACGTCCTGCAGGTCGGCATAGGACATGATGTCGGCAATGGTGTAGACGGTGCGGCCCCAGGCGACGCCGATGCGGTCGCCTTTTTTTACCAGCTCGAGAAAGACGCTCGCCGCAAGCACGGCGATATCGGTCGAGGGATCGGCGAGGTAAGCATTTTCCGGCGCGATCCAGACGGCGTCGAGCCCGAAGGCGTCTTCAACCTTGCGCGCCATGACGTCGTCGGTGAAGAGCTGGGTCGAGGTCGAGATGTTGACGATGCCGGTCTCGCGCGCCTTGCGCAGATACATGGCGACCGAGGCGCGAGAAATGTTGAGCTGGCTCGCCACTTCGTCCTGACGCAGGCCATGCGCATAGTAAAGCCAGGCGGCCTTGTGGATGAGCTGTTCTGCCGGTCTGATCGCCATGCCGCCTCCTCGGATGACATTAGTCACGGCTCTCGACAAAAGTCAAATTTGCATGCGCGAGAGGCGATCGTCTCGCGGCGCGGCCCAATCCGGATCGCCATTCCATCAAGCCGGCGCAGCATAGCATTTTCAGCCGCGGCAGGGGGATAGCGTGACGGCGGGCCTAAGGTTAGAAAGCTCGAAAAGAACATCGGGGAGAGCGGGATGTCCAATCCCTACGAACAGGATCTCGACAGGAACGCTGCCAACCACCAGCCGCTGACGCCGCTCACCTATCTTGAGCGCGCGGCCAAGACCTATCCAGACCATGTCGCCATCATTCATGGCAACCAGCGCATCACCTATCGCGACTTTTGGCGCCGCTCGCTGAAGCTCGCTTCGGCGCTTGCGAAACGTGGCATCGGCAAGGGCGATACCGTGACGGTGATGTTGTCCAACACGCCGCCGATGCTGGAAGCCCATTTCGGCGTGCCGATGACGAAGGCGGTTCTTCATTCGCTGAACACCCGCCTCGACGCCGCCGTCATCGCGTTCCAGCTCGACCATGCCGACAGCAAGGTGCTGATCGTCGACCGCGAGTTCTCGGGTGTCGTCAAGGACGCGCTGGCCTTGGCCAAGGTGAAGCCATTGGTCATCGACTATGACGATCCGGACTATGCCGCCGACGCGCCCTATCCGAAGGGCGAACGGATCGGCTCAGCTGATTACGAGGAGTTCGTCGCCGCTGGCGACGAGACCTTCGCCTGGTTGATGCCCGATGACGAGTGGGACGCCATCTCGCTCAACTACACCTCCGGCACCACGGGCAATCCGAAGGGCGTCGTCTATCACCATCGCGGCGCAGCACTTATGGCCTATACCAACACCATCCATGCCGGCATGGCCAAGCACGCGGTCTATCTCTGGACGCTGCCGATGTTCCACTGCAACGGCTGGTGCTTCCCCTGGACTTTGGCCGTGCAGGCCGGCACCCATGTCTGCCTGCGCTGGGTGCGGGCGAAGCCGATATACGACGCCATCGCCGACCACGGCGTCACGCATCTGTGCGGCGCGCCGATCGTCATGTCGGTGCTAATTAATGCCAAGGACGAGGACAAGCGGCAGTTCGCGCAGACCGTCACCTTCAACACCGCCGCAGCGCCCCCGCCGGAGGCCGTGCTGTCCGGCATGGCCGATGCCGGCTTTGCCGTCACCCATCTCTATGGGTTGACCGAAACCTACGGCCCGGCCGTCGTCAACGAATGGCACTATGAGTGGGACGCGCTGGAGAAGGGACCGAGGACGCAGAAGAAAGCGCGCCAGGGCGTGCGCTATGCCGCGCTCGAAGGTCTTGCGGTGATGGATCCCGGGACGATGGCGGAGACGCCGGCCGACGGCGAGACCATCGGCGAGGTCATGTTCCGCGGCAACATCGTCATGAAAGGCTATCTGAAGAACCGCAAGGCCACCGACGAGGCCTTCGCCGGCGGCTGGTTCCATTCCGGCGATCTCGGCGTCATGCACCCGGACGGCTACATCCAGTTGAAGGACCGCTCGAAGGACATCATCATCTCGGGCGGCGAGAACATCTCGTCCATCGAGGTCGAGGACGCGCTCTACAGGCATCCGTCGGTTGCCTCCTGCGGCGTGGTCGCCCGCGCGGATGACAAATGGGGCGAGGTCCCGGTCGCCTATGTCGAGCTGAAGCCCGGCAAGACCGCGACCGAGGCCGAGATCATCGAGCACTGCCGAGGGCTGCTGGCGCGCTTCAAGGTGCCGAAGGCGGTGGTGTTTGCCGAAATCCCGAAGACGTCGACGGGGAAGATCCAGAAGTTCCGGCTACGGGAGATGGCGAAGGGGGTGTGAGCGCAGCCCCCCAGGACTCCGACAATTTTCGCCGGCACCTGTGAGGCCGTCATCCTAGGGTGGAGCAGTCGCGAAGCGACGTCGCGGAGACCCTAGGATCCATTCCGTGACCATGCGGCCGTGCTCCAACGGGTCGAGAATAGCCGTCAGCGAATGTTAGGCGGATATCAGCATAACTTATTGATCCGGCTTCGTTCTTCGGCAAATGCCACGGAATGGATCCTCGGGTCTGCGCGCGTCGCTTCGCTCGTTGCTTCGCCCGTGGATAACGACGTCACAGCCGCAGTATGCAACCGCCAACATCGCTCATCGCATGCTTGTTCCTGTCACCATCTGTCACCAAATTGTACGCGTACGTCGATTTCGCGTTGACTCATCGCCGCTTTCATTTTACGAATGATGAAAATTGAAATTCGTCACTCATCAAAACGAAAGCGCTATGTCAGAAGCCGCCAACATCGTGGCAGACCCCGCCAGACAGGAGAATGTGACCCGCATTCTCGACTGCGCCGAGCGCCTGTTCCGCCACTATGGCTACGGTAAAACCAATGTTGCCGATATCGCTCGCGAGCTCGGCATGTCGCCCGCCAACATCTACCGCTTCTTTGCCTCCAAGGTCGAAATCCACCAGGCCGTCTGCGGCCGCATGCTCGGCGCCAGCTACAACATGGCCTATGAGATCATGCACCTCCCGATCAGCGCCGAGGAGCGACTGAGCCGCTATATTCATGCCCAGTACAAGATGACGCTCGAGACCATGCTGGACGAGCATAAGGTGCATGAGATGGTCATCGTCGCGCTGGAGCGCGACTGGTCCGTCATCGACAAGCATGTCAACAGTATCCACGACCTGTTCGCCGAGGTGATCCGCGAGGGCATCGAGGCAGGCGAGTTCAGGCAGCAGGATCCTGAAACCGCCGCGCGCTGCTTCGGCGCCGCCACCGTCATTCTGTGCCACCCGCAGATGGTGGCGCAGTGCCTTGCCAAGACCAACCGGGCAATGCCCGACGAACTTATCGACTACGCCATCAGAGCCTTGAAATAGAAGCCGTCCGCCGCGTGCGGTCGACAGATCATCTCCAGTTCGGGAGTGCTAATAAAGTGTCTTTGCCCAGTTCCATCCTCCGCAGGCTGCCGGCCGCCGGCCTCCCCGCCATCGGCATCGTCGTCGCCGCGCTTGCCCTTGCCGGCTGCAGCCAGGAAAAGGCCGAGGTCGTTCAGGAAGTCGTCCGGCCGGTCAAGGTCGTCGAGATCGGCGAGGCGCAGACCACCCGCCAGCTCGACTATTCCGGTTCGGTGCGCGCCCGCACCGAGATGAACCTCGGCTTTCGCATCGCCGGCAAGGTCACCGAGCGTCTGGTCGATATCGGCCAGCATGTGAATGAAGGCGACGTGCTCGCCCGCGTCGACCCGTCCGACTACGAGCTGTCGGTGAAGAGCGCGCGGGCCAGCCTAGACGCCGCCGAACGCCAGGTCGAAACCGTCGATCTCGCCAGGAAGCGCGCCGAGCAGCTCTATGCCAAGAACTTCGCGCCGAAGTCGCAGCTCGATCAGGCGCGGCTGGCCTACGACCAGGCCGTGGCGACGCGCGATGCCGCCCGCTCGACGCTGGCCCAGGCGCAGAACCAGGTCCACTACACCGATCTCAAGGCCAGTCAGGCCGGCATCGTCACCGCCATCTCCGCCGATGTCGGCCAGGTGGTCGGCGCCGGCACGCCGGTCATGACGGTCGCGGTGGACGGCGAGAAGGAAGTTTCGATCGCGGTGCCGGAGATGGATATTGCAGGGTTCAAGCCCGGCAAGGAAGTCAAGGCGAGCTTCTGGTCGGACGAAGGGCTGACGCTTAACGGCAAGGTCCGCGAGGTCGCCGGCAGCGCCGATCCGCAGTCGCGTACCTTCGCTGTCCGGGTTTCGCTGCCCAACGATCCGCGCGTGCTGCTCGGCATGACGGCCAATGTCGAGGCAACCGTCGGCAGCAAGGCGCAGCTCGTGTCGATCCCGCTGACCGCGATGACCGAGAAGGACGGCAAGCAGATCGTCTGGACGGTCGACCGCGCCTCCGACACAGTCCATCCGCGCTCGATCAAGGTCGCCAACTTCACCGCCGACGGTGTCGCCGTGGCGGACGGCCTCAAACAGGGCGACATCGTGGTGGCGGCCGGCACACAGTTCATGACCGAGAACCTGAAGGTCAAGCTTGCAAGCGACGTCCAGCAATCCGCCTCGGCGGAGGACGACGTCGCGACCACCAGCAGCCTGCACTGATGCTTGTCGCCCAAAAGTGCGAAGCGGTTTTGGGACAACGACATGCATCGGACTAAAACCTGAAGTCAGGCGTAACGAACGCCTTTCCCGCTCTCGCTGCCTGCGCCGCGAGCCGGGGAAAGCATGGGTTCCGGGCGGCGAACGCCCCGATCGTGAGATGCCGGCATGTTGGCTCCCCCGCAGCAGTGCCGCGTCAAGCGCGATTTGCGAGTCTCTCTCCGCTTGAGGGGTCTCGCCGCCCGGAAGCCCACCGAACTGGAAGCGGCATGCCGAGCGGGCGTGCCTTGCCGATCAATTGGACTGGAAGTGTGCCATGACCACCAGCGACAGCAGCACTGAAAAGCGGCCCTTCAATCTTTCGCGTTGGGCGATCGGACATCCAAGCATCGCGCGATTCCTGTTCGGGCTGATCATTCTTGCCGGCGCGCTCGGCCTGATGCGCATGGGCCAGAAGGAAGACCCCGACTTCACCTTCCGCGTCATGGTGGTGCAGGCGATCTGGCCCGGCGCCTCGATCCAGGACATGGAGGATCAGGTCGTCAACAAGATCGAGCGCAAGCTGCAGGAAACGCCGCATCTCGATTTCGTCCGTTCCTACACCCGCGCCGGCAGCGCCATCATCACCTTGCAGGTCAAGGGCGACACCAACACCGAGGAAGTGAAGGACGCCTTCTACCAGGTGCGCAAGAAGGTCGGCGACATCTCCAATGAATTGCCGCAGGGCCTGCTCGGCCCCTATTTCAACGACGAGTTCGGCGACACCTTCATCACGCTGCATTCGATCAGCGGCGACGGCTTCACCTATCCGGAGCTGAAGAAGTTCGCCATCCAGGCGCGCGACATGTTGTTGACGACGCCGGGCGTCGAGAAGGCCGTCATCATCGGCGACCAGCCTGAGAAGATCTATATCGACGTCTCGTCCAAGGCGTTGGCCGAGCGCGGCCTGACCATCCTCGACCTGCAGAACGCCGTGAAAGGGCAGAACGCCGTGGATCCGGCGGGCTCGGTCGACACCGGCTTGCGCTCGGTGCGCATCTCGGTCGAGGGCGATGTCACCAAGGCCGCGGATATCCGCGAGCTGAGGCTGCGCTCGGGCAACCAGGTGACGCGCCTCGGCGACATCGCCACGGTCTCTTCCGGCCTCCAGGATCCTTACGACAACAAATACCTCTTCAACGGCCATCAGAGCGTCCAGCTCGGCGTCGTCATGGCCAAGGGTTTTAACGTCAGGGACGTCGGCACGGCTGTCGAGGCGACCTATCAGCGCTTCGAGGCAGGGCTGCCCTACGGCGTGTCGGTCGATCAGATCTCCGACCAGCCCCAGGTCGTCAAGGACGCGGTGAGCGAGTTCATGGAGGCGCTCGGCGAGGCGCTGCTGATCGTGCTTGCAGTCTCGCTGCTGTCGATCGGTTGGCGCTCGGGCCTGGTGATCGCCATCGCCATCCCGCTCGTCTTGGCCGCCACCTTCGCCATCATGTACGAGATCGGCATCGACCTGCAGCGCATCTCGCTCGGCGCGCTCATCATTGCGCTCGGCCTTTTGGTCGACGACGCCATGATCGTCGTCGAGATGATGGAGCGAAAGCTGGAGGAGGGGCTGGTCAAGATCGAGGCGGCGAGCTTCGCCTACACCTCGACCGCCTTCCCGATGCTGACCGGCACGCTGATCACCACGGCCGGCTTCATCCCGGTCGGCTTCGCCGCCTCCACCGCCGGTGAATATGTGCGCACGCTGTTCTATGTCGTCGGCATCGCGCTGGTCGTGTCGTGGTTCGTCGCGGTCTATTTCACGCCATGGCTGGGCTACATGATCCTCAAGCAGCGCAAGCATGCCGGCACTCATCACGATGTCTTCGATACCGGCTTCTACCGCCGCCTGCGGGCGACGGTCACCTGGGCCGTGCGCCACCGCATCATCGTTCTGGTGATGACGCTGGTTACCTTCGCCACCAGCCTGTGGGCCTTCCAGTTCATCCCGCAGAACTTCTTTCCGCAATCCTCGCGCCCGGAAATCCTGGTCGACCTGTGGCTGCCGGAAGGCACCTCGATCAAGGATGTCGAAAACCAGGCCAGGTCGTTTGAAGGCAAGATGGCGGACGATCCGGACAAGCGCTTCATCGCCACCTATATCGGCGAAGGCGCGCCGCGCTTCTTCCTGCCGCTCGACCAGCAGCTCCGTAACCCGAATTTCGCCCAGCTGCTGGTCATGGCCAAGGACGAGCCGGCGCGCGAGCGGCTGATCGTCAAGATGCGCAAGATCCTGGCGCAGGACTTCCCCTCGATTCGCGCCAAGGTCGACCGCCTCTTCCTCGGTCCGCCGACCGGCTGGCCTGTGCAGATGCGCGTCATGGGCCCGGACCGCAAGGAGGTGCGCCGTATCGCCGACGAGGTGAAGGCGAGGTTCCAGGCCAATCCGCTGCTCGGCGCCATCCATGACGACTGGCTGGAACCGGTGCCGGCGATGAAGCTGGTGATCGATCAGGATCGAGCCCGGGCGCTTGGCGTCACCTCGCAGCGCATCCGCCAGATGCTGCAGGCCACCATGTCCGGCGCGCCGCTCGACGACTTCCGCGACGGCGAGGAGACGGTCTCGATCGTCGCCCGCGAGCCGGAGGCGACCCGTCACCTGCTCTCTTCAGTCGACTCGGTCTATATCCCGACCGACTTCGGCGGCTCGGTGCCGCTCTCGCAAGTGGCCAAGGTCGTGCCGGTGATGGAGCAGGGCGTCGAATGGCGGCGCGACCGCCTGCCGACGATCAGCGTGCGCGCCACGCTGCCGGACGGCGTGCAGTCGAACGACGTCGTCACCAAGATGTACAACGACATGAAGGACCTGCGCGCCGGTCTCGCTCCGGGCTACAAGGTCGAGATCCAGGGCGGCGCCGAGGATTCGGCCGAAAGCCAGGCCTCGATCGCCGCCAAGGCGCCGATCATGCTCGCCGTCATCGTCGTGCTCCTGATGGTCCAGCTGCAGCATTTCGGCAAGTCGATGCTGGTGCTGGCCACCGGCCCGCTCGGCATCATCGGCGCCGCAGCGGCGCTGCTGATCAGCGGCGCGCCGTTCGGCTTCGTCGCCATACTCGGCGTCATCGCGCTGCTCGGCATCATCATGCGCAACTCGATCATCCTGGTGGACCAGATAGACCAGGATATCGCTGCCGGTATGGAGCGATCGGAAGCGATCGTAGGTGCAGCCGTGCGCCGCTTCCGGCCGATCATGCTGACGGCGCTGACCGCGGTCCTGGCGCTGATCCCGATCTCGCGCGGTGTCTTCTGGGGGCCGCTGGCCTACGCCATGATGGGCGGCATCCTCGTCGCCACCGTGCTCACCATCCTGGTGCTGCCGGCCGGCTACGCCCTGTTCTTCGGCCGCGCGCCGAAGAAGGCCAAGACCGACGAGCAGGCGCCCGAGCCGGAGAAGGTCGAAGGCATCGAAAGACCGCAACTGGCCTTGGCTGCGGAATAGAAATAGACGTGGCAACCTAGCATCATCCGCCATCGGCGAAAGCCGGTGGCGGATGATCCACATCAAAGGTCCGCGGGGCGAAAAATGCGCTGCGGCAAGGCTTCCGCAATACAGAATTCTTTCTCAGCAACGCAATAAAGGTCCGACGTTTCGCGAGAATCTCGGCCCGAAGCGTCCAGAAGATCGGCTCTTTGAAAGCGAGGCGGTCCAAAAGGCCGGTTTGATGCAGAGATCGAGGCGATCGGCAAAAAAACGAACGGGCGCGCCGAGGCGCGCCCGTCTGTTTTCAAGGCTGCCGCGTCAGATGACGAACACCCAGTTGGCGATCAGCATCACCGCCACGCCGGCGATCAGCGTCAGGTAAGGCAGCATGCCCGCCTTCTTGACCGAGAGGTCGGCCCCCGCCATGCCGAGGTCTGCCAGCATATGTTCGGGGAACTTGCCCTTGTCCTGGATGTAGTGGCGGAAGCAGAACACCGGGATGATCAAGGCAGCGGTGATCAGGCCGGCCCACAGCGCCATCGGGTTCCACACCTTGGCGCCGGCGCCCATGAAGATGGCGTTCACATAGGCGAAGATGGCGCCGATGCCGAGCAGCCAGGTCGGCGCCTTCCAGGGACGATTGATGTGGCCGTTGTCGATGCGATGGATCCAGCCGGCATTGAGGTTGAGGAAGTTGAAGATGATGTAGCCGCAATTCGACACGGCGAGGATGAAGAAGAAGCTCGTCGCGTCGGCCGAGGCGATGGCCAGCACGATCAGGTTGAAGCAGAGGTCGGTCCACATCGCCCGCGTCGGCGCGCCATGCTCGTTGACGTGGCTGAGATAGCGCGGCAGCCAGCCGTCGACCGAACCCTGGTAGAGCGTGCGCGAGGAACCGGCCATCGCCGTCATGATGCACAGCACCAGGGCCAGGATCATCAGCATGACCAGCAGGCTGTGGATCAGCTTGCCGCCGCCGACCATGCCGGCCAGCGCGTCGGCGACGCCCGAGCCGTCGACGATCGGTGTCGCCAGCATGCCGTTCAGGCCGAGCACGCCCTGGAAGGTGAAGGGCACCAGGATGAACAGCAGCATGCAGAGCAGGCCGGAATAGAAGATCGCCTTGAACGTGTCGGTGCCGGGGTTCTTGAACTCCGACGTGTAGCAGACGGCCGTCTCGAAGCCGTAGGTCGACCATGCCGCGATGAACATGCCGCCCAGCACCAGCGTCCAGCCGGCGATGTTCCATGAACCCGGGTCGGGCGCGTAGGCGGTCGCCAACGGCACCAGCGGCGAGAAATTCGCCCAGTCGATCTGGCCGGTGAAGATCGGCACGACGCCGACGATCAGCATCGGGATGATGACCAGAAGGCCGATATATTTCTGCACATTGGCCGTGCCGAGGATGCCGCGATGCTGGATCGCGAAGATAATCAGCATCAGCACCGCGCCGATGAAGAAGGTGGCGTTGAAGGTGAAGGACACTGGACCCAGCGTATGGCTGAACAGCGACCATGTGCGGATCGCGGGCGTGGCGGCAGCCGCCACCGCGGCGATGGCGTCGGCAGGCGCCGTCCCGGCATGCGCGGCGATGTAGGCGACGACTTCCGGCGATGTCTCGCTGAAGGCCGGGATCGGCGCCAGCGCGTTGAGGATATAGGCGGCGGCGATCGAGCAGCCGAGCGACAACACCGGCGACCAGGCGAACCAGTTGCACCACACCGATAGCGGCGCGATGAACTTGGAATAGCGCAGCCATGCCGTGGCGCCGTAGATCGAGGCACCGCCGGATTTATTCGGGAACAGGCCGGCGATCTCGGCATAGGTGAAGGATTGCAGGAAACCCATGATCATGGATACCGTCCAGATCAGGAAGGCCAGTGTTCCGGTCGTGCCGGCAATGCCGCCGATCGAGAACAGGACCAGCGCTGGAACGCCGCTTGCCACCCAGAAGGCGCCACGCCAGTCGATATGCCTGAGCAGCTTGCTTTCGACAGGCTGCTCGAGGGCCGTGCTTATCGTGCTCATATCTTGTGTCTTCCCCTTTTTGTTGTTCCCCGCCAGCGATGCTTCGGCTCTTGCGAAGCTTGCTCCCCGGCAAATCGGCGTCGGCCTGTCGTGTTTCCACTCAGTCGTATTTTTTTCTTAAGAGTGAAGATTGATCCGGCGCGCTTTCGCGTCAAGCGTTTTGTGGATGTCATGCACATCGCGCTTGCGAAACATGCTCTTTCCTTCTCCCCTTTGTGGGAGAAGGTGGATCGGCGCATAGCGCCGAGACGGATGAGGGGTGTTCCAGCGAAGTGAGCGGCTGGTGTCTTCTGGAACACCCCTCATCCGACCGAACTTCGCTCGGCCACCTACTCCCACAACGGAAGAAGGCAAGGGTTGCCGCTATCAGGAACGCGGCTTGGTCTTCTGCGGATCGTAATGGGCGAAGGCGACGACCCGCGCCGGCAGCCGCTTGGCGTGGCCGTCGAGCTTGCCGATCTCGACCTCCATCCCGATCTCGGCGTGAGTGACATCGAGCCGTGCCAGCGCGATATTCTTGCCGAGCACCGGCGAGCACATGCCGGAGGTGACGACGCCGATCTGGGCGCGGCCGACATGGACGCAGTCGCCGTGGCCGACGGCGACATTGGCATCGATGTCGAGGCCGACGAGCTTATGCTGCGGATGCTCCTTGCGCCGGATCAGCGCGTCGCGGCCGATGAAATCGTCGGCCTTGGTCTTGAGCGGCACGGTGAAGCCGATGCCGGCTTCGAACGGATCGATCTGGTCGGAGAATTCGTAGCCGGCGAAGATCAGTCCGGCCTCGATGCGCACCATGTCGAGCGCCTGCAGGCCCATCGGCTTCAGCCCGTGCGGCTGGCCGGCCTCCCAGACGGTGTCGAACACTTTCTCGCCATCGCGCGGATGGCACCAGATCTCGTAGCCGAGCTCGCCCGTATAGCCGGTGCGCGAGACCACGACTGGCACGCCATTGCCGCCGCCGATGCGCGCGACGGCGAAGCGGAACCATTCGAGCTCGCCGATCGAGGGCTGCACGGGCGAGGTCCAGACGACTTCGTTCAATATGTCGCGGCTTTTCGGGCCCTGCACGGCGATGTTGTGCATCTGGTCGGTCGAGGAGCGCACCAGCACGTTGAGGCCGATCTTCTTTGCGGTCTCGCGCAGCCACTCGCCGGAAAGATCGTCGCCGCCGACCCAGCGGAAATTGTCCTTGCCGAGCCTGAGCAACGTCCCGTCGTCGATCATGCCGCCATGCTCATAGCACATCGCCGTATAGATCACCTGGCCGATCCCAAGCTTCTTGACGTCACGGGTCAGCGTGTATTGCAGCAGCGCTTCGGCATCCGGACCGGTGACCTCGAACTTGCGCAGCGGCGACAGGTCCATGATCACCGCGGCCTGCCGGCAGGCCCAGTATTCGGCGATGGGGCCTTCCTTGGCAAAGGAATTGGCGAGCCAATAGCCGCGATATTCGACGAAGTCGCGCGTGTGCTTGGCAAAGCTCGAATGAAAGGCTGTCTCGCGGGTCATTTTCGGTTCCGAATCGGGCTTCATGCGTCTGGCGATCGCTCGCGAGAATTTGTGCTGGCCTGAATAGGCGCGCACATGGATGTCGGTGAGATCCCAGCCATTGGCGGGCGTGGTGTCGTCCGGGCAGGCCGAGGACACGCAGACGATGTCGGTCAGGGCGCGTAAGAGCACATAGTCGCCCGGCCGCGACCACGGCTCGTCCGACACCATCACGCCATGCGCGTCGATCGCCGTGTTGAAGAAGAAGTTGATCGCCATCCAGCCGGCGCGGGGCGTCACACCCTTGTCCGAGAGCGCCTTGTTGAAATTTTCCGAGCAGTTGGTGTGTCCGGGATAGCCGATGTCGTCGTAATATTTGGCGGCGCAGGCAAGCGCGAAGGCGTCGTGCCGGCCGCAAGTGTCCTGCACCACCTCGACCAGCGGCTCCATGTCCTGGTCGTAATATTTCGAATGCAAGCCGGGCATCGGATAGGCCGAACCTATAAGCGTGCGGGTCGTCGTCACGTCGAGCGGCAGGTCGCGCCCCTTGTCCAGCTTGCGCGCGGAAAAACACTGGAAGTCGGTGCATTGCCGGCCATCGACATCGATGATCTGCAGATAGTCGCCGGCCTTGACGAAATAGGCCTCTGCGGTCGCCGACTTCACCCGAAGATCAAGCACGGGATCGGCAAGCGGATCGGGAAGCTGCGACCTGTTCTTCAGGCGGATCGTGGCGCGCCGCACCAGGACGGTAAGCGGCGTCGCGGTGTTGTGGCCGTCGACCAGCATCGGCCCGCCGGGCGCCGCGATCAGCAGCGCGCCCCCGCGCTGGATGGCAAAGCTCTGCTCCGTGCCGGCGGGCGTGGCGCCGCCGAACACACGCACGGCCTTCGGCTGGTCGAGTTGCACCTGCCGCCGCTCGAGGCTGAGGCGCAGCGCCGCAAGGCCGTCGTCGTATTCGGCGAGCAGCGCCTTGATGCCGGCGGCGTTACTGTTCGATCGTTCGCTAAAAATGCCGGGGTCGGTGATGCCGGACTTGTCCCAGGCCAGCAGCTCACAGGGCTGGCCGCCCTCGACATTGCTCACGCTGACGCTGTCACCGGCCTCGACGTCGATCAGCGCCGCGCCATTGCCCGGGACGGTATAGCGCTCCATCCCCGGCGGCAGGCTGATCTGGCCGGGCCTAAGGATCAGGCTCGGCTTGGGCGGTCCGGACAGGACGGCGGGGTAGGGCGACTGGCTCATCTAAAACCCTCCTCCGAGCGAGAAACAAGTTTGCCTGTGTGTGAAATTATTTTCGCTGAGAGAATAGCAGGGGGAATGCGTTTGGCAAGCGCAAGCTCCCCTTCTCCCCCTTGTGGGAGAAGGTGGCCGCGAAGCGGCCGGATGAGGGGTGCTCCAGGGAATGCCAGCGTCTCACTCCGCTGGAACACCCCTCATCCGTCTCGGCGCTTGCGCGCCGATCCACCTTCTCCCACAAGGGGAGAAGGGGAGTCCGCGCACCCGTTACGCCAGCTCCTCGGAATGGCCGATCGTCACGCCGTACTCGGCGGCGGAGTCGAGGATGGTGTGCCAGAGGCTCTCAGCGAAGGTTGCAAACACCAGGAGATTGAACACAGCCTGGCCATCGTGATCACCACCTCGCCACAGCGTGACACTGGTGTGATCCATCGACGTCGCGGCCGCCGCGCCCACGCCGAAAACATCGGGATGCAGGTCAATCGACGACAGCTTCGCAAGCATCGCGCGCGCCTTCTCTCCGGATATGCCGATCAGCGCTCGCGCATGCGACTGGTCGGAAAGCGAGGCCGAACCCACGAAGACCGGCGCAAGCGCTTCGATTGTATGCTTGCCGCCTTTGGACAGCACCAGGAATTGGTCCGGTCCAGACCAGATCATCGTCGCGTCGGCAATATCGACCGCCTTGGGCGTTTCCGGCGCGGCGATGCCGAAGCGCGCCTGCGCGGCCTTCGCCATCTCGCCGGCCTTGCCGCGCCGCGCCATTACCTGGACGAGATCGAAATTGCGGATCTCCGTCAGCGACACGCCAGCGTCGCCTTGCGCGCCATAAGAGCCGGCGACCAGCGCGCGGTCGAGCGGGCTGCGAACCTCCCAGGAAAAATCAGCCACGCTGGCGCCCTCCATCCGGATCGTAGAAGACGGAATTACAGAGCTCGACATCATAGTCCTCGCCGCGCAACGGATCATGCGCGCGCACGATCTCGCCGATGCGCTCGCGGCCGCGCTCGACGAGGCCCAGCCCGATCCACTGGTCGAGCACCGGCGAGAAACAGACTGAAGTGACATAGCCCTGGTCGTTGTCGGGGCCGGGGGTCTCGCCCTTTGGAATGATATGCGCGCCGGAACGCAGGCGGCGCGCCTTGTCGGTCGGCTTGATGCCGACGACCACCTGCCGGTTCGGCGCGACGAGCGCCTCGCGGCCGGCCATGACGCGGCCGATGAAATCCTTCTTGGTCGACATCATCTTGCCGAGGCCGAGATCGCCCGCCGTGGTGGTGCCGTTGAGTTCCGGCCCGGCGACATGGCCTTTTTCGATTCGCATCACGCCCAGCGCCTCGGTGCCGTAAGGCGTCAACCCGAACGGTTTTCCCGCAATCATCAGATTGCGCGCCATGGCCTCGCCATAGCGCGCCGGCACGGAAATCTCGAACGCCATCTCGCCGGAGAAGGAGATGCGGAACAGCCTAGCCTTCAGGCCGCCGCGCAGTCTGACCTCGCGCGCGCCCATGAACGGAAAGCCTTCGTTCGACAGATCCTCGGCCGGATCGACGACCTCCTTCAAGAGATCGCGGGTCCTCGGTCCGGCGATCGAGAACTGCGCCCATTGGTCGGAGACCGAGGTAAGTTGCACGTCGAGCTCGGGGAACAGCACCTGGCGGCAGAATTCCAGGTGCTGCATCACCAGTCCGGCCTTGGCCGTCGTGGTGGTGAGGAAGTAATGATCCTCGGCCAGCCGCGAGGTCGTGCCGTCGTCATAGACGATGCCGTCCTCGCGCAGCATCAGCCCGTAGCGCGCCTTGCCGACGGCGAGGCTGGAGAAGGCGTTGATGTAGACGCGGTCGAGGAAGGCGCCTGCGTCGGGCCCGTGCACGTCGATCTTGCCGAGCGTCGAGACGTCGCAGAAGCCGACGCCGCCGCGCACCGCCTTGACCTCGCGGGTCACCGATTCCAGCCAGTCCTTCTCGCCCGTGCGCGGATACCATTGCGCGCGCTTCCACAGCCCGGTGTCGATGAAGATGGCGCCCTGTTCGGCCGCCCAGTGATGCGAGGGCGTCAGCCGCGTCGCATGGAAATTCTCGTCGCGATGGTGGCCGGCGAACGCGCCGATGGCGACCGGCACGTAAGGCGGCCGGTAGATCGTCGTGCCAGTCTCTGGGATCGACTTGCCGCTGACCGCCGCCATGATGGCTAGGCCGGCGACATTCGAGGTCTTGCCCTGGTCGGTCGCCATGCCGAGCGTCGTGTAGCGCTTCAGATGCTCGACCGATTGAAAACCCTCGCGCTGCGCCAGCTCGACATCGGAAGCGGTGACGTCGTGCTGCTGGTCGACAAAGGCCTTGCCCTTGCCGGCGACATGCCAGAGCGGAGTGATCGAAAACGCCTCGTCGTCGGCGACCGGCATCGATCCGGCATTGCCGCTGCGACCGGCATCGCGGGCCGCGGCAGCGCCGGCTTCGAACCCCTCGCGCAGACAGGCGCCAAGCCCGAAGGAGCCGTTGGCCGCGCCTGCCGCCACCATGCCGGGTGGTGCGCCATCCGGTACGAAGGCGGCAATGTCGTCGCGCCATTTCGGCCTGCCGCGGTGGTAAGAGGTGAGGCCGACCGCGGGGTTCCAGCCGCCAGAGACGGCGAGCCCGTCCGCCTCGACCTCGGCGCGCGCGCCGCCGGTCAGCGAGACGGAAATCTTGCGCACGCCGCCCTTGCCGCCGTCGACGTCGGCGACAGCGCCGTGCAGCACCGGAAAGCCGCCTTTGCTTGCAAGCGAGCGGTGGGCCGGCGAAACGTCCGGCCGCGCGTCGATCACCGCCGCAACCTGCAGTCCGGCCGCGATCGCCGTTTCGGCGGTGCGCCAGCCATCCTCATTGTTGGTGAACAGCGCGATGCGCCGCGCCGGCGTGGCTGCGTAGCGGTTGATGTAGCTGCGCATGGCCGATGCCATCATCACGCCCGGCGTGTCGTTGCCGGCAAAAACGATCGGGCGTTCGATCGCGCCGGCCGCGACGACGCAGCGCTTGGCCACGATCCGCCATAGCCGCTGGCGCACCTGATGCTCGGGCGGTGTCGGCAAATGGTCGTTGACACGCTCGATCGCGCCATAGGTGCCGCCGTCATAGACACCGAACAAAGTCGTGCGCGTCATGATGCGCACATCCGGCATCGCCGAAAGCTCGGCAACCGCGCGCGCAACCCATTCGGCGGCCGGCAATCCGTCGATCATGCCGCTATCGGCAAGCAGGCGTCCGCCGAGGACAAAATCCTCCTCGCACAGGATGACGCGCGCGCCGCAGCGCGCGGCGGCAAGGGCCGCCGCCAGGCCTGCCGGGCCGGAACCCGCGATCACCACATCGCAATGCGCCCAGACCTTGTCATAATGGTCGGGATCGGAAACCTGGGCCGCGCGGCCAAGGCCCGCGGCGCGCCGGATCGCAGGCTCATAGATCGCTTCCCAGAATTTCGCTGGCCACATGAAGGTCTTGTAGTAGAAGCCGGCGACGAAGATCGGCGCGAACAGCTGGTTGACCGACATGACGTCGAAATTGAGCGACGGCCAGCGATTCTGGCTGGCCGCTTCCAGGCCCTCATAGAGCTCGGCCGTTGTCGCTTTTGTATTTGGCTCACGCCTCGCTCCGCTGCGCAGCTCGACCAGCGCATTGGGTTCTTCCGAGCCGGCGGTCAGGATGCCGCGCGGACGATGATATTTGAACGAGCGGCCGACGAGCTTGACGCCATTGGCGACCAGCGCGGAAGCCAGCGTGTCGCCCTTGAAGCCGAAGAGGGTCTTGCCGTCGAAGCGGAAGTTCAGCGCGATCGAGCGGTCGATGAGACCGCCATTGTTCAGCCGGTTTGCCTGATCGCCGCGCATCACGCACCAACCTTGGCGGCGCCTGCGCCCGCCGCCGGCTCGACGGCCGAAATCTCATGCGTCAGCGTGTTGCGGGTGACCTTCAGCCAGGTCCGGCAGCCGCCGCCGTGGTACCAGTGCTCGCTCATCACGCCGGCAATGTTGTCGCGCAGATAGACGTAGTCGTAGACCGCGTCTTCGCCAGCATCCGCCGCCGGCCGTTGTGGCTTGGCGTCGCCGAGATAGGTGAACTCGCCGAGTTCGCGTTCGCCGCAGAAGGGACAGATTATGCGCATGGTTGGGTCTTCAATGCATGATGCCAAAAAGTGTGAAGCGGTTTTTGGATAACATCATGCTCTATCCCTAATGCAGGTTCGGTTGGGCGCCCTGGCCCTTCTCGTCGATCATGGCGCCGCGCTGGAAGCGGTCGAGGCGGAAGAGTGCTGCTTCCTTGTGCGATTGATCGCGGGCGATGAGATGGGCGAAGACGAAGCCCGAGCCGGGCGTCGCCTTGAAGCCGCCATAGCACCAGCCGGCATTGATGTAGAGGCCGTCGACCGGGCTTTTGTCGATGATCGGCGAGCCGTCCATCGACATGTCCATGATGCCGCCCCACTGGCGTAAGAGCCGCACGCGGCCGATCATCGGGATCAGCGCCATGCCGCCCTCGCAGACATCCTCCACGACCGGCAGATTTCCGCGCTGGGCATAGGAATTGTAGCCGTCGATATCGCCGCCGAAGACCAGCCCGCCCTTGTCCGACTGGCTGACATAGAAGTGTCCGGCGCCGAAGGTCATGACCCCCGGGATCAGCGGCTTGATCGCCTCGGAGACGAAGGCCTGCAGCACATGGCTTTCGATCGGCAGGCGAAGACCTGCCATAGCCGCGACCCGTGACGAGGAGCCCGCCACCGCCATGCCGACCTTGCCGGCGCCGATCTTGCCGCGCGATGTCTCGACGCCGGTCACCTTGCCGTTGGCGTCGCGCGTGAAGCCGGTAACCTCGCAATTCTGGATGATGTCGACGCCGAGTTCGCTCGCCGCATGCGCGTAGCCCCAGACCACGGCATCATGCCGCGCCGTGCCGCCGCGCCGCTGCAGCAGTCCGCCTTGCACGGGGAAGCGCGCATTGTCGAAATTCAGGAACGGCAGCATTTTGCGCAGCGCTGCCTGGTCGAGCAGTTCCGCATCGATGCCGTTAATGCGCATGGTGTTGCCGCGCCGGGCGAAGGCATCGCGCTGCGCGTCGGAGTGATAAAGGTTGAGCACGCCGCGCTGGCTGACCATCGCGTTGTAGTTGAGGTCCTGCTCCATCCGCTCCCACAGCTTCATCGACAATTCGTAGAAGCCGGTGTTGCCGGGCAGCCCGTAATTGGAACGGATGATGGTGGTGTTGCGGCCGGCATTCCCGGAGCCGATCCAGCCCTTCTCCAGCACCGCGACGTTGCGGATGCCGAACTCGCTGGCGAGAAACCAGGCGGTGGCGAGACCGTGGCCGCCGCCGCCGATGATGATCACGTCATAGCGGTCCTTGGGCGCTGCGTCGCGCCAGGTCGGCTGCCAGTTCTTGTGGCCGGTGAGAGCGGCGCGGGCGAGCGAGAAGATCGAATATTTCATCAGTTCATTCCGAGGTCGCTCGCACCGCTAGAGCATGATGCCGAAAAGTGTGAAGCGGTTTTCGGACGACATCATGCTCCACTACAGGACGGTCAGATATCCAGCGTGTGGTCGCGCTCCCACTGCGTGAAGTGCGAAGCATAGGAATTCCATTCCTGCTGCTTCAGCTTTAGATATGCCGACGAAAATTCCTCACCCAGCGCCGCCTTGAGCGATTTGTCCTTGTCGAACTCGCGCAGGGCGTCGAGCAGGTTGAGCGGCAGTTTCGGCGCATCCGTGACCGTATGGCCCAACTGGTACATGTCGATGTCGTAGCGCTTGCCGGGATCGGCCTTCGAGCGGATGCCGTCGAGACCGGCGGCGATGATGACGGCCTGCAGGAGGTAGGGATTGGCGGCGCCGTCCGGCAGTCGCAATTCGAAGCGGCCGGGTCCCGGCACGCGCACCATGTGCGTGCGGTTGTTGCCGGTCCAGGTGACCGTGTTTGGCGCCCAGGTCGCGCCCGAAATGGTGCGCGGCGCGTTGATGCGCTTGTAGGAATTGACCGTCGGATTGGTGATCGCGGCAAGCGCGGAGGCATGCTTCATGATGCCGCCGAGGAAGTTCCTGCCCTTCGCCGACAGGCCGAGCTCTTCCGAATTGTCGGCAAAGACATTGGTCTTGCCGGTCTCGTCCCACACCGAGATGTGCGCATGGCAGCCATTGCCGGTCAGGCCTTGGAAGGGCTTGGGCATGAACGTCGCGCGCAGGCCGTGCTTCTCGGCGATCGACTTGACCATGAACTTGAAGAAGGAGTGCTTGTCGGCGGTCGCCAGCGCGTGATCGAAGGCCCAATTCATCTCGAACTGGCCGTTGGCGTCCTCATGGTCGTTCTGGTACGGGCCCCAGCCCAACGCCAGCATGTGGTCGCAGATCTCGGCGATGACGTCGTAGCGCCGCATCACCGCCTGCTGGTCGTAGCAGGGTTTCGAGGCTGTATCGTATTCGTCGGAGATCGCCTTGCCATCGGGCGAGATCAGGAAGAACTCGGCCTCGACGCCGGTCTTGACATGCATGCCGTCGCGGGCGGCTTCGTCGATCAGCCGCTTCAGCGTGTTGCGCGGCGCCTGGTTCACCTCCTTGTCGTCCATGATGCAGTTGGCGGCTACCCAGGCGACGTCCTTCTTCCACGGCAATTGGATGACCGAAGCGGGGTCCGGCACGGCCAGCATGTCGGGATGCGCCGGCGTCAGGTCGAGCCATGTGGCGAAGCCGGCAAATCCTGCACCGTCCTTCTGCATGTCGGCGATCGCCTGCGCCGGCACCAGCTTGGCACGCTGCCCGCTGAACAGATCGGTGTAGGAGATCATGAAATATTTGACGCCGTTCTCCTTGGCGAATGCGGCGAGATCGTTCCCCATTATGTAGTTCCTCGCTTATGTGTCTTGGAAGTTTGTCCTAGAAGCCGTTCTTTCCCGGTATCCAGTTGGTGCCGGCCAAAGGCACGCCGGCCATGGCGGCGGCTTCGATCGAGAGCGCGACGAGATCCTCGGGCTCGAGATTGTGCAGGCTGTTCTTGCCGCAGGCGCGTGCGATGGTCTGGGCTTCCAGCGTCATCACCTTGAGGTAGTTCGCCAGGCGTCGTCCAGCCGCGATCGGGTCGACCCGCTTCATCAGCTCGGGGTCCTGCGTGGTGATGCCGGCCGGATCGCGACCCTCGTGCCAGTCGTCATAGGCGCCGGCGGTGGTGCCGAGCGCACTGTATTCCGCCTCCCAGCGTGGATCGTTGTCGCCGAGCGCGACGAGCGCCGCCGTGCCGATCGACACCGCGTCGACGCCCAGCGCCAGCGCCTTGGCGACATCGGCGCCGTTGCGGATGCCGCCGGAGACGATCAGCTGCACCTTGCGGTGCATGCCGAGGTCCTGCAGCGCCTGTACCGCCGGCCGGATGCAGGCAAGCGTCGGCTGGCCGACATTCTCGATGAACACTTCCTGGGTGGCCGCCGTGCCGCCCTGCATGCCGTCGACCACCACGACATCGGCGCCGGCCTTCACCGCGAGCGCGGTGTCGTAGTAGGGCCGGGCGCCGCCGACCTTGACGTAGATCGGCTTTTCCCAGTCGGTGATCTCGCGCAGCTCGAGGATCTTGATCTCAAGATCGTCCGGGCCCGTCCAGTCGGGATGGCGCGAGGCCGAGCGCTGGTCGATGCCCTTGGGCAACGTGCGCATCTCGGCGACGCGGTCCGAAATTTTCTGTCCGAGCAGCATGCCGCCCCCGCCCGGCTTGGCGCCCTGGCCGACGACCACTTCGATGGCGTCGGCGCGCCGCAGGTCGCGCGGATTCATGCCGTAGCGCGACGGCAGGTACTGGTAGACCAGCGTCTTGGAATGCCCGCGTTCTTCCTCGGTCATGCCGCCGTCACCGGTGGTGGTCGAGGTGCCGGACAGCGTGGCGCCGCGTCCGAGCGCTTCCTTGGCCGGCCCGGAGAGCGATCCAAAACTCATGCCGGCGATGGTGATCGGGATCTTCAGCTCGATCGGCTTCCTGGCGTGGCGCGAGCCGAGCACTACCGAGGTGTCGCAGCGCTCGCGATAGCCTTCGAGCGGATAGCGCGAAATCGAAGCGCCGAGGAAAAGCAGGTCGTCGAAATGCGGCAGCTTGCGCTTGGCGCCGGCACCGCGGATGTCATAGATGCCGGTCGCGGCCGCGCGGCGGATTTCGGAAAGCGTGTAGTCGTCGAAGGTCGCGGATTTGCGCGGCGTCGTCGGCGGGTTGCGGTAGGTCATCTTGCCTCAATACGCGTCGGCGTTGTCTATATTGAAATTGTAGAGTGTGCGGGCCGAGCCGTAGCGCTTGAACTCCGACGCCTTGACGTCGGTGACGCCGGCCTTGTCGAGCAGGGCCTGCAGCAATTCGATGTGCTCGGGCCGCATCTCCTTGGCGATGCAGTCGGCGCCGAGGCTTTCCACCTTGCCGCGCACGAAAAGCCGCGCCTCATAGATGGAATCGCCCAGCGCGTCGCCGGCGTCGCCCAGCACCACGAGGTTGCCGGACTGCGCCATAAAGGCCGACATGTGGCCGATATTGCCGTGCACGACGATGTCGATGCCTTTCATCGAAATGCCGCAGCGCGACGAGGCATTGCCCTCGATGACCAGCAAGCCGCCGCGGCCGGTGGCGCCGGCATACTGGCTGGCGTCGCCCTTGATGACGATCGAGCCCGACATCATGTTCTCGCCGACGCCGGGGCCGGCCGAGCCATGCACGGTGATCGCCGCGCCGTCATTCATGCCGGCGCAGTAATAGCCGACGCTGCCGCGCACATCGATGCTGACCGGCTGGTCGACGCCGACTGCCACCGAATGGCTGCCCTTCGGGTTGAGCACTTCCCAGGCGGTCTCGTTCGAGCCGGGCGTAAGGCTGTGCAGCGCCTGGTTCAATTCGCGCAGCGAATGCACGGACAAGTCAAAGACGCGTGATGCCTGACTGTGGGCATGGCCTTGCTCGCGCTCGGCCTTCGACATTGGGGTTGCCGGCATCAGCTCAATGCTCCCAGAAATAAACGGTTGCGGGCTCGGGCTCCCAGACCCGCGCATTGTCGATGCCGGGCAGCTTGGTCAGCGCGCGATATTCGGAGCCGAAGGCGACATACTGGTCGGTCTCGGCCATCACGGCCGGCTTGCAGGCGATCGGATCGCGCACCACACCGAAGCCGTTCTTGGTGCCGACGACGAAGGTGAAGAAGCCGTCGAGGTCGGAGAGCGTGCCTTCCAGCGCCTCGCCGAGATTCTTGCCATGCGCCATCCGGTTGGAGAGATAGGCAGCCGCCACCTCGGTGTCGTTCTCGGTCTCGAAGGTCATGCCGTCGCGGATCAGCTCGCGGCGCACATTGTTGTGGTTGGAGAGCGAGCCGTTGTGCACCAGGCACTGGTCGGCGCCGGTCGAGAAAGGATGCGCGCCCATCGTCGTCACCGCCGATTCCGTCGCCATGCGGGTGTGGCCGATGCCATGCGTGCCGGTCATCGCGCGCACGCCGAAGCGATCGACGACGGCTTCGGGCAGGCCGACTTCCTTGTAAATCTCCACCGCCTCGCCGGCGCCCATGATGCGGATGTCGGGCCGGAGCGTCTGCAGCGCCTCGCGCGCGGCGTCGACCTTGTCCGGCGTGGTCCGGATCACCGCATGCGTCGATTTCACGGCGACGCTGACCGGCGCGCCGATTGCCTTGGCGAGCTCGACGTCGAGGCCACGGAAATCGCGATCGGGCTTCGGCGACTGCACGGTGATCTTGGCTTCATTGCCGGTGGCCGCGCCATAGATGGCGATGCCGGCACTGTCCGGGCCGCGGTCGCTGAGCGACACCAGCATCTCCGACAGCATGGCGCCGAGCTTCGGCTCCAGCGCCTTGTCCTTCAAGAAAAGTCCGACGATTCCGCACATGCCAGCCTCCGACGTTTTTTGGCTCTCAGTTGATGTACCCAATGAGTAAACCGAATTCAATGGTATGAAAGAAATTTTCCTGTCGTTATATATTCGGCGGTGCATCCCCTTCGGCACTATCGCCGCCCGGACGCGCCTTGTGAACCCAGATCGCATGGCGGATGCGCGCGATCCTATAGGCGTCGAGGATCGAGAGGGCATAGATCAGGAAGCCGCCGGCATGGCGGCCGATGAAGCCGGCGTCGACCGGCGCCAGCTTGGTGGTTATCCAGCCAAGGATCACCATGAAGAACAGGAATTGCAGCCCGCGCGCCGGCACGCCGAGCATGACATGGCCGCTTGCCGGCAAGACGATCGCGGCGCCGAGCACGAGATAGGGATTCGCGGGAGCAGGGGTGGCGGTTTCGTCGCTCATGCGGCCCGCCTTTCGCGCCGGTTGATGGCTTGGCGAAGCGTCGAGGCTGCCTCGAGCAGCCGCTCGATCAAGGCCGGATCGATCCCGGCATCGCCGAACGCCGCCTGCCGGAACACGCCGTAGCGAGCGCGCTCGGCCTCGGCCAGCAGCCAGACGATGCGCACACCCTTCGGCGTTATCAGCAATTCCTTGGCGCGGCTTTCGGCAAAGATGTCTGTATGCGCGGCGATCAGATCCTGCGGGAAGGCGACACCTCTGCGGTCCGTCCTGAGCACCGCGTCGGCGGGAAGGCCGAGCACTTTCGGCAGCGTGTGCGGCAGATGGTCGAAATTGGAGAATGTCGTCGCCGAATTCGGCCGCATCATCATGTCGAACGTGCCCGGCACCGCGACCGGCTCGGTGATCGAAACGCTGAGCCAGCGCGTCGGCAGCTTTCGCGTCGCCAGCGTGTCGACGATGGTCCGCACCTGGACGCGCTGGCCCTTCCATGAACCGGCCCAGGTGACGACACCGGCCGTGCCGTCGGAAATGTCGGCGGCATCCGCAACGACGCTGCGGACGCTGGCCGTATCGGCGGCCAAAGCTGCCTTCGCCCTGTTGCGGCCGACACGCGCCAGCCAGGCAATGTGAGCGGCGACGGCCAATGCGATCGCCCCGGTAAGCAATACTGACGTCAGCTCGGACATTTTCGATACGCCACGGCCCGCCATCGAATGGCGGGCCCTTACTCCACTCAATAACCCTGCGGCTTCGGCCACGGCATGGAGAACTGGTCGCCGCGCCGCACGAACTTGTAGCGGTAGAAGTGGAACCATAGCGAGATCAGGAAATAGAAGACGGTCATCGCGATCAGCTGAGAGCCGAAGCCGAGGAAGATGGCGAAGAACGTCACCATGCACAGACAGAAGAGCACGATCGCCGGCAGTGGGTGGAAGGGGTGCGTGTAGCCGCGGCGGATCGAACCCAGCGGCCACTTCTTGCGGAACATCATGATGTTGATGCTCATGAAGGTGTATTGCAGCACGCCCGACAGGATCGAGAAGGTGATCGCCTGGTTGAGATCGGCGATGAAGGCGAAGGCCAGGGCGATCGGCAGCAGGAACAGGATCGAGCGATAGGGCGTGCGATACTTCGGATGCACCGCCGAGAACCAGCTCGGCAGATAGCGATCGCGGCCGAGCGAGAACCAGGCGCGCGCCGCGTCGTTGATGCAGCCATTGGCCGAGGCGAGCGCTGCCAGCAGCGTCGCGATGAAGAGCAGGTTTTCCAGCAGCGGGCTGCCCGTCAGCTTGCCGGCGTCCCACAGCGGATAATAGGTGATGCCGAGATATTCCCAGGGCATCAGCGAGGCGCAGACATACCAGGTCATCGCGGCGGCGATCAAAAGCGTGATCATGCCGGCCATGGTGCCGTAAGGCAGCGAGCGCGCCGGCGAGCGCACTTCCTCGGCCGCCTGGGTCGTCCCCTCGATGCCGAGATAATACCAGATGCCGAACTGGAAGGCGGCGATCACGCCGATCCAGCCATAGGGCAGCGCATTGGCGGGCGTCACCAGCTCGTTGAGCTTCAGCACCGCGCCTTGCGTCCACGGGCTGACGGAGAAGAACAGGATAACGATCGAGACATAGGCGATCGCGGTGATGACGAAATTGACATTGAGCGTCATCAGCACGCCGCGATAGTTGAGCCAGGCGAGCACGACGATAGTGGCGGCGATGAAGGAATTATGCGTTAGCCCCTCGATGCCGGCCTTGGCGACGATGGTGTCGCCGAGCAGGATCGCGTCCGACACTTCCAGCATGGTGTAGGCGAACACCAGGAACAGCGCGACGTTGAAGGCCATCAGCGGCCCGACGATATGCTTGGCTTGCGCATACTGGCCGCCGGCGGCGGCGACGGTCGACGTCACCTCCGAATCGATCATGGCGACCGAGGTGTAGAGCAGCCCGACGACCCAGCAGACGATCAGCGCGGCAAGCGCGCCGCCCTTGTCGGCGGAGAAATTCCAGCCGGTGAACTCGCCGACCAGCACGATGCCAACGCCGAGCGCCCACACATGCGCCGGGCCGAGCACCCGAAGCAGCGAGACCCTGTCGCCGTGGATTGTCGTCGTTTGTGCCGTTTCAACCGCAGCCGTCATGTCAGTCCCCACTCAGATCCGGTGTTTTTCGGAAACGGCTTCAAGTTCGCCTTCACGGGAAGACGTCAAGGTCTCCTCGGAATAGGTCGTATCGACCTTGAACCAGTCGTAGAGCATCCACGCCGCAAGCACGACCGAGATGCCCCAGCAAACGTAAGACAGTCCCATCCACATGATGTTTTCCCCGGTCTCTTGTCGTCAAAGTCTCTGTGTCGTCGAAGTCTATTTGTCGTCGAACTTCTCGTTGATCACCTCGCGATATTCCTTGTCGGAGGCGCGGAACAGGAAGACGAAATACGCGATCAGCACGATCGCCATGATGATCAGCGTCGGCCAGTCGATGATGTAATGGAAGCGGTTCTGGATGATGTCGTGCGCCGTCTCCGGCGTGTAGCCCAGCTTCTCCCAGATCGACGCCATGGTCGCATTCTGGCCGAGCGCGTCCCAGGTCTTGGCATCGAGCGGGTCGATCGACTTCGCCGCCCCGGCAAAGCCGAGTTTCAGCGGCAGCCAGAGCGCCACGAAGATTGCGACCACCACGACCGCGATGTCGAGGATCTGTCCGGCCTTGCTCTGCTCCGGCGGGGTATAGCGAGCCATGGTTTCTCCCTTCACGATTGGCGGTTGCGGGCGGCGTCGGCGTTCTTGATGTCGAGCCCGTAGATGAAGTCCTTGTCTTCCTTGTAGTGGTTGAGCATGGCGAGGATCGCGGCGGTGTTGAAGATCAGCACCGCCGCGGCTGCAACCGCCACCACGAGCTTGATGCCGCTATGCGGAATGTATGGCCATGTCATCAGGAGGACGAAGAGGATCGTTGCCCACAGGCACACGATCAGGAGCACAGACCCACGTACGTCGGAACGGTACAGCGCTTCGATGCGCTGCTGCATGTCGGACATCGGTTTTCCCCTTCTGGCGACGTCCGGCCACACAACCGACCGGGCGTCCACTCTTTCAACAGAGTGAAATTTTTTTCATAAATTCCGCTCGATTCCCGGAATTGTCAAGCCGGATTTACGCATCGCAAACCGTTTGTCATCGGGCAAGAAATTTGCCTGACAATGAAATTATTTGCTTCAAGGGGATTGCAGGGCTTCGCCGTTTGCGGTCAATATTCGACCAAGCTCCGCCACCAAGCAGGAGCAGGGAACGGCAACGACTTAAATCGCACGGAGGACGATCGGATGACGGCATCCTGGAGATTCTCGACCCTGGCGGATCGCCATCGCGCGCTCGGCTCGAAACTCGAGGACTGGAGCGGCATGGGCACCGCCTGGACCTACGACAAGGACGCCGACGAGGAATATGTCGCGATCCGCACCAAGGCCGGGCTGATGGACGTCTCCGGCCTGAAGAAGGTCCACATCACCGGGCCTCACGCCTCGCATCTCATCGACCTCGCCACGACGCGCGACGTGGAAAAGATCTATCCCGGCAAGTCGACCTATGCCTGCATGCTGAACGAGGCCGGCAAATTCACCGACGACTGCATCCTCTACCGCATCAGCCCGAACTCGTGGATGGTCGTGCACGGCTCGGGCACGGGCCATGAGGAGCTGCAGCGGGCGGCGATGGGCCGCGATGTCTCGCTGCGCTTCGACGACAATCTGCACGACCTGTCGCTGCAAGGCCCGACCGCGGTCAACTATCTCGCCAAGCATGTGCCGGGCATCCGCGACCTCAACTATTTCCATCATATGCAGACGCAGCTCTTCGGCTTTCCGGTGATGATCTCGCGCACCGGCTACACCGGCGAGCGCGGCTACGAGATCTTCTGCCGCGGCCAGGATGCCGGCACGATCTGGGACAGGATCCTCGAGGAGGGCAAGAGCGCCGGCATCATTCCCTGCCGCTTCACCACGCTCGACATGCTGCGCGTCGAGAGCTATCTGCTCTTCTATCCCTATGACAACTCGCAAAAGTATCCGTTCGAGAACGAAGGCCCCGGCGACACGCTGTGGGAGCTCGGCCTCGACTTCACCGTCAGCCCCGGCAAGACCGGCTTCCGCGGCGCCGAGGAGCATTATCGGCTGAAGGGCAAAGAGCGCTTCAAGATCTATGGCGTGCTGCTCGACGGCAAGGAGCCGGCCGACGAGGGCGCGCCCGTCTATCGCGACGGCAGACAAGTCGGCGTGGTGACCTGCGCCATGTATTCGCCGCTGGTCGAGAAATCGATGGGCATCGCGCGCCTCGATGTCGACTGCGCGGTCAAGGACACCAGGCTCGAGATTCGCAACCGGAGCGGCTCGATCAAGGCGACGGCGCAACCGCTGCCGTTCGACGATCCCAAAAAGACCAAGCGCACCGCCAAGGGTTGAGGCATCATCACGGGGAGGGGGCTCGAGGTACGAAGGAAAGAATGACAGCCAAGACGATCATCAGCCGGCCCGTTTACGGAACGCTGTCTCCGCAGCCCGGCAAGCATCATCTCTTCATCGCCGACGCGGAAGGCGCGCTGGCGATTACCGACATGGCCGGCAAGGCGCCGCCCGGCTTTTTCGACGGCGCGGAAATCGTCTTCATTCCGGGGGGCAAGCACATCGCCGCCCTCGAAGCGCTGAAGCCGATGCAACTCCACATAGCTCCGTCCTTCGCCAGTCTCTTGCCGCGGCTGAAGCAGATGCTGACCAACGCCCATATGGGGCTGCGCCTTTATCTTGCCGGCACCGAAGGCCTTATCGGACAGGCGATGCAAGTAGCGCTCGAAGCCGGCATCGACCACACCTCGATTGAGACCGAGCATCGCGGCTCGCTGGCGCGGCGCATGCAATGCGTGCACTGCAAGGGCATCACCGAAAACGTGACGACGCAGCCTGCCACCTGCTCGCATTGCGGCTTGCTGCTTCTGGTGCGCGATCACTATTCGCGGCGCCTCGCGGCCTTCCAGGGCGTGTGCATCAACGCCGAGGATCGCTCCGAGAGTCCTCCGATCGAGGAGGCCTTCCCATGAGCACCGGCACCACCAAGCTCGACGTCGTCGTCAGCGATGTCGTTCCCGTCAACGATCTCGTGACCCGCTTCCATTTCCGCCGTCGCGACGGCGAGCTGCTACCGACCTTTTCCGGCGGCGCCCATGTCGTGGTCGAGATGCGCGACGGCGACCGCACCAGGCTCAATCCCTATTCGCTGATGGGCTCGCCGCTCGACACGCGCGAATACACGATTTCCATCCGGCGCGACGATGTCGGCCGCGGCGGTTCGCTGTTCATGCACCGGCAGGTCAAGCCCGGCCTGGAGATGGTGATCAGCTATCCGGTCAATCTGTTCTCGCTGGATCTCCGGGCGAAGAAGCACCTGATGCTGGCCGGCGGCATCGGCATCACGCCTTTCATGGCGCAGACATCGCAGCTGGCAGCCGCCGGCGGCAATTTCGAATTGCACTACACTTGCCGCACCGCCTCGCTGGGGACCTATGCCGATGTCCTGCAGCAGCGCTATGGCAACCGGGTCAGGCTCTACCACGACGACCGCGAGGAGCGCATCGACCTCGAGCGGCTCTTGTCCTCGCAGCCGCTCGGCACGCACCTCTATGTCTGCGGCCCGGCCGGCATGATCAACTGGGTGCGCGATCGCGCAGCTAGCCTCGGATGGCCGCCGGAGACCGTGCATTTCGAGCATTTCGCGGCCCCGCAGCCCGGCGCGCCGTTCGACGTGACCTTGGCCGTCAGCGACAAGACGATTCGCGTCGGCGAGCAGCAGAGCCTGCTCGAGGCGATCGAAGCCGCCGGCGTCGACCCGCCTTATCTCTGCCGCGGCGGCGTTTGCGGCCAGTGCGAGACCAATGTGATCTCCTTCGACGGCAAGTTCATCCACAACGATCACTGGCTGAGCGAGGAAGACCACCGTTCCGGCTGCAAGATCATGCCTTGCGTCTCGCGCTTCGAGGGCAAGTCGCTGGTCCTGGAAAGATAGGAGGCGTCAATGGGCATCACCTTTCGCAAAGAAACGTTTCGCGACGATTTCACCTTCAAGAACAGTCCGGAGCACATCCGGCGCTTTCCCTTCCCGTTCAACGAAGACGCCTACATGTATGCGGTCAACATCGAGCCGCATGTCGTCGGGCCCAAGGGCAGCGTTCTCGAGAACCTGATCGACGTCGACGAGCACTATGTCGCCGAGATGCAGGACCGCGCGCTGGTGCTGGCCGAGGATCCGCTGCGCTGCCAGTCGCTGCCGCATATGACGCTGGCCGGCTGGGACCTGCTCGAGCTTCTGATGGAGCAGCAGGCGCTCGGCTATCCCGAGCATTTCACCTTGGAGCGAGACGGCGACCGCTGGCGCTGGATCAACCGGCCACTCGGCATCGACGACACCTTCATCTTCGGCGACACCTCGACGCTGCCCTACGGGCCGATGGAATACATCACCCGCCAAAGCCAAGGCGATTTCTGCATCCTGGACCAGCGCGACGGCAATCTGTGGATGGATGCCGGCATGGTCACCACCCAGGCCGACTGGTCGCTCGACTTCGACATCGGCATGAACTTCTTCGAATGGCACGCGCCGGTGCCGCTGGCGCATGAGAAGGGCATTTTCACCCGCGCGCTGAAATTCCTCACCAACATCCAGCAGGGCAAGCCGGCAAGGCGCCTCAACTGGACGATGACCATCAATCCGCGCCTCGATACCAGCCCCGAGAACTATCACAAATGGGGCCCGGACCGCGCCACGGTCACGCCGGAGAATGTCGGCGACAAGGTGCATCTGCGCGTCGAATTGCAAAGCTTCTGGCGGCTGCCGCGCTCGAACGCCATCGTCTTCCCGATCCGCTGCTACCTGATCAAGATGGACGAGCTGGTCACGCAGCCGAAATGGGCGCGCCGCCTGCACCGCGTCATCCGCGACCTGCCGGAAGAGCTCGCCACCTATAAGGGCCTGACACGATACAGGCCGACGCTGGTGGAATGGCTGTCGAAGCTCGACGACGGCAGCCCGACGTCACCAGGATTCGGGCCGGATTGAACTGCCGATCTCCACCTTGGGCGCCTCCGGCGCCGACGTTGGAGATTGGCCGAAGCCCCCGTGACGTCGTCATACTCGGGCTTGACCCGAGTATCCATGCCGTGAACTCGGCCGTAGGGTGCAAAGGCACGGAATTCGGTAACCGTTGCAACGCCTTAGCGTCACGGCCTGGATTCTAGGGTCTGCGCGCGTCGCTTCGCTCCTTGCTTCGCCCTAGAATGACGAAGCGCGGTAAGGGCGAGATCAGTCAATCACCCAGCGCTGTTTTGCGGATAGCAGATGATCGACAGATACCGCATCGGCAGCCGCGTCAACTCTTCCGGGCCGTGCGGCGCGTCGGCGTCGAAGAACAGGCTGTCGCCCGGCTTCATCGGATAGAGATTATTGCCGTGCCGGTAAACGACCTCGCCCTCGAGCATGTAGAGGAATTCCATGCCCGCATGCTGGAAGGTCGGGAACACGTCCGAATTCTCGGTCAATGTGATGAGATAGGGCTCGACGACAACGCCGCTGGTGTTGGCGCCGATATGTCCGAGCAGGTTGTACTGGTGGCCGGCGCGGGTGCCGCGCCGCTCGACATCGACGCCTTCGCCGGCCTTGACGAAAACGGCGCTGTGCTCTTCCTCGAAGCGCCGGAAGAACGCGGTCACCGGAACGCCCAGCGCCCGCGACAGCGCCTGCAATGTCGTCAGCGATGGCGAGGTGATGCCGTTTTCGATCTTCGACAGCATGCCGAGCGAAATTTCGGTGGCGGTGGCGAGATCGGCGACGGTGATGCCGAGCTTCTTGCGGAACGCGCGCACCTCATGGCCGATCGCCACTTCCAGCACTTTTTCGCGCGTATCGCGGATGGCGTGCGGATTCTGCGTCAACGGCGCGCGTATCGTGCGCCCGGCCGCCGAAACGCGCTTTAGCGGCGCCTTGCCCTTCGCTGCCGCATCGGTGGACTTGGTGCCGGAATTCTTGTTCGCCATGTCGCCCCCGACTCTCGCGGATTATTTCACTCAAGGTGAACATATTCGGTGGCGATACAAGAGCGCAACCGCGACAGCAAGCCGCTGGATGTTGCGGGGCACGCCTGCTTCAACGTGACGCCGCCGCCTTTGCGCGCAAAAACCGTTTCACGCAAACGCCGTCGCCGCAGATGTTTGTTGACAGCACCAAAGACCCAATTACTGTCACTGTCAGTAAAATTTGTTTCGTGGGAGCAATTCCAGGAAAAGTGTCGAACGGTTTTCCGCCCGGAATTGCGTCAACAAAAAAGTCGAATCAAAAAAGGAGGACGCCCGCAATGAAATCTCGTGTCGCGGTCATCGGAGCCGGACCGTCGGGCCTGGCGCAGCTAAGGGCCTTCAAGTCGGCCGCCGACAAGGGCGCGGAGATCCCGGAAATCGTCTGCTTCGAGAAGCAGAGCGACTGGGGCGGGCTGTGGAACTACACCTGGCGCACCGGCCTCGACGAGCATGGCGATCCGGTGCACGGCTCGATGTACCGCTATCTGTGGTCGAACGGCCCGAAGGAATGCCTCGAATTCGCCGACTACACCTTCGAGGAACATTTCGGCCGGCCGATCGCTTCCTATCCGCCGCGTGCCGTGCTGTGGGACTACATCAAGGGCCGCGTCGAGAAATCCGGCCTGCGCGAATGGGTGCGCTTCAACAGCCCGGTGCGCATGGTGACCTATTCCGGCGAGACCAAAAAGTTCACCGTCACCGCGCATGATCGCACCAACGATGTGACCTACTCGGAGGAGTTCGACAACGTCGTGGTCGCTTCGGGCCATTTCTCCGTGCCCAATGTGCCCTTCTTCGACGGTTTCCCCACCTTCAACGGCCGCATCCTGCACAGCCACGATTTCCGCGACGCCATGGAATTCAAGGGCAAGGACATCTTGATCATCGGCCGCTCCTATTCGGCCGAGGATATCGGTTCGCAATGCTATAAATACGGCGCCAAATCGATCACCTCCAGCTACCGTTCCAAGCCGATGGGTTTCAAATGGCCGGAGAACTGGAAGGAGGTGCCGCTGCTGCAGAAGGTCGTCGGCAAGACAGCGCATTTCAAGGACGGCACCACCAAGGACGTCGATGCCATCATCCTGTGCACCGGCTATCTGCATTCCTTCCCCTTCCTCACCGACGACCTCAAGCTCAAGACCGCCAACCGGATGTGGCCGCTCGATCTCTATGAAGGCGTCGTCTGGGAGAAGAACCCGAAGCTTTTCTACATCGGCATGCAGGACCAGTTCTACACCTTCAACATGTTCGATGCGCAGGCCTGGTATGCGCGCGACGTCATCATGGGCCGCATAAAGCTGCCATCATCGGAAGCGATGGCCGAGCACGGCGCCAAGTGGCGAGCGCGCGAGGAGACGCTGGAGGACGCCGAGCAGATGATCTGGTTCCAGGGCGACTACACCAAGGAACTTATGGACCAGACCGACTATCCGGGCTTCGACGTCGAGGCGGTCAACCGCACCTTCATGGAGTGGGAACACCACAAGATGGAAAACATCATGACCTTCCGCGACAATGCCTACCGCTCGCTGATGACCGGCACCATGGCACCGGTCCACCATACGCCCTGGCTGCAGGCGCTGGACGATTCCATGGAAAGCTATCTCGAGGTGAAGGGCGTGGCGGCCGAGTAGCACGGCGCGCTCGCGCCGACGTTCTCAGGCTCGACGCGCCTGATCTTCAGCCGATCTCGAAGAAGGGCTTGCCGAGCAGGCCAGGGTCCACATCGATGCCAAGGCCGGGGCCGTCGGGAACGCCCATATGGCTGCCGGTCACCGGCGGTGCATTCCTGGCCGTACGAACCGTCACCCATTCGTGGAAGGCGATGGCGTGCAGCCGGCGCTCCTGTGGCGTCGACAGCGACAGATGCGCCATGGCCGCTGTGTCGATCTCGGCGCCGCCGGTGTCCTCGACGGTGATCATGAAGCCGAGATCGACGGCGACGTCGCGGATCAGGCGGGTCTGCGTGACGCCGCCCAGTCGCGAGATCTTCAGCGTCAGCCCGTCGGCGGCGCCGCGGCGATGAATTTCCAGCATTTCGCCCAGCGAGGTGACGGATTCGTCCAGCACCATCGGCTTGTCGAGCATGCGGCGCACCGACATGTTCTCCTCGATCGTCGTGCAGGGCTGTTCGAACGTGTAGTCGATGCCGCGCGTGGCGTCGGCGAACTGGCGCGCCTGGTAAGGCGTCCAGCCGGCATTGGCGTCGCAGAAGATTACCGTGCCCTTCGGCACGGCGGCGGCCACTGCCGAGACCCGCTCGATGTCGTCATGCACATTGCCGCCGACCTTGACCTGCAGGCGCCGGCAGCCTTCGCCGATGATCCTTTTGGCAAGCGCTGCCATCTGATCGAGCGTGCCGTGGGTGACGACCCGGTAGGTCTCCGCCATGTCGCTCTCGCGGCCGCCAAGCATGGTCACCAGCGGCACGCCGGCGGCGCGGGCAGTGAGATCCCAGCACGCCATGTCGAGCGCCGACTTGATATAGGGATGGCCCTTGAATGCCGTGTCCATCAGTCGGCCGATGCCGGCAAGGCCGCGTGGATCCTGGCCGATGAGATGCGGCGCGATCTCCGGCACGCCCGCGCGTGTGCCTGCGGGAAACGCGGCCGAGTAGAAATTGCCGAGCGGCGCCATCTCGCCCCAGCCGGTCACGCCGCTGTCGGAGGTTATGGCGACGATCACCGCGTCGAAGCAGTCGGCGATCCGCCCCTTGGACATACGGTAGGGCCCGTCCACGAAGGGCTGCACGACATGATAGGCCTTGATACTCTTGATCTTCACGTTTGTGTCCGTGGCGGGTCAGGTCATATTCCGATGAGCTGCCTGCAAGACAATCAGGTTGTCGACAATCCAACAAGGGGCCCGTCCGTGGAAGAGCGGTCCTTTGCTCGCCGGAAATTGCCTGACCCCAAATAGTAAACGGCGCCCTCGACGTGGGTATCGAGGGCGCCGTCGGACCGGAAACTGATGGGGGTTATCAGCTGGCCGGTTTCGGTTGCGGCAAGGGAGAAACCGGCATTCCGGGTCCGATCTTCTGCAAATTGCCCGTGATCACCTGGTCGGTCTCCGAGATGCCGGAAGTCACGGAAATCAGGTCGCCGTCGGTCGGGCCGAGCGACACCAGCTTCTGGTCGACGGTGTTGCCCTTGCCGATGACATAGAGGTATTTGCCGAGCTGGCTGGAACCCAGCGCCACCTGCGGCACCATCAGCGTGTTGGGCTGTTCCTTCACATGCAGCCGAACCCGTACATATTGTCCAGGCAGCAGCGTGAACTTGGCATTGCCGATCGTGGCGCGCGCCGTGATCGTGCCGGTCGAATGGTCGATCGTGTTGTCGATGAAGGTGAGCTCGCCCTTCTGGCTGGGCTGGGTCTCGCCGGGCAACAGCACGTCGACGGCGATCGGACCGGCGGCCTTCGCCTGCTCGATCTGCACCAGATCGCTCTCGCTCGGATTGAAGGTCACGTAGATCGGATCGAGCTGCACCAGCGTGTTGAGCACCGTGCCGGCGACGCTGACCAGCGTGCCGACCGAAGCCTGGTTGCGGCCGATGCGGCCCGAGAAGGGCGCCTTGATCTCGGCATAGCCGAGGTTGAGCTCGGCCGTCCGCACCGCCGCCTGGTCGACGGCAAGGGCGGCCTGGGCCGCGCGCAGATTGCTGGTGCGCTGGTCGAAGCTGTCCTTGTCGAGATAGCCGGCCTTGGCGAGGTCGGTGCCGCGGCCGAGGTTGGATTTTGCATAGTCGAGCGTCGCGCTATCGCGCTGCACCTGCGCCTTCGCCTGCTCGAGCGCGGCCTGATAGTCGTCGGGCGCGATGCGGTAGAGCAGGTCGCCCTGCTTGACGTCGCTGCCGTCGGCTGCGTTCTGCTCCTGCAGATAGCCCGGCACGCGCGCCTGCAGCGTGATGCTGCGGATCGACTCCACCCGCGCGGCGTAGTCGAGATAGATCGGCAGCGTCTTCTTCACGACATTCACCACCGGCACCGGCATCACGAAGGCCGCCGGCGCTGGCGCGGCACCCGCTGCGCCGCCGCTCAAATTGCCCATGTCGAGAAAGTGCACGCTGGCCACCGAGATCGCGCCGAGCGCGACGGCCGTTCCCAAGGCGATTTTCCATCTACGCATAATTGATCTCCAATCTTATTCGGCCGCCTGGGCGACCTATTCAGCCGCCTGGGCGAGCGGCTGAAGCGCCGGCTCGGCGGTCGGTTCAATTTCGTCTTGCCGAGGCGCGTCGTCGTGCGCCTTGGCAGGTTCCCTTTCGCCACGTTCGCGCAACTGCTCGATCACGGCGTAGAAGACAGGCACGAAGACCAGCGACAGGATGGTCGCCGCCACCATGCCGCCGAAGACGGTGGTGCCGATCGATTGCCGGCTGGCAGCACCGGCACCCGTCGCGAACATCAGCGGCAGCACGCCGAGGATGAAGGCGAAGGCGGTCATCAGGATCGGCCGCAGTCTCAGCCTTGCCGCTTCCATCGCCGCTTCGACGATGGTGAGACCCTCCTCGCGCCGGCGTCTGGCGAATTCGACGATCAGGATCGCGTTCTTCGCCGCCAGGCCGATCAGCATGACGAAGCCGATCTGCGAGTAGACGTCGATCTGCATGCCGCGCAGCATCAGCACGATGAAGGCGCCGAACAAAGCGAGCGGCACGGCCAGCAGCACCATGAAAGGCATCGCCCAGCTTTCATACTGCGCCGCCAGGATCAGGAACACGAAGACGATCGCCAGCCCGAACACAACAGAGGCGATCGATCCGGCCTTGAGCTCCTGGAAAGTGATGCCGGTCCATTCGTAGCCGAAGTCGCGCGGCAGCACATTCGCCGCCGCCCGCTCCATGGCCGCCACCGCCTGTCCGGACGAGAAGCCGGGGGCAGCGCCGCCATTGATCAGGGCCGAGGCGTTGTTGTTGTAATGCGGCACGGTCTCCGGCCCGACGATCGGCACCAGTCTGCCCAGCGTGCTCAGCGGCACCATGCCGCCCGACGCGTTGCGCACATAGAGCCGCGAGATGTCGGTGGCGTCGGCGCGCGCGTCCTTGTCGGCCTGGATGGTCACGCGGAAGGTGCGGCCAAACAGGTTGAAGTCATTGACGTAGAGCGAGCCGAGATAGATCTGCAGCGTGTTGAAGACGTCCGGCAGGTTGAGGCCGAGCAGCTTCGCCTTGCTGCGGTCGAGTTCGTAGTTGAACTGCGGCGTCGAGGTCGAGAAGGATGAGAACAGCTGCTGCGGGTTGAGCTCCGGCTGCTTGCGCGCCTCGGCGAGCAGCGCCTGCGTGACGTCATTCAGCGCCGCACTGCCGCGCCCCGACAGATCTTCCACCTGGAACTCGAAGCCGCCGGTGGTGCCGATGCCCGGGATCGAAGGCGGGTCGAAGGAGAGCGCGAACGCATCCGGCATCTGCAGAAGCTTGCCGCGCACCTGCTCGACCAGTTTCGAGGCGCTCTGGTCAGGACCGCGTTCGTCCCATGGTTTCAGGATCGCGAACTCCACCGCCGAATTCGACTGGGCGGCGCTGGTCAGGAAGTTCAGGCCGCTGATCGAGCCGACGATGTCGACGCCGGGCGTCGATTGCAGGATGTCGCGCGCCTTTTGCGCCACCGCGTCGGTGCGCTCCAAGGAAGCGCCGTCCGGCAGCTGGATGACGACGAAGAAATAGCCCTGGTCTTCCACGGGAAGGAAGGTCGAAGGCAGTTTCTGCCAGACGAAATAGGTGGCGACGAGGCCGGCCGCGAACAGGACGAGCATGGCCCAGCGCAGCTTGATCAGCAGGCGCACGCCATGCGCATAGGCATGCGACAGCCAGTCGAAGCCGGCGTTGAACCAGCGGAACAGCACGAACTGGGTCTCGCCGCGATGGCGCAGGAATGCCGCGCTCAGCGCCGGCGAGAGCGTCAGCGAGTTGAAGGCGGAGATGCCGACGGAGATCGCGACGGTCAGCGCGAACTGGTTGTAGAGCCGGCCGGAGACGCCCGGGATGAAGGCGACGGGAACGAACACCGCCATCAGCACCGCCGTGGTGGCGATGATCGGCCCGGTCACCTCGGCCATCGCCGCGCGCGTCGCGGCAAGCGGCTTGAGCCCCGCTTCCAGCTGTCGCTCGACATTCTCGACCACGACGATCGCGTCGTCGACGACAAGGCCGATCGCCAGCACCATGCCGAGCAGCGAGAGCATGTTGAGCGAGAAGCCCAGCATGTACATCACCGCCAGCGTCGCGATCAGCGAGACGGGAATGGCGATGGTCGGGATGATGGTGGTGCGCCAGCTCTGCAGGAAGATGAACACCACCGCGACGACCAGCACCAGCGCTTCGCCGAGCGTGATCAGCACGTCATGCATCGAGGCCGACACGAAGCGTGTCGTGTCGTAATGCATGGCGTAGCTGACGCCCTTCGGGAAACGCTGCGACAGCTCCTGCATCTTGTCCTTGACCCGCTGCTGCAGGTCAAGCGCATTGGAGCCCGGCATCTGGTAGACGGCCAAAACCACGGTCGGATCCTTGCCGAAGAAGGCGGAGGACGAATATTGCAGCGCGCCGAGCTCGATGCGGGCGACGTCGCGCAGCCGCACAAGCGAGCCGTTCTGCGAATTGGCGCGCACGACGATGTCGCCGAATTCCTTCGGGTCGCTAAGGCGGCCGACGGCATTGACCTGCATCTCGAAGGCGGTGCCGGCCGGCGCCGGCGACTGGCCGATCTTGCCGGCCGCCACCTGCACGTTCTGTTCGGCGATGGCGTTCTGCACGTCGACAGCGGTGATGCCGAGATTGGCAAGCTTGTCCGGATCGAGCCAGACGCGCATTGAATAACGGCGCTCGCCGAAGATCTGCACGTCGCCGACGCCGGGGAGGCGCTTCAGCGGATCGACCACCTGCAGATAGGCGAGGTTGCTCAGCGCCACCGGATCGACCGAACCGTCGGGCGAGGTCAGGTCGACGATCAGCACGAAATTGGGGTTCTGCTTCTTGATCGTCACGCCGCCCTGGTTGACGATGGCCGGCAGGGAGGATGCCGCTTGGCTGACGCGATTCTGCACGTCGACGGCCGCCGTGCTCAGCGGATAGCCGACGTCGAAGGTGATGGTGATGGTGGAAGAGCCGTCATTCGAGCTCGTCGACGACATGTAGGTCATGCCTTGCACGCCGTTGATCTGCTGCTCGAGCGGGGTGGTGACCGTATCGGCCACGACCTGGGCGCTGGCGCCGGGATAATGCGCGCTGACCACGACCTGCGGCGGCGTGATGTCGGGGAACTGCGAGACGGGCAAAAGGAAATAGGCGATCGCACCGGCGAGCACCATGATGATGGCGATCGCCGACGCGAAGATCGGGCGGTGGATGAAGAAGTTCACCATGATGCGGACGCCTCGCCGAACGGGTTTGCGAAATGGCGCAGGCGCCGGGCCCGGCCGGAGCCGGAATCCTGCAGGAAGGATGGCGGGATGTTGCCCGGCGCCTGGTCAGCCGCGCGCTGGCGCAGCATCCGTTCGAAGGCTTTGGGGTCGATCCCGTCCGCCTTCATCACCAGCCGGATCATCGGATCCCGGATGGCTTCGTCGATCGTCAGGTCTTTGCGCTTTTGCATAGGAGTGGCTCCTTGCTCGGTCCGCATCGCTTGATCACGGACCGCTTTTTCTCGTTCTTCACCGGCCAAAGCCGCATGACAGGCAGGTTTTGCGTCCCATCTCACTCTGGCAGGGCTATCGGAGGGCCTTGTCGTTTGACGGCGAGTGATATAGGTGTTACCAGTAAGTAACATGCTGGAAGTTACAGACCGGTAACACCCTAGTCAAGAGGTGGCGACGGTTTTTTTGGAAACGACGAAAGGAGAGCATGATGACTGACGGCGTTGCGGAGCGTTCCCGTCCCCGGGATCGAATCCTGGAGACGGCGCAGGACATGTTCCACAAGCACGGCATCAAGGGTGTGGGCGTCGACGCCATCACCGAGGCTGCCGGCACCAACAAGATGACGCTTTACCGTCACTTCGAGTCCAAGGACGAATTGATCGTCGAATGCCTGCGCGCAACGGCGGCGAAGGCTTCGAGGATCTGGGACGAGTTCGAGGCCAAGCATCCCGGCGACAAGCTCGCCCAGTTGCATGCTTGGGTCCAAAAGGCTTCGGAACTGCTCAGCGCCGACAGCCGCGGCTGCGATATGGCCAATGCCGCCGTCGAGCTCACCGAGACCGATCACCCGGCAAGGCGCGTCATCAAGGAACTGAAGGAGGCCCAGCGCGAAAAGCTGGTCGCGCTTTGCCGCGATGCCGGCATCGGCCAGGCCGAGCTTCTCGCCGACACGCTGTCGCTGCTGCTCGAAGGCGCGCGCGTCTCGATGCAGAGCGTCGGCGCCGAAGGTCCGAGCGCGCAATTCGTGCGCATGGCCGAAAGCCTGATTGCTTCGTTCCGGGCGCGCTGATCTCCGAGGTCGCCCTTTTCAGCCGCCCTAAGAGGGGGACGACGCGCCCCGGCTAGTGGCACTGCACAGGGGTTTTGACCGGTCGGCTTCAGTCGGCTCTGTTTTGCGTTCGCAGGTGGCACGCGTTGGAGATTGGCCGAAACGCCTACCCCTTCGTCATTCCAGGGCGGAGCAAGGAGCGAAGCGACGCGCGAAGACCCTGGAATCCATGCCGTTACCTTCGCCAGAACGTGCAACGGAGCAGAATTCTGCACCGTGGCGGCGCTTCGAAGTCACGGAATGGATTCTATGGTCTGCGCCGCGTCGCTACGCTCCTTGCTCCGCCATAGAATGACGAGGTTGGGGCGGCTTCAACCAATCTCCAGCGTTTGCGCTGATTTCACGCAAATGAACGGAAATCTTGCACCAAGACAAACCGCAATCTTTTCAAAAATCCCTGTGTCAGACGGGCGGAAAAGACCATTTGACGAAGATGCAGAATGTCCTGAAGGCTTACGTTATGGCGCACCGGCACTCCTAGGCGAGAGCGGTGGAGTGAGGGGGAAGTTGCGGGCAAAGAAAAGCCCGCTGCCGGGAGGAGGTGGCAGCGGGCTCGATTTCGAATACGGCACGGGAGGAGGTGTACCGCACTCAGCGTCGGCATCACATCTGGGAGGAGGAGACGGCCGACACCCAGATAAATACGAGGTGCCTAACGATTCGGCAATTGCGAAACCTGCATAGCTGCTGTGCAGAATCGCGGGATCAATCGTCAGACAAATAGGCGATCGGCGCGCCCCGCGCTACTGCACCGGGACGTTTTCCTTGAAGATCAGCCGCGGCTCGATGAATTTCTTCGTCAGATACGGTGCCGATGAGGCGATGGAGCCGAGCAGGCGGATCACCGATTGCTCGGCGATCAGCCGCGCATTCTGGTCGATGACGACGTCGGCGAGATCGTCGACGAGATAGCGGCGCGTTTCCTTGGTCAGATCGTGGCAGATGAAGACCGGCTTCCTGCGCGGCTTGGTTTCCAGCAACGCTTTAGCCACGCCGGAGCGTCCGGCGCCGACGCAATAGATGCCGAGCAGATCCGTTTCGTCGTGCAGCGCCTTGACGGTCGCGCGGTAGCTGGCGTCCGGGTCGTCGTTGCTTTCGGCCGCGCTTGAGACCGTGAGGTCGGGAAACTCTTCGGCGAGCACCGAACGAAAACCCATCTCGCGCTCCTCGTGGCCGCGATAGGAGCGCGATCCGACCACCATCGCCAGATGTCCTGTACGGCCGCCGAGGAAGCGGCCCATCAGCAGCGCCGCCGTGCGGCCCGCCACCCGGTTGTCGATGCCGACATAGGCCGAGCGGGGTGCCGCCGGCACATCCGAGATCAGCGTGACCAGCCTGATCCCGGCATCGACCAGCTCGCGCAGGATGTTGCGTGTGCGCGGATGGTCGACGGCGATGACACCGACGCCATTGGCCTTGAGCGACAGGTTCTCCACAGCACTCTGCAGCGCGCCTGGCGAAATGCCGGCAAGGTTATGGATGCGGCAGGAGGCGACCAGCGGCAGGCGCGCCGCATAGTCCTCGATGTGATGGGCGAGATCGGCCATGAAGGCATTGGAGCCGATCGGCAGGAAGAATTCGAGATGCGCCGGCTTCGACGGCAGCACGACCTGGTCGAGCGTCGGCAGATAACCGAGCTGCTTGGCCGCCTCCAGCACGCGCTGCCGGTTGGCAGCGCTTGCACCCGGGCGGTTGTTGAGCACCCGGTCGACGGTCGCGGTCGACAGGCCGCAACTCTGGGCGATATCGGCTACGGTGGCTTTCATGGGTCCAGTCATAGGCGCTGATGCAATCCTGTGCCAGCGGCGGGCGTGAAGCGGCTGCCGGCCGCCGATCCGCCTGCCGGTCAGCCCTCAGCCATGCTGCGAACCGTCGGCGATGGCGTCGCGGATTTCCTTGTCCGACATGCCGGTGATGACGCGCTCGACCTCGGCGACCGTTGTCTTTTTCGGATCGATGTCGTCGGCCACCACCTTGCCCCGGCGCATCACCACGATGCGGTCGACCACCTGGAAGACGTGGTGGATGTTGTGCGCGATGAAGATGCAGGAATGCCCTGAATCGCGGGCGCTGCGCACGAAGCTCAAGACCCCTTGCGTCTCGGCGACGCCGAGATTGTTGGTCGGTTCGTCAAGGATGATGAGATCGCTGTCGAAATGCATGGCGCGGGCGATCGCCACGGCCTGCCGCTCGCCGCCCGACAGCGAGCCGATCGGTGTCGTCGGTGGGATGTTCTTGGTGATGCCGACCTGTCTGAGCAGGTCGCGCGCCACCGCGTTCATGGCGTCCTGGTCCATGCGGTTCAGGAAGCGCGGCGCCTTGATCGGCTCGCGCCCGAGGAACAGGTTGCGCGCGATCGACAGCTGCGTGACCAGCGCCGAATCCTGGTAGATCGTCTCGATGCCGTGGGCGATGGCGTCGCTGGTGCTGCGCAGCATGACCTTCTTGCCGCGGATAAAGATGTCGCCGCTGGTCAGCGGCACGGCGCCCGACAACACCTTGATCAGCGTCGACTTGCCCGCGCCGTTGTCCCCCAGCAGGCCGACGATCTCCTTTTCATTGACGTGGAAGTTGGCGTCCACCAGCGCCTGCACGCGCCCGTAGGACTTGCGGATATTTTCCATGCGGATGAGCGGTTCGGCCATCGTCCTAAGTTCCTGCCTGGTGACGGCGCTCGAGCCATGAATGCAGCGCCATCATGCCGAGGATGATCGCGCCGATGAAGATGTTGTAGGCGAGCCCCGGCACGCCGATCAGCACAATGCCGTTGCGCATGACGCGCAGGATCAGGATACCGAGCACGGTGCCGATGATGGTGCCGCGTCCGCCGGTCAGCGCCGTGCCGCCGATCACCACCATGGCGATGACCTCGAGCTCGTATCCGGTGCCGCTGTTGGGGTTGGCTGCGGAGGTGCGGAGCGACGAGATCACGCCGGCGAGCGAGGCCATCACCGCCGACAGGATGAACAGGCCGACCTTGACGCGGCTGACGTTGACGCCGCGCGCGCGGGCTGCGTTCGGATTGCCGCCGGCGGCCTGGATCCAGTTTCCGGTGCGGCTCTGCGTCAGCACGTAACCCAGCACGATCGCAGCGCCGATGAACCAGAACAGCGAGGCGTAGATGCGGAACGGCCCGACATAGAAGTCGCCGACCAGGATGTTCGCCAGCCAGCTGCCTTCGGCGCTCCAGGTCCTCTGCGGAAAGCCGTCGGTGATGAACAGCGCCGAGCCGCGCACGACCAGCAGCATGCCGAGCGTCACCAGGAAGGACGGGATCTTGAGCTGCGTCACGAACCAGCCATTCACCAGCCCGATCAGGGCAGCGACGATCAGCGCGATCAGCAGGCCCATTTCCAGCGAGGTGACGCCGCTGTTGAAGAGCGTCCACATCAGCACCGGCGAGAAGCCGAACAGCGAGCCGACCGAGAGGTCGAATTCTCCGGATGTCATCAAGAGCGTCATCGCCAGCGCGATCAGGCCGAGCTCGACGGTGAAGGCCAGGATGTTGGAGATGTTCTGCGGCGACAGGAAGTCGGGATTGATGCCCCAGAAGACGACGAGCTCGACGATAAGCAGCACCAGCGGGCCGAATTCCGCTCGAGCGATGAAACTTTGAATGAAGGAACGGTTTTCCATTGAGCCCGCGGCGTGGATGATTGGCTAAAGCCCACTCCGATCAGGCAGGGCTCGACGGTACAGGAAAGCGGCCGCGGCCCGAAAGCCGCGACCGTAGATGCCAAGGATTATTTGCCGGACAGGATCTTGTCGTAGACGCCGGCGGTGTCCTTCTCATAGAGCGCGCCGGTGATGACGTTGAAGCCTGGAGGAATGCCGCTGGCCGCCATGTTGGCCAGCGAAAGCGCCACATAGCTGGTCGCCTGCGGGTCCTGCCACTGCCCGGCATTGACGTAGCCGTTCAGCACTTCCTGCGTGGTGTCGAGCGAGTTGCCCCAGCCGACGACCGGGATTTCGCCTGGCTTGACGCCGGCCTGGTCGAAGACGCGCTTGATCGAGCCGGTGACGAGGTCGCCGAGGCCGATGATCGCCTTCACCTTGCCTTTGTGGGCGGTGAGATAGTCGACCATGCGGTTGATCACTTCGGCCTGGTCGAGCGTCGCTTCTGTCACCTCATAGGTGACGCCGGCCGGCCCGAACACGCTCTTGATGCCTTCCTCTTCCTGCACGCCATAGGTGGCGCCGGGGACCTCGACCGGCATCCAGACGAAATCGCCCTTCTTCACCAGGCCCTTGTCGACCAAATATTGCGCCCAGTGCTTGCCGAAGGTGACGTTGTCGCCGCCGACATAGGCGTTGAAGTTGGCCTTCGGATCGGGCGTGTTGAAGTTGATGATCGGGATATTGGCCGCGCGCGCTTCCTTGACGATCTCGACAAGGCTGCCCGGATCCGGACTGGTGGTGACGATGCCGTCGGCCTTGGCCGAGATGGCGGCGCGGACGGCCTCCTGCTGCGAGGCCACATCGCCATTGTGGAACGAGGTGTTCACCTTGTTGCCGGTGTCGCTCGCCCATTGCTTGGCGCCGGCCAGGAAGTAGGTCCAGACCGGATCGGCAGGGCCGCCATGCGAAATCCAGTAGAACGTCTTGGCCTCGGCCATCGCCGGAATGGCGAGCATGGCGATCAAGCCAAGCACGAGCAGTCTTAGCCGCGAAAGCATTCGATTTCCTCCCATGTTGAACTCTCCTCCTGGATCGGCGCGATGTGGCCTTGGCCGCATCTCCTGCCCGCGCCGACCGGAACGTCTAGAGCATTCTCTTTTTCAGGCAGTGGCAAGCCTCCATCGCCAATGGATGTTGGCACAGGCGCTCGCGCCATCAGCAATCCCATCAGATTGCATCAGCAGCAGTGATATTCGTTGGGCAAACAACACCATCGACCATCCGCTGCGCGGATTGGCCTCCAAGCAACCGCCCTTCCGGTGCGGCGTTAGATCAGACCCGCTTTGGCCAGGTCGCGCATCAGATGGCTGGCGCCGTAGGTCCAGTGCGGACAATCGGGCGACAGCCGTACGCGGTTGGTGAGCGCGCCGAGCTTTTCCGACGAGATGGTGACGATGTCGCCGACCTTGTGGGTAAAGCCCTTGCCCTTCTCGCCGCGGTCCTTCGAGGGCACGAACATGGTGCCGAGATAGAGCGCCAGCCCGTCCGGATACTGGTGGTGCGGTCCCATCGCCGCCTTGACCAGCTCTTCCGGCGAACGGCTGATTTCGGCCATCGAGCTCGCGCCCTCCAGCGAGAAGCCGTCCTCGCCCTCGACGCGGAGCCGCACCGTGGCGCGCTTCACGTCGGCGATGGAGAAGGTTTCGTCGAACAGCCGGATGAACGGCCCGAGCGATGCGGAAGCGTTGTTGTCCTTGGCCTTGCCGAGGAGCAGCGCCGAGCGCCCCTCGACGTCGCGCAGGTTGACGTCGTTGCCGAGCGTGGCGCCGACGATGCGACCCGAGCTATCGGCGATCATGGCGATCTCAGGCTCGGGATTGTTCCAGGTGGAGACGGGGTGCAGCCCGACATCGGCGCCGAAGCCGACGGAAGCCATCGGCTGGCATTTGGTGAAGATCTCGGCGTCCGGGCCGATGCCCACTTCGAGATATTGCGACCAGGCCCCGCGCGCGATCAGCTTGGCCTTGATCTCCATCGCTTCCGGCGAGCCGGGCTTTAGCTTCGACAGATCGTGGCCGATCAGCCCGGCGATGTCGGCGCGGATGGCATCCGCCTTTTCGGCCGAGCCGCGCGCCTGCTCCTCGATGACGCGCTCGAGCAGGCTGACGACGAAGGTGACGCCGGAGGCCTTCACCGCCTGCAGGTCGACGGGCGACAGCAGGATGGGCTTACCGGCATCACGTTCGGCCTCGAAGCTGTTCGCCGCAATTTCTTCCAGCGCGCCGATCGCCTTGCCCTTGGCCGAGCGCAGATAGCCGGCCGGATCCTTCAACTCGCAAAGATCGCGCACCGTAGGCGCCGCGCTCGAGGTGATGTCGATCACCTCGCCGTCCCGCACCGTCACCACCAGCGGATGGGAAGCGGCGCTGGTCTTGGCGCGGCCGACGAAAATTCCATCGGCGGGCAGGCGGGTCGGATCGGTCATGGCATCATTCCTCTCGATTTTTTCGCGCGCGGCACTTTTCCCCGATTTCGCGAAAACGTCTATCCCGCCAGCCGCAACATTTATGACCATGGATGTGCTGTCACACAGCCACAGCCGAACTGGCCCATCCAAGCGCTCTTTCAAATTCATGAAATCGGCGATAGGATTTTCACGAAGCTCCAGCGTATAGGTGACCTTCTTGGCCGCAGCCTTCTCCGATCCGATCTGGCGGAAGCCCCAGGCGGCCATGGCGTTCCAGTCGGAGCTTTCGGCCGGTGCCACGCTGGACGCGGTCATCGTCGGCGGCGGCATCATGGGGCTGTCGACCGCGCTGCATGCGGCGCGCGCGGGCATTTCCGTTCAGGTGCTGGATGCCGGCGCGATCGGGCAGGGCGCTTCGGGCCTCAATGGCGGCCAGGTCATCCCCGGCCTCAAATACGATCCGGAGTGGCTGATCGAACACTTCGGCAAGGAGCGCGGCGAAGCCCTGGTCGCGTTCGCCGCCTCGACGGCCGATGCCGTGTTCGATGTGATCCGCGACGAGAAGCTGGCGGTGCCGTTCACGCGCAAAGGCTGGATCCAGGCCGCGCACACCGAGACCGCGCTGAAGGCAGCGGCGAACCGGGATCGCCAATGGCGCTCGCGGGGTGCCGACGTCAAATTGCTCGATCAGGCCGAGATCGCGGCCATGACCGGCGCCAAAGGGTATCTCGGAGGCTGGCTCGACCGCCGCGCCGGCGTCATCGATCCGCTGTCCTACACGCTCGAGCTCGCCCGCGTCGCCTCGGCCGCCGGCGCCAGCATCGCCGAGCAGCAGCGGGTGGTGAAGCTCTCCAAGGATGCCAGCGCCTGGCGGGTTTCGACGCAAGGCGGCGCCGAATTGCGCGCCAAGGCGGTCGTGCTCGCCACCAATGCCTACACGGACGGCCTGCTGCCGGGCCTTGCCCAGACGATCGTGCCGCTGCATTCCTTCCAGATCGCCACCGCGCCGCTTCCGGCCGAGCTTGCCGCAAGCATCCTGCCGGGCGGTCAGGCCGTTTCCGATTCTCGTCGCATCCTGGTCTACTACCGCCGGAGTCCCGATGGCCGGATGGTGCTGGGCGGTCGCGGCCGCACGGCGCTGCCTTCAAGCGCCGCCGATTGGGCGCATTGCGAACGCGCGCTCATCCGCCTCTATCCGGCGCTTGCCGACATCGCCATCGAAAAGCGCTGGTTCGGCCGCGTGGCGCTGACGCCGGACCACCTGCCGCATCTGCATGAACCGGAAAAAGGCCTGCTGGCGGTCGTCGGCTGCCAGGGCAGGGGCGTCGGCCTGATGAGCGCGCTGGGCAAGCGCATGGCGAATTACCTCGCGAGCGGCGACGCTCGGCAATTGCCGTTTCCGCTGTCGCCGATCAAGCCGATCCCGTTCCACGCCTTCCGCCAGGTCGGGGTTGCCGCGGCAATCACCTGGTACCGCATGCTCGATGCGTTCGAACGCTGACGCCGAATGCGTGCAGCGCACAAGCGAATCTGCTTGACAGTTTCATGAATATGAAAAAGCATCAGGCGATTTCAAAAATCCGATGGAGCCAATAGGCACTTCGATGTCGACCATCGCCGCAACACGGCCCCTGCCGGAAAACCGCATCTCGCCGGTCTTCCGCTTCGCCATGCTGCTGCCGGGCGGGCTGGTCACCTTCTTCCTCATCCTGTTCGCGCTCGGCCTGGTGGTCTTTCTCGCCTTCAGGGGCAATGACGGCTCGCTGCTCGGTGTCGGGCTGACAGCGGAGAACTTCGTCACCGTCGCAACCGATCCGCTCTATTGGACGGTGACGCTGCGCTCGCTGGTCATTGCCGGCCTCGTGACGCTCGCCACCGTCGTTACCGCCTATCCGGTCGCCTACTATCTCGCCTTTCATGCCGGGCGGCGCCGCAACCTGCTGCTCTTCCTGGTCACGCTGCCGTTCTGGACCAGCTATCTGCTTCGCGTCTTCGCCTGGAAGATCGTGCTTGCTTATAATGGCGTGCTGAATTCGGCCTTCATCGAGACCGGCCTTTGGAAGGAGCCGACGCTCGCCTTCCTCAACACGCCGGCCGCGGTGGTCGTCACGCTCGCGCACGCCTATGCGCCCTTCGCCATCCTGCCCATCTATGTGGCGCTGGACACGATCCCCAAATCGCTGCTCGAGGCTGCATCCGATCTCGGCGCGCGGCCTTTCACCAGCTTCCGCCGCGTCGTGCTGCCCAATTCTATGCCGGGCGTTCTGGCGGCGGCGCTGGTCGTCTTTGTGCCGACGGTCGGCGACTATGTCACGCCGGCCATGGTCGGCGGCCCGGCCAGCACCATGATCGGCACGCTGATCCAGTCGCAATTCGGCAAGGCCAATGACTGGCCATTCGGCGCCGCGCTCTCGGTATGCGTCATGCTGGTCATCCTTTGCGTGGTGCTGGTCGCGCGCGGCGCCGACCGCCGGTTTGGCAGCCGCACATGAGCGTCCGGGCAGGCACCAAAAGCGACGGCCGCTGGCTCGCCCTCTACGTGCTTGGCTATCTCGTCTTCCTCTATTTGCCGGTGCTCTTGATCCCGCTGTTTTCCTTCAACAACTCGATCCAGGCGGCGTTTCCGCTGCAAGGCTTTACGCTCGAATGGTACCGCACGCTTTACGGCAACCCAGCACTGTCCGGCGCCTTGGCCAATAGCCTGGTCATCGGCGTCATCGCCGCCTTCGGCGCGACGCTCTGCGGCATCACCGTTTCCTATATGGACCTTTACGGCCGTTCACCGCTCGCCGCCACCATCAGCGCCATTGCTCGCCTGCCGATCCTGATCCCCGGCGTCATCGTCGGCATCTCGCTTCTGATCCTGGTCAACCTCATCGGCCTCGGCCCGTCGCGGATATCCATCGTGCTCGGCCACATCCTCGTCGCGCTGCCGACGACGGTGGTGGTGATGCGCAGCCGCTTCGCCGCCATCCCGAAGACGATCCGCGAGGCGGCGCTCGATCTCGGCGCTTCCGACTGGACGACGTTCCGGCGCGTGATGCTGCCGCTGAGTGCGCCCGCCGTGCTGTCGGCTTTCATGCTCTCCTTCCTGATTTCCTTCGACGAGTTCATCGTCGTCTTTTTCCTCGCCGGCACCGAGCCGACGCTGCCGCTCTACATCTGGAGCCAGCTGCGCTTCCCGCGCTCGCTCCCGACCGTGATGGCGCTCGGCACGGTGATCCTCATTGTCTCCTTCGTCATCGCTGGCACAGCCGAAATCCTTCGCCACCGCGGTCTTGGCGCCGCGCGCCGCAATCCAGCCTGAACCACAACAAAGAAGAGGAGAACGAAAATGACAGTCCACCTGAAATCGATCGCCGGACACAAAGCCCGGGCCGGCCTTGCCGCGCTGGCGCTCGCGCTGTCGTCGACAGTCGCGCTTGCCGCCGACAAGCTGCAATATTTCACCTGGTCGGGCTACGAATTGCCCGACTTCAACAAGAGCTTCCTTGCCGCGCATCCCGATGGCGTCGAGGCGACGATCTTCGGCGATGATGACGACGCCTTCACCAAGGTCAAGGCCGGCTTCCGCCCGGACATCGCGCATCCCTGCTACGACAAGGTGGCGCGCTGGAACAAGGAAGGCCTGCTGCAGCCGATCGACACCAAGCGCATCAAGAACTGGGATTCGATCTTCCCGGTGTTCAAGAACCTGGCCGACCTGCAGGCCGGCGACGGCAAGGTGTGGATGGTGCCGTGGGACTGGGGCAACACCTCGATCCTCTACCGCACCGACCTGGTGAAGAACCCCGAGGCGAGCTGGAACCTTCTGTGGGATAAGCAATATGCCGGCCGCATGGCGACCATCGACGCCGTGCACGACACGCCGATCGTCGCGGCCCTCCTGGCGGGCGTGAACCCCTTCGACATGACGCCGGACCAGATGGACAAGGTGGCCGAAAAGCTGCGCGAGCAGCGGCCGCTCATGTCGAGCTACACCACCGACATGACCTCGGTCGAGCAGGCGCTGGCCAGCGGCCAACTGGTCGCCGCCATGACCTGGAACGCGTCCGCCACCTCGCTCAAGAAGCAGGGCGTGCCGGTCGAGTTCATGAAGCCGAAGGAAGGCATGCTGACCTGGGCCTGCGGCTTCGTCATGCTCAAGGACGCCAAGAACGTCGACCTCGCCTATGACTTCATCAACAGCCGCCTCGACGCCGACTCCGGGAAATTCCTGATCCAGTCCTATGGCTATGGCAGCTCGCTGAGCACCGCGTTTGCCGGGGTATCGAAGGAAGAGCTGGACAAGCTGCAGCTGCCTGCGGATCCGGACGTGATGCTGAAGAGCACCATCTTCACCGGCCCGATGAAGCAGAATGACGACGTGGCAAAGATGTTCGAGAAGGTGAAGGCCGGGGGCTGAGCGTCCTTACCTTCTCCCCTTGTGGGAGAAGGTGGCCGCGAAGCGGCCGGATGAGGGGTGCTCCAGGGAACACAAACGTCTCACTCCGCTGGAACACCCCTCATCCGTCTCGGCGCTTCGCGCCGATCCACCTTCTCCCACAAGGGGAGAAGGGAAAGATAACGAGGACCATTGCATGGATGTCTTTGACGAAGCCGCCGAGAGGTCGAAAGACGATGCCGATATCCGCGTCGGCCGGCGCGTGCGGGCGCTCAGGCTCGAGCGCAAGCTGTCGCTGGCCGAGCTCGCGGCCAAGGCCGGCATCTCCATCGGCGCGCTCAGCCAGATCGAGCGCGGCATGTCGTCGCTGCGCGTCAAGGTGATCTGGCCGCTCGCGGCGGCGCTCGACATCGAGCCGTCGGCGCTGATCGCCGACGGCAACGAAGCGGTCAACGATCTCTATTGCGTGCGCGCCGACAAGCGACGGCAGATTCCGGTGAAATCCGAAGGCATCGCCAAGGCGCTCCTGTCGCCGCCGGCCGCGACGCTGACCGGCATGCTGGTCACGGTGGAGGCCGGCGGCGGCACGGCAGAAGCCTACGCCCATGCCGGTCACGAATTTGGCTTCGTCATGGCGGGCGAGGTCGAGCTGGTGGTGGACGCCAGCACCTATGTCCTCAAGGCCGGCGACAGCTTCGCCTTCAAGAGTACGCTGCTGCATGCCTTCCGCAATCCGGGCGCCGAGCGCTGCCAGATCCTTTGGGTCAACACGACAAAACCGTCCGAGGTGCGCGATGGCGCCTGATGCGCTCGTTCGGCTGCAGAAGGTTTCGAAAGTTTTTGCTGGCGGCATTGTCGGCCTCGAAGCCGTCGACCTCGACATCGCGCCGGGCGAGTTCCTGACCCTTCTCGGCCCTTCCGGTTGCGGCAAGACGACGAGCCTGCGCGTCATCGCCGGCTTCGAGAGCCCGACCAGCGGCAATGTGCTGCTCGACGGCCGCGACATCACCGGGCTGCGGCCTTTCGACCGGCCGGTGAACACCGTCTTCCAGGACTATGCGCTGTTTCCGCATATGGACGTCGCGGCCAATGTCGGCTTCGGCCTGTCGCTGCGCAAGCTCACCCGCGCCGAGCAGGCCAAACGCGTCCGCGAGGCGCTCGACATGGTAGGGCTCGCCGACAAGCTGCGCGCCCGCGTCTCCGAACTCTCCGGCGGCCAGCGTCAGCGCGTCGCTTTAGCCCGCGCGATCGTCTGCGAGCCGCGCGTGCTTCTGCTCGACGAGCCGCTGTCGGCGCTCGACGCGCATCTGCGCGAGCAGATGCAGGTCGAATTGAAGCGGCTGCAGTCGCGGCTGGGCACCACCTTCGTCATGGTCACTCACGACCAGACCGAGGCGCTGTCGATCTCCGACCGCATCGTCGTCATGAACAAGGGCCGCATCGAGCAAATCGCGCCGCCGGCCACACTTTACGACCGTCCGGCAACGCGTTTCGTCGCCTCCTTCATCGGCACGATGAACCTGTTGCCCTCGCGCTTTGTCGGCCGCGACGGCGAGCGCCTGCGCTTTGCCGCCGGCGACCTGCCGCTGGAGGCGATCTCGGACAGCGGCGAGACGCCGGCCGCCGGAGACACGCGAACCATCGGCGTGCGGCCGGAAGATCTCCTGATTGTCGGTGAAGCCGGCGAAGGCACCGCGCCGGCACGTGTCAGCGGCGTCGTCTTCCACGGCCGCACCCTGCGCCTGCATGCCGAGCTAGGGCAGGGGGTCCCGATCGTCATCGACGCCCCGCGCCGCGCCGACGGTTCTCAATTCAGCGTCGGCGACGTAGCCTATGTCAGCCTGCGGCTCGGCGCCAACTGCCCCATGCTTTCCAGCTGATGCGATAGGCGCTTCAAGACGCCTTGGCGAAGAATCCCTGATAATCGGACTTGGCCTGCAGCAGGCGCAGGATGTTCTCGCGCGAGCCGCGCACATGCGCACGGGCGCGCTCGCCGGCCAAGGCGACATCGCCGGCGCAGATCGCGTCGACGATACCGGCATGTTCTTCGCGGGTGAGCTTCCACTCGTCCAGCCACAACAGCTCGGTCCACACATATTGCTGGCATTTGTCGAGGATGCCGCAGAGCATGCCGTAGAGCATCCCGTTGCCGCCGATTTCGGCGATTGCCCGGTGCAGGTCGATGCCGACCTGGAGTTCCTCGAATTTCTCCCTGGTGCTGCGATCCGGGATCGCCGCCAGCCGCTCGCATTCGGCGAGCATCTCGCGCAGCCTTGCCTTGTCGGCGGCGGTCGCGTTTGCCGCCGCCAGCTCGGTCGCGCGCCCGTCGAGCAATTCGCGGATGTCGAAAGCCTCGCGGAACATGGTCAGGTTGAATTCGGCCACCACATAGCCCTGGCGCGGCCGCCCGATTACCAGGCCGTCGCGCTCCAGACGGTTGAAGGCCTCGCGCACCGGCGTGCGGCTCACCTTCAGGCGCTCGGCGATTTCGTTTTCCGTCACGCGGCCGCCCGGCGGGATCTGGCCGGTGATGATCAACGCTTTCAGCGCCTCGAACACCGAGTCGCGCAACGTGTTCTTTCTCTCCTTGCTCAAGCGTCCCGCCTCCAACGGTCAACCGCACGTCCGACGTTGACATCGGCTTTCGACGAACTACACTCAAAATTGTATACAAATTCGCATACCAAATCGATGACAGCAGGACACCGGTTGGAGAAGCGAAAATGACGAAGAGAGCTGCGCGACCGGATCGACCCGACGATCGCCGCCATTGCGACGTGTCTGATCGTGCTATCGATCGTCTTGTTGTCCGCCGCCCAGTTTTCGGCCGCGGACGTTGATACAAGGTTACCCAGACCCGCATGCGTGATTTCCAGTTTCTCGGCCGCTCGCCGGTCCGCGCCACCGAGGCGATGGCCGCGACCTCGCATCCGCTCGCTACGCTCGCGGCCATCGACATGCTGCGCTCCGGCGGCAACGCGATGGACGCCGCGGTCTGCGCGGCCGCGGTGCAGGCGGTGGTCGAGCCGCAGTCGACCGGCGTCGGTGGCGACTGCTTTGTCCTCTACTGCCCCAAGGGCGACGCGAACGTGCTTGCCTTCAACGGCTCGGGCCGTGCGCCAAAGGCCGCGACGATCGACTGGTATCTGGACAAGGGATTTAGCGAGCTTCCGAAGCAGGGTCCGCACGCCGTCACCATCCCAGGCGCCGTCGACGCCTGGTGCCGGCTGCTGGAGGATCATGGCCGCAAGGGCCTGGCCGACGCGCTCGCTCCGGCCATTCGTTACGCGGAAGAAGGCTATGTCGTGCACGATCGCGTCGCCTTCGACTGGAAGGATCCCGAGACCGACCTGTCGGCTGACGAGGTGGCCACGCGCATCTTTTTGCCGGGCGGCAAGCCGCCGAAGGCCGGCGACATCCATCGCCAGCCGGAGTTGGCGGAGACGCTGCGCATCATCGCCAGGAAGGGCCGCGCCGGATTCTATGAAGGCGAGGTCGCGGAGGATCTGGTCGGACGGCTTCGCGCGCTCGGCGGCCTGCATACGCTCGACGATTTCGCCGCCACCAAGGGCGATTACCGGAGCGCGGTCAGCACCGCCTATCGGAGCTACGACATCCACCAGATGCCGCCCAACAACCAGGGCCTGACCGCGCTTCTGATGCTGAACGTGCTCTCGGGCTTCGAGCTGGGCAAGCTCGATCCGGACGGCGCCGCGCGCCTGCACCTCGAGATTGAGGCCGGCCGGCTCGCCTATCAGGATCGCGATGCCTTTTTCGCCGACCAGGACCATGTCGATGTCCCGGTCAAGGCGCTGCTTTCCAGCGCCTATGCCGACAGCTTGCGCGCCGCGATCGATCCCGAGCGCGCCATGACCGATCTGCCGCGTCTCGATCTTCCCGGCAGCGACACGGTCTATATCAGCGTCGTCGATCGCGACCGCAATGCGGTGAGCTTCATCAACTCGACCTATTATTCGTTCGGCAGCGGCGTCGTCGGCCCGAAGACCGGGGTCGTGCTGCAGAACCGTGGCTCGAGCTTCCGCCTCGATCCGAAGCACCCGAATGTGATAGCGCCCTGCAAGCGGCCGATGCACACCATCATGCCGGGCATGATGACGAAGGATGGCCGCGCTCTCATGCCTTTCGGTGTGATGGGTGGCGGCTACCAGCCATTCGGCCATGTGCATCTTTTGACCAACATGATCGACTTCGGCATGGACCCGCAGCAGGCGATCGATGCGGCGCGGGTGTTCTTCAACCACGACGTCGTCGAGGCCGAGCGAAGCGTGCATCCCGAGGCCATTGAAGGCCTGCGCCGGCGTGGTCATCGTGTTGTGGAGCCCGACCATCCGCTGGGCGGCGGGCAGGCGGTGCTGATCGACTGGGAAAAGGGCACGCTGACCGGGGCGTCCGACCCGCGCAAGGACGGCCTGGCGCTCGGATATTGAGCGGCGCTGGACATAAGCCGATCGTTCGAAACATAGTCTGGAACCATGACGAACAGCGAAAACGCCACCGATCTCGCCCATCGCCTTGCCCCCGGCGCCGACGATGCGCCGGCCATCGCCGCGCCGGAACGGACGGCCCTCTCGCATGGCGGGCTGCGCCGCCTGATCCGCGATACCGTCGCGCGCTTGAACGCGCTCGGCATCGGCCGCGGCGACCGCGTCGCCATCGTGCTGCCGAACGGCCCGGAGATGGCCACGGCCTTCATCACGGTGGCGGCGGCTGCGTCCACCGCGCCGCTCAACCCGGCCTATCGTGCCGACGAGCTCGATTTTTATCTCAGCGATATCGGCGTCAAGGCGATCCTCGTCGGTAAGGACGAGGCAGGTCCCTCGGTCGAAGTCGCCGGGCGCCTGGGTATCCCTGTGCTGCGGCTGCTGGTGCCGGAGGGCGCGCCGTCCGGAACCTTCACGATCGAGGGTGAGCCGGTTGGATCGCCGGTCTCGTCTGGCTTCGCCGCGGAAAGCGATGTTGCGCTGCTGCTCCACACCTCCGGCACGACGTCGCGTCCGAAACTGGTGCCGCTCAGCCACGCCAACCTTGCGGCGTCGGCGGCGCATATCGGCGCGACGCTCGGCCTGACGCCGGCCGACCGCTGCCTCAACATCATGCCGCTGTTCCATATCCATGGGCTGATCGCCGCGGTGCTGTCCTCGCTCGCCGCCGGCGGCAGCGTCTTCTGCACGCCGGGCTTCAACGCGCTGCGCTTCTTCCAGTGGCTCTCCGAAGCCAAGCCCAGCTGGTACACCGCCGTGCCCACCATGCATCAGGCGATCCTGCCGCGCGCCGCCCGCAATCCCGAGCAGCTTGCCGAGGCGAAGCTGCGCTTCGTCCGCTCGTCGTCGGCGTCATTGCCGGCGCAGGTGATGGCCGAGTTGGAGAAGACCTTCGGCTGCCCGGTGATCGAGGCCTACGGCATGACCGAGGCCGCGCATCAGATGGCGTCCAACCGTTTGCCGCCGGGCCTGCGCAAGCCCGGCAGCGTCGGCGCGTCGGCCGGACCGGAAGTCGCCGTCATGGCGCCGGACGGGCGGCTGCTCAAAGCCGGCGAGGTCGGCGAGATCGTCATTCGCGGACCCAACGTCACGGCAGGCTACGAGAAGAACCCGGATGCCAATGCCAGCGCCTTCGCCCATGGCTGGTTCCACACCGGCGACCAGGGCGTGCTCGACGAGGATAGCTATCTGCGCGTCACCGGCCGGCTGAAGGAGATCATCAACCGCGGCGGCGAGAAGATCTCGCCGCTCGAGGTCGACGGCGTCTTGATGGATCATCCGGCGGTGGCGCAGGTCGTCACCTTCGCCATGCCGCATGACAAGCTGGGCGAGGAGGTGGCGGCGGCCGTCGTGCTGCGCGAAGGCCAGAGCGCCAGCGAGGCCGATATCCGTGGCTTTGCATCGACCCGGCTCGCCGATTTCAAGGTGCCGCGCAAGGTGGTGATCCTCGACGAGATTCCGAAGGGCGCGACCGGCAAGCTGCAGCGCATCGGGCTGGCGGCCAAGCTCGGGCTCGGCTGATGCGCATCACCGTCTTCGGCGCCGGCGCCATTGGCGGCTACCTCGCCGCGAAGCTCGCGATCTCCGGTCCTGTCGATCTGTCCATCGTGGCGCGCGGCGCGCATCTGGAAGCGATTAAGGCCGACGGCCTGCGCCTGATCGAGAACGGCAAGGAAACAGTGGCGCCGGTGAAAGCAGCGGCACGCGCCGAGGAGCTCGGCGTGCAGGACTATGTCGTGCTGGCGCTGAAGGCGCATTCGCTGGCCCCGGCGCTGGACGAGATCGCGCCGCTCTTGGGCGAGGCGACAGCCGTCGTCACCATGCAGAACGGCGTGCCCTGGTGGTATTTCTACAAGGCGGGCGGCGCTCTCGAAGGCACGCGGCTGGACGCGGTCGATCCAGGTGGGGCGATCTGGCAGCGCATCGGACCGGAGCGCGTCATCGGCTCCGTCGTCTATCCCGCTGTCGAGGTCGATGCGCCGGGCCTGATCCGCCATGTCGAAGGCACGCGCTTTTCGCTGGGCGAACCTTCGGGCGAAAAGAGCGAGCGGGCCACCGCGCTGGCACGCGAAATGGTCAAGGCCGGGCTGCAGGCGCCGGTGCGCGAGGACATCCGCTCGGAGATCTGGGTGAAGCTCTGGGGCAATCTCTCCTTCAACCCGATCTCGGCGCTGACCGGCAGCACGCTTGCGGCCATCGTCGCCGACGAAGGCGCACGCGCCGTCGCCCGCGCCATGATGCTGGAGGCGCAGGCGATCGGTGAGCGCCTCGGCGTGCGCTTCCTCATCCCCGTCGATCGTCGCATCAAGGGCGCCGGCGATGTCGGTGAGCACAAGACCTCGATGCTGCAGGACCTTGAGCGCGGCCGTCCGATGGAGATCGACGCGCTGGTCACCGCCGTGCAGGAGCTCGGCCGCCTGACCGGCCAGCCGACGCCGACCATCGACACCGTGCTGGCGCTGGTTCGGCGGCTGGCGATCGAGCGCGGGTGCTATTCTCCCTTGTAGTTTGTTCTTGTTTTGTTCTAGTCTGATTCTTTGGACGACATCCGAAAGGATCAGCCGTGAATGGAGAACCGTGGTACGGGATCGGCAGGAACGGCCAAGCTTTTTTCCGGTGGGATCGAGCCAGCCACGATCCGACTGATCGATTGTTCTTCGCCATCCTTGCCGAACAGATGATCGCCCCTATTCTGGAATCGCGTGCTGTGGCTTGGCAACGAGAGTTGGGACTTGGAGGCAAGTTGGTTCGTCCCAGTCATCGCCATATCTCGCTTGTCATGCTCGGTGATTACGACGGCTTGCCGAGGCTTTTGGTTGAGGATGCCTGCTACGCGGGCTCACTGGTACGAGCCCAGGTCTTTGATGTCTCTTTCAACCGTCTTTCGGCCTTTGGCGGCGGTGCATTGGTCTTGCGGGCAAGTGATGGCGTCCCACAATTTGAAGCCTTTTGGCGGGCGTTCACGGCAGCGCTTTTCGATAGCCCGTTGCAGCCTTTTGTCCCGAATTCAATGGCGCCGCATGTTACTTTGCTGCGTGACAAAGCACGCGTTCCGAAAGTTGAGGAGCGGGCAGTTGAGCCGATCGGTTGGACTGTGCGCGAGTTCGTGTTGATACACAGCTTCCTGCGTCAGAATCGATACCAGGTCATCAGGCGCTGGCAATTGACCGATCGGGACGACGCGCATGCTGTCATGTGAGCATCTCGAATCGTCCTTATCATCAGCGCGCAAGCCTCACCATCCTGACAGGATTTGTCACCTGTGGAGGGGGCCGTCGATGGCAGGCGAACGATCGATACCTACTTGATGTCTGGTCCAAACCGGGAGGAAATCATGACCACTGCCGAAATTGCCAAGGATTTCACCGAGCTCCTCAAGCGAGGCGACAACCACGGCGCTGCCGCGAAATACAATGCCGACGACATCGTCAGCTACGAGGCGATGGAAGGGCCGATGGCCGTCTGCAACGGCAAGGAGGCCGTCAAGGAAAAGGGCGCCTGGTGGGAAGCCAACCACGAGGTTCACGGCGGCTCGATCGAGGGTCCCTATGTCAATGGCGACCAGTTTGCGCTGCGATTCAGCTTCGACATAACGCCCAAATCGACCGGCGAGCGCGTCAAGATGGATGAGGTCGGCCTCTATACCGTCAAGAACGGCAAGATCAGCGAAGAGCGTTTCTATTACTGAAGCCGATCGGCCTGAGGCGTCTCGCTTCTTTCGCGACGTAAACTTGAAATCAGAGATGGCGACCGGGCTGGTGTTCCGGTCGCCATGTCTGCTTCTCAAATCGTCTTCACATAATCCGCAAGCTGGTCGGCCACCGTGCCCCAGCAAAATCGCGCCGGCGCGCTGGCAAAGCTTATAGGGCCGGCCTAGGCTCCTGCCGGATTCGAAAGCTCATGTGACAGAGGCCCGTCTTGACCATCACCATGTATGGCATCACCACCTGCGACACGATCAAGAAGGCGCGCGTCTGGCTGGAGAGCCATGACGTGCCATATCGTTTTCATGACTACCGGGCAGAGGGGATCGAGGCGGAGAGGCTCAGCGGTTGGATCGGCAAGGTCGGCTGGGAAAAGCTGCTCAACAAAGGCAGCACGACCTTTCGCGCGCTGCCGGAGAAGGACAAGGAAGCGCTCGATGAGAAGAAGGCGAGGAAGCTGATGCTCGCCAAGCCGACGATGATCAAGCGGCCGGTGCTTGAGGTGGGGGATGGCGTTATCGTTGGGTTCAAGCCGGAGGTTTACGAGGAGGCGGTGGGCGGGGAATGAGGCTCGACCACTTACGTCGAGTTCCTTCGCCCCCCTCTCTGTCCTGCCGGACATCTCCCCCTCAAGGGGGGAGATTGGCAGCTTTGACGAGGCGCTCGTCTTGCAACGTCTGCGATTGGCGAAAGCCGGCGTGAAGGCTGATCTCCCCCCTTGAGGGGGAGATGTCCGGCAGGACAGAGAGGGGGGCGAAGGAACTCGACGTCTCAATAATTATGCTTGGGCTTCCAAATACGCCGCCAGCGCCACCGCATTGTTGTGCGCCTCGTCATGCGCGCCATAAAGCAGCGTCACCTTGCCCTCGCGCAACAGGCCATGCAGCTGCGCCACCGCTTCCTTGTTGGCGTCGAGCTCGGCCCGATACCGCTTCTGAAACTCGGCCCAACGCTCGGGCTCGTGCCCGAACCATTTGCGCAGCGCGTCGCTCGGCGCGATCTCCTTCAGCCATAGCGACAGTTCGGCGTCCTTCTTGCTGACGCCGCGCGGCCAGATGCGGTCGACCAGCACCCGTTGGCCGTCGGCTTTCGCCGGCGGCTCATAGACACGCTTCACCGCAATGTCGAAGGCCACTTACGCCTCCTTTGCCAAGCCCTGGAAAAGTACAGCGGTTGGGCTCGGCGACTTGGCCGGAGCCGTCCGTTCGGAATTGCGCCAACAAAGTACCGTTACGCCCACTCGCCCTTGCGCATCACCGGCACGCGGCCGCCATCCTTGGCCACGCCGTCAATGTCGATCTTGTCGGACCCGATCATCCAGTCGATGTGGATGAAGCTCTTGTTGCCGCCGCGCTCCGCGATCTCATCCTGGCTGAGCGACGCGCCGTTGACGAAGCATTTCGAATAGCACTGCCCGAGCGCGATGTGGCAGGCGGCGTTCTCGTCGAACAGCGTGTTGAAGAACAACAGCCCACTCCGCGCGATCGGCGAGGAGTGCGGCACCAGCGCCACCTCGCCGAGACGCCGCGCGCCCTCGTCAGTGTCGAGCACCTTCTGCAGCACGTCCTCGCCCTTCGAGGCCTTGGCCTCGACGATCCGGCCGCCTTCGAAGCGCACCGAGATATCGTCGATCAGCGTCCCTTGGTAGGAGAGCGGCTTGGTCGAGGAGACATGGCCCTCGACGCGCCTCGCATGCGGCGTGGTAAAGACCTCCTCGGTCGGGATGTTCGGGTTGCAGGTGATGCCGTTCTTCGCAGTCGAGGCGCCGCCCATCCACTCATGGCCGTCCGCCAGCCCGACGGTCAGGTCGGTGCCCGGTCCGGTGAAATGCAGCGCGTGGAAACTGTGCTCGTTGAGCCATTTCGTGCGCTCGGCCAAGGCGGTGTTATGCGCCTTCCAATTGCCGATCGGGTCCTCGACGTCGACCCGCGAGGCTGAGAAGATGGCGTCGGCAAGCTTCACCACCGCGACGTCGTCCGGCTCACCCGGAAAGACCTGTTTTGCCCAGGCAAGGTCGGGATAGGCGACGATGTTCCAGTTGATGTCGAAGCCGGTGATCTTCTCCAGCGCCGGCTGGTAGGCCATCGAGTTGGCCTTGTTGGCGCGCGCCACCTTGGCCGGATCTTGCGACGACAGCAGCGACGGATCCTCGCCGCGCACCGCAAGCCGCGCCGCATTGTTGGAGAACGCCTTCGCCATGCCTTCGTAAAGCCAGCCGGCAGCGCGGTCGAAGCCGGCGTCCGCCCCATAGCGGAAGCGCGCCAGCGTGATCTCGTCGTCGTTGAAGATAGGCGTCACCAGCCCGGCGCCGGCCTTATAGGCGTGCTCGACGATGCGGCGGGTCAGCGGCAATGCCGCGATCGAGGAGGTCAGCACCAGGTCCTGTCCGGGCTGCAGCTGCAGTCCGACCTTGATGGCGACTTCCGCCAGCCTGTCGAGCTTCACCGGGTCGATGCTTGCCGAAACGCCGCGCGAATGTGTGGTCATGATCCTGCTTGCCGTTATGTTGGGGTTCTCGTCCTTACATAGACCGCTGCGATTGACCTTTCCACCGCGATCGACTGGGCCTGCTTTCAAGCATGACGGACCGCGTCGTTGAAGAATGCGGAGCGGTTAAGCGGCGCTGTCCAGCGCCCGGAACTGCGCCATGGTCGCCTCGATCTCCTCGCGGATCCAGGCCTTGAAGTCGCGTACCTTGCGGCTTTCGCCCTTGGTGGCCGAGGTCACCAGCCAGTAACCCAGCCCGCTCTCGGCCCTGATCCCGAAGGGCGCGACCAGCCGGCCGTCGGCCAGCGCGTCGGCGGTCAGCAACTGCCAGGCGAGCATCACGCCATGGCCGGCAATCGCCGATTCCAGGCAAAGCATCGGATCGGTGAAACGCGCCCCTTTCTGGAAGGTGACCGGCTCGACGCCGGCCGTCTCGAACCAGCCGTCCCAGCTGAACATCGCCTTTTCGTCGGTGATGGCGCAGGTCTGCGCCAGATCGCCGATCGACTTCAGCCTGGCCGCGATCGAGGGCGCGCAGACCGGAAACACTTCCTGGGCAAGCAGAAGCTCGGCGCGCCCGCCCGGCCATTTGCCGTCGCCAAGCCGGATGGCGATATCGACATCGGAGCGGTCGAGATCGGCGACCCTGGCCGAGGCGTCGATGCGCAACAGCACATTGGGGTGTCGCGCGAAATGCCGCGACAGCCGGGGCAGCAGCCATTTCGAGGCGAAGGCCGGCGCCACCGAGACAACCAGCGTGCACTCGTTGGTCTCGTTGGCCAGCGCCACCGCTTGCGCAAGCTCGCGGAAGCCGGCGCTGAGCCGCGCCGTAAAGACGGCGCCGAATTCGGTCGGCACGAGCCCACCCGGCGTGCGTTCGAACAGCGCCTGGCCCAGCTGCTTTTCCGTGCGCTTGACCTGCTGGCTGACGGCGCTGACCGAGACGTTGAGCTCCGCCGCCGCGCCCGCCAGCGATCCCAGCCGGGCGACGGTTTCCACGGCGCGCAGGCCGTTGAGATGGACGCGGTTCAGCATAGCCATCCAGTTTTTCTAAAGTGAACGGGCCGAAATCTCAATTGAAACCCCGACAGGAAAGGGCAGAATTTACCTGCAACAACCTTGAGCCATGAGGTGGCCCGATGAAGATTTTATCTTTGCTGAAAGGGCTTTCCGGCGCCGAGGCGAGGCCGCGCGACGACGGCGAGATCGCGCGCTGGATCACCGATCCGCTGTCGCATCCGGTGCTCGACACCATGTCGGAGCGCGAGCTCGGCGACATGCCCTTCCGGCTGACGGCCCGCCGCACTGCGTATGAGACGATGGGTGCGGCTGGCCGCTAAGTTGCCGCTCATCCGGCCGCTTCGCGGCCACCTTCTCCCCTTGGGGAGAAGACATGGCGCAGGCACCGACAGGCTCCTCTCTCCACCGGGGAGAAGTCAGCCGAGCGAAGCGGAGGCTGGGTGAGGGGACGTGCACCTGGCCCAACGCAAGCACATTGTTTCGCGGATACACATTCTTATTGTGCGCCGCAATGAACGCCTCGCCATCTCCCTTGCGGCTTGCTCTCGCCGGCATGGTCGCGCTCGCCGTAGCCATGGGCATCGGCCGCTTTGTCTACACGCCGATCCTGCCGGGCATGATGGAGGGACTTGGCCTGACGCCGGCCGATGCCGGTTGGATCGCTTCGGCCAATTATGTCGGCTACCTCATCGGCGCGCTTGCCGCGGCCGGTGGCTGGGCGCATGGCCGCGAGCGCATGCTGATGTTCGCCGGCCTCGCCGCCAGCGCCGTGCTTGCGGCCTTCATGGGGCTTAACGAGACGATGGTCGCCTTCCTCGTCATCCGATTCCTCGCCGGCCTCGCCAGCGCCTTCGTCATGGTGTTCATGGCCTCGATCGTCTTCAGCCACCTGGCTGAGGCTGGCCGCGGCGATTTGCAGGCGCTGCATTTCGGCGGCGTTGGCCTGGGCATTGCCGCGTCCTCAGCGCTGCTGGCGGTCCTCGTCTCCGAACACGCGGGCTGGGCCGCCGGCTGGCTCTGGTCCGGAGCGCTTTCGGCGGTTGGCCTGCTCATCGTCATGCTGCTCGCCGGCTCGACCACGCCGGCCAACGTCGCCGACGGGCGCGAGCCGGCGCTGCCGAAGGACGGCTCCCTGGTGAGGATGATCATCGCCTACGGGCTGTTCGGCTTCGGCTATGTGGTGACGGCCACTTTCCTGGTCGCTATCGTCCGCCAGGGCGGCGGCGGGCGCGTCTTCGAGGCGACTGTCTGGATGGTCGCCGGCCTTGCCGGCTTTCCCTCGACTTGGGCGTGGCAGAAGCTCGCCGGCCGCGTCGGGCTCTACGCCGCTTATGCCGCGAGCTGCCTGGTCGAAGTGGTCGGCGTCACCGCCAGCGTCGTCGTCAAAGGTGCAGCCGGACCGTTGATCGCCGGCATCCTGCTCGGCGGCACCTTTATCGCCATCACGGCGCTGGGCCTACAGATGGGCAGGCAGCTCGCGCCGCGGGCGCCGCGCCGCATCTTCGCGGTGATGACCGCGGCCTTCGGTCTCGGCCAGATCGTCGGCCCGATCGCCGCCGGCCTGCTCGCCCAGGCTTCGGGCAATTACGTGCTTGCCTCGATCATTGCGGCGTCGGCGCTGCTCGCCTCTGGCGTCATTGCCTGGTCGGCTGCGCCAAAATCGCCATGATTTGCGGTTTGTTCGATGCCGGGCGTTGGGCACGGGCATTTTCTTTCCCCCTAATGTGTGACTTTATGCCCGCCGAACTGCAACGCCGCTGATTTGCGGTCAGACCGAGGAAACCCGCCACAGTGTTCGTATCCTTCTTCCCGCAGCCGAAGCTCTTCTTCACCTCGGCCGCCGTCTGGAGCCTTGCCGCGATCCTGTTCTGGTTCTTCGGCGGCGAGCAGCTGGGCGCCGTCTTCGGCCTGCCGCCCGTGGCGGCGGGTTCGCCGCCGATCATCGGCATCGCGGTGCTGTGGTCGAAGCCGTTTCTGTGGTTCTACATGTACTTCGTGGCCTGCGTGGCGATCTTCTACGCCTTCTGGAGCTGGTACGCCCCGCACCCGTGGCAGAACTGGTCGATCGTGATGACCGCAGTCATCCTGTTCTTCATCTACTTCAATGTTCAGGTCTCGGTTGCGGTCAACAACTGGTACGGTCCTTTCTTCGACTACGTTCAGGGCCTTATGTCGGGAACGACTCCCTCGACCAACACGGAATTCTACAAGGGATTGGCCGATTTCTCCTGGCTGGCGCTGGTCGGCATGAATGTGCAGGTGGTCAATGCCTTCATCGTCAGCCACTGGATCTTCCGCTGGCGCACCGCGATGAATGATTACTTCATGGCCAACTGGGGCCGGCTGCGCCACATCGAGGGCGCCTCGCAGCGTATCCAGGAGGACACGATGCGCTTCTCGCAGATCATGGAAGATCTCGGCTCGACCTTCGTTCAGTCGATCATGACGCTGATCGCCTTTCTGCCGGTCTTGATTCAACTGCAGGCCCACATCACCGAATTGCCGATCATCGGCACGGTCCCCCAGCCGCTGGTCGTTGCCGCATTGGGCTGGTGTCTGTTCGGAACGATTTCCGTGATGATCGCCGGTCTCAAATTGCCCGGCCTCCAGTTCCGCAACCAGCGCGTCGAGGCGGCTTACCGCAAGGAACTTGTCTACGGCGAGGATCATCCCGATCGGGCGCAGCCGGCGACGACGACACAATTATTCGCCAATGTCCGCCGCAATTATTTCAAGCTATATTTTCACTACATCTATTTCAACGTCGTGCGTTACACCTACCTGCAGGCCGACAACATCTTCTCGTTGCTCATCCTTGGGCCCTCGCTGGTTGCGCATAAGATCACGTTCGGCGCCCTGAACCAGATATCGAACGCGTTCGGCAAGGTGACGAATTCACTTCAATTCCTACTGAATTCGTGGTCGACGATTGTCGAATTGCAATCGGTGCACAAACGTTTGCGGGCCTTCGAAGCGACGCTGCAGGGCGAGCAACTGCCGATTGTCGATCAGCACTATCTAGAACGCGAGCAAGCTGGCATGCGTCCCGAAGATCAACCGGCAAGCTAGAGCGCGGCCAGCCCAGTTAGCCGCCCACACTCACCTGTGACGACTGGCCGGCGCGCTGGCGCGCGACATAGTCGCGGAAACTGATGCACTCGACTTGCGGCATCGCGCAGACCTCGTCGGCGAAGCGCTCCAGCGCGTTCCAGTACGCGCCGTTGTTCATCAGCGTGAAGTGGAAGCCGAGCTCCAGCGGCAGGCGCTTGCCATTGTACTGAGCCTCGAAAGCAGCGTGGAACGCCTGGTAGGCCCGCTCGGTGAATGCGTCCGCCATGGCCGGCTTCTCGGTGCCGCCCGAGTGGCGGACATAAAGATTGTAATCCATGGCGACGACCGGCTTCGCCTTCGGTCCCTCCGGGACAAGCGGCAGGGCAAAACGGGTTGTGCCATTCAGGGTCGGCGGCACGACCGGGCCGTTCGAGACGCCGCTCGCATCGTATTCAAAGCCGGCCTCGGGCAGCGCTTCGAAAAGCGCACTACCGGTGGACAGATAGGGCGCGCGAAAACCGGTTACGGTATGGCGGGCGAAATCGCGCCAGCCGGGCGGCTCGGGAGAAATGCCGTTGATCGCATAGGCGTTCTCGAAAATGCGCCGCGCGGAGGCGAATTCGGCCAGCCAGTCGGCCTTGCTCCAGGCCTTGCCGTCGAAATGGCCGCAGGCATGGCTGCCGATGTCGTGGCCCTCGGCAGCCGCCAGCCGGACCTGCTCAAGCCGGTCGGCGACATCCTGTTTCGAGGCGCCGAAGCCGACATTGGATTTGCCGGCGGCCATGCCGGGGCCGGCATAGTGCAGCCGCGTCTCGGGAGAGAGCAGGAAGACGCAGGACAGGAAGTAGGTGAAATGCGCGCCCGTGCGCTTTGCCAGCGCCCGGCTGCGCTGCCATTGCGAGATATCGCGGGCGGCATCGAACGAGATCAGCACGACCTGCTTGGCCGGCGAAACGGTTGGCGATTTCGGCGGATCGGCGAAGGCGCCGTTGGCTGAGGCGAGCGAGGCGAGACTGATCGCAAGAACGCGGTACGAACGAAGCATTGACAACCTTCTGGCGGGGACGTCTCCGGCCGATCGGAAGCCGGCTATCGCGCAAATGTGGCGCGGTTGCGTTCAGGTATGGACTGTGGGCGCCCGGCATTCTCAGCCGATTTTCCGGCCCGCCCCCTTCCATGCCGACGAAATTTCGCTAAAACGCGGGCTCAAGAAGCGCCTCCTCCTGGGGCCGCAATGGTTTTGATTGATGTCGGACGACAGTTTTATCCGCGAAGTCAACGAAGAGATGCGTCGCGAGCAGGCGCAGAAGCTATGGGACCGTTTCGGCCCGGCCATTCTCGGCCTTGCCATCCTCATCGTGCTCGGCACCGCCGCTGTCGTGGGCTACCGCTATTGGGACGAAACCCGCGCCAACCGCTCGGGCGACGCCTTCTCGGCCGCCCTCAAGCTCGCCAATGACGGCAAGAACGACGAGGCCATCGCCGCGCTCGACCAGCTGGAGAAGGACGGCTACGGCGCCTATCCGCTGCTCGCCCGCATGCGCGCCGCGACCGTCAAGGCCAACAAGGGCGACGTCGACGGCGCGGTCAAGGATTTCGACGAGGTCGCCGCCGACAACGCCATTCCCGCCGGCATTCGCGATATCGCGCGGCTGAGGGCGGCGCTCCTGCTCGTCGACCACGGCTCCTACGCCGATGTCTCCAGCCGCATCGAGGCGCTCACCGCCGACACCAATCCGCTGCGCCATTCGGCGCGCGAGGCGCTCGGCCTTGCCGCCTGGAAGGACGGCAAGGCGGCGGACGCGCTCAAACTGTTCGACCAGATCTCTTCGGATGAAGCCGCCCCGCGCAATGTGCGCCAGCGCGCGCAGCTGATGTCCGAGCTGATCCGCGGGTCGGGCAACGTGTCGTGATCCTGGATGGGCTTCAAAGTCGCCATCATCGGCCGGCCTAACGTCGGCAAATCGACTCTTTTCAATCGGCTGGTCGGAAAGAAGCTGGCGCTTGTCGACGACACGCCGGGGGTGACGCGCGACCGCCGCGTCCACGCGGCAAAACTCTACGATCTTCACTTCGATGTCATCGACACCGCCGGCTTCGAGGACGCGGCGGCTTCGACGCTGCCCGGCCGCATGCGCCAGCAGACCGAGATCGCCATTCGCGAAGCCGACCTCATCTTCTTCACGGTCGATGCCAAGTCGGGCCTGATGCCCGACGACCGCACCTTCGCCGAGGTGGTGCGCAAATCCGGCAAGCCGGTCGTGCTTGTGGCCAACAAGGCAGAGGCGCGTGGCGCTCAAGGGGGCATGCTGGAAGCTTGGGAGCTCGGCCTCGGCGAGCCGATCCCGATCTCGGCCGAGCACGGCCAGGGCATGCCGGATCTGCGTGACGCGGTGATTGAAGCGCTCGGCCAGGAACGCGCTTTCGGCGAGGACGAGGAAGACGAAGCCGGCGAGATCGCCGCCAGCGAGGTTCTGATCGGCGAGGACATCGCCGACCCGGAGGCTGAAGCGTCCTATGACGACACCAAACCGCTGCGCATCGCCGTCGTCGGCCGCCCGAACGCCGGCAAGTCGACGCTGATCAATGCGCTGATCGGCGAGGAGCGGCTGCTGACCGGTCCGGAAGCCGGCATCACGCGCGATTCGATCTCGGTCGACTGGGATTGGCGCGGCCGCCGCATAAAGCTGTTCGACACGGCCGGCATGCGCCGCAAATCCAGGATCCATGAAAAGCTGGAAGTGCTCTCGGTGCAGGACGGCCTGCGCGCCATCCGCTTCGCCGAGATCGTCATCATCATGCTCGACGCCACCATCCCGTTCGAGAAGCAGGACCTGCAGATCGCCGACCTCATCATCCGCGAGGGCAGGGCGCCGGTGATCGCCTTCAACAAATGGGACCTGATCGACAACCCGCAGGAGCTGCTGGCCGAGCTGCGCGAAAAGACCGAGCGGCTCCTGCCGCAGGTGCGCGGCATCCAGGCGGTGACGGTGTCGGCCGAGACCGGGCGCGGTCTCGACCGGCTGATGGAAAGCGTCATCAAGACACACAAGGTCTGGAACAGCCGCGTCTCCACCGGCAAGCTCAACCGCTGGCTGGAAGGCATCCTCGCGCATCACCCGCCGCCCGCCGTCGCCGGCCGCCGGCTGAAGATCAAATACGTCACGCAGGCCAAGACCCGCCCGCCGGGCTTCGTCGTCTCCTGCTCGCGCCCGGACGCGATGCCGCAATCCTATGTCCGCTATTTGACCAACAGCCTGCGCGAGGCCTTCGACATGCCCGGCGTGCCGATCCGCATGGCGCTGCGCACCTCGGACAATCCGTTTGCGGGCAGGGCGAAGAAGCGGTGAGGGCTTTGGTGGCAGCCGCCGGTCTTTCGTCATCCACGGGCGAAGCAAGGAGCGGAGCGACGCAGCGCAGACCCGAGGATCCATTCCGTGACTTAGAAGCGCCGCGGCGGTTCAGAATTCTGCACCGCTGCATTCCTTGCGCGAGGTAACAGGATTCTATGGTCTGCGCGCGTCGCTTCGCTCCTTGCTTCGCCATAGAATGACGAGCGCGATAGGGACCAAAACCTCACGCGACCTCTCGCAACCCATCGCCCGTTCGCGCTCCCTCCGGCAGCGTCTCCAGTGCCGCCTGCAGCAGGATCTCCGCCAGCCGCGTCGCCACGGGGTCGAGCTCGGCGTCCTTCCGATGCAGGTGCAGCGCCATCGTCGGCAGCGCCGGCAGCCCGAGGACTCCCGGCGCGATTGCCCTGACATTGGCAGGCAGGCCGATATCGGTGCGGATCGTCAGGCCGAGACCCGCCGCCACCGCCGCCCAGATGCCGCCGAGGGAAGGACTCGAGAAGGCCATGCGCCAGGGCATGCCCGCGCGATCGAGTGTCTCGGTCGCCACGGTTCTGAGCAGGCACGGCGCCTCGAACACTACCAGCGGCAGCGGCTCGCCATTGCGCGGACCAGCCTCGATCGGCTTGGCCGGGCCGATCCAGCGCGCCGGCACGTCGGCGACATGGCGGCTATAGGGCAGGGCCGTGCCGTCATGCCAGGCAAGCGCGATGTCGAGATTGCCTGACAGGACACGCTCGGCAAGGTCATGGCTGCGGCCGATCCGTGCTTCGATGCGAACCTTGGGATGGGCGCGGGCGAAGCGGCCGAGCACGTCGGGCAGCACGGCCTCGCCGAAATCCTCCTGCAGGCCGAGCCGTACCCATCCTTCCAATTCGACGTCGCGGATGGCGGAGGCCGCTTCATCGTTGAGCTCGATCAGCCGCCGCGCATAGCTAAGCATCGTCTCGCCGGCTTCGGTGAGCGCCAGGCCGCGTCCCGCCTTGCGGAAGACCGGCGTCGCAGCCTGCTCTTCCAGCTTCTTCAATTGCGCGCTGACCGCGGACGTCGAGCGGCCAAGCCGTTCGGCCGCCTTGGCGAAGCTGCCTAGCTCCATGCCCGTGACGAAGGTTCTGAGGACATCGAGGTCGAAGGTGACGCGGCGCATCGGGATCGTCCTTGTTTTCAGGATTGTTGGTGCAAAACTTCCTGATTTTATGGATGAAGCTATGGCGCTACATCCGGTCCGTCAAGCCGTCAGCCGGCCATCACAGGAATGGAGCCATGTCCGCCATCGTCACACGAAATGTCTGCCAGCCGCCCGCGGGAGACATTGCCGGAGCCTCAGCCCGCCGCGCCTTCGGCCCTAACCATCGCTGGAAGGTGCTGGGCATCGGGGTCGCCGCCAATGCCGGCTTCTCCGCCACCTTCTCCGGCATTCCAGCGACCGCGGTGGCGATGCGCCAGGGCTACCACCTCGATAATGCCTCGCTTGGCCTGGCGCTCGGGCTTCTCGGCCTCGGCGTGGCGCTGAGCGAATTGCCCTGGGGAGTGCTCACCGACCGCTGGGGCGACCGCCGCGTGCTCCTGACCGGACTCGGCGCGACGGCGGCATGGCTCTTCATCATGGCGATGCTCGTCGTGCCGACGAAGACAGCCATTCCCGGCGTCGTGCTGCTGTCGGCAAGCCTGCTCGTCGTCGGCCTGCTCGGCGGCAGCGTCAACGGTTCCAGCGGGCGCGCCATCATGGGCTGGTTCGGCGAGGGCGAGCGCGGCTTCGCCATGAGCATCAGGCAGACGGCGGTGCCGCTCGGCGGCGGGCTGGGCGCGCTTGTCTTGCCGTCGCTGGCGTTGAGTTTGGGCTTCACGGCGGTCTTCGGCCTGCTTGCGGTCGTCTCCGCGCTCTCGGCCTGGTTTGCCTGGCGCTGGCTGCACGAGCCGCCAGTGGAAAGCGGCGCTCACGCCGCCACGGCGACACTTGGCCCAGCGCCGTTGCGCAACATCGAGGTATGGCGCATCTCGACCGCTATCGGCCTGCTCTGCTTCCCGCAAGTCGCGGTGCTGACCTTCGCCTCGGTCTTCCTGCATGACTTCGCCGGCATGGGCACCTTTGTGACCAGCGCCAGCCTCGCCGCGGTGCAGGCCGGCGCGATGGCGATGCGTGTCTGGAGCGGGCGCTTCACCGACCGCCACGGCAACCGCCAGCCGTTCCTGAAAGGCTGCAGCGCGCTGAGCGCCTTAGCATTCCTGGCGCTGTGGCTGCTGGTGATCGGCGCTGCCGGCGCGCCGTCGCTGCTGCCGTTGCTTCCGCTGATGGTCGTCGTTGCCGGCATATCCGTCTCCGCCTGGCACGGCGTCGCCTATACCGAGCTTGCCACGCTTGCCGGGGCCGGCCATGTCGGCACCGCGCTCAGCCTGGCCAATAGTTTTGTGTTCATCGGCTTCTGCCTGGTGCCGATCGCCATTCCGTGGCTGCTGGTGGTCTTCGCATGGCCGGGCGTGTGGCTCGCGGCCGCGATCTGCGCGGCGCTCGCCTGGCCGATCTTCCTGCGCCCCGCCTGATTGATCCCACGCCTTGTTCACCCAGGCCAGATTCTTCGCCGGCTTGCCGCAGAAACGGCAAGCCGGCTTTCCTCAAACATGAAAAGAACACGATCGATGTCGTTAACCCCGCATCAAGGTTAATGCTTCATTTTGACTCTCCGGGGTCAGTAGCGTTCTGGAGAGTTCCGTGCATCGACGCGTTTCATTGCGGCTTGCCGCCGCCGCCGTTGCGAAAAAACGTTCCTTTCTTCCTCCTTTGGTGCTCGGGCTCGGTATTTGGATCGGCTTTCCGTCGGCCGTCGCCTATCAGGATATGGCGAGCCTGATCTCCGGCCTGGAATCGTCCGACACCCGCTGGAACGCCTATATCGAGAAATCCGCCGCCGGCTCGGTGCATGCCGCCGAAATGCCTTTTGTCGATTCCGTCACCACCGGCTCGCTCTCCGGTTCCGGCGTGAATTTGCCGGGGGTGGGCACCGTCGCCTTCCGCGGCAAGGGCAGCGCCGTGGGCGTGACGCCCGATGAGGATCGTGTCGTGCGCGCCGACAAGAAGGGCCGCATCGTCAAGGTCTCGCCGGTCGCGCCGCCCAAGAATTTCAGCGCCGGCTCGATTTTCGAGCGCACCTCCTCGCTGCTGCGTCCCGCGATGGACAGCGGCCTGAAGTTGACCTTCGCCAAGCCCGGCATCAAGGGCAAGGAAGTCCAGATCGCCCAGGCCTTCCATCTTCGCGAGGACAAGAGGCCGGATCCGGCGCTGCCGGCGGCACTTGTCGCTCTCGTCAACAACGACAAGCCGGACATTCTTGCCACGGCCTATGCCCAGTCCGCGCCCGACTACGCCAAGGCTTCGCCCTTCGAGGCGCTGCTGCAGGACGATCCGAATGATGGCCGCTTCATTCCGCCGATGGGCAAGGGCGACCATGCCTGGCTGCAGACCCCCCTGCCGGCGAGTGTCTTTTCCAAGCCCGAGCAGGCCTGCCTTGCCAAGGGCATCTATTTCGAGGCGCGCAGCGAGCCTGTCCGCGGCCAGGCGGCGGTGGCGCAGGTGATCCTCAACCGCGTCCGCAACCCGACCTATCCGAAGACGATCTGCGGCGTCGTCTACCAGAACGACAACTGGTTCAACCGCTGCCAGTTCTCCTTTGCCTGCGACGGCAGGAAGAAGACAATCACCGACCTGGCCTCCTACAAGACCGCCCAGGAGGTTGCCATGGCGGTGACCGCCGGCAAGATCTTCATTCCCGAGGTCGGCTCATCGACGCATTACTACGCCAATTACGTCCATCCGGGCTGGGCGCGGGCCATGCACAAGATGACCAGGATCGGCCTGCATATCTTCTACCGCACCTATGGCGGCGGCTGGAGCTGAGCCGTTAAGGCATGTCTCCCGAGAGTGGTAAGCGGTCTCGGGAAAAGACATGCGCGGAATCAAAACTTGAAGCGCATGGAGCGAATCTGAAGGATCGCGACGCGCTTTAGGCGGCTCGAGCTGAGCCGCTTAAATACCGCCCCGGCTATCCTTCCTCCGACGCCCGGCAATGCCTCGGCGGACGCGCCTTGTCGCGCGGATTCGCGCCGTCGCCTCACGCGGGCGTGAAGGGCACGATGTCGCACCTCGATAAACCATTGATTTAACTGTTAAAAATACATCGCTCGGAAGTTCGGCCCGTGGCTTGACGGGGGCGGACCCTCTAACTATGTTGCCGGCGACTTTAGAAGCGGACGGACTGCAATCGTCTGCCCGGGCAGGGGGGTTGCGATGGCCGACAAAACCGGGCCAGACGGAACCGGAGAAACCGGCCGCGGCAGGCAGCCAGAAGCCACCATCCGCGACGACGAACTTGAGCGCCGCCGGCGCGATCTCGAAGCATCGCTTGCGACGAGGCGCACGGACCGGTCCGAGGGGAAAGACGAAGCGAAAGCTGCGACCGGTTACGGTCAGGCGCTGAAGCTGTCCAGCGAGTTCATCGCCGGAGTGGTGGTCGGTGTCGGCTTGGGCTGGATCATCGACCGTGTGGCGGGAATAGCGCCCTGGGGTCTGATCGTCGGCCTGTTGCTGGGCTTTGGCGCAGGCATACTCAATGTCCTGCGTTCGGCGGGACTGGCATCGGAATTCGGCCAGGGCGGCAAGCCGCGCGAGCCGAGAGAATGAAGTGAGGCGCCGCAGGGCGCTAAAGTGAATTAAAAAGCCGTTTGTGGCTTTGACGGGGATTTAAAGTGGCTGCTGACAAGGTCGATCCGATCCACCAGTTCCAGATCCATCCGATCATCCCGCTGCATATCGGCGGCTACGACGTATCTTTCACCAACTCCTCTTTGTTCATGGTCGTCACGATCGTCCTGGCGTCCGCCTTCCTCTATATGAGCACCGCCAGCCGGGCCTTGATTCCGGGTCGCCTGCAGTCGGTGTCCGAAATGGCCTACGAATTCGTCGGCAACATGCTGCGCGATGCCGCGGGCAAGCAGGGCATGCAGTTCTTCCCGCTGGTGTTCTCGCTGTTCATGTTCGTGCTGGTCGCCAATCTGATCGGCCTGTTCCCTTATTTCTTCACCGTCACCAGCCACATCATCGTCACCTTCACGCTGGCGATCCTGGTCATCGGCACGGTCCTCGTCTACGGCTTCGCCAAGCACGGCTTCGGCTTTCTCAAGCTGTTCGTGCCGCATGGCGTGCCGGGCTATCTTCTGCCGCTGGTGGTGGCGATCGAAATCATCTCCTTCGTCTCGCGGCCCGTCAGCCTCTCGGTTCGTCTTTTCGCCAACATGCTCGCCGGCCACATCACGCTGAAAGTGTTCTCGGGCTTCGTCGTCAGCCTGAGCGCGTTTGGCGCCGTCGGTATCGCCGGCTCGGTGCTGCCGCTTGCCATGGCGGTCGCGCTCTCCGCGCTCGAGCTGCTGGTGGCCTTCCTCCAGGCCTATGTGTTCGCGGTGCTGACCTGCATGTATCTGAACGACGCACTGCACCCGAGCCACTGATTTTCACCGGCGCCCCGGCGCCAGCTTACCCAACGTACCAACTGCAACGAACAGAGAAACCACAGGAGTTTTGAAATGGACGCAACTGCAGCAGCTGCTATCGGCGCTGGTATCGCCTGCATCGGCATGGGCGGCGCGGGCATCGGCCTCGGCAACATCTTCGGCAGCTACCTCTCGGGTGCGCTCCGCAACCCGTCGGCCGCCGACGGCCAGTTCGGCCGCCTGATCTTCGGCTTCGCGGTGACCGAAGCTCTGGGCATCTTCTCGCTCCTGATCGCTCTGCTCCTGGTCTTCAAGTAAGAGCCGGCGCTGACGAAAGGGGCCGCATGGTGCGGCCCGTTCTAGGGACAGGGGAATGAGATGTTCGTGACATCTGCCTATGCGCAAGAAGCAGCGCCGGCCGCGGCCGAGGGCGATACGCATGCCGGCACTGCCGTGCCTGCCGCGGAGCATGAAGCGTTCCCGCCGTTCGATGCCAAGACCTTCCCGTCGCAGATCCTGTGGCTGGTCATCACCTTCGGGCTCTTCTACCTGTTCCTGAAGCGGGTTGTGATGCCGCGTCTTGGCGGCATCATCGATGTCCGCAACGACCGCATCGCCCAGGACCTCGATCATGCCGCAAGGCTGAAGGGCGAGGCGGACGCCGCGGTTGCTGCCTATGAGCAGGAACTGGCGGAAGCCAAGGTCAACGCCAACAAGATCGGCCAGCAGGCGAACGACGCCGCCAAGGCGCAAGCCGAGGGCACGCGCAAGAAGCTCGAGGCCGAGCTTGAGAAGAAGCTTGGCGAAGCCGAGGCGAGCATCGCCTCGATCAAGGCCAAGGCGATGAAGGAAGTCGGCACCATCGCCGAGGACACGACCTCGGCCATCGTCGAGGCGCTTGTCGGCGGCAAGACCGACAAGGCCGAGATCGCGGCCGCGGTCAAATCCGCGAGCCAGTGAGGAGCGGGATCATGGACGCCACATCACTCGCCACGCTCTGGGCCACCATCGCCCTGATCATCTTCCTCGGCGCCGTCATCTATCTGAGGGTGCCGGGCATGCTTGCCAAGTCGCTCGACGCCCGCGCGGCCAAGATCAGCAGCGAGCTCGAGGAGGCACGGCGCCTGCGCGAGGAGGCCCAGCAGCTGCTGCGCCAGTATCAGCAGAAGCGTAAGGAAGCCGAGAAGGAGGCCGCCGACATCGTCGCTGCCGCCAAACGCGAGGCTGACTTGCTTGCCTCCGAGGCGGCCAAGAAGACTGAGGACTATGTCGCCCGGCGCACTGCGCTTGCCGAGCAGAAGATCAGCCAGGCCGAGCGCGAGGCGGTCAGCGAAGTGCGCGCCACCGCCGTCGACATCGCTGTCGAGGCCGCCCGCGCGCTGCTTGCCGCCAAGGTCGACGTCAAAGCCGGCGCGGATCTGTTCAAGTCGGCGCTGGATGACGTCAAGGCCAAGCTGAATTGAGCTGATCGCAGTTACGAATGAGAAAGCCGCTGGGCAAACCCGGCGGCTTTTTTGCTTGATAGGGGAAGCGGGACGCCGAAGCCGCCAATCTCCCCCATAAGGGGCTACGCTATGCACACATTTCCGAGCAGCTGGTCTTTGGCGATAGCGTGCATGGCAGCTTGGCGCATGCATTGTTTGATGTAGCGCTGGTCGACCCCCACTCCGTCTCGGCTTCGCCGAGCCACCTCTCCCCCGATCGACGGGGCAGAGGAAAGGCGCCGAGTTTTTTGCCGTCAACGCTCGTCCAGCAACGCTTCCTTCCTTTCCCTCCGGAGGGGGGAAAGGTGGCGCTGCGAAGCAGCGACGGATTGGGGGAACCACCTGGCAATCAAGCCTGCGCCGATCAGTCACGCCAGTGACAGAAGATGTCCGCAAGCCGTAACCACAAGGGGGGAGATCAGCTAACTACTCCAGCCCGGCGAGGCTCTCTTCCTCTTCCGCCATCTCAGCTCCACCCAATCGGAACGGCGCGAACGAGGCCCGGTGGAGCCGTGCCACCGGCCCATGCGCCTCGATCGCGGTGCGGTGGCGGACCGTCGCGTAGCCCATATGCACTTCGAAGCCGTAGTGCTCGTGATGCCCGCCGCAGCCGCACATCATGCGGTCGCGCATTACCTTGGCGACGATCGAGGCGGCGGCGATCGACTGCGAGCGCTGGTCGCCCTTGATGAGCGCGCGGCCTTCGCAGGCGAGACCTGGCGGTATGTCGCGGCCGTCGGCCAGGGCGAGCTTCGGCCGCAAGGACAGGCCGGCGGCAGCACGGCGCATCGCTTCCAGGCTGGCTTTCAGGATGTTGCTGCTGTCGATGCCTTCGGCGCTGACCGAAGCCATCGAGATGCTGAGTGCCGAGCCAAGAATCTTGAGGAACAGCGCCTCGCGCTGCAAATGGGTGAGGCGCTTGGAATCGTCGAGGCCTTCGGGAATGTTAGCGGGGTTGAGCACCACCGCGGCGGCCACCACCGGACCGGCGAGCGGACCGCGGCCGGCCTCGTCCATGCCGGCGACCGGCCACAGCCCGTCGGCTATCGCTTTCGTCTCGATCGAGAAGTCGGGCTTCTCAACCATTTCAAAGAGAAGCGGAGAATCGGAACGCGCGCGAGCCATGGTGCGGCGAGGTTCGCATCGGCTCCGATTCTCCGCAAGTCCTTCCGGGTCGGATGGGGCGTCGGACCGGGAAGGCACCGTCTCACAGCCGGGGGACAGGGGCCGGACGGAATTTCGAAACAAATGGCAATTCCAGACCGAAAATCGCTTTGCCTGGAAGTGCTTAGCGCCGGCCGTCATGGCCGGTGCTGGCGCTGGATCAGGATGACATTGGTTGCATCGTCATCCTGATCCAACCTTTTGTTGGAGCATGATCTTTTCCGAAAACCGGTTCCCACTTTTCGGGATCATGCTCTAAAGCAGCATCAGCTGCTCGCCGGCACTGGCGCCTGCGACGAATTGGTCGGTGCGAAGCTGCCGCCGCTCGACATTGAGGCCGAGCCGCTTGGCGGCGATCTCGAAGCGCCGGCCGATCTGCCAGGCATAGGGACCGGCACCCTTCATACGCTTGCCCCATTCGGAATCGTAATCCTTGCCGTCGCGCATCGAGCGGATCAACGACATCACATGCCGGTAGCGGTCGGGATAATGGCGCAACAGCCAGTCCTTGAAGATCGGCGCCACTTCGAGCGGCAGGCGCAGGATGACATAGCCGGCCTCCCGCGCGCCGGCGGCTCTAGCCGAATCGAGGATGCGCTCCATCTCCGGATCGGTAAGCCCCGGAATAATCGGCGCCACCATGACCGATGCCGGGATGCCGGCATCCGAAAGTTGGCGGATCGCCTCCAGCCGCTTCGTCGGCGTCGAGGCGCGGGGTTCCATCGTTCTCGCCAGCATCCGGTCGAGCGTCGTCACCGACAGCGCCACCTTGGCAAGGCCGCGCTCGGCCATGCGCGACAGGATGTCGATGTCGCGTGCCACCAGCGCCGATTTGGTGACGATTCCGACCGGATGGCCGCGCGCCTCCAGCACTTCCAGGATCTCGCGCATGATGCGGTATTGCTTCTCGATCGGCTGATAGGGATCGGTGTTGGTGCCGATGGCGATCGTGCGCGGCTGGTAGCCCGGTTTTGACAATTCCCTGTCCAGCATGCGCGCGGCATCCGGCTTGGCGAACAGCTTCGATTCGAAATCGAGCCCCGGCGACAAGCCCATGAAGGCATGCGTCGGCCTGGCGAAGCAGTAGACGCAGCCATGCTCGCAGCCGCGATAGGGGTTGATCGAACGGTCGAAGGAAATGTCGGGCGACTCGTTGCGGGTGATGATGGTGCGCGGCTTTTCGACCTGCACTTCCGTCTTGAACGGCGGCAGTTCCTCCAGCGAGTTCCAGCCGTCGTCGAACACATGCCGGCTGATCGGCTCGAACCGGCCGGACGGATTGATGCCGGCCGAGCGGCCGCGATTGCGGTCGGGCCGCACGCGCATGCCGCTCTGCTCGATCATCGCGTTCGCCATCTCGGCTCGGCCTGCTCCGAAAGCGGCAATGTCGGCGCGCACGATCTGTTCCATTTTCGCCCTCTCCCAAGGACTGTCGGCAGGCTGTCGAATCGCTCTGTTCATGAAACTATTCCTATTTCGCCGAAGAGAACAAAGCAAGAACTTTTTCGCTTGACGCGCGCAACTGGCGCATCGCCGCACTTTCCGCTATTCGGCTAAAATGCTCAGCGTCCTTATCGAAACCCGCAACGACGAAGAGGGGCTTGCCCGTACGCTCGCCTCGCTGGTCGGCGGCGCGGTCGAAGGCGTCGTGCGCGACGTGATCGTCTGCGATCAAGGCTCGACCGACCAGACGCATCGGGTGGCCGAGCATGCCGGCTGCCACTATGCGACCGGCGGGATCGGCGCCGGTATCGGCCAGGCCAAGGGCGACTGGCTGCTCCTGCTCGAGCCGGGCGCGCGGCTCGCCGAGGGCTGGATCGACGAAGTCGTGGCGCACACGGCGAAACAGACCATGCCGGCGCGCTTTTCACGCGCCCGCGCCAACCGTGCGCCTTTCCTGGCCAGGGTGTTCTCGAGCAATCGTGCGCTGGCCGAGGGGCTTGTCATCAGCAAGCGTCAGGCCTCGGCTCTGGCAAAGAGCGCGCGCAGCGCCGAAGCCCTGGCGCGCGGCCTGGCGACCAGAAGGCTGAACGCGGAAATCTGGATCGCGCCGCCGAAATGATGCAAGCTCCACCCTCTCCCCTTGTGGAGAAGGTGTGGCCGAAGGCGACGGATGAGGGGTGCTCCAGGGAGAGCCAGCGCCTCACTCCGCTGGAACACCCCTCATCCGTCTCGGCGCTTGCGCGCCGATTCACCTTCTCCCACAAGGGGAGAAGGTGAAGGCAGCGCTGGGCCTGCCCAGTCAAATCCCCTTAATCTCAACCGGCATCCACGCGCTGCGGCGCCTGGCGAGACGTTGCTCGCGCGTCTCGGCATCGTAGCGGACCGGGATCGGCTCGCGCGAGAACCGCTCGCGATCGTCGAGCGCGTTGACGATGACGATCGCCGTGGCATCGTCACCCTCTCCGGCGATTGCCGCGACATAGACGCCGCACTCGCCGCACAGAAGATAGTCGGCGGTGCGCAAGCCGAAGCGATAGGCCCGCAAGCGCTGCCTGTCCTCGACCGAGACGACCAGCCTGCCGTTCGGGTCGGCGGCCGCGCGCGAGCCGTGCCGGGTGCAGAACGAGCACTGGCAGGCGCGGATTTCCAGTTGCGCGGGATCGAGCGCGGTCGAGAAGCTGAGGCGGATGTTGCCGCAATGGCATCCGCCGCTGTGAACGGTCATGGCGCTGCTCATTGTTTTCTCACATAAGCTACCGTGCCGGCACCGCCTTCGAACATGGCGCCTCGAAGGCGCCAGCGCCAATCCGCCTGCGAACCCTATGCCGGCCGGGCGCCTTAACTGAGCTTTACGAGGTTGGCTTGCCGCCGCGCCTGAGATGCTCGTCCAGCCGCGGCATGATCTCGACGAAGTTGCAGGGCATGTGCCGATAGTCGAGCTGCGCCTTGATAATGCTGTCCCAGGCGTCCTTGCAGGCGCCGGGCGAGCCCGGCAGCACGAAGACGAAGGTGGCGTTGACGACGCCGCCGGTCGCACGGCTCTGGATCGTCGACGTGCCGATCTTATCGTAGGAAATGCGGTGGAAGACTTCCGAAAAGCCATCCATGCGCTTTTCGAAGATCGGCTCCAGCGCCTCCGGCGTCACGTCGCGGCCGGTGAAGCCGGTGCCGCCGGTGGTGATGACGACATCGATGTTTTCGTCCTTCGACCAGCCGAGCACCTTGTCGCGGATCTTTTCGCGGTCGTCGGTCACGATATCGCGCGCGGCAAGGCTGTGGCCGGCTTCCGCGATGCGGTCGGCCAGCGTCTGGCCGGATTTGTCGTCGGCAAGGCTGCGCGTGTCGGAAACCGTAAGCACCGCGATGCGCACCGGAATGAAGGGCCGGCTTTCGTCAAGCTTCGCCATCGCCCACCTCCATGCTGCGCGTCGCGGCAACGAACCAGTCGGGGTGGCGGGCGCGGATCTCGATCGCCGCGCGCTTTGCGACATTGCCGGTCTCGAACAGGCCGAAACAGGTGGCGCCCGAGCCGGACATGCGCGCGAACGCGGCGTCGGCTTTTTTCAGCGCCTTGAGCGCCTCGCCGATCGCCGGCTTGATCGAACGCGCGGCAGGCTCGAGATCGTTGCGCGTCGTCTCCAGCCAGTTGCGGATCGTGTGGAAGTCGAGGCGTTTCGGCAGCGGCGGCAGCGCCTCGTTGTTGCGACTGGAGAGCGCCTTGAACACGTCCGGCGTCGAGACCGCGATGCCCGGATTGACCAGGACGAGGCCGAGCGCCGGAAACGCGGGCAGCGGCGAGACCTCATCGCCGATACCGCGTGCGATCAGCGGCTTTGATTTGAGGCACATCGGCAGATCGGCGCCGAGCGAAAGCCCGATCCGGGCCAGCGAATTGTGGTCGATATCGAGCTTCCAGAGCCGCGCCAGGCCGTTGAGCGTGGCCGCTGCGTCACTCGAGCCGCCGCCGACGCCGGAGGCGATGGGCAGGTTCTTCTCCAGCCGGATGGCGACCGGCGACGCCTGTTGCATGCCGGCTTCCCGGCGCAAGGCATCGCGCGCCTTCACCACCAGATTGTCGCCGTCGAGCGGCAGCCCGGCGGCATAACGGCCGGATACCGAGAATTCATCCTCTTCCGCCGGCTCGATCTCGAGCCGGTCGCAGAAGCGGGTGAAGACGGCAAGGCTGTCGATGAGATGGTAGCCGTCGGCGCGCTGTCCGGTGACATGCAGCGCCAGGTTGATCTTGGCAGGCGCAAGCCACGTCCGGACCTCTGTGCCGGGCTCCAGGATGTCGGCTGCTGGCGAGATGGGATCAGTCCTTGGCGAGACGATATTCGCCGGTCTTGGGGTCCTTGACCAGCGTGCCCGTCGTGCCGTTCGCCGCCTGTCTTTCGGTGCGCCGGATCTTGGCCGTCACGCGTTCGGCCTCGCGCACGAAAGCGCGGTAGCCAAAGTAAGCGGCAGCGCCGACAACGGCGAAGAAAATGATCTGCGGCATCTCTAAAACTCCTCCCGCGTCCTCGCGGCAAGGCCGGCCGAATGGGTCGGTCAAGCGGCCATGCTAGCCGCATTCATGGCTTTTTCAAAGCCCGAAGCGCGCCCATAGCGCGCGCTCTTCCGCCGCATCGAGGACGCCGCTGGCGGCGGCCGCCGCGATATCCGGCGCCGAAACGCGCGAGCCGAACAGGCCGAAACGGCCGAACAGACCGCGTGACGCGGTGATCAGCTTGAGCTGCGTCTTCTCGCCGAAACGGGTCTTGAGCACGCTGCGCATATCGCCCAAAGCATCGACAAGGCCGAGCTCGAGGCCGCGCTTGGCGGTCCAGAACAGGCCGGTGAACAGGTCCGGGTCGTCCTTGAGCTTGCTGCCGCGCCGTTCCTTGACGAGGTCGATGAAGGTCTCGTGCACTTCGAGCTGCAGCGCCTTCAGTCGCTCGATGTCCTCCTTCTTCTCGGGCTTGAACGGATCGAGCACGGCCTTGTTCTGGCCGGCGGTGTGGACGCGCCGCTCGACGCCTATCTTCTTCATCAGTTCCGGGAAACCGAACGAGGCCGAGACCACGCCGATCGAGCCGACGATCGAGGACGGGTCGGCGAAGATCTCGTCGCCGGCGACCGCGATCATGTAGCCGCCGGAGGCCGCCACGTCCTCGACGAAGACCAGCACCTTCTTGTTCTTTTCCGCCGCCAGGTCGCGGATGCGCTTGAAGATCAATCGCGACTGCACCGCTGAGCCGCCCGGCGAATTGATCGAGATGGCGACCGCCGGCGCGTCGAAGCCGAACGCCTTTTCGATCAGGCCGGCCGTCGAGGCGAGCGACAGGCTCGGCCGGAACTGGCCTCCGCCGGCCATGATGGGGCCTTGCAGTCGGATGACCGGAATGGTGACGGCTGTCGAGCGCCAGGATTTCGGCAGCAAGCGGTTGAAAAGGCGTTTCACGAACGATTGTCTCCGGACAAAATGCAAAGGAGCAAGATGAGATCAGGTCGGTTGGTCTGTTTCACGGGCGCGGCGTCATCCTGCCTGGGCATGTAAGGAACTCGCCAGCCAACGGCAATGCCGCATCGCCGGCCAGTGCATGTCGCGCAAAGTGTGCAGCGGTTTTGCGAAAAAGACATGCATAAAGCAAAAACTTAAAGCGCGTCGCTAGAATCCATTTCAACGCGACGCGCTTCAAGGATCAATCGCCGAACAGCGACGCCAGGCCGTTATTGATCATTTCCGTGCGCTCCGCCGGCCCGTTGCCGGACGGCCCGTGCAAGATGAGCGGCGGGCGGATCGACAGTTTTCCGCGCGCGCTGAGCACCGCCCTGACGACGATGCGGATCGCCGCCGCATCCGGCCGCGGATGCACGCATAGCAACTCGGCATCGCCGAACCGCCCCTCCATCGCGTCCAGGATGGCAACCAACTGCTCGGGCCGCGCGATGACGGCCAGCCCGCCGCGCGGCTTGGCGACGGCGGCGGCGCTTCGGATCCAGCGCTCGAACAGCCCGTCCTCCGCCACATGCGCCTCTCTGCGCAACGCGTCGGGCGTCGAGCGATCTTGCGCCGCGTTGAACGGCGGGTTCATGATGACGAAATCGAACTGGTTGTCCGCAAGCCCGGTCTCGCCACGCGCTCGACCGGTCAGCGTCACGTCGGCAATCAGCACTGAGGCGCGGTCGCCGAGATGGCCATTGCCGGGATGCGAAAGCGTGGCAGTGGCGAACCCGGCCATTTCGGCGGAGCGCTCGACAAGCACGGCCTGCGCCGCCGGACAGCGCGACAGGACGGCAAGGGCGGCGGCGCCGGCGCCGGCGCCGAAATCGGCGAGCCGGCCGGAAAAGCCGGACGGCACGGCGGCCGCCAGCATCATGGCGTCCATGCCGGCGCGATGACCGCCCCGGCTCGGCTGCACCAGCCAGAAGCGCCCGCGATGGAAGGCATCGACCGTGTGCGCCGGCGTATCCGGGACGGGGGCGGTGCTGGTTGCCATTATTTTTTGCGGATCTCGTTCTCGATGCCGGCATCCTTGAGAATGCGGCGCGCGGCATCGACCCTTTCGGCATCGACCATCACGCGCCGCGGCAGGATGCCGAGCGAACCGTCGAGCACGCTCATATTCTGGTCGGCGACGAAACAGGCGATGCCGGCATCGCGCATCAGCGATTCGACAAAGGAGATGACGACGGCGTCGTTGGTGCGGACAAGCTCGATCATGAAACGAAAATCGCAGGTTGTGGCGTTCGTGTAAACGTGCGCGTGGACACTCCGTCGGCGGAGCCGCGCTAATTCGCCTCTTGCCGTGCCCGGTTGCGCCGCCCTAGAGTCGGCGCGGGACCAAGGGTGCGTCAGATTGACGGGAGTTGTCGTGGTGGGTGTCGTTCTCAACATCGAAGGCAAGCGGGAACCCGCTTCCATCAAGGATTTGATCGATCTGACAGCCGCCGATATGGGGCGGGTCAACGAGCTGATCCTGTCCAAGGCCGGCTCCGACGTCGAAATGATCCCGGAGATCGCCAATCACCTGATCTCCTCCGGCGGCAAGCGGCTCAGGCCCATGCTCACGCTCGCCGCCGCGCAGATGTTCGACTATTCCGGCGAAGGCCATGTCAAGCTCGCCACGGCGGTCGAGTTCATGCACACGGCGACGCTTCTGCATGACGACGTGGTCGACGAGAGCGCGCTGCGCCGCGGCAAGAAGACGGCGCGCATGATCTGGGGCAACCAGGCGAGCGTGCTCGTCGGCGATTTCCTGCTCGGCCAGGCTTTCCGCATGATGGTCGAGGTCGGTTCGCTGGAAGCCTTGGACATCCTGTCGGCCGCGGCCTCCATCATCGCCGAGGGCGAGGTGATGCAGCTTGCCGCCGCCAAGAACCTCGAGACCACCGAGGACGAGCACTTCGCCGTCATCAAGGCCAAGACGGCGGCGCTGTTCTCGGCCGCCGCCGAGGTCGGGCCGGTCATCGCCCAGGCCTCGCGCACCGACCGCGCGGCGCTTCGCTCCTACGGCATGAATCTCGGCCTTGCCTTCCAGCTCATCGACGACGCGCTGGACTATGGCGGCTCGAGCAAGGAGCTCGGCAAGAATGTCGGCGATGATTTCCGCGAGGGCAAGGTGACGCTGCCGGTGATCCTCGCTTACCGGCGCGGCACCAAGGCCGAGCGCACCTTCTGGAAGCGCGCCATCGAGGACAACGTCGCCGACGATGCCGGGCTTGAAAAGGCCATCGGCCTGATGGCCCGCCACGGCGCCATCGCCGACACGATCGGCCGCGCCCGCCATTTCGGCGAGATCGCCCGCGACGCGTTGGCGCCGCTGGAGGCGACGCCGCAGAAGTCGGCTTTGATCGACGTCATCGATTTCTGCATCAGCCGCGTCAACTGAGCCTGCGGGTCCGGCTCATTTGCGTCCGCCGGGAAGGGCGCTTGTGAATCCCGCGCCGGCCGTCTCGACAAACGGCGGTCTGGCAAATTATCTATAAAATATGGCCAGCAAAGAAGACACGATCGCCGTCCGCATCAGCAAGGAACTGGCGGACCGCATCATTTCGGGCGCGATCGAGCCCGGTTCGCGGCTGCGCCAGGACCATGTCGCCGAGGAATTCAACACCAGTCATGTCCCGGTGCGCGAGGCTTTCCGGCGCCTGGAGGCTCAAGGGTTGGCGATCGGCGAGCCGCGCCGCGGCGTGCGCGTCGCTTCCTTCGATCTCGGCGAGGTCAGGGAGGTGGCCGAGATGCGGGCGGCGCTCGAAGTGCTGGCGCTGCGCCATGCCGCGCCGCATCTGACGACATCAATCCTCGACCAGGCCGAAGAGGCGACCAAGGCCGGCGACAAATCCCGCGACGTGCGCTCCTGGGAAGAGGCCAATCGCACCTTCCATCGGCTGATCCTGGCGCCCTGCAACATGCCGCGCCTGCTCTCCACCATCGACGACTTGCACGCGGCAAGCGCGCGTTTCCTGTTCGCGGCCTGGCGCTCCGAGTGGGAAACCCGCACCGACCAGGATCACCGGGCGATCCTGAGCGCGCTGAGGCAAGGCAACACCGAATCGGCCGCCGCGACACTCGGCCGGCACGTGCAATGGATCGGCCAGAAGCCGGTCAAGACCGCGTCCGGCAAGACCCGCGACGCCTTCGCCATCGTGGGGTAGGTTTGGCGATTGGCCGAGGCCTCTCAGCCTCGTCATTCTAGGGCGGAGCAAGCCCTGGAATGACGAATTCGAGGGCAGGCGCTTGCCATCTCCGCGAAAATATGGATTCGATAATAGATGAAGTTCAAAAATTATCTATAATTCACACGAGCCAAGGAAGACACTGTGACCAACGCAGCCATTTCGACCCAAAACCCCTCCTTCAGCCCGTTGCGGCTGCACAGCCGTTCGCTCGCCTGGCAGATCGGCGCGGTGATCCTTGGTTCGCTGTTCCTGGCGCTGTCGTCCTATATCGAGGTGCCGATGGTGCCGGTTCCGGTCACCATGCAGACCTTCGCCGTCACGCTGGTCGGCGCGCTTTATGGTTGGCGCTTCGGTGCGCTGACCATCGCCGCCTGGCTCGTCGAGGGCGCCGCCGGTTTTCCGGTTCTTGCAGGCGGCGCCGCTGGCCTACAGCATTTCGTTGGCCCGACCGGCGGCTATCTCTTCGCTTTTCCGGTCGTCGGCGCTGTCGTCGGCTGGCTGGCCGAACGCGGCTGGAACGGCAATCGCGTCATGCTTGCCTTCGCTGCCATGCTCATCGGCAACCTGCTTTGCCTGGTTCTCGGCACCGCCTGGCTTGCCGTCATGATCGGCACTGAAAAGGCCATCACCTTCGGCTTCGTGCCCTTCATCATCGGCGGCCTGCTCAAGTCGGCGCTGGGCGCGGCGACGCTGAAGCTCTTTTCCACCTATCGTGCGGAGCAACGCGACCGCTCGTCCGGGACGCGATGACCATCAAGCTGCGCGCCCATCATCTGCTCTGCCTGCTGACCTATGTCGGCAAGGGCTACTCGCCCGCCTTCACCGCCAATTACGACAAGGTGGTGAAGCGGCTGGGCGAGGGCGAGGCGGTGGCGATCGTTTCCGGTCCGGACGACATCTGCGCCCCGCTGCTCGACGAGCCGGAGCCGCATTGCCTGCGCGAGAGCGCCGCCGAGCGGGACCGGATGGCGGCCCGCGATGTCGGCGCTCTCCTCGGGCGGCCGATCCAGGCTGGAGACCGGTTCGTGCTGGACGCCTCCAGCCTGGCCGGGATGCGCAAGGCATTTTCCGCCGGCCTGACGCGCCAGGCGTGCTCCGGCTGCGAATGGTCCGGCCTGTGCGACGCGGTTGCCGCCAGCGGATTCAGCGATACCTATCTGTAGGCAATCCGATGCCGCATATGGGCGTCCCGGGCCTCCGCGCGGGATTTTCGCTGGCGCGGCATCGTTTTTTAAGCCGGATGATTGCATTGTGATTCGCTCGGCAATTGAAGCCTGACCCCAAAAAGGCCATGCTTTGACCGGAAAAGAGCGAGTCTGTGGGCGGTCCGCCAAGGGCGGGATCGCATCTGGCTGAAAGGGATACGATGCGGCAAGGACGTGCGCGCTGGCTGACGAGGCTGGCATTTTTGACCGGTGTGGCGCTTTGGGTGCTGCCGGTCCAGGCCAAGGAAGAGGCCCGACCGCTCCAGATCACGTCTTTCTCGGGCGCCTATCTCGCGGCTCATATCGCCGAAAGCGACAACGATCTCGACGATGCGATCGCCTACTACAAGCAGGCGCTGGCCTTTGCTCCAAACGACAAGGAATTGCAACAGAGCCTGATGCTGGCTCTGGTCGCGCAAGGCCGCTTCGAAGAATCGCTCGTCTATGCCGACAAGCTGAAGGAAGTGCCGGACGTCGAGCGCTTCTCGCGCCTGGCTCTGGCCATCGATTCTTTCCACAAGAAGGACTACGCCAAGGCCCAGTACTGGCTCAAGCTCTCGCTGGAATCCGATCTCGACCGGCTGCTCTCGGGCGTCATGGACGGCTGGGCCAAGGAAGGTGCCGGCAACGCGTCCGAGGCCATGGACTCCATCGACAAGCTCAAGGGCCCGGACTGGTTCGGCCTGTTCAAATCATTCCACCGCGCGTTGATCGCCGACGCCGCCGGCCTGAACGACAAGGCCGAGGAACTCTACGCCGCCACCATGGCCGATACCGCGGCCGGCGGCTCCGCGCCCGAAACCTGGATGCGCAACGCCCAGGCCTATGCCTCGTTCCTGGTCCGCAAGGGCGACAAGTCGAAGGCGCTGGCGGTGTTGAACCAGGCCGAAGCCTTCGCGCCGGGCAAGCTCGAGATCACCACGCTGCGCGACCGCATCAGCAAGGGCGACAAGATCGAGCCGCTCGTCGCCGGTCCGGCCGACGGCGCATCCGAAATCCTGCTTGACCTTGCCACCGCGCTCAACCGCGGCGGCGGCGAGCCTTTCGTGCGGCTCTATCTGCAATATGCGCTGGCGCTGAAGCCGGACAGCGACGCGGCCCTTGTGCAGCTTGCCGCCGTGGCCGAGCAGCTCAAGGACGGCGAAGGCGCCGTCTCGCTCTACCGCCGCATTCCGGCATCCTCGCCGTTGAAGGAGCTCTCCGACCTGCAGATCGGCCTCAACCTTGCCGATCTTGACAAGCATGACGACGCGATTTCGCATCTCAAGGCCTATCTCGAAAGGCATCCGGACGACATGCGCGCCTATCTGGCGCTTGGCGGTGTCTATGGCTCGAAGGAAGATTTCCGCTCGGCCGCCAGTCTCTACGACAAGGCTGTCGAGCAGCTGAAGACGCCGACTGCCGCCAATTGGAACATCTTCTACCAGCGCGGCATCGCCTATGAGCGGCTGAAGGAATGGCCGAAGGCGGAACCCAATTTCCGTAAGGCGCTGGAGCTGCAGCCCGACCAGCCGCAGGTCATGAACTATCTCGGCTATTCCTGGGTCGACATGAACATGAACCTCAAGGAAGGCCTGGCGATGATCCAGAAGGCCGTGGATCTGCGGCCGAACGACGGCTACATCGTCGATTCGCTGGGCTGGGCCTATTACCGCATGGGCCGCTTCGACGACGCCGTGCGCGAGATGGAGCGAGCCGTCTCGCTGAAGCCGGAGGATCCGGTCCTCAACGACCATCTCGGCGATGCCTACTGGCGCGTCGGCCGCAAGCTCGAGGCCACCTACCAGTGGACGCAGGCACGCGATCTGAAGCCCGATCCGGATGTGCTCGCCACTTTGCAGCAGAAATTGCTCAAGGGCCTGCCGCCGATCGAATCCAACACCGCGCAGGAAACGCCCAAGGTGAAGCCGGACCCGACGCCCGCGCCGAAAGGCTGAGCCTCTCGCCAGCGTTCAAGAAAACGGGGCCCGTCGAGCCCCGTTTTCGTTTCGGCTCGGCGTCTGCCGAGCTTAAGGTCGGTCCGGCTCTACTTGAATATCGGCAAACACCCTTCCCTGCCGGAGAAAATCTTGACAGGTAGGCTGTGTTTGCGTTGGCAGGCGGCATGCGTTGGAGATTGGCCGAAATGCCACCCCGTCGTCATCCACGGGCGGAGCAACGATCGCAGCGACGCGCGCAGACCCGAGGATCCCATTCCGTGATTTCTGAGCGCTGCTGCGGTGCAGAATTCTGCTCCGCTGCACTCTTTGAGCAGGGTCACGGAATGGATTCCAGGGTCTCCGCGACGCCGCTTCGCGGCTGCTCCGCCCTGGAATGACGAAGTTGAGAGGGTTCCGCCAATTTTCAGCGTTTGTGCCGATTTTCATGGAATGAACGGTGACGATCTTGCCGCCGACGAACGGCGGCCTTTCAAATCTCTGTCGAGGAAATCCCTGTGTCGAGGAAACTAGAACATCTTTCTGTAGACGACGAACCCCGACTTCTCGCCGATCTTGTCATAGAGCTGCATCGCGGTGTGGTTCGTCTCATGCGTCAGCCAGTAGACGCGGTTCGCGCCCGCTTGCCTGGCGCGTTCGTAGACGCCTTCGATCAGCGCCCGGCCGATACCCTGGCCGCGCGCGGCCTCGCTGGTGAAGAGGTCCTGCAGATAGCAGCTCGGCGCGATCGATGTGGTCGAGCGATGATAGAGATAGTGGACGAGGCCGAGCAGGTTGCCTTCGCGCTCGGCGACCAGCGCATGCACCGGCTCATAGGCGTCGAAGAAACGCGACCACGTCATCTGCGTGATCTCGCCGGCAAGCGCCGTCGGCCCGGAGCGTCCGTAAAACGCGTTGTAGCCGTCCCACAGTGGCAGCCACTGCTCGTAATCCTGCCTTGTGACGGGTCGTACAGTGAGTTGACCGGACATAGCGAAACCTCTGTCGTTGAGCTGGAACGGAGCAAACGGCGACCGCCGCCCGACGGCAATGGGCCAGCCCGCCGCAAAGCTTTCCGCCTTGCCGGGCGCGAGCCTCCCGCCTTGACGCTTGCCGGCCCGGCAACTAGGGAAGCGGCATCCCGCGCTTTCCGAGGCCGCCGTGACCATCGAGATTCCTGCCCATATGCATCCCAGCCGCTCCTTCCAGGGGCTGATCCTGACCTTGCACAATTACTGGGCGGACTATGGTTGCCTCATCCTGCAGCCCTACGACATGGAAGTCGGTGCCGGCACCTTCCATCCGGCCACCACCTTGCGCGCGCTGGGTCCGTTGCGCTGGAACGCGGCCTATGTCCAGCCCTCGCGCCGGCCGAAGGATGGCCGCTACGGCGAAAACCCGAACCGCCTGCAGCACTATTACCAATACCAGGTGATCCTGAAGCCCAATCCGCCGAACCTGCAGGAGCTCTATCTCGGCTCGCTGGAAGCAATCGGCGTCGACCCGCTGCTGCACGACATTCGCTTCGTCGAGGACGACTGGGAAAGCCCGACGCTGGGCGCCTGGGGGCTCGGCTGGGAGTGCTGGTGCGACGGCATGGAAGTCTCGCAGTTCACCTATTTCCAGCAGGTCTGCGGCATCGAATGCGCACCGGTGGCGGGCGAGCTGACCTACGGCCTGGAACGGCTCGCCATGTATGTGCAGGGTGTCGACAATGTCTACGACCTGAACTTCAACGGCCGCGAGGGGGCCGAAAAGGTCACTTATGGCGACGTCTTCCTGCAGGCCGAGCAGGAATATTCGCGCCACAATTTCGAATTCGCCAACACCGCGATGTTGCTGAGGCATTTCGAGGACGCCGAGGCCGAGTGCAAGGCGCTGCTCGATGCCGGCACGCCCAAGCCAAGCGACAATCTGGCGATGCACCGCATGGTTTTCCCGGCCTACGACCAGTGCATCAAGGCAAGCCACGTCTTCAATCTGCTCGACGCGCGCGGCGTCATCTCCGTCACCGAACGGCAGAGCTACATCCTGCGCGTGCGCAATCTGGCCAAGGCCTGCGGCGAAGCGTTCCTCAAGACGCGGGCGGGCGGCCTGGCGGCGGCTTAGCGTATGCTATCATGATCTCGACCATGGAGGGGCGGTGGGGTCGATGACCAGCAGCGAAAACGATGCGGCTCCAGAAGGAGCCGCACCCCAGCCGGAACTATCTTGGCTGCGCGCCTCGGCAGAGGATATTGCCACGGTGGATTTCGAGGCTCCTATCTCAGGGGCAACGACGGCAGATTGTGCCGAGTTGAGTGATCTTTATCGCGCCGCAGTACGACCCCAGGACAATTCAGCGGAACCACCCGATACGCCGGAAGTGCGCGTGTTCATTATGCTATCCGCCATCACCGACATGTATCCAAAGCCCCAAGAGCGGAATGAGCCGTTCGGGCCGATGGTGACTTTCGCTGACGGTCGTCGGTCGGCTATCCCTTCCGATTTCCGGGCGCATATCCCCCTCGTTGGGGACATGGCAACTCGTGCAGCTAACCCGGTGCTTCGTGCGCGACTTTCCGATCTGTGTTGGCTGCTCGACAAGAAACAAGGCGGGTTGGGTCTCGCAGCTATCGCTGCGTACACCGAAATCGTCCAGAAGATGGACGATGGCGAGCTAAAGCACCGTTTCGCAAGCGAGAATGGCGCTCTTCAACACGGGGCCAGGGACTATCTTCTTCGAGCGTTGCAGATTGGGCGCGCCGTCGGATGGGAAAAGCCGGAGATGCTTACCGCACGCGACCTTGTCGGGCAGCTTAGGCGGAAGGCCCTGCAGAAAGGAGGCTTGGTTCCAATTTACTGGTTTTCCGACCTCGATCTTGACTACCGCATATCTGACCCCGCCGAAATTGGGGCAAGCCTTCGCAAAGCTCTTGCAGCCGTGCCTTTCGGCTCGGATGTTCACAATGTCGTCAATCTCTGGCAGCTGGCCGCGACGGCCTACCACCTGGCTAAAATGGAGGACGAGAAGCATCTATGCCTCAGCGAGGCGGCTGAGGCGCTGGTCGCCGAGGCGGAGGCCAAAAACGGCTCGGCCATGCTGGCTGCGCATTTTATGAGCGCGGCGATTGCGCAGCTCCATGGCATTCCCGGCAAGAAGGACAAACGGACGGCATACGCCACAGGCTGATAGATATCCAGGCGCAGGTGCCCGAAGAATTGTCTGTCATTTCGCAGGAGATGGACCTTCGAGAGATAGCGGAAGAGGTCCGGTCTGCCTTCAGTCAGGGGTGTCTGCTCCATAAGTTGTTTTCCTTCGCAGCGCTGGCAAGGTCCCCAGACCCGAACAAGCTGGAGAGCGATGCGGCAGGGATGATTAAAAGGCACCCGCTCTCGTCACTCTTCGGAATGTCGCATCTGGATGACGAAGGGAAGGTAATCCATCGCACCCAAGGCGGAGGCGTCGGCGATGCGGCGGACCGATCTGCCATAGATCAGCAAATCGCGCAGGCTGAAGGTATCCGCAGAAAGATAGTCGTGGGGGGAACGATCGAACCGGCCCGTCAGATTGTTGTCGAGCGACATTTCATCTCGGACGATCTCTTGGGAACAGTTCTGCAGTACAGTCCTTTTGTTCCACCCGATCTCGTTCACACCTTTGCGCGAGCTTACGCACGCTTCTTCCAGGGGGATTTCGTCAGTGCGACTTACATTCTCACGCCCCTGCTGGAAAACTCCCTGCGACACTTGCTGAAGTCCAATGGGCATGAGGTCACCATTTTTGATGACGCAACGCGGACGCAGCAAGATCGAACGATATCTTCTTTGTTCGAGCAGATGCGAACGGAACTCGATGGCATTCTGACGCCAGCTATTGCATCCGACCTAGAGCGCCTGTTTCTGATGAAGCAAGGTCCCCACCTGCGCCACGCCGTAGCGCATGGCCTTTTGCGCGACGGAGACCCATATGGGACGGACGCGATATACGGCTGCTGGTTGATCTTTCGACTTTGCTTATTACCGCTGTTTCGACATCAAGACGAGTTGCGCTCGATGTTCATTGGTAGCGAGCTATGCCGAATGTGAACCCCGAAATTCTGAGATGAGCGCGTGAGACCGCCGAGCTGGCTGACGACCCGGTGCCTTCGGGCTGCTCGGGATCGCTGTCCTACTAAGCCGGTACGACTTTCGCGGTCTCGGTAACAGCGCCGGCCGGCAACACGATCTGCGCCGCTGCGCCGTCGATCGTGCGCATGGCCTGCCTGATCCCCGGCATCGTGATCGTGCCATGCGCCTGGGCGGCGAAGCAGGCGCTGAGCGCCAGGATCTGCAGGGTTCTCGATGCCGTCTTCATCGTCGTTCAGCCAATAGGTCTCTGCCTGAGCGTTTGTCGCTTCAGCGCAGCGTTCGGTTCATGGGAAGTTCTGCTCCAAGGACGGGCTGCCTGGCGCCAACCCGACAGTGGGTCGAAAAATTCCGTGAAATCGCTTGAAGAGGCGATCTGCTTGCGGGGTGACAGCGGCCGGCCGAGTTGCTATTTCCCGCCCATTCGTTACGGCGCCTCGCGCCGACCCTCTCCATCACGGGGAGGGTGGGGAGCTTAACTATGCCCGACCTGCTCTTGGAACTCCGCTCGGAAGAGATTCCCGCCCGCATGCAGCGCAAGGCGGCCGGCGACCTCAGGAAGTTGCTGACCGACGGTCTGGTCGAGGCGGGCCTGACCTATGAGGCGGCGCGCGAATATTGGACGCCGCGGCGCCTAGCGCTCGACATCCGTGGCCTGACCGCGCGCTCGAAGGACATCCGCGAGGAGATCAAGGGTCCTTCGACCACGGCGCCCGAGCAGGCGGTGCAGGGTTTTCTTCGCAAGGCCGGCCTGTCGTCGATCGCCGAGGCGCATGTCCATTCCGATCCCAAGAAGGGCGACTTCTACGTCGCCCACATCACGAAGCCGGGCAGGGCGGCCGAAGAGATCATCGCCGAGCTGGTGCCGGGCATCATTCGCGCTTTCCCTTGGCCGAAATCGATGCGCTGGGGGCCGGCCTCGGCCAAGCCCGGTTCGCTGCGCTGGGTGCGGCCGCTGCAGTCGATCGTCTGCACCTTCGGCCCGGAGACCGAGGAACCGGTGGTTGTCGATTTCGAGATCGACGGCATCCGCGCCGGCAACATCACCTATGGCCATCGCTTCCACGCGCCGGGCGCGATCACCGTGCGCCGCTTCGATGACTATGTGGCGAAGCTCGAGGCGGCCAAGGTCGTGCTCGATGCCGACCGGCGCAAGGAGATCATCCTGGCCGATGCCCGCAACATCGCCTTCGCCAACGGCCTCGACCTGGTCGAGGACGAGGGCCTGCTGGAGGAAGTCTCCGGCCTGGTGGAATGGCCGGTCGTGCTGATTGGCGAGTTCGAGCAGGATTTCCTCACCATTCCGGGCGAGGTCATCCGCCTCACCATCCGCGCCAACCAGAAGTGTTTCGTGACGTCGCGCCCGATCCCCCCACTAGAGGGGGAGATGTCGGCGAAGCCGACAGAGGGGACTCAGCGCGAGGCCCCCCTCTCTGCCCTGCCGGGCATCTCCCCCTCAAGGGGGGAGATTGGCAAATCGCCACTTTCGAACCGCTTCGTGCTGGTCGCCAATATCGAGGCGAGCGACGGCGGCAAGGAGATCGCCTACGGCAACGGCAAGGTGGTGCGCGCGCGCCTGTCCGATGCGCTCTATTTCTGGCGGACCGATCAAGGCGATTTGCCCGACCTCGATCAACTCGCTGAGTCGGCGGCGAAGTTCGACCTGGATTTGAAGAAGCCGCTCGACCAGCGCATGGCGCGCCTCGATCATCTGAACGTCACCTTCCACGCCAAGCTGGGCACGCAAGGCGCCCGCGTTGAGCGCATCAAGCGGTTGGCTGAGGAACTGGCATCTGTCGTCGGAGCCGATGCCGCGCTGGTCGCCCGCGCGTCGGTGCTCGCCAAAGCCGATCTGCAAACCGAAGTGGTCGGCGAGTTCCCCGAGCTGCAAGGCGCCATGGGCCGCAAATATGCGCTGCTGCAGGGCGAGCATCCGTCGGTCGCCGCGGCCGCCGAGGAGCACTACAAACCGCAAGGCCCATCCGACCGCGTGCCGACCGATCCGGTCTCGGTTGCCGTCGCGCTCGCCGACAAGCTCGACACGCTCACCGGCTTCTGGGCGATCGATGAAAAGCCCACGGGCAGCAAGGATCCGTTCGCGCTGCGACGTGCGGCTCTTGGCGTGGTCAGGATACTCGTCGAGAACCGGATTCGTCTGGCGCTGACGTCTGTTTTCGCCAAGGCCTTTGAAAACTTCAAAGGCGGCGCGGACCAGTCGTCCGACCTCCTCGCCTTCTTCCACGACCGTCTGAAAGTCTATCTGCGTGAAAGCGGTGCGCGGCATGACTTGATCGATGCCGTGCTGTCGGCGGGCTCGCGCCCAATCTCCCCCACAAGGGGGAAGATCGGCCAATCGCCGAACGACGACCTGCTGCAGATCGTGCGCCGCGTCGAGGCGCTGGGCTCCTTGCTCGACACCGAGGAGGGCAAGAACCTGCTTGCCGGCACCAAGCGCGCCGCCAACATCCTGGCCGCCGAGGAGAAGAAGAAAACGGCAATCGCCGAGGCTGTTGAGCCGGCGCTGTTCCGCGAGGAGGCGGAAAAGAAGCTCTTTGCCGCGGTGAATCAGGCCGAGAAGGAAGCCGGCCAAGCAATTCAAAACGAAGATTTTTCTGCCGCCATGCTGGCGCTTAGCGTGTTGCGCGAACCGGTTGATTCATTCTTTGAGCGTGTTCTCGTGAATGATGAGGACCAGGCCGTGCGCGCCAACCGTCTGGCGCTGCTCGCCCGCATCCGCGCCGCCACCGATCAGGTCGCGGATTTTTCAAAAATCGTCGGCTGACGGCTCGGAAAACCGTACATTTGAAGTCTGTCCGCATCCGCTAGGATGCGGGCAGGCTTGAACAATTCGGCGCCCGAAATTTAATGCACCGGAGCCGGCTTACAGTCATATGACGATGACCTCCGCATGGGACAACCATGCATGTCGTCCAGAAGCGTTGAGCGGTTCTGGGGCAACGACATGCATCAACCAAAGACTTAAGGCGCGTTGCCCGGGATCGTTTCGCGGGGCGCGCCGTAAGACATTCCCCAAACACGGAGGCATGCCATGAATTCCGTTGACGATATCGACCTGATTGAAGAGACCCCGGCCGCCGCCGAGGCGATCGATTCCGCTTCCGAAAACCTTCTCGACCACGCCGCCGCCGCGGCGGTCGAAGCCGCCGATCCGTCCGAAGACGACGAGGAAGACGGCGACGAGGAAACCACTGCCTCGGCCGACGACGAGTCGGACGATGAAGATGAAGGCGACGAAGACGGCGACGACGAAGACGCCGACGAAGACGCCAAAGCCTCGGGCGACGATGAGTCCGATGACGAAGATGAAGATGGCGACGAGGATGAAGACGAGTCCGATGATGACGACAAGTCCGACGATGACGACAAGGAAGAAGCGGCCTGAGCCGTCTCCTCTCGTCTGAAGTATGAGGGCGGCGCGTCGCGTCGCCCTTTTTCGTCAGTGCGGCTCTTGTCAATCTTCCAGGAAAGATTGACCCGTCAATCCTCCACTATGCTGACCCGCACGCTGTCCGGATAGACGTCGACCTCGACCAATGGCTCGCCATTGACGATGGCGCGCCTTGTGGCGCTGCTCATGGCGCCGCCGCGTTCCAGCATGCGCTGCAGGTCGGCGCGCGAGCCGTCGCTGCGGAACCAGGAATCACCCTGGTCGTCGCTGTCGTGCCGGTGGAATTTGTGCCAGTTGGCGCGGTCCTGCCGCACCATCTGCGCCGCGCTGCCGAGCGGGTAGCCATCGCTGGCGCGGTGATCGCGGTCGGAAATCCGCGCCGTGTAAGAGCCAAGCATGTCGTCGGCCCGTGCCGTACCCGCGCCCAGTGTCGTCGCCGCCAACAGCGCGGCAACGGCCATTGCTTTCGAAACAGTCATGAATCCCCCTTTTGAAACACCGGCGCAATCATGCCCGATCCCGATGACGGGAATCGGACAGGTTAAGCGCCTAGCATACCAAGGCCGGACCCAGTGTGATCTACATCGCCTTGCCGACGCGCGGCACTGACCCTTGCGGCTGCGCGCCGCCCGACGCATTGGCCGTCGCGGCCGGCTGGCTGCCGGCTGCGCCGTTGCCGTTTGAAGCGGACGCGGTGCCGTTCGCGGGCGTTGCCGGCGTGGTGGCGTTTGCCGGCGCGGCGGCGGTTGTTGTTGCCGGTGCTGTGGGCTTGGCCGCGGGCGTTTCGAAAGCGCCGCCGACAATGCCGCCGCGAATGATCATCGGGGCCTGCTGATGCCCTGACTTCGCGGGGATTGCTGCGACCTTCTCGTTGGTGACGGCGGGCATGGGATCGCCAAGCGCTATCATCGATGGCGTCGAGGCCGCCGACAGCTTGGTCGGTTCGATCGCATTCAGCTTGACGATCGACGGCGTCGACGTAGAGGGTCCGACCACGACGATCGACGAGGCATGTGCCGCGCCGTGCATCCCCAAAAGGCTGATCCCGAACGCTCCAAGCAAACGCATCACAAATACTCCCAAGCCCGCAACCGCATCAAACCCGCACCATAGCGCCGGCACATTGAAGCCGGCTTGCGCGGAAACTTAACATTTTAGGGATTGATAAATCGCCAATGCCCGCACTTGCCCGATGCAAGCGGCCGTATTACGGGACCGGCATGTTCAGGACTGGTGGCAAATTTGGCTGAGATACTGGCGGTCGGCGAGGCTATGGAGCAGGCTCTGGCGCTGCTCGAAGGCGGCGACGTCGTCGCCATCCCCACCGAGACGGTTTACGGCCTGGCCGGCGATGCCACCAACGGCGTTGCCGTGGCGCGCATCTTCGAGACCAAGGGCCGGCCGCGCTTCAACCCGCTGATCGCCCATGTCGCCGATCGCGCGATGGCGGACCGTATCGCCGGCTTCGATCCGCTCTCGGCAAAACTGGCCGATGCCTTCTGGCCTGGTCCGCTGACGCTGGTGCTGCCGCAACGCGGCGGCAACGGCATCCATTCGCTGGTCACCGCGGGGCTGGACACCATTGCGCTGCGCATGCCGCGCGGGTTCGGCGGCGAGCTGATCGCGCGGCTCGGCAGGCCGCTCGCAGCCCCCAGCGCCAATTCTTCCGGGAAAATCAGCGGCACGACAGCGCAAGCGGTCGCCGCCGACCTCGGCGACAGGATCAGGCTGGTCGTCGATGGCGGCGCGACGCCCGTCGGCCTGGAATCGACCATTCTCAAGGTCGAGAACGGCAAATTGCGCCTGCTGCGGCCCGGCGGCATCGGCGCCGAGGAGATCGAGGCGGTGGCCGGCGCGAAGCTGTCGCGCTGCGCCAGCGGCATCGAGGCGCCGGGCATGCTTGCCTCGCATTACGCCCCGGGCGCCGCGATGCGGCTGAACGTCGAGAAAGTTGCCGAAGGCGAGGCGTTGCTTGCATTCGGCCGCAACCGTGCCGAGGGCTGGGAACAGGCCGTTGCGCTGCGCAACCTCTCCGAGGCTGGCGACCTGCGCGAGGCGGCCAGCAATCTGTTCGCCTTCATGCAGGCGCTCGACCGCGTCGGCGCCGCGACCATCGCCGTCGAGCCGATCCCGTTCGAGGGGCTGGGCGAGGCGATCAACGACCGGCTTGCCCGTGCCGCCGCGCCGCGTGACAAGACCGGCTGAGCCTATCTCTTTGTTTTGACGCAATTCCGGACGGAAAACCGCTTCACACTTTTCCTGGAATTGCTCTAGGTTCAGTCTCATGAACGATCAGCCCTTGGACCTCGATCCCGCCCTCATCGACCGCTTCGCGGCAATCGTCGGCGACAAATATGCGTTGCGCGAGCAGGCCGACATCGCGCCTTACGTCACCGAGCGGCGCGGCCTTTGGCACGGCCGCACATCGCTGGTGCTGCGCCCTGGCAGCGTCGAGGAAGTGAGCCGCATCATGCGGCTGGCGACCCAGACCGGAACGCCGATCGTGCCGCAAAGCGGCAACACCGGGCTGGTCGGCGCCCAGGTGCCGGATAGATCCGGTCGCGACATCGTGCTGTCGCTGTCCAGGCTGAACCGCATCCGCGAGATCGATGTCCTGTCGAATACGGTGACGGCAGAGGCCGGCGTCATCCTGCAGACGCTGCAGGAAGCGGCCGACGCCGCCGACCGGCTGTTTCCGCTGTCGCTCGGCGCGCAAGGCTCCTGCCAGATCGGCGGCAATCTCTCCTCCAATGCCGGCGGCACGGGCGTGCTTGCCTATGGCAATGCGCGCGAGCTCTGCCTCGGCGTCGAGGTGGTGCTGCCGACCGGCGAGGTGTTCGACGACCTGCGCAAATTGAAGAAGGACAACACCGGCTACGATCTGAAGAACCTTTTCATTGGCGCCGAAGGCACGCTCGGCATCATCACTGCCGCGGTGCTGAAATTGTTCCCGAAGCCGAAGGGCAGGGAGGTCGCCTTTGCCGGCCTGCCGTCGTCGCCGAAAGACGCGCTTTCGCTGTTCACCCTGGCGATGGACAGCGCCGGCGCATCGCTGACCGCTTTCGAGCTGATCGGCAAAAGGCCATACGATTTCACGCTCAAGCACGGCCAAGGCATCACCCGGCCGCTGGCCGGCGACTGGCCGTGGTATGTGCTGATGCAGATTTCGTCCGGCCGCTCCGAAGAGGACGGCAAGGCGCTGATCGAAGAGATCCTGGCAGAGGCTCTCGAGCAGGGCATCGTTGGCGATGCGGTGGTGTCGGCAAGCCTTGCCCAGGGCGAGGCCTTCTGGAATTTCCGCGAGACCTTGCCCGAATCCCAGAAGCCGGAGGGCGCTTCGATCAAGCACGACATCTCGGTGCCGATCGCCTCGATCCCTGAGTTCATCGAAAAGGCGGCCGGCGCGGTGGAGGGGGTTTGCCCCGGCGCGCGCGTGGTCTGCTTCGGCCACATGGGCGACGGCAATCTCCACTACAACATCTCGCGACCCGTGGATTGGCAGGATGGAGCATTCCTCGACCTCTACCACCCCATGAACAAGGCCGTGCACGATGTCGTGCGGTCCTTGCACGGCTCGATCTCGGCAGAGCACGGCATCGGCCAATTGAAGCGCGACGAGCTGATCGCCACGGCCCCGCCGATGGCGATCGACCTGATGCGCCGCGTGAAAGCGGCCTTCGATCCGGCCGGCATCATGAATCCCGGTAAGGTTATCTGATCCTTCCCACATCGGGCGCCGGTCGCATTCCGATAACCATCGGCTCAGATCAGCAAAATTTAACCGACTTTCTTAAGCGCGCCGGTAAGAAGCGAGCGCTAATGTTTCTTCCCATAACGAGGCCGGAAAAACCGGCCCTGAGAGAACCGGAAAACGGCCCTCAGGACTAACAGGGAAGACATCGATGAACACTGGACTGAAGCCAGTCTGGGCCGGGCGCAACATGCGTCTCGACCCGTTTCGCCTGCCGCAGATGGTGAGCTATGCCACCCGCGACGACTATGGCGATGTCACCTTCACCATCGACCAGCGCGGCGCCGTCATCCGCCGTGTGCTGGAGATGAGCGGCGTGCCGGCGATCATCGCTTTGCCCGCCAAGGCGTTCCGCGGCGTCGCCGCGCGCGCCATGGAGGATCCGAGCGGCAATGTCACCGTGACGCTCGAGCTTCTGCACAATGACCCGATGCTGTCGGTGCCGCTTCTGGTCGCCGACGACCTCGACGACGTCGCCGCCGACTGGCGCGCCTGGGCCGACGCCTATCGCCTGCCGATGCTGCTGATCGAGGCCGACGGCATTGCCCGCACCCTGGAAGAATCGCTCGGCGCCGCCATCAAGGCGCTGCCGCCGCAGGAGCGCCGCAAGGGCCGCGCCTCCACCACGCGCCGCCCGCGCTTCCTCGCCCGCCGCAAGGCCGGCAATCTGGGCTTGAGACTGGTCATCGACGGCCAGGAGATTATCGCAAGGGAGTAGCTCGGTTTTTCCTTCTCCCCTTGTGGGAGAAGGTGGCCGCGAAGCGGCCGGATGAGGGGTGCTCCAGATGACACCAACGTCTCACTCCGCTGGAACACCCCTCATCCGTCTCGGCGCTGCGCGCCGATCCACCTTCTCCCACAAGGGGAGAAGGAAAAGCGGCGCCCACTACACCAGCGGCTTCAGCCAAATCCACACCGAACCGCCGATCAGGCCGAGGAAGATCAGCCAGCCGACCTGGTTGTTCGATTTGAACAGTTTCAGGCACTGGTCCGGATTGTTGATGTCGAGCCGGATGATCTGGCGCGCCATATGTGCGCCGGCGGCGATCAGCCCGGCCAGCGCCACGATCGGCACCTGCGCCGAGGCGAAGGCGATGGCGAAGCAGATCAGCGCGCCGCCGTAGAGTCCGGCCAGCCAGGTCTTTGTGTTGTCGCCGAACAGCCGCGCCGTCGAGCGCACACCGACAATGGCGTCGTCTTCTTTGTCCTGATGCGCGTAGATCGTGTCGTAGCCGATCACCCACAGGATCGAGCCGATATAGAGCATGATCGCCGGATCATCGAGATCGCCGAACTCGACCGCCCAACCCATCAGCGCGCCCCAGGAGAAGGCCAGCCCAAGCACCAATTGCGGCCAGTTGGTGATGCGCTTCATGAACGGGTAGACGGCGACGATCGCCAGTGAGGCGATGCCGAGCGGAATGGCGAAGCTGTTGAACTGCAACAGCACGGCCAAGCCCACCAGCGCCTGGATGATGACGAAAGCCCAGGCCTGGCGGCGTGTCACCTTGCCGGCGGGCAGCGGCCGCGAGCGGGTGCGCTCGACCTGGTTGTCGATGTCCTCGTCGGCGAGATCGTTATAGGTGCAGCCGGCGCCGCGCATGGCGACAGCGCCGATGAAGAACAGCAATAGATACCAAGGCGTCGGCAGCAGCGTCAGCAGCGGGTCGGTCGGGCGCGGATAGGCGCCCGCGGCAAGTGCTGCCGACCACCAGCAGGGCCACAAAAGCAGCTGCCAGCCGATCGGCCTGTCCCAGCGCGCAAGCTGCGCATAGGGCCACAGCCAGCGCGGCAGCACGCGGTAGACCCAATGGCCGCTCGGCGCGTCGGCGACACGGCCCTGGGTCGCTTTCGACTGGACGGTTTCCATCACGCTGGAGTGGCAGCAGCAAGCAGCGCCGTCAAGCGGCCGCGTTGTCGCTCAAGCGCTGAAAACCTAGGCGGTGAAAACATCGTGACCGGCAAACCATGCCTTGGCGACCTCGATGAAGGCGACCGCTGCGTTTGACAGGCGCTGGCGCGTGTCGTGGGTCAGGATGATGCGCTGCATGGGCAGCGGATCGGAGAGCGGCTTGCAGACCAGCGGCAGGCCGTCATAGCTGCGGTCGCCATAGGGCCTCGTATAGCTGACCGCGACGCCGAAGCCGTTGGCCACCATGGAACGCTGCAGCTCGAATGAGCTGGTCGTCGTTCTGGCGATCGACGAGAGGCCGCGGCTGAGGAAAAGGTCCAGCATGTGCTGCCAGCTGTGCGGCTGGTCGGTGGTGATCAGCGGATGCTGCGCAAGCTCGGCCAGGCTGACGGCGTGCTTGTCCGCCAGCACATGGCCGGCGGGCAGAAGCGCGTGCGGCCGCAATTCATGCAGCAGAATGCGCTTGAAATGCCCGGGCAGGCCGAGATCGTAGGTGAGGCCGAGATCGACGGCGCTGTCGGCCAGGCGCCGTCCGAGCGTGTCGAAAGTCTCGTCGCTTATGACGACCGTGACGGCCGGGCAGCGTTCGGCGAAGACGCGCACGAGCGCCGGCGCGAAATAGGGTGCCAGATCCTCGAAGCAGCCGAGCGCCAATTCGCCGCCGACATCGGCGTCGCGCGAACCGAGCGCCGCCAGCTCGTCCGCCTCGCCCAGCACCTGCCTTGCCTTGGCGACGGCCTTGCGGCCGAAGGATGTCAGCGAAACGCCGCTGCCGCGCTGGCGCACGAACAGTTTCTGGCCAAGCGCGTCCTCGACATTGTCGATCGCCACCGAGATCGACGGCTGCGACACGTTCAGCGCCTGGGCTGCCGCGGTCACGCTGCCATAGCGGGCGACGGCAACGACATAGCGCAATTGCGCGAGGGTCAGTCTCATAGGCAAAAACTATAAACCAGATGGCAAGTTATTATTTTACGCGATGTCGGGCTCTTGCGATAGTTGCTTGCCAAACCCAAGGAGAACGCGCCATGGCCAGCCCAATGATCGATGCCTCGACGATTGCCGATTACCAGCGCGATGGCGCGGTCTGCATCCGCGGCGCCTTCAAGGACTGGGTCGGTGTCATCGCCGACGGCATCGAGCGCAACATTGAGAACCGCAGCGCCGCCGCCTCCGACATCGCCGGCGGCAAGGGCAGCTTCTTCGACGATTACTGCAACTGGGAGCGCATCCCGGAATTCGTCAGGATCGTGCGCGAGTCGCCGGCCGCCGAGCTCGCGGCTGCGGTCATGCAGTCGCGCAGCGCCCAGTTCTTCCACGACCACGTCCTGGTCAAGGAGCCCGGCACGCAGAAGCCGACGCCGTGGCACCAGGACATTCCCTATTACTTCGTCGACGGCAGCCAGACGGTGAGCTTCTGGATCCCGATCGATCCGGTGAAGGAAGCGACGCTGAGGCTGATCGCCGGCTCGCACAGATGGGAAAAGATGGTGCTGCCGGTGCGCTGGCTGAACGACGACAACTTTTATGCCGGCGAGGGCGACTACCGGCCGGTGCCCGACCCCGACAACGACGCCTCGATGAAGGTGCTCGAATGGGAGATGGAGCCGGGCGACGCCATCCTGTTCGATTTCCGCACCGCGCATGGCGCGCGCGGCAACATGACGGCGGCGCGGCGCCGGGCACTGTCGCTGCGCTGGGTCGGCGACGACGCGCATTATGTCGAACGTCCCGGCCGCACCTCGCCGCCCTATCCGGGGCACGACATGAAGCCCGGCCAGAAACTGCGCGAGGATTGGTTCCCCGTCATTTTCCAGAGCTGAGGCGTTTTCCAGAGCTGGTGTGTTTCCCCTGGTACAGGAATTTTTGATTGGTCGGCTATATTTGCGCCGGCAGTCCATGCCTTGGGGATTGGCCGAAACGTCACTTCGTCATCCACGGGCGGAGCAAGGAGCGAAGCGACGCGCGCAGACCCGAGGATCCATGCCGTGACCTTGAAGCGTTGCAGAATTCTGCGCCGTTTGCATCCTTCGGCTAAGGCAACGGCATGGATTCTAGGGTCTGCGCGCCGCTTCGCGTCGCTCCGCCCTAGAATGACGAGGTTGAGGAGGCTTCAGCTAATCTCCCCGGAATTGCTCTAGCCTAGCCGAACGCGGAACTTATCTCATCAGCCTTGAAGAGGCCCATGTTCCCGTGCGCAATTGCCGCCAAAATGTCAAGACTCCTTGACCCGTCGCCCGCGGACCAATAGCGGGTTTAGGGAGACGATCAGCAAGAGGTGGCCATGAACGTTCTTCTTCTCGGCTCGGGCGGCCGCGAACATGCGCTCGCCTGGAAGATGTCCGCCTCGCCGCTGCTGACGAAGCTCTACGCCTCGCCCGGCAATCCGGGCATCGGCCGCGTCGCCGAACAGGTGAAGCTGGACGTCGCCGACCATTCCACTGTGGCCGCCTTCTGCCAGGAGAAGAAGATCGACCTCGTCGTCGTCGGCCCGGAAGGTCCGCTGGTGGCCGGCATCGCCGACGATCTGCGCGCCTGGGGCATCCGCGTCTTCGGCCCCTCCAGGGCGGCGGCGCGGCTCGAGGGCTCGAAGGGCTTCACCAAGGATCTTTGCGCCAAGTTCAACATCCCGACCGCCGCCTATGGCCGCTTCAGCGACCTCGCCTCGGCGAAGGCCTATGTCGGGAAGACAGGCGCGCCGATCGTCATCAAGGCCGACGGGCTTGCCGCCGGCAAGGGCGTCACCATCGCCATGACGCAGGACGAGGCGAACGCCGCGCTCGAAGCCTGCTTCGACGGCGCCTTCGGCGCGGCCGGCGCCGAGGTCGTGGTCGAGGAATATCTGACCGGCGAGGAGGCAAGCTTCTTCTGCCTGTGCGACGGCGCCACCGCGCTCCCCTTCGGCACTGCACAGGACCACAAGCGCGTCGGTGACGGCGATACCGGGCCGAACACCGGCGGCATGGGTGCCTATTCGCCGGCGCCGGTGATGACGCCGGAAATGACCGAGCGCACCATGCGCGAGATCATCGAGCCCACCATGCGCGGCATGGCCAACATCGGCGCGCCTTTCGCCGGCATCCTCTTCGCCGGCCTGATGATCACCGACCAGGGCCCCAAGCTGATCGAATATAACACCCGCTTCGGCGATCCCGAATGCCAGGTGCTGATGATGCGGCTAAAGGACGATTTGCTCGTCCTGCTCAACGCCGCCGTCGACGGCCAGCTCGCGCATATGTCGGTCCGCTGGAGCGACGAGACGGCGTTGACCGTGGTGATGGCGGCCAGGGGTTATCCCGGCACGCCGGAAAAGGGCTCCGTCATCCGCGGTCTCGACAAGGCGGAAGGCGAGGGCGTCCAGGTCTTCCATGCCGGCACCGCCATCAATGGCGGTGCGCTGGTCGCCAATGGCGGCCGTGTGCTCAACGTCACCGCGCTCGGCAAGACCGTCGGCGAGGCGCAGGCAAAGGCGTATGCGGCGATCGACCAGATCGACTGGCCACAAGGCTTTTACCGCCACGACATCGGCTGGCGCGCCGTCGAGCGCGAGAAGGCCGGGGCCTAATTCCGGGATTCAGGCGGCCGCGCTCTTGCGCCGGCCTCGTGCCCAGGCCGGCAGCCAGTCGCCATGCGCGGCAAGCAGGTCGTCCACCAAGGACCAGATCTGATCGAGGTCGAGCTCGGCCGCCGTATGAGGGTCCATCATCGCCGCGTGGTAGATGTGCTCGCGGTTCTCGCTCATCAGCGCCCGCACCGTCAGCTCCTGCACATTGATGTTGGTGCGGATCAGCGCCGTCAGCTGCGGCGGCAATTCGCCGATGTAAGTGGGCTGGATGCCGGAGGCATCGACCAGGCACGGCACTTCCGCCGCGCAGTCGAAAGGCAGCGAGGTGATGCAGCCATTGTTGCGCACATTGCCGTAGATCACCGACGGTTCGCCGGTCCAGACCGAATTCATGATCGAGGAAGCGTATTCCCTGGATTGCTCGACCTCGATCCGGTCGGCCGAGCGGTAGGCCTCCGCCTCGCCCTTCCAGCGCTCGATCTGCTCGATGCAGCGTTTCGGATATTCGTCGAGCGGGATGCCGTATTTCTCGATCAGGTCGCCGCGTCCGTCCTTGATGAAATAGGGCGTGTATTCGGCGAAATGCTCCGAGCTTTCGGTAACGAAATAGCCGAGCCGGGTCAGCATCTCGTAGCGCACCTTGTTCGGGCAGCGCGGGTTCCAGCCGGGTTTTGGCGCACGACCCTCGCGGTAGGCGCGCACAAGGTCGGGATAAAGGTCGCGGTAGGTGCCGTCCGGCTGGCGATGCTCGAACTTGAGATAAAACGCCATGTGGTTGATGCCGGCCGAGCGGTAGCGGATCTCCTCATAGGGAAGGTCGAGATCGTGCGCCAGTTCCATCGCCGTGCCCTGCACCGAGTGGCAGAGCCCGACCTGCTTGATCGTGGGATATTTCTCGGCGATCGCCCAGGTGTTGATCGCCATCGGGTTGACATATTGCAGCATGATCGCTTCCGGGCAGACCGCGAGCATGTCCTCGCAGATATTCCATAGATGCGGCACGGTCCTAAGGCCCCGCATGATGCCGCCGACGCCGAGCGTGTCGGCGATCGTCTGGCGCAAGCCGTATTTCTTCGGCACCTCGAAATCGGTGACGGTGCAGGGCTCGTAGCCGCCGATCTGGAAGGCGACGACGACGAAGTCGGCGCCCTTCAGCGCCTTGCGCTGGTCGGAATAGGTCTCGGCCTTCGCCTTGACGCCGAGCGTCGCGATCAGCTTGTTGACGACGACGGCGCTTTCTTCCAGCCGCTGCGGGTTGATGTCCATCAATGCGATGGTGGCGCCCGACAGCGCTGGCCGCTGCAGCACGTCGCCGACGATGTTCTTCATGAACACCGTCGAGCCGGCGCCGATGAACGTGATCCTGGGATTCTTTGCCACTGTAAAAACCTCCGGCACTTCTAAGCCACGTCGAAAGCGGCCCTGACGAGCCGTTCGGTGTAGGCGGTCTTGGGATTGGAAAGGACCTCGTCGACGGGCCCCTGCTCGACGATCTTGCCGTGTTGCATGACGATGACGCGGTGGCAGAGCGCCCGCACCACCTTGAGGTCGTGCGAGATGAACAGATAGCTCAGGCCGCGCTCGTCCTGCAGCTTGCGCAACAGGTCGATGATCTGCGCCTGCACCGAAAGGTCGAGCGCCGAAGTCGGCTCGTCGAGCAGGATGAATTCGGGCTCCAGCGCGATGGCGCGCGCGATCGCGATGCGCTGTCGCTGGCCGCCGGAGAACTCGTGCGGGAAGCGCGACAGGATGTTACCGGGCATGCCGGCGCTGACCAGCGCCTCGCGCACCCGCTCGTTCCGCTCGCGCCGCGTCGCGCCCAGCCTGTTGACGACCAGGCCTTCCTCGATGATCTGGCCGATCGTCATGCGCGGGTTGAGCGAGGAGAAGGGATCCTGGAAGACGACCTGCATGCGCGAGCGCAGCGGCCGCATCTCGGTGCGCGAGAAGTTCTGGATCGGCTGGCCGTCGAAGCGGATCTCGCCGCGCTTGGCGTCGGCCAGCCTGATCAGCGCCTGGCCGAAGCTGGTCTTGCCGGAGCCGGATTCGCCGACCAGTCCCAGCGTCTCGTGACGGCAAAGCTTCAGGTCGAGGTCGTCGACCGCGACCAGCTCGCGCCAGTCCGGCTTGAGGAACGAGCCGTGGCGCAGCATGAAGCAGACGCGCACGCCGTTCGCCTCGAGGATGGTGCCGCTGCCCTCCGGCAGCGGCTGCGGGCGGCCGCGCGGCTCGGAGGCGAGCAGCCGCTGCGTGTAAGGGTGCCGCGGATCGGCGAACAGCCGCTCGGTGACGTTGTGCTCGCGCATTTCGCCATGCTGCATGACATAGACGTAGTCGGAGAACTTGCGCACCACGGTGAGATCGTGGGTGATCAGGATCACCGCCATCCGCAGTTCCTTCTGCAGGTTGCGGATCAGGTTCAGGATCTGCGCCTGCACCGTGACGTCGAGCGCCGTGGTCGGCTCGTCGGCAATCAGCACGTCGGGTTCGTTGGCCAAGGCCATGGCGATCATCACCCGCTGCCGCTGACCGCCCGACAGCTGATGCGGATACTGCTTGAGCCTTGCCTCCGGCTCGGGGATCTGGACATGCCGTAGAAGCTCGAGCGCGCGCGCCCAGGCTTGTCTGCGGCCGACTTTGCGATGCACCCGGATCGCCTCGACGATCTGGCTGCCGACCGTATAGATCGGGTTGAGCGAGCTCATCGGCTCCTGGAAGATCATCGAGATGCGGTTGCCGCGCAGCTTGCGCCGGGCGCTCTCGGGGAATTTCAGGATGTTCTGCCCGAGATATTCGACGCTCGATCGCGGCGAGACGGTTGCCCGCCTGGACAGCAGCCCCATGACGGTGCGCGCCGTCACCGACTTGCCGGAGCCGGACTCGCCCACGATCGCGATAGTCTCGCCGCGATAGATCTGGAAGGAGACGTCCTTGACCGCCTCGACGGTGCCGTGCTCGACCTTGAACGCGACCTCGATGTTGCGGGCGTCGATGACGGGTTGGTCATGGCGTCCGCCATGGTCGAGCCGGACGGCCGGCGCGAGGGAGTCTGCGAGCGCGATCGTCGTCATCCGGCCACCTCAATAAGGATCGACGGCATCGCGCAGGCCGTCGCCCAGCGCGTTGAAGGCAAAGACGGTGATCAGCACGAAGCCGACCGGCGACAGGATCCAGGGATAGGTGCCGATGACCGAATAGGTCGCCGTGTCCTGCAGCATCAGGCCCCAGGAGATCAGCGGCGGCTTCACCGCGAAACCGAGGAAGCCAAGGAAGGATTCGAGCAGCACCACCGTCGGGATCGCCAGCGTCACGGCGACGATCACATGGCTCATCACATTGGGGAAGATGTGCTGCATGATGATGCGCCGGTCGGTGGCACCGACCGCCATGGCGGCGCGCACATAGTCGATCCGCGCCAGCGCCAGCGTCTTGCCGCGCACCTCGCGCGACATCTGCGCCCAGCCCAGCGCCGACATGACGATGATGACGAAGGCGAGGAAGACATTGGTCGGCGCGGTGACCGGGATCAGCGTCGTCAGCGCCAGATAAAGCGGCAATTGCGGAAAGGCGAGCACAAGCTCGACGAAGCGCTGCATCCAGACGTCGAACTTGCCGCCGAAATAGCCGGAGATCATGCCGACGCTGGTGCCGATGACCGTGATGATGAAGACCACCGTCAGCGCGATCATCAGCGACACGCGCGAGCCGTATATGGCGCGCGACAGCACATCGCGGCCGAACTTGTCGGTGCCGAGGAAATGCACCGGCTGGCCGTCCATCGAGGCGAAGAAATGCCGGTTCGCCGGGACGAAACCGAGAAGCTTGTAGGGCGCGCCTTCGACGAAGAAGCCGAGCAGCCTTGGATGGTCGTAGTCGGGGCCGACGATCGGCTGGAAGGTGACCGGATCGAGATCGGCCGAATCGGCCAGCGCATAGACCCGCGGCCGCGCGACGAAATTGCCGTCCTTGTCGTGGAAGGCGGGCAGTTGCGGCGGCGCGAAGGCGACGTCGGTCGCCTTGGGATCCATCGGCGCCAGGAATTCGGCGAACACCGCCATGACAAGCAAGAGCGCGACCAGGCAAAGCCCGGCCATGCCGGTCCAGGAACGCTTCAGCCGGCGCCAGACAAGCGCGATGTAGCTCTCATTGCCATGCGCGGCTTCGGCCACCGGGACGCTTTCGGCCGGCAGCGGCAGGGGTGAGGGATCGCGGGCCAGCATCTAGCGCTCCCCGAACTGGCGGATGCGCGGGTCGAGCAGGACCAGCAGCATGTCGGCGATGATGTTGCCGACGATCAGCGTCGCCGACAGCACCATCATGAAGGTCGCGGTGACATAGACGTCGCCGACCGCCATCGAGCCGACGATCGCCGGGCCGACAGTGGGCAGCGCGAAGATGATTGCCGTCTCGATCTCGCCGGTGAGCATATAGGGCAGCACCACGCCTTGATACATCACCAGCGGATGCAGCGCGTTGGGCACAGCGTGCCGCATGACGACGGCGCCGCCGGTCAGGCCCTTGGCCTTGGCCGTCTCGACATATTGCGCGTTGAGCGTGTCGAGCAGATTGCCACGCATGACGCGCATATTGTAGGCGAGGCCGCCGAAGGTCGCGATGGCCACAACCGGCCAGACATGTTTGATGAGGTCGACGAACTTCGCCCACGACCAGGGCGCGCCGCCATATTGCGGCGAGAAGAACGAGCCGATCTCGGAGACGTTGAACTGGAAGACCAAGAGATAGACGATGATCAGCGCCATCAGGAAGCGCGGCACCGTCATGCCGAGGAACGAGATCGCCGAAAGTGTCGAGTCGATCCAGCTATACTGTCGCGTCGCCGCCCATATGCCGAAGCTGATGCCGAGCACCGAGGCGAGCAGATGGCAGACCAGCGCCAGAAGCAAGGTGCGCGGCAGGCGCTCGCCCACCACATCGGCCACAGGCTTGTTGTAGTAGAGGCTGTAGCCGAAATCGCCGCGGGTGACGATGCCGCCGATCCAGTTGAGGTACTGGACGGGCAGCGGCTTATCGAGGCCGTGCTCGACGCGGTAGGCCTGGGCTTGCGCTTCAGCCTCGGCGTAGGAAGCGCCGCCCTGGTTGATCAGCTGCGAGCGGATGTAATCCGCATAGTCGCCGGGCGGCGCCTGGATGATGGCGAAGGTGACGAGGCTCAAAATGGCGAGGACGGGAAGCGCCGACGCTATGCGCATAAGCAGGAATCGCAGCATGGGCGGTCAGCTTCCTTTCTGGCGGTCGCTCCCTGAGGTGCGTTCGGAGGTTTCGTTGTCCGGCCGCGCCGCGGCGCGGCCGGACGTCCTTTCGTCAGGGGAGGTAAACCTTACATCGGACCCTTGTCACCCGGTTTGCCGGGAAGCTCCTCCGGATACAATTCGTGCTTCGCCTGCTTGTCGGCGGCGACGAAGACACGTTCGCGGACGATCGAATCCTCGGCCCAGTTGAACATGTAGATCGGCGTGCCTTGCGGGATGTTGGAGAAGCGCTTGTTGATGATGAGCGCGCCCGGATACTCCGTCAGCCCGACATTGTAGACATGCTCGGTCGATATCTTCTGGAACTTTCGCATCAGGTCGGCACGCTGGTCGTTGTCCTGCGTCGTCACGAACTTGTTGACGATGTCCACGAGGTCCTTCTCGAAGGGCATCAGGTCGACCTCGCCGCTTTCCGGTGCGCGGTGATTCCAGCTGGTCTTCGGGCCGACGGGAGCAAGTTGCTCGGTGTTCTGCACCACCGAGGTCAGCTCGGTCTCGTTGCGCCGGATCAGCCAGTCGAAACGGCCGGAATATTGGATGGCGTCGCGCTGCGTTCCGTTGACCCCGTTGAGCACGACCCTCAGCCCGAGCTTTTCCATCTGCGCGACCACGCCTTCGGCAAGGCTCTTGTCGGTGGTGTAGTCGTTGTTGACCAGCATCACGATCTCGACATTCTTGCCGCCGGCGGTGCCGGCCGGGAAGTTCACGATGCCGTCGCCGTCGGTGTCCTTCAGCCCGGCCTTTGCAAGCTCGGCCTTGGCGCCGTTGAGATCGAACGGATAGTAGACCGTCGACTTGCGGTCATAGAAGCTGGTACCCGACGAGAAGCCGCCCGGATAGATGGCGGTGAACGGACCCTTGACCAGCGAGTCGCCCAGCGCCTTGCGGTCGAGCGCCATGGTCACCGCCTTGCGGAAGTCCTCGTTGCGGTTCAATTCACGCACCGCCTGGCCGCGTTCGTCCGGGTTGCCCCAGCCATTGGCGGAGAAATTCATGCGCAGATTGTAGCCGATGAGGCGCGGGCCGAAGGCAAGCCGGGCCGGCGCGTTCGAGTCGGCCGCGCGCTTCAGCGAGGCGACGAAATTCTCGGGCTGCTCAAGGTTCGAGAAGTCGCCCGAGCCCGCCACCGCCTGGACGTCGCGGTCGGCCCAGGTCGACAGCTTGTATTGCAGCTCGTTGAGATAGGGCAGCTGGTTGCCCTTTTCGTCGACCTTCCAATAGTAGGGGTTGCGCCGCAAGACGATGATATCGTCCGGCCGGTATTCGACCGGCACCCAGGCGCCCATCACCGGCATGTTCATATAGTCCGGCGGGAAGGCATTCTTGAACTGATCGTAGGTGTTCTTCGAATATTTCGGATGCTGCGGCTTCAGGATATGCGAAGGGCCGGGACAGAAGGTGCCGTAGGCCATCGCATAGAGATATTGTCGCGGGAACGCCTCCTTGAAAGTCCACTCGACGGTGTAGTCGTCGACCTTCTTCAGCGTCGTGCCGACCCCAAAAGTCTCTGGCGTGGCGCCGTTCAGCGGCGAGACGTTGGGATCGACGACCTCGTCATCCCAGTAGAACATGACGTCGTCGGCGTTGAAGGGCGCGCCGTCGGACCATTTGGCGCCTTCGATCAGATGCATGGTGAGCTTGTGGCCGTCGCTCGACCAGTCCCAGCTCTTGGCGAGGTTCGGCAGCGGCTCGGTGTCCTTGGCCTCGACCTGGAACAGCGGCGCCGTGCGCGTCAGGCATTCGGACAGGCCGATATCGATGCCGCCCCAGCCTTGCGTCTGGCCGGCGCCGTAGTTCCAGCCTTCCGGCCTGCCGCCGATGACGTGGCGCATCGTGTCGCCATAGACGCCGATGCCGTCGGGCATGTTGCCGGTCTTGAAGACCAGCGGCTCCTTGGGCAGCCTGTCCTTGACCGGCGGCAGCTTGCCGGTCTTGACGTATTTCTCCGTCACCCAGTCCGGCTCGTGATATTCGGGCAGCGCCTTGAACTCCAGGATGGAGTCGCGCGCCACATAGTGGATCTTGCCTTCGGCCGGGAATGTCGCCGGCTGCGGCGGCACTGTCGGTTCGGACGCGAAAGCGTTGAGTGCGTGGACCGAAACGCTGAGCATCAGCCCGGCGGCGATGCCAATTCTATGCAGGTTCCTCATAGTCTCCTCCCAGATGTTTGGATGTCTGCTGTTGCCCGCCTCTTGTTCGGGACGGCTTATTCCGACGGGACCTGCCTCCTGCGGGTCCGGCTGCTTGTCCCGGTCTCAGCCGGCCTGTTTCAGCGCCGCCTTTTCGGCGCGCAATTCCTCGATCGAGCGCACGCTGCGCCGCGCCGCGCCCGCCCATTCACGCGTCTTGACCTTGGATTTCGAAAGCCGCTCCTTTGCCGCCGGAACGGCATGCGCATATTGCGGCAGCCATTGAGCCTGCGCGACGACCATCTCGTCCACCATCTGCCAGACCTCTTCCGGCGTCGACACGGCTCCGACCAGCGGATCGTGCAGCACGGCGAGCTTCAACAGGTCGATATCGCCGGCGATCGCGGCATGCACCGACATGCGCTGGACGTTGATCGAAGCCATGCAGGTGGCGGCGCAGGCTTCCGGCAAGGTGATGCCGGCGGCCATGTTGATGCCGAACCGGTCGACGAAGCCGGGCGATTCGATGATGGCGTCCTGCGGCAGGTTGGTGATCACGCCGTTGTTCTTGACGTTGAAATGACCGCGATAGACCCGGTTGGTCTCGAGCGCCTCGAGGATGTGGCTGGCGTGTTCGTTCGAGCGTTTTGCCGGGTCGATCGGTTTCGAGGCCGCTTCGAGGAACTGCGGATATTCCGTCTCGAACCAGTTGCGGGTTTCGGTCGAATAGCGCAGGTAGCCGCCCGTCTCGCCATGGATCCAGTCGGACATATCGATCCAGCGCGCGATCTCGTCGGGACGCTTGCGATACCAGGGCAGATATTCCGACAGATGGCCGTTACTTTCGGTCGAATAGACCCCAAAACGCTTCAGCACGTCGATGCGAAGCTTTTCCTGCTTCGAATAGACCGGATGCGCCTCGAAGGCGGAGATCAATTCGTCCTTGCCGATCGGCCGGCCGTTCAGCCTGAGCTCGATGAACCAGGTCTGGTGGTTGATGCCGGAACAGACATAGTCGAGCTCCTTGGGCGACTTCGCGCCGAGCACCTGGGCAATCTGCTCGGCGCCATGCTGAACGCCGTGGCAGAGGCCGACCGTGTCGACCTTGCCGTATTCGATCGCGGCCCAGGTGTTCATCGCCATCGGGTTGGCGTAGTTGAGGAACTTGGCACCGGTGGCGGCGACCTCCCTTATATCCTTGCAGAAGTCGAGGATCACCGGAATGTTGCGCTGGCCGTAGAGAATGCCGCCGGCGCAGATCGTGTCGCCGACGCATTGGTCGATGCCGTATTTCAGCGGGATGCGGATGTCGTCGGCATAGGCCTCCAGCCCGCCGACGCGCACGCAGCTGATGATATAGCGCGCGCCCTCCAGCGCCTCGCGGCGGTTGGTGGTCGCCGTCACCCTGGTCGGCAACTTGTTCGCCTCGACGATCCTGTCGAGGATCGCCTTGATCATCGCCAGATTGTGCTCGCTGACATCTGTCAGCGCGAATTCGATATCCTCGAACTCCGGCACGCACAGAATGTCGGTGAACAGCTTCTTGGTGAATCCGACGCTGCCGGCGCCGATAATAGCGATTTTGAAACTCATCACCTTCACCTCGATCCAATCGAATGCTAGGCAAGGAGCAAAGGAGAGAACATGGCCGCGCGCAGCAGCGCGCATGCCACCCAAAGCCGGAAATCCGGCTCTTTCTCCTCCCGCCCGCTCCTCGACCGCGGGTCTTTCGCGTTCTTGAGAGCCGGATTATGCGCTTATTCGCCGAGGGGGCCAGAGAAGGATTATGCTTTCGAGGGTAATTTTGTGCTGCGGGACCTGATCGCCAACGGAAAGCTGATGCGGACGATCTCGCTGCCGCGCGGCCGCCAGCGCCTGCATGCCATGCCGACCAGCACGGGCTATGAACTGCGCGAGGACGAGGCATATGACTGGGACGGCAGGAAGCGCGGCCAGACCCCGTTCACCGTGCTCCAGCATACGATCGGCGGCACCGGTCAATTGCGCTACGAGAGCCGCAATTACCGCCTGCAGGCGAACGACACGCTGCTGGTTCTGGTGCCGCACAACCATCGCTACTGGTTGGCCAAGGGCGACCGCTGGGAATACTTCTGGATCTCGATGAACGGCGAGGAGGCGCTACGCATCCACAAGTCCATCCTCAGCGTCTCGGGCCCGGTGCTGCGGCTGCAGCCGGCCACCATCGATCACCTTGCCGATTGCAGCCTGCGGCTGATCAAGGGCGCCGCTTCGCCAGGCGCGGCCTCGGCGATCGCCTATGAGGCGGCAATGGCGCTTTATGACGACGTCTTCGGCTCGCACGCCTTCGCCGAGAAGCAAAGCGCCATGCAGCCGGTCATCGACCACATCAACGCCAATCTCGACAAGCCGCTGCCCGTGGCGGAGCTGGTCCAGATCAGTGGCTTGAGCCGCGCCCATTTCTCGCGCTGCTTCGCTGAGAGCGAAGGATTGCCGCCGGCCGAATTCGTGCTGCAGCAGCGTCTGCAGCGGGCGGCGAAACTCCTGACCAAGGCCGATTTCCTGCCGGTCAAGGAAGTCGCGGTGCTGTGCGGCTTCGAGGATGCAAACTATTTCTCCAAGGTCTTTCGCCGCTGTTACGGCATCAATCCGACGCAGTTTCGCACCACCGGCATGTATGCCAGCCTGGGCAACCATCGTTGATGTTCCTCGGCTCCCGGAAGAAGTCGGCGCTTGGAAGAAGTCAGCGCTTGGCGCTGTCGAGCGCCGTCGAGGCGGTGCTGACCGGATCGGCGGCAGCGGCGAAGGCCGCGTCTATCTGCTCCGGCGTGCGCTGTCCGGAGCGTTTCCAGGCGACATATTGCGCGATGCCGAAGCCGGCGCGCCGCGGCACCGTCTTCACCACCGGCATGCGGAATCCGTCGCGGAATGTCTCCCAGCGCGCGCCGAGCACCGCGACCATCTCCTCGACGGTCGGCGGCGCCGCCACGTCGGCATAGGTGATCGTCACCTTGCCGGCGAGGGCTCTTTCGCGCGAAACCGGCACCGGGATCGAGGCGAGGTAGTCGGCCGGCACGTCGAGCAGGCCGCCAAAGGCCCATTGCCGGCGCAGCTCGTCGGCGCTCATCGGCGCGACGCTGACGTCGATGTCGTTGGGCGTGCCGGGCACGCGGTAGGGGCAACGGAAGCGGCCGCAATTGGTGTGCGCGGCGAATTGCCAGAGCGCATAGCCCTGCCAGTTGCCCATCGGGAAATGCACGTCGATGTCTGGCTTGTAGCGCGCATACCAGAGCGGCAGCCGCGACAGGAGCCGATATCGGTAGCGGTTGTCGGCGATATACTGGGCGGTCTTGCCGTTGACATAGAGCACCGGGAAGCGGCCGAGGCGGCGATGCACCTGGCGCACGAATTCTTCCGCGTCCTCCAGCGACATCCATTGCGTTGCATCGATGCCTTCGATGTCGAGGGCCATCAGCTCGTCGGGCGCCGGCTCGGCGAAATCGATGAAATTATTGGCCTGCTCGACCGGATTGCCGGGCCGCGCGAGGTGATAGGCGCCCCATTTCAGGCCAAGCGCCTTGGCCACCACCTTGCGCGTCTGGAACAATTCGCGCGTCACCGCATAGCGTTTCCACTGCGCCTTGCAGAGTTTGACGTCGGCTTCCGCCCCAAAGCAGAAATAGGGCGGCGGCAGCCCGTCGGACGCCTTGTTGATGAAGCCGGCGATACGCTTGTCGGTGACCAACTGCTGCCAGTCGATCGAATTGTATTCGTAGGCGTCGATCACCAGCGGGCGGTCAGCATTCTTCCACGGCTCGGAGAAATCCGAGGCCTTTGCCGCCGTGCCCAGCGCAACCGCCGCCGCGAGAAGCGCCAGGCGGCGAAGAGGGCGCGCCGGCTTTTTCAATCAGGGTGTCCCCACTGACCAGGGAACGATCCTGAACCGCCATGGTTAAGGAAGTGCTTTCAAAAACGCGAAGGCTTCAGCGCCTGAAGAGTGACGGAACCTCGAACGGATCGGGCGCCGGCTCCTGCGGCAGCGTGCCTTCGGTTTTGCGCTTCTTGTGATGCGCGAGAGAGCATTGCGGCGAGCACAACAGGCCACGATCGGTCCAGTAGGCGGGGCCTTCCTCGATGATGCCGTGATAGTAGTGGAAGCCCGGCGCCCGGTAGGGCAGCCCGCATTCGATGCAGCGATAGGCGTCGGGTCTGGCAAGCATGGGATGTCGGGTTCACTTTGCGCTGCAATCGGCGGATCATACCAGCCGGATGTAGCTCATCTTAGAAGTTTTGAGTGGTAATTGCAGCCCTGAGTTTGGCCATGACCTTCGCAATTTCGTCATTCTATGGCGGAGCCAGGAGCGAAGCGACGCGCGCAGACCATAGAATCCATTCCGTTACGTTGAGGCGCTTTTACGGTCCAGAATTCTACTCTGCTGCATCCGGCAGCCAAGGTCACGGAATGGATCCTCGGGTCTACGCGTCCGCTTCGCTCCCGCTCCGCCCGTGATGACGAAGTCTCGCAAAATCCGCGTGACAAAAGTTGACGTTTACGTAAAAAGAAGGCGTGAGGCCGGCCCAAAGGTGGATGGTTTCGCTTCGGCCATGCGCCTACGCTCGGCCGGAATGGGAGGAGCAGACATGTATCGCGCGCCGGTCGAGGACATAGCCTTCACGCTGAAGCAGGTGGCGGGGCTGAAGCCGGCACTTGACGCCGGCATTTTCGGCGATCTCGGCGAGGACCTTGTCGACGCTATCCTGGCCGAGGCCGGTCGTTTCGCCAGCGAGGAGGTCGCTCCGCTCTACAAGATCGGCGACGAGCAAGGTGCTGTGCTCAACGACTCTGCCGTCACCATGCCGCCCGGCTGGAAGGAGCTCTACCGGCGCTGGATCGAGGGCGGCTGGAACGCGCTGTCGGGTCCGGAAGAATTCGGCGGCCAGGGCCTGCCGACCATGCTCGGCGTCGCCGCGCTCGAAATGTGGAACTCCGCCGCCATGGCCTTCGGCATCGGCCCGACGCTCACCATGGGCGCAGTCGAGGCGCTCGACAAACACGCATCGGAAGCGCTGAAGCAAAAATATCTCGCCAAGCTCGTCTCTGGCGAGTGGATGGGAACGATGAACCTGACCGAGCCGCAGGCGGGCTCCGACCTCGCGGCCTTGCGCAGCCGCGCCGAGCCGGTCGGCGACGGCACCTACCGCATCTTCGGCCAGAAGATATTCATCACCTATGGCGAGCACGATTTCACCGACAACATCGTGCATCTGGTGCTGGCCAGGCTGCCCGACGCGCCGGCCGGCACGCGCGGCATCTCGCTGTTTTTGGTGCCGAAGTTTTTCGTCAACGACGACGGTTCGCTCGGCGCCCGCAACGACGTCTTCTGTTCCGGCCTAGAGCACAAGCTCGGCATCCATGCCTCGCCGACCTGCACCATGATCTATGGCGACGGTTTTCAAGGCTCCACACCCGGCGCCATCGGGTGGCTGATCGGCGAGGAGAACAAGGGTCTGGCCTGCATGTTCACCATGATGAACAACGCCCGCCTTGCCGTTGGCATGCAGGGCGTGGCCGTGGCTGAGGCCGCCACCCAGAAGGCGATCGCCTATGCCAATGAGCGCCGCCAGGGCAAGGCTTCCGCCTATTCGGGCTCAGGCATGGCGCCGATCGTCCATCACCCGGACGTGCAGCGCAACCTGCTAACCATGAAGGCACTGACCCAGATCGCCCGCTCGATCGCCTATTCCTGCGCGCATGCCATCGACCGCGCGCGTGTCGGCGAGGGCGAGGCAGCGGCCAACTGGCGCGACCGCGCCAACCTGCTGACGCCGCTCGCTAAAGCCTTCTCGACCGATGTCGGCGTCGAAGTCGCCTCGCTGGGTGTCCAGGCCCATGGCGGCATGGGCTTCATCGAGGAGACAGGTGCCGCAGCGCTTTATCGCGACGCGCGCATCGCCCCGATCTATGAAGGCACCAACGGCATCCAGGCGATCGATCTTGTGGCGCGAAAGCTGCCGCTCGGCGGCGGCGAGCATGTGCATTCCTATATCGGCGAATTGAAAGCGGTGGCCGATGCGGTGCGCACCTCCAACATCGACGGTTTCGGCCGCACCGCCGACAATCTCGACCGTGCGTTGGCCGATCTCGACGAGGCGACGCGTTTCCTGCAGAAGCTCACGGCCGATGGCAAGACCGACGCCGCGATGGCCGGCGCCACGCCCTATCTGCGCCTGATCTCGCTCGCCGCCGGCGGCGCCTATCTGGCGCAAGGCGGGCTGGCCGACCGCGGCCGCGTCGCGCTTTGCCGCTTCTTCGCCGAAAACCTGCTCGGCGAGACGCGCGCCCTGAAGGAGCGTGTCATCAATGGCGCCGAGAGCCTCGCCGCCGCCGGCAAGCAACTGATTTCCGCTTGACGTTCACAAGGAAAAAATCGTGACAGACCACATCCTCGTCGAGCGCCAGGGCGCCGTGCAGATCATCCGCATCAACCACCCGGACAAGAAGAACGCGCTGACGCGCGCCATGTATGAGAAAATGTCGGCGGCGCTCGCCGAAGGCGATGCCGATCCGGCGGTCCGCGTCCATGTCTTCCTCGGCGTTCCAGGCGCATTCTCCGCCGGCAACGACCTCGCCGATTTCCTGGTCATCGCCACCGGCGGCGAGGGTGGCAACGAGGTCTGGGATTTCCTGATGGCGTTGGCCAGGACCGAAAAGCCGATGGTGTCGGGCGTCGACGGCATCGCCGTCGGCATCGGCACCACGCTCAACCTGCATTGCGACCTGACCTTTGCGACCCCGCGAACGCTCTTTCGCACGCCCTTCGTCGATCTCGGCCTGGTGCCGGAAGCCGGCTCCAGCCTGATCGCGCCGCGGCTGCTTGGCCGGCAGGGCGCCTTCGCGCTGCTCGGCCTCGGCGAAGGCTTTTCGGCCGAGCGCGCCAAGGCCGCCGGTATGATCTACGATGTCGTCGCGGAAGGCTCCCTCGAAAGCGCGGTGTTGGCCGCCGCCAACGACATCGCGGCCAAGCCGCCGCAGGCGCTGAAGATCGCGCGCGACCTGATGCGCGAGCCGCGCGAGGAATTGACCGCCCGCATCGAGGTCGAAAGCGAACATTTCCGCGAGCGGCTCAAGTCGGACGAGGCGCGCGCGGCGCTGACTGCGTTCATGACGCGCAAGAAGGGCTGAGCCCTTCGCCTGCGGTACCGTTCAGGGATAAAGCCGCGTCTTGTCCCAGCCGGCGGCGTTGCGCGAGAAAAGGATGCGGTCGTGCAGGCGGAACGGCCTGTCATGCCAGAACTCGATCGTCTGCGGCAGGATGCGGAAACCCGACCAATGTTTCGGGCGCGGGATCTCGCCGATGGCGTAGCGCGCCGTGTATTCGGCCACCGCCTTCTCCAGTGCGAACCGGCTTTCCAGCGGCCGCGACTGTTTCGAGGCCCAGGCGCCGACGCGGCTGCCGCGCGGGCGTGTCGCGTAATAGGCGTCGGCCTCGGCGTCGCTGACGATCTCCACCGGCCCGCGTATACGCACCTGGCGGCGCAGCGATTTCCAGTGGAAGCACATCGCCGCCTTCATGCTGCCAAGAATCTCGCGGCCCTTGGCGCTCTCGAAATTCGTGTAGAAGACAAATCCCTTTTCGTCGAACCCCTTGAGCAGCACCATTCGCACATCCGGCATGCCGTCGGCGTCGACGGTTGCCAGCGCTACGCCGTTGGGATCGTTGGGCTCGCTTTTGGTGGCATCCTCCAGCCATGCGGCAAAGAGCCTGAACGGCTCCGCGGCCTCGGTGAAGTCACTGCTTGTTAACTCAGTTTCGTTCATAGTTTTCCGAATTTTACCGTTGCGGGAGGAGTTGGCCGATTGTCGCGTATCGCGCAAGCTTTTGACAGCAGGCAATGGGGCGTTATCGCTTCTGCCAGCGTCAAGGCTGTGGTCGTGACGTTGGCGCTATCGCTTGCCGCTTGCGGTGCCGGCGGCTTCAGCCTCGAAAAGGCCGACGTCGACCGCTCGATCATCACCTCCAGCGCGCCGTCGTCGCCGGCTGCCCCGGCGGCTGATAAGGACTCCGACCAGACCACCATCGGCAACGCGGTTTCCTCCGCCGACGTGAAGGAGCTTGGCGGCCAGGCGCTGCCATGGGCCAATGCCGGAACCGGGTCACGCGGCGCGATCACCGAACTGGTGGAACTGAAGGATGGTGGCCTGACCTGCCGCCGCTTCAGCGCCACGCGCGAGAGCTTCGACGGTGTCGCACTCTACAAGGGCAAGCTGTGCCTGGCCGAAGCCGGCGGCTGGCGCATGCAGGAATTCAAGGCGCTCTGATTGTCCGGCACTCTGATTTTCGGGTGCCAATTGCCCTTGCGCCACTGGAATTTCTTCCTATGCGAGCGCATATAGGGGGCGACTACAAATCCGTTCTCTCTTGCAGGCAGGAAGCATGCGCGACCCCTATGAGGTGCTGGGCGTTGCCAAGAACGCATCGGCCAAGGACATAAAATCGGCTTACCGCAAGCTCGCCAAGAAATATCATCCGGACCAGAATCCGAATGATCCGAAGGCGAAGGACCGTTTTGCCGCCGCCAACCAGGCTTACGAGATAGTCGGCGACGAGAAGACGCGCGCCGCCTACGATCGCGGCGAGATCGACGCCGACGGCAAGCCTAAATTCCAGGGCTTTGAAGGCGCGGCCGGCGGCGATCCGTTCGCCGGATTCCGTCGTCAGCAAGGCCCCGGCGGCGCGCATTTCGAATTTCGCACCGGGCGCCCGGGCGGCGATCCGTTCGACGGCAACAGCGACATCTTCAGCCAGATTTTTGGCGATGCCTTCTCCGGCGCCCGCGGCGCCGGCCGGGCCGACCGCCGTCAGCCGGTCCAGGCCGCGGACCTCAACGTCACCATGGATATCAGTGTCGAGGAGGCAGCCACAGCCGATAAGGTGACGGCGATGTTCCCCGACGGCCGCAAGGTGGCGGTCAAGCTGCCGGCCTATGTCGAGGATGGCCAGACGATCCGCTTGAAGGGCCAGGGCGAGCAGGGTCCAGGCCAGCCTGGCGATGCGCTGGTCAAGATCCATATCCGCCGCCATTCACGCTACCGCATCGAAGGCCGCGACCTGCACGTCGATCTTCCCGTCGATCTGGCCGATGCGGTGCTCGGCGCCAAAGTGGCGGTCGAGACGCCGACCGGCAAGCTCGCGGTCAACGTGCCCGCATGGTCGAGCTCGGACAAGGTGCTGCGCCTCAAGGGCAGGGGCCTGCCGGAAAAGGCAGGCGGCCATGGCGATCTCTATGCCCATGTGCGGCTGATGCTGCCGGAAGGCGGCGATGCCGAGCTCGAGGCCTTGATGCGCCGCCAAAAAGGCTGATTGAGGGAATTTTGTTCCTGTTACAGTGTCCTTTGGGCGCTTGAAGGGGCTTTGTGCCTGTGCGATAGGGCTCTCCACAAAGCAGATATTCTTGCGGAGAGCTTGCACATGGCGGGTGGACAGGGCCTGATGGCCGGTAAGCGGGGCCTGATCCTCGGCGTCGCGAACAATCGGTCGATCGCTTTCGGCATCGCCAAGGCTTGCGCCGACCATGGCGCCGAAATCGCGCTGACCTATCAGGGCGAAGCCTTCAAGAAACGCGTCGAGCCGCTCGCGGCCGAGCTCAACGCGCATGTCGCGGGCCATTGCGACGTAACCGACCCGGAAAGCCTCGACGCGGTCTTCGCCGACATCGCCAAGCACTGGGGCAAGCTCGACTTCCTCGTCCACGCCATCGCCTTTTCCGACAAGGACGAGCTCACCGGCCGCTATGTCGAGACGACGCGCGACAATTTCCTGCGCACCATGGACATTTCGGTCTATTCCTTCACAACCATCGCCAAGCGCGCCGAGCCGCTGATGACCGATGGCGGCTCGCTTCTGACGCTGACCTATTACGGCGCGGAAAAGGTGATGCCGCATTACAACGTCATGGGCGTCGCCAAGGCGGCGCTGGAGGCCAGCGTGCGCTATCTCGCCGTCGACCTCGGCGCCAAGAAGATCCGCGTCAACGCGATCTCGGCCGGTCCGATCAAGACGCTGGCTGCCTCCGGCATCGGCGACTTCCGCTACATCTTGAAATGGAACGAATACAATTCGCCGCTCAAGCAGACGGTAACCCAGGAAGAGGTCGGCGATTCCGGCGTCTATTTCCTGTCGGACCTGTCGCGCGGCGTGACCGGCGAGGTGCACCACGTCGATTCCGGCTATCATGTCGTCGGCATGAAGGCGGTGGACGCGCCGGACATCTCGACCGTCAAGGACTGATCCTTACCTCGCCTATCCTTCGTCCCAGGCCCTGGCCCGACCTTGGAAGACCTGATGTATCCGCTCGTCTACATCGTCCGCCACGGCCAGACCGAGTGGAATGCCGAGCACCGCCTGCAGGGTCAGGCCGACACCGACATCAACGCGCTCGGCCGCAAACAGGCGACACAGAACGGCCTGCGGCTGGCGGAACTCATCAGAAATCCTGCGGATTTCGACTTTGTCGCCAGCCCGATGCGGCGCACGCGCGAGACGATGGAGCTGATGCGCGAGGCTATGGGGCTCGATCCCTCCGCCTACCGCACCGATCCGCGTCTGGTGGAGATAAGTTTCGGCGACTGGCAGGGCTTCACCTTCGCCGAGCTCGAGCAACGCGCCCCCGGTTCAACCGACGGCCGTCGCCACGCCAAGTGGGACTTCCAGCCGCCCGGCGAGGGCGCGGAAAGCTATGAAATGCTGCTCGAGCGAATAAAACCGTGGCTCGAAGCGCTGCGCCAGCCGACCGTCTGCGTCACCCATGGCGGCGTCATGCGCTGCTTCTTCCGCTTGGTCACCGGCATTTCCAAGCAGGAGGCCGCCAGCCTCGAAATCCCCCAGGACCGTCTGCTGCGGCTGGAGGGCCGGAGCTTGGAGTGGATTTGAAGGCACTCCGCTTCGTCATTCCAGGGCGAAGCAGGAGCGAAGCTCCGTCGTGGAGACGCTAGAATCCATGCCGCGACCTAGGTCAAATGGTAAAAACGGTGCAGAAGAGCTGCACTGCTGCAAAGCGTCGACGTAACGGCATGGATTCTAGGGTCTGCGCGCGTCGCTTCGCTCCTTGCTTCGCCCTAGAATGACGAAACACGGACGCTCCAGCCTCTAACTCGAAAGATTAATTCTGGTCGCTGTCGGGCAACTGCATATCGGTCACGACATTCTCGCCATTGGCCACGTCATAGGCAATGACGATGTCCATGCCGGGCTTCAGCGAGTCGACATCGGTCTCGGCATTGAGCTTGTAGGCCTTGCCGTCGTCGAGCGTCAGCGTCAGCGTGTCCTTGTCGACCTTCTTGATCAGGCCTTCGGTTTGGCCGGCGAACGCGGCGGCGGTGGAAATCAGCAATATGGCGCAGGCCGCGCCAATCAGGGTACGCATCGTCGTCCTCTTTAGGTCATTGCGCCGGCTTGTCAGCGGCGGGTCCTCAACGGCGGATGGGAAAAGAGCAGAAACCAACCGAATGTGTCAAAACTAAATCCGCCACATCACAGTTTGATGCAGCCGTTTGACCACTGTGGAAAACGCCAATAGAAGGCAGCCTTAACCGGGTTCCTTCACCGGGGCAGGGCGTATTCTCATGTCTCACAACACATTCGGCCATCTCTTCCGCGTCACCACCTGGGGTGAAAGCCATGGCGCCGCGCTCGGCTGCGTTGTCGACGGCTGCCCGCCCGGCATCCGCTTCAAGCGCGAGGATATCCAGGCCGAGCTCGACCGCCGCCGCCCCGGGCAGTCGCGCTTCGTCACGCAGCGCCGCGAGCCGGACGAGGTCAAGATCCTGTCCGGCTTCATCCTCGACGAGGACGGCGAGACGATGATCACCACCGGCACACCGGTGTCGATGCTGATCGAGAATGTCGACCAGCGCTCCAAGGACTATGGCGAGATCGCCCGCCAGTACCGGCCGGGCCATGCCGACTACACCTACGACGTCAAATACGGGCTGCGCGACCACCGCGGCGGCGGCCGCTCCTCGGCGCGTGAGACGGCAGCGCGGGTCGCGGCGGGCGCCCTGGCGCGCAGGATAGTGCCCGGCCTGACGGTGCGCGGCGCGCTGGTCTCGATGGGCGAGAAATCGATCGATCGCGCCAACTGGAACTGGAATTTCGTCGGCGACGCCGAAAACCCGTTCTTCACCCCGGATCCCGCCTCGGTTCCGGTCTTCACCGCTTATCTCGACGGCATCCGCAAAGCCGGCTCCTCGGTCGGCGCGGTGATCGAGATCGTCGCCGACGGCGTGCCGGCCGGCCTCGGCGCGCCGATCTATGCCAAGCTCGACCAGGACATCGCGTCCGGCCTGATGTCGATCAACGCCGTCAAGGGCGTCGAGATCGGCAATGGTTTCGAGGCGGCCCGCATCACCGGCGATCAGAATGCCGACGAGATGCGCATGGGCAATGACGGCAAGCCGGTGTTCCTGTCCAACAATGCCGGCGGCATACTGGGCGGCATCTCGACCGGCCAGGCGATCGTCGCCCGCTTCGCTGTCAAGCCGACCTCGTCGATCCTGACCCCGCGCCAGTCGATCGACAAGGACGGCAAGAATGTCGAGGTGATGACCAAGGGTCGCCACGATCCGTGTGTCGGCATCCGCGCCGTGCCGATCGGCGAAGCCATGGTTGCCTGCGCGATCGCCGACCATTATTTGCGGCACAGAGGACAGACAGGGAGAGAGGGGAGTAGGGAGTAGGGGAGTAGGGGAGTATGTTACGGCCCCGCCGCCGAGTTTTTTCCTTCCCTACTCCCTTATTCCCCTACTCCCCTACTCCCGCGAGCGAAGCGAGCGCCGATGCCTTACGACCAGAAGAAGATCGTCGAAGCGATCCGTGCCTTCGAGCGCGGCGAGATCGTCGTCGTCATGGACGATGACGGGCGCGAGAACGAGGGCGACCTGATCGTCGCCGCCGTCCACTGCACGCCGGAGAAGATGGCCTTCATCGTACGCAACACCTCCGGCATCGTCTGCGCGCCGATGCTGCGCGAGGACGCGAGGCGGCTGAACCTCGCGCCGATGGTGGCGGACAACGATTCCGCGCACACCACCGCTTTCACCGTCAGCGTCGATTTCAAGCATGGTACGACAACAGGCATTTCCGCCGACGACCGCACGCTCACCGTGCGCAACCTTGCCAATGGCAATGTCGGCCCGTCCGATTTCGTGCGCCCCGGCCACATCTTCCCGCTGATCGCGCGCGAAGGCGGCGTCTTGATGCGCTCCGGACATACGGAAGCCGCAGTCGATCTCTGCAAGCTCGCCGGCCTGCCGCCGGTCGGCGTCATCTCGGAACTGGTCAATGACGACGGCACGGTCAAGCGCGGGCCGCAAGTGCAGGCCTTCGCCGAGGAGCATGGGCTGAAGCAGGTGTCCGTCGCCGACCTCATCGCCTACCGCCAGCGCAAGGAGACGCTGGTAGAGCGCGTCGCCTGCTCCGACATCGACACGCCCGGCGGCAAGGCGCAGGCCTTCACCTACACGCTGCCCTGGGATTCCATGCACCATCTCGCGGTCGTCTTCGGCGATATCCGCGATGGCGAAGAGGTGCCGGTACGGCTGCATTCGGAAGATGTCGTCACCGACGTCTTCGGCACCAGCCACCGGCTCGACGGCATCATGAAGGCGATGGGCGAGCGCAGGCGCGGCGTCATCGTCTACCTGCGCGAGGGTTCGGTCGGTGTCGCCCATCAGGAGCGCAAGCGGCCCGCGAGCGGCGAGCGCGAGGACCATGAGGAAGCCCGCCGCCGCGAGAACGAATGGCGCGAGATCGGCCTCGGCGCCCAGATCCTCAAGGACCTGGGCATCTCCTCGATCAACCTGATCGCCTCGCGCGAGCGCCACTATGTCGGCCTCGAAGGATTTGGGATTCACATCGCGAAGACCGAGATTCTGTAGTCTGTCGGAGGGTTGACGAACCGGAGGTCTGGCGGCAGCGCCCGCAGGCGTTGCTGATTGGCCGGCGCCTCTGCGACGGAGGCGATTGGCTGAAGCCTCCGCGACGTCGTCATCCACGGGCGGAGCAAGGAGCGAAGCGACGCGCGCAGACCGTGGATGACGAAGTTCCGGAGGCCACGGCCAATTTCCGACCTCTGCAATTATCATCGGACCGTCGGACGTCTCTCCCGTCACTCCGCCGGAACCACAGCCTCGCCCCTGTCAGCGTCGCAATCACCCGTCGCCAGCCGACATCGGCCGGCAAGCACGGTGGCCAGCGCGATGGCGCCTGCCGCGACCGAAACCCAGAACCCGTTCTGCGGACCGAAATTGTCGACCATCCAGCCGGCGGCGAAGGAGCCCAGCGCCATGCCGATGCCGATGCCGGTCGTCACCCAGGTAACGCCTTCGGTCAGCATCGCCGCCGGCACGTGGCGTTCGATCAGGCCGAAGGCGGTGATGAAGGTCGGCGAGATCGCGACGCCGCTGACGAAGACGGCGAGCGCCAGCGTCGGCACGGTGTCGGCGAAGAGCAGTGGCAAGGTGGTGAGCGCGATCACGGTGACCGCCACCGCCAGTTGCCGCTGCAGCGGCGCCTTAAGGCTGAGCGCGCCGACGATGATGCCGAGCACGAAGGATCCCAGCGCATAGACGCCGATGACGAGGCTCGCCGCCTCAGGTTGGCCGAGCTCTTTGGTGATCGCCACCGTCGTCACTTCCGTGGTGGCGAAGGTCGCGCCGACGAAGATCAGCGCGAAGGTGATGATCTGCACCGGCCGCAGGCGGATCGCCGACCCGGCCGCGCCATGTTCCGCCGGGCGGACCGGCGGCTCGGACGAGCGCTGCAGCAGGAATGCCGCCGAGCCGAGCGCAAGCAGCAACGTGCTGATCACCATGCCGGCTTCCGGGAACAGCGCCGCGCTCAGGCCCACCGACAGCGAAGCGCCGGCGATATAAACCAGCTCGTCCGCGGCCGATTCGAAGGCGAAGGCCGTGTTCAACTCGGCTCGGTCTCGAAATATCTCGGTCCAGCGCGCCCTGACCAGCGCCGGGATACTGGGCATGGCGGCGGCAAGTAGCGCCGACCCGAACAAGGTCCAGACCGGCCAATGCTGGTTGGCCGCAACGATCAATGTTGCGAAGGAAAGCACCGAGACGAGCGTCATGGGTGCTGCGATCGCCGTCTGGCCGCGCCGGTCCACCAGCCGCGACACTTGCGGCGACAGGAAAGCGTTGACCAGCGCATAGGTCGCCGAGACGGCGCCGGCCAGCCAGTATTCGCCATGCGTCTGCGACAGCATCGCCACGATGCCGATCGGGGCCATGGCGATCGGCAAGCGCGCGATGAAAGCCGCCGCGGCGAAGCCTTTTGTGCCGGGAGCCCGAAAGATGTCCGAATAAGGGTTTCGCATGATCCTGCTCCTCGACAATGGTGCATACTAAAATTACATACCCTGCGTATGACTATGAGGTAGTTCATACGCCGCGTATGTCAATTGGCATACGAGGCGTATGTGAATAGGCCAGAACCATGCACAGACCGCGCAAGGAGATGATCGCCGAGACGCGCGCCAAGCTGATCGCAGCCGCTCGCCATGCTTTCGGCACGATCGGCTATGCCGAGGCCTCGATGGACGATTTCACCGCGTCGGCCGGCCTCACGCGCGGCGCGCTCTACCATCATTTCGGCGACAAGAAGGGACTGCTGCAGGCGGTGATCGCCGAGATCGACGGCGAAATGGCTGTGCGGGTGAACGAGGTGGCTTCGAAAGCGCCGACCCGCTGGCAGCATTTCGTCGACGAATGCACCACCTATATCGAGATGGCGCTGGAGCCGGAAATCCAGCGCATCATGTTCCGCGACGGCCCGGCGGTGCTCGGCGACCCGGCGCAGTGGCCGAATGCCAGCGCCTGCACCGCCTCGATGACCAACCATCTGACCAGGCTGCAGGAAGAGGGCGAGGTCGTTCCGGAGCTTGATCCCGAGACGACCTCACGGCTGATCAATGGCGCCAGCAGCCAGGCCGCGCAGCGCATCGCCAATTCGACGGATCCCGAGGCGACCTCGAAAAAAGCGATCGCGGCCTTCAAGCAGTTGCTCGAAGGATTGCGAAAGAAGCCTTGACGGCACGCTCGGGTAACCAAGCCACCGGCTTGTGCACCGGTTTCGGGCCGGCGCAACCCTGCCGCGATTGACAATCGCCGGGGCAAGCGCATGCTCTCCGGCCATTCTCTTAAGGGTGGGAGACTCGGGGCATGTGGGACTTCAGCATCGCCAGATCCGTGTCGATCATGATGCGGACATGGCCGTTCATCGTCTTTCGCATGATCGTCTATTTCGGCATCACGGTCGCCTACATCATGGCGACCGGTACGGGTGCCAGCGTCGGCTATGGCGTCGGCCACATCTCCACCGATCCCGACGGCCCGATGTCCTTCGCGCTGTGGGGTGGCGTGGTCGGCTTCGGCGTCGTCTCGATCGCCGTCTACTGGATCCGCGAATACATCCTCTATGTGCTGAAAGCGGGCCATATCGCCGTCATGGTGCATCTGATCGACGGCCGTGACGTTCCCGATGGCCAGGGCCAGATCGCCTACGCCAAGGAAGTGGTCGCCCAGCGCTTCGCCGAGGCCAACATCCTTTTCGTCGTCGACCAGCTGGTCAAGGGCGCCATCCGCGCCATCACCGGCCTGATCGGCGGCATCGCCGCCTTCCTGCCCATTCCGGGCCTGAGCGGCATTGTAAGCTTCATCAACACGGTGATCCGCCTGTCGCTGACCTATGTCGACGAGATCATCCTCGGCTACAACATCCGCATCAATTCGAGCTCGCCTTTCGAGACGGCGCGGCAAGGCGTCGTGCTCTACGCGCAAAACGGCAAGCACATGGTCAAGAACGCCGTCTGGCTGGCGGCGATCATGTGGGGCGTTTCCTTCGTCATCTTCCTGTTGATGCTGGCGCCCGCGGCCGCCATTCTGTGGGTCATGCCGGGCCAGCTTGCCGGCTGGGCTTTCGTGCTCGCCATCGTCTTTGCCTGGGCCTTCAAGGCAGCCTTCATCGAGCCTTTTGCCATCGCCTCGCTGATGCAGGTCTATTTCGAAGCCATCGAAGGCCAAGCACCCAATCCCGAATGGGACCGCCGGCTCGCCGAGACCTCGTCCAAATTCAGGGAATTGCGCGACAAGGCACTGGGCTCTTTTGGCGGCGGCTCGCGCTGGGATACGCCGAGGGCCGCCTGATCATGGCTTTGATGGGCCGCCAAGCTTTGCGATTGCCGATTTAAGCGGCGCCTCGCCGGCGCCGCGAAACGTCTCGCTCATGACCAGTTCGGGCAGCGGCAGGCGCTTGCCCCAGCCATGCGCCTCAAGGTCCGGCTTCGGCGCGAATTCCGAGACGCGGCCGACGCAGAGATAGGCGATCGGCATGACATGTTCGGGGATCGCGAGAAGCCGCTTCAGCGCTTCGGTCTCGATGATGCTCACCCAGCCGACGCCAACACCTTCGGCCCGCGCCGCCAGCCAGAAATTCTGCACCGCGCAGACGGTGCTGTAGAGGTCCATCTCCGGATTGTGCCAGCGCCCGAGCGGCGAGTCCTTCGAGCGCTGCCGGTCGCAGGTGATGCACAGATTGAGCGCGCTTTCGCAGATGCCTTCGAGCTTCAGCTTGCGGTAGAGCGCCTGCCGTTCCGCCTCGATCGCCGGCAGCTCCTGCTCGCGCGCCGCGAGGAACAGGTCGCGCACTTGTCTGCGTCGCTCGGCATCGCGGATGACGATGAAATTCCACGGCTGCATATAGCCGACCGACGGGGCGTGATGCGCGGCGGTGATGAGCCGCGCCAGCAGGCTGTCATCGAGATCGTCGGGCACAAAATGGCTGCGCACGTCGCGCCTGGTGAACATGGCCCGGTAGACCGCGTCGCGCGCCAATTGGTCAAAGTCGTCGCCACTCGCGGCGATCGCTGCTGCCGTCATCGCTTTTCCCCTTGCGACAAGCAGTCCCCCGCCTGACCAAGCGGAAAACCATGTCTGCCGGGCCGGTCTTCTGGCTCGGGATCGTCCCGCATCCGGCGCCTTCCCGTCTTCGACAGTGGCGTTTGCCGGCGCGGTCCCCCTTACAGTGTTGGGCACGCCACGGAGTTCAACCGTGTTCCCGATTCTCCCGCGTCGCGGGCACCAGGCAGCGACGCGACCTTACAGCGAAGCTCGGGCCGCGCCAATGGCGTTAGCGACACGGCAAGACGCGATTTTCCCCAGCCATTCGGCCTGCCAAACATGGTCATTCGGCCGCCAGGTCCCTAGATTAGGCGCCATGGCCACCCGTCTCTACACGCATCCGATCTTCCTTGAACACCTCACCCCGCCCGGTCACCCCGAGCGGCCAGACCGCCTGCGCGCCATCGAGCGCGTGCTGGACGACGAGGCTTTTGCGGCGCTCGACCGCGTCAAGGCGCCGGAAGGCGACGAGAAAACGATCCTCTATGCGCATCCCGAGGATTTCGTCGAGCGCGTGCGCGCGGCGATCCCTGAGAGCGGCATCGTCTCGATCGACGCCGATACCAGCGCCAGCCCGAAAAGCTGGCAGGCCGTGATCACCGCGATCGGCGGTGCCAACGCGGCGGTGGACGACGTCTTCGAGGGCCGTGCGGCAAACGTCTTCGTCGCCGCTCGTCCGCCGGGGCATCATGCCGAAAAGACCACGGCAATGGGCTTTTGCCTGTTCAACACGGCGGCGATCGCCGCCCGTTACGCGCAGAAGAAGCACCAGGCCGAGCGTGTCGCCATCGTCGACTGGGATGTTCATCACGGCAATGGCACGCAGGACATCTTCTGGGACGACCCGTCGGTGCTCTATTGCTCGACGCACCAGATGCCGCTGTATCCGGGCACCGGAGCGAAGGGCGAGACCGGCGTAGGCAATATCGTCAACGCGCCGCTTGCGCCGCAGACCGGCAGCGACCTGTTCCGCGACGCCGTTCTGTCGCGCGTGCTGCCGTCCATCGACGCATTCGCGCCGGATCTGATCATCATTTCCGCCGGTTTCGACGCGCACCACCGCGATCCGCTGGCCGAGATCAACCTGACCGAGGACGATTTCGATTGGGCGACCGGCCAGTTGATGGAGCGCGCCGGGCGCCATAGCTCCAACAGGCTCGTCAGCCTGTTGGAAGGCGGCTACGATCTGCAGGGACTGGCATTTTCAGTCGCCGCCCATGTCGGGCGGCTGATGAAGGGATAGGGTATGGCATTGGAAGGCAATGAGGACGTCAAGTCGATGAGCTTCGAACAGGCGCTCGACGCGCTTGAGAAGATCGTCGATGATCTTGAGCGCGGCGACGTCCCGCTCGACCAGTCGATCAAGATCTATGAACGCGGCGAAGCGCTGAAGGCGCATTGCGACCGGCTGCTGAAAGCGGCCGAGGACAAGGTCGAAAAGATCAGGCTGTCGCGCGACGGCAAGCCGGTGGGAACTGAACCGCTGGACGCCGACTGAGGTGTTGATATTCAGGTGAGGCCGGCCTGCAAATGGCAACTTCCTGCGCTTCCGGTGCTCACGTACTTCAAGTACGCTCCGCTCCGGTTCTCGGAAACCACCATTTTCGGCTCGGCCTGACCTGAATCTCAACACCTCAGCGGATGATCTCAGACCGGGTAAGGGCAGAGAAAGCAGGTAAGGAGTTCAAGCCATGTGCCGCAACATCAAGACCTTGGCCAATTTCGAGCCGCCGGCGACCAATGACGAAGTGCATGATGCCGCACTTCAGTTCGTGCGCAAGCTTAGCGGCTCGACCAAGCCGTCCAAGCGCAACGAGCATGCCTTCTACCATGCCGTCGAGGCGATCGCGGCTGTCGCGCGCGAATTGATCGATTCGCTCGAAACCAACCAGGAACCGCGCAACCGCGAGGAAGAAGCTGCCAAGGCGAAGGCCAGGTCGGCGCTGCGTTTCGCCTGAGGATCCGACATGAGCTTCTTTCCGGGAAACGACCCTGAACCCGGCGATGCCTTCGCCTGCGATCAGATCGAGCTGATGGTCGTGCCGAACGCCAAGGACATTGGCGGCTTCGAGGTGCGCCGCGCTCTTCCGACGGCGAAGCGCCGGCTGGTCGGGCCGTTCATCTTCTTCGACCGCATGGGCCCGGCGATCCTGCGCGCCGGCCATGCGCTCGACGTGCGCCCGCATCCGCATGTCGGCCTGTCCACCGTCACTTACCTGTTCGACGGCAGGATCAGGCATCGGGATTCGCTCGGCACCGAAATGGTGATCGCGCCGGGCGACGTGAATTTGATGACCGCAGGGCGCGGCATCGTTCATTCCGAGCGCACGCCGCAGGAACTCCGCGGCACGCCAATGTCGGTCTCCGGCCTGCAGACCTGGCTGGCGCTGCCCGACGGCAAGGAGGAGATTGCCCCGGTGTTCGCGAACACGTCGGTGGCCCGCTTGCCGCAGATCGATGCCGAGGGTGTCAGCGGCCGCGTCGTCATCGGCGCGTTCTCAGGCCTTCGCTCGCCCGTGGCGACCGCTTCCGACACGCTCTACGCCGACCTCAGGCTGGCCGCCGGTGCCAGCGTGAAGATTCCGGCCGATGCCGAGGAGCGCGCCATCTACACGCTGGAGGGCAACATCTCGATCGCCGGCGATATTTTCCCGGCCGAGCGGCTCCTGGTGTTCAAGCCGGGCGAGGAGATCGTCGTTTCGTCCGAGCGCGGCGCGCATTTCATGCTGTTCGGCGGCGCTTCACTCGGCTCCAAACGCTACATCTGGTGGAATTTCGTCTCGTCCTCCAAGGAACGCATCGAGCAGGCCAAGCAGGAATGGAAGACGGGCCGCTTCGATATCGTTCCCGGCGATGAGGAGGAGTTCATTCCGCTGCCCGAGAACTAAGGTGTGTTGATATTCAGGTGAGGCCGGCCTGCAAATGCCGGTTTCCTGCGCTTCCGGTGCTCACGTACTTTGAGTACGCTCCGCTCCGGTTCTCGGAATCCATCATTTTCGGCGCGGCCTGACCTGAATCTCAATACACCTTGCAGCGTAGCACGCGTCACTGGCGCGCATTTACATTCGCCCGCCGGCGGCCTATTCCCGCGCATGATTATGGCGCAATCTGCTGGTAGCGCCGTGTTCGATCGATAAGGCAGGACGCGCCCCGAGTGAAGCCAGACACGCCGCTGCTCGACAAGGTCCGCATTCCGGCGGATTTGCGGACGCTTGATGAGAGCGCGCTGCCGCAGCTTGCCGCGGAACTCCGCGCCGAGCTGATCGATACCGTGTCGCAGACCGGCGGCCATCTCGGCGCCGGCCTCGGCGTTGTCGAGCTGACTGTCGCGCTGCACTACGTTTTCAACACGCCGCAGGATCGGCTGATCTGGGACGTCGGCCACCAGACCTATCCTCACAAGATCCTGACCGGCCGCCGCGACCGCATTCGCACGCTGCGCCAAGAAGGCGGCCTCTCCGGTTTCACCCGGCGCGCCGAGAGCGAATACGACCCGTTCGGCGCCGCCCATTCCTCGACCTCGATTTCGGCCGGTCTCGGCATGGCCATGGCGCGCGACTTGTCGGGCGCCCGCAACAATGTCATTTCCGTCATCGGCGACGGCTCGATGTCGGCCGGCATGGCTTTCGAGGCGCTGAACAATGCCGGCGCGCTCGACGCCCGGCTGATTGTCATCCTCAACGACAACGACATGTCGATCGCGCCGCCGACCGGCGCCATGAGCGCCTATCTGGCGAGGCTCGCCTCCGGCAAGGCCTATCTCGGCCTTCGCGATTTCGGCAAGAAGCTGACATCCTATCTCGGCAAGCGCGCCGACCGCGCCATCACCCGTGCGGTCGAGCATGCGCGTGGTTACGTCACCGGCGGCACCTTGTTCGAGGAGCTCGGCTTCTATCACATCGGTCCGATCGACGGGCACAATCTCGAACATCTGATCCCGGTGCTGAAGAACGTCCGCGACAATGGCAAAGGCCCGGTGCTGATCCATGTCGTGACTCAGAAGGGCAAGGGCTACGCGCCGGCGGAGGCTGCAGCCGACAAATATCACGGCGTCAACAAGTTTGACGTCATCACCGGCGCGCAGGCCAAGGCGCCGGCCAACGCGCCCGCCTACACCAAGGTCTTCGCCGAGAGCCTGATCCGGGAAGCGCGCGAGGACGACCGCATCGTCGCCATCACCGCCGCCATGCCGAGCGGCACCGGCCTCGATCTCTTCGGCGAGGCGTTTCCGAAGCGAACCTTCGATGTCGGCATTGCCGAGCAGCATGCGGTGACCTTCGCCGCGGGGCTCGCCACCGAAGGCTACAAGCCTTTTGCCGCCATCTATTCGACCTTCCTGCAACGCGCCTACGACCAGGTCGTCCATGACGTGGCGATCCAGAAACTGCCGGTGCGTTTTCCGATAGACCGCGCCGGTTTCGTCGGTGCCGACGGCGCCACTCACTGCGGCGCTTTCGATACGACCTTCCTGACCACGCTGCCGGGCTTCGTCGTCATGGCCGCCGCCGATGAGGCGGAGCTTCGCCATATGGTGCGCACCGCGGCTGCCTATGATGACGGCCCGATCGCCTTCCGCTATCCGCGCGGCAATGGTGTCGGCGTCGACATGCCGGAGCGCGGGTCACTGCTGGAGATCGGCAGGGGCCGCATCGTGAAGGAAGGCGCCAAGGTCGCGCTGCTGTCCTTCGGCACGCGGCTGCAGGATTGTTGTTTGGCGGCCGAGGAACTTGGCGCCGCGGGCCTTTCCACGACCGTTGCCGACGCCCGCTTCGCCAAGCCGCTGGACGAGGATCTGATCCGGCGGCTCGCCCGTTCGCATGAGGTGCTGGTGACCGTCGAAGAGGGCGCCATCGGCGGTTTCGCCAGCCAGGTGCTGCATTTCCTCGCCCATGAAGGCCTGCTGGAAAGCGGCCTCAAGGTACGGCCGCTGGTGCTGCCGGACGCGTTCACCGACCATGCCAAGCCGGAAAAGATGTATGCCGATGCCGGCCTGGATTCGGCAGGCATCGTGCGCACTGTCTTCGCCGCGCTCGGTCGCGGCGTGCAGGCGCAGCGCGCCTGAATCAGTGCATCAGGCGCCGGATCGGTTTGCCGGATGCCAGATGTAAGTATCTGTTAACGCTCCCGTTTGGCGGTTCGCTTACCCTGTCTCTTGGCCGATTTTCAACGGCGCCCTGCTAGAAGCTCGAGCCAGGCAGGGAGACAATCAAAAATGAAAACGCTTCTGTGCGGCATGGCCCTTTTGGCGGGCATGATTGCGCCGGTCGCAGCCGAGACGCGTTACGACCGCAATCTCGAAAAGGCGGTGCTGGATATCGTTGCCGGCAAGATGGGCAATATTCGCGGCGGCTTCTCCTATAAGCAGGTTCCTCAACTCGTCGTGCTGCCGGATGCAGGTCCCGTCGCGCTCACTCCGGTTGAGCCGCCGCGCAAGCAAGCCTCCGGCAATGACGGCCTGATGCCCGCCGTCGAGCGCCAGGTGTCGCGAACTATTTTTTAGAACCACATATCGCGCACGCAGCGGCCGTCGCGCGGCAGGTCGTCGAAACTATCCAGGCCGTCAAAATGGTCGATCGGCAGGTCGGCGACCTCTTCGGGCGGCGCAAGCCTGACATTGACGGCGATGCGCGTGCGGCCGCTCTTGCCGGAACGCAGGCCTCGCCAGGCGACCACGCAGGCGCAGGTCTGGCAGAACAGGATTTCCAGCGCGGGCTCCGCCACCTCGGCGCGTGTGTAGGATTTCACCGGTCCGGCGACGCGGATGCGCTCATCGACATAGTCATAGGCCCAGAGCGCTCCGTAGCGGCGGCAAAGCGTGCAATTGCATGCGGTGATTCCACCGGGATCGCCTTCCAGCGTCCAATGAACTGCGCCGCAATGACAGGTCCCCCTCAGCATTGCCACCTCCACCGACTGGCGAACCGCCCGTTCCTGTCGGCATTCTGCAGCCTCTTGCGCCGTATTCAACCATTGCGTTCGTGCCCGGCTTTCGTCAATGAAGGCCGATGAGTTCCCCTTTGCCAGCCAGCCGGCGCCAGCGGCTCGACGAATTGCTCGTCGGGCGCGGTCTGTTTGCCAGCCGCTCGCGCGCCCGCGACGCGATCGAGCGCGGCACGGTGACGGTTGACGGCGCCGTCGCCCGCAAGCCCGGCCAGCCCGTCGCGCCGGACTGCCTGGTTGCCATCGACGATCCGGCGCAGGCCTATGTGTCGCGCGCCGCGTTGAAGCTGATCGCCGGCCTCGACCATTTCGGCCTTGATCCTTCCGGCAGCGAGGCGCTCGACATCGGCGCCTCGACCGGCGGCTTCACCCAGGTGCTGCTCGAGCGCGGCGCGGCGCATGTCACAGCGATCGATGTCGGTCACGGCCAGATGCATCCAGACATTGCCGGCGACCCGCGTGTGACCGTGATCGAAGGGCTGAACGCGCGCGATCTGACGGCAGCCGATCTCGGCGGCCGTATTCCCGGTTTCCTTGTCTGCGACGTCAGCTTCATCTCGCTGAAGCTTGCGCTGCCGCCGGCGCTGGAATTGGCGGGCGAGGGCGCCAAGGCAGTTGTGCTGGTCAAGCCGCAATTCGAGGCGGGCCGCGAGGCCATCGGCAAGGGCGGCCTGCTCAAGGACCCGGGCGATGCCGAGCGGATTGCCGGGAACCTGCGCGACTGGCTGGCGGGTGTTCCCCGCTGGCGCGTGCTGGGACTCCAGCCGTCGCCGATCGAAGGCGGCGACGGCAACCGCGAGTTCCTGCTCGCCGCCATGAAGGACGGGCGATGAGCACACGCTTCACCATTGCAAGGCTCGGCTCGCAGGGCGACGGTATCGCCAATGCCGACGGCGGGGAGGTCTTCATCCCGTTCACGCTGCCCGGCGAAACGGTCACGGCCGCGCGCCAGAAGGACCGCGCCGCGCTGATGTCGGTATTGGAAGCCTCGCCGCTCAGGATCGATCCGGCCTGCCGCCATTTCACCGAATGCGGCGGCTGCGCGCTGCAGCATTACGAGGCCACAGCCTACCAACAATGGAAGCGCGAGAGGGTTGTGCACGCGCTGAAGGCCAAGGGCATCGCCTGCGAGATCGCTGCGCTGGTGCCTTGCGCGCCGCACACCCGCCGCCGCGTCACCTTCAGCGCCAGACGCACGGACGCCGGCATGCTGCTCGGCTTCGTGCGCGCGCTGTCCTCCGAGATCATCCCGATCGAGGAATGCCCGATCTCGCTGCCGGCGATGGTCTCGGCGCTCGACAAATTGCGTGCCCTGGCCGGCTTGGTCTGCGCCACCCCGAAGGCGTTTCATATGACGGTGACAGTCACGGCTTCGGGCCTCGACATTGCCGTGCACGATGCCGGCAAGCTTGGCGACCACCAGCGCCGTATCGCGTCGAATTTCGTCATGGCCGAAGGCCTGGCGCGGCTTTCCGTCGACGGCGAGATCGTGGTCGAGCCGAAGAAGCCGGTCGTGCAGTTCGGACCGGTCGCGGTCGCCGTGCCGCCCGGCGCCTTCCTGCAGGCCACGGAGGCCGCCGAGCAGGCGATGGCGGACCTTGTCGGCCAGCATCTGTCGCGCGCCAGGAAGGTCGTGGACCTGTTCGCCGGCTGCGGCAGCTTCGCGCTCAGGCTCGGCGCGCAATCCGAGGTCCATGCCGTCGAGGGCGATGCGCCGGCGCTTGCCGCGCTCGACCGCGCCTTCCGCTTTGCCAGCGGCCTGAAGCGCGTGACCAGCGAACGCCGCGACCTCTTTCGCCGGCCGCTGACTTTCAAGGAGTTGAACGCCTTCGACGGACTGGTCTTCGATCCACCGCGCGCCGGCGCCGAGGACCAGTCGAAGCAGATCGCCCGTTCCGACGTGCCGCTGGTCGCCGCGGTGTCCTGCAATCCGGTGACGCTGGCACGGGACCTGCGCATCCTGATCGACGGCGGCTATACGCTGAAGAGCGTCACGCCGATCGACCAGTTCCTGTGGTCGCCGCATGTCGAGGCCGTCGCGCTTTTGGAGAAGCCGAAGCGGCGGCGGTAGCTCGCGGCCGGGCTCGCGTGAAGATTGTGAAGCCTCTGTTCTTTCGACGAAATTGCGCCCTAAAGCCGCCTTTTTGCAGGGTCTTAATTCTGCGGTTAGGGAAACATTCCTGCCCCTCCGGCGTTATCACGTTGGACGAATGGCGGACAAGGATGGCGGATTGCAATGCGCTCGCTTCGGAAAGTCATCGGTCTTGTCGTCGTTCTCATCGTGTTCGCCGTCGCGTCCACGACGGGCGCGCTCGCCCAACAGCAGAAACGTCTCGCATTCGTCATCGGCAACGCCGCCTATCCGTCGGATGCGCTGGTCACCTCCGCGAATGATGCCGGTCTGATCGCGCAGACCCTGCAGGCAGCTGGATTCGATGTGGTCGGCGCACGCGATGTCGACCAGGAATCGTTGCGTGGCGCGCTGCGCGATTTCCTTGGAAAGGTTTCCGCCGCCGGCCCGGACGCGACCGTTTTCGTATACCTCGCCGGCCGCGGCGTGCAGTTCGAAGGCGAAAACTATTTCTTGCCGGTCGACGCCCAGATCGCCAATCCGGCCGACGTGCCGCTGCAGGCGATGCGGCTCTCCGATATCACCAAGTCCCTGGCGGGACTGCCGGCGAAGGTCAATATCGTCGTCCTCGACGCAGCACGGCCGAATGCTCTTCCGAAAATGAGCCAGCCGCTGGCCAGCGGTCTCGCGCTGGTCGACCCCGACCCCAACATGCTGATTGCGTTCAACGCGGCGCCCGGAACGGTTGCGCCGGAAGGCAAGGGCCCATACGGCGCCTATGCTCAGGCGCTCGCCGAGATGATGCGCGAAGGCGGCTTGTCGCTTGACGATGTTTTCGACCGCACGCGGCTACGCGTCAACGAGGTGACGCAAGGCGCCGAAGTCCCGTGGGACGCCTCGAAGATCAGCGCGCCCTTCGTCTTCTTCGAACGCGCTCCGGACGCGCCGCCGCCGAAGGTTTCGGAGGCCGAAGAACGGGCCAACCGGACCAGGCCGATCCGCGACTTCAATGCGCATGGCGCCTATGTCGCGGCACTCGACCGCGATACCATGCGCGGCTACGAGGAATTCCTCGTCGCCTATCCGCACGATCCGATGGCCAAGCGTGTGCGGGCCATCATCGCGGCGCGGCGCGAGGCGATCACCTGGCGCGAAACATGGCTGCGGGATACGCCGGAGGCCTATTGGTCCTACCTCGAGCGCTATCCGCACGGGCTGCATGCCTGGGACGCGCGCCGCCGGCTGGAGCATTTCGACGCCGAGCTCGAGCCACCGACGAGCTTCACCGTCATCGTCTACGACGTGCCGCCGCCGCCGCCGGAGGAAATCATCTATGTCGACAGGCCGGTGCTCTATTTCGACGATCCCGATTTCGAATTCGAGCCTCCGCCGCCGATCGACGTGATATTCCTGCCGCCGCCGCCGCCGGATTTCGTCGTGCTGACGCCGCCCCCGCCGCCGGTCGATGTTTACATCCTGCCGACGCCGGTCTTCGTCCCCGTGCCGGTCTGGGTCAGGCCGCCGCGTGACATCGTGCCGCCGCCGAACGACATCATCTTCAACAACATTCACAACACGACCGTCATCAACAACATCAACAACACGACGATCAACAACGAGCCGGCCAATCAGGCCGGACAGCCGAGCGCCAATGCACCGAGCGGCCTCACCACCGGCCAGAAGATGGCGGTTGGTGCGGGCGCGGCCTCCCTGGCAGCCAAGGTGGCGCTGCCGCCGGTGCTGCAGAAAAGGGCAGTGCTGTTCAAGCAAAACCAGGGCGGCCAGCCGCTGAAGCCGGGCCAGGCTGTCACGCAGGGCCAGCAGCCGGGTGCGACGCCGCAGGCGAGGACGATGGGCAAGCTCTCGACCGATCACGCCTTGCCGGGAGCTGACGGGAAGACGCTGCCGCTCGTCAACGGCAAGCCGGTGCTCAACGGTCAGAATGCGCCCAACAGGAAGGTGCTGGGCAAGCAAGGCACTGTGACTGGCAACCAGCAGGCTACCGGGAATGCCGGCGCCCCCGTTACCGGCAACGGCCAGCAGAACGGAGTCGTCGACGATCAGGGCAGGAAGGGCAAGTTCCGCAAGCTGCCGACCGTCAATGGCGCGCCAGGCGAGAACGGGCAGAACGCCCGGCAGAGGTTCGGGAAGAACAATCCGAATGCGTTGTCCGGCCAGAACGAAGGCAGACCGAGGAAGCTGACACGCAAGGATCTGTCGGCAGGCCAGACAGCTGTCAGCCCGAGCGATCAAGGCACGGTCAACGGAGGCGATAGAGGTAAGAAGTTCCGCAAGCTGCCGACCGTCAACGGCGCGCCGGCCGACAATCGGGCGAGTGTGCAGGAGCGGCTCAGGAGAAACAATCCGAGTGTGTTCTCCGACCAGAATCAGGGCTCGGCCAATGCAAACAGGAAGTTCCGCAGGCTGCCGAACGGCGAAGAGGGTTCCGCCGGCGCAGGCACCAATGTCCAGCGCAACTTCAAGCAGGAAAGACCGAACGTGCAGGTGCTCAGGCCGCAAAGGCCGGAGTTCCAGGCGCAGCCAAGGCCTCAGATGCAAGAGAGACGCCTGCAGCAGTTGAGGCCTGAGCCTCAGATGCAAGAAAGACGCTTGCAGCAGCAGCTACGGCCTCAGCCTCAGATACAGGAACGGCGCCTGCCGCAGCAGCCCAGGGAGCAGCCGCCGCAGGGAAACAAGAAGCTGACCTGCGGGCGTCCCGGCGAGCCGCCCTGCAAGCAGTAGGCCAGCAAGGCTTGCCTGGCCGCGGGCGGCAAACGCTCGTTCATAGGCAGGATTTCCTGCCTATGAATTTGCGAGGTAGAGAATGTGACGGATCAGGCCTTCAAAGCAGACCAGACCGCTCTGATCACGCCGGGAGCGATTGCGGGAAAAGGTGAAAGGTTCGGGCTCGGCGACTTCGCCATAATCCCATGGAGATAGAGCGGCTCGCCGTTTTCGTGAACGATGAAACGCTTTGGCCCTTATGAGTTCGGAGACAGCCGTTTCGCCGTGCCGCCGCGCTGGTTGATCGACACCCAGGTGTTCGGGTTCTGCTGCGATTGGCGTTTCAGGAAATAATAGCCGGTTGCGTTCCAGGGCCTGACCTCGTCGACCAGATTGTCCAGCACGAGATCGCCCTTGTCAGTTTTCACCGTCAGAATGGTGTGGCCCTCATTGTGGAGATCGCGCACCACCGTCATCAGCAGCGCCTGCCGGGGGAAGCCCGCTTCCAGGAGGAGCTTGCGCTTGTAGAGCGCGTAGATCTTGCAGTCGCCCTTGCCGTCCGTCGGATAGTCCCAGTGGTCCATCGTCGTGCCCCAGTGGTCGTAGTTGCTGACGGGCTTGATGGAGCGGTTCGCCTTCTGGTTTACCCGCTTGAGGATGCTCATGTTCTGCGCGGTCAGCCTGACGCTTGTGGCAGGCAGGGCAGGCACTTTGCATTCCTTCGGCCGGCGATGACAGAAATCGAGCCAGCCATATGGGACGCTGGTGCTGCCGCCGACTGCGGCGGAGCTCGCAGCCGCTAGCTTGAACAGCGACGACTGCGCCGCTGCAGGGCCGACTTGCAGCGATGATGCGCCAACCAGCGAAACGAGACCAATGAGGAAAGAAGAAGTCACGACGCCAGGGGAACGCTGCATTGCCACACCACCGCAACGAGAAGACTGTGGAGAAGCTAATGCGCAAACGCCCGCCCCGCCAATTAAACAATTAATAATGTCCTAACACGATTGTGTTCACTTCAAGGTGGAGGATGCATTCAAGCCGGAATCAACCGCCTGGCGCGCGGAGACTGCTCGGGATGTTCGTTCGTCAGGCAGCGAACGATAATGTTGGCATCAATCTCGAGCATGGCGCCGCCCTGCTTCAGCGAGGACGCCCGCGTCCATGTCTTCCAGTGTCTTCGGCGCGCCAGGGGATGGCAGGGAGCCAAAGACATCGTTCGGCTGCGTCGCCGCGAACACAGGCGCCAGCTTCAAAAGCACTCCCTCAGCCGTTTCCTCAACCTCGAGCCTCGTTCCCCGGCCCCACCCTCTCCGTTTCCGGATGGCACTGGGCAGGATCACTTGCCCCTTGGTCGAGACTGTGGTCGTCAGCTTTTCAGAGGTGGTCATGGCACCTTACCTGTGTAAGACGAAGGTATCGGTTAGACCTCAAACCCTGGTGCCGCCCACCGTCATCTGGTTCATCCGCAGATGCGGCTGGCCGACGCCGACAGGCACGCCCTGTCCGGCCTTGCCACACATGCCGATGCCGGTGTCGAGCTTCATGTCGTTGCCGATCATGCTGACGCGGTGCATGGCGTCCGGCCCGTTGCCGATCAGCATCGCACCCTTGATCGGCTGCGTCACCTTGCCGTTCTCGATCATGTAGGCTTCGGTGCAGCCGAACACGAACTTGCCGGAGGTGATGTCGACCTGGCCGCCGCCGAAGGAAACGGCATAGATGCCGTTCTTGACGGAGGCGATGATCTCTTCCGGCTCCACGTCGCCCGAGGTCATGTAGGTGTTGGTCATGCGCGGCATCGGCTGGTGCGCATAGCCCTCGCGGCGGCCGTTGCCGGTCGCCTTCATGCCCATCAGCCGGGCGTTCTGGCGGTCCTGCATATAGCCGACGAGTTTGCCGTCCTCGATCAGCACGTTGCGCGCCGAGGGCGTCCCTTCGTCGTCGACGGTGAGCGAGCCGCGCCGCTCGGGGATGGTGCCGTCATCGACCACGGTGACACCCTTCGCCGCCACCTGTTGGCCCATCAGGCCGGCGAAGGCCGATGTCTTCTTGCGGTTGAAGTCGCCTTCGAGCCCGTGCCCGACCGCTTCATGCAGCATCACACCCGGCCAGCCGCTGGAGAGCACGATGTCGAACGTGCCGGCGGGCGCCGGAACCGCTTCCAGATTGACCAGCGCCTGCCTCAGCGCCTCGCCGGCGGCATGCTTCCAGCTTTCCTCGCCGACGAACTCGCCAAAGCTCTTGCGGCCGCCCATGCCGTAGGAGCCGCTCTCCTGCCGGTCGCCATCGCCGACCACGACGGAAACATTGATCCGCACCAGCGGGCGGATGTCGCGCACGATCTGGCCGTCGCCGCGCACGATCTCGACATGCTGCCACGAGGCGGCAAGCGACGCCGTCACCTGGCGCACGCGCGGATCCTTGGCGCGCAGCCAGCCGTCGATCTCCTGCAACAGCTTGGCCTTGGCCTCGAAGGAAGGCGAGGGGATAGGGTTCTCGTCGCCATAGAGATGGCGGTTGGTGCGGGCGGGCGCTCCGGCCAATGTGCCGGAATAGCCGCCCTTGACCGCCGAGACGGCGTCGGCCGCGCGCAGCAGCGAGGCTTCGGACAGATCGCTCGAATGCGCATAGCCGCTGGCCTCGCCGGCCACGGCACGCAGCCCGAACCCCTGGTCAGTGTTGAAATTGGCTGTCTTCAGCCGGCCATTGTCGAACATCAGCGCTTCGCTCTCGCTGTATTCGAGGAACAGCTCGCCGTCGTCGGCGCCCTTGATGGTCTCGGTGACGATCTCCTTGACGCGATCGTCGGAAATGTCGAATTGGCCGATCAGGCTGTTCATGGCAAATCCATTCATGGAAACAAATCGTTCCTCGGCATGTAGGCGCGAAGCTGCTGTCGCACAATCGCCAACTGGGTCAAGCCGACGATTGCGCCGCCGTCACTTGCCGTTGACGAAGTCCTTGATGTTGCCGGCCATCGCGTTCCAATTGGAAAACTGCTCCTCGAGATTGGCCCTGGTAATGCCGCCGGCAAAGCTGACATCCATCCTGAAATTCGAGCCGTCGCCCGAATAGGCCTTCACCCAGCGGTATTTTGCGTTCCAGACGTTGGCTTGGTCAGCGGTAAGCGGGTCGGCGTAGCCGGTCGCGAATTGCAGCGACTTGCAGTTCTCGTGGTCTTCGCAGCCGTAGAAATAGATCAGGTATTTAACGCCGTCGATCCGCCCCGAAATCATCGGGTCGCCATTGTCGTCCTTGCCCATCCTGGCGGAACCGAAGCCCTTGGCGATATCGAGGATCGCCGCGGGGTCGGGCCTCTGGAGGATTTCGGCATCCTCGGCCCGGGCGACCGAAACCGCACCGGCCAGCGCCAGCCCAGCGATGAAAGCGGACAACGACGTGCGCATGGAGCCTCCTGCCGCTAAATCCGCATTCGCCATCCGACCTCAGCGTCGGAAATGGTCGCGGTGCATGGGCAAGAAGATCAAGGTAGGGCGGCGAAGCCGTCCGCAAAGCCCTTAAGATCGACGGGAATGCCGATGCCTTCTTCGGGCGTCTGGAAGACGATGAAGGTGGCCGACGTGCCGCTCTTCAGCGTGTCAAGCAACGGCTTTTCAAGGATCACCTCGGCGTAGCAGCCGTCCTGGAAGCAGCGCACGAAATAGGCGCGGCCGATATCCTTGCCGTCGACATTGAGGCCAAGGCCGTTGGGCAGGAGCACGCCGAGCGGCGCCAGCACGCGCAGGATCTCGGCCTTGTTGTCGGCTGTGCGCAGCACCACGACCGAAAGCCCCATTTCAGGGCGGTCCTCGGCGACGACGTTCTGCATCATCACGCATTGCTCTGACGTAGCACCTGCAGGCGTATCGCAGATGATCGACCACGCGCCATGCGTCGACTTCACCGTGCCGCTCGGCGGCTTGGCGTCGTTAGGCGAGGCGGGGGCGCCGACGGCTACGCCGACACCGAGCAAGGCGACGGCAAGGACGACCTTCGCCAGGGTTCTCGAAAGCCAGGAAGTCATGACGGCTCCATTGCGAATCACGGCACTTTAAGCCGCGCCGGGGCCAAGTAAAGGACGAGACCTCCGCCGGTCCGCCCCGACACCGGCAATCGCATGCTTTTCCAAAGCAAATTCGCCCGAATTGCGACCGTCGCGCATATAGCATGGCGGGCGCCGAACGCGGCCTTCGGCCTGCGCGCAAAAATGCCGCACGGTTTCCTCCGCTCCTTTCTTGCGGAGGGAAATAGAGTATGGTTTGAACCACCCTCGGGACAGACCCGGGATTCCCGATCCTGGCAGCGTCCGTTATTGGTGCGACCAGATCGCGGGAAATGGGAGACGAGAGGGCGATGAGGAAATTCCTGGCAAGCGCTGAATTCTTGGCAGGTGCGGCCGCTTCGGCCGTGCTCTTCTCCAGTGTGGCGGCTCGTGCCGACCAGCCGCGGGAATGGGAGATGACCTTCCAGGCGCCGGCGACCGACATGATGCGGCAGATCGAGCGGTTCGGGAACTACACCATGTGGTTCATCGTCCCGATCACCATCCTCGTGCTGGTGCTTCTGCTGGTCTGCATCGTCAGGTTCCGCGCCAGCGCCAATCCCGTGCCGTCCAGGACCAGCCACAACACGCTGATCGAGGTGATCTGGACGGTCGGGCCGGTGATCGTGCTCCTGCTCATTGCCATTCCCTCCTTCCAGCTGCTCACCGCGCAGTACACGCCGCCGGAAGAAGCCAAGCTCACCGTCAAGGCGACCGGCAACCAGTGGAACTGGGATTACGAGTACCAGGTCGACAAGACCTTCTCCTTCAACTCGGCGGTTCTGCAGGATGGCGACCGCGCCAAGGCCGGCAAGGAAGACCGCGCCCGCTATCCGCGTCTGCTCGCGGTCGACAACGAGCTGGTCGTGCCGGTCAACACTATGACCCGCGTGCTGATCACCGCCACCGACGTCATCCACTCCTTCGCCGTGCCGTCCTTCGGCATCAAGATGGATGCCGTCCCCGGCCGCACCAACGAGACCTGGTTCAAGGCGGAGAAGGAAGGCCTCTACTACGGCCAGTGCTCGCAGCTCTGCGGCAAGGACCATGCCTTCATGCCGATCGCCGTGCGCGTGGTGTCCGATGCGCAGTTCAAGACCTGGCTGGATACGGCCAAGACCGACGTGCCTGCCGCCAATAAGGCGCTGATGGCCGAGATCGATGGTACCAACAAGGTAGCGGCCGCCGGCAACTGATGCCGCGGGTTAGCAAGATTTAGGGAACGGAGCGGAACATGGCAGAGGCTGCAGCTCACGATCACGGCGACCACAGGCCGCATGGCTGGGTCCGCTGGGTCTACTCGACCAACCATAAGGACATCGGGACGCTCTACCTGATCTTCGCGATCATGGCCGGCATCGTCGGCGGCGCGCTCTCGGTTGCCATCCGCATGGAGCTGCAAGAGCCGGGCATCCAGATCTTCAGCGGCCTGGCCCAGATGGTCTACGGCATGCAGGGCGACGCCGCCATCGACGGCGGCAAGAGCATGTACAACGCCTTCGGCGCCGCGCACGGCCTGATCATGATCTTCTTCATGGTCATGCCGGCGCTCATCGGCGGCTTCGCCAACTGGATGGTGCCGATCATGATCGGCGCGCCGGACATGGCCTTCCCGCGCATGAACAACATCTCGTTCTGGCTGCTGCCGCCTGCCTTCATCCTGCTGCTCTCCTCAATGTTCGTGCCGAGCGCGCCGGGCGCCTTCGGCGTCGGCGGCGGCTGGACGATCTATCCGCCGCTCTCGACGTCGGGCCAGCCTGGCCCCGCGATGGATCTCGCGATCCTGTCGATCCACATCGCCGGCGCGTCGTCGATCCTCGGCGCCATCAACTTCATCACCACCATCTTCAACATGCGCGCTCCTGGCATGACGCTGCACAAGATGCCGCTGTTTGCCTGGGCGGTGCTGATCACCGCCTTCCTGCTGCTTCTGTCGCTGCCGGTTCTGGCGGGCGCCATCACCATGCTGCTCACCGACCGCAATTTCGGCACCGCTTTCTTCGTGCCGGACCAGGGCGGTGACCCGATCCTCTTCCAGCACCTGTTCTGGTTCTTCGGCCATCCCGAAGTGTACATCCTGATCCTGCCGGGCTTCGGCATCGTCAGCCATATCGTCTCGACCTTCTCGAAGAAGCCTGTCTTCGGCTATCTCGGCATGGCCTACGCCATGGTCGCGATCGGCGCCGTCGGCTTCATCGTCTGGGCGCACCACATGTACACGACCGGCCTGTCGCTCGACACGCAGCGTTACTTCGTGTTCGCCACCATGGTCATCGCGGTGCCGACCGGCGTGAAGATCTTCTCCTGGATCGCCACCATGTGGGGCGGTTCGATCTCCTTCAAGCCGCCGATGCTGTGGGCGCTGGGCTTCATCTTCCTGTTCACCATCGGTGGCGTCACCGGCGTTCAGCTGGCCAATGCCGGCCTCGACCGCTCGCTGCACGACACCTATTTCGTCATCGCCCACTTCCACTATGTGCTGTCGCTGGGCGCGGTGTTCGCGATCTTCGCCGGCTGGTATTACTGGTTCCCGAAGATGACCGGCTACATGTACTCGCCGGTTATCGCCAACACCCACTTCTGGGTCACCTTCGTCGGCGTGAACCTGATCTTCTTCCCGCAGCATTTCCTCGGCCTGGCCGGCATGCCGCGCCGTACCGTCGACTATCCGGACGCGTTCGCGGGCTGGAACATGGTGTCGTCCTACGGCTCCTACATCGCAGCCGTCGGTGTCGCGATCTTCCTCTACGGCGTGTTCGAGGCCTTCCAGAAGAAGCGCGTCGCGGGCGCCAACCCGTGGGGCGAGGGCGCCACCACGCTCGAATGGCAGCTGCCTTCGCCGCCGCCGTTCCACCAGTGGGAACAGCTGCCGAAGATCAAGTAGGCAGCGTCACAACGCATACGCGGCCGCCGGCTCGTCCGGCGGTCTTTGCCAACGGAATGATGGACTTTAAGTACGCATGGCGCTTGCCGAGGACAGATTGATGGAGGAAGCGGGCTTTCGCATGTCGGAAGCGACAGCAGGCGATTTCTTCGCCCTGTTGAAGCCGCGCGTCATGTCGCTGGTCGTCTTCACGGCCTTTGTCGGCATGATCGCGGCACCCGCCGCCATCAATCCGCTCATGGCGGTGATCGCCATCCTGGCGATCGCCATCGGTGCCGGTGCCTCCGGCGCGCTCAACATGTGGTACGACGCCGACATCGACGCGGTGATGACCAGGACCGCCGGCCGCCCGGTGCCGTCCGGCCGCGTCACGCCAGGCGAGGCGCTGAGCTTCGGCCTCGTGCTGTCGGTACTGTCGGTGATGACGCTCGGAGTGCTAATCAACTGGTTGTCGGCGTCGCTTCTGGCCTTCACCATCTTCTTCTACGCCGTCGTCTACACCATGTGGCTGAAGCGCTGGACGCCGCAGAACATCGTCATCGGCGGCGCCGCCGGCGCCATCCCGCCGGTGATCGGCTGGGCTGCCGTGACCGGCTCGGTCAGCCTCGAAAGCGTGGTCCTATTCCTGATCATCTTCCTGTGGACGCCGCCGCATTTCTGGGCGCTGGCTCTCTTCAAATCCGACGATTATGCCCGCGCCGGCATCCCGATGATGCCGAACGTCGCCGGCCAGGCCTCGACCCGCCGGCAGATCTTTGCCTATGCGCTGATCCTGGCGCCGGTCGGGGTGCTGCCCTGGGCGCTCGGCTACACAACGGCCGGCTATGGCGTCGTCTCGGCGGCCCTCGGCGCGGGCTTCGTCTGGTATGCCTGGAAAGTGCTTGCCATGGCCGACGAAGATCGCGCGATGAAGCCGGCCAAGGCGCTGTTCGGCTACTCGCTGCTCTATCTCTTCGCTATCTTTGCCGCCTATCTCGTCGACTGCGTGGTCGGGCGCGCGCTCATGATGGGGGGAGTATGATCGTGGCCGACAAGAACCTCGAACTGGTCACGCTGACCGAACGCCAGCAGAAGGCCCGCCGCAACCGCTCCATTGCCATCGGTCTCGCGCTGGCAGCGCTGGTCGTCGTCTTCTATGCCGCCACCATCGTGCGCTTCGGTCACAGCGGGGCCAGCATCACCGGCTCCGGCCTGTTGGGAGGCGGCTGATGGGCGGCGAGACCAGCAGCAAGCCCCGCAAGGTGAACAACGGCATCGTCGCCGCCGTCTGCCTCGCCTTCTTCACCGGCATGGTCGGCATGGCCTATGCGGCGGTGCCGCTCTATAAGATGTTCTGCCAGGTCACCGGCTATGGCGGGACCACGCAGCGCGCCGAAAAACAATATGCCGGCCGCGTGCTCGACCGCGATATCACCATCCGCTTCGATGCCAACACCAACGGCATTCCATGGCAGTTCGAGCCTGTCGCCCGCTCGGTGACGATCAAGATCGGCGCGACGGCGCAGGCGCATTACAGCGCCACCAACAAGTTCGACCGCACCATCACCGGCCGCGCCTCGTTCAACGTGCAGCCGGAAATGGCCGGTGCCTATTTCAACAAGGTGGAGTGCTTCTGCTTCACCGACACGACGCTGAAGCCCGGCGAGACGCTGGACATGCCGGTCGTGTTCTATGTCGATCCAGACATCGTCAACGTGCCGGAACTCAAGGACTTGAAGACCATCACCCTGTCCTACACGATGTTCCCGGTCGAAAACAAAAAGCCGGTCGCCTCGTCGGCGCCGGCCGCTGGCAGCAGCAACAAAGTTCCAGATTCCGACGCAAGCCTCGGGGGTTGATATGGCAGACGCGCACGCAAAACCACAACACGACTACCATCTCGTCAACCCCAGCCCGTGGCCTTTCCTGGGTTCAATCGGCGCGCTGGTCACCGCAATCGGCGGCGTCTGCCTGATGCAGTATCTGAAGGCCGGCAACTTCCCGGTCTTCGGCCACAACATCGCCAATCCGTGGCTGTTCTTCATCGGCATGATCATCGTGCTCTACACGATGTTCGCCTGGTGGTCCGACACCATCAAGGAAGCGCATGAGGGTCACCACACGCGCGTCGTGTCGCTGCATCTGCGCTACGGCATGATCATGTTCATCGCCTCGGAGGTGATGTTCTTCGTCGCCTGGTTCTGGGCCTTCTTCGACGCAAGTCTCTTCCCCGGCGAGGCGAACCAGTATGCCCGCACCGCCTTCACCGGCGGCGTGTGGCCGCCGAAGGGGCTTGAAGTCCTCGATCCCTTCCACCTGCCGCTCTACAACACCATCATCCTGCTTCTGTCGGGCACGACGGTGACTTGGGCGCACCACGCGCTTCTGCATGGCGACCGCAAGGGCCTGATCAACGGCCTGGTGCTGACCGTCGGCCTCGGCATGCTGTTCACCATGGTGCAGGCCTACGAGTACATGCACGCGCCGTTCGGCTTCAGGGATTCGATCTACGGCGCCACCTTCTTCATGGCGACCGGCTTCCACGGCTTCCATGTCATCATCGGCACCATCTTCCTGCTGGTCTGCCTCGTGCGTGCGATGCGCGGCGACTTCACGCCGAAGCAGCATTTCGGCTTCGAGGCGGCCGCCTGGTACTGGCACTTCGTCGACGTGGTCTGGCTGTTCTTGTTCAGCGCGATCTATGTCTGGGCCTCCAACGGCGCCATGATCGAAGGCCATTAAACCGACGGGTTTAGGAATCCCAAGGGGCGGCTGCGGCGACGTGGCCGCCTTATTCTTTGGGGCGAAAAGGTCTAGGGTGAGAACATGAGCGAAGACAAGGCGATCTGGCCCCCCATCGATCCGATCTCGGCCGGCCTGCATGGCCGCTGTCCGCGCTGCGGCGAAGGCAAGCTGTTCTCGGGGTTCCTCACCGTCGGCAAGCGCTGCTATAATTGCGGGCTCGACTATTCCTTCGCCGATGCGGGCGATGGGCCGGCAGTGTTTGTCATCCTGATCATCGGCTTCGTCGTCGTCGGCCTCGCATTGTGGATGGAGGTGACGTTCAGTCCGCCGCTCTGGCTGCACTTCATGTTGTGGATACCGCTCGCCTTGGTGCTGTGCCTGACGGCGCTGCGCCTGATCAAGGGTGTGCTGATCACCTTGCAGTATTCGAAGAAGGCCTCCGAGGGCAGGCTGGATTCCAACGAATGAGCGGGACGACCGGTTTGGTTGCCGGCCCTTCGCGGCCGCGCACGGCGTTGCTGCTTGGCCTCGGCCTTGTCCTGTTCGCTGTCCTGATCGGGCTCGGCACCTGGCAGGTCCAGCGCCTGCACTGGAAGGAAGGCCTGCTCGCAACCATTGACAAGCGCACCCATTCCGCACCGCTGGCTCTGGCGGACGTCGAGAAGGAATTCGCCGCTTCCCACGATGTCGACTACACGCCCGTGACGGTGACAGGCACTTTCCTGCACCAGGGCGAGCGGCACTTCTTTTCCACCTGGCAAGGCGACAGCGGCTTCAACGTCTACACGCCCCTGCAGCTCGAGGACGGCCGCTTCGTGCTCGTCAACCGCGGCTTCGTTCCCTACGACCTCAAGGATCCTTCCAAGCGCCGGCAGGGCGAGGTCGCCGGCAAGGTGACGGTGACCGGGCTCGCCCGCAATCCGCTGCCCGCGAAGCCGTCGATGATGCTTCCCGACAATGACGTCGCCAAGAACATCTTCTACTGGAAGGACCGCGACGTCATGGCGGCGACCGCTGGCCTGCCTGCCGGTTTCGTGCTGGTGCCGTTCTTCGTCGATGCCGACAAGACGCCGAATCCCGGCGGCCTGCCGGTCGGCGGCGTCACCATCATCGATCTGCCGAACAACCACCTGCAATATGCCGTCACCTGGTACGGGCTGGCCGCCGCCCTTGCAGCCGTGCTGATCCTGAGGTTGCGCCGCCCGGCGCAGGAGCAGTGAGCGCCGTCGCTCTTGACAGGGCAGGGGTGCGCACCTCATTTCGCCTAATCAAACAGATAGAGCATGATGTCGTCCGAAAACCGCTTCACACTTTTCGGCATCATGTTCTTGGTTCCGACTGAATCGGCCTTGCATTCATGACCCAGAAAAAGCCACCGCTGACGATCAGGCTCTGCCAGCCACGCGGCTTCTGCGCCGGTGTCGACCGCGCCATCCAGATCGTCGTGCTGGCGCTGAAGAAATACGGCGCGCCGGTCTATGTCCGCCACGAGATCGTGCACAACCGCTACGTCGTCGAAGGGCTGCAGAGCCTCGGCGCCGTCTTCATCGAGGAACTGTCCGAGATTCCGCCGGAGCATCGCCAGTCGCCCGTGGTCTTTTCCGCGCATGGCGTGCCGAAATCGGTGCCGGCGGACGCCCAGGCGCGCAATCTCTTCTACCTCGACGCCACGTGCCCGCTCGTCTCCAAGGTGCACAAGCAGGCGATGCGCCACCAGCGGCTCGGTCGCCATGTGCTCCTGATCGGCCACGCCGGCCACCCGGAGGTGATCGGCACGATGGGCCAATTGCCGGAAGGCGCGGTGACGCTGATCGAGACCGAGGCCGATGCAGCGCGCTTCGTGCCCTTCGACGCATCGGCACTGGGCTTCGTCACCCAGACGACCTTGTCGGTCGAGGACACCGCCGGCATCATCCGGGCGCTGCAGGAGCGGTTTCCCGAACTGCATGCGGCCGCGGCCGAATCGATCTGCTACGCCACCACCAACCGCCAGGAAGCGGTGAAGGAGACGGCGGCCGGCGCCGATCTTTTCCTTATCGTCGGCGCTCCCAATTCGTCCAATTCGCGTCGTCTTGTCGAAGTGGCGGAGCGCGCCGGCGCCACGATGTCGCTTCTCGTGCAGCGCGCCGCCGAAATTCCGTGGGATGAGATTGCCGGGATCAGGACGCTCGGCCTGTCGGCCGGCGCATCGGCGCCGGAAATCATCGTCGACGAGATCATCGACGCGTTCCGGCAACGCTTCGATGTCACCATCGATCTGGCCGTCACGGCCACGGAAACGGAGGATTTTCCGGTGATGCGGGTGTTGCGCGATGTCGAACTGACGGCGGCCGACATGGCCTTCGTCAATGGAGCGGCGTGAAACCGGATGGCCGTCTACACCGACGTCAACGAAGGCGAGCTGACCGCGTTCCTCAAAGCCTATCCGGTTGGTGAGCTGCTCTCCTACAAGGGCATCGCCGAGGGCACCGAGAATTCCAATTTCCTGGTCCACGCCTCGACCGGCTCCTACATCCTGACGCTCTACGAGAAGCGGGTCGACAAGGCCGACCTGCCGTTCTTTCTCGGCCTGATGGGCCATCTCGCCAGGAAGGGCATTTCCTGCCCGCTGCCGGTCACCGCGCATGACGGCACCGTCATCGGCATGCTCGCCGGCCGGCCGGCCGTCATCATCACCTTCCTCGAAGGCCTGTCGCTCAGGCGCCCGACCGCCGCGCATTGTGGCGAGGTCGGCAAGGCGCTCGCCGGCCTGCATCTTGCCGGCCGGGATTTTCAGATGCGAAGGCCGAATGCGCTGGCGATCGACGGCTGGCGCAAGCTCTGGGCGGCCTCGCACGAGCGCGCCGACGAGGTCGAGCCCGGCTTGGCGGCTGAGGTCGACGCCGATTTCGCCGATTTCGAGCGCAACTGGCCCACCGGCCTGCCGAAGGGTATCATCCACGCCGATCTGTTCCCGGACAACGTCTTCTTCCTCGGTGAGAAACTGTCGGGGCTGATCGACTTCTATTTCGCCTGCGACGACCTCTACGCCTATGATGTCGCCACCTGCCTCAACGCCTGGTGCTTCGAGAAGGATTTTTCCTTCAACCTGACCAAGGGGACGGCGCTGCTGGCCGGCTACCAGTCGGTGCGGCCGCTTCAGGATGACGAGAAGGCGGCGCTGCCGATGCTGGCGCGCGGCTCGGCGCTGCGCTTCATGCTGACCCGCCTCTATGACTGGCTGACCATTCCGGATGGCGGGCTGGTGATGAAGCGCGATCCGACCGAATATATCCGCCGCATGCGCTTCCACCGCGCCATCAAGTCGCCATCCGAATACGGGCTGACATGAACAAGCAGATCGAGATCTTCACCGACGGCGCCTGCTCGGGCAATCCCGGGCCGGGCGGCTGGGGCGCAGTGCTGCGCTACAACGGCGTCACCAAGGAGCTGTCCGGCGGCGAGGCCGAGACCACCAACAACCGCATGGAGTTGCTGGCCGCCATCACCGCGCTAAACGCGCTGAAGGAGCCTTGCGCGGTCGACCTCTACACCGACAGCAAATACGTCATGGACGGCATCTCCAAGTGGATCCACGGCTGGAAGAAGAACGGCTGGAAGACCGGCGACAGGAAGCCGGTCAAGAATGGCGAGCTGTGGCAGGCGCTCGACGAGGCCAATCGGCGCCACAAGGTCACCTGGCACTGGGTGAAAGGCCATGCCGGCCACCCGGAGAACGAGCGCGCCGACGAACTGGCCAGACAAGGCATGGCGCCGTTCAAGAAGGGGCCGGTGAAGCCCGTGTTGGCGGCGCAGCCTGCAGCGCAGCCGAAGCGGCCGGCGCTAGCAAAGGCGCGACGCTCGACCCAAAGTTACTGATCGGCCATCCAGCCCGCATCTGATCGGAGAAAGTTTGCCTTGCCGATCGCCTATTACATTACCCATCCGCAGGTTCGGATCGACGCCAACATTCCGGTGCCGGAATGGGGGCTGTCTGACATCGGCCGGGCAAGGGCTGTTGCGATGCTCGATCAGCCCTGGGTTGGCTCGATAGGGCGCATCGTGTCGTCCGCTGAACGCAAGGCGGTCGAAACTGCGGAAATCCTGGCGAAGCACCTTCATCTTGAGGTCGAGGTGCGGGAGCGGATCCACGAGAACGACCGGTCGGCGACGGGCTTCCTGCCGCCGCCGGAATTCGAAGCGGTTGCCGACGAGTTCTTCGCCAGGCCGCACGACAGCATCCGCGGATGGGAAAGGGCGATAGACGCGCAGCAGCGCATCGCGGACGAAGTCGACGCCGTGCTTGACGCCGGTCTCACCGGCAATATGGCTTTCGTTGGCCACGGAGGCGTGGGGACACTTCTGCTGCTTTCGCTCGATGGCCGCCAGATCAGCCGTATCGCGGATCAGCCGGCGGGCGGCGGCAACTACTTCGCCTATGATATCGGCGCGCGCCGCGTCCTGCACGGCTGGCGCCCGATCGACGATAGGGCGCCGGATCCCGGCATTTGATCGTCAGCGGATCTGCAGTGCCTTGATTGCAGTGCTGCAAAGGGAGTATTATTTACTACCATAGAGCAAGGATAGCTGCCGATGGCAAACGTGGAAAAAATCAGCGTGGCGGTCACGACGCAGCAGGCGGCCGTCATGCGTGAGGCCGTGGAAACCGGCGAATACGCGACCACGAGCGAAATCGTGCGCGAAGCGGTGCGGGACTGGTTGACCAAGCGAGAACTGCGCCAAGAGGACTTGCGCCGTCTGCAACAGCTCTGGGACGAGGGCAAGGCGAGCGGGAGACCGGAGCCATTGGACTTTGACGCCCTCAGAAAGGAAGCTCGGCAGAGGCTCAAGGACGCCGCGCCGAATGGCCGTTAAGGTAGTCTGGTCACCAGCGGCCAGAGCCGATTTAATCGACATCTATGTGGCCATTGGCAGTGAAAACTTGAGGGCCGCCGATCGCTACTACGACTGGATAGAGGACCGGGCGCTGCAATTGGCTGACCAGCCACGCATAGGCGTAAGGCGGCCTGACATTCGGGCGCGACGCGCATGTTGGTGGCGCCGCCGTTTGCTCTACGAAACGGTACCGGATGCGGATGATGATCCAATAGAGTTGGTCGAGATCGTTCGCGTCGTGGATGGGCGCCGGGACCTGAACCGTCTGTTCTGATTCAGCTCATCTGCCGGTGCCGGAATCGTTAGCGGATCAGCAGCGCCGTCGAGAACATGCCGAGCGCGAACACCGTGTGCGCTATGAGGTTGAGCGCGCGCACCTTCATCGGATTGGGAAGCTTGGACGCCGCCCAGCCGGCGCCCATGCCCGGCGCCAGGAGGAACCAGCCGGCCCCGACCGTGACGATGCCGAGAATGAAGGCCGGCAGGAATGTCGGCGCCGCCAGCCAGCCTGCGCCGGCGAGCACCACCAGGATCACGCCATAGAGGATGCCGACCAGATAGTGGAATGCCCAGCCGAGCGCCTTTTCATGCGCATAGGGCGCGGCCTTGCCGATATCGTCGTGAAAGACCCTCTCCGGCAGATGCCGCACCCAGCGTCCGACCATGCCCCAGTTGGGCAATGGCAGGCCGAACGCCTTGTTGAGGACGATCGCCCAGATATCCATGAACACCGTGGCGCCGATGCCGATCGCCACTGCGCGCCAGACGGTATCGAGCATCAGAGCACGATCCTGAAAAGGTCAGCGAACGCAAAAAGTGGGAACTGGTTTTCGGACAAGATCATGCGGTCAACGAAAACCTGATCCTGATCTAGAGCTGCTCGAGGATTTTTGCCGCGCCACTCTCGTCGACGCCTGGCTTGGTCTCGACATTGAGCGCCACGACCTTGCCGTCGTCGACGATCATCGAGAAGCGTCTCGAGCGCAGTCCCATGCCGGTAGCGGAAAGATCGTTGTCGAGTCCAACCGACTTGGCGAAATCGCCGCTGCCGTCGGCGAGATAGAGGATCTTGCCTTCGCCGCCGGTGAACCGCGCCCAGGCGCCCATGACATGCACGTCGTTGACCGAGACGACGGCGATCGTGTCGACGCCGCGGGCCAGGATGGCATCATGGTTCTCCAGATAGCCAGGCAGGTGGTTGTTGCTGCAGGTCGGCGTGAAGGCGCCGGGAACGCCGAACAGCACGACTTTCTTGCCGGCGAAGATCTCATCGCCGGTGATCGACTTTGCGCCGTCCGCGGTCATCGTCTTGAAGGTCGCTTCGGGCAGTTTTTCGCCAACCGCAATGGTCATGTTGTGCCTCGCTTGGGGGATGGGAAGGATCGATGCCTTCGATATCGAACTGCGCGGGCTCCGGCAACTCTTCAGAGCAATTCCAGGAAAAGTGTGCAGCGGTTTTCCGTCCGGAATTGCGGCTCGGAAAGACCCTGGATCAAGGGAAAGGCAGCAGGCCGTCCACCGAACCCTCGGCGCTGGTCAGCGTGTAATACAGCCCGCCATCGGTCGGCGCCGCCGACGGCCGGTCGAGGATCGGCACGGTGAAGATGAGCTTGCCGTCCTTCTGACTGCGCACCGGCGCGCCGAACATGTAGTCGCGCTCGCCGGCGATGAAGAGATCGACGGATTGCGGATCGCCGGGCGACTGCGCCTGGACGACAAGGGTCTCATGGTCGCTGGACAGCACGCTGATGCCGAAATCGGACCGCGCCGGGGAGGGCAGCGTCGCAAGCGCGGTTTTCACCAGGGCCGCGTCGGTCGCGTTATCCGGATCGGACCCGGGATCGACGCTGAGCCGGGTCTGCACTGGAATGCAGATCGTCTCGCAGATGCCGAGGAAGATGTTGGCATCGATGGTCGCCGGCTGGTCGGGCGAAGACAGCGTGAACGTCACCGGCAGCGACACCGGCCGATCGTAGCCGGCCCATTTGCCGTAGCCGTCGTCATGCCGCTGCGGCGGCGGGAACGACAATTGCGCGTCGGCGACATTGGTGCTGCCCGATATGTCGAGTTGCGGCGGCACGCCGGCGTCGCCTGGATCGCGCCAATAGGTCTTCCAGCCGGGCTTCAACGCTATGTCGAGCACGCCGTGGATCTTGCCGGCCTCGTCGGGCTTGCCGGTGGTCACCAGCCGAACCTTGCCGCCTTCACTGTTGTACCAGTTCGAGGAGGAGGCCTCGGCCGGTAGGATTGTAGCCCACCCGAAAACGACGCCGAGAACCAGTAATTTCATGTATCGCATGCGGTGATTTGACCGTCCGTTCTTGGCCGCGCAATGACTTCATCGCTCTCCCGGTATCATATTTGCGTGACATCGGGGACTGGCACCATCTTTTCGGCGCTGCCGAAACGCGTTACGCTGAAGCCATGGACTTGCTGCGCCACAAGAAGTCGGCCGCCGGACGCGGTTTCCTCGACGATCAGTTCCTGATTGCCATGCCTGGCATGAAGGACGACCGTTTCGCGCGTTCCGTCATCTACATCTGCGCCCATAGCGACGAGGGCGCGATGGGACTGATCATCAACCAGACGCAGCAGATGCTGTTTCCGGACCTGCTTGTGCAACTCGGCATCATGAACGAGCAGGAAGCGATCCGCCTGCCGGCGCATACGCGCGATTTCGTCGTGCGCAATGGCGGGCCGGTCGACCGCAGCCGCGGCTTCGTGCTGCATTCCGGCGACTATCGCGTGGAATCCTCGCTCAACGTCTCCGACGATATCTGCCTGACGGCAACGGTCGATATCCTGCGCGCCATCTCGACCGGCCGCGGCCCGCGCCATGCCCTCATGGCGCTCGGCTATTCCGGCTGGGGCGCCGGCCAGCTCGAAACGGAAATCTCCGAGAATGGCTGGCTCACCTGTCCGGCGACGCCAGAGCTTCTGTTCGACACCGATATCGAGCGCAAATACGACCGTATCCTTGCCTCGATCGGCATCGACCTCGCCCATCTGAGCGCCGCCGCCGGGCACGCTTAGCCTACCGTACCGAGCAGACGCAGAGGCCGTTTCGAAACTCGCTCATGCGAGTCATATGGTGGTGATTTCGAGAACCGGAGCGGAGCGTGCTTAACGCACGTGAGCACCGGAAGCGCAGAAAACGCCGCCAGATGGCCGCAGGAGCAGAGTTTCCAAACGGCCTCTAAGCCTGGGTCAGCGGATATTGTTCCCTCAGCGTCTTCAGCACCTGGTCGCCGGGCATCGGCGCGCCGAACATGAAGCTCTGCACATATTCGCAGCCCATCTGGCGCAGCTCCAGCGCGTCGCTTTCATCCGAAATGCCTTCCGCCACGACCGAAAGCCCCAGCTCATGCGCCATATTGACCATGGATTTGAGCAGCACGGCACGCTTCGGCGTGGCGTCGTCGACGAAGCTCTTGTCGATCTTGATGGTGTCGAAGGGGAAGCGCGTCAGATAAGAGAGCGAGGAATAGCCGGTGCCGAAATCGTCGAGCGACAGTCCGATGCCGAGCTGCTTCAGCTTGGTCAGCACATGCGCGGTCTGCTCGGGATTGTCCATCACCAGGGATTCGGTCAGCTCGAGCCGGAAGCAGCGCGGTTTCAGATTGGCGCGCGCGATGACCGAGCGGACGTCGCTGACAAGGTCGCGGCGGATGAGCTGGCGGCTGGACAGGTTGACCGAGACCGAGAGCGGCGCGTCGCCGATCTGCTTCTGCCAGGTGGCGAGGTCCTCGGCCGCCTGCTGCATGGCAAACAGGCCGAGCTGCACGATCAGCCCGCAATTCTCGGCTACCGGAATGAAGTCCCCCGGCGGGATCATGCCGCGGCGCGGATGGTCCCAGCGCAGCAGCGCCTCGAAGCCGGCGACGCTGCCATCCTCCAGCCGCACGATCGGCTGGTAGGCAAGCGTGAACTCGCGCCGCTCGATGGCGCGGCGAAGGTCGGATTCGAACTGCAGCCGATCGGTGCCGACGGTGCGGAAGGCGGGACGGAACGGCTCGATCCTGTCGCCGCCGAAACGCTTGGCCTGGTGCATGGCGAGCTCGGCGTCCTTGACCATGTCCTCGGCCGAAGTCTGCGCCGTCGTCCAGGTGATCAGGCCGATCGATGCGGTGAGCACGATTTCTCGCTTGGCGAAGGTGATCGGATTGTTGATCGCGTGCTTGATGGCGTCCGCCATGGCGGCGATGCGGGCCGGATCCTGTTCCGAAAGCAGCATCAGCGCGAACTGGTCGCCGGCAAAGCGCGAAAGCGAATCCTTCGGCTTGAGCAGCCGGTGCAGCCGGCGCGCGACAGTGAGCAGAATGGTGTCGCCGGCGGAGATGCCGAGGCCGTCATTGACCTGCTTGAAGCGATCGATATCGATGATGAAGACCGTCGGGCGCACCTTTTCCTCGGTGCGGGCGATCGAGATGATCGCTTCCAGCCGGTTCATGAACAATTCGCGGTTCGGCAGGCCGGTCAAATTGTCATGCACGGCGTCGTGCAGCAGCCTTTCCTCGGATTTCTTCTGCTCGGTGACGTCGATCATGGTGCCGACGCAGCGGATCACCTCGCCGTCGGAGCCGATCACCGGGCGGGCGCGCAGCGAGAACCAGTGGTAATGGCCGTCGGCGCCGCGCAGGCGGAAGTTCTGCGCCACCTTGCCGCGCCTATGCTCCAGCACCACGTCGAGCGTGGTGCGGAACGTGTCGCGGTCGTCGGCATGCAGCACCGGCAGCCAGTTGCGGGCAGCACCCCCGAGGCTGTTGGGCGCAAGGCCGAGCTGCAGGCTGATATCGGGCTTGGTCACCACGCGGTCGCGCAGCACGTCCCAATCCCAGACGATGTCGCCCGAGCCGGCGACGGCGAGCGCCTGCCGCTCGAGGTCGGAGAACAGGCCCTGATGCAGCGCGCCGCCGGCAAAGGCGTGCTGCATGACCGTGAAGCCGATCAAGAGGATGATCAGGATCAACCCGCCGCCCAGCGCCGGCTGGGCGATGTCGTTGTCCAGCATGCCGGTGATCGCCATCCACGACCCGCATAGCCATAGCAGCACCATCACCCAGCTCGGTACCAGCATGATCGCGCGGTCATAGCCGCGAATGCCGAGGAAGATGATCAGGCCGAGACCCGTGAGCGCGGTGGCGGCGAACGAGATGCGGGCAACGCCGGCGGCGACCGCCGGATCGACGATGGCCACCCCCGCGATCAACAGCAGCCCGAGGATCCAGACCAGCGCGCCGTAGCTGAAATGACCATGCCATCGGTTGAGATTGAGATAGGCGAACAGGAACACCACGAAGGTTCCGGCCAAGGCCACCTCCGTGCCGGCCCGCCAGATCTGCTCGTTGCCGGGCGATATCTCGATGATCTTGTTGAGAAAGCCGAAATCGACGCAGATATAGGCCAGCACCGCCCAGGCGAGCGCCGCGGTCGCCGGGAACATCGAGGTTCCCTTGACCACGAACAGGATCGTCAGGAACAGCGCAAGAAGCCCCGAAATGCCGATGACGATGCCGCGGAACAGCGTGTAGGAGTTGACCGAGTCCTTGTATGAATCCGGCTCCCAGAGATAGACCTGCGGCAGTTTCGGCGAGGCGAGCTCGGCGATGAAGGTCACCACCGTTCCGGGGTTCAGCGTCACCCGGAACACGTCGGCGTCCGGGCTTGTCTGGCGGTCGAGCGCGAAGCCCTCGCTGGGCGTGATGGCGGCGATGCGCGTGGAGCCGAGATCCGGCCAGAAGATGCCGGAATTCACCAGCCGGAAATGCGGCGCGACGATCAGCCGGTCGAGCTGCTGGTCGGTGGTGTTGGCGAGCGCGAAGACGGCCCAGTCGCCGCTCGAGCGAGCATCATTGGCTTCCACCTCGATGCGCCGCACGATGCCGTCGGGGCCGGGCGCCGTCGAGACCTGGAAATTCTCACCCTGGTTCCGGTAGATTTCCACGGCCCGCGACAGATCCAGCGCCTTGTCGTCGCGCGCGATCTTGATCGGCTCGACGGCAAAAGCCGGCATGGCCGAAAAAAGCGTGACGACGACCGTCATGATGAGGGCGAACAGCGACGCTAATCGCGGAAAATTCGTCACAATCAGCCCTTCGTTCCATCGCCCGGCGGATCGTCCGCAATCCGGGCGTAGAGGTAGTGATCCTGCCAGATGCCGTTGATCCTGAGATAGGATCGCAGAAGTCCTTCGCGCCGGAATCCGGCTTTTTCAAGCACACGGATCGACCGGGCATTTTCGGGAATACAGGCAGCTTCGATCCGGTGCAACCGCAGCGTATCGAAGGCGAAGCGCGACACCAGCTTGACCGCCTCGGTCATCATGCCGCGGCCGCCGAAGCGTTCGCCGATCCAGTAGCCGATATGGCCGCTCTGCGCGACGCCGTGGCGGATGTTGCCGAGCGTGATGCCGCCGGCGAGCTTGCCGCTCGATTTTTCGAAGATGAAGAAGGCGATCGCCGTGCCCTGGGCATAATCCTCGCGGTAGCGGCTGATGCGCAGGCGCCAGGCATTGCGGTCGAGCTCGTCCGGCTGCCAGCGCGGCTCCCAGGGTTCGAGGAAGGCGCGGCTTTCGCCGCGCACCGCCGACCATTCGCGGTAATCGTTGGTCAAGGGCACGCGCAACGTGACCTTGTCGCCCTTCAGTGCCGGCAGGTCGCGGCGAAAGAAAGGGAGCGCGAACACGGTTTTGGTCGAAGATCAGACGGCGAGCCGGCGGGCCGTCGTCTGCGGGCCCGCAAGCGATTCGAGGATCGCCTCGTAGGGCGCAAGCGTGCCCACGGGACCGACCGCGGTAAGCGTCGGCTTGGTCGAGAACAGCCGCGAGGAGAGGTCGGTCAGCCGCTCGATGGTCAGCGCCGAAAGCCGCTCCATCAATTCCTCCTTGGCGATCGGCCGTCCGAACAACAGCAATTGCCGGGCAATCTGCGAGGCGCGGCTCGCTGGGCTTTCGGCCGACATGATCAGGCCGGCGCGATATTGCGCCCGCGCCCGGTCGAGCTCGTCCTGCTGGATGCTCTCGCCGGCCTTCTGCAATTCGCCGATGATCACCGGCACCAGCTTGGCGATGTCGCTCTGCCCGGTGGCGGCATGCACGCCGAAGATGCCGGTGTCGGAAAAACCCCAGTGGAAGGCATAGACCGAGTAGCAGAGGCCGCGCTTCTCGCGCACCTCCTGGAACAGCCGCGACGACATGCCGCCGCCCAGGATCATCGACAGCACCTGCGAGGCGTAGAAATCGCGCACATGATAGGCGCGGCCTTCGAAGCCGAGCACGATCTGCGCATCCATCAGGTCGCGGTCCTCGCGGAAGTCGCCGCCGACATATTGCGCATATTGCGGGATATTGCCCGCCGCCTTGGCACGGAAGCCGCCAAGCCGCTTCTCGACCTCGCGCACGAAATTGTCGTGCTTGACGTCGCCGGCGGCCACGACGACCATTCGCTCGGCGTCATATTGGCGCTCGATGAAGCTGTGCAGCTGTTTGGAAGTGAAGGATTTGACCGTCTCCGGCGTGCCGAGGATCGAGCGGCCGATGGTCTGATGACGGAAGGCCGTTTCAGTGAAGCGGTCGAAGACGATGTCGTCGGGCGTGTCGTGCGCGGCGCCGATCTCCTGCAGGATCACATGCTGCTCGCGCTCCAGCTCGTCGGGATCGAATTCGGATTCCTGCAGGATGTCGGCCAGGATATCGACCGCCAGCGGCACGTCGTCGGAAAGCACCCTGGCGTAGTAGGAGGTCGTCTCGACGCTGGTGGCGGCGTTGATCTCGCCGCCGACATTCTCGATTTCCGAGGCGATCTCGAAGGCGCTGCGGCGCTTGGTGCCCTTGAACGCCATGTGCTCGAGCAAATGGGCCATGCCATGCTCTTCGTCGCGCTCGTTGCGGGCGCCTGACTTCACCCAGACACCAAGGGCAACCGATTCGATGCTTGGAAGGGTTTCGGTGGCGACTGTCAGGCCGTTCGACAGACGGCTTACCTCAACACCCATATGGCAAGTACTCCTTAACGCGCCGCCCGCGAGTGGCGGCTCACGTAATCTTCCACCATTTTCAAGTCGGATGGAAGTATCGTGTATTTTTCGTCGGCTGTCATCAAGCCGCCTAGCCATGCGGGCAGGGCAGGGGTGATGCCGCTCGCGGCCTCGACCGCCGCCGGGAATTTCGCCGGATGCGCGGTGCCGAGCACCACCATGGGCACCGCGCCGGAGTCCTGGGCGGCGGCGACATGAACGGCGGCGGCCGTATGCGGATCGAGCAGGTAGTTGCTCGCCTCGAGCGTCGCGCGAATGGTGGCGGCGACCTCGTCGACGCTAGCGCGGCCGGCGTCGAACTCGGCGCGGATGCGCTTTAGCTCGCCCTCCTCGATGGTGAAGGCGCCCGACTGCTTCAGGCCGTTCATGTAGCGCCGCACCGTCTCGGCATTGCGGCCCGCGGCCTCGAACAGCAGCCGCTCGAAATTAGACGACACCTGGATGTCCATCGACGGCGAGGTCGTGGCGAACACGCCCTTGGTGCGGTATTTGCCGCTCGCCAGCGTGCGCGCCAGGATGTCGTTGTCGTTGGTGGCGATAATCAGCCGCTCGATCGGCAGGCCTATGCGCTTGGCGGCGTAGCCGGCGAAAATATCGCCGAAATTGCCGGTCGGCACGGTGAAGGAGACCGGCCTGTCGGGCGCGCCAAGCGATAATGCGGACGAGAAATAATAGACGATCTGGGCCATGATGCGGGCCCAGTTGATCGAATTGACGCCCGACAGCGACACCCTGTCGCGAAAGGCATGGTCGTTGAACATGTCCTTAACCAGGCCCTGGCAGTCGTCGAAATTGCCCTCGACCGACAGCGCATGGACGTTTGCCGCGCTCGACGTCGTCATCTGGCGCTGCTGCACCGGCGAGACCTTGCCGTGCGGGAACAGGATGAAGATGTCGGTGCGGTCGCGGCCGGAGAATGCGTCGATCGCGGCACCCCCGGTGTCGCCCGAGGTCGCGCCGACGATGGTGGCGCGTTTGCCCCGTTCTGACAGCACATGGTCCATCAGCCGCGCCAGCAACTGCATCGCCACGTCCTTGAAGGCCAGCGTCGGGCCGTGGAACAGCTCGAGGATGAAGGTGTTTTTCCCGGTCTGCACCAGCGGGCAGACGGCCTCATGCCGGAAAGTCGCATAGGCCTCGCGCACCAGCCGCTCGAAGACGGGCGCCGCGATCTCGCCGCCGAGGAACGGCGTTAGCACGCGGATGGCCAGGTCCGGATAGGCAAGGCCGCGCATGGCGCGGATGTCGGCGGCCGAAAACTGCGGCCACTCGCGCGGCACGTAAAGCCCGCCGTCGCGCGCCAGGCCGGCCAGCACAGCGTCGGAAAATCCAAGCGCGGGCGCATCCCCGCGGGTACTCACATATTGCATCGTCAAAGGCCTATTGCTGCCGGTCGAGTCATCCACGGCAATTGGTTAATTTTCCGAGCCTGCTCAGTCGCATTTTTGCCGCGCGGTTGCTATACGTCACCGGCTTTGTGAGAGGGAAGTGCAGTTTCATGGGGTTTTATTCGGTCAACCGTCGTTTTGTCGCGGGTCTGGCGCTCACCGGCTTTATGCTTGCCGCCGCCGGCTGCCAATCGAGCGACAATGGTATTCTTAACTTTGGTTTAACCAAGAAGGATCCCGTCGCGCCGCCGCCGCCGCAGGATCCCAAGATCCTCGCCAGCCAGCTGCGCGCCTATTGTCCGAAGGTGACGCTGCGCGACGGCACCGCCTATTTCAACACCTATGCCAAAGGCACGACGGCGAAGCCCAAGAAAAAGAAGGTTGACGCCGCGGCCGACGCCGAGGCCCAGGCAGCCGCCGCGGCCGCGCAGGTCGGACCTAACGGCCAACCCGTCGATCCCAATCGCGATCCGTCAAGGATCATCTACCAGGCGTCGATCACCGACGTGACGCGCGATTGCACCCATGCCAACGGCCAGATGTCGATGAAGATAGCCGTCGCCGGCAAGGTCGTGCCGGGGCCGATGTTCGCGCCCGGCACCGTCACCATGCCGATCCGCATCGCGGTTCAGCATGGCGACGAGGTGCTTTATTCACAGCTGCATCCGTACCAGGTGCAGATTACCGACCCATCGGCCGCTACCCAGTTCGTCTTCGTCGACAACAACGTCGTGGTGCCTGAGCCGACCGCGCGCGACTACCAGGCCTATGCCGGCTATGACGAGAACACGCCGGTCGCCGCGGCCGACAAGCCGAAAGGCAAGGGGAAGAAGCGCGCTCCGGCGACGAACTGAGCAACGGCAGGAAACAACAACGGCATCTCGCTGGCCAACGAAACAAACGTGTTCGTCGTCTACTCAGGTAATCCGGCTGCCCGTAATGCGCTGCCAAGAGCCTGCGCGAGCGCGGGCGCGCAATTCACGCCTGCAAACTGGCGGCTGTAGCGAAAGCCAGGCTGAAGCTCGATCACGCGGGCGGCGGCCGCCCTCGCTTCGTCCAATCGGCCAAGCTTGGCCAGCGCGGCGGCCAATTGCACATAGGTGATACTGTGCGCCGGATTGGCTTGGACGGACTTGTAGGCAGCACGGCAAGCTTCTTCGTAGCGGCCGCGCAGCAAATGGCTCATCGCCTGCGCGTCAAATGCGGCCCAGGCCCATGAATCGAACGGGCTCAGCCGTAAGCCCTGCTCGCTCCACTCTATCGCGCGCTCTGCTTCACCGCTCCATCCGAGCATGACGCTGCCGAGAATGTAGGTCAGCGCCGATGACGGGCTGATGGCAAGCGCAGCTTCCAATGCCGCGAATGCGCCGGCGCGATTATGCGCATCCATTCCGATGGAAAAGCCCGCCCATGTGAGGGCGAGCGCATCATCCTGCCCGTGGACGATGGCCGACCGCGCGTGGCGGATCGAAGACGCACGGTTGATCTCCTGCAGGCCGGCGCGAAGGAACAGGCAATGATGGCACATCGCGGCATTGCCATGCGCCAGTGCATAGGCCGGCTCGAGCGCGAGCGCACGCTCGAGAAGCACCAGCGCCCTGGTCACCTGATCCGGCATGCCTGAATCCACGTCAGGCTGGGCCTGCAGCACGAGATCGTAGGCGTCGAGACTGTCGGGGCGCTTGCGCTTGACTCGTTCGATTTCGGCTTTCCGCACGCTCGGCGCAATCGCTCCTACTGCTGCCAGTGCGATCTCGTCTTGGAGCGCAAAGATGTCTTCGGAGCTGCGATCGTAGCGCTCGGCCCAGACATGAGCGCCGGTCGAAGCATCGATCATTTGCGCGGTAACACGCACGCTGCCGCCGGCCTTGCGCACGCTGCCTTCGAGGACATAGCGAACGCCAAGCTCGCGGCCGACCTGCTTCACGTCGATGGCGCGACCCTTGTAGCTGAAGCTCGAGTTTCGGGCGATGACGAACAGCCATTTGATGCGTGCCAGGCCTGTGATGATGTCGTCCACCATCCCATCGGCAAAATACTCCTGCTGCGGGTCGCCGCTCAAATTCGAGAACGGCAGGACCGCGATCGAGGGTTTCTCAGGTAAGCTCGGCGCCGACGCGGCGCGGGTGGTGGCCGAGGTGTCGGGAAGATTGGTGGCGACGGCCGGTCCGACATAGCGGTAGCCGCGGCGTGGCAGCGTCTCGATCCAACTCGCGACATTCGCCGCGTCGGCCAGAGTCCGGCGCAGGGCTGCAATCTGAACCGTCAGATTGTTATCGGCAACCGCCGATCCGCCCCAGCCGGCCTCGATCAGGGCGTCCTTCGATACGGGTTGGCCCGCACTCTGGATCAGGAGCCGCAGCAGCGCCACGGCGCGTCGTCCAAGCATGGTCGGCTCGGCCCCATAAAAGAGAATGCCCACCTCGGGATCGAGGCGGAACGGGCCGAACTGGTAGGCGTCGCCCCTGGCTGTCATTCGAGTCTTTTAGCAAATTTTTGGCAACGGATTCACGACTTTCCGGCGTGAGCAGCCGATGTTGCGCGAACGCTTGCCGCAAACAAGCGCGCTGCCAGAGGAGGATCATATGAGCGCTGATGCCGTCATCCGTATGCCCGACGAGAAGAAGGGCGTCATGTTGCGTGGCCATCCAATGGCTTTCCTCGTTACCGATGAAAATACCACGCATACGAGCATGTTCGACTGGACGATCCCGCCGGAATTCGCCACCGGGCGACACGTTCACCGGGTGCAGGAAGAGACCTTTTACCTGCTCGAGGGCGAGTGTGAATGGCATATCGGCGACAGAACGATTCGGGCAACGCCCGGCACCTTTCTGTTCATCCCGCCGGGAATGCCGCACAACATTACGAATGTCAGCGAGAAGCCGGCGCGCGTGCTGATGACCGTCTCTCCGCCCGGTCACGAACATTATTTCGAAGAGCTTGCCGAACTCACGGCGCAGGGCGCGCCGGATCCGAAAGCGCTCGCCGATCTGCGAAACCGCTACGACACCGACCAGCTGTCGACGCTGATGACGCGCTCGTAGCCGGATCCTTGAATTCTCTAGGCGTCCTCGGACCACCCCGACAGCGCCGCGATCGTGCTGTTGAGCTCCGCCCAGCGCCGGATGACCGTTTCGGCGCCGGCCTCGGTTAGCGCATCGGCATGGCCCGGATAGCTGTGCCCGGCGCCGGTGAAGCCGATGACGCGCATGCCGGCGGCCCTGGCGCCGGCGATGCCGTGCACGGAATCCTCGATCACGAAAGTGTTCTTCGGGTTGGCGCCGAGCTTTTCGGCGGCATAGAGGAACACGTCCGGCGCCGGCTTGGTCTTCTTGCTGGGAATATCGAGGCCCGAAAAGATGCGGCCGGCGAAGAACGGCAGCAGCCGCACTTTCTCCAGCATGAATTCAACCCGCTCGGTGCGTGAATTGGAGCAGACGGCGCGTGGCGCGGTTACGGCCGCGACCGCCTCGCGGGCGCCGTCGATGACGCGCACGTCTGCGCGCAGCTTGCGGTCGACGAGTTCTTCCTCGCGGTCGATCAGCGAAGCCTGGAATGGGATTCGCGACTTCTCCTCGACCCGCAGCATGATGTCCTTGAAGGTCAGGCCGGCATAGGTCTCGGCAAGCTCCTCGGCCGAAATCTCGAATCCGGCCGACGTCAGAAGCTCGGCATCGACGCGCGCGGCGATGATTTCGGAATCGACGAGCACGCCGTCGCAATCGAAGATGACAAGGTCTGGCTGGGGCATGGCAATCCGGAAGTTGAGAAGGGGAGCATGGCATGGCTGGCCCAAGCGGTGCGGCATACACCAACGGGCCGCTCTTCGCAAACCGCGCAAGCGTCTGCAGCCTTCACTGAATGTTTACGCTGATCGGTAACCATAACAGTCAGTAAACCGTAACGCGTGCTTTGGGTGTTTTGATGTCTGCCATGCGTCTTCTCGACGAGCTTTCCCACGCTCCCCAGCGGTCCGAATGGCTGGATACCATCCTGAAAGGCGATTGCGTCGCCGCGCTCGACCGGCTGCCGGAAAAGTCGATCGACGTCATCTTCGCCGACCCGCCCTACAATCTGCAGCTCGACGGCGACCTGCACCGGCCCGACCAGTCCAAGGTCGACGCAGTCGACGACGACTGGGACCAGTTCGAGAGTTTCGAGGCCTACGACGCCTTTACTCGTGCCTGGCTGCTCGCGGCGCGCCGCGTGCTGAAGCCCAGCGGTACCATCTGGGTCATCGGCTCCTATCACAACATCTTCCGCGTCGGCGCCCGCATGCAGGATCTCGGCTTCTGGATCCTGAACGACATCGTCTGGCGCAAGACCAACCCGATGCCGAATTTCCGCGGCCGCCGCTTCCAGAACGCGCATGAGACGATGATCTGGGCCTCGCGAGACCAGAAGGCCAAGGGCTATACCTTCAACTACGAAGCGCTGAAGGCCTCGAACGACGACCTGCAGATGCGCTCCGACTGGCTGTTCCCGATCTGCACCGGCGGCGAGCGGCTCAAGGACGAGAATGGCAACAAGCTGCATCCGACGCAGAAGCCGGAAGCCTTGCTTGCCCGCATCATGATGGCCTCGACCAAGCCGGGCGACGTCGTGCTCGATCCCTTCTTCGGTTCCGGCACCACCGGCGCCGTCGCCAAGCGCCTTGGTCGCCACTTTGTCGGCATCGAGCGCGAACAAGCCTATATCGATGCCGCCAATGAGCGCATCGCCGCGGTGCGCCCGCTGGAAAGCGCCGATCTCACCGTGCTTTCCGGCAAGCGCGCCGAACCGCGCGTCGCCTTCATCAGCCTGATCGACAACGGCCTGATGACGCCGGGCGCCACGCTCTACGACGCCAAGAAGCGCTGGGCGGCGAAAGTGCGCGCCGACGGCACGCTGGCCATCGGCGACAGCGCCGGCTCGATCCACAAGATCGGCGCCGAGGTGCAGGGGCTGGATGCCTGCAACGGCTGGACCTTCTGGCACTATGAGCGCAGCGGCGGCTTGACCCCGATCGACGAGCTGCGCCGCATCGCGCGCCTCGGCATGGAGCGGGCGGGGGCCTGATCCGCCTGAAGCTGAAACATCAACGGATCGCCGCAAGCGATTCAGATCAGGCTGCAATCCCCAGCCGCTCAAGGTCTGCTTTAAGCGCCTTGGCGTCGGTGAACAGCACGGCCTGCCAGCCTGCCGCTTTGGCGCCATCGACATTTTTCTGGCTGTCGTCGATGAACAATGTCGCGGGCGGTTTGAGCCCGAATGCGGCGACGTGATGGTCGTAGATCGCCTGATCCGGCTTGATCAGGCCGATCTCGCCCGAGACGGTGACGCCGCGCGGCCGGTTGAGGAAATCAAAACGTTGCCTGGCTTCGGCAAGCGTATCGGCGGCGAAGTTGGTCAGCATCGTCACATCATGACCCCTCTCGATCAGGCCGAGCATAACGGCGACGCTGTCCTCATAGGCGTGCGGCACCATCTCATGCCAGTGGCGGCGGAAGTTACGGATGTTCTCGGCGTGATCGGGATGTTCGGCGATCAGCGCCGCCTCGGCCTCTTCCCATGTCCGCCCGCGATCCTGCTCGATGTTCCAGGCGCTCGTGCAGACATTGTCGAAGAACCACTTCCGCTGCTCGGCATCGGGGATCAGGCGGCTGAACGGAATGTCCGGATCGTAATGGATAAGCACCTTGCCGATGTCGAAGACGATATGGCGGATTTCGGTCATTGCGGTCCTTTCAATGCTGCTGCTTTTTGGTCGCGCCCGGTATGGCCGTCTCGATTACCTTTTTCATGACGGTGGGCAGCGCTTCCCCGGAAATTTCATGGGCCAGCGACCAGAAATGCCCGTCGGGCGCATCGCGCTTGACGTGGGCATGAAAGATGTCGAGCTCGAGCGCGAAATGGGTGAAGACGTGGCCGATCTGCCCGGCGCGCCGCCAATCGGCGGGAAAAGGCGCGGCGTCCGCGGTCGTCGCGCCATCCACCCTGGCGGTCCAGGCGGTGGTCGGCACTTCGGTCATGCCGCCGAGCAGGCCTTTGTCGGGCCGCTTGCGCAAGAGGATGGCGCCGTCATCGCGCTCGGCGACGAAGGCGGCACCCTTGCGCAGCGGCTTGTCGTCCTTCGGCAGGCGGACCGGAAAGCGTTCCGGATCGCCGCTGAGAATGGCGCTGCAATCCTCGCGCACCGGGCACAGCATGCAGCGCGGCCGCTTCGGCGTGCAGATCGTCGCGCCGAGATCCATCATCGCCTGGGCGAAATCGCCGGGCCGCGTTTGCGGGACCAGCTTTTCCACCAGGGCGCGGATTTGCGGTTTGGCTTCGCTGAGCGGCGTCTCGATTGAATAGAGCCGGGCCACGACCCGCTCGACATTGCCGTCGACGACCGCCGCCGGCCGGTCGAAGGCGATCGCCGCGATCGCCGCCGCGGTGTAGGCACCAATGCCGGGCAATTCGCGCAGGCCCGCCTCGGTGTCGGGAAAGCGGCCGCCTCGCAGCGCCACGAGGTCGGCGCAGGCCTTCAGGTTGCGCGCCCTGGAATAATAGCCGAGCCCGGCCCAGGCCTTCATCACGTCCTCGGCGGGTGCCGCCGCCAGCGCCTCGACCGTCGGCCATTTCTCGACGAAATTGCGGAAATAGGCTTTTACCGCCTCGACCGTGGTCTGTTGCAGCATCACCTCGGACAACCAGACGCGATAGGGGTCGGGCCTTTCGCCGCGCGCAAACGCGCCCGGCGTCACGCGCCAGGGCAGGTCGCGATGATGCGCATCATACCAGGCAAGCAGGCGGGCCCCGATATCCCGGGATCCAGCTTTGCTGGTATCTCCGGATCCCGTATCGCCGGACGGGGCCTTCTGTGATGCCTTGCGGGTCTGATCGAGCGGTGTCATTGATCGGATGAGCTGGGGACTGGAGAACGCACATGGCAGGGAAAAGGCCCTTCGGCAATCCCGTTCCGGTGAGCGATCTCGCGACCGAGATCCTCGATCCGGTGCTGAAGAAGCGCGCCGGCATCTCGATAGGGTTGGTGCAGTCCTGGGAAGAGATCGCCGGACCGCGCCTTGCCGCCTACTCGCGGCCAGAGAAGATCCAGTGGCCGCGCCGGCTGCATGAGGACGACCCGTTCGAGCCGGCGACCTTGATCATCGCCTGCGAAGGCATGGCTGCGCTGCATCTGCAGCACGAGGCCGGCGAGGTCATCAACCGCGTCAACGCCTTCCTGGGTTTCAACGCGGTCGGCCGCATCAAGATTCTGCAAAAACCGGTGCTTTCGCAAAAGGCGCGCCCAAAGCCGGCGCCGCGCCCTTTGAGCGACGCCGAGAAATCGAAGCTTTCGCGCATGGTCGGCAAGATCGAGGATGACGGCCTGCGCGCTTCGCTGGAGCGGCTCGGCGCCACGATTATGGGTGAAAGGAAGCCCAAAGGGTCGTAAGAAGCGTCATGAATGCGTTACCGATCTCGCGCATTCGTGATGCTCATGATCGAGTTTCCCGATTGGATTGGGGATCGCGATGCCTTAATTCGCGCCAACTCTCGCCTTTTCTAGCCCTTGCATTGCAAAATCCAACCGATATCAGGTGATTCGCATGAACCGTGCCCCGTTTGGCAAAAGCCCGTTTGGCAATAGCTTGTCTCGCAGAAACCTTCTGACCACGCTGGCTGCTGTTCCTGCGGTGGCGCTGCTTGCAGCATGCAGCGACTCCGGCGAGCAGGCCAAGGCCGCCGATGTGAAACCGGCCAACCCGTCGACGCCTGCCAAGCCGGCCGCCACGCCGGCGGCGGCCCAGGTGCCCGAGGCGCAGGGCACCGTCGACATGGCGGAACTGCTCAAGCCCGGCGCGCTGCCCGAAAAGCAGCTCGGCAAGGACGACGCCAAGGTCACCATCGTTGAATACGCGTCGATGACCTGCCCGCATTGCGCGCATTTCGCCATGACCACTTTCCCTGAGCTGAAGACCAAATATATCGACACAGGCAAGGCCCGTTACATCCTGCGCGAATTCCCGTTCGACCCGAGCGCCGAGGCCGGCTTCATGCTGGCGCGCTGCTCGAAGGACAATTACTTCGCCATGGTCGACGTGCTGTTCAAGCAGCAGCCGAGCTGGGTTGGTGTCAGCAACACCAAGGAAGCGCTGCTGCAGATCTCCAAGCTGGCCGGTTTTACACAGGAGTCCTTTGAGTCCTGCTTGACGGACCAGAAACTTCTGGACGATGTGAGAGCAGTCCAGAAACGCGGAGCGGACGAGTTCAAGGTCGACTCGACGCCGACCTTCTTCATCAATGGAAAGACCTACAAAGGGGCGATGTCGATTGAGGAAATGTCGGCCATCATCGACCCTCTGCTCTGACATCCAGGCCGCGCCGAAGCGGTCCGGCTTCGGCGCGCACTCCTGTAGTGTTGGGCGGCGCGAATGAAGTTTTCGCGCCTTCGCCTCCTCGGTTTCAAGTCCTTCGTCGAGCCCGGCGAGTTCGTCATCGAACGCGGGCTGACCGGCATTGTCGGGCCGAACGGCTGCGGCAAGTCGAACCTCGTCGAAGCGCTGCGCTGGGTGATGGGCGAAAGCTCCTACAAGAACATGCGCGCGTCCGGCATGGACGACGTGATCTTCTCGGGCTCGGGTGCCCGGCCGGCGCGCAACACCGCCGAAGTCACACTTTTCCTCGACAACACCGATCGCACGGCACCCGCCGCCTTCAACGATGCCGATGAATTGCAGGTGTCGCGCCGTATCGAGCGCGAGGCGGGCTCGCTCTACCGTATCAACGGCAAGGAAGCGCGTGCCAAGGACGTGCAGCTTCTGTTCGCCGACCAGTCGACAGGCGCTCGCTCGCCCTCGATGGTCGGGCAGGGCCGCATCGGCGAGCTGATCCAGGCCAAGCCCCAGGCCCGTCGCGCGCTGCTCGAAGAGGCGGCAGGCATTTCCGGCCTGCACACGCGCCGTCATGAAGCCGAGCTCAGACTGAAGGGTGCCGAGCAGAATCTCGAGCGGCTGGACGACGTCGTCGGCGAGCTGGAAGGCCAGATCGAGAGCCTGAAGCGCCAGGCGCGCCAGGCCTCGCGCTTCAAGAACCTGTCGGCCGATATCCGCAAGGCCGAGGCAACGCTCTTGCATCTGCGCTGGACGCTGGCCAAGACGCAGGAAGGCGAGGCGCGTTCAGCGCTTGCCGTCGCCACCACGCTGGTTGGCGACCGCGCCGCCGCCCAGATGGCGGCGGCCAGGGAGCAGGGCATAGCCGCGCACCGGCTGCCGGATTTGCGTGACGCGGAAGCTGCCGCCGCAGCCGCCTTCCAGCGCCTGTCGATCGCCAAGACCCAGATCGAGGAAGAGGCCGGCCGCATCCGTGCGCGCCAGACCGAGCTCGAACGTCGGCTGCAGCAGCTCGACGCCGACATCGCCCGCGAGGAGCGGATGGTGCGCGACAATGCCGGCATCCTCGAGCGCCTGCGCGCCGAGGAGGCCGAGCTCAATTCGGAAAACGCCGGTGCCGCCGAGCGCGAGGCGACCACGCGCGCCGCCTTCGAGCAGGCCGGCGCGACGCTGTCGCAAAGCGAGGCGAAACTTGCCGCGCTGACCGCCGAGCGCGCCGAGGCGGCCGCCTCGCGCCACCAGATCGAGCGCTCGCTGCGCGAGACCGCCGAGCGCCGCGACCGCTTCGCCCGCCAGCTCGCCGAGGTCGACCGCGAGCTTTCCGATATCGTCGCGCGGATTTCCGGCCTGCCCGATCCGGCCGAGAAGCGCCTGCTGGTCGAGGACGCGCTGGCTCGGCTGGAAGAGAGCGAGGCCGGCGCCATTTCCGCCGAGCAGGCCGTCGCCGAGGCTCGCGCGGCCGAAAGCGCCGCTCGCCCGCCGCTGCAGGATGCAAGGGCCGAACTGGCGCGCATCGAGACCGAAGCGCGCACGCTCGCCAAGATCCTCAACGCCGCCAGCGGCGATCTCTTTCCGTCCGTGCTGGAGCAGATCAATGTCGAACGCGGCTATGAAACCGCGCTTGGCGCAGCCCTCGGCGAGGATCTCGACGTCCCGCTCGACCGCAGCGCCCCGGTGCATTGGGGCGAAAGCGTGGTGCAGCCCAGCGATGTGGCGCTGCCTGAAGGCGTCAAGAACCTTGCCAGCGTCGTGCGCGCCCCGCCGCAGCTTGCCCGGCGCCTCGCGCAGATCGGCATCGTCGACGGCGCCGACGGCCGTCGCATTCAGGCACTGCTTTCGCCTGGCCAGCGGCTGGTCAGCCGCGACGGCGCGCTCTGGCGCTGGGACGGCCTGACAGCGAGCGCCGATGCCCCGACCGCCGCCGCGCAGCGGCTGGCGCAGAAGAATCGTCTGGCCGAGCTCGACGCCGAAGCCGTGCAGGCGACGCGCGTCGCACGCGAGGCCGAGGAAGCGCTGGCTCGCGCCGAGCAGGCGATGCGCCAGGCAAGTGAGGCCGAGCGCAATGCGCGCCAGGCCGGCCGCGACGCCCAGCATGCGCTGGATGCCGCCCGCAACGCGCTGGCCGAGGCCGAGAAGGCCGGCGGCGAGCTGTTGAGCCGGCGCGCCGCGCTTGAAGAGGCACGCGCTCGCATCGTTGACAGCCACGAGGAGACGCAGGCCTCCTTCCTCGAAGCCGAGGAGATGCTGAAGGACGCGCCCGATCTCGGCGACCTGCAGCTTCAGCTCGAACAGGCTTCCGCCAACGTCTCGCGCGACCGCGCCACGCTTGCCGATGCGCGCGCCGTGCATGAAGGGCTGCGGCGCGAGGCCGAGGCGCGCATTCGCCGGTTGGACGCCATCGGCACCGAGCGAAGGAACTGGCTGGAGCGCGCCGAAAACGCCTCGACGCAGATCGCGGCGCTCGGCGAGCGCAAGGCCGAAGCCGAAGCCGAGCGCGAGAGGCTGGCCGATGCGCCCGACGAGATCGACGCCAAGCGCCGCGCCCTGCTGACGCAGCTTTCCGAGGCCGAGGCGCTGCGCAAGGCTGCCGGCGACCGTCTGCAGGAGGCGGAAAACAAGCAGGCGGAGCTCGACAAGGCGGCCACCGCCGCCATCCAGTCGCTCGCCGAATCGCGCGAAACCCGCGTTCGCGCCGAGGAGCGGCTGACCGCGGCGGATGAACGCCGCGCCGAGGTCGAGGCGCGTATCCAGGAGGCGCTGAACACGCCGCCGCATCTGGTCATCAAGCATACCGGCCTCGAAGCCGACGATCCGATGCCCGACATGACCGAGATCGAACGCCAGCTCGACCGGCTGAAGATCGAGCGCGAGCGGCTCGGCGCCGTCAATTTGCGCGCCGAGGAGGAGCAGAAGGAATTGTCGGAGCGCCTGGAAACCATCGTTTCCGAGCGCGAGGACATCATCGAGGCGATCAGAAAACTGCGCCAGGCGATCCAGAGCCTCAACCGCGAGGGCCGCGAGCGGCTGCTGTCGGCCTTCGAGGTGGTCAATGGCCACTTCCAGAGGCTGTTCTCGCATCTGTTCGGCGGCGGCACGGCCGAGCTGCAGTTGATCGAATCGGAAGATCCGCTGGAGGCGGGGCTGGAAATCCTCGCTCGTCCGCCTGGCAAGAAGCCGCAGACCATGACGCTGCTTTCCGGCGGCGAGCAGGCGCTGACGGCGATGTCGCTGATCTTCGCGGTGTTCCTCACCAACCCCGCGCCGATCTGCGTGCTCGACGAGGTCGACGCGCCGCTCGACGACCACAATGTCGAGCGCTTCTGCAATTTGATGGACGAGATGTCGAAGACCACCGAGACGCGCTTCGTCATCATCACCCACAACCCCATCACCATGGCGCGCATGGACCGGCTGTTCGGCGTTACCATGGCCGAGCAGGGCGTCAGCCAGCTGGTCTCGGTCGATCTGCAGGCCGCCGAGGCGATGCGCGAGGCGAGCTGAGAGCTCGACCGGTTCAGGCTGGCGAACCGATCTACTTCTCCGCAGCGGAGGCTGGCGCCGTATAGCGGCGGCGCACGGCGTCGATCACCAGCTTGCGGCTCTCGTCGGCCGACAATGTCTTGTTCTTCTCCGCCTCAGCCGTTTCTCGGGCGAGGTCCTCGTCTCTGATCTGCTGGCGGAACCATTTGGAATAGTCGCCGGCGCGCAGATGGTATTCCCATGTCCTGTCGTCGATGCCTTCCGCCATCTGCGCGAAGATGATGAGATTGTGGGCCCTGAGGTTCATCGCCTTCCTGGGACCGGTGAAGTAGAAGCTGCCCGCCTCGTCGAGTTCGCCTTCTGCATATTTGCGGCTGTGGCGCTTCAGCGACTGGTCGGGCTCGATTGCCTTTATCGTGAACGGCTTCTTGCCGTCGTGCGGCCGCCAGAACAGCACCCGGTCGTCCTTGGGCAACGGCATGTTCTTTGGAGCCTGGAGCCCCGTTTCCTTGCAGAAGGTCTTGATCACGCCCTTTGCCTTGGGCCCAAGCGCAATCACCGCCGTCACCAGGCCGAGCGCATCGGTCGAGATCGCTTCCGGATGGACGGTGATCAGCACCGTGCCGGGCAGCTCGATCGAAAGCACGGATCGCGTATCCCCGCGTCGCTTGGGCATCAAATGATGCGCCTCGTCGATGATCAGCCAGTGCGGCCTTGCCGTGCGATAGCGGACATTGCCGAGGCCGGGCAGCAATTCGGCGAAGAAATCGGGCCTTTCATCGACCTTCAGCGCCAGGCCGTTGACCACGATATTGGTCTGTGGTTTCTCGATCAATTCCAGCAACTGTTCCTTGTTCGGCGCGGTTGAGCCGTTGCCGAGCGGCACCGCGCCTTTCAGTTCGTCATAGTCGCCCTCGGGGTCGAAAATGCAGAATTGCAGACCCTTTTCGACCAGCCGCTCGGTGAGCGCTATAGCCAAGGTCGATTTGCCGATGCCCGAGCTGCCGGCGATCAGCACCGTTTCCATCGGCGACAGATAGATCTCTTTCCCGCGCGAGGTCCCGAGCAGCACGCCGCGCAAGCGTTTCTTAGCCACCAGATGATCGTGCTTGATCAGCTTGCGGATCAGTTCCTCGACGCCCGTGCCGCGCGCCTCCCTGGTGACGAGGTCGGCAGTTTCCTTGACGGCGGGCAGCGCGTTGGCCACCGCGACGCTGCAGCCCGAAGCCCTGAGGAAGGCGTGGTCGTTTTCGGCGTCGCCGACGGCCACGACATTGTGCGGCGACAGCTTCAGGTCGTCTAGCGCCGCCACCAGCCCGGTCGCCTTGTTGATGCCGGAAGGCAGGATCATCACCGCGCCCTTGTTGAAGATGATCTCCAGCTCCAGCCCGAGCTGCTTGATGACGTCGAGCACGGTGGCTTGGTGCGGCTCCCAGGTGGCGACGATCGAGCGGCCGACGGACAGCGGCTTCACGCCGCGCTTCTTGAGCCTGTCGACAAGATCCGCGGAAGGCGAGGGGGCGATCGTGCGCTCTTCCTCGCTGGCCGGCGTGTAGACCAGCGCGCCGTTTTCGGCGACGACCTTGTCGAACAGGGAAAGTTCGGGAAACACCTCCTTGAGATCGGGCAGTTCCCGCCCGGTGACCAGGATCAGCTTGCGCCCGGACTTCTTCAGCTTCTCCAGTGCCAAGATCGTGCTGGCCGCGACCAGGCCATCATGCGCCAGCGTGCCATCATAATCGGTGGCCAATGCCATGAAATACATCGGTTGAAACCTCTCCGAACGGTGTTTGTCGGTCCGTCTGGAACGAACAACGCCTGTCGGCGGAAAAGGTTTAGGTGTCGAAACGATCGCGGTGTTTCGCCCAGCTCACGGCCCATACAGCGCGCTGCCCGGCGGAATTGGAGCGTACGCCGATGGGAACTCGGTCGGCAGGATCACGTTCCGTCTTGACGAGGTTGCTTCCGCACAAGCGCTCGAGCTGGAGTGAGATGCCGATCCGATGTATGTCTTTCTGGAGGTCCTGACCGTCGTCCTTGTGGCCGGGGCGATGGCTATGGCGCTCGCCCACGCGCTGGAGCTGCCCGGCAAGTTGCTACTCGGTAGGCAAGAGTATTTCGTTGTCCAACGCATCTACTACCCGGGTTTCACGATTGGAGGCGGCATCGCGGAGATCGGTGGGATCCTCGCGACTTTTGCGCTGATGCTGACGTCGAGCGGTGCGCTCCATGTCTGGCTGATCGCCGGCGCCTTGATCGCGCTCCTCGCCATGCAGTTTGTCTTCTGGTTCATGACCCAGCCGGTCAACAAGCACTGGCTGCAGGACGTGGAATTGAACGCGCCGGCAAAGCGCTTCTTCGCGACTGAAGGCAGCGACGGAGCTCCGCTCCCATCAGCGCAGGAGTGGACAGCGCTGCGCAACCGCTGGGAACTGTCGCACGTTATCCGCGCGGCACTGGCGATGCTGAGCCTGATCCTGCTCACCACCGCAATCGCCATTCAAGGCGCCTGATGTCCGACGGCTTTCCGGTCGAACCACGCGATGCTTCAAACGCCTTGACCGATCGTCCGTTCGAGCTCGGCGCTGATGTGGAGGTTGGCTGGGGCGCCAGGATTCGAACCTGGGAATGTCGGTACCAAAAACCGATGCCTTACCACTTGGCGACGCCCCAGCAGGCGGGCATGCCGCGCTGCGCGCGGCCTTATAGGACGAGGCGGCGCAAAGCTCAATGCCGGGAGATCAACTAAAATCGGCAGCGAGGCGGGGCGCCATTTCCGGCCAGTTCGTCGCCGATCGCCCGGCGGTGGATCGTAAGCCGCACGCGTCGCGCGGCTGCTTCGAGCAGTGCTGGCGCGGGAGCGGCTCAGCTCCGGCTTCAGGGAAGCAGGCGATGTGTCCTTGCCTCCGCCTGGGCCACGCGTGCGCGGCAATCCTCCAGGACGGCCGCAAGCGTATCGTCGAAGGGATGCTCGGGCGCCCAGCCGAGCAGGGTCCGGGCGCGGGTCGCATCGCCGACGATGCATGGCAGATCGCTCGGCCGCAGCCGCAGCGGATCCTGCTCCGTGACGATCTTGACGCTGCTGCGGGCCAGCAGCCGATCGAGGATGTCTCCCATCCGCCAGGAGAGGCCGGACGCAAGGTTGAAAATGGCGTTCGGCGCAAGATCGCGGCTCTTCAGAACCGCGCGCGCATAGGCGTTGGCGATGTCGCGTGCATCCAGGAAATCGCGCCTCGCATCGAGATTGCCGACGCGGATCACCGGCGGAGCCAGGCCCGCTTCGATCCGGGCGATCTGCATGGCGAAGGCCGGCACGGCAAATGCCTCGGTCTGGCCCGGGCCCGTATGGTTGAAGGGGCGCATTCGGACACACTTCAACCCCTGGCGCGAAAGCGCGCCGAGCGCGAGGTCGGCCGCGGCCTTGCTCACGGCGTAGTCGTCGATCGGAGCAAGCAGCGTGCCTTCGTCGAGCGGGCGTCCGGTCTTGGCGCTTTCGCCATAGACCAAGCCCGATCCGACATGAACCAGCCAGCAGTCCGGAGCCTTGTCGAGGACGGCATGGGCCACGTTGAGCGCGCCGCCCACATGAATGCGCCATGTGTTGCGGGGATCGGCCTGGGCAGCACCCAGGGCGGCGACCGCCGCCATGTGAATGACATGGGCGGGCCGGTGACGGGCAATGGCATCATGGACGGCGGCCGGATCGGTCACGTCCAGTTCTTCCACCTGGCCGAAGGCGGGATGCGGACCACCATCCTTGGAGGTCGCGACAATGGCAATTTCGCGGCCGCAAATCCTGCGCAGCGCGTCGCCCACATAGGGCCCGACGAAACCGTTGGCGCCGGTTATCAAAACGCGCATGCCGGCCTCACGGACCACGACGAATTGTCCGCACGCGGATGCGTGGCAGAAGACGGTGCGTCAAGTCATCGACCTGTAGATGCAAGAGCTTCCTTTCAATTCCTGGCAGCCGAGTGGCGCGCCAGATCGGCGTCCACCATTTCGCGGATCATATCCTCCAGGGAGATCGTGGCTTCCCATCCGAGCTTCGCCTTTGCCTTGGCCGGATTGCCGCGAAGGATTTCGACTTCCGCCGGCCTGAACAGGTCGGGATCGATGAAAAGATGGTCATCCATCTCCAGCCCTACATGCTCGAACGCGATCCTGCACATATCGCGCACCGTCGTCGTCCTGCCGGTGGCGACCACATAGTCGTCGGGCTGATCCTGCTGCAGCATCAGCCACATGGCGCGGACATAGTCCCTGGAGTGGCCCCAGTCGCGCTTGGCGTCGATGTTGCCCAGGCGCAGTTCCCTTGCCAGGCCCTTCTTGATGCGCGCGACGGCGTCCGTGACTTTGCGTGTCACGAATTCGATGCCGCGAAGCGGCGATTCGTGATTGAACAGGATGCCGCTCGAAGCGTGCAGGCCGAAGCTCTCGCGATAATTGACGGTGATCCAGTGACCGTAGACCTTCGCCACCGCATAGGGAGAGCGGGGATGGAAAGGCGTGGTCTCCGACTGCACCGGCTCCTGGATAAGGCCGTACATCTCCGACGACGACGCCTGGTAGAAACGCGCCGCGGGGATCTCGAGACGCAGCGCCTCCAGAACATTGGTGACGCCGATACCGGTGACATTTCCGGTCAGAATCGGCTGCTGCCATGAGGATTTGACGAAAGACTGTGCGGCAAGGTTGTAGACCTCGTCCGGCCTTACGTCGCGCATGGTTCGACTAAGACCCGACAGGTCCGTCAGGTTGCCGTCCACGATCCGCACGTCGTTTTCGATCCCCAGCCATTTCAGGCGCGTGGTGTTGACATCGGCTGTGCTCGACCGCCGCGCCAGGCCGTGGACTCGGTAACCCTTCGAAAGCAGGAGCTGGGCCAGATAGGCGCCATCCTGCCCCGTAATGCCGGTTATCAACGCCGTTCTTGTCATCGATGCTCTCAGGGCTCGAGCGAGACGTGGGGCACGAGTCCCCGTTATTGTAGAGCGGGCCGCGCCCCAAGCCTGCGGCGATCGCTGGCTCCGTCTTCGTTATACGGCTTCTGATTCATCTGCCAGCGTGGTGTCGCGCACTCGTTCCAGCGCCATTGCCACAATCTCGCTCGCCCTGTCATGGCTGGCGGCCTCGGCATAGCACCGAAATTCGGGAGCGTTGCCGGAAGGCCGCAGATGGATGATCTCGCCGCTGGTCATCCGTGCCCTGAGACCGTCGGTCTCATCGACGTCCAAGACGCTGCCGAAGGGGGCAAGGAAGTGCTGCAAGGCGTCGCGGTCGGCGAGCTTTCGCATCAAGCCGCGCGATTTCTCGACAGGGAAGTTCTCGAGCCGTTCGCTGGCGCAGACCGGAAGCCTCCAGGTTTCGCGCAGGCCGGACAGCGATTTTCCGGACGATGCCATCGTGCCCAGCACCGCCAGGATCGGCAAAAATGAATCCCGTGTCGGCAGCGCCGACAAAAACTTGCCGTTCACCACGCAGTCCGACCCAAGAAGAACCCCGCCATTGGCTTCGAAGCCGACGATAATGCCGCCTGCCTGCCGCGCGGCGTCCATTCCCTCTATGACGAAAGGGGATCCGACCTTCGTTCTTCTGACGCAGAATCCGAAAGCCTCGGAGATGCCTGAATTGGAGGTGATCGGCGTCACCACAATGTCGGCCTTGAGGAACAGCGCCGTGGCCAACCCGATCAGGTCGCCGCGGAACAGTTCGCCACTGTCGTCGATGACAAGCGGGCGATCCGCATCGGCGTCGGCCGAGAGCACGGCGTCGAATTCGAATTCGCGCACCCAGTCTTTCACCCTCGCCATCGTTTCCTGGTCGACGGCCTCCGTATCGACGGGCACGAAGGTTTCCGTTTTCCCGACGGGGATCACCTCGGCGCCGTAGGACCGCAGGACCTCGACCAGCAGCTCCGCCGCAACCGTGCTGTGCTGGTAGACGCCGAGACGCATTCCGAAAAGGGCGCGAGGGAGCAGAATGCCGTCGACACGATCTCGAAAGGCCGCGAGCGCCTGTTCATGGCCGGCTTGCCGGTCCGCATGGGCCGGAGGCCAGGGATATCGATCCGACAGTTCCGCGACATGAGCGGTGATCGCGGCCTCGTCCGCCTTGTCGATCTCGCCCTTCGGCCCATAGAACTTGATACCGTTGCGGTCGGCGGGAATATGCGACCCGGTCACCATAAGCGCCGCGGCGCCGTGCAGGCGGGCGTAAAAGGCGAGCGCGGGCGTGGGGATGGGACCGCAATCGACCGGCTGGAAGCCGGCCGCGGCCAATGCCGCCATGCAGTCTTTGGCAATCGTTGGGCTGCTGTCGCGCAAATCGCGCCCGACGAAGACCTTGCCTTGCTGAAATCCGGTCGACCGCAAGCGCCGGGCGAAACCCTCGGTATAAAGTCCGCTTGGCCTTCCAACCAATTCGGAAGCCAAACCCCGAACGCCGCTTGAGCCGAATTTCATCAGTCTGCTTTGCTGTTGGAAGACTGCCGACGCTCATTGGAATGAGCCCGGCCGCCCCCGGCTGTCAACAGCAAAAACAACTCGAAATCCGCGTCTTTCCTAGAGCAATTCCAGGAAAAGTGTGAGCGGTTTTCCGTCCGGAATTGCGTAAAATCAAAGAGCCATGCTTGGCGATGCAGCTTACGAAATAAGCAGGCGCAGTTCCTTGTCTCGCTTGCGCAAGCTGTTGCGGATCGACGAGATCTTCTCGGCTTGCAGCGACCTCAGTGCTTCTTCTGGCATCTCAACTGGTGCCTTCTTCGCGGAAAAATAGAACTCGAATTGGCCAGGGGACGTCGGCTCGAGAAAATCCGGAACCAGGGAAAAGAGGCCCAACCTGCAAGCGCCGTCAATCAGGTCGAGAAACGAAGACGGCGTAAATATCCAGCAGTGACTATCGATGTAAGATGCATTGTCCCTAATTTCATATGCTTGTTGCAAAGCCAAGAATGGAGCTGGCGATCCGGAAAATGCAGGGGTCGCGTCAGTTCTTCAGTCGACGCATAGTCGACGTAGGAGACATCATCGACTGGCAGAGTAGGGAAATTAAGAGCGCCTATTTCAAGGCCCTTTTGTTCCCTATAGAGAACGCCGCGCGCCAAGCACTTTTCCCGGTTCGATGTTGGCTCCCACTTCGCCAGGAATTCTTCATCAAAGCCGTTCAGACCGTCCTGCGTCACTGCCATCACCATCCTCAAGCCAATTGAGTAGGCGCGAAGATGCCATCAGGCAGGCCCAGGACAAAAATATCGTCCACCGCCACTTCAGATTGCAGATCCCCGACCCGCCGCCCTGTTATCGCGTTAACGCAGGGAGAGGGAGGGCTAGAAGTTTTTTGGGGCACTTGGCTGCACGTATGTTTTTCGGACAGCTTTTGCTTTGCACTGTGTACCCCATCACGGTAGAAGCGCCATTCATACGAGAAGGACGCAGCTATTGCAGATTGAAGGGCAAGGAAAATCCAGGCTAAAATACCTGAATGCCCTGAGAGGCTTGGCTGCGATGTGGGTGCTGATGGAGCACACCGCTCTTAGCCTTTCCCCACGACTGTACGTACCCGATTGGCTCGATATGTTCGTTGTCAGCGGGTCGATGGGTGTCGAGCTTTTTTTCGTCGTCAGCGCCTTCTCGCTCTGCCTATCTATGCCTGGGCACGCCCAGGAAAAACGCCCCCTAGTCGGCTTCGCTCTGCGCCGCTTTTTCCGTATTGCGCCTCTATTTTACCTGGTAATGCTCTTGATGATCATCCGATATCCAGAACGTGAGTTCGGTGAAATCTTCGCGAACGTTTTTTTTGTTTTCAATTTTATTGATGGATACCAGCCATCGATAGTTCCTTCGGGTTGGACCATCGGAATCGAGATGCCGTTTTACCTCGTTTTCCCCTTTATTTACGCGCGAGTGAAAAATATTTGGCATGCGGCAGCAGCAGTTGTGCTGTTTATTATTATTGGAAACGTTTATCAGCTGGCACTACCGGCGCTGGTCGCCACCCCGAGCAATTACATTCTCTATGCCGCAATTCACAAATTGCCAATTTTTGGATTTGGTTTGCTCGCGTTCCATCTGGCTCCGTATCTGGCAAAAAACCCCGAAAAGCGGTCTATTGGTATCTTCTTGTTATTTTCATCGATAGCGATATTCATGATGATTCAGTCGGGTCGATCTTCGCTTATTGAGCCATACTACTGGCGTGGGGCGATGTTCTGCCTGGTCGTTCTCGGATTTTCCGCCGCTCCGATGCCTGCGCTGGTGAACTACTGGACAGATTGGTTGGGGGAGCGCAGCTACAGCATCTATCTCGTCCATGTTCCCGTCATTTTGATATTGCAGGGAGCAATCAGAGCAATCGAGCGATCCACGCCACAGTCGGTTTCCTACCTAGTGATACTGATCGTGGTCGCTACATGTGTCATTGCCGTATCCGCAGCAACATATTCTCTACTTGAGCGGCCGGTGAATGACTACGGGCGCAAGGTCGCCCGACGGCTAGCCGGCGCACCAGCGGTGGCACGACTAGCACCAGCTGAAGGATAGCGCGATATCGGCGGAGCGGCCCGGCGCCCACCAAGAGGCATAGGCCGGACTCTAGAGGTGCTGATCTCATCGCAACGGACTCTCTGTAACAGAATTGAAAAGGAGACCTATGAATGGACGGAGTTTGCCTCGTTACCGGTGGGGCCGGTTTTATCGGCTGCGCGATATCGGAGAAACTGACGCGTAAATTTGATCGGGTGGTCGCGATCGATAATCTTCACCCTCAAATCCACGCTGTACGAGAAAGACCGAAGGCGCTTTCGTCTCAAGTCGAACTGATCGTTTCGGACGTGACCGAGATCGCTACTTGGGACGACGTCCTAACAAGGTATCGTCCAGACGTGATCATTCATCTTGCGGCAGAGACCGGGACAGGACAGTCTCTCACGGAAGCCACGCGCCATGCGCTTGTGAATGTCGTTGGCACAACGCGAATGCTCGACGCGCTTGCAAAGGTCGATCACGTTCCATCTCGCTTTGTGCTGTCATCGAGTCGAGCAGTTTACGGAGAAGGTGCCTGGAAAGACAGGACGTCTGGAGCCACTATCTATCCAGGACAGAGGTCCAAGGCCCAGCTTGAAGCGAAGCAATGGGATTTTCCTAACGCGACGTCATTATCGATGGGTGCCAAACACACAAGGCCAGACCCCACAAGCGTCTACGGGGCGACGAAACTCACTCAAGAGCAGGTTCTGCGGGCTTGGACGCTTTCGTTCGGTTCGGTCCTCAATGTCCTGCGGCTTCAGAATGTCTACGGACCAGGGCAGTCGCTAACGAACTCCTATACCGGGATCGTTTCCTTGTTCATCCGGATGGCCAAGGAAGGGCGATCGATACCGGTCTACGAAGATGGAGACATCGGACGGGATTTTATCCTGATAGACGATGTCGCGAATGCAATAGTTGAAGCCGCTGATGCCGATCTGCCAAAGGCGGAGGCATTCGATATCGGAACCGGCGAAAAGACCACAATTCTGCAGCTCGCTGAAATCATTGCAAAAAGGTACGGGGCACCGCCTCCACAAATTACCGGAGCGTTTCGGAACGGAGACGTCCGGTGTGCCGTTGCCGACATCACCGACACGACAAAAGCAATGCGTTGGCGGCCGCAGTTCCCGGTCGGAAAGGGTATATCGATTCTTGGCGATTGGATCGACACGCTTGTTTAGGCAATTGTGCCTCGGCGCTCGAGCGCCGAGGCATCCCACGCTAGAAGCGGAAGCGAGCAACTAGTCGCTGATACAACGGACGAGCATACCGTGCCAACTTCGGGTAACGGAAGGCGGCACTGCGTTCTGTAGCGTACAAAAGGCCCCGCATTGCCTGCTTGATTGTTTCACCTGCATATCCTGACCTTTCCCATAGGGTCAGCATATGATTCTGCCAGCGAAAATCACCATTGGGAAAATGTGATGACAGTTGCCGATGCTTGTATTCCAGCATCGCATAATTGTGTTCGGCCTGATGCGCGCACATCACTACTATTGTGCGAAATCCAGCGCCTTGCGCAACATAGGGAATAAGGCGTTCTAAAACATGAGCTAGGCCACCGTCGACGTGATGGGGCTCGGCGTTGAAATCGTCATACTGCCACTTTCTTTCGAATAGTTTCCGCAGAGCCCTGGGCTTGAACCAAAACATCGTCCCGAAGGCGCCGACCGGCGTGTGCTCGTCAAAAGTCACGTTCAGCTCAAGTTCCTCAGCGACGCTTTGTGCTTTTGGACGGTTAGCAAACCAAGCATGCCCAAGTGTCGGATAGGATATGTGGACCAGCGGGGGTATAGCGAGGCCGAGGCTGGGTGAGCGGCTGAACAGCGCTATCAGGTGTTCGACATATCCTCGGCTGTTTAACAAATTATCGAACATGTGGCGCTTGAAAAGATTGCCCCGAGACGCAAAGACCTGTGGAGACTTTTTGGTATGAAGCCGACAGACAAGATCATATCGGTCATCCAAAAAGAATTCGCGGCAGTCGATAAACAGTGACGCCATATCGCGCCCGCGATTTTGCTTTACAACCAAAACGAATGCATTCTTGATCGATGCTTCCGAGCGAATTCGCTCTTCTATCTCAGCCTTCTTTTCTTCAGAGCTTGTCGTGGCGATAAAATCATAACCGTGAGGGATATGCCTCGCGTGAGACAAAATCTCATCAAGCATCTCGGTGTAGTAAACATGCGCGCAGACCGCTATACGCAGGCCGCTATCACTAGTTCCTTCTGAAATATCCGGCAAGACGCGAATAAGAGACGCATTTGTTATCAGAGTTCCGAGTGTCGCCGTCCTTAGAATGTTCGTCCAGATTTGTTCGACAGGATAATCCGACGTCTCCTCAATTATGCGCAACGCCCGCGGAAGGTCGACAGCATTCTGCTCGAGAAACATTGGATCATGGAAAAATAGTCTACGCTTTAATATCGGAGAACGCCGAAGTAAGGACTCGTCAACGTCGATAAATGCCGGATAGTCAGACCAATTATCGTCTGCATTGAGATAGACTTCCATCGAAAACCCGAGGTCCGTAAAATGCTGTGTGAAACGGCTTTCGTGCTTGAGGATGGAGTCTGTGTAACTGTCAATTGGCGACATCGAACGCCAGTACGACTCGAACTCGCTGGACATCGCCATCTTCTTCCGGATTGCGATGAAATGCGAATTCAGGTGCATGGGCAAAACACCAGCCCCCGTGAACGGGTTCGGAGTCATCTTGCGATGTGCGGTCATTCCCCAAAAATCACAGGACGTGGCGTCCATGCGGTCAAACATTTCGGAGAACGGATAGATTGGACCATAGAAGGTATGATTTAAAAGGATGACTTCATCCCATAGAGCGAGCTTATCGAACCCGACGTGCTCAAGGGCGGCTTTATAAGCCCAGACATCAAACCCTACGTTGTCGCGAATGAGAATTTCATCGACCAGATCGACAATTTTTGAACGTGATTCGGTTGTAATCGGACCATTGCTAACGAATACGATCGTGGAGACATTGGTTCGAAGCCCGCCTAACAGGGTCACCATATAGTCGTCTATGATGCCATCCTTGTCGTAAAAGAAGGCAATTGCTAAGCGCCGCATACAAATCTCCGGTTCATTCGAAATGACAAGGCTCGTGCATCAAGCCCAGTCTCGCCCCCGTTAACCCGCCGCGCGTAGATACAATACGAAACTAGGTAGTGCCACCGAAATGCTGTCGTACAAGTCTCTACCGGTTGCAAATAAGAAAATGCTAAACTAAGAAAATACTGAAATGACGAAACACGCCCTACTTATCCTTGGCGCCCCAAGGAGCGGAACATCATACATATCTCAACTCCTTGGAACCGCTCTTAACGGGCTTCCGCGATATTCGCTTCCAGCTAACGTGCTTAATGAGGCGGGATTTTGGGAACCCGCGCGAATTGTCGAGATCCACGACAGGCTGCTGACGGATATCGGGCTGGCATGGCATTCTAACCGTGAGCGCGACATCAGACGACTCACATATTCCCAATTGCAGACCTACAAGGCCGAATTGTGGTATGAGTTTTCCCGCAATTTCAGCGAGAGTTATTTTGCCGTGATGAAGGACCCTCGCCTTTCGAGCCTACTACCAATCTGGCAAATGATCTTTCGCGATCAGGGAGTCTGGGCTGCTTCGGTATTGGTTTATCGACCCTTCGTAGAGGTTCAATCCTCGTTCCAGCGGGCGTTCACGAGCTATGCCGATAAGGCTATCGAAGTCTGGCTTCGGTATACGCTTGACGCGGAACTATTTTCGAGGAGGCTACCAAGATCGATTGTACGCTACCATACCGCAATGGCCGACTGGAGATACGTACCTCAAAAGGTAGCGATAGATACGGGGATCGAGTTTCACACAGCCGTCAAGGATCGTATGCATATTCTGGAGACGATCCCCAGGCGCGAATTGAGACATTTCGATCAGCCTAGATCATCGTCTGTCGATGAAGGTCCCTTGCATTCGTTGGCCACTCGCCTCGAAGCGCTGATCGAGGCGGCCGCAGAAGGGCAGCTCGATATTTCCGCCATGGACGCGGTGCGAGCAGAATTCAACGAATTGGTCAACCTGGGGAGCGCTAGGGCTCCGAACAAAGTACCGCCGTCAACACCAGGTTTTCCTCAATCAATAAACTCGTGATTAAATACAATTCCTAAGTCTACGATTCCGGTTGCTTCTAGATCCGGAACTGCAGCAACTCGAAATGCCATACCATCCAAAATTCGATGGGCGAAAACGCTGCCTTCAGCTGACCGCCCCATTACTCCGGCGTTTAAAAAATACACATCAGGTAGCAATGAGGCGTTAAATTCTATAGATACCTTGACCCGTTCGCCTTTTTTCACCTGTTTTATAACAGGTGTACCTCGCACTCCTTTACCTATACCTGCAATACCAAGTCCGGTTCTGGTATTTATAAGCATACCAAATCCAACATTGTAGATTTCTTTGTCAAATTCGACATCGTATTGGTAAAAATACCTTTTTCCAAAGGCAAGTACGTTTACTTGATCTCCATTTAAGTTAACTATCTTAAGTCGATCTATCTTAGCTCCCTGCCTCTCATATTCAACTTTAGCTGGCGAGACAAGCGAAGGGTCAAACCAGCTATCGTCGCTGGAATTACTCGTATTTCTTTGATCGAAATCTAGAACGTGATCTTTATTATCAAGAGTGGTATTTTTGCTCTGACTATCGAGATGCTGAGGGCTCAGGCTACCTGTCTGCCTGATTTGTTCTCGGATGGTTAGAGCCTCGTCCCCCGCGAGGTTCATCAGTCTCTGATATTGACTTACGACACCTTTCGGCTGCCCTTCGAGTATCTTTTCGCCGCCATCGATCAACAGGGCCCGAGTGCACAATTGCACGATAGTCTGAGCTGAATGACTAACGAACAGAATAGTGCCGCCTCTGTCTTTGATGTCTTCGATGCGAGCAAAACATTTGCGTTGGAACGCTTCATCCCCCACCGCAAGGGCCTCGTCCACCACCAGAATATCAGGGTCGACATTGATGGCGGTAGCGAAGGCCAGCCGCACATACATGCCCGACGAATAGGTCTTCACTGGCTGATTGAGAAAAGGGCCGATATCAGCAAAACGGGCAATGTCATCGAAACGCCATTCCATTTCCTTGCGAGGCACGCCGAGGATCGAAGCATTGAGGAAAACATTTTCGCGGCCGGTGAATTCCGGATTGAACCCAGCACCGAGTTCAAGCAGAGCGGCGATCCGTCCGTTGACCTCGACCGAACCGCTGGTGGGCTGCAGCGTGCCACACACGATCTGCAGCAGCGTCGACTTGCCCGAGCCATTACGACCGATGATGCCGATCGTTTCGCCACGCCCGATTTCAAACGATACGCCCGACAGAGCGGCAAAATCGCGAAAATAGCGGCGCGGGGGACGGCCGATCAGACGCTCCAACCGTGGCACCACCATCTGCTTAAAGCGATCCTCGGGTCGCTCGAACATCACGTAATGCTTCGACACGTCACGCACTCGGATGGCAACATCCGAGCCGCTGGCGCCGGCCTGGTATCCGCTAGAGGACATCAGCAAATCCCCTGCGAGTTTTCTGAAAAAACTGATAGCCGAGGAACGCTATCACGATCCCCACCAGGGAGTAGTTGCCAAGCGCCACCCAGTCCGGCTGTACGCCGAAGATGACAACACTGCGAAAACTCTCGACTGGAACCGAGATGGGATTAAGTGAAAGCCATGGCTGTAGCCAGTCCGGCAGTGCCGTTCTCTGGAAAAATACCGGCGAGAGGAATACGGTCGCGGTGACGAACGGTGTCACGATCTGGTTCATATCGCGAAAGTAGACGCCGATCGATGCCAACGTCCAGGCGATGCCGAGCACCATGACAATCAGCGGCGCGAATACCACTGGGGCCAAAACCAGAGTAAGCGGAATGGCTCCGAACACCACATAGGCGAAAACGAGCAGCACCAGCAAACTGACGACGGCATGAAACAGCGCAGCGCCCGCCGAAACCACTGGCAGGATTTGAATCGGGAATACGATTTTCTTCACGTAGTTGGCATTGGCTACAATTAGCCCAGGCGCCTGTGAAACCACTTCCGCGAAAAACTGAAAAACGATCAATCCGCAGAACAGAATAATCGCGAACTCACCGGTCGAATGTGTTGCGCTTTCGTGACCGGGAACCGCCCAGCGCGATTTCATCACCACGCCGAAAACGAAGGTGTAGACGGCCAACATGAATAGAGGGTTGATCAATGACCAAAGAAGCCCGAGCGCGGAGCCGCGATAGCGGCCTGCAACTTCTCGCCCGATAAGCAGAAAGACTAACTCCCTCATAGATCGCCGGTGTACTCATGCCTGGTCATGCGCCGCTCCCCAGCCGGCGAACCACCTTCGCCGCCGACTCCCGCCATCCCGGCGCCTGCCACCCGAATGCAGCCTCAAACTTCGCGCTCGACAGCCGCGAATTTTGCGGGCGCCTGGCCTTGGTCGGATAGTCCGCCGTCGCGATATCACGCACCGTCGCGTGCGGGCCACCAAACGCCCGGCTTGTGTCGAGGATGTGACGGGCAAAGCCGCTCCAGTTGGTGTCGCCCTCGCCCGCCAGGTGATAGATGCCGAAGGCGGCGAAATTGCTGTCGTCGACCAGCTTCGGCGCCGCATGCAGGATCGCGTCGGCGATGTCGAGCGCCGAGGTCGGATTGCCCCATTGGTCGGCGACGACCGATATCTCGTCGCGGTCGGCGGCCAGCCTCAGCATCGTCTTGACGAAATTCCTGCCGAAGGGGCTGTAGACCCAGGCCGTGCGCAGGATGAGATGGCGCGGGTTGGCCGCGGCGACCGCCTCCTCGCCGGCGAGCTTGGAGGCGCCGTAGATGCCGAGCGGCGCGGTCGGGTCGGTCTCGACATAGGCGCCGTCCTTGGCGCCGTCGAAGACATAGTCGGTCGACAGATGGATGACGGGGACGCCGAGCCTTGCCGCGGCTTGCGCCACCTTGCCGGCGCCGGTTGCGTTCACGGCGAAGGCCAGGTCCTTGTCGTCCTCGGCCTGGTCGACGGCGGTGTAGGCGGCGGCGGAAACGATGAGGTCGGGCCTTGCCGCTTCAAGGGCCGCGAACACCGTGTCGGGCCGCGCAAGGTCGAGCACCGGCCGGCCGACGGCGACGACCTCGACATCGTCGCGGTTCCGCGCCGCCTCGACCAGGCTTGCGGCGACCTGGCCTTCGCGTCCGGTGACGGCAAGCCTCACGTGGTCACCTTCCGGCTCTCGGCCGCGTTTTCAGCCGGGCTACGTTCGGTCCTTGCGTCGCCGATCGGGGCGTTGCCGATCGGGGCGTTGCCGACCAGGGCATTCTCGACCTGGGCGTTTTCGACCGGGCGCGCCGTAGCCCGGCCCAGCCGCGCGCCGTCGTAGCGCTGCTCGCGGATCGGCCCCCACCACCATTTGTTGTCGAGATACCAGTCGACGGTCCGGGCCAGGCCGCTGTCGAAATCCTCCCGCGGCGCCCAGCCCAGGTCGCGCGCGATCTTGGAGGCGTCGATCGCATAACGCCGGTCGTGGCCGGGGCGGTCGGTGACGAAGGCGATCAGCTCGCGATGGCGCTTGCCGCCGGCGCGCGGCCGCCGCAGGTCGAGCAGGTCGCAGATCGCCTCGACGACGCCGAGATTGGTGCGCTCGGAATTGCCGCCGACATTGTAGCTCTCGCCCGGCCGCCCCCTGGTCGCCACCAGCTCCAGGGCGCGCGCGTGATCCTCGACGAACAGCCAGTCGCGCACATTGGCGCCGGCGCCGTAGACGGGCAGCGGCTTCTCGTCGAGCGCGTTGAGGATGACCAGCGGGATCAGCTTTTCCGGGAAATGGTAGGGGCCGTAATTGTTGGAGCAGTTGGAAAGCACGACCGGCAGCCCGTAGGTCTCGTGCCAGGCCCGCACCAGATGGTCGGAGGCCGCCTTGGAGGCCGAATAGGGCGAGGACGGCGCATAGGGGGTCTCCTCGACGAACATGCCGCCGTCGAAAGGCAGGTCGCCGAAGACCTCGTCGGTCGAGACATGGTGGAAGCGGAAGCCCGCCTTGCGCTCGTCGGACAGGCCGCGCCAATATTCCAGCGCGGCGTTCAGGATGCGGTAGGTGCCGACGATGTTGGTCTCGATGAAGGCGCCTGGACCGTCGATCGAGCGGTCGACATGGCTCTCGGCGGCGAGGTTCATGACGATGTCGATATCGTCGCGGCGCAAGATCTCCAGCACCGCGCGCTCGTCGCAGATGTCGGCCTGCTCAAAGCGGTAATTATGCGCGTTCTCGATCGGCCGCAGCGAAGCGAGGTTGCCGGCATAGGTGAGCTTGTCGAGATTGGTGACGCGGTAGGCCGGATTGGCGCACAGATGCCGGCACACGGCCGAGCCGATGAAGCCGGCGCCGCCGGTGACCAGGAAATTCATGCCGCCGTCCCTCCTCACGCGAACACCTCCGCCGCGCCCAGCAGCGGCGCGTTGCGGTCCTTGTCCGAAAGCTGGAAGCCGCCGGCGATCTCCGGCCATGCGATGCCGATCGCCGGGTCGTCGAAGCGGATCGAGCGGTCATGTTCGGGCGAATAGGTGTCGGTCACCTTGTAGAGCACCTCGGTATGCGGCACGAGCGTGACGAAACCATGCGCGAAGCCATTCGGCACCAGGACCTGGTTGCCCTTGTCGGCCGATATCTCCAGCGCTTCCCATTTGCCGAAAGTGGGCGAAGAACGGCGAATGTCGACCGCGACATCGAGCACGCTGCCCCGGATGACGCGCAGCAGCTTGGCTTGCGCGCGCGGCGGCAGCTGGTAATGCAGGCCGCGCAGCACGCCGGCCGCGACGGAATAGGAATGATTGTCCTGCACGAAGGCGAGATCGATGCCGGCTTCGGCGAAGCGCTCGGCATTCCAGGTCTCGCTGAAAAAACCGCGCGCGTCGCCATGCCGCTTCGGCACGATCTCCAGCACGCCGTCGAGGCCGAGCCGCCTGACCTCAAGCACCGCGTTCCTCCATCAGATCGGCCACCCGCCGGCGCAGATAGGCGGCATATTCGTTGTTGCCGAGCCGCGCGGCACGGTCCAGAACTTTGTCGGCGCTGATCCAGTGCTGTTCCAGCGCAATCTCCTCGGGGCACGCGATCTTGATGCCCTGGCGATGCTCGATCGTGCGCACGAAAGACGATGCCTCGAGCAGGCTGTCATGCGTGCCTGTATCCAGCCAGGCATAGCCGCGGCCGAGGCGATGCACATGCAACTCGCCACGCTCGAGATAGACATTGTTGACCGCGGTTATCTCGAGCTCGCCGCGCGCCGAAGGGCGGATCGTCGAGGCGATGTCGACCACGTCGTTGTCGTAGAAATAAAGACCGGTCACCGCCCAGTTTGACTTCGGCCTTTGCGGCTTCTCCTCGATCGTCAGGGCCTTGCCGGTGGCCTTGTCGAAGGAGACCACGCCATAACGCTCGGGATCGTCGACATAATAGGCGAAGACCGAGGCGCCGCCGTCGCGCGTCGCCGCCTCGCGGCAGAGCTGCGACAGGCCGCCGCCGAAATAGATGTTGTCGCCGAGAATCATCGACACGCTGTCCTTGCCGATGAAGTCGCGGCCGATGATGAAGGCCTCGGCGAGGCCGTTGGGCTGCGCCTGCACGGCATAGGACAATTCCAGTCCGAATTCGGAACCGTCGCCCAGCAACGCCTGGAAAACCGGCAAGTCGCGCGGAGTTGAAATGACCAGAATCTGGCGAATTCCCGCGAGCATCAGCACGCTCAGCGGGTAATAGATCATCGGCTTGTCGTAGATCGGCAGTATTTGCTTAGAAACTGCTAATGTTAGCGGATAAAGACGTGTTCCGCTGCCACCCGCAAGGATAATTCCTTTCAAAAAGCTCTCCTTGAACTACCGCGGCCCCCGCCTCGACGCCAAGTTGCCCGTGCTTAGTTTTCGGGCGCTGGCTTGTCAATGTCGGCTTTGACTGCTTCCCGACGTTACTTCATCGCTTTCTATCATCCGGCATAAGGCGGTTTCGAGCGAAATCCGACAGCGCCATGAAAAAGGGCCGGCAGGCGCCTGTCGCCCGCCGGCCCTTTTCTCGTCGATTGTTCTCAGCCGCGCTTGAGCAATGTCCACACGGCCGGCACCAGGCTGGCGGCCAAAGCCACCTTGATCAGGTCGCCGACGATGAAGGGCAGGACGCCGAACTGCCAGGACTTTTCCGGCCCGATGAGCGTGGCCAGCCAGGCAAAGCCCATGGCCATCATGACGACCTCCGCCGCCAGCATGGCGCCGAACAGCTTGAACGGGTCGCGGTCCCAGCCGCGGTCGGCGGCCCAGCCGGCGATCGCCGCCATGACCACGAAGCCGGCGAGATAGCCGCCCGTGGAGCCCAGCATATAGACAATGCCGATGCCCTTTTCCGGCGTGCCCTGGAAGACCGGCAGACCAAAAGCGCCCTCGGCGAGGTAGAGAAGGAGCGTCGCGACGGCAAGGCGCAGGCCGAATGCCGAGGCGATCAACAGCACGGCCAGCGTCTGCAGCGAGATGTCGACCGGGCCGAGCACCACTTTGGTCTTGGCCGAAAGCGTCAGCAGCAGGGTTCCGGCAAGCGCCAGGAAGAGCTGGGTCGCCAGCCGGGCAACACCCCGATCCGGCAGGGTGAGAGAAACAAGCGGGCGCATCGTGGTTGCAGTTGCCATGGTCTTCCCCATTCTGGCTGATTTGCCGGGTGGCTGATCAGCTGGCTCTTAAAGCGCATCGCGCAGAAACGCATTCAGGCGACGCGCTTTAGAATTGTCTTGATGCATGTCGTTCTCCCAAAACCGCTGCGCAGTTTTGGGAGACATGCATTGATTTTCCTATATTGGCTTCCGTATCGGACGGCAATCATTTTGCCGCATCGCAACGGAGCCCGCAGGCATGGCCCTTGAATTCGACACCAGCTTCGATCCCGCCCACGACCGGGCGGTTTCGGTCGCGCCGGATGTGCTGCGCATCACCGCAAGAAATCCGGGCCCTTTCACCTTCCACGGCACCAACAGCTATCTCGTCGGCAGCGACACGCTGGCAGTGATCGATCCAGGGCCGGAAGACGACGCCCATCTCGAAACACTGCTCAAGGCGATCGGCGGCCGACCGGTCAGCCACATCTTCGTCAGCCACACCCATCGCGACCATTCGCCTTTGGCTGCGCGCCTGAAAGAGCGCACCGGCGCGCCAACGCTTGCCGAAGGCCCGCATCGGCCGGCGCGCCCCTTGCGCATCGGCGAGGTCAATCCGCTCGACGCCAGCGCCGATCTCGCCTTCGTTCCCGATGTCGTGCTGGCCGACAATGCGCTGACCGAGGGCGACGGCTGGGCCATCCGCACCGTGCTGACGCCCGGCCACACCGCCAACCACGCCGTGTTTGCGCTCGAGGGGACCGGAACCCTGTTTTCAGCCGACCATGTCATGGCCTGGTCGACCTCGATCGTCGCGCCGCCGGACGGCGCCATGGCCGACTATATGAGCTCCCTCGACAGGCTTTTGGCGCGCGAGGATCGCTTGCTGTTGCCTGGCCATGGCGGGGCTGTGACCGCACCCCAAAGCTTCATGCGCGGCCTGAAGACGCATCGCAAGATGCGCGAAAGGGCGATCCTGGAGCGCATCCGCGCCGGAGACCGGACGATCGCGGAGATGGTCGCGGCGATCTATCGCGACACCGACCCGCGGCTGCACGGCGCCGCCGGTCTTTCAGTGCTTGCCCATCTCGAGGATCTGGTCGCGCGTGGCCTCGTGGCCACAGAAGGCGATCCGGCGATCGACGGCATTTTCAGCCCCGCCGCGTGATCACTGAGCCGGCGCCGCGCCGACCTGCCCCGCGACCTCCTGGTCGAGCTCGCCGAGGAAATCCGTGATGCGGGCGGCATTGTCGCCAAGGTCGTAGCGGCCGTAGCGCGACGCCGAGCGCATATCGACGATGACCTGCTCGCCGTCGTCGGTGATGCGGATGGCGACGTCGGCCGGCAGTCCGAGCACGAAGCCCTTGGCCAGCGCGTTGATTGTCGCTTCGCTCTGGCCGTTGATGTCGGGATAAGGCGCCGTCAATTGCCAGTCGCGGCGGTCGAGCACGGTTTCGACAGCGTCGACGACGGTTTCGAAAGGCAGATTGTAGCTGCGCCCGCTGACCAGCGGATAGGCATCGGCCTGCAGGCTCTGCTCGCCCGGGGTCGGCGGCGACAACTCGTTCATGTCGGCGGTGCGGTCGCTGGTGTCCAGCACCGGCGGATCGTCGAGATCGGTCGAGATGTCGCGCAGCGGCGGATAGATCGTCGCCCAGTAGACGGCGACGCCGTAGGGTGCCAGCACGAGCAGGGCCAGCAGCGCGCCGATGGAGAGATCGCGGCCGCCGCGATCGCCGAAGCTCCAGACCCTCGCCAGGCCGAGACCTGCCAGCAACAGGTCAAGCGCGGCCAGCAGCGCCACGAGCGCCAGTACCCACAGGAAAGGCGGCGTCTCGACGAGACCCAGCCGGTAAGCGGCAACGGCGGTGAGCAAAAGGACGAGAGAGAATGCCCCGATCCGCCGCGACCAGCCGGCCGCCCTTGACGTCTGCCGTTCAGGAATAGATGCCATTCTTTGCCGTGTCGCCCCAACCCGAGCCGAGAGTTAGCGGTTTTTGGCGCCGGCTTGAAGCCGAAAGATCGAACATTTTTCGTCAATCCGTCGGCAGGCGGTAATCCTTGAACTGGTCGCGCAAACTGGTCTTCTGGATCTTGCCGGTGGCGGTGTGCGGAATTTCGCCGACGAAGGCGACGTCATCGGGCATCCACCACTTCGCCACCTTGCCGCTCATGAAGGCGAGGATTTCGGTCTTGGTCGGCTCCTTGCCGGGCTTGCGCACCACGACGAGCAAAGGCCGCTCGCCCCATTTGGAATGCGGGATGCCGATGGCCGCCGCCTCCGCCACGTCCGGATGGCCGACGGCAAGGTTCTCGAGATCGATGGTCGATATCCACTCGCCGCCGGACTTGATGACGTCCTTTGCGCGATCGGTGATCTGCATATAGCCGCTGGCGTCGATATGAGCGACATCGCCGGTGTCGAACCAGCCATCGGCGTCGAACTGCTCGGCGCCGGCGCCGCCATAATAGGCGCGGGCCACCGCGGGGCCGCGCACCTTGAGATGTCCGAAGGTCTTGCCGTCCCAGGGCAGCGCGTTGTTGTCGTCGTCCGTCACTTTCATCTCGACGCCGAAGGGCGGGAAACCCTGCTTGCCCTGGACATCGAGCCGCGCCTCGCCGGTCAGCACCTCATGTTGCGGCTTCAAGGTGCACAGCGTGCCCAGTGGCGACATCTCGGTCATGCCCCAGGCATGCACCACCTGCACGCCGTAATTGTCCTGGAACTTGGCGGTTATGGCGCGCGGACAAGACGCCCCGCCGATGACGACCTTCTTCAGATAAGGCAGCTCCTTTCCCGTCTCCTCCAGATACTGCAGCAGCATCATCCATACGGTCGGCACGGCGGCGCTGAACGTCACCTTCTCGGTGTCGAGCAGTTCATAGACCGAAGCGCCGTCCATCTTGCAGCCCGGCATCACGAGCTTGGCACCGATCATCGGCCCGCTCTGACCGAGCCCCCAGGCGTTGGCGTGAAACATCGGCACGACCGGCAGGATCACGTCCCGGGTGGCCATGCCCATGGCGTCGGGCATGGCGGCCATCATGGCGTGAAGGACATTGGAGCGGTGGCTGTAGAGGACGCCTTTCGGGTCGCCCGTCGTGCCCGACGTGTAGCACATGCCGGCGGCGGTGTTCTCGTCGAACGTCTTCCAGGCGAAGGCGCCGTCGGCTTCGGCCAGCCATTCCTCGTAGGCGATGGCGTTCGGCAGCGAGGTTTGCGGCATATGCGCCCGGTCGGTCAGCACGATCACCCGTCGCAGCGATCGGACTGCGCCGGCGATCTTTTCCAGGAGCGGCACGAAAGTCAGGTCGACGAAGATCGCCTTGTCCTCGGCATTGTTCATGATCCAGGCGATCTGCTCGGGAAAAAGCCTCGGGTTGAGCGTGTGGTAGATCGCGCCGATGCCCATGATGCCGTACCAGGCCTCGATATGGCGGGCCGTGTTCCAGGCGAGAGTCGCGATGCGGTCGCCGAGCCTGAAGCCGTCGCGCTCCAGCCGTTGCGCCACCTTGAGCGACCGGTGATGGATCTCGGCAAAGGTGGTGCGCACGATCGGGCCTTCGATCGAGCGCGACACCACCTCCCTGCCGCCATGCTGACGTTCCGCATGATCAAGCAGCTTGTGGCAAAGCAGCGGCCATTCCTGCATCAATCCGAGCATCAATTCCTCCCCTTTGCGCATTTCGCGTCATTTGTTTCACGCATTGTGGAACGAACCGGCGGATTGTCCAGCCGTCATAAGTCGAAGCCGGTGGATGGATCGAAGGGCCAGGCAAAGCCGCCATAATCCGGCCATCGTCGCCGTTAAGGTTCATTAACGGGCTGGGTGAGATTGGCGGATGGAGAGGTTCGCATGGACGCGCAGCTCGACGATAAGGCCCTCGAAAGCACGCTTGCCGAAAGTCTGGACGATCTGACGCCGGACACCAAAACCGTTTCCGAAGATGAATTTGCCGAAGTCGTCGGCGGCGCGCTGGAGGCCGTCGGCGGAACGCTGCTGTTCCAGATGCGCGTTGAAAACGGCGCCGAGGGCGAGCATGTCGCCGCGGCCTGCATCGGTAACGCCGACAATCGTCAGTTCCTGCTGCTCACGCTGCCGACCACCGGCGGCGCGCTGAAGGTCGAGACGGCGGCGAGAAGCACCAATCCGGTCGCGGGCATTGCTGCTGCCTATGCCGGCCTCATGGACGCCTTCAAGACGGCCGCCTGACGACCCGAAGCTGACGTTCAATGAATGGTGATGACGCCAAGTGGGACGCGCGCTTGCGCGACGCGCCTGGCCGACACATGTAAGTCCCCCCTGAGAACGTTTCACCGTTTCGCGGAAACGACGAAACGTTCTCTCTTCGTTTTGACGCAATTCCGGACGGAAAAACGCACTTTTCCTGGAATTGCTCCAGGAGACCATTCATGGACAAGCTTACCAATCCAGCGCCCGGCTTCCAGCGCAACCGGGACAAGGTGATCACGGTCGAACCTTATCGCGGCACCGTCACGGTCCGCGCGGGCGACAGGATCATCGCCACATCGACTGCGGCAAAGGTTCTCTCGGAGCCACCTTACCCGGCCGTCTTCTACATCCCGTTCGACGATATCGATTTCGGCAAGCTCGCCCCGACCGACCATTCGACACATTGCCCATACAAGGGCGATGCCAGCTACTGGAGCGTCCAGCCAGCCGGCGAAGCCGGCGAGAATGCGATGTGGGCTTACGAGCATCCGTTCGACGAAATGGTCGAGATCCGCAATCACGGCGCGTTCTACACGAACAAGGTGACGGTCGAAGCCACGCCGGACTGAGCCGTAAAGGGAGGGCGTTTACGTCAATCTCGAAAGCATGTGGCTGCCAAAAATTCAGCCGTCGCCACCCTCGCGCCGCGCTCTCAATCCGTGGTGCCGTCATTGCCGACGCCCCCGGCATCGTCGAGGCGTACGAAGGTCATGCCCTTCTGCTTCAAGGCCAGCAGCCCCTGAACCACGCCCTCGCCGGCGGCATGGGTCGGCTGGTTGATGTGGGCGATGATGACATCGCCGTCCTTGGCGGCCCCGATGCGGCGCGCCGTTTCCTTCGCGCCGAGCAGCGAGCCGCCGTCGCCATTGACCGAGAAGCCTGCGATCTTGAAGCCCAGCCTGCGGATCATGGCGATCGCCGAGGGGCTGTATTCGGCGGTGGCGCCGCGAAACCATTTTGCCGCAGGGCCGCCCGCGCCAACCAGGGCGGCGGCGCCGGATTCAACCTCGGCCTGCACGGCGTCCGGACTGCCGGCGCTGCGGATGCCGAAGATCTTCCGCGGCATATCGACCGCCGGAATATGGCGGCCGCCGTGATTTTCCAACTCGAACAGGTCGGGATGCGCCCGCATGATCTCGACGGCCTCGGCATTGCGCTTCAGCCAGATGCCGGTCACGAAGATCGTCGCCGGTATCCTGTTGTCGACAAGCGCCGAAAGTATCCTTGTGTCGGTCTTTCCGCCGCAGGCATCGAGTGTCAAGGCGACGCGACCACCACCTTCAACGCCCTGCGGCTTCAGATGCAGCGTCGGCTCGAGCAGCGTCGCGGCATTGCCCGCCGACGCCGCGAACAGCACCATCGCGCAAAAGGAGTTTCGAAGCAGACCCATCATTCATTCCAAACCGGCACGCTCGGCATCATCTTCGCGCCGCGCCAAAAACTTGTCTCTAGAAGACCGGCATCTAGGCGAAAATCGGGACGGCAAACAGCGTAAAAACAGCAATCGCGAAAATTTGCTTTCGCCTATACCGCTGCTTCCAGAGGCATCTCGGTTCGGGCCAGCAACTGGAGCACGGCCTCGACGACCGCGTCGACCTCCAGGCGCCAGACGCAGCATGCCTTGTTGGGGTCGGGCCGTTCGCACAGGTCGCCACCGACGCAGTCACAAGGCATGGACGGGCATACCGCGATGCTCGGCGCGCCGACTGGCCCCCAGTGGATCGGGCTCTGCAGGCCGAACAGGCCGACGACGGGAGTGCCGACCGCGGCAGCCATGTGCATGGGGCCGCTGTCGTTGCCGAGAAACAGCCGCGCCTGCTTGAACAGCGCCGGCAACGTTTCGAGCGGGAGCGCCCCGACCAGGTTGACGATCGGCGTCTTGGCAGTCGCCAGAATCTTCTCGGCCACCCCGTTCTCATCCGGGCCTCCGACCAGGGCGACGTCGAGACCGGTTTCGGCCGCTATCCGATCGATTGCAGCGGCAAAGCGCTCGGGCTGCCAGCGGCGCCCAGGGAAGCTTGCCCCGGCATGCACCGCGACAAAGGCGTTCGGCCGAAGGTGCAGCTTGTCCAGCAGCGCCAAGGCTTTCGTCGTCTCGAACGGCAGCGGCCGGAAGGCGGGAGCCCGCACGCGCAGGTCGACGCCAAGCGCCTCCAGCGGCGAAAGATAACGATAGAGAAAGTGCTGCTCGCCATAGCCGAACGGCTTTGCCTTCACATTGGCAGGTTGGCGCGCAAACCAATGCAGGGGCCTCTCGGACGGGTGATATCCCACCCGAACCCGTGCGCCGACCAGCCCCAAGATGAACCGCGACGTCTTGGTGTCGGTGATGTCGATGGCCATCTCGAAATGGTTACGGCGCAACTTAAAGAGCGTGAGAACGAGCTCCTGCAGGCGTAGCAGCGGCGTGCCGCGCATATGGGAACGGCGGAAGGTCACAACCTCCGAGGCGATGCCGTTGGCGGTGAGGAGACCGCCGAAGCGGGCGTCGCAGAGGAAGACGATGCGGGCGTCGGGATATTCGAGCTGCAGGTTCTTCGCCAGCGCGGAGGCAAGAACGAGATCGCCAATGTGCTTCGTCTGCAGGATCAGAACCGAGCGGACCGCGGAGGTAGCCCGCGGCATCAGTGTCTGGGCTCCGGACGGACCGGAATTCGCGAAGCCGGGTTGAGATGTCGACATGTGGAACCATCACGCGCATTTTCACGTAATCTTATACAAGACGACACGGTCGCGGACCATCGGAGTCTCGCGCGCCGATAGAGCGTTTCAACATTTCTCGGAAACCGCGAAGAATGCGCTATTTCGTCGTCTTTGACGCAATTCCGGACGGAAGGCTAAGGCGAAGTCCCAGGACCCGACCGTTTCACACGTTTTCCTGGCTTTGCGCAAAGAGGCGGGACGCAGCCGACGGGCGGTCCAAAATTTCCAGCAAATGTCAGACCGCGGTTTCCAGGACCATCTCGGTGCGCGCCAAGAGTTCCAGCGTCGCGTCCACCACCGGATCGACCTCCAGGCGCCAGACGCAGCATGCCTTGCTCGGGTCGGTTCGGCGGCACAGGTCGCCCCCGATGCAGTCGCAAGGCATCGATGGCCGCAACGAAATGCTGGGCACGCCGACCGGCGCCCAAAGGACCGGGTTGGTCAGGCCGAACAGGCCGACGACCGATGTTCCGGCCGCGGCTGCCATATGCATCGGTCCGCTTTCGTTGCCGAGAAACAGCCGCGCCTCACAGAGCAGCGCCAGCAGCGTTTCCAGCCGCAGCGTGCCCGCCAGGTTGGCGACAGGCGTCTTCGCCGCGGCCATGATCCTGTCGGTCGCCTCAACCTCGTCCGGACCGCCGACCAGGACCACGCGCAGGCCGGTTTCGCGGGCGATCCTGTCGATTGTCTCGGCAAAGCGCTCCGGCTGCCACCGCCGCCCCGCGAAGCTTGCTCCGGCATGGACCGCAACAAAAGCGTTTGGCTGGATCCGGTGCCTGGCGAGCAAGGCCAGGACGCGCGTCGTCTCGAAGGGCAGCGGCCGGATGGCCGGCGCCCTGACGCGCAGATCGATGCCCAGCGCCTCCAGCGGAGACAAATAACGGTAGAGATAGTGCTTCTTGCCGAATCCGAACGGCTTCATCCTGACGTTGGCGGGTTGACGCTCGTGCCAGCGCAAAGGCCGCTCCGTCGGAAAATAGCCGACCCTGACCGGAGCGTTGACCAGTCCGGAAATGATCCGCGAGGTCTTGGAGTCGGTGATGTCGATGGTCATGTCGAAACGGTGTCGCCGCAATGTGCGCACAATGCGGAAGAGCTCGCGCCCGCGCTCGAGCGGCGAGCCACGCATCCTGGCACGGCTGAAGGGGACGACCTCGGAAGCTATGCCATGGGCAGTCAGGAAGCCGGCGAAATGGGCTTCGCAGAGAAACACGATCCTGACGCCCGGATATTGAAGCTGCAGGTTCTTCGCCAGTGCCGAGGCAAGCACGATGTCGCCGATGAACTTGGTCTGCAGGATCAGGATCGATCGGTAAACGGATGGGGAAATCTGCAACATGGGTTTTCCGACACAGATAAATTCGGTGTCGGAAAGTCGCTTGGAACGGTGTCGAGATTCAGGGCCGTCACGCGCACGTTCGCGTGACATTGCATACAAAGTCGTAATGTATCGGGACGCCGCTGGCCGAAGCCCGTCAGGCGCGTTTTGCCGCGCCCTTCGCTGCCGCCACTGCCGCCTGCGCAGCGGCCAGCCTGGCGATCGGCACGCGGTAGGGCGAGCACGACACGTAGTCGAGGCCGACCTCCTCGCAGAAACGGATCGAGGCCGGATCGCCGCCGTGCTCGCCGCAGATGCCGAGCTTTATACCCGGCCGCGTCGCCTTGCCCTTTTCGGCCGCGATCCGCACCAGCTCGCCGACGCCGTCAATGTCGAGCGACACGAACGGATCCTGTTCGATGATGCCCTTCTGCCGGTAGGTTTCGAGGAAGGACGCCGCATCGTCGCGCGAGATGCCGAACGTGGTCTGCGTGAGATCGTTGGTGCCGAAGGAGAAGAATTCGGCCGCTTCGGCAATGACATGCGCGCGGATCGCCGCGCGCGGCAATTCGATCATCGTGCCGGTCAGATAATCGATCTTGGTGCCGGTCTCCTGCATGACGCTTTGCGCGACCGCATCGATGCGCGCCTTGACGTATTGCAATTCCTTCACCAGGCCGACCAGCGGCACCATGATCTCCGGCACGACCAGCGCGCCGGCCTTGCGGCCGGCCTCGACCGCCGCCTCGAAGATGGCGCGCGCCTGCATCTCCGCGATCTCGGGATAGGAGACAGCGAGCCGGCAGCCGCGATGGCCGAGCATCGGGTTGAATTCGTGCAGGGCTTCCGTGCGCTGCCTGAGCTTGTCGGCCGAAACGTTCATGGCGGCGGCGACCTCGGCGAGCTCGGCCTCGGTCTTCGGCAGGAATTCGTGCAGCGGCGGGTCGAGCAGGCGGATCGTCACCGGCAGGCCGGCCATGATCTCGAACAGCTCGAGGAAGTCCGAGCGCTGCATGGGCAGGAGCTTGTCCAGGGCCGCACGCCTGTCCTTCTCGGTGTCGGCCAGGATCATCTCGCGCATGGCGACGATACGGTCGCCATCGAAGAACATGTGCTCGGTGCGGCAAAGGCCGATGCCCTCGGCACCGAAGGAGCGCGCCATGCGGGCGTCGAGCGGCGTTTCGGCATTGGTGCGCACCTTCATGCGGCGCGTGGCGTCGGCCCATTCCATGATGGCGGCGAAATCGCCCGACAGCTCCGGCTGCAGCATGGCGACCGCCCCTTTGAGCACCTGGCCGTTGCCGCCGTCGATAGTAATGATGTCGCCTTTGCGGAAGGTCTGGCCCATCGAGAGCAGCGTGCCGGCCTTGTAGTCGACACGCAGCGAGCCGGCGCCGGACACGCAGGGCTTGCCCATGCCGCGCGCCACCACCGCGGCGTGGCTGGTCATGCCGCCGCGCGTGGTGAGGATGCCTTCGGCGGCATGCATGCCGTGGATGTCCTCCGGGCTGGTTTCGATGCGCACCAGGATTACCTTACGGCCTTGCGCCCTGGCGTCCTCGGCATCGCTGGAGGAAAAAACGATCTCGCCGGTGGCGGCGCCGGGCGACGCCGGCAGGCCCATGCCTATGACATCGCGCGCGGCATTCGGGTCGATGGTCGGATGGAGCAGTTGATCGAGCGAGGCCGGATCGATGCGGGCGACCGCCTCCTCCCTGGTGATCAGCCCATCCTTCGCCATCTCGACGGCGATCTTCAGCGCAGCCTTGGCGGTGCGCTTGCCGGAGCGGGTCTGCAACATCCATAATTTGCCGCGCTCGATGGTGAATTCGAGATCCTGCATGTCGCGGTAGTGCTTTTCCAGCCGGTCGGAGATGTCGACGAAAGCCTGGAAGGCGTCCGGCATAAGCTTCTGCAGCGACGGCTTGTCGGAGCCGGCGGCAATGCGCGCCGCCTCGGTGATGTTCTGCGGCGTGCGGATGCCGGCCACCACGTCCTCGCCCTGGGCATTGACCAGGAATTCGCCGTAGAGCTGCCTTTCGCCGGTCGAAGGATTGCGCGTGAAGGCGACGCCGGTGGCCGACGTGTCGCCCATATTTCCGAATACCATGGCCTGGACGTTGACGGCGGTGCCCCAGCTTTCCGGGATGTCGTGCAGGCGCCGGTAGGTGACGGCGCGATTGTTCATCCAGCTCGAGAACACAGCGCCGATCGCGCCCCAGAGCTGTTCCTGCGGGTCTTGCGGGAACGGCTTGCCGAGCTCTTCCTCGACCTTGGCCTTGTAGAGCGAAATCACGCCTTGCCATTCCCGGGCCGTCAGGCCGGTGTCGAGCTCATGGCCGAGACTGGCCTTCTGGTCCTCGAGGATTTCCTCGAACACTTCGTGGTCCAGGCCCATGACCACGTCGGAATACATCTGGATGAAGCGGCGGTAGCTGTCATAGGCGAAACGCGCATCGCCGGAATCGGCGGCCAAGGCCTCGACCGTCTCGTCGTTGAGGCCGAGATTGAGCACCGTATCCATCATGCCGGGCATCGAGGCGCGAGCACCGGAGCGCACGGAGACCAGAAGCAGCTTCGACGGGTCGCCGAAGCGGCGGCCGGTAATCCGGCCGATATGGTCGAGAGCGGAGACGACATCCGTCTCGAGCCCGCCGGGATAGGTGCGGCCGTTGGCGTAATAGGCGTTGCAGACCTCCGTGGTGATGGTGAAACCGGGCGGCACCGGCAGCCCGAGGCTGCACATCTCGGCCAGATTGGCACCCTTGCCGCCGAGAAGGTTGCGGTCGCCGGCACGGCCCTCGGCGGCGCCGTCGCCGAAGGTGTAAACCCACTTGGTCATGCTTGCCCTCCAGTTCGTGGAAGATAGAAACATCCGGATGATGGCCGTTTCCCGCCTTCCCCCGCTCCCGAGCGATAGGATGCTGCACTGCGAAAGGCAAGGCACCGGCAAGCAACCACCGCGGCTACAATCGATTAAGCAAAAGCTGCGTCAAAAAGACTTGCCGGAGGGAAACGGCCGATCTAGAACATAACGGGAACGCAGTGGAGTAGCGTGATGAAACTCAACGGAAAACTCGACCATCTCGAACTGCCGGCGACGGGCGGCACGCTGGACAGCGTCAAATCTTTCTACAGCGCCGCCTTTTCATGGTCGTTCACCGACTACGGTCCGACTTACGCCGCCTTTGCCGAAGGGCTCGACGGCGGCTTCCAGGCAGATGCCGGGGAGGCGCCGGCCAAGCCGCTTCCGGTGCTTTATTCCGAGAGCCTCGAGGAAACGCTGGATGCGGTGGAGAGCGCCGGCGGCACCATCGTCAAGCCGATTTTCGCCTTTCCCGGCGGCAGGCGATTCCATTTCACCGATCCGGCCGGCAACGAACTGGCCGTTTGGGGACATTAGAGCGCTTCACCGTTTCACTGAAACGGTGAAGCGCTCTAACTTTGCCCAAGCTGGTAGGCGCGCAGTAATCTTGCAACTCTGGCATGGGTGGGAGGCCAAAAAATCTATGGCTCTCCCGCCCGCTCCGCGCTGATGAGGTAGCCGGTGACGGAGGTTGGGGTTTTGCAATCTAGAATGGTGGCGGACGATGGTCGGTCCGGCGCAGTTTTGGTATGCATGTCCTCACGCCTGGAGTTCAGTGCTGCCCAATGACCGCAGACGTAGAAGCCGTATCGGAAATCCGTCCGAGGATGCGGGCGCACCATGATCGTGCGCTTCACCCGCACGACCCAGCCTGCCGAATACGCCGGCATCATGGCCACCGACAGCGTCGCCCGGATCGAGGAGGGGCGTATCAGTATCGTCTGCGCAGTATCCATCGGGAAACCAGGAAATTGAGCATCGTCGTGACGACAAGCGTTGCAAAGAATGCCGCCGCTCGGCTTTGCAGCGCCCGCTCAAGAAAATGAAGAGTCGCCAACCCGGCTACAAATACCACCGCGACCGAGCCGCCGACCGCCAGCCGGTCCGTCAAGCCGGTGCGACCGCCGGGAAAGACGCGGTCCGGATAGAACACCATCACGAATGCGAGGCCTGCCAGCCAGGCAATGGAGTAGGAAACGCCCGACGACAGGATCGTCAGGCCGGCAAAGTAGACGGCACTCGTCAGCGCGGTGTTCAGTCCTCCCGCCGCAAGAAAACGGAGCACATCCGAGCCTATCCGGTCAGCGGCCATCCGGCCCGACCGTCGCGAGGAAATCCGAATAGTCCCTGATATAATCGCTTGCGTCATATGGATGCGAGGCCATGACGAGCAAGACCGTGTCCGGCTGGAACTTGTACTGGATGCCCCACACGCCGGGCGGCAGATAGAGCCCGACCGAGGGATCTGCCAGCGACACTTCCTTTCTGTCGTGGCCGTCATCGACGACCACCGACAGGCGGCCATGGGTGGCAATCAGGAACTGGTGGCACTGGCGGTGCGCATGCTCGCCCCTGACCTTGTCGGAACGGACGCCGTAAACGAGAAACGAGCGCAAGGGCTTGAACGGCAGGTTGTGTCCGAACTCGAGCGGGGCCAGCTCGCCGCGAAGGTCGCTGAAGTGCGGCAGCCGCCAGAGCTCGCATCCGCCGACGCCCAGCGCCATCCTGTCGCCTGCAGCGCCGGGGGCCGCTTGCGTCATCACAGGCTCGACCTGCGGGCCGGTCTGATAGCCGACGATGACGGCGGGATTTCCAACGACCACGGCGTTTGCCGGGACGTTCTTGGTGACCACGGCGCCGGCGCCGATCATCGCCTGGCGGCCGATCGTTATGCCCGGCAGGATCGTTGCGTTGGCGCCGATCGACGCGCTGTCCTCGACGACCGTCTGGAGAAACTGCTCCGGATAGTGTTTCGAACGCGGGAAGCGGTCGTTGGTGAAGGTTGCATTCGGGCCAACGAACACGCGGTTGCCCAGCCGGACGCCGTCCCATAGCTGAACGCCGCTTTTTATCGTGACGTCATCGCCGACGCTCACGTCGTTTTCGATAAAGACGTGATCGCAGATGTTGCAGTTCGCGCCGATCGCGGCCCCTGGGAGGACATGGGCAAACGCCCATATGCGCGTGCCATTGCCGACGCGCGTGCTTTCGCAGATACCGTGGTCATGGACAAAAAACGGTTTGTCGTTCATGCGGACGTCCCGTCAACAATGTGACTTATTATCCGCAATGGGCGCGATTTGGTGTTTTCAACCGCCCGCCAAAGATAACAGCCAAGAATGCCTTGCACCGCGAGGATCGCTGATCCAAACCCCACGATCAGCAGCACCAGGGTCGTGTATCCGGCCGGATCGATCTTGCCCAGCAAGCGGGCGACGACGGTGATCGCGGCAAACACAAGGCTGAGCACGCAGCCCGCAATTCCTACCCAGAGTACGAAAACGATCGGAAAATCGGAAAACGAGAAGATCGAATCCATCATATATCTGAGCCGGCGCCCAATACCCCAGGCACTCTTCCCATGCTCCCGCTCGCGCCGCCGGTAAGGCACGAACTCCCGCCTGAACCCGACCCAGAACAGCTGAACCACAAGCGAGCTGTTTGGCTCCTCGATTGACAGGATCGCATCGAGCGCCTGGCGGTTGCAGGCAAATATATCGACGCCGCCGCTCGGCATGCTGGGCAAAATCAGCCTGCGGTAAACGCTCCAGAAGGCCCGGGACAGGAAACGTGTCAGAAGGGGGTCGTCGCGGCCGGTTCTGCGGCCAAACACAACGTCGGCCGTGTCCTTTTCCAGCATCGAAAAGAATTCGACAATGAGTTCGGGCGGCTCCTGCAGGTCGGCAGCCATCGCGGCCACATGTTTGCCGGACGCGTGCTCGAGCCCCGTCCGAATGGCCGTGAAGGAGCCAAAATTCCGGCTGTGGAAGATGATCTTGTATCTGTAGCTGGCGCCCTTCAAGGCCCGGACCAGCAGGCCGCCCGACTGGTCGGGCGACCCATCGATGACGAAGACAAACTCGATGTCGCCCTCATACGTGGCGTCGAAATTGGCGACGGCCTGCAACAGGGAAGGGATGTTCGGCTCATTGCGGTAAATGGGAAAAACAAGAGAGCGCGCAGTCACATTGCCTCCCATTCGCCGAGGGCCCCGCACACTTGCTCGACCTCATCATTCGTCATGTCCGGGTAGCACGGGACGGAACAGAGACGACTGATGCTTGCCCGCGAGATCGCAAGATTTTCGGTCCCTTTCATGGGCAGGGCAGCCCAACCAACCTGATCGCAATCGAGCACGGGATAGTGGACATCGGTATCGACGCCGCGTTCCTTCATGAAGGTGCGGAACGCGTCCCGGTCGTCACACAGCAGGACCGCGAGGTGTGCGACGGCGCCGTTGCCGCCGTCGAGGAATTTGAGCCGGCGCCCGGTAACGGCCTTAAATCGGCCAAGGATGGCCCGGCGTTTTTCGTTGCGGCTGTTCAAGTCCGGAAGAAGTACATCCAAAATCGCGGCCTGGACCTCGTCCATGCGAGAGTTGCGCCCTCCCGGTAGGGCTACATGGTATTTGGAACTCCAGCCATACTGATGAAGCTGACGAACGCGCTCCGCCAGTCTTGGGTTGGAGGTGAGGACTGCGCCGCCGTCACCCATCGCGCCGAGATTCTTGGTCGGATAGAAGCTGAAGGTGGCGATGTCTCCAAGCGATCCAGCCGTTTCACCCCCGATGCGAGCCCCATGTGCCTGGGCGCAATCCTCGATGACTGGTATGTGCGACATCCCGGCATTGACAAGTCCTGCCCGGATAGCGGGTACATCGACCACGCCGCCGTAAAGATGGGTAACGACAATCGCAGCGGTATCGGTACTCACCGCTTCCAGCACCGATTGGACGCTTGCAAGTTGGCTAGCTGGTTCGATATCGACATAGTGTGGAATGAGGTCGTTGTGCCAGCACGCGCAACTGGCATATCCCCCGGCATTCGCCGCCACGATCACCTCGCGTCCATGCGCATCGCCAAGCCCGACGATAGAGCGTAAAGCGAGTTCAAGGGCGTCCGTTCCGTTGGCGACGAGGATGCAATCCGAGGCTCCTGCAAACGTCGCAAAGTTCGCTGCGAATCGCTTCCCTGCCGCGCCATTGAGCCACCATCCGGACCGCAGCGTGCCTGCTACTTCGCGCGCGATTTCAACCTCATAGCGCTGGTACAGACGCTTGAGATCATTCATCGGAACGGCATTCGGCTTCGTCATCAACAACTCGACAGCGTGTCTTGTTCGCTCCGGCGTGTTCGCCCGCAAACATTCGGAAATTCAGATGATTCTGGCATGACTCAGTTAAGAATACTTGCACCGCAGAAACAGCGGAAAGCCAAAACCACGTGCCCAACTATTGAGATTTCGGCTCGGTCGCGACAGGCTGGCGTCATTTGTGGAACGCTGTGAGCCTAGGGGCTGGCCAAAACCGCTTCGGCAGACCTGATCGGCACCGCCGTCAGCGACTCATAGCTATTGCGACAAGCTTGTTGCAGCGTGCTGCGCCGTGGTGAAGCCGGATCGTCACATCGTGACATCTATTGGCTTCCCTTTTGGGCGCCCGACAGGTTCTCTGAACGACTGACAATCCGCTCCGAGTTATTGCCGTTCCTAGTCAAATCATTCGCACAATTAAATATCCCCAAAAAACCTCTAGCCCTCCCGCCCTCTCCGCGCTAAGGCGGTAACCGGGTGACGGGGTTGGGGATTGCAATCTGAAGTGGCGGTGGGCGATGTTTTGTCCGCGGCCGTTCTGATAGTATCACGCGCCTGGAGTCAGTACTGCCCAATGACCGCATACGTAGAAGCCGTATCGGAACTCCGACCGAGGATGCGGCGCGCCATCATCATGGTCCAGGATCTCGTCATGGTCCTGGTCGCGGTGGCGCTTAGTCTCATCCTGTCGCAGTCGCGGCTTTCCTTCGACGCGTTCTCCGTCGGCGGGCTGGCCTGCTGGGCGCTCATCGTGCTCATCGCCCATCTGCTGTTCCGATCCAGCGGCCTCTACAACACCGTCTGGCGCTTTGCCTCCACGCCCGACTTCTTCAACATCCTCAAGGGCTGCGGCAGCCTGACGGTGGTGCTCTACCTGGCCTCGCTTGCCTTCCGCTTCTTCTTCCAGCCGGTCGCCGGCCTCAACGAGCGCCAGTTCATCGTCTTCTTCCTGGTCTCCTTCACCATCATCTCGGCGCCCAGGCTCTATTACCGCTTCCTGCGCGACGGCGCGAGCTGGCGCATCCTGCGCCGCGCCGCCGGGGAGGTCTCGACCAAGCAGGCGCTGTTCATCGGCCGGCTGGGCGAGGCGGATCTGATCGTGCGCTTCACCCGCACGGCTCAGCCCGCCGAATACGCCATCGCCGGCATCATGGCCACCGAGAGCGCCGCGCCGCTCGGCACGCGGATCCAGGGCGTTCCGGTCGTGGCGCTGCGACCGCGCCTAGTCGAGGTGCTGGAAGACTATGTCAAAGGCACGCAAAGCCTCGACCTCCTGATCTTCGGCCAGGGGGTCGAGCGCGAGATCGAAGACTATGCCGAGCTGGTGCGCGTCGCCCGCCACAGCGGTATCGCCGTCGTCCAGTTTGCCGGCCTGTCGGAACTGGGGCAGGGTGGCAAGCTGGTTCTCGATGCCGTTGAGATGGAAACCATCATGCGCCGTTCGGCGGTCGCCACCGATACCACGCGCATCGGCGTCTTCGTCGGCGGCAAGCGCGTGATGGTCACCGGCGGCGCCGGCTCCATCGGCCGCGTGCTCGTCAAGCGCGCGCTGGAGCTGGGCGCCGAGGCGGTGCTGGTGGCCGACAATTCCGAATTCGGCATTTTCCAGCTCGATCAGCAGACCGACGACGCCGACCGCGACCGGCTGACCAGCCGCATCGTCGACGTCACCGACCGGCCCCACATGACGCGCCTCGTCAAGGAGTTCAAACCCGCGATCATCTTTCATGCCGCGGCGCTGAAGCATGTGCCGCTGCTCGAGGAGAACTGGGAAGCGGCGATCGAGACCAATGTCTTCGGCACGCTTGCCTGCGCCGAGATCGCCGCCGAATGCGGGGTGCCGCGGTTCCTACTGATTTCCAGCGACAAGGCGGTCGACCCGACCTCGGTGCTGGGCGTCACCAAGCGTGCGGCCGAACAGATCGTCTCCTCGCTGCATGAGGCCCAGGCGGCCTCGGCGCCGCGTGCCGGCGCGGCGAATGGCCATGCCGGCGCCGCCGATCTGCGTCATTTGGGCACGAAATTCATCGCCGTGCGCTTCGGCAACGTCTTCGGCTCCAACGGCTCGGTGGCGACCGTCTTCCAGGCGCAGATCGAGGCCGGCGGGCCGGTCACCATCACCGACCGGCGCATGACCCGCTATTTCATGACCGTGGCCGAGGCCGTCGATCTCGTCATCATGTCGGCCGCCGATGCCGAGCAGCGCCAGGGCAAGGACGACTACGCCATCTATATGCTCGACATGGGCAAGCCGGTGCCGATCCTCGAAGTCGCCGAAACCATGATCCGCATGGCCGGCAAAAGCCCCCACACCGATATTCCGATCCGCTTCACCGGCATCAGGCCCGGCGAGAAGCTGCACGAGACGCTGCACGCCGAGAACGAGGAGGTGGTCAAGCTCGACACCGCCAAGATCTTCGGTCTCAGGACCGGCGTCGTCGAATGGCCGAGGATCGAGGCGGCCCTGCCGGCGCTGGCGGCCGCGATGCACGATCGCGACAAGGCCGCCGCGCTTGCCATTCTGGCCGGGCTCTACCGGGCGGAAGAAGACATCGGCGGCGTGCGCGAGGAAGCGGAACCGAAAACGGCCGGGCAGGTCGGTTAAAACTTTGCCGCGTGCCCGCAATTAGCTATTGAAACCTTTCAAGCACCTCGCGGGCAAGTGATTCCAAAGCCGTGACCAGAAAAGATCAGCGCGTGGCCGTTCTCATGGGCACGAAGGATGGCGCGGCCTATATCGGCGAACAATTGGAATCCTTGGCTACGCAATCCTGGCCGCTCGTCGATCTCTGGGTCTCCGACGACGGCTCGTCGGACGCCACGGCCGCGATCGTCGAGGCGTGGCGGTCCCGCTGGAACAAGGGGTCGCTGACACTTTCGCAGGGCCCGCGAAGGGGCTTCGCCGCCAATTTCCGCTCCATGATCCTCGATCCGCGCATCGATGCCGACTGCTACGCCTTTTGTGACCAGGACGATGTCTGGGAGCCGGATCGGCTGGAGAGCGCCATCCGCTGGATGGAGGGAGAGGACATGGAAACGCCGCTCCTGTTCTGCTCGCGCACGGCGACTATCTCTGAGGCCGGCGTTCCGGCCGGCTACTCGCCGCTCTTCCGGCGCCCGCCGTCCTTCCGCAACGCGCTGGTGCAAAGCATCGCCGGCGGCAACACCATGCTCTTCAACCGCAAGGCGCGCGACCTTCTGGCGAAAGCGTCGGCCAGAACCGAATTCGTCAGCCATGACTGGTGGGCCTATCTCATCGTCACCGCCGCCGGCGGCAAAGTCCGCTACGAGCCGCGGCCGCTTGTCAGATACCGCCAGCACGCGGCAAACCTCGTCGGCGCCAACGTTTCATGGAGAGCGAGGTTTTCAAGGCTGGGCCGCCTGTTCAAGGGCCAGTTCGCCACCTGGACGGACACCAATCTGCGCGGCCTAGCCGTCAACCGGGACCTCATCGCGCGCGATGCCGCGCTTTGCCTTCGCCTGTTCATCAGGGCGCGCAAGGGCAATGTCTTCAGGCGCTTCGGCCTGCTCGGCAAAAGCGGTGTCTACCGGCAGACATTCATGGGCACGCTCGGGCTCTATGTCGCTTTCCTCTGGCGCCGGATCTGAGCCATGACGGCCAAGCGCGCGCTCGACCTGGCGGTCGCTGTTCCGATGCTGGCGGTAACGTCGCCCGTCCTCCTTGTCGCGATGCTGGCGATCCGGGCGACGTCGGCGGGCCCCGCCATCTTCTCGCAGATCCGCGTCGGCCGGGGAGGAGCCCTCTTCGCCTGCCACAAGCTGCGCACCATGTATCGGGAAACCCCTTCCTTGCCCACCCACGAGGCGCCGGCCCGTTCGGTCACCGCGGTCGGCAAGGTGCTGCGCGCAACCAAGATCGACGAACTGCCGCAGCTCTGGAACGTGCTGAAGGGCGAGATGAGCCTTGTGGGCCCTCGTCCATGCCTGCCGACGCAGGCGGAGCTGATCGAACGGCGCAAGGAACTGGGCGTGCTCACCGCACTTCCGGGCATCACAGGGCTGGCGCAGATCAAGGGCATCGACATGTCCGATCCAAGACTTTGCGCGCAAACCGACGCGGCCTACGTCAAGGCCGCCTCGACCGGCCTGGACCTCAAGATATTGCTGGGCACGTTCTTCCGCGCATAGAGCGGTTCACCGTTCACGGAAGCGGCGAACGGCTCCTCTGTCGCGCCAGTTCTTCAAGCCGGCCGAGTGTGTCGGCTTCCCGTTCCCAGCCTTCCAAAGCAAGCAACGACGAATCGCAGACCTGCGTCGCCACCAGAGCTTGCCACGCGGCCCGTCTGCCGCTGAGCGTGGCCAGCATTCGGAACGGCCAGGCCGGCATGGGGAGAAGCCGGGCCGGGCGGCCGTATCCGCGCCGAAACGCGGTGACGATTTCGGACACCGCAACCGGAGAAGCATCGCCCAGCACATAAGTTGGGAGCGGCGCCGTGGGACGGCTCAAAAGATGCGTCACGGCGCCGGCCACGGCGTCATGCGAGACGAACGAGCGAACCGCCGTCAGAGCGGCTGTCGGCAACGGCAGGCCGGTGGCGGCCAACCGCATCAGCCCGCGCAGATTTCCCTTCATGCCTTCGCCATAAACCGGCGGCAGCCGCAGCGCCGTCGCGCCGTCGCGTCCGGCCGTGGCAAAAGCCTCCAGCATTGCGATCTCGCCTTCGCGCTTGGAGCGCCCGTAGGCGCATTGCGGGGCAGGGGGCGTGGCTTCGTCGATTATGCCGCTGAAACCGGCGCCCACCACGGCGCGAATCGAGGAGAGATGGACGAAGCGCCCGTCGATGCACGTGGCGGCGGCCTGGGCGAGCCGTCCGGTCAGCGTCGCGTTGACGGCTCGCAAGTCGGCCGTGCCGGCGCTGCGGTCATTATTGAGCGCCGCGCAGTGGACGACATGCGTCACGTCACGCATCAGGGCCAGAAAGGCTTCATTCGGTGCATCGGTACCGGGCAGCGCGACGGCATCGGCCTCGCCTGCCAGCCGCTGCGGCAGGCGCGATGCGATCCGTGTGTCGAATCCGGCCTCGCCCAACCGGCTCACGACCCGGCGTCCAATGAAGCCCGTCGCGCCGGTGACCAGGACCTTCATGGTTGCGGGCTGGCGCCCGGCGCCATGGTGGGCGCGCTTTTGCCGGTCGGCGCTATCGTCCGCCCGGACGCGAGGTAGGTTCCCACAATCAAGAACACCATCAGCGTCGCGTCGAGGATATCGTGGCCGACGAGGATGCCGGTCATTCCGCCGGTGAGATAGGTGATGATTGCGACAAGGATCATCGTCGCGCCGAACCGCTCCACCGGATCGGCGCTGCGGCGCAGCGTCCGTGCCGCATTCCATGCGGCAACGACGAAGATCGAGGCCAGGGCCAATGCTCCCAGCAGGCCGGCCTCGACCAGTGCCGTCAGGAAGCCATTGTGGAAATGGCTGAAACCCTGCTGTAGGCCAAACTGGTCCTGCAAGCCTTGCTTCATCAGCGCCCGGCTCGCCGAGATGCCGTGGCCGAAAATCGGCATCTCGCGAAACGCGGCAAAACCGATTTCCCACATCGCCACGCGCAAGCCGAGCGCGGTCGAATGGTCGCCATTGGCATTCAGCGCATCCCAGTCGCTGATCAGGAAATCGGCCCGGTCCAGGATGACGCGAGAGCCGATGGCGGCAATCACAAGGGCGACCACGACGCCGATCGCCACGAAGCGCGCTACGCTGGCGCCGGTGAACCGGCGGCGGTTGATGAGAAGCACGACGATGCCGGCAATCGGCACGGCCACCCAGATCATGCGCGATCCCGAATAGACGATCGCCATGGCTCCGGCGATCGCCGCCAGGACCAGCAGCTTCCAGCGTTTCTCGATGCCCGACAGGGCGCCGGCGAGGCATGTCATGGCGGCAAGGCAGGTAACGGTTGCGAAGACGATCGGGTTTCCGGCGCCGCCCTCCGCCCTCACACCGAGCCAGTGAGACTGGAATACGGCCATCGCCAGCGCGCCGAAGCAGGCCGCGGTGCTGGCCAGAATGGCGATGCGTGCCAGTGCGGTCTTCTCGGTGATGCTCCATGTCGAATAGGAGAGGGGGAAAAGCAGGAAGGTGATCAAGGGCAGGAAGAACCGCAAATCGGCAGTCAGCGTGTCGTTGACGATCGAAGCGAGAACCATCGCCGCGCAATAGGCATAGATCGCCGCCGTGACGGCGAGCATCGGCCGGTCGATATTGAAGCGTCGCCGCTTCGCGGCCACCACCATCGCCGACCACACGCCACCGGCATTGAAGGCGACGCTGACCAGCGATCCAAGCACCGGCGGCGAAAAAAAGCAGACGATCGAGAAATAGATGTTGATCTGTGCGGGCGTGAGGTGGCGCCGGAGCGTTGTAGACGGGTTCAAATGCTTCGCTTCGCAATTTCCAGGTTGCGCCCGGATCCATGGAGCCAGCCAAAGGCCGCCTCGCCGGTCTCCGTTTGCCGCGCCTTGCCCGTTCCCCGAGCCCATATAGCGGCTGGCGCCGACCTGCGATAGTGCGGTCGACAATGTTGCAACAGAAATCCCCCGGTCCGGTGAGGATCGGGGAACTCCGGAATTATCTGGGCACCACTGCTTTTCCCCGCTCAGCGCTTTCGACGGCTCCGGCAGGATTTTCCGCTTTGCCGGACGTGTTTGGAAAATTCGTTCTCCAATCACCGCGAGCCGCGCGGGTCTTGCATTGTTATCGGCGGCGCCGATCTGTTAGAACGCCCGCACGAAACAGTTTGTCCGAAGTGAAATCTGCGCCTGGGCGGCATCGGATTGCCCCTGCGATGCAAGATTTCCGCTCCACGGCACGAGAGAACGCTCGACGCTCCATGAATATCGCGCTCACGCATCTGCAGCGGCTCGAGGCCGAATCCATCCACATCTTCCGCGAGGTCGCGGCGTCTTTCTCCAAGCCGGTGATGCTCTATTCGGTCGGCAAGGATTCCTCGGTGCTGATGCATCTGGCGATGAAGGCCTTCTATCCGGCCAAACCGCCTTTCCCGTTCCTGCATGTCGACACCACCTGGAAGTTCCGCGAGATGATCGCCTTTCGCGATCAGATGGCGCAGAAGCTCGGCTTCGACCTTTTGGTCCACGTCAACGAGGACGGCGTGCGCGACGGCATCAATCCGTTCGACCATGGTTCCAACACCCACACCCATGTCATGAAGACGGTGGCGCTGCGCCAGGCGCTCGACAAATACGGTTTCGACGCCGCTTTCGGCGGTGCCCGCCGCGACGAGGAGAAGTCGCGGGCCAAGGAGCGCATCTTTTCCTTCCGCAACGCCCAGCACGCCTGGGACCCGAAGAACCAGCGGCCGGAAATGTGGAAGATCTTCAACACCCGCATCGCGCCGGGCGAATCGATCCGCGTCTTTCCGCTGTCCAACTGGACCGAGCTCGACATCTGGCAGTACATCCTGCAGGAGAACATCCCGATCGTGCCGCTCTATTTCGCCAAGGAGCGGCCGGTGGTCGAGCGCGACGGCATGCTCATCATGAAGGATGACGACCGCATGCAACTGCATCCCGGCGAGGTGATCGAGAACCGCCTGGTGCGCTTCCGCACGCTGGGGTGCTACCCGCTGACCGGCGCGATCGAGTCCGATGCCGACACGCTGGAAGCCATTGTCGGCGAGATGCTGACCGCACGCACCTCCGAGCGCCAGGGCCGCCTCATCGACCGCGACGAGGCCGGCTCCATGGAAAAGAAAAAGCGCGAGGGGTATTTCTGATAATGCGCCACATCATGGCCAAGAGCCTCGCCCCGACCGATTCGATCCGCGACTACATGGCCGCGCAGGAGAAGAAGTCGCTGCTGCGCTTCCTCACCTGCGGCTCGGTCGACGACGGCAAGTCGACGCTGATCGGCCGGCTGCTCTCCGACACCAAGCAGATCTTCGAGGACCAGCTCGCCGCGCTCGAAAGGGATTCGCGCAAGCACGGCACCACCGGCGACGACATCGATTTCGCGCTGCTGGTCGACGGGCTGGAGGCTGAGCGCGAGCAAGGCATCACCATCGATGTCGCCTATCGCTTCTTCGCCACGCCGAAGCGCAAGTTTATCGTCGCCGACACGCCCGGCCACGAGCAGTACACACGCAATATGGCGACGGGCGCCTCGACAGCCGATCTCGCCATCGTGCTGATCGACGCGCGCCAGGGCGTGCTGCGCCAGACCCGGCGTCACTCCATCATCGCTTCGCTGCTCGGCATCCGGCATATCGTGCTTGCGGTCAACAAGATCGACCTCGTCGGCTTCGACAAGATCGTGTTCGACCGGATCGTCGCCGACTACGGCGAATTCGCCAAGGAACTGGGCTTCATGAGCGTCGCCCCGATCCCGATGTCGGCGCGCTTTGGCGACAACGTCACCAGCCGCTCGGACCGCACGCCCTGGTATTCCGGGCCGTCGCTGATCGAGCATCTGGAAACCGTGTCTGTCGACGAGGCCGCCGTCGAGCTGCCGTTCCGCTTCCCCGTTCAGTATGTGAACCGTCCGAACCTCGATTTCCGCGGCTTTGCCGGCACCATCGCCTCCGGCACCGTCTCTGAAGGAGACGAGGTCGTTGTCGCCAAGTCCGGCAAGGCGTCCAGGGTCAAGCGCATCGTTGCGCAAGGCGGCGACCTCGAGCAGGCGGTCGCCGGCCAGGCCATCACACTTGTGCTCGACGATGAGGTCGAGGTGTCGCGCGGCAACCTGCTGGTGTCGCCGGCCGCGCGACCGCAGGTCGCCGACCAGTTCGCCGCCAACATCGTCTGGTTTGACGAGCAGGCGCTGCTGCCCGGCCGCTCCTACATCCTGCGCACCGAAACCGACCAGGTGAGCGCGACCGTCACCGACCTGAAATACCGGGTCAACGTCAATGATTTCGCGCATGAGGCGGCGAAGTCGCTCGACATCAACGAGGTTGGCGTCTGCAATCTGTCGACGCGCGCGCCGATCGCTTTCGATCCCTTCGCCGAAAACCGCACCACCGGCGCCTTCATCCTGATCGACCGCATCACCAACGGCACCGTCGGCGCCGGCATGATCCTGCATTCGCTGCGCCGTGCCGAAAACATCCACTGGCAATCGCTCGATGTCGGCAAGCGCGGCCGCTCCGACCTGAAGAACCAGCGCCCGGCCGTGTTCTGGTTCACCGGGCTCTCCGGCTCAGGCAAGTCGACCATCGCCAATTTGTTCGAGAAGAAGCTGTTCGCGTCCGGCCGCCATACCTACATCCTCGACGGCGACAATGTCCGCCACGGCCTCAACCGCGATCTCGGCTTCACCGACGCCGATCGTGTGGAAAACATCCGCCGCGTCGCCGAGGTGGCCAAGCTGATGGCCGATGCCGGCTTGATCGTCATCGTCTCCTTCATCTCGCCCTTCAGCGCCGAGCGGCGCATGGCGCGCGAGCTGATGGCCGAGGGCGAGTTCGTCGAGGTGTTCGTCGACACCCCGTTCGAGGAATGCGCCCGCCGGGATCCGAAGGGCCTCTACGCGCGCGCCTTGAGCGGCGAGATCAAGAATTTCACCGGCGTCGATTCTCCTTATGAGGCGCCGCAGAATCCGGAAATTCACCTGAAGACTCTGGGCAGGAGTCCGCAGGAGATGGCGGAAGCCCTGGAGCACTGGTTGACCGAGCGCGACATTGCCGAGGAGCAGTACGACAATGGCGGCGGTATCTGACGAGGCGATGCTCGGCGTCTTCGAGCGCCTGGCGCTCGAGGCCGGGCGCGAGGTGATGCGCGTCTTCCACGAGGGCTGCGCCGTCGACAGCAAGGCCGATTCTTCGCCGGTGACGGAAGCCGACCGCGAAAGCGAGAAGATCATCCTGGCCGGCCTGCGCGCCACCTATCCGGACATCCCCTGCGTGGCGGAGGAGGAGGTCGCGGCGGGAATCGCAACGCCCGATCTCGACGGCGCCTTCTTCCTGATCGATCCGCTCGACGGCACTAAGGAATTCGTCAACCGCCGCACCGATTTCACCGTCAACATCGCGCTGGTCCGCCATGGCGTGCCGGAAGTCGGCGTCGTTTTCGCGCCGTGCACGGGACGCTTTTTCTCCGGGCGACCGGGCAAGGCCGAGGCGCTGGAGATCGATGCCGACTATCGCATCGTCGGCCGCCGGCCGATCAAGGTGCGGGCAGGGGGCACGCCGCTCGCGGTCGTGGCCAGCCGCTCGCACAACACGCCGGAAACCGAGGAATTCATCCGCGATCTCGGCGCCGCGGAGATCGTCTCGATCGGCTCGTCATTGAAATTCTGCCTGCTCGCCGCGGCGGAAGCCGACGTCTATCCGCGCTTCGGCCGCACCATGGAATGGGACACGGCGGCGGGCGACGCGGTGCTGCGCGCCGCCGGCGGCATGACGCGGACCCTGGACGGCGAGCCGCTGATCTACGGCAAGCGCAACCAGGCCAGCGACAGCGATTTCGCCAATCCGCATTTCATCGCGACGGGGAAAGGCGCGGCGGTTTAAGCGCTTCAAATTGCCGCCAGCCATGGTGTTCATCATCCTCGGGGTCAAGCCCGAGGATGACGGAGCGCGCTGTTAAGCCGCTGCGACATGCGCCGAGTTCGAGCCGATGTAATTCCTGATCGTCTCGATGATCCGGTCCTGATCGGCCTCGCTCAAATAGGCGTGCATCGGCAGACAGAGGATCTGCTTCGGCAGTTGCTCCGAGACGGCAAGGCCGGTCGGTGTCCGCGGATAGTGCTTGTAGGCGACCTGCTCGTGCAGCGGCTTCACGTAATAGATCACCGACGGGATGCCCTTTTCGCCGAGATGGGCCTTGAGCCCGTCGCGCTTCGGCGTCTCGATGGCGTACTGCGCCCAGGCCGAGCGGCCGTGGCCGAGATTGCGCGACGCCTTGACGATGTCGCCAAGGCCCTTGGCATAGCGGTCCGCGACCACCTGCCTGGCCACCATCTCATCCTCGAGGATGGCGAGCTTTTCGATCAGGATCGCCGCCTGCAGCGTGTCGAGGCGCGAATTGATGCCGACGCGGACATTGTCATATTGCGTCTCGCCCTTGCCGTGGAAGGCGAATGAACGGAGCTTGTCGGCCAGCGCAGCATCGTTGGTGAACATCGCGCCGCCATCGCCGTAGCAGCCAAGCGGCTTGGCCGGATAAAAGCTGGTCGAGCCGACATGGCCGAAGGCGCCGCACATGGTGCCGTCGGCGGAACCGCCCATCGACTGCGCAGCGTCCTCGATCACCAACAGGTTCTCGCGCTTGGCGATCGCCATGATCGCCTCGTAGTTCGCGGAGAGCCCGAACAGGTCGACCGGGATGATGGCCTTCGGCTTCAGCCTGCCTTCCTTCTTGATCATCTCGATCGCCGCCTCGAGGCTGGCGATGTCCATGTTGTAGGTGTCGCGGTCGACGTCGACGAAGACCGGGTCGGCCTTGGCGAGCGCCACCACCTCGGCGGTGGCTGCGAAGGTGAAGCTCGGCACGAACACGGCATCGCCCGGGCCGATGCCGGCGGCAAACAGCGGCAGGAGCAGCGCGTCGGTGCCGTTGGCGCAGGCGACCACATGCTTGACGCCGATATAGGCGGCGAGCTTGTTCTCGAATTCCGCAACCTGCGGCCCGAGGATATAGCGGCCGTCCTCCACGACGTGGTCGATCGCGGCCTTCAGCCGGTCGCGGATTCGTTCGCGCTGCGCGCCAAGATCGATGAACTGCATGTCGGCCTCGAAAGTGACTGTAAAACCGGCCCGCTGGTAACAGACTTGAACCGGCTGAGAAAGCCGGTGGCGGCCGGCGCAAATTGCTCAGGTGTCGCAGCCTGTTACCGATTTTGCCGGCGCAATGCCTGAAAATCCGAGCTGCGAGAGGCGTTTTCCAGCCCCTCCTATCGCGTCATCCACCGGTGGGAAACATAAAGTGATCGGCCGCGAAGGGCGGATTCGCGTCAGTGTAAGTGCCGGATCAGCCTATTTCGTGCCGCCAGGGCGGGTTGGCGCCGGCCCGCGAAACCGTCACCGCGGCCGCCTTGGCGCCGAGCTCCAGCGCCTTGCGGATCGCATCTTCCGGCAGGTCGCCGATCGCCGCCTTGGTGAGCAGGCCCTGCTCGTGCAGGGAGGCCAGAATGCCGGCGTTGAAGGTGTCGCCTGCGCCGACCGTGTCGATGACCTTCACTTTCTGCGGCATGACCGTGACCTTGTGCGCCTTGCTGTAGCCGACGGCGCCTTCGCTGCCATGGGTGACGACGATCAGCTTCGGCCCACGCTCCAGCCAGTTGCGCACCACATCCTCATGCGAGCCGGCCTCGTCGAACCATTTGAGATCCTCATCGGAGAGTTTCACGATGTCGGCCATCGCCATCATCTCGCGGATGCGCCTCAGATGCTTCGCCTTGTCCGGGGTGAAGTTCGGCCGGATGTTGGGGTCGAGCATCATCACCCGACTCTCGTGCTCGCGCCGCATGAATTCCTCATAGGCCGATCCCGCCGGCTCGGAGATCAGGCTGATGGCGCCGAACAGCATCGCCTCGATCTCGGACCCGAGCTTCGGCAGGTCCTCGATGGTCAGCATGCGCCCGGCGGTGTTCTCGTCATAAAAGGTGTAGGTCGCTTGGCCGTTGGTGAGCCGGACGAAGGCGAGCGTCGTCGGACGCGGCGAGGTGTGCGCATAGGTGGAGCTCACCTTGCTTGCGCCGAGCGCCTCGCGGAACTGGCCGCCGAACAGGTCGGAGGAGAGGCCGGAGAAGAAGCCGGCCGGAGCGCCGAGCCGGCCGAGCGCGATCGCCGAGTTGAACACCGCGCCGCCGACATAGGGAGCGAAGGCCGCTTCGCCTTGCGTCGTGGTGCGCGGCAGCATGTCGATCAGGGCTTCGCCACAGCAAAGGATCATGTCGTCTTGGTCTCCGGCGGATGGATCACGCCCTTGCGGATGATGATGTTGGCAAAGAGCCTGGGTTCGCTGGTTGCAACGATGGCGTGCGCCGCCTTGACGCGTGCATAGAAGTCGGGCCCGGCCAGCGCAACCACCTTGTGGCCCGGCGCACGCCTGGCGCAAACCGATTCCATCTCATGATGCACGGCGTCGGCCAGCGCCGGATCGCCCTTCACCGAGGCACGGAACAAAGCCTGCGGCACCGCCTCGTCCACCGGCAGCACGCTGAGCACGGCGTCGAGGACGGCTATGACGTGGTGGCCGTCGGCGCGAATCAACCGCCGCGCCTGTTCCTCGGCCGGATAATTGCCGTCGACGATCGCGATCTCGTCGCCATGGCCCATGGCCCTGAGCGTCGCCAGGAACTGGGGCCCGAGCAGCGACGGGATGCCGATCAGCATGTCAGGCGCCCCCGGACGTGTGAGGCCCGATCAGGAAGCGCTCGGAGAGCGGCAGGCTGGCGCCGCCCATGGCGCGTGCGTGAATGCCGACCGTTCCCTCGCGCACGACAGGCAGTTTCAGTCCTTCGGCATCGACGCGGGCGATCGCTTCCGTAACGGCATCGACCAGCCGGCGCCGCACATCGAGCGGCATCCAGCCGTCGATAACCGCCGCTTCGAAATCGATGACCGACGAGGCAGCGACAATGGCATAGGCCAGCGCCCGCGAGGCGCTGGCGATCCATTCGTCGAGCTCGGCGCCGATCTCGCCCCATTCCTGCGGCGAGGTCCACAGATAGGAGCCGTCGATGCCCTTGGCGGAGAGCGCCTTTTCCAGCATCGCGATCGAGGCGACGTCGATGAGCTGCGTCGGCTTGCCGTCCGGCCCGGGCACCGGCATCGAGCCCAGCGCACCGGCGTTGCCGTTCGGTCCGCTGTAGAGGCGGCCATTGAGCACGATACCGCCGCCGGCGAAGGCGCCGATGTAGAAATAGACGAAATCGCGCGCTGCGCCCGCTCGTCCGAAGACGAGTTCCGCGCCGCAAGCCGAAGTCGCGTCGTTCTGCAGGTAAACCGGGAACTCGCACTGCCCCTGGATGTCCGCGCGGATGTCGCGATGGCGCCATTCGTCCATGATCTCGCGCGGCGCGCCGGCCGTGTCTGCCCAGTTCCATAGCTCGAATGGCATGGCGATGCCGAGCCCGGCAATGCGCTTATCCTGGGCCGGCGTCAGTTCGCCGCGCATCGTCTTGATGCCGGCAGTGACGAATTCGACGGTCTCGCGCGGTGCGGGATAGCGGTAGGAATGCTGCAGCATGGCGCGCACATTGCCGAGGAAGTCGATCAGCACGAGCTCGGCCGAGCGCCTGCCGATCTTGAGGCCGATGAAAAAAGCGCCTTCCGGATTGAGCGCCATCGGAATCGAAGGTTGGCCGATCTTGCCGCGCAGCGGCTCCTTGCGCACAAGCAGCTTGTCTTCCTCGAGCTCGCGCATGATCACCGACACCGTCTGGGCCGACAGCCCGGTCATGCGCGCAATGTCGGATTTGGCCAGGCTGCCGTGCTGGCGCACCAGGGACAGCACGAGCCGTTCATTGTGGTCGCGCATGCCGCTCTGGTTGGTGCCGCGGTGCAGCCGGCTCTCCAAAGCCTCGGGCGAACCGTGCCTCGCAATGCCGGTCTCCACCCTGTTTCCTCCCGTCTGTTTCCCCTCGATGCTTTTCGTTCAGAATGGGTGAACAGCGCAAGGCTGTCAATAATAAATAAGAGTGATTTAATTATTGACAGCCGTTGCGGACTGGTGTCTTTTGATCTGGCGTCCACGCTGGGAGAAATGGTTGGATGCGTTTGAGGCGCCGGGTTGGCCGGCGTCCGGAATGGTTCCACTGGGAGGAAATCGTGACCAAGAAATCGCTGCTGAAATCCACCGTATTCGCGGCGGCCGGGCTGGGCCTGTTCGCATTTGCCTCGTCCGCGTCGGCCGCGGGCGTCGGCGCCTGCCTGATCACCAAGACCGACACTAATCCCTTCTTCGTCAAGATGAAGGAGGGTGCGACCGCCAAGGCCAAGGAACTCGGCGTTGACCTCAAGACCTATGCCGGCAAGATCGACGGCGACAGCGAGAGCCAGGTCGCGGCGATCGAAAGCTGCATCGCCGACGGCGCCAAGGGTATCCTGATCACGGCTTCCGATACCAAGGGCATCGTGCCGACGGTGAAGAAGGCGCGTGACGCCGGCTTGCTGGTGATCGCTCTCGACACGCCGCTCGATCCGATCGACGCCGCCGACGCCACTTTCGCAACGGACAATCTCGAAGCCGGCAAGCTGATCGGCGCCTGGGCGGCCGCTACGCTTGGCGACAAGGCCAAGGACGCCAAGATCGGCTTCCTCGACCTGACCCCCTCGCAGCCGACCGTCGACGTGCTGCGCGACCAGGGCTTCATGATGGGCTACGGCATCGACGTGAAGGACCCCAACAAGATCGGAGACGAAACCGATCCGCGCATCGTCGGCCATGACGTGACGAACGGCAACGAAGAGGGCGGCCGCAAGGCGATGGAGAACCTTCTGCAGAAGGACAACACCATCAACGTCATCCACACCATCAACGAGCCGGCCGCTGTCGGCGCCTATCAGGCGCTCAAGGCCGTCGGCCTCGAGAAGCAGGTGCTGATCGTCTCGGTCGACGGCGGCTGCCCGGGCGTGAAGTCGGTCACCGAAGGCGTCATCGGCGCCACTTCGCAGCAATATCCGCTGCAGATGGCGGCGCTCGGCATCGAGGCGATCGCCGCCTTCGCCAAGGACGGCACCAAGCCCAAGCCGACCGAAGGCAAGAACTTCTTCGACACCGGCGTCAACCTTGTCACCGACAAGCCGGCCAATGGCGTCAAGTCGATCGACACCAAGGAAGGCCTGGCCAAGTGCTGGGGCTGATGCTCTGAGAGGTCCACGAACCGTGCGGCTGGGGGCTTGATCCCCGGCCGCATCGGGTGGACGATGCGCTTTCGTCAAAGCGCGACAATCCTGGCGACAAGACCGGAATAGGCGTCGACGGCGTGTGCGGCAATGAGAGGCCGTATGCAGACGGGAGGACATATGTCTCAGATACAGGAATTCGAGAAAGTACTTACGGGAAGCGACACCAGCGTCGCCGCCTTCGACGAGCACAAATCGGCCGTCAAGCGCGCCCAGCACTTCCTGCATTCCACGCCGGCGGCGGTGCCGCTGATCGTGCTGGTTCTGTCGGTCATCATCTTCGGCATCGCCATCGGCGGACGTTTCTTTTCGTCCTATACGCTGACGCTGATCCTGCAGCAGATCGCCATCGTCGGCATTCTCGGTGCCGCGCAGACATTGGTCATCCTGACCGCGGGCATCGATCTCTCGATCGGCGTCATCATGGTGATTTCGGCGGTGATCATGGGCAATTGCGCGGTGACCTATGGGATGCCGGCCATTCTCGCCGTGGCGATTGGGCTTGCCGCCGGCGGCGCCTGCGGACTGCTCAACGGCCTTCTGGTCGCTTACATGAAGCTGCCGCCCTTCATCGTCACGCTCGGCACCTGGAACATCGTCATGGCCACGAATTTCATCTATTCGGCCAATGAGACGATCCGCGACACCGACGTCGACGTGCAGGCGCCGCTGCTGCATCTGTTCGCGGTGAGCTTCAGGGTCGGCTCTGCCGTGCTGACGCTTGGCGTCATTGCCATGGTCCTGCTGGTGATCCTGCTGTGGTACGTGCTCAACCACACCGCATGGGGCCGCCATGTCTACGCCGTCGGCGACGACCAGGAGGCTGCGAAACTGTCGGGCATCCAGACCAAGAAAGTGCTGATGACGGTCTATGCCCTTGCCGGGCTGATCGCCGCTTTCGCGGCTTGGGTCTCGATCGGCCGCAACGGCTCGGTCTCGCCGTCCGCCGCTGTCACGGACTACAATCTGCAGGCCATCACCGCGACGGTGATCGGCGGCATCTCGCTGTTCGGCGGGCGCGGCTCGATCCTCGGCACGCTGTTCGGCGCCATGATCGTCGGCGTCGTCTCGATGGGCCTCAACATGCTGGGCGCCGATCCGCAATGGAAGGTGCTGCTCACCGGCGTGCTGATCATCGGCGCCGTGGCGATCGATCAATGGATCAGAAAGGTTTCGGCATAGTCATGACCCAGGAGCCCATTCTCACAGCGCGCGGCCTCATCAAGCGCTATGGCCGCGTTACCGCCCTCGACAATGCCGATTTCGACCTCTATCCGGGCGAAATCCTCGCCGTGATCGGCGACAACGGCGCTGGAAAATCATCGCTGATCAAGGCGATTTCCGGCGCGGCCGTGCCCGACGAAGGTGAAATCCGCCTTGAAGGCAAGCCCGTTGCCTTCAAGTCGCCGATGGAGGCCCGGGAAGCCGGCATCGAAACCGTCTACCAGAACCTCGCTCTGTCGCCGGCGCTTTCGATCGCCGACAACATGTTTCTCGGCCGCGAGATACGCAAGCCAGGTCCGCTTGGCAGCTGGCTGCGCATGCTCGACCGCCCGGCGATGGAGAAGCGTGCTCGCGACAAGCTCACGGAGCTCGGCCTGATGACCATCCAGAACATCAGCCAGGCGGTGGAGACGCTTTCGGGTGGCCAGCGCCAGGGTGTGGCGGTGGCGCGTGCTGCCGCCTTCGGCTCGAAAGTGGTGATCATGGACGAGCCGACGGCCGCCCTTGGCGTGAAGGAAAGCCGCCGCGTGCTTGAGCTGATTCTGGACGTCAAGAAGCGGGGCCTGCCGATCGTTTTGATCTCGCACAACATGCCGCATGTCTTCGAGGTGGCGGACCGCATCCACATCCACCGGCTTGGAAGGCGTCTCTGCGTCGTCGATCCTAAGCAGATTTCCATGTCAGATGCGGTGGCGCTGATGACTGGCGCCAAGAAGCCGCCGGAGGACGCGCTGGCGGCTTGATCCCTACGACATGTCCCTGTTGCCGCAGGCGGGCTGATGGGTCGGTTAAGTAAATCGATTGAACCTATGCTGCAACGCACTAAGATGGGCTGGGAGGAACGGTGAAAGCCGCTATGATCAGGCCAGTTGAACGAGAGGCAGCATGACATCCGCCATGACGATCGAAGTCCCTGTTCTCGACAATCCCGACCCCAAGACGCTCGCCGAAGAAGTCTTGATGTCGCTCAAATACCGAGTCGGCAAGGACACAACCGTCGCCACGCCCTATGACTGGCTGACCGCTTCGATCAAGGTGGTGCGCGACCGCGTCGTCGACCACTGGATGCAGGCGACCAGGGAAGCCTACGACCAGCAGGAAAAACGCGTCTATTACCTTTCGCTTGAATTCCTGATCGGGCGCCTGATGCGTGACGCCTTCTCCAATCTCGGCCTGATGGAGAACATGCGTGAGGCGCTGTCCTCCCTCGGCGTCGATCTCGACCTGATCGCGGGGCTCGAACCGGACGCCGCACTCGGCAATGGCGGCCTCGGCCGTCTCGCCGCCTGCTTCATGGAAAGCATGGCGACCGTCGATATTCCCGCCCATGGCTACGGCATCCGCTACGCCAACGGCATGTTCCGCCAGGAAATCCACGGCGGCTGGCAGGTTGAGCTGCCGGAGACCTGGCTCGATCACGGCAATCCCTGGGAGTTCGAACGGCGCGAGCGTTCCTTCGAGGTCGGCTTCGGCGGCTCGGTGGAATCGATCACCTCGAAGGAAGGCCGGCTCGAACGCCACGTCTGGAAGCCGACCGAGCATGTGCTCGCCGTCGCCTACGACACGCCGGTAGCCGGCTGGCGCGCTAGGCGCGTCAACACGCTGAGACTCTGGTCCGGCATGCCGATCGACCCAATCCTGCTCGACAAGTTCAACGCGGGCGACCACATCGGCGCGCTGGCCGAAAGCAACAAGGCCGACGCGCTGTCGCGCGTGCTTTATCCTGCCGATTCCCACATGGCCGGCCAGGAACTCAGGCTACGGCAGGAATATTTCTTCTCCACCGCCTCGCTGCAGGACATCGTGCAGCGTCATTTGAGCCAGTATGGCGACCTGAAATCGCTGCCCGACAAGGCGGCGATCCACTTGAACGACACCCATCCCGCGGTCGCCGTGCCGGAGCTGATGCGGCTCCTGATGGACGTCCACGGCATGGATTTCGACCAGGCCTGGGACATCACCAAGCGCACCTTCGGCTACACCAACCACACGCTGTTGCCCGAGGCGCTTGAAAGCTGGCCGGTGCCGCTGTTCGAGCGTCTGCTGCCGCGCCACATGCAGATCGTCTACGCCATCAATGCGCAGGTGCTGCTCGAGGCCCGCGCCACCAACCAGTTCTCGGGCGATCAGATCGCCCGCATCTCACTGATCCAGGAAAATGGCGACCGCCGCGTGCGCATGGGCAATCTGGCCTTTGTCGGCTCGCATTCGATCAACGGCGTCTCGGCGCTCCACACAGAGCTGATGAAGGAGACGGTGTTCGCCGATCTCCACAAGCTCTATCCCTATCGCATCAACAACAAGACCAACGGCATCACGCCCAGGCGCTGGCTGATCCAGTGCAATCCCGGCCTGACCTCACTTGCCCGCGAGGCGATCGGCGACCGCTTCATGGACGACATCGAGGCGATCAGGGATCTCGATCCGCTCGCCGATGACGCGGCTTTCCGTGAGAAATTCGCCGCCGTGAAGCGGCAGAATAAGGCGCGGCTCGCCAATCTTGTCGCCGACCGGCTCGGCATCAGGCTCGATCCGTCGGCGCTGTTCGACATCCAGGTCAAGCGCATCCACGAATACAAGCGCCAGCTGCTCAACATACTGGAAGCGATCGCGCTGTACGATCAAATTCGCTCGCATCCGGAACGGGACTGGATGCCGCGCGTCAAGATCTTCGGCGGCAAGGCGGCGCCCAGCTATCACAACGCCAAGCTGATCATCAAGCTGGCCAACGACGTCGCGAAGGTCATCAATGGCGATCCGTCGGTGCGCGGCCTGCTGAAGGTGGTGTTCGTGCCGAACTACAATGTCAGCCTGGCCGAGGTGCTGATGCCGGCCGCCGATCTCTCCGAGCAGATTTCGACCGCCGGCATGGAAGCTTCGGGCACCGGCAACATGAAATTCGCGCTGAACGGCGCCTTGACCATCGGCACGCTCGACGGCGCCAATGTCGAGATCAAGGAACATGTCGGCGACGACAACATCTTCATCTTCGGCCTCACCACCGCGGAGGTCGCCGAGCGGCGCAACAATGGCTACAATCCGCGCGGTGTGATCGAGACCTCGTCCGAGCTGGCGCAGGCGGTATCGGCCATTTCCTCCGGCGTCTTCTCACCCGACGATCCCGACCGCTATCGCGACCTGATGAACGGCCTCTACCAGAGCGACTGGTTCATGGTGGCGGCCGACTTCGATTCCTACGCCGCCTGCCAGCGCGAGGTCGATGCCGTGTGGCGCAACAGCCCCGACTGGTACGCGCGCGCCATCCGCAACGTCGCCCGCGTCGGCTGGTTCTCGTCCGACCGCACAATCCGCCAATATGCGAAAGACATCTGGAACGTGCCCGTCTGATATGATTGCATGAGCCACAAAGAATGTGGCCAGATGCATGTCGCCCAAAAGTGCGTAGCGGTTTTGGGACCACGACATGCACCAAGACAAAGAACAGCGCATGCCGGAGCGAGGCATGCGCCAGAACAAGGTGCCCGGGGAGGGCGACCGTTTGATGAGGAAGCCGCGCGCGACCGCTGCGACAAGCGGGCCGGACGGACTGGCGCCAGCCGGCGATGTCGCGGCGATTGTCGCCGGAACGCATGGCGATCCTTTCGCGGTCCTGGGCGTGCATGAAGCCGGCAAGGGCTTCATTGCCCGCTGCTTCGTGCCCAATGCCGAATTCGTCACCGCCTACACGCTGACCGGCAAGGAGGTCGGCGAGCTTTCCCGCAGCGACGATGCCGGCTTCTTCGAGGGCAAGGTCTCGATCCGCAAGCGCCAGCCGCTGCGCTATCACGCCAGGAATGCCGGCGGCGATTGGTGGCTGACCGATCCCTATTCCTTCGGCCCGGTGCTCGGTCCGATGGACGACTATTACATGGCCGAAGGCTCGCATCTCAGGCTCTTCGACAAGCTCGGCGCGCACATTGTCGAACACGAGGGCGCCACCGGCGTGCATTTCGCGGTCTGGGCGCCCAACGCACGGCGCGTCTCCGTGGTCGGCGCCTTTAACGAATGGGACGGCCGCCGACACACCATGCGCGACCGCAAGGACACCGGCATCTGGGAATTGTTCATTCCCGATCTCGGCGCGGGCCGGCCCTATAAGTTCGAGATCATCGGCCCCGACGGCGTGCGCCTGCCGCTCAAGGCCGATCCGTTCGCCTTCGAGTCGGAACTGCGGCCGGCGACCGCCTCGGTGACGGCGCCGCCCATCGCGCATCAATGGGGCGACGAGGCGCATCGCGGCTATTGGCAGAAAGCCGATCCCCGGCGCGAGGCGATCTCGATTTACGAGGTCCATGCCGGCTCCTGGCAACGCCGCGACGACGGTACGTTCCTCTCCTGGGACGAGCTCGCCGCACGGCTGATCCCCTATGTGGCCGACACCGGCTTCACCCATATCGAGTTCCTGCCGATCTCGGAGCACCCCTACGACCCATCCTGGGGCTACCAGACCACCGGGCTTTATGCGCCGACAGCCCGCTTCGGCGACCCCGATGGCTTCGCCCGCTTCGTCGACGGCGCGCACCGCGCCGGCGTCGGCGTCATCCTCGACTGGGTGCCGGCGCATTTCCCAGTCGACGAGCATGGCCTGGTCCATTTCGACGGCACGGCGCTCTACGAGCATGCCGACCCGCGCCAGGGTTTCCACCCGGACTGGAACACGGCCATCTACAATTTCGGCCGCCGCGAGGTGGTGTCGTTCCTGGTCAACAACGCGCTGTTCTGGGCCGAGAAATACCATGTCGACGGCTTGCGCGTCGACGCGGTCGCCTCGATGCTCTACCTCGATTATTCGCGCAAGGCCGGCGAGTGGATCCCCAATGAGAAGGGCGGGCGCGAGAACCTGCAGGCCGTCAGCTTCCTGCAGAAGATGAACAAGGAGGTCTACGGCCACCACCCCGGCGTGATGACGATCGCCGAGGAATCGACCTCATGGCCGAAAGTGTCGCGACCCGTGCATGAAGGCGGCCTCGGCTTCGGCTTCAAGTGGAACATGGGCTTCATGCACGACACGCTGGAGTATCTCTCCAAGGAGCCGATCTTCCGCAAGCATCATCACAACGACATCACCTTCGGCCTGGTCTACGCCTTCTCGGAAAATTTCGTGCTGCCGCTTTCGCATGACGAGGTCGTGCACGGCAAAGGCACCCTGCTCCACAAGATGGCAGGCGACGACTGGCAGAAGTTCGCCACGCTGCGCGCCTATTACGCCTTCATGTGGGGCTATCCCGGCAAGAAGCTCCTGTTCATGGGCCAGGAATTCGCCCAGCGCCGCGAGTGGAGCGAGGAACGCGCGCTCGACTGGGACCTGCTCGAATTCGCGCCGCACCGCGGCGTCTGGCAGACGGTGCGCGACCTGAACTATCTCTATCGTTCGCGCCCGGCGCTGCATGCGCGCGACTGCGAGCCGGAGGGCTTCTCCTGGCTGATCGTCGACGACCGCGACAATTCGGTCTTCGCCTGGCTGCGCAGCGCGCCGGACGGCAATTCGATAGCCGTCGTCTCCAATTTCACGCCGGTGCCGCGCGAGAACTATCGCGTGCCGCTGCCAAAGGCAGGAAAATGGCGCGAGATCATCAATACCGACGCCGAGGTCTATGGCGGCTCCGGCATGGGCAATAGCGGCATGGTCGAGGCAAGCGGGGAAGGAGGCGGCGTATCGGCGACGATGCTTTTGCCGCCGCTGTCGACGATCATGCTGGAATTCGTCACGGATTGAAGCAGATGATGTCTCATCCTGCTCTTGCACAGTCCGGGCAGCTTGTTTGGGAGGGTAACAGAATGGCAGAGATCAGAAGAACCCAGCCGCTGGCACGCGATGCCATGGCCTATGTGCTGGCCGGCGGCCGCGGCAGCCGCCTCAGGGAGCTGACCGACCGGCGCGCCAAGCCGGCGGTCTATTTCGGCGGCAAGACGCGCATCATCGATTTCGCCCTCTCCAATGCGCTCAACTCCGGCATCCGCCGCCTCGGCGTCGCCACCCAGTATAAGGCGCACTCGCTGATCCGCCACCTGCAGCGCGGCTGGAACTTCCTGCGGCCCGAGCGAAACGAAAGCTTCGACATCCTGCCTGCATCGCAGCGCGTCTCGGAAACGCAGTGGTATGAAGGCACGGCCGACGCCGTCTACCAGAACATCGACATCATCGAGGCCTACGGCCCCGAATACATGGTTATTCTCGCCGGCGACCACATCTATAAGATGGATTACGAACTGATGCTGCGCCAGCATGTCGACGCCGGCGCCGACGTCACCGTCGGCTGCCTGGAAGTGCCGCGCATGGAGGCGACCGGCTTCGGCGTCATGCATGTCGACAAGAAGGACAACATCATCGCTTTCGTCGAAAAGCCGGCCGATCCGCCCGGCATTCCGGACAAGCCGGAATTCGCCCTGGCCTCGATGGGCATCTATGTCTTCAAGACCAAGTTCCTGATGGAGCAGCTGCGCCGCGACGCCGCCGAACCCGGCTCCAGCCGCGACTTCGGCAAGGACATCATCCCCTATATCGTGCAGCACGGTAAGGCGATCGCCCACCGCTTCGCAAAATCCTGCGTGCGTTCCTCGCACGAGGCCGAACCCTATTGGCGCGACGTCGGAACTGTGGACGCCTATTGGGAAGCCAATATCGACCTCACCGACATCACGCCCGAGCTCGACCTCTACGACCGCGACTGGCCGATCTGGACCTATGCCGAGTTGAAGCCGCCGGCAAAGTTCGTGCATGACGAGGACGGCCGCCGCGGCGAGGCGATCTCCTCGCTGGTCTCCGGCGACTGCATCGTTTCCGGCGCCTCGCTGCGCCGCAGCCTGATCTTTACCGGCGCGCGCATCAATTCCTATTCCAAGCTCGAGGAAGTGGTGATGCTGCCCGACGTCCAGGTCGGCCGCAACGCGAACCTCAAGCGCGTCGTCATCGACCACGGCGTCCACATCCCGGAAGGGCTTGTGGTGGGCGAGGATCCGGCGCTCGACGCCAAGCGTTTTCGCGTTTCGGAAAAGGGCATCTGCCTGATCACGCAGGACATGATCAACAAGCTGTCGACCCCGTAGGGTCGATCGGCAAGCTGTCGATCCCGTAGGGTCGATCAACAAGCTGTCGGCCTGATAGGCTCGATCGGCAAGCTGCCAGGTCGATCAGCAAGCTGGCGGGGTCGATCAGCAAGCTGTCGGGTCGATCAGCAAGCTGACGACTAGATCAACAGATTGTCACTTTGAGCTGTCATCTTGAGATCGGAATGTGGAGCGCATGCAGGTTCTGTCGGTCACGCCCGAAATCTTCCCGCTGATCAAGACCGGCGGCCTTGCCGACGTCACCGGCGCCTTGCCGATCGCGCTTGCCGGCAAGGGCGTGGCGATGCGCACGCTGGTTCCCGGCTATCCCGTGGTGATGGCGGCCTTCGCCAAGAAGAAGGCGGTCTACCAATATCCGCTGCTGCAGGGCGCTAAGGCTTCGATCCATGCCGTCAAGATCGGCGATCTCGATCTCTTCGTTTTGGACGCGCCGCATCTCTTCGATCGCCAGGGCGGCCCTTACGGCACCGCCTCCGGCGCCGACTGGCCGGACAACTGGCGCCGCTTCGCCGCGCTCAGCCAGGCCGGCGGCGACATTGCCGGCGGCGCGATCTCCGGTTACCAACCCGACATCGTGCATGCCCATGACTGGCAGTCGGCGATGACGCTTGCCTATATGCGCTACGGCAAGGCGGTCGGCGTGCCGTCGCTGATCACCGTGCACAACCTCGCCTTCCAAGGTCAGTTCGGCGCGGGCATTTTCGGCGAGCTCGGCCTGCCGAGCGTGGCGATGCAACTGGACGGCGTCGAATATTATGGCGGCGTCGGCTTTCTCAAGGCCGGCCTGCAAGCCGCCTGGGCCATCACTACGGTCAGCCCGACCTATGCGCAGGAAATCCGCTTGCCCGAATTCGGCATGGGTCTCGACGGGCTGATAAACATGCGCTCCACCGATCTCTACGGCATCGTCAACGGCATCGACGTCGACATCTGGAACCCGCAGACCGACAAGCATCTGGTCGCCAATTATTCGGCCGAGACGCTTGCGGCGCGCGGCAAGAACCGCAAGGCGGTCGAAGAGCGCTTCGGCCTGGAAGCGGATGGCAGCCCGATCGTCTGCGTCATCAGCCGGCTGACCTGGCAGAAGGGCATGGACATCCTGGCCGCGGTCGTCGACGGCATCGTCGCCGCCGGCGCGCGGCTGGCGATCCTCGGCTCCGGCGACGCCGGCCTCGAAGGCACGCTGCTTGCCGCCGCCGCCCGCCATCGCGGCCGCGTCGGCGTCGTCGTCGGTTACGACGAAGACCTTTCGCACGTCATGCAAGGCGGCTGCGACGCCATCATCATCCCCTCGCGCTTCGAGCCCTGCGGTCTCACTCAGCTCTATGGCCTGCGCTATGGCTGCGTGCCGGTCGTCGCCAGGACAGGCGGTCTGGCCGACACCATCATCGACGCCAACGAGGCCGCCTTGTCGGCCGGCGTCGCCACCGGCTTCCAGTTCGCGCCCAACAATGGTGCCGCGATGCTTCATGCCATCCAGCGGCTGGTCGAGCAGCATGCGCGGCCCGCGACCTGGGCCTCGATCCAGCGCCAGGGCATGAAGGCCGATGTCTCCTGGGACAAGAGCGCCGAAAAATACGTCGAACTCTATCGCTTGCTGCTTTCAAAAAGGGCTGCCTGAGGCATGATCAAAACCGTCCCCACCAAACCCTATACCGACCAGAAGCCAGGCACCTCCGGCCTGCGGAAAAAGGTGCCGGTGTTCCAGCAGGAGCACTATGCCGAGAACTTCATCCAGTCGATCTTCGATGCGCTGGACGGTTTTCAGGGCAAGACGCTGGTGATCGGCGGCGACGGCCGCTTCTACAACCGCGAGGTCATCCAGAAGGCCATTGCGATTGCCGCCGGCAACGGCTTCGGCAAGGTGATGGTCGGGCAGGGCGGGATTCTCTCGACGCCGGCCGCCTCTAACATCATCCGCAAATACAAGACTTTCGGCGGCATCATCCTGTCGGCCAGCCACAATCCAGGCGGTCCGCACGAGGATTTCGGAATCAAGTACAATGCCGGCAATGGCGGCCCGGCGCCGGAAAAGATCACCGACGCGATCTTTGCCAAGTCGAGGGAGATCAAGAGCTTCAAGATCGCCGAAATCGGCGCCATCGACATCGACACCATCGGCACCGTCAAGGCCGGCGACATGACGGTCGAGATCTGCGACCCGGTCAAGGACTACGCCGAACTGATGGAAAGCCTGTTCGACTTCGACGCGCTGAGGAAGCTTTTCAAATTGGGCTTCCGCATGCGCTTCGACGCCATGCATGCGGTGACCGGCCCGTATGCCAAGGAGATCCTCGAACGCCGGCTCGGCGCGCCGGACGGCACCTGCCGCAACTTCAAGCCGCTGCCCGATTTCGGCGGCCACCACCCGGACCCGAACCTGGTGCACGCAAAGCATCTCTACGACGAGATGATGGGGCCGGACGCGCCGGATTTCGGCGCGGCTTCGGATGGCGACGGCGACCGCAACCTGATCATCGGCAGAGGCATCTTCGTCACGCCGTCTGACTCTGTGGCGATGCTTGCCGCCAATGCCAAACTGGCGCCGGGCTACAAGGACGGCCTGAAAGGCATTGCCCGCTCCATGCCGACCAGCGGCGCCGCCGACCGCGTCGCCGAAAAGCTCGGCATCGGCATCTATGAGACGCCGACCGGCTGGAAGTTCTTCGGCAACCTGCTCGATGCCGGCATGGCCACCATCTGCGGCGAGGAAAGCGCCGGCACCGGCTCCAACCATGTGCGCGAGAAGGATGGCCTGTGGGCCGTGCTTCTGTGGCTCAACATCCTCGCCGCGCGCGGCGAGAGCTGCAAGGACATCGTAACCGGGCACTGGGAGACCTACGGGCGCAACTACTATTCGCGCCACGACTATGAGGAGGTCGAGAGCGATCGCGCCAATGCGCTGGTCGACGGATTGCGTGCCAAGCTGGGCTCGCTACCCGGCACCAGCGTGCGCGGCCTCAAGATCGCCAAGGCCGACGACTTCGCCTATCGCGACCCGGTCGACGGCTCGGTCAGCGAGCACCAGGGCATTCGCATCCTGTTCGAGGGCGGCTCGCGCGTCGTGCTGCGCCTCTCCGGCACCGGCACGTCAGGGGCGACGCTGCGCCTCTATATCGAGCGTTACGAGCCGGACAAGGCAAGGCACGACCTCGACACGCAGGAAGCGCTCGCCGATCTCATCGCCGCCGCCGACGACATCGCCGGCATCAAAAGCCACACCGGCCGCAACAAGCCGAGCGTGATTACTTGAGGGTGGTGCGGCGCGACTCCCCCTTCTCCCCTTGTGGGAGAAGGTGTCGCCGAAGGCGACGGATGAGGGGTGCTCCAGCTTGGCCCAAACCGGCGCTCGCATCGCCGGCGCCTCATTTCTTCCAACACCGGCGCTGCGCGCCGATCCACCTTCTCCCACAAGGGGAGAAGGGGGAGCCTGCATGACCCTCGGCGCCACCATCACCCCCGAAGGCATCCGCTTTGCCGCCTGGTCGTCATCGGCGAGACGCCTGTGGGTCTCGATCTTCGACGACACCGGCGCGCTTGAAACCGACCGGCTGGAGCTTAACCCGGATGGCGGGGGCGTGCACGCGCTCCTTGTCTCCGGCCTTGGCGACGGCGCGCGTTACGGTTTCCGCGCCGACGGCGACTATGCGCCGGAGCGCGGCCTGTGGTTCGACCCGAACAAGCTTCTCGCCGACCCCTATGCCGTCGAGGTCGATCGTCCATACCAATATCATTGGCGGCTTGCCGCCAAACGCAACGAAGGCGCCGACACCGCTCCGCTGATGCCGAAGGCGATCGCGCGTTTACTGCCCAAACCGGTGCCGCCCCAGCCGCCGCTGTTCCGGCCAGGCGGGCTGATCTACGAGCTCAATGTCCGCTCCTTCACCAAGCTGCATCCGGACGTGCCGGAAACCCAGCGCGGCACCATCGCGGCGCTCACCCATCCGGCTGTCGTCGAGCACCTGAAGCGTCTCGGTGTGTCGGCCGTCGAATTGATGCCGGTCACCGCATCGATCGACGAGCGGCATCTGCCGCCATTGGGGCTGAGCAACGCCTGGGGCTACAATCCCGTCACCTTCATGGCGCTCGATCCGCGCCTTGCGCCCGGCGGTCTCGAGGAACTGCGCGGCACCGTCGCCGCTCTGCGCCAGGCCGGCATCGGCACCATCCTCGACCTCGTCTTCAATCACACCGGCGAAAGCGACCGGCTCGGGCCGACTTTGTCGCTGCGCGGGCTCGATGCGCTGGCTTACTACCGGCATCGGCCGGATGGCAGCCTGATCAATGACACCGGCACCGGCAACACTGTCGCCTGCGACCATCCGGTGATGCGCGAGATGGTGCTCGATACGCTGCGCCACTTCGTTAGCTTGGCCGGCGTCGACGGCTTCCGCTTCGATCTGGCGCCGGTGCTCGGCCGCGTCGACGGCGCCTTCGACCCGGAAGCGCCGCTGCTTCGGGCCATTTTCGGCGATCCCGGGCTCGCCGACCGCGTGCTGATCGCCGAGCCCTGGGACATCGGTCCGAACGGCTACCAGCTCGGCAATTTCCGGCCGCCATATCTGGAATGGAACGATCGCTACCGCGACGATGTCAAGCGCTTCTGGCGCGGCGATACCGGCGCGATCGGCGCCTTGGCCACCCGGCTTGCGGGTTCCTCCGATGTCTTCGGCAGGGAGGGCCACCCGGCAAGCCGCACGGTCAATTTCATCGCCGCGCATGACGGCATGACCCTGGCCGACATCGTCGCCTACGAGCGCAAGCACAATGAGGCCAATGGCGAGCACAATCGCGACGGCCACAACGACAATTTGTCATGGAACAACGGCGCCGAGGGCGAGACGGACGACGCAGCGATTGCCAAGGCGCGCTTCGACGACCAGCGCGCGCTGCTGGCGACACTCTTCGCCTCGCGCGGCACCATCATGCTGACCGCCGGCGACGAGTTCGGCCGCACGCAAAAAGGCAACAACAACGCCTATGCGCAGGACAACGCCATCACCTGGCTGGACTGGGCCGGCCGCGATCAGGCGTTGGAGCGATATGCCTCATCGCTCTCTGCAATACGTCGTGCCTTGCCCGCGCTGTCGGACACGCATTTCCTGACCGGAAAGCCGGCCGATGCTTCGGCCATTCCGGATGTCGAGTGGCTGACGGAGACGGGCGCGCCGCTTGGCGACACGGAGTGGAACGATCCCGATCGACATCGCCTCGTCATGATGCTCAGCGATAGCGGAGGCAGTCGCCTCGCCGTCATGGTCAATGGCGACCGCCGCCAATGCGTCTTCACCTTGCCGGTCCGGGACGGCTACGAGTGGCGCCCGGCGATCGAGGCGCAGCCGGTCGATCTTGCGCGGCCGCTGCCCGGCCGAAGCGTCAATTTCATGATCGAGCGGCGTGCCGCTCAATCGCGCAACGGGAAGGGCTTGTGATGGCTGCCGAAAATTCCGGGCAAGGGAGCGAATGGTGGCGTGGCTGCGTCATCTACCAGGTCTACCCACGCTCCTTCCAGGACACAACCGGCGATGGCAGCGGCGACCTCAAGGGCATCACCGCGCGGCTCGCCCATGTCGCGTCGCTCGGCGTCGACGCCGTCTGGCTGTCGCCCTTCTTCAAGTCGCCGATGGCCGACATGGGCTACGATGTATCCGACTATCGCGACGTCGATCCGATGTTCGGCAGCCTGGAAGATTTCGACGTGCTACTCGCCGAGGCGCATCGGCTCGGCCTGAAACTCATCATCGACCAGGTGATCTCGCATTCTTCCGACAAGCATGAATGGTTCGTCGAGAGCCGCGCCAGCCGCGACAATGCCAAGGCCGACTGGTATGTCTGGGCCGACGCCAGGCCGGATGGCAGCGCGCCCAACAACTGGCAATCGCTGTTCGGCGGGCCGGCCTGGGAATGGGACGCTACCCGCCGGCAATGCTACATGCACAATTTCCTGGCCGCGCAGCCGGATCTGAACTTCCACAATCCGGACGTTCAGGATGCGCTTTTGGACACCGTGCGCTTCTGGCTGGAGCGCGGCGTCGACGGCTTCCGGCTGGACACGGTCAACTACTATGTCCACGACCGCTGGCTACGTGACAACCCGCCCTTGGCCGCAAGTGTCGCCGGCACCAATGGCGCCACCAGCACCTACGCCTTCCAGGAGCATCTTTTCGACAAGACGCGGCCCGAAAACCTCGACTTCCTGAAACGCTTCCGCGCGCTGCTCGACCAATATCCAGACCGCGCCGCGGTCGGCGAGGTGGGTGACGAGGAGCGGTCCTTGCAGACGCTCGCCGCCTACGTATCGGGCGGCGACAAATTGCAGATGTGCTACACGTTCGACCTGCTCAGCCCGCAATTTTCCGCCGCCCATGTGCGCGGCTGCGTCGAGGCGTTCGAGACGACTGCCCCGGACGGCTGGGTCTGCTGGGCCTTTTCCAATCATGATGTCGTACGCCATGTCAGCCGCTGGACGCGGCCCGGGGAAAGCCCGGACGCGGTGGCGAAGTTCTCGATCGCGCTGCTTGCCTGCCTGCGCGGTTCGATCTGCCTCTATCAGGGCGAGGAACTGGGGCTGGAGGAGGCGGAGCTAGCGTATGAGGATCTGCGCGATCCCGTCGGCATCCGCTTCTGGCCCGGCGTGAAGGGCAGGGACGGTTGCCGCACCCCGATGGTCTGGCAGGCGGAGGCGGACAATGGCGGCTTCTCCACGGCCAAGCCCTGGCTGCCGGTGCCACAGGCGCATCGCGCCCGGGCAGTCGACGTCCAGAATGGCGAGGAACGGTCGGTGCTTGCCGCCTATCGCTCGATGCTCGCCTTGCGCAAGAGCCATCCGGCACTGATTGCCGGCTCGGTTCGCTTTCTCGAGGCCGAGGGCGATGTGCTTGCTTTCCTCCGTGAGTGCGACGACGAAAGGCTGCTTTGCGTTTTCAATTTCTCGACCGAGGCTACAGGCTGGGCGCTGCCCACCGAGATCGGCGAGGCCGAGATAACGGCATTTGACGTTGACGCCGCCGGCGTTCTTACAGGTGTTGTCGAGGACAGCGTGCTGGCGCTGGCGCCTCTGGGCAGTTTCGTCGGCAGGATTGGCTGACGGTTGTCTTACTGCACCAGCACCGAACGCCCGCACGTCGCGCCGGTCACCCGGACGTCGGCCTCGCCGACACGGACGCCAAGCGCCCCGAGAACGTTGTAGACCAGGCTGTCGACCGGCGCGGTCACGCCGTTGAGCAGTGTCGTCACCGCCGGTTTCACCGTGCCGAGCAGGGCGGTCACATTGAGGCCTAGCCCCAGCGCATTGATCGAAAGCGACAGGTTGTTGACCAGCGATGTCGTGAGCGACTGCGTCAGGTTCTTCGTCGACACCGTCTTGATCGTCTTGTTGGCGATGTCGGTGGCGCTGAAGGTCAGGTTCGTCGGCGCCATATTGGTGACCGAGAAGGCCGACGAGCCTGTCACCTGCAGCAACGGGATGAGCAACAGCCTCAGGTCCGCGATATCGGCGTTGGAGAAGGACTGCGGCTGGGCGAAGTCGGCAAAGCCGCTGGCATTACTGTTGGCGAGATGCGCCGAGACGACGCCAGGCTGCGCGGCGATCGAGACATTGATGCTCGACGGCCCGGTCGGGCAGGTTATGTCGGTTAGCTTGGCTTCGGCATAGGCCACTTCGACATTGAGTGGCAGGTGGACGGCGACAAGACTGGTGCCGCCGCCGAGATTGGAATTGCCGACAGTGACATCGGCGTTGAGCTTGATGCGGGTCTGCGCCGTGCGCACCACGGTGCCGGCTTCTCCCACCGCCAGCCAAGCCGAGTTCTGCATCGGCTCGCCGATGGCGATCGCAAGCGTCGTCGATGCCAGCCCCGGTATGGTGGCGCCGAGATTGACCGCGACCTGATTCGTGCCATTGGCCAGAGCGGCAGCCGCGGTGAGCATGCTGAGCGCGCTGGCTGTCACGTTGAGGCCGGCCGGCTTTTGCCCGATGCCGAGATCGCCGACGGAGCCGAGATCGATGAGAGTGCTGAGCGGAATCCTGACCGTATTGGTGGCGCTGGAGGCCATGGTCTGCAGAGCGAGTTTGGCTGTGCGGTCGAGCCCCGGCACATTGGCCATTGCCGTGGCGATCTGGCCGATCGTTGCTTTGGAGGCGAGCACGTCGTTGTAGGAAACGCCGGTCAGATGCAGTTGCGTCGCCAGCGCATCGGTGAACGAAAGAACGTCGACATCGGCCGACACCAGTGAATTGTAGTCCATCACGCTGAGCGAGATGTTGCCGCCGAGAAGGCCGCCGAGAAGCGCGTTGAGAATGCCGCCATTGAGGCTGGCGAGCCGCGAGCCGACCGAAAAAGCCGCCTGCGGCTGCGCGCTGGCGATAGCGGTCGTGCCGAGAGTGGGTGGCGCCATGATCGAGCCGGCGAAATAAAGCGTACCCTGCTTCTTGAGCGTTACCTGGACCGCATTGTAGGGCAGCTTGCCCGCCTCGAAACGGCTGCCGGCGGCAATGGTGCTGATGCCCGTGTAGCGACCCGGCACGACCTGGACGACGGCCTTGCTGGCGGTCGGCGCCACCGTCGTGCCCTGTCGCTGCACGGCGACCGAGGTGATGCCGTTGTCGCTGAGCGCGGTCAGCACCGCCTGCTGGGCGTTGGTGATGTTCGAGGCCGCGGTGATGGCGGCGAGGTCGACGATCGACTGCGCGGCGCGGCGCTCGTTGTAAAGGGAACCTTCGTCGATCGCGAAGGCGGTCAGCGCCAGCGCCACCGGCGTGCACAGCGCGGTCATGACGGCGAAATTCGCGCTCCGGTCGACAAGCAGCCGTCGCGTCGCCGCCATCAATCCCCCCTTGATGGGCATCATATGCCTCCGACGCGGATCGTCGATTGACGTTGGATCGTCGTGCCCGGCAGCGGCAGCGTCCGGAACAGGTTCCAGATCGGCAGGTTGCGCGCATCGTAGGTGACCGAGACGACGAACTGGCTGCCGTCGACGGCGCTGTCCTGCGCGTTGACGGTCAGCTTGTTGGCGTCGACGAACGGATAGCCCGAGACATCGTGAGTGATGAAATCGGTGACCAGCGCCTGCCGCTCGGTCTGGTTGAGGCCGGCAATCGCGGTGCGCGCCGCGTCGGCGGCGATCTGCTGCACCGAATGACTGGCGCCGAAATAAATCCCATATGCAACCATGCCGAGCAGAAGCAGGATGAAGACCGGCGCCAGCATGGCAAATTCGATTGCCGACGTGCCCGTGGCGTCAGCCCGGAAACGAGACCACGGAACAAGCATTTTTCGGTTCTTCAGCATGGCGCGGAGAATGCCAAAGGCCGCCTGCAAAAACAGAAAACAGCTGGAACAACCGGCAGGTGTGCCAAGTTGAAAGCAAGCTCTAAGCTTTAGGTTTCGCTGTTTTAGCGTTATGGCGCTCACTTTGCGTCAAGCAGGCAATGGTTGAAATAAGATTTCGCTCTGTCTAGTCTCCTGCCACCAGCCGCCGGAAGGAACCGGCGGCACGCCTGAAACGGGGCCGTTTCAACGGTTCCGAGGTGTCAAAACTTAAGAAGGCGCGGCTGAGGGGCTGCGCCGACAGGGAGAAACTTCATGCTGAAAGACATGCTGAAGGCGACGGTGTTCGCCACCACATTGGCCTTGGCCGCTGGCACATTCTACACGCCTGCCTTCGCCGAGACCGTCTACAACCGCGGCGCCGCCGCTGAGGCGGAGACGGTCGATCCGCACAAGACGTCGACGGTCTACGAAGCCGATATTATACGCGACCTGTTCCAGGGCCTCGTCATGCATGACCAGAAGACGAATCTCATTCCGGGCGCCGCCGAAAGCTGGACGGTGTCGGATGACGGCACCGTCTACACCTTCAAGCTGCGCAAGGACGGCCTCTGGTCGGACGGCACCCCGGTGACGGCGGACGACTTCGTCTTTTCGTTCCATCGACTGGAAGATCCGGCCACCGCTGCAGAATACGCCTCGATGCTCTATCCGGTGAAGGGCGCCGAGGACTTCAACACCAAGAAAGGCAAGGCCGAGGATATGGGCGTGAAGGCGATCGACGCCAACACGCTTGAAGTCACGCTGAAGGCTCCGACGCCCTACTTCCTGGAGATGCTGACTCACCAGGCGACCTATCCGGTCAACAAGGCGTCCATGGACAAGCTCGGCGCCGACTGGATCAAGCCGGGCAAGCTGGTCTCCAATGGCGCCTATACGCTGGCGGAGTGGGTTCCCAACGACCATATGAAATTGGTCAAGAACCCGAAGTTCTGGGACGCCGCGAGCGTCAAGCTCGACGTGGTCAACTACATCCCGACCGAGGATCGCTCGTCGGCGATGAAGCGTTTCGAGGCGGGCGAGCTGGACAGCTATGGCGACCTGCCGACCGAGCAGCTCGCCGATCTCAAAACCAAATTCGGCGACCAGGTCCGTGTCGGGCCGTATCTCGGCACTTATTATTACGCGGTCAAGACCGACAAGGCGCCTTGGGATAACGTCGAGTTGCGCAACGCCATCTCGATGGCGATCGACCGCGACTTCCTCGCCGAGAAGGTCTGGCAGAACTCGATGCTGCCCGGCTATTCGATGGTGCCTCCGGGCATCGAGGGCTACACACCGGCACTGGCCAAATATGCTGACATGCCGCAGATCGACCGCGAGGATGCGGCCAAGAAGATCCTGGAAAAGCTAGGCTATACACCCGAGCATCCGTTGAAGATGGAGATCCGCTACAACACCTCGGAGAACCATAAGAACACGGCTGTCGCCATCCAGGAACAGCTGAAGCCGCTCGGCGTCGAGGTGACGCTGCTCAACACCGACACCAAGACCCATTACAGCTTCCTCGAGCAGAAGGGCAATTACGACGTCGCCCGTGCCGCCTGGATCGCCGACTACAAGGATCCCGAGACCTTCCTCGGCATCTCGCGCAAGGCGAGCGGCAACAACTACTCGAACTACAACAGCCCTGCCTATGAAGCCGCCATGGACAAGGCGGCCGCCGCGGGCGGCAAGCCCGAGGACCGCATGAAGGACCTCGCCGCAGCCGAGCGCATCCTCGTCGACGACGTCGGCGAGATCCCGCTTCTCTACTACAGCTACCACGACATCGTTTCCTCGAAGCTGCATGGCTTCGACGACAATGTGATGGACATTCATCCGTCCCGCTTCATCTCCAAGGACTGACAAGAAACCTTGGCCGTGCCGCCGCTCTCTTTTTGGGAGCGGCGGTCGCGGTCTGTCGTCGTGCCGGGCCGAAAGTCGGATTGGATTTTCGGGCTGCCCGGTGCGAAGATCAGAGATGCCGGCGCGCCACGGATCTTCGACTGGAGAGCCTGTCGCCCTGGCTGAAGCGGGGCGCCGATGCTGCGTTATGTTTTCCGGCGGCTGTTGACCGCCATCCCGACGCTGTTCGTCATCGTGACGGTGGCGTTCTTCCTGATCCGCGTCGCGCCAGGCGGCCCGTTCAACCAGGAGCGGGGCTTGAGCCCCGAGATCAGGGCCAATCTCGAAGCCCAGTTCGGCCTCAACGATCCGCTCTGGCTGCAATATGTCCACTATCTCGGCAATCTTTTGCGCGGCAGTTTCGGCCCGAGCTACAATTTGCCGGATTTCACCGTCACCGAACTCTTCGCCAAGGGCCTGCCGATCTCGATACAGATCGGCACCTCGGCTCTGGTGCTGGCGCTGCTGTTGGGCTCGATCCTCGGCACCATCGCTGCGCTCAACCAGAACAAGATAGGCGATTATTCAGTGATCGCCTTGGCCACGGCAGGCAGCACCATCCCGACCTTTGTCATCGCGCCCGTGATCCAGCTCGTCTTCGGGCTGTCCTGGAAGCTGTTGCCGATCGGCGGCTGGGGCGACGGCGCCTTGATCAACAAGGTCGGTCCGGTGCTGACGCTGGCTCTTCCGCAGATCGCCATCGTCGCCCGCCTGATGCGCGGCTCCATGATCGAGAGCCTGCGTTCGCACCATATCCGCACCGCCCGCGCGCTCGGCCTGTCCGACTGGTCGGTGGTGGTCAAGCACGCGCTGCGCGGCGCCGTGCTGCCGATCGTCTCCTTCACCGGCCCGGCGGCGGCCGCGCTGTTGACCGGCTCGATCATCGTCGAGACGATCTTCTCCATACCCGGAGTCGGCCGCTACTTCGTCGATGCAGCCCTCAACCGCGACTACACGCTTGTCATGGGAACCGTGGTGGTGATCGCGCTCTTCACCATCGTCTTCAACCTGATCGTCGACCTGCTCTATGCGGTCGTCGATCCGAGGGTGCGCTATGACTGACCTCGCCGTCGCCGTGCCCGAGCCGATCGTCGGCCGCTCGCTCTGGGGCAATGCCTGGGCGCGGCTCAAACGCAACCGCGCCGCGATGCTCAGCCTCTATTACCTGGCTTTCATCGCCGTCATCAGCATTTGCGGCCCGTGGGCCGTGCCGCATGCATACACCACCATCTATGGCGACTATGTGCGCATGCCGCCGAGCCTTTCGGCCTATCCGAAACCCGACATGATCCAGGGTGCCCTGGGCGATGCCATCAAGCGCATGCGCGCCGACATCAAGGAATGGCACCAGGACGGCAATCGCGTCACCGTCACCGTCACCTCGACCAAGCCGATCGACGACCGCAACATCCGCTATCTCGACCGCTCCGACGCCTTCGACGACACCAGGATCGAGAACAAGTCGCCCGATGGCCTCGAAGTGACGATGAGCTCGGCCGTGAAGCAGCAATATTTCTTCTTCGGCACCGACAACACCGGCCGCGACCTGCTTTCGCGCACGCTGATGGCCGGACGCATCTCTTTGGCCATCGGCCTGCTCGCCGGCGTCGTCGCCGGCGTCATCGGCGTCATCTACGGCGCGACCGCGGGATTCTCCGGCGGCAAGGTCGACGAGGTGATGATGCGCATCGTCGACGTGCTCTATTCGCTGCCGTTCATCTTCTTCGTCATCATGCTGGTGGTGTTTTTCGGCCGCAACTTCGTGCTGATGTTTCTGGCGGTTGGCGCTGTGTTGTGGCTCGACATGGCGCGCATCGTGCGCGGCCAGGCGCTGTCGATCCGCAGGCAGGAGTATGTCCAGGCGGCGGAGGCCATGGGCGTCGGCCAGCGCGGCATCCTGTTGCGCCATGTCATCCCCAACCTGCTTGGCCCGGTCGTCATCTACATGACGCTCTTGGTGCCGCAGGTCATCATCCTGGAGAGCTTCCTCTCCTTTCTCGGTCTAGGCGTGCAGGAGCCGATGACCAGCTGGGGCGTGCTGATCTCGGTCGGCGCCAAGAACATCGGTTACGCCAACTGGCTGCTTCTGTTCCCGGCCTTCTTCCTCGTCTCGACGCTGTTCGCCCTGAATTTCGTCGGCGACGGCCTGCGCGACGCGCTCGATCCCAAGGACCGCTGAGATGACTGCCTCCGAAACGATCCTCAGCGTCAAGGACCTGCGCGTCCGCTTCCAGACCCTCGACGGCACGGTCGAGGCGGTCAAGGGCATCAACATCAAGGTCAATGCCGGCGAGACGGTCGCCGTCGTTGGCGAATCCGGTTCCGGCAAGAGCCAGACGATGATGGCGGCGATGAGCCTGCTTTCCTCCAATGGCGAGGCGACCGGCCAGGTCGACTATCGTGGCCGCAATCTCCTGACGATGTCAAAGAGCGATCTGAACCAGGTGCGCGGTCGCAAGATCAGCATGATCTTCCAGGAGCCGATGACCTCGCTCGACCCGCTCTACACCATCGGCAACCAGCTGATGGAACCGATCAGTCGACACCGCGGGCTGAACGCGGCCGCGGCGCGGGAAGAGGCGCTGAAATTGCTCAGGCTGGTGCATATTCCAGATCCCGAACGGCGGATGAAATCCTATCCGCACGAGATGTCGGGCGGCCAGCGCCAGCGCGTCATGATCGCCATGGCCTTGGCCAACGATCCGGACATCCTGATCGCCGACGAACCGACGACGGCGCTCGACGTCACCATCCAGGCGCAGATTCTGATGCTGCTTGCCGAACTGCAGCGCAAGCTCGGCATGGCCATCGTCTTCATCACCCACGACCTCGGCATCGTGCGCCGCTTCGCCGACCGCGTCTATGTCATGCGCCTGGGCGAGGTGGTGGAGGAGGGCGATGCCGAAGCGCTCTTCGCCAATCCGCAGCATGCCTACACGAAGATGCTGCTGGCGGCCGAGCCGACGGGCGCCAAGGCGGCGCCGCCCGCCAGTGCGCCGGTGCTGCTCGAAGGCCGCAATGTCGAAGTCGTCTTCAAGATCGGCGGCGGCTTCCTTGGCGGCGAGCCGCTGATGCTGCGCGCGGTGGACAGGATCTCGATCCGGCTGAAGCGTAACCAGACGATCGGCATCGTCGGCGAGTCCGGTTCAGGCAAGTCGACGCTTGGCCGCGCGCTGCTCAGGCTCTTGCCCAGCGACGGCGTGATCCGCTTTGGCGACCGCGACATTTCGGACGCGGACCGCCAGGCGATGCGGCCGCTCAGGCGCGAATTGCAGCTGGTCTTCCAGGATCCGTTCGGCTCGTTGTCGCCCCGCATGACCGTCGGCCAAGTGATCACCGAGGGACTTTTGGTGCACGAGCCCTCATTGACCGGCAAGCAGCGCGACCAGCGCGCCGTCGAGGCGTTGCGCGAGGTCGGCCTCGATCCCAATGCGCGCAACCGCTACCCGCACGAGTTCTCCGGCGGCCAACGCCAGCGCATCGCCATTGCCCGCGCCATGATCCTGAAGCCGAAAGTGGTGGTGCTCGACGAGCCGACCTCGGCGCTCGACCGTTCCGTGCAGAAGCAGATCGTCGAGCTGTTGCGCAAGCTGCAGGCCGACCATGAGCTGTCCTACCTCTTCATCAGCCATGACCTCGCGGTGGTCCGTGCCATGGCCGACTACATCATCGTCATGAAGCAGGGAAAGATTGTCGAGGAAGGTCCGACGCAAGAAATCTTCGACAATCCGCGCGAAGCCTACACCCAGACGCTGATGAACGCCGCGATCGATACGGCACGGTTCCGTATGAGCGCTTGAAGCCGTGTAAGCTTAGCCTCGCTCGCCTCACTGCGAGGACGGGCACCTCTGGTTCCGCGTCGCGACGATCGCCTGCTGCTGTTGCTGCAGCCGTTCGATCCGGGCGGCTTCGCGGTTGGCGACCGCCGTCTTCACGCGCTCGCCGCCGAGCAGCCATGTCGGCACGCTGGTGCTGGCGACCTTGCCGCGAGCGATTGCGGTGCGTGAAATATCGGTCGCGGTGTCGCCGACCGCATTGTTGAGCTCGGGGCAGTTCATTTTGTCGTATTTCGCCGGGCCGATCGACGCGGTGGTCGACGAGCAGCCTGCCAGAAGCAGCGTCGCGATCGAAATGGCTATAAACTTGAACGTCATTCCCTCAATTAACCGCTCTGCGGCTCCGCCTCAACAGTCCCATCCTCACGCTGCCTTACGCGGCCATGCAGCGCCTCAACAGATCGACGAGAAGCTGCATCGCGAGGTCGCCTGAACGCCAGGAGAACGCCCAAAGTCTCAGGTGAGACGTGAGACGGTCTCACGGTCGTCCATGTTCTCTGCTTGTTCCCATCACCGAAGCGGCGCAAACCGTTGTGGCGCAAGGCTTTCAGGGGATTTCTCGGGAGCTTGAAACTGGTCGGAGTGGCAGGATTTGAACCTGCGACCCCCTCGTCCCGAACGAGGTGCGCTACCAGACTGCGCTACACTCCGTGACCAGACCGCGGGCTTATAGCTGCCGCTTTCCGATCCTGCAAGCGGCAATGGCAGTCCTTCTGTCGCATTTCCTTTCTTTCGCGGAGCTTGCCCGAATGGCATAGGATTTGGTTGTGAGGTAAAGGTGGGCTTAAAGGCTTTTGTCGTAAGTCCGACCCAAGGGAGCCGGACTTTTGACAGGGTCGTTCATGAACCAGCGCATCGTCAGTTTCGTCATGAGCGGCGGCGTCGGTTCGCGGCTGTGGCCGCTGTCGCGCGAGGACAATCCCAAGCAGTTCCACGATTTCTCGGGCGACGGCTCGATGCTGGCCAAGACTTTGCGCCGGCTGGCGGCGCGGCCCGACGGTGGGACGCCCATCTTCCTGATCGCCTCGGAGCGTCACGCCGACCGCGTCCATGCCGACCTTGCCGGCATCGATCTGGCCGGCGGCGGGCCGCTGTTCGAGCCGACGGGCCGTAACACGGCCGCCGCCGTGGCGCTGGCCAGCCTGCGCACGCTCTCCGACTATGGCGACGAGCTGGTGCTGGTGGTGCCGTCGGATCACGAGATATCGACGCCGGGCCAGTTCTGGCAAAGCATCGAGGCGGGCGCGGGCGCGGCAAATGCCGGCCGGCTCGTGGTGTTCGGCCTCAAGCCGACCCAGCCCGAGACCGGCTATGGCTATATCGAGGTCGGGGCAGGCCAGGACGGCGTCTTCGACGTCTCGCGCTTCGTCGAGAAGCCGGATCTCGCCACCGCGCAGGCCTATGTCGACGCCGGCAGCTTCTACTGGAACACCGGCATCTTCCTATTCCGCGCCGGCGCCATGCGCGACGCCTTCGCGGCTCATGAGCCGAAAATCTGGCAGGCGACGGAGGCCGCCTACAAGACGGCGACCAGCGATCTGTCCGGTCTCTACATGCCGCTGGAACTCTATTCCGCTATCCCGTCGACCTCGATCGACTACGCCATCATGGAACGCGCGAAAGACATCGCCATGGTGCCCGCCAGTTTCCGCTGGAACGATCTCGGCTCCTGGCAGTCGCTGCTCGATGTCGGCCCGTCCGACAAGGGCGGCAACGTCATCGTTGGAGACGTCGTCGCCATCGATTGCGAGAACTCCTATATCCGCAGCGAGGGTCGGCTGCTGTCGGCCATCGGCATGAAGGACGTGGCGATCGTCTCCACGGCCGACGCCACCTTCGTCGCGCCGGTCAGCCACAGCCAGCACGTCAAGAAGATCGTCGAGCAACTGGAGAAATCCGGCCGGCTCGAAACAAGGTTCACGCCGGCGCATGATCGCGTCATCGAGAGCGGCGCCTGGCGGCGGCGCGTGCGCCACTGGCTGTTCGAGGAGACGCTGCCGCTATGGTCGACGCTTGGCGTCGACGAACGCCATGGCGGCTTCCACGAGGCGCTGGGCTTCGACGCCGCGCCGCTGATGAAACCCAAGCGCATGCGCACGCAGGCGCGTCAGGTCTATGCCTTCGCGGTCGCCAAGGAGCGCGGCTGGGACGGCCCGGCCGACCGGCTGATTGCGCACGGCATCGACTTCATGGCGGGGCAGGGCCGCACCGATCGCGGCGGCTGGGTGCGCACGCTCAACATCGACGGCTCGGTCGCCGATCCGGTCGAGGATGCCTACGACCATTCCTGCGTGCTTCTGGCGCTCGCCCACGCCCATATGTCGGGCCATCCCGACGCGTTGCGGCTCGCAGGAGAGACATTCGCCTTCCTCGACGCGCATCTGGAAGATGACCGCCTGACCGGCTTTCTGGAAACCTCCGACGGCGCGGAGGAACGGCGCTCCAATCCGCACATGCATCTGCTCGAGGCCTTCCTCGCCTGGCACAAGGCGACGGGCGAGCGCGTCTATCTGCGCCGCGCGGCGCGCATCATCGATCTTTTCCGTAGCCATTTCTTCGATGCCGAGAGCTGGACACTGGGTGAATATTTCGACGACGGCTGGAAACCGGCGGCAGGCGACAAGCGGAGCTGGACCGAGCCTGGCCATCACTTCGAATGGGCGTCGCTGCTGGTCGATTTCGCCGCTCGCAGCGGCCAGGGCGAACTCACCGCCTTCGCCCGCAAGCTCTATGCCTCGGCCGTTGCCAATGGCCTCAACCGCGCCACCGGCCTCGCCTATGGCGCGGTCTCGCGCCAGGGCCTGCCGCTCGACACGGTCTCGCGAAGCTGGCCGCAGGCCGAAGCGATCAAGGCGGCAATCGCGCTCGACGGCTCGGGCGGGCCGGACCTCAAGCCCGAGATCGAAGCGCGCGTCGGCCGCCTTTTTCGCTGGCACATAGATCCGGCCCCGCTCGGCTTGTGGATCGACCGCATCGACGAGCGCGGCCGCTCGCTGGCGACCGACGTGCCGGCCAGCATCTTCTACCACCTGGTCTGTGCGCTGACGCAGTATCTGGACGGAACGGCGGAGAAGGGGTAGCGGAAGAGATCGCAAGTCTCATTCCTTCGCGCCCCCCTCTGTCCTGCCGGACATCTCCCCCACGAGGGGGGAGATTGGCCATTTCTCCGCTGGCGCTTTTCCTGCGGCAATGGCGATTGGCGAAAGCGGTGGCGGCATCTGATCTCCCCCCCATGTGGCTAGGGCATATACACATCTCGCAAGGCCCAACCGTCGGCACAGGCACGGAAGTATGCGAGGCCGTTGTAGAAGGTGA
>NZ_VFTZ01000061.1 GCF_006440775.1 Mesorhizobium sp. B2-7-2 | reverse complement strand
GCACCTGAAGAGAAGGCGCGCGGCATCACGATCTCGACGGCGCATGTCGAGTATGAGACGGCCAACCGTCACTATGCCCATGTCGACTGCCCCGGCCACGCCGACTATGTGAAGAACATGATCACGGGTGCGGCGCAGATGGACGGCGCGATCCTGGTGGTTTCGGCGGCCGACGGCCCGATGCCGCAGACCCGCGAGCACATCCTGCTTGCCCGCCAGGTCGGCGTTCCCTCGATCGTGGTGTTCCTGAACAAGGTCGACCAGGTCGACGACGCCGAGCTGCTGGAGCTGGTCGAGCTCGAGGTTCGCGAGCTTCTGTCGAAGAACGAGTTCCCCGGCGACGACATTCCGATCGTCAAGGGTTCGGCGCTGGCTGCGTTGGAAGATTCCAACAAGACCATCGGCGAGGACGCCATCCGCGAGCTGATGGCGCAGGTCGACGCCTATATCCCGACGCCGGTTCGTCCGCTGGACAAGCCGTTCCTGATGCCGATCGAGGACGTGTTCTCGATCTCGGGCCGCGGCACGGTTGTGACCGGCCGCGTCGAGCGCGGCGTGGTCAAGGTCGGCGAGGAGCTGGAGATCGTCGGCATCCGTCCGACCACCAAGACGACCTGCACGGGCGTTGAGATGTTCCGCAAGCTGCTCGACCAGGGCCAGGCCGGCGACAACATCGGCGCGCTGCTGCGCGGCGTCGACCGTGAAGGTGTGGAGCGCGGCCAGGTTCTGGCCAAGCCGGGCACGGTCAAGCCGCACAAGAAGTTCGTGGCCGAAGCCTACATCCTGACCAAGGACGAGGGCGGCCGTCACACGCCGTTCTTCACCAACTACCGTCCGCAGTTCTACTTCCGCACGACGGACGTGACGGGCATCGTGACGCTGCCGGCCGGCACCGAGATGGTGATGCCCGGCGACAACATCACCGTCGACGTCGAGCTGATCGTGCCGATCGCGATGGAAGAGAAGCTGCGCTTCGCCATCCGTGAAGGCGGCCGCACCGTCGGTGCCGGCATCGTCGTCACCATCAA
>NZ_VFTZ01000060.1 GCF_006440775.1 Mesorhizobium sp. B2-7-2 | reverse complement strand
GCGCAAAGAGGCTCACCGGCGACGCCTGGGAGAAGCGGCTAATTGCAGTGCGACGTGCAGTCGAAAATATCTGAGATTCAGCTGGTATTGCCAAATTGTTGCTGGATGCATGTGAGCAGTCGCCGCACTCTCGGCAATGCCTGGAAAGGCGCCCGACGCTCCGCTTGGCAGACCGAAAGAATGGCTTGAGACCAATCTGGATCTGACTAATACTGTCGCTGACCTGCATTCGACGTTCCTATCTTGCCCGGTTCGGAGCAGAGGTGATACAAATCGACTGGCCGGTCCATTTTATGACCACTCGATAACTGTAATCAGCGGTCTTAATCATGTGCGCGGCAAACGCTCGGCTCAGCTAGACGTTGGCTCATCTGGCGGTCGAAGGGCCTCTAAAACTAGTTAAATGGTTGATGTCGTAGTATGGATGGGGCTCGACCGCTCGGCACTGTCCGGCCTGCCGTGACCTTGGATCTAAAGAACATCACCCCGCCAATTGCCGAGGATGAAGCATTGGAGAAAAACTCGGTTCCGGCCCAGATTGAGTTCGGCAGCGTCACAAGATGTATGGGGCAGTCGCTGCGGTCAGCAATTTGTCGCTGACCGTCGGTCCCAAGGGGTTCGGGCAAGACCACGGCCCTGATGCTGCTCGCCGGGTTCGTAGCGCCCACTGAGGGAGACATCCGGATTGCTGGGAATTAGGTCGCGGCGGTGCAGTCTTATCGGCGCGACCAAGGCATCGTCTTCCAGAGCTATGCGCTGTTTCCGCACCTCACGGTGCGCCGAACCTAGAATTCCCGCTCGAAATGCGCGGCATGAAGGCTGCCGAGAGGCAGCGCAGGTCGACCGCATGCTCGCGCGCGTGCACCTCACCGACTTTGGCGGCCGCATGCCGTCGCAATTGAGCGGCGGCCAGTAACAGCGCGTGGCGCTTGCTCGAGCCCTGATCGCTGATCCGCCGTTCCTCTTGCTCGATGAGCCGCTCGGCGCACTTGACCGTAAGCGCTGTTCTGGTGGCACCTTTCGCGCGTGGTCGTGAGGAACGATGTTCGGAGCCTTTGAGGGCTTCGACACA
>NZ_VFTZ01000006.1 GCF_006440775.1 Mesorhizobium sp. B2-7-2 | reverse complement strand
GGGGGAAAGGTGGCGCTGCGAAGCAGCGACGGATTGGGGGAACCACGTGGCAATCAAGCCTCGGCCTGATCAGTCACACCAGTCACAGAAGATGCATGCATCGCGTAGCCCACTTCGTGGGGCGAGGAATTGTCGCCATGCTTGTTCATTTGCATGGCTGGCTGAAAACATGCAGACATGGCGCCCGACGCGAGCGATGCCAGGGGAATCAGCATGGTGGCAGTAGAGACAGTGCAGCGGGCATCGGGGCGCGGCATCTGGGGGTGGATGTTTTTCGACTGGGCGGCGCAGCCTTTCTTCACCGTCGTCACCACCTTCATCTTCGGGCCCTATTTCGTCTCGCGCATGGCGAGCGATCCGACCGCCGGGCAGGCCGCGTGGGGTTACGGCATTGCCGCCGCGGGCCTGGTCATCGCGGTGCTGTCGCCGGTGCTCGGCTCGATCGCCGACCAGACAGGGCCGCGCAAGCCGTGGATCGCCTTCTTCGCGGCCATCAAGATCGTCAGCCTCACGCTTTTGTGGTTCGCAGCGCCGGGCTCGAACCTTTTCCTGGTCGTGCTGTTGTTCTCGCTGGCTTCGGTGGCGGCCGAATTCTCCACCGTGTTCAACGATTCCATGATGCCGCGGCTGGTGCCGAAGGAAGAGATCGGCCGGGTATCCAACATGGCCTGGGGCCTTGGCTATCTCGGCGGCATGATCGCGCTGATCTTCGTGGTGCTGTTCCTGGCGGGCAATCTCGAGACCGGCAAGACGCTCATCGGCCTTGATCCATTGTTCGGACTCGATCCGAAACTCGGCGAGGATGCGCGCTTCACCGGGCCGATGTCGGCCGGCTGGTATTTGCTGTTCATCCTCCCGATGTTCTTCTTCACGCCGGACGCCACCAAGGGGATCCCGATCGGGCCGGCAGTGCGCGAGGGGCTGTCCGAGCTGAAGTCCACCCTGGTGGAGGTGCGCCAGCGCAGCGGCATCCTGCGCTTCCTCTTGGCCCGCATGATCTATCAGGACGGCGTCAATGCGCTGCTGGCGCTCGGTGGCACGTTCGCAGCCGGCATGTTTCACTGGTCGATCACCGAGATCGGCCTGTTCGGCATCATCCTCAATATTGTCGCCATATTCGGCTGCTGGATCGCGGCGCGGCTCGATACCGCGCTTGGCTCAAAGCATGTGGTGATGATCGCGCTGGTGATGCTGTCGGTCGCCACGATCGGCGTCGTCTCGACCGGACCGGGCTTTACGCTGCTCGGCCTGATTCCGCTCTCCACCGTCGATTCCGGCGGCCTGTTCGGCACCGCGGCGGAGAAAGCCTATATCCTCTACGGCCTGCTGATCGGGCTCGCCTTCGGTCCGGTGCAAGCCTCGTCGCGCTCCTACATGGCGCGCAGCGTGACCGCCGCCGAGTCCGGCCGCTATTTCGGCATCTATGCGCTGGCGGGACGCGCAACCAGCTTCCTGGCGCCATTCATGGTGGCGACCATCACCACCATCAGCGATTCGCCGCGGCTCGGCATGGCGGCCATCATCCTGTTCCTCGGCATCGGCATGGCGATCCTGGCGGAGACGCCATATCCGGCGGACAAGCGGTAGTATTTCCCTTCTCCCACAAGGGGAGAAGAAGAAGCGCTAATGCCTAAAATGCCTTATGCCGGTGAACACCATGGCGATGCCGTGCGCGTCGGCGGCGGCGATGACGTCCTCGTCGCGCATTGAGCCGCCGGGCTGGATGATCGCCGTGGCGCCGGCTTCGATCGCCGACAAGAGGCCGTCGGCGAAGGGGAAGAAGGCGTCCGAGGCGACGACCGAGCCCCTGGTCAGCGGTTCGGCGAGGCCGGCCGCTTCGGCAGCGTCGAGCGCCTTGCGGGCGGCGATGCGCGAGGAATCGACGCGGCTCATCTGGCCGGCGCCGATGCCGACGGTCGCGCCGTCCCTGGCATAGACGATGGCGTTGGACTTGACGTGCTTGGCGACGCGGAAGGCGAATTTGAGGTCGGCCATCTCTGCCGGCGTCGGCGCCCTCTTCGTCACCACTTTCAATTCGAGGTCGTCGACCACGGCATTGTCGCGGCTTTGCACAAGCAGCCCGCCGGCCACGGATTTCACCGTCGTGCCCGCGGCGCGGGGATCGGGTAGGCCGCCGGTGACCAGCAGGCGCAAATTCTTCTTCGCCGCGACGATCGCGGCGGCTTCGTCGGTGGCATCGGGCGCGATGATCGCCTCGGTAAAGGTCTTGACGATCTCTTCCGCCGCCTCGGCGTCGAGGATGCGGTTCATGGCGACGATGCCGCCGAAGGCCGAGACCGGATCGCAGGCCAACGCCTTGCCGTAGGCCGCCTTCAGCGATGAGCCTTCGGCAACGCCGCAGGGATTGGCGTGTTTGATGATGGCGACCGCCGCCGAGCGCGCCGGATCGAACTCGCCGACCAACTCGAAAGCGGCGTCGGTGTCATTGATGTTGTTGTAGGAGAGCTGCTTGCCCTGCAACTGTTTTGCCGTTGCCACGCCCGGCCGCCTGTCTCCCGACAGGTAGAAGCCTGCGCCCTGATGCGGGTTCTCGCCATAGCGCATCACCTGGTCGAGCCGGCCGCCGAATGCGCGCCATGTCGGATGCTCGATCTCCAGCGCCTCGGCGAACCAGCCGGAGATCGCGGCATCATAGGTGGCGGTGCGGGCAAAGGCCTTGGCCGCCAGCATCTTGCGGAAATCAAGCGACAGCGAGCCCAGATTCATCTCCAGCGCGTTGACGACGGAAGCATAGTCGGCCGGGTCGGTGACGATGGCGACGTAGGCGTGGTTCTTGGCCGAGGCGCGGATCATCGCCGGCCCGCCGATGTCGATGTTCTCAACGATCGAGGCATAGCCGGCGCCGGAGCGGCGGACGTCCTCGAACGGATAGAGATTGCAGACGACGAGGTCGATCGGCTCGATGCTGTGGTCGTGCATGGCCTTGGCATGCTCGGCGTCGTCGCGGATGCCGAGCAGCGCGCCATGCACCGACGGATGCAAGGTCTTCACCCGCCCATCCATGATCTCGGGAAAGCCGGTGAGCTCGGAGACGTCGCGGACCGCCAGGCCCGCCCCGGCGAGGGCCCTTGCCGTGCCGCCGGTCGAAACCAGCTCGACGCCGGCGGCGGCGAGCGCCTTGGCGAAATCGACCAGGCCGGTCTTGTCGAAGACGGAAAGCAGCGCGCGGCGCACCGGAACGAGGTCGGGCGCCGGAATGTTTTTTGTGGGCACGGCCATGCGGGGGCCTTTCACGACTGTTGGGAGCGTTGGCCGGCCCTAGCATATGAGCCCCGGAAATCAAGCGCCGCGTCCTTGGCAGTTGCGCGCCGGCTTCCCGAAAGGGTGAAGTTTGCCCAAGGGCGCTGCGTCGTTTACGGGATTAGGCTCGCTCATCATCGGAGGAAACAATCATGGCATTCGTGCGTGTAGGCCAGTTCAAGGCATTGACGGCAAGGGTCGAGGAACTGCGCGCTATCTATGAGGCCGAAGCGATCCCTGCCATCCGCGCCGCCCGAGGCAACATCAGCGCCTTGTTGCTGCAGCAGCACCAGGCGCGGGATGCCTTCATGGCCATCACCGTCTGGGACACCGCCGAGGACGCCGAACGCTACGAGCGGAGCGGCCAGGCCGCGGCAATGGTCGACAAGATCCGTTTTGCCTTCGCTGAACCGCCGTCGCTCGCCACCTATGACGCCTTCGGGATTCCTGGCTGAGAAGCGTCAGCTCAATTGCTTTCGGGATAGCCTGCGATATCGGTACGCGTCAGCTGCCAATGGACCTCGGCGATCTCGGAGGCCCTGAAGGCGAGCACGATCTGCCGGCTGCGGCGCGGGCCGCCCAATCCGGCGAAGTAGATCGATTCCTCGACCTCCGGCGCCATTTCGGCGCAGGTGAAAACCCAGGTGTCGCCCTGCGCGGCAGCCAGGGTCAGGCGGTCGTGATCGTCCTGCAGCAGGCTGATGTCGGGGTGGACGTGGAAGCGCACCGTGACGAAGTCGCGGCCGTTGTTGCGGATCGCGGCATTGCCCGGGCGCAGGAAACGGTCGCGGCCGGCAAGCACGTTGCCGTTCGCGGTCAGCTTCAGCTCGCGCTCGTGCAGGAAACCGAATTGCGCGACATAGCCGTCGTGGCGCGCGACGAAGCCGTGCACGCCCTTCTGGTCGAGGCGCTTGCAGGGCACGTGCTGCGGGCCGCCGATCAGCGGCGATCCCAACAGGTCGCTGACGCGCAGCGAGTGGCTGAAGCGCGCCGACGAGGTGTCGTTGAGCGTGGCGGTCGAATGCGCGGCGGTGGCGCGCGCCAGCGGCCGGAATTCCGGGGCGCCATAGGTGTCGATGCCGGCATTGACGATGAAGTGCTGGCGCCCGGAGGAGAGCTCGAAGGCGAGGCAGCCGGCATGTGCTGCGTTGGAGACGTCGAGCGGCGGCGGCAGGCCGGTGTCGGCGATCACCGTCACGCCGCCCATCGACAGCCGCTCGTAGCCGGAATGCGGCGCGTGCAGCAGCGGCGCGCCCACCGTGTCGTCATGGCGCATGATGGTGGCAATGCGGTCGTGGATGGTGGCGCCCATGCCGTTGAAGCGGGCGAGGCTGCCGTCCTGATGGCGAAAGAAACGCAGCGCCGGCAACATCCGGTCGATGGCGCCGATCAAGGCCGACGGTGGCGCCTCGGCCTGGTTGGCATAGGTCTGGCGCAACGGCAGAAGGTCGGCCAGCAGCTCCAGCACCGCCATCGGCTTGCGCGAGATATGGCCGCCATCGGGCAGGATCTGATGCTCGAGCTCCTCAGCCAGGTTGCGTGTCGCGGCACGCAGCGCCGAGGCCGGCGCCGGCAGGGACAGCGCGGCGAAGGCGAGCGCGATGCGGGCGCGCAGCCTGGCCTCGCCATCCGGCATCTCGCGCACCATCGAGCGGAGGTAGCGGATCTGCACGGCGAGCGATTTCAGGAAGGCGCGATAGAAAGGAAATTCGGCGCCTTGCAGCACCACCGAGGAATGCTGCAGCCAGGCGATCACCCGCTTGGCCGTCGTTCCCGGCTCCCAGGCGATGCCGGAGATCTGGTTGCCATGCATGGCGATCCAGTCGGTCACCAGGGCTCTCGCGTTGGCGGCGGCGAGCTCGGTGCCGGTGGCGCGCATGTGGCGCAGCCAGCGGAAGCCATGCAACGATTTCTGCCAGCCACGATTGGGCACGTCGAGCTGAAAGGGCGATCTGCCGCCGGTCTCGACCATGTGGCCGGACAGCGGGTAGCGACCGTAATAGATCTCCAGCGCGATTTGCGGATCGGCGAGCCGCAGATCCGGCGGCGCGATCAGGACGCGTTCGGGCGTGCGGCCGGAATAGCGCCAGCGATAAACCGGCCCGGCGCGGAGGCGCCGGCGCGTTTTGCGCCAGAACTCCCTCGCGACAAGCGTCCACAGACGCGTCGTGCTGCCGGCAACAAGTGCCAATAGCCCTCCTGATGTCCCCATAACCCGAGCACAAGCTTATGCGATTCAAGAACTTATGCGAAGGCGGATTTCGCCGAAGTGAAGCAATTCACGCGGCCGCGGCCGGGTCCTCCCTAAAAAAGTCCGGGCTTTCCGGGACATGCCGGCGGCGGCGCGGCGGCTTATGCCCTCCTGTGGCGGCGGCGGAACTCGCTCGGCGAACAATCCTCCCGGCTGCGGAAAAGCCGGGAAAAGTAGAAGGCGTCGGCAAAGCCCACAGCCTGCGCCACCGCCTCGACGGGCGAATCGGTCGCCGCCAACAGCTGCTTGGCGAGGTCGAGGCGGATGCGCAACTGGAACGATTTTGGCGACAGGCCGGTGTGCAGCGCGAACCTGCGCCGCAGCGTCGCCGGCGACATGCCGAACTTTGAGGCAAAGGCGCTGAAATCGATCGGCTCGGCGGCGTGGTCGCGCAAGTCGTCGACGACCTCGCGGAAATCCGGATCGAGGTCGCCGCTGCTTCGGTCCACTCCCTGCCGGGCAGCCTGCACGACCAGACGATAGAGGGTGGCGGCGGCCTCCGCCTGGCTTAGCGGCGTGTCTCGGGAAAGTTCGGCATGGAGCCGGTCGAACAGAAGGCACATGCCGCCGAGGTCGGACAAGGGAACGACCGGGGCCGGCTCGACGATGAGCCGCATGCGCGTGAAGTCTCGCGTGAGCGCGCCGCCGAAAAGCGCCCAGCGCTCGCTCCAGCCCGGGCCGTCGGGTCCATAGGAATGGGCCGTGTCCGGGAACAACCAGAACAGGCTGGGCGCCACGATCGCGTGCCTGCCCGCGGTCTTGGTTTCCAGCCAGCCCCGGCCTTCTTGAACGAGAACGACCGCGAAGTCCGGCAGCTTTCGCCGGATGATGGCCCGGCTGACACGATGTCGGCCTATTCCCCGCACCGACAGCCCGCCCATCGCGGCCGGCGGCGATCGATATAGCGCATAGGACGAATCCGGCATGAGCGAAAAGTCCAGTTGGAATTTCTGTCCATGGGAAGTGCCGCGAGACTAGGCCATTGTCCGCGCCAATTGAAGAACTCCGGATGATTGAAATGTCGGTATCTTGCTTCGGGAAAGCTTCCGTGAACGATCTTCCCCCGGTCGCCTTGACGGCCAACGGCAAGGCGCTGTCCACGGCGCCGGACAGGCTGGGACATCTCTCGCCGACCGATCCGGCGGTCGGCGTCGAGGCCATTCGCCGTCTCTATGCGACGCAAGGCTATGTCTGGCTGAAGGGGCTTTTACGGCGCCGCGACGTGATCGATTTTCGCGGCTTCGCGCTTTCGCATCTTGCCGCAAGCGGATTGCTGAAGCCGGAGACCGATGCTTCGCTGGGCATGGCGTCCACCGGCGCGTTCGATCGCCAGCTCGCCGATCGCCGGCTGATGTCATTGGTCCGTTCGAGCGCCTATGAAGGCTTTTGCGCGCAGCCCCGCCTGTCGCGGCTGATGGATGCGTTTGTCGGAGGCCTGTCCTACCTGCACAAGCGAAAGATCATGCGCTTCACCATGCCTGGAACCGCCACCGCCACGCCGGCGCACTACGACCTCGTCTATCTGCGCGGCGGCACAAACCGCGTGGTGACCGTCTGGATTCCGATCGGCGATACCTCCATCGACATGGGCGGGCTTGTCTACCTGGAGGGATCGCACGCCGTCGGCGCAACGATGGAGGCCCGCTTCAGCAGCGACAATGCCGGGCTCGGCCCGGAGGAGCGCATCAGCGCCTACAACCGCAACATGAGCGAAGGCGGCTGGGTGTCGAAGGACCTGCCGGCGATGGCGGAGCGGTTCGATGCGCGCTGGCTAATGGCGGATTACGAGGCGGGCGACGTCGTGCTGCACTCGCCCTACATGATCCACGCCTCCACGACCAACCGGAGCGTCGATGGCCTGATCCGCCTGTCGACGGACATCCGCTACCAGAATGTCGACGACGAAATCGACGCCCGCTGGGGGGATCACTGGAGCCTCGACGACATGCTTTAGGGTGGGCTGGTATTCAGGTGAGGTGAGAGTATGGACGAGGGTTTCCTGGAGCGATCGGCACGTCAGATCTCCCTCTCGTTTCGATGCTGAGCCTCGCGATTGGCCGAAGCCTTCCGAACTTCGTCATCCACGGGCGGAGCGACGCGAAGCGGAGCGGAGACCCGAGGATCCATTCCGTTACTTTCGCCGAGGAATGCAGCGGAGCAGAATTCTGCACCGTCGCAACGCTTCAGCGTAACGGAATGGATTCTATGGTCTGCGCCGCGTCGCTTCGCTCCTTGCTCCGCCATAGAATGACGAGGTTCGAAAGCCTCGGCTAATCGCGAAAGCGTGCGATCGGCTCACGCGAACACAGCAAACCTCTGTCCCCAGTGCCAGGAAAACCCTATCCAACCCGCCGCATCCGTGCGGCGAAGAAGCCGTCCAGGCCAGAAATCCCTGGCGTTCCCAGCGCCAGGTCGGCCGGCGTGGTGCGCAACGTCCCCTCCGGCGTCAGGAATCGATCGATGCCGGCGAACTCGCCCGGACGGACTGGATCGGCGACGACGCCGGGGCTCCCGGCGAGGAAATCCCGATAAAGCTCCTCGCCTTCAATCGGGTCGAGCGAGCAATTGGAAAAGACGATCCGGCCGCCGGGCCTGACGAGGCCAACGGCATGGGCAAGCAGCCGGCGCTGGAGGTCGGCTAGCTTCTCGACATCGGCCATGGTCTTGGTCCATGGCACGTCGGGGTGGCGGCGCACCGTGCCGGTCGAGGAGCAGGGCGCATCGAGCAGGACGGCGTCGAACAATTGCGCCGGCCGGTAATCCAGGAGGTCGGCCTGGACGAGCTCGGCGGCCAGGCCGAGGCGCTCGAGATTCTGGCTGAGCCGCGCCAGCCGGTTCTTCGAGGCGTCGACCGCGGTCACCTCGGCGCCGGCCAGGATAAGCTGCGCCGTCTTGCCGCCGGGCGCGGCGCAAAGGTCGGCGACGCGCTGGCCCTTGATGTCGCCGAACAGGCGTGCCGGCAAGCTTGCGGCGGCATCCTGCACCCACCAGGCGCCGTCGGCGAAGCCGGGCAGGTCGATGACATTGGCGGCAAGCTTTTCGACACGCACGGTGCCGGTCGGCAGCACGATGCCGCCCAGACGCTCGGCCCAGAGCGCCGGATCGGCCTTGACGGTGAAGTCGACGGGCGCCTCGTGGCGATGGGCGGCAAGAATGGCGCGCGCCTTGTCGGCTCCGTAGGCGGCGGTCAGCCGCTCCGAAAACCATTGCGGCGCCTCGCTGGTGGCGGCAGGCGCCGGGGCAAGCTCAGCCTCCTTGGCGCGGGCCAGCGAGCGCAACACGCCGTTGACGAGGCCGGAGAAACGCAGCGTTCGCGGATCGGACTTGGCGTGGGTGACGGCAAGGTCGACGGCGGCGCTGTCGGGAACATCGAGGAACAGGATTTGGGCGGCGGCGACATTGAGGATATGCGAGAGCGCCGTGGCGTTGGCCGGCAGCGGCTTTTCCAGGCGCTTGGACAGCAGCCCGGCAATGGTCATGCGGTGGCGCAGCGCGGTGACCAGGATGGCGCGCACCAGCGCTCGGTCGCGGCCGTCCAGCGCCTTGTATTGCGGATGGCCGTGCTCGTTGTCGGTCAACCCGTCCAGCGGCGTGCGGGCATCGATGACGGCGGCAAGCAGCCGCGCCGCCGCCTTGCGCGCGGCAAGGCCGGCGACGTTCTCGTCACCAGCCTTGTGTTGCGGATTGCCTGAATGTCCGCGCCTCGGCGGCGTCACGACCAGGGACCCTTCGACCGGACATTGCGCGGTCCGGTCGGGTTGCGGCCCCAGGGATTGGGCTTTGGCGGCGCCGGCTCAGCCTCCTCCGGCGGCGGGTCCGCCGGCTTGCCCCATGGCCCCGCCGACGGCTCCTCGGGCTGGATGGGTGGCGGAGAAGCCTGGCGCCGGGCGGCCGGCGATGCGCCGCCCATCGCGCGCGCCATCTCCTGAAGCGCGGCTATGCGGTTCTCGGTGTTCGGGTGGGTCGAGAACAGATTGTCCATGCGCTCGCCATGCAGAGGATTGATGATGAAAAGATGCGCCATCGCCGGATTGCGCTCGGCATCCTCATTGGGGATCCGTTCGGCGCCGCGTGCGATCTTGGCGAGGGCCGAAGCCAGCCACAACGGGTTGCCGCAGATCTCGGCGCCGCGTCGGTCGGCTTCGTATTCGCGGGTGCGGCTCACCGCCATCTGCACGATCATCGCGGCGAGTGGCGCAACGATCATCGCTACAAGCACGCCGACAAAGCCGAATGGATTGTTGTTCTCGCGGCTGCCGCCGAAGAAGAAGGCGAAATTGCCGAGCATCGAGATGGCGCCGGCGAGCGTCGCCACGATCGTCATGGTCAGCGTGTCGCGATGCTGCACATGGGCAAGCTCATGCGCCATCACCGCCGCGACCTCTTCGTCGGAAAGCTGCTGCAGGAGGCCGGTCGATGCCGCCACGGCGGCATTCTCGGGATTGCGGCCGGTGGCGAAGGCGTTGGGCTGCGGGTTGTCGATCAGATAGGTCTTCGGCATCGGCAGGCCGGCTTGCTTGGCCAGCGCCTGCACGATCGCGTAATATTCGGGCGCGTTCTTCGCGTCGACCTCGACGGCGCGGTTCATCGACAGCACCATCTTGTCGGCGTTCCAATAGCTGAACAAATTGGTGCCGGCGGCGATCAGAAGCGCGATGACCATGCCGCCCGAGCCGCCGATCAGATATCCGACGCCCATGAACAGCGCCGTCATCGCGGCAAGAAGCATTGCGGTGCGAAGCGTGTTCATCGTTTCATCCGTCTGGTCTGGTGGCGAATAGGGGTCGATCCTTCTGTCGTCATGGCTATATGATGGGAGACGCCGGTCGTCGTTTCAATCGGCGGGAGTATCGAATGACCGAAGAACCATACAAAACCGGACCGGTTGCCGCGACCGACACGCAGGCGCTGACGCCCGAAGCGCAGCGGGCGTTAGCAGAGGCTGAAGCCCGTCGTCAAAAGTATCGAGCGGCGGAAGCGCAATTGCCGAAGGAAATCGGCGGTCGCGGCGGCAAGGAACCTGGCCGCTACGGCGACTGGGAGGTGAAGGGGCTCGCCACCGATTTCTGACCAGAACCGGTTCCCTAGCGCGGAAATCTTGACCGGTTGGATAGTGGTCACGCAGATTGCATGCGTTGGCGATTGGTCGAATGCCCATCGCTTCGTCATTCTATGGCGGAGCAAGGAGCGAAGCGACGCGCGCAGACCATAGAATCCATTCCGTGACGTTGAGGCGTTGCAACGGAGCAGAATTCTGCTCCGCTGCATTCCTCGGCCAAGGTCACGGAATGGATCCTCGGGTCTGCGCGCCGCTGCGCGTCGCTCCGCCCGTGGATGACGAAGTTCGTAGGCTTCGGCCAATCTCGAAGGTTTGGCTGATTCGGCGAAACGAACGGTGAAAACAAGCCTTGCATCCGTCAAGGTCCCTGTACGAGCGACTTAGGCCGCAGCCCGTGTCGGCGACAACGCGATGAAACCGGTATCGTCCACCGCGATGCCGATTTCGTCATAGGAACGGATTGTCGGCTGTGGTGTGACCAGCGGGTGGACATGCGTGGCGCTGATCACCACTACCGACGCGCCGGAGGCCTCGCCTGCCGCGACGCCCGCCGGCGCATCCTCGAAGACCAGGCAGTCGCGCGCCTCGACGCCGAGACGCTTTGCCGCCAAAAGGAAGCAGTCCGGCGCCGGCTTGCCATGGGTGACGTCTTCGGCCGTGACCATCATGGCGGGAACCGGAATGCCGGCCGCCTCGATGCGCAGCAGCGCCAGCTCGCGCGGCGCCGAGGTGACGATCGCCCAGCGCTCCGGCGGCAGCGATTGCAGAAACGCGATGGCGCCGGGAATTGGCACGATGCCTTCGAGGTCCTCCGCCTCGGCCTTGAGCAGCGCATCGGCTTCCGCGACGGCGTCTACCCCCGGCAGCCTCAGTTCCGCGATCGTCTCGATCGCGCGCTTGCCGTGGATCGTGGGCAGGAAAGCCGCCACGTCGAGGCCGTGACGCTCCGCCCATTTTGCCCACACCCGTTCCGCTGCCGCGATCGAGTTGAGCACCGTGCCGTCCATGTCGAATAGGAAGGCGGCGAATTTCGAGCCTGCAAACATCGGATGTCCTGGAGAATCGTTTTCGGGGAGGGGCGAAACGCAGAGCCCAGTTTAGACCGGCCGGCACCGCCTGAGAAGGCGGCGCCGATGGACTTCTCGGCCGGGTCGTCATCGCCCACGGCCGCGACGCCACCGACGTGCCGCTCCTGCACAGTTTCGGCTCGCACCGGCTCACGCTGTTCAAGGTGTGGACCTACGAGCAGGAAGGCAACCGCTTCAATCCCCCGCATCACGGCGTTGATCGCACGGCCAGCACACAGATGCTCGGGTAGAGGCCTGTTTCACGACAATCGCTGGTCCGCTTCGGCACAGGCCGTTTGTGCCGAAGCGGGAACGACCGCGACAGCCGCCGGCATCATGGTAAGGGCTTCATGAACGTCTGCCTGCCAGCGCATTTTCGTTTACTTCCGGTTCACCTTCAGATTTGCCGAAAGCCAGCAAAAACAATGGATTAACCTCTTGTTGATCGCCTTGCGGCGGCCGTCGCCCGCGTCTGGCCGAATTCCTGCAACGCCTTTGCCGAGCGGTACGGTGCTGCGGACAGTGGAGGCGGAAGGGATGCGGCAGTTCAGAGGTGTCGTTCGTGGGGTGGACGGCTTTGCCCGCAATCGCGAAGGCAATTTCGCGGTTCTGTTCGGAGCTGCCGCATCGGTCCTCGCGCTGGGGGTGGGATTCGCGGTCAATATCTCGCAACTCTACAATGCAAGGTCGAGCCTGCAGGGCGTCGTCGACGCCGCTGTCACCTCGACGGCCCGCGATCTCACCCTCGGCGTCATTACGGAAACCGATGCCAGCAAAACGGTGCAGGCGTTTCTCGACGCCAACAGCACGGCCGGCATACTGCAGGCCAACAAGATCGTGCTCGACAAGCTCACGGTCAACAGGACGGCCAATACCGTGCAGGCGGATGCGCATGTCGATGTCGGACTCTTTTTCCCGCTGTTCAGCACCAGCAATATGCGGCGCGTGACTGCCTCGACCACGGCGCTCTATTCGGACAAGACCGTCGAGGTGGCGATGATGCTCGACGTCACCGGTTCGATGAGGCCCGACTGGCGCACCAAGACCAACAAGATCGGCGACCTGCAGACGGCCGCATCGCAGACGGTCAAGGATCTCCTGGATCAGAACCGGGATTCCAACGATCCCCGGATTCGCGTATCGATCATACCCTACGCCGAAGCCGTCAACACCGGTGGTCTGGCCGATACCGTCTTCGTCGAGACCGAGGCGGGGCCGAAAGTGCCTCCGCCGATCGATGCCCCGGTTGCGGTTTCCGCTACGGTGTCCGACCATTGCGCAACCGAGCGCAAGGACAAGGACGGCTACGCCGATTATTCATCGGACGGGCCCTACACGCAACGCCGGGACAACCAGGGCAAGATCTATCTGGCCAAAGTCAACCGCGACTACCGCATGAAGCTATGCCCTACGGCTGCGCTGGTTCCGCTGACTGCCGATGCGGACAAGCTGCTGACGGCGATCGATCATTTTCAGGCTGGGGGCGTGACCGCAGGTGGCATTGCCGCGCAATGGGGTTACTACATGCTCTCGCCATCCTGGCGCACGGCAATCTCGAGCGCCCGCCTGGGTGCCGGCCCCGCCAACTTCGATCGGAACAGGGTGGCCAAGATCGCCATCCTGATGACGGACGGCCAGTTCAACACTGCCTTTGCCGGCGGACGCGGCGCGTCGCGGTCGCAGGATCAAGGTCAAAAGTCGCGCGCCAATGCCGAAAACATCTGCGATAACATGAAGCGCGACGGCATCGAGATATTCACCATCGGCTTCGATCTCAACGACCCGGGCATGTCCGCGACCGAACGCGATCAGGCCAAGTCCCTGTTGAAGGACTGCGCGACTGACGACACCTCGTCGCTCAAGCATTATTACGAGGCCGCCAACGGCGCCGAACTGAAACAGGCCTTCGGCGAAATCAGCCGCAATATCGAAAAGCTTACAATCAGCCGCTGACCTGCAGCGCCGACGCCAAAAGGAAAAGGCCGCCGCTTCTTGACGAAGCCGGCGGCCTTCCGTGTTTCCGTCCATGACGCGGCTTCCGGCGGCAACCCCATCGGGCTACCTGCCGCGCGTCTCGCGCCTTAACGGGAAGACTGCTTCCCGAAAGTGCAATCCGCTGAGCTCACGTTATGGAAAACGAAATCACTCGACATCGGATCACCTCCTTTCAGTTCGTTGAACACACACAGATGATGGGGTGCGTCGCGGCAAATGGCAAGGTGCCGCAACGGAATGGCAGGCGGGAAATCCCTGCCCGCGGTGTTTTTGGGCAACAGATCGGGATTGCGCTACGCAGGCCAGTTGGATGACAGTGGCGCCCGGGAAGGTCCGCATTCATCGGGAGGTGAGAATGGACGCCGCCGACAAAGCCGCGCGGATCGCACGAACGGTCGTCGAGACGCTGAAACCGGGTTTCGCGGTCAAGCTCTGGACCGGCGAGCGCATCGGTCCCGCCGGCGGTCCGGTGCTCACCATCAACGACCAGGATATCGTCTGGCAATTGCTTCGCCGGCCGCGCTTCTCGACGCTGGTCGAGATGTGGATCTCCAAGACCGTCGACATCGAAGAAGGCACGCTGTTCGATTTCTATGCCTTGCCTTCGCAAGGCAAGCTCAAGACGAAGCTCAGATCGCTGCCGAAGCTGGCGATTTTGCGCGACCTGCCGGCGGTGCTTTTCTCGCGCAAACAAATGACGGCGCGCAGCGATCTTTCCGGCCGCAACCCTTATGTCAGCGGGTCGAACAAGGAGGCGATCCAGCACCATTACGACATTTCGAACGCCTTCTATCGGCTCTTCCTCGACGAGCGCATGGTCTATAGCTGCGGCTATTTCAGGGATTTCGCCAACGGCATCGGCCAGGCGCAGATCGACAAGCTCGACCATATCTGCCGCAAGCTCAGGCTGAAGCCGGGCGAAACGTTGCTCGACATCGGCTGCGGCTGGGGCGCGATGCTGATCCATGCGGCGAAGCATTACGGCGTCGTCGGCCACGGCGTCTCGCTGTCGCAAGCCCAGACGGAGCTTGCCCGCGAGCGCATTCGCGCCGAGGGTCTGCAGGACCGCATCACCATCGAGATAAAATCCTATGCCGAACTCTCGGGCACTTTCGACAAGATCTCGTCGATCGGCATGTTCGAGCATTTGGGGATCGCCAACCACGCTGCCTATTTCTCGACTGTCCATCGCCTGCTGAAACCCGGCGGCTTCTATCTGCATCATGCCATCACCCGGCGCAGCAAGGGCGACCTGAAGAAGACCCTGCGCAAGGGGCCGGAATACAAGGCCCTGATCAAATACATCTTTCCCGGCGGCGAGCTCGACACGATCGGCATGACGCTCGGCAATCTCGAGGCGCACGGCTTCCTCGTCTATGACGTGGAAAACCTGCGCGAGCATTATGCGCAAACCTGCCGCCTGTGGGCGGAGCGCCTACATGCGCGCTTCGACGAGGCGGTCGCCGAGGTCGGCGAGCCCAAGGCGCGGCTGTGGCTGCTCTATCTGACGGGTTGCTCGATCACCTTCGAGCGCGGTTCGGCGCAGATTTTCCAGACTGTGGCTACCAGGCGCGCCCGCGGCCCGAGCGGCCTGCCGCCGACACGGGCGGATTTGTACCGGTAGATCCGCCCGCTTCAGTCCATCAAGCGCATCGGCGCGCCGATCTCGATCCGCGCCGGCCGGTCGACGGTGCAGTAGACGCCGAGATTATGGGCGTTATGGCGTACCAAATTGCGCAGGATACCGGGGTCGGTGTCGAAGCCGTCCTGGGCGATGATGGTGAAGCCGCAGCGGCGGCAGGATTCGCAGACGGTGAGCTTGAGATCGCCGACCGCGAGCTTCCTGCCGATCCACTCCGTCTCCGGAAAGGAGCCTTCGACCGGGTCCATGTCGACGACGATGTTGGGCCGGAAGCGGCGCGGATCGGGCACGCCTTCGGGATGCAGCGCCTTCAGCCTGGCCAGCGAGGCGGTGGTGAGCAGATGGATCGGCGCCTTGAGATAGCGGACCTCGGTCAGCGGGCCGGCGTAGCCGGGTGCCGCGTCCTCCGCGCCGAACGGCCGGATTGAGGCCTCGAAGCCGAGAAAGGCCGATACCGTGCGATCGCTTTCAGGATCCGGCGCGGGCAGCCATTCGCCGCCGGGCACCGCCACTTCGAGCCGCCATTCCTTGTTCACCGGGGCCTCGCTCAGCCGGGTGCGGATCAGCGGCACCTTGTGCCATCTGGCCTCGCGGTCGGGCCTGGCGATCTCGCCGTTGGAAGCATCGACCAGTCCGAACAGCCGGTCGCCGTCGACGGTCCTCAGCCCGACGGAGATGGCATCGAGCCGCTCGCCGGCGAGCGAGCTCGCTGGATAACGCCAGAGCTGGCTGACGGTGCCGAGGATTGCCTCGCCGGTCATCAGCCCTTCTTGTTCTGCCGGTTGGCGACGAGGTCGTCGACCACGGCCGGATCGGCCAGCGTCGAGGTGTCGCCGAGCGCGCCGAAATCGTCCTCGGCGATCTTGCGCAGGATGCGCCGCATGATCTTGCCCGAACGGGTCTTCGGCAGGCCCGGCGCGAACTGGATCTTGTCGGGCGTGGCAATGGCGCCGATCTCCTTGCGGACATGCGCGACCAGCTCCTTGCGCAATTCCTCGCTCGATTGGGTGCCGGCCATCAACGTGACATAGCAGTAGATGCCCTGGCCCTTGATGTCGTGCGGGTAGCCGACGACGGCGGCCTCCGAGACCTTGTCGTGGCTGACCAGCGCCGATTCGACCTCGGCCGTGCCCATGCGGTGGCCGGAAACGTTGATGACATCATCGACGCGGCCGGTGATCCAGTAATAGCCGTCGGCGTCGCGCCGGCAGCCGTCGCCGGTGAAGTATTTGCCCTTGTAGGTCGAGAAATAGGTCTGCACGAAGCGGTCGTGGTCGCCATAGACGGTGCGCATCTGGCCGGGCCAGGAATCGGCGATGCAGAGATTGCCGTCGGTGGCGCCGTCCAGCACCTTGCCTTCGCCGTCGACCAGCTGCGGCTGGACGCCGAAGAAGGGGCGCGTGGCGGAACCCGCCTTGAGGTCGGTGGCGCCGGGCAGGGGCGTGATCATGATGCCGCCGGTCTCGGTCTGCCACCAGGTGTCGACGATCGGCACCTTGGCGTTGCCGACGACGTTGTAATACCACTCCCAGGCTTCCGGATTGATCGGCTCGCCGACCGTGCCCAGCACGCGCAGCGACTTGCGCGAGGTCTTCTTCACATGGGAATCGCCGGCGCCCATCAGCGCGCGCAGCGCCGTCGGCGCGGTGTAGAAGATGTTGACCTTGTGCTTGTCAATCACGTCCCAGAAGCGCGACTGCGAGGGATAGTTCGGCACGCCCTCGAACATCAGCGTCGTGGCGCCATTGGCCAAAGGCCCGTAGACGATGTAGCTGTGGCCGGTGACCCAGCCGACATCGGCCGTGCACCAGTAGATGTCGCCGTCATGGTAGTCGAAGACATATTGGTGCGTCATCGAGACATAGACGAGATAGCCGGCGGTGGTGTGCAGCACGCCCTTCGGCTTGCCGGTCGAGCCGGAGGTGTAGAGGATGAAAAGCGGGTCTTCCGCCTTCATCTTCTCCGGCTTGCAGTCGGCCTTAACGGTCTGCACCTCCTCGTGGTACCAGACATCGCGTCCCGGCACCCAGCCGGTCTTGCCGCCGGTGCGGCGAACCACCACCACCTTCTCGACCTTGGTGCCGGCCTTGGCGGCGACGTCGATCGCCTTGTCGGTGTTGTCCTTGAGCGGGATCGGCTTGCCGCCGCGCAGGCCCTCGTCAGCGGTGATTACGATGGTCGATTTGCAGTCGTCGATACGGCCGGCCAGCGCATCGGGCGAGAAGCCGCCGAACACGACCGAGTGGATCGCGCCGATACGCGTGCAGGCGAGCATGGCATAGGCCGCCTCCGGGATCATCGGCATGTAGATGGTGACGCGGTCGCCCTTCTTGACGCCGTGCTTCTTCAGCACGTTGGCGAAGCGGCAGACATGTGCGTAGAGCTCGTTATAGGTGACCTTGCGATCGTCGTAAGGGTTATCGCCTTCCCAGATGATGGCGGTCTGGTCGCCGCGCTTCTTCAAATGCCGGTCGATGCAATTGTAGGAGACATTGGTCTGGCCGTCCTCGTACCACTTGATCGAGACGTTGCCGTTGAAGGAAGTGTTCTTGACCTTGGTGAAAGGCTTGAACCAATCGATGCGCTTGCCGTGCTTGCCCCAGAACTTATCCGGATTTTTCACGCTGTCGGCATACCATTTGAGATAGGTGTCGTTGTCGATCAACGCGTTCTTCTTCCACGCCGGCTGGACGCGGTGGACATGCACATCGGACATTTCTTTGCTTTCCTCCCGAACCATCCACCGGCTTGCGCCGCCGGCGGCATCGCGGCGAAGCGGCCGCGAATTCGCGGGCATTATTAACAGTTCCGCGGCGACGGCAACATTAGACGTTGGATTCGCGTGGCGGGATGACGCAGGGGCATGCCGAAGCGCTGTCAGCACTCGCGTTCAAAGGCTGCTAACCAACTGTTTTTTCGATGGAAAACTCGGGTCTGGTATGCGAAAATCAATAGACAGTTAAGCAACCGGGCGCAGAATCCGGCGTTGGGAGGAAAGGAGATCGACCGTAAGGGGCTGCGATGCATGACCATTCCGAAATGGACCTGATGCTCAGGGGCTATGGGCTGACCACGGCCAAGATTCTCTACCACTTCCCGGACCATCCGCATCTGCTGCAGAGCTATGTCTGGCAGGACTACGACCTAGCTCCGGAATTCCCGGTGCTGATCCGCTTCATCGAGTTCTGGAAGACCAAGCTCGACGGCCCGCTGCATTCGGTCACCTATACGCATCACAAGCTGATCGCGCCGAACGAGTGGCGGAAGCTGGATGGGGAGTTTCTGGTGCACTGAGGCGGCGCAGAGTGTTTGGCGGAAACGCCCCTCGCTTCGTCATCCACGGCGAAGCAAGGAGCGAAGCGCGCGGCTGCTCCGCCCGTGGATGACGAAGCTCGCAAGGGTGCGGCTAATCGCATAAGTTTCATGATCGCCCTGGATATGGACGGCCGCGACTTAGTTACACCGCCGGCGGGTTCAGCCGGGCGAAACCTTCCTGGCGGCGATAAGGGAAGTACGGATAAGGCGCCGTCACCGCGCTTGCTTCATCGAGCGCCTTGATCTGCGTCGGCGTCAGCTCCCAGCCTACGGCGCCGAGATTCTGGCGGAGCTGCTCCTCGTTGCGCGCGCCGATGATCACCGATGCCACGGTCGGCCGCCGCAGGAGCCAGTTGATGGCGGTTTGCGGCACGGTCTTGCCGGTCTCGGCGGCGACCGCTTCCAGCGCGTCGACCACCTTGAAAAGATGCTCGTCCTCGACCGGCGGGCCGAAATCGGCGGTGCCGTGCAGCCGGCTCTTTTCCGGCAAGGGTTTTCCGCGACGGATCTTGCCGGTGAGCCGGCCCCAGCCGAGCGGGCTCCATACCAATGCGCCGACGCCCTGGTCGCGGCCGAGCGGCATCAGCTCCCATTCATAGTCGCGCCCGACCAGCGAATAGTAGACCTGATGCGCGACATAGCGCGGGTAGCCGTGCCTGTCGGCCAGACCGAGCGACTTCATCACCTGCCAGCCGGAGAAGTTGGAGACACCGACATAGCGCAGCTTGCCGGATCGCACGAGGTGATCCAGCGTCAACAGCACCTCCTCGACCGGCGTCGAGGCATCGAAGGCGTGGAGCTGCAGCAAGTCGATATAATCGGTGCCGAGGCGCTTCAGCGCCGCGTCGACGGAGCGGATCAGGCGCGAGCGGGACGAGCCCCAGTCGGCCGGGCCATCGCCCATCGGCAGCGCGGTCTTGGTCGAGATCAGCACTGCGTCGCGGCGGCCCTTGATGGCCTCGCCCAGCACCTCCTCCGAAGCGCCGTTCGAATAGACATCGGCCGTGTCGAAGAGGTTGACGCCCGCTTCCAGGCAGATGTCGACCAGCCGGCGCGCTTCCTTCGCGTCGCTGTTGCCCCAGTGGCCGAACAGCGGGCCGGAGCCACCGAAAGTGCCGGCGCCGAAGGAAAGCGCGGGCACTTTCAGGCCGGAGGCACCGAGAGATCTATATTCCATGATTTTTCTCCTTGGGACGTTGAAGGCGGAGTTCAGCCGATCAACACTGCGCCGTGACCGGCTTGCCGATCGCCCGGCCGCGTTCGAGGCGCAGCGCCATGAGCACGACGCCGAGCGCGGCGAGCGGCACCAGGCCGGCAACGAGAGGGACGGCGCCGAGGCCGGGGCCGTGATCGATGACGAAGCCGCCAAGCCAGGCGCCGATGGCGTTGCCGAGGTTGAAGGCGGCGATGTTGAAGGAGGAGGCCAGGCCCTGGCCGGCGCCCTCGGCCTTGTCCAGCACCCACATCTGCAGCGGCGCGACGGTGGCGAAGGCTGCGGCACCGAGCAGACCGACGGCGACGATCGCTGCAATGGGCTGGTGGATCGCAGCGGCCATGACGAACAGCACCGCCGACAGCGCGACCAGCGTGCCGATAACCGTCGGCACCAGATGGCGGTCGGCGAGGCGTCCGCCGAGCAGATTGCCCGCCACCAGACCGCCGCCGAAGACCAGCAGGATCGGCGAGACAGCTGACTCGGAAAAGCCGGTGACGCGGGTGAGGCTGGGCGCCAGATAGGTGAAGGCCGCAAAGACGCCGACCCAGCTCAGCACCGTGGTCAAAAGGCCGAGCAGCACCGGCCGGCGGCCGAGCACCGCGAGCGTGCCTTCGGAGGTCTCCTCTTCCTCCGTGGCTGCGGGCTGGTCGCGCGGCACCAGCAGCGCGATCACGGCAAAGGCGATGACGCCGACAAGCGTGACGGCCAGGAAGCTCGAACGCCAGCCATAGGCTTGGCCGAGCCAGGTGCCGAAGGGCACGCCGAGGATGTTGGCGACGGTAAGGCCGGTGAACATCAGTGCGATTGCCGAGGCCTTCCGGTTGGGCGCGACAAGGCTGGTGGCCACGACGGAGCCGACGCCGAAGAAGGAGGCATGGGCGAAGGCGGTCAGCACACGCGCCGCCATCAGCGTCCAGTAGTCGGGCGCCAGCGCACAGGCGAGGTTGCCGACGGTGAAGACCACCATCAGGGCAAGCAGCAAGGTCTTGCGCGGCAGGCGTCCGGTCAAGGCGCCAAGCAGCGGCGCGCCGACGACGACGCCCAGCGCATAGCCGGTAATGAGCAGGCCCGCGGCCGAGATCGAGACGCCGAGATCGGCGCTGACGTCGAGCAGCAGGCCCATGATGACGAATTCGGTGACGCCGATGCCGAAGGCGCCGGCGGTAAGGGCATAAAGAGCAAGAGGCATGGCGATCGTCCGTTTGTGCTGAAGGACGCAATAAGTCCCGCGCCCGGACCGGAAGATCGTGATCCGCCAGGTTGTGAACCAGCCTTGCATCGGGCATATTTTCTGTGAAATAGATTCACGAATGGCGAGACCGGACATCAACCGCTCCGGCGAGATCGAAGTGTTCGTCCGCGTGGTCGAGGCGGGCAGCTTCTCGGCCGCGGCGCGGGCTTTGCGCATGACGCCGTCGGCGGTGAGCAAGCTGATCGCGCGGCTGGAGGCGCGGCTTGGCGCGCGGCTGATCAGCCGCTCGACGCGCAAGCTGCAGCTGACGCCGGAAGGAGCTGCCTTCCATGACAGCGGCCTGCGCATCCTCGCCGATCTCGACGCGGCCGAGCGTGAAGCGGCGGCGGGCGCTGCGCCGCGCGGCAGACTCAGGGTCAACTCCTATGTGCCGTTCGGCCAGCACCGGCTGATGCCGCTCTTGCCGCGCTTCCTGGAAAATTATCCCGAGATTTTCGTCGAAGCCGTGCTGACCGACAGTGTCATCGACCTTCTGGAAGAGCGCGCCGATGTCGCTATCCGCGCCGGGCCGCTGCGCGAGTCGCGTCTGGTTGCGCGCAAGCTCGGCCAGAGCCGGATGGTCCTGGTCGCGTCGCCTGCGTATCTTGCAGCGCGCGGCAGGCCACGCGCATTGTCCGACCTCGCTCGCCACAACATGCTGGCCTTCGGCTTCGCCAGGCACATAGAGGGCTGGCCGTTTGTCGATGCGACGGGCAAATCGATCATCATGCCTATTGTCGGAAACATGTCGCTGACCGACGGCGAAGCGATGCGGCGAACGACGCTGGCAGGAGCCGGCATAGCGCGGCTGGCGCGCTGGCATGTCGAACCCGACATCGCCGCCGGGCTGCTCGTGCCGTTGCTTGAGGAGTTCAATCCCGGCGACGAGGAGCCGACGCATGCCGTCTATGTCGGCCAGGGCAAGCATCTGCCGGCCCGCGTCCGAGCCTTCCTCGACTTCCTCGCGGAAACCGTTCGTCTCTGAATGAGGAAAGAGCCGCGCGCTAGTGGCACGCGGCTCCGACCTGTCTGCTTGAGCGGAATTACGCCTTCGGCACGAACGGCGCAGGGCGCCGGCCGGCGCCTTGCCGCTCCAGCATCCAGCCGGGATATTCGGCAGGCAGCGCGCTTACCTCATCGAGCCTGGCGAGGTCGTCGGCATCGAGCTTCAAGCCGGTCGCGGCGAGGTTCTGCTCGATCTGGTCCATGCGGCTGGCGCCGATGAGGACGCTCATGACGAAAGGTTTGGCCAGCACATAGCTCAATGCTACCGTGGCGACGCTGACATCGTGCTTCCTGGCGACCTCGCGCATGACGGCAACCGCCGCCCAGGCGCGGTCCTCATTGACCGGCGGGAAGTTGAAGGAAGCGCGGCGGCCCTCGCCATTGCCGGGCGCGCCGGGGCCGTATTTGCCGGAAAGCAGCCCGCCGGCCATCGGCGACCAGACCATCAGGCCAAGCTTTTCCTCGTTGATCAGTGGCACGATCTCGCGCTCGAGATCGCGGCCGGCGATCGAGTAGTAGGACTGGATGGTCTCGAAGCGGGCGAAGCCCTTGCGCTCCGCGATGCCCAGCGCCTTGGCGACGCGCCAGGCCTGCCAGTTGGAGACGCCGACATAGCGGACCTTGCCGCTGGCGACCAGATCGTCGAGCGCGCGCAGCGTCTCGTCGATCGGCGTCACCGTGTCGGTGCCGTGGAGCTGGTATAAATCGATATGGTCGAGCTGCAGCCGCTTCAGACTGCCGTCGACCGAATCCATGATGTGGCCGCGCGAGGAGCCGCGCTCGTTGGGTCCGCTGCCCATGGCGCCATGCACCTTGGTGGCGATGATAACATCCGAACGTTTCACGCCGAGATCCTTGAGCGACTGTCCCAGCAGCTGCTCTGACTGGCCGAAGGAATAGACATCCGCCGTGTCGAAGAAATTGACGCCGGCGGCAATCGAGCGGCCGACGATCTCGTTGACGCCCTTCTGGTCGAGACTGGCGATCAGGCCCCATTGGGCATTCTCGCCGGCGGCGCCGAACGTCATGGTGCCGAGGCAGAGTTCGGAAACGAACAGGCCGGTGTTGCCGAGCTGATTATAACGCATGGTGAGATTCCCCGAGAAAGGAGTGAATGTGCACCAAGCAAATAGGAACGGCCCGTTTCGTTTCAAGTTCTGGCGCAAGCGCGGTGGTCAACTTGATGTGAAGTTGCCAATCAGCGGATCTTGAAACGTCAGACTTCCCAGGGATTGACGACCGTCACGCCCACGTCTTCGAAGTCAGCGACGTTTCGAGTGACCAGGATCAGGTCGTGCACGAGGGCGGTCGCTGCAATAAGGGTGTCGGCGTTCCCTCGCGTACGTCCCGCCGTGATGCGGCCCCACGCGAGGGCGATCTCTTCCGTGATCGCCAGGATGCGGTCCGTATTGTCTCGGCGCAGTTCCCGCAGCCAGACGTCAAGCCGGGCTGCCCTGTCGGGGTCGGTCTTGCGCTGCTTGACGATCCCACGTTCGATCTCACCAATGGTGATCACACTGAGACTGATCGAGGTCGGATCAACCGAAGCCAGCCAGGCGGTTGGTTTCGGTTGCCGCCTTTGTACGTCTGAAACAACGTTCGTATCGAGCAGATACATTAGAAGTCGACGTCCCGGATCATCGTATCCGGGCGGCGGGTGATTTCCTTATCAAACTCATCGTCCCAGCCTGGGCCGGTCAGAAGATATTCGGCGAGCGATTTTTTCTTCCCGGCCAGGCGGTCGTAGTCCTCGGCGGACAGCACGACCGCTGCCCGTTCGCCGCGAAGCGTCACGGTCTGCGGCCCCTCTGTGCGGGCGCGCTGGACCACTTTTGAAAAATTGTTCTTCGCGTCCTGAAGATGCCAGTTCATCCGCAGCTCCTGGTTCCCCGACATGGGGATTTTGAAAGGTTGCCGTTTGTCTTGGTGCAAGATTTTCCGTTCATTTCCGTGAAATCAGCACAAACGCCGGGGATTGGTTGAAGCCGCCTCAACCTCGTCATTCTATGGCGGAGCAAGGAGCGAAGCGACGCGCGCAGACCATAGAATCCATTCCGTGACTTGGAAGCGCCGCCGCGGTGCAGAATTTTGCTCCGTTGCATTCCTTGGCGAAGGTAACGGCATGGATTCCAGAGTCTTCGCGACGGAGCTTCGCTCCTGCTCCGCCCTAGAATGACGATCGCGATGGGCGTTTCGGCCAATCTCCAACGCATGCCACCTGCCAACGCAAACAGAGCCGACCGGTCAATATCACTGTGCAGTGCCACTAGCTAGCTTGGCTAGATATAGCGCGCAGCGGAATATCAATCAACTCCAGCGAAAGGTAGCGGGTGACGGCGTCACCGGTTGCCGAAAATCGCCGACCCGACCCTCACGCCGGTCGCGCCGAAGGCGATCGCGGTCTCGTAGTCGCCGGACATGCCCATCGAAAGTTTCGCGACGCCCGCCTCGCGGGCGAGCTTTTCCAGCAGCGCGAAATGCGGGCCGGGGTTTTCATCGGCTGGCGGGATGCACATCAGGCCTTCGATGGCGAGACCATGCACGTCGCGGCAGCGTTTGACGAAGGCGACCGCCTCGCGCGGCTCGATGCCGGCTTTTTGCGGCTCGGAGCCGGTGTTGACCTGGACATAGAGTTTCGGCGCCCGGCCCTGCCGGGTCATTTCTTTTGAAAGCTCAGCGGCGATCTTCTCGCGGTCGAGCGTCTCGATGACGTCGAAAAGCGCCACCGCTTCCTTGGCCTTGTTGGATTGCAGCGGGCCGATCAGGTGCAGCTCGATATCGGCAAATGCCGCCTTCAGCGCCGGCCATTTGCCTTGCGCTTCCTGCACGCGGTTCTCGCCGAAGACGCGCTGGCCTGCCTCGATGGCGGGGCGGATGTCCTCGGCCGCGAAGGTCTTCGACACCGCCACCAGCGTGACGGCGCCGGCCGCTCGCTTCGCCTCGCGTTCGGCATTCGCGATCTTCGCCCTGACCGCGTGAAGCTGCTCTACGGCGCTCGTCATGCCACTATCCTGCCCATAGTTTTACGCCGGAGCCGGCTCGCCGCAGTTGACGGGTCCGGCAATCCATGGTGAACACCGCGACGACATTGTCTCGGCTGCCGGCCTAGGCGTGTCGAATATTCAGGTGACGCCGGCCTGCAAATGCCGGTTTCCTGCGCTTCCGGTGCTCACGTACGAAAAGTACGCTCCGCTCCGGTTCTCGGAACCCGCCATTTTCGGCTCGGCCTGACCTGAATATCGACACGCCTTAAATCCAGCACCGCGCACCTGCTTTTAAGTGAAAAACATCCGATGGCAACCGAACGTTACAATCCGCGTACGTCAGAGCCCAAATGGCAGAAGGCCTGGGCCGAAAAGAAGCTGTTCGAGGCCCGCAACGACGATCCGAAGCCGAAATACTACGTGCTCGAGATGTTCCCCTATCCGTCGGGCAAGATCCATATCGGCCACACCCGCAACTACACGATGGGCGACGTGGTGGCGCGCTACAAGCGCGCCAAGGGCTTTAACGTGCTGCACCCGATGGGCTGGGACGCGTTCGGCATGCCGGCCGAAAACGCCGCGATGCAGAACAAGGTCCACCCCAAGGACTGGACCTACGAAAACATCGCGGTCATGCGCGAGCAGCTCAAGATGATGGGCCTGTCGCTCGACTGGGCGCGCGAGTTCGCGACCTGCGACGTCGACTATTACCACCGCCAGCAGATGCTGTTCCTCGACTTCGTCGAGAAGGGGCTGGTGACGCGCAAATCCTCCAAGGTCAACTGGGACCCGGAGGACATGACGGTGCTCGCCAACGAGCAGGTCATCGACGGCCGCGGCTGGCGCTCGGGCGCGCTGGTCGAGCAGCGCGAGCTGACGCAGTGGTTCTTCAAGATCACCGACTTCGCGCAGGACCTGCTGGACTCGCTCAACGGACTCGAAGACTGGCCCGAAAAGGTCAAGCTGATGCAGCACAACTGGATCGGCCGCTCGGAAGGGCTGCTGATCCGCTGGCCGCTGGCAAAGCCGGTCGGCGACATGAACGAACTGGAAGTCTACACGACCCGGCCCGACACCATCTTCGGCGCCTCCTTCATGGCGGTCGCCGCGGACCATCCGCTGGCGAGAAAAGCCGCCGAGAACAATGTCGAGCTGGCGAAGTTCATCGAGGAGGTCCGCCACATGGGCACCTCGGTGGCCGCGCTCGAGACCGCCGAGAAGAAGGGCTTCGACACCGGCATCCGCGTCGTCCATCCCTTTGACGAGAACTGGACGCTGCCGGTCTATGTCGCCAATTTCGTGCTGATGGAATACGGCACCGGCGCCATTTTCGGCTGCCCGTCGGGCGACCAGCGCGACCTCGATTTCGCCAACAAATATGGCCTGCCGGTGATTCCGGTGGTGATGCCGGAAGGCGAAAACCAGGGAAGCTTCCAGATCATCGAGGAGGCTTATGACGGCGACGGTGTGATGATCAATTCGCGCTTCCTCGACGGCATGAAGCCCGAGAGGGCGTCCGATGAAGTGGCAAAGCTCCTGGAGCAGAAAAGCATCGGCGGCCGGCCGATGGCGGAGCGCAAGGTGAATTTCCGCCTGCGCGACTGGGGCATTTCGCGCCAACGCTACTGGGGCTGCCCGATCCCGATGATCCATTGCGAGGCCTGCGGCGTCGTGCCGGTGCCGAAGGCCGACCTGCCGGTGAAGCTGCCCGACGACATCGAGTTCGACCGCCCAGGCAACCCGCTCGACCGTCATCCGACATGGCGGCATGCCAAGTGCCCGCAATGCGGCCGCGATGCGCGGCGCGAGACCGACACGATGGACACCTTCGTCGATTCGTCCTGGTATTTCGCACGCTTCACCGCGCCGTGGGCAAACGAGCCGACCGAGCCGAAAGCGGCCGACGAATGGCTGGCGGTCGACCAGTATATCGGCGGCATCGAGCACGCGATCCTGCATCTGCTCTATTCGCGCTTCTTCACCCGCGCCATGCGCGAGACCGGTCACCTTAATCTGACCGAGCCGTTCAAGGGGCTGTTCACGCAGGGCATGGTGGTTCACGAGACCTACCGCGTCGGCGGCCCGTCCAACAATGGGCGCTGGCTATCCCCGAGCGAGGTCAGGCTCGAGGACGTCGACGGCAAGCGCCGCGCCGTCGAGATCGCCACCGGCGAGGAGGCGACGGTCGGCGCGCTGGAGAAAATGTCGAAGTCGAAGAAGAACACGGTGAGCCCGGAAGAGATCACCGACGGCTACGGCGCCGACACGGCACGCTGGTTCATGCTGTCGGACTCGCCGCCGGAGCGCGACGTCGAATGGACCGACGAGGGTGCGGCCGGCGCGCACCGCTTCGTGCAGCGCATCTGGCGCCTGGTGCAGATCGCGGCCGAGCAGCTGCCCGGCGTGAAGCCGGCGGCGGCGAAAGATGGCGATGCGGGCGCCGTTTCCAAGGCGGCGCACAAGATCCTGAAGGCGGTCGGCGAGGACATCGAGAAGCTCGGCTTCAACCGTGCGATCGCCCGCATCTACGAGCTCGCCAATGCGCTGGCCGCGCCGCTCGCCGACGTTGCCGAAGGCAAGGCCGATGACGCGCTGAAGGGCGCCTGCCGCGAGGCGGTGGAAATCCTGGTGCACATCATTGCGCCGGTGATGCCGCATCTGGCGGAGGAATGCTGGCAGGAGCTGGGCGGCGCCGAAATGGTCGCCGAGCGGCCCTGGCCGGTCTACGACCCGGCGCTCGTCGTCGACAATGAGATCGTGCTGCCGGTGCAGGTCAACGGCAAGAAGCGCGGGGATTTGACAATTGCTCGCGACGCGGATCAAGGTGCCGTCGAAAAAGCGGTGCTGGCTCTCGACTTCGTGCAAAAAGCACTGGAAGGTAAGGCTCCGCGCAAGGTGATCATCGTGCCGCAGAGGATCGTCAATGTCGTTGCCTGATCCGGTGAAGTCAGATGCGGTCCGCCTGCGCGGCCGCTTGGCGCTCTGCGGCATGGTCGCCGCGCTGGCGCTGGTCTCGGCCTGCACCGTGCGGCCGCTCTATTCCAGCCAGCCGCTGTCGCCCGGATCGCTCAGCGCCTCCGCCGAGCTCGGCTCGATCTCGATCAAGCCGGTCAATACCCGCTACGCGCAGCAGGTGCGCAACAATCTGATCTTCGCCTTCGGGCAAGGCTCGGGCGAGCCGGCCGCGCCGGCCTACACGCTCGATCTCGGCGTCACCGAGCTCGTCGAATCGGCGGCCATCGTGCAGGTGCAGACTCAGGAAGACGAGCCGACGGCGGGCACGGTCACGCTGACCGCCAACTACGTGCTCAGGGATACCGCGACCAACACGGTGATTGCCGTCGGCAAGCGCTCGATCCCCTCGTCCTTCGACCGGCCGCGCCAGGAATTCGCGGCTTACCGCGCACAGATCGACGCCGAGAACCGCGCCGCGCGGGAGCTTGCCGATCTGCTGCGGCTGTCGATCGCGCAGGATCTAGCCAAGCATGGCAAGAAAGCCTGAGCTGTGCCGATATTCAGGTGAGGCCGGCCTGCGAACGGCGGCTCCCTGCGCTTCCGGTGCTCACGTACTTCAGTACGCTCCGCTCCGGCTCTCGGAAGCCACCGTCCTCGGCGCGGCCTGACCTGAATCTCGACACACCTTGGCGCACCGTTTGAAACTAAAAAGGCCGGTCACCCGGCCTTTTAGGTTTCACGGGAGCCGGCGTCAGCCGATCTTCTGGCCGGTCTTGGCCCAGTCGGCGAGGAAGGCGGCGAGGCCCTTGTCCGTCAGCGGGTGATTGACCAGCGCCTTCAGCGTCGCCGGCGGCGCGGTCACGATATCGGCGCCGATCAGCGCGGCCTGCTTGACGTGGTTCACCGTGCGCACGGAGGCGGTCAGGATCTCGGTCTTGAAATCATAGTTTTCGTAGATCTGCTTGATTTCCGAGATCAGCTCCATGCCGTCCGAGCCGGTGTCGTCGATGCGGCCGACGAAAGGCGAGATGAAGGAGGCGCCGGCCTTGGCGGCCAGCAACGCCTGGTTGGCCGAGAAGCAGAGCGTCACGTTGACCATGCGGTCCATCTCGGTGCGGATGGTCTTGCAGGCCTTCAGGCCGTCGAGCGTCAGCGGCACCTTGATGGCGATATTCGGCGCGATCTTGGCCAGCACCTTGGCTTCCGCCATCATGTCCTTGTACTCGGTCGCCACGACCTCGGACGAAACCGGACCTTCGACGATGTCGCAGATCTGCTTGGTGACCTCGATGATCTTGCCACCCGATTTCAGGATCAGCGAGGGGTTGGTGGTGACGCCGTCGAGCAGCCCCAGATCGTTGAGCTCCTTGATTTCCTTGATGTCAGCGGTGTCGACAAAAAATTTCATGGCGGTCTCCTTGGGGATTGCCGGGCGCCAGCCAGGCAGATGCGAGGGTCCCCTTTGATCTAGACCAAAGTCAGGGCAAGGTCACGCCTGATGATGGAAGATTCGCCCTTTGTCGCAGCCGCTCCCGTGCTGGTGCCGATGCCGGCCGAGCGGCCCTACACCTATGCCGTGCCGCCAGGCATGCGCGTGGTGCCGGGCTCGATCGTGCGCGTGCCGCTCGGGCCGCGCCAGGTCGCGGGCATCGTCTGGGACGGCGCCGTCGAAACCGTCGATGCGAAGAAACTGCGGCCGATCGAGGAGGTGTTCGACTGCCCGCTGATCGACAGGGCGATGCGCCGCTTCGTCGACTGGATCGCGCAATACACGCTGTCGGCCCCTGGCATGGTGGCGCGCATGCTGCTGCGCGCACCGGAGGCGTTCGATCCGGAGCCATGGATCGAAGGGCTGCAGCGCACGCTGGCCGAACCGGACCGATTGACCGACGCGCGGCGGCGCGTGCTCGAAACCGCGGAGGGCGGCCTTGCGTGGACGCGCTCGGGGCTGGCGCATGCCGCGGGCGTGTCCTCGACCGTCATCGACGGGTTGCGGGCACAGGGCGTGTTCGAGACGGTGATGATCCCGCCGCGTCCGGTGGTGGCGGCGCCCGATCCCTCTCATGCCGTGCCGGAATTGATGCCTGACCAGAAAGCGGCGGCGGAGAAGCTGCGCGCGGCAATCGCGGCCGACACTTTCAACGTCACCCTTCTCGACGGCGTCACCGGATCGGGCAAGACGGAAGTCTATTTCGAGGCGATAGCGGCGGCGCTCGACAAGGGCAGGCAGGTGCTGATCCTGTTGCCTGAAATCGCGCTGACGCATGCCTTCCTCGAACGTTTCCAGGACCGGTTCGGCGCCAAGCCGGCGGAGTGGCATTCCGACCTGCCGCCCCGGATGCGCGAACGCGTCTGGCGCCAGATTGCGGAAGGCGGGGTGCGCGTCGTCGCCGGCGCGCGTTCGGCGCTGTTCCTGCCGTTCAAGGAACTCGGCCTGATCGTCGTCGACGAGGAGCACGATCCCGCCTACAAGCAGGAAGACCGCATCTTTTATAATGCGCGCGACATGGCGGTGGTGCGCGGCCATATCGGCGGCTTCCCGGTCGTGCTCGCTTCGGCGACACCCTCGGTGGAAAGCCGGGTCAACGCCGGCCAGGGCCGCTACGACCGGGCCGTGCTGTCGTCGCGCTTCGCGGAAGCAGCGCTGCCCGACCTGAAGTCGATCGACATGCGGCGTTCGCCGCCGGCGCGGGGCGGCTTCCTGTCGCCGGTGCTTTTGGAACAGATGCAGCGCACGCTGGAGAGGAAGGAGCAGTCGCTGCTCTTCCTCAACAGGCGCGGCTATGCGCCGCTGACGCTTTGCCGAGTTTGCGGCCATCGCTTCGGCTGCCCGGTCTGCTCGGCCTGGCTGGTCGAGCACCGGTTTCGCGGCCAGCTCGTCTGCCATCATTGCGGCCATAACGAGCGGCGGCCGGAAGCCTGCCCGGAATGCGGCACGCTCGACCATCTGGTGGCATGCGGCCCAGGCGTCGAGCGCATCGCCGAGGAAGTGGTCGGGCATTTCCCCGATGCCCGCACCATCGTGCTGTCGTCCGATCTTCTGGGCGGGGTGCGCCGGCTCAGGCTCGAACTCGAGGCGGTCGCCAATGGCGAGGCCGATATCGTCATCGGCACGCAGCTGGTCGCCAAGGGGCACAATTTCCCCGGCATGACGCTGGTCGGCGTGGTCGATGCGGATCTGGGATTGGCCAATGGCGATCCGCGCGCCGCCGAGCGCACTTTCCAGCTGCTCAGCCAGGTGACGGGGCGCGCCGGCCGCACCGGCAAGAAGAGCCTCGGCCTCCTGCAGACCTACCAGCCGGACCATCCGGTGATGCGGGCGATCGTCTCGGGCGATTCGGAAGCGTTTTACGAGCGCGAGATCGCCGAGCGCGAACGGGCGGCGCTGCCGCCCTTTGGCCGGCTCGCCGGCATCATCGTCAGCGCCGCGACACGCGGCGAGGCGGAAAGCCATGCGCGGGGGTTAAGGCGCGCGGCGCCGCAGGCTAGCGACCTCTTCGTGCTCGGCCCGGCCGAGGCGCCCTTGTCGCTGATCGGCGGCCGGCACCGCTTCCGGCTGCTGGTACAAGGCGAACGGCGCGCCGACATGCAGGGTTTTATTCGGGCCATGCTGGCGAATGGACCGAAGCTGCGCGGCTCGGTCAGGGTGCAGGTCGACATCGACCCGCAGAGCTTTTTGTAACTAGTCGGGGATTGGCGGGTCTTGCAGGATATTCCTGCACCAAACGCCCAGCGCCTCAAAGTGCCTGATATTTGCGGTTATCACAGTGAGTTCGTTGGTTGCCGCGGTGGCCGCGATCAATATGTCCGCCAGCCCCGGGTTCTTTCCTTGCGCCGAGGCCGCTTCCTCCATTTGACCCGCCCTGCGCGCTATATCGGAATTGACCTCCAGAATTTGATCCGCGAAGTCTTCGATAGTTTCGTTGAGCCAGGCAGCGAGACCCTCAGCGCGTTTTGTCGCTCCGGCGCGAGCCAGCTTGCAAATGCCTTTCTCGATCTCGGTGATGGCTATAACTGGTACGAAGAGTGCTTGCTTTGCGCCCTGCGCCACGATCCAGTCGGCGATGTCTTTTGGAAGAGGCGGTTTTCCAGGCTCGAGTTCCGATAAGATGCACGTATCGATAAGACAGCCGCTCAAAGATCGACGTCCCGTGACGGTGACGCGTCCCTTTCAAGCTCGATCCCTCCCGGATAAGTCAGAAGGAACTCTCCGAAGTTTCGACGTTTGACCGGATAAAGCTTTTGCAACTCTTCGACGGATACGATGGCCGCTGCTGGCTTGCCATGCCTGGTGATGGTCGTAGGCTTCCCATTTCCCGCGGCCTCGACAAGTGCCGACAGCCTTGCCTTAGCCTCCCGAAGCTGGACGGTTTTCAAGGTTGCCTCGCTTGTAGTCTCGTGTGGTCTCAATAAAGCGATTGCATAGCAAGGGAACAAGTCCGGATGAAAACCCTCGGCCTGATCGGCGGCATGAGCTGGGAATCGACGGCGATCTATTACCGCCTGCTCAACGAGATCGTGCGCGAGCGGCTGGGCGGGCTGCATTCGGCCAAGCTGTTGTTGTGGTCGTTCGATTTCGCCGAGATCGCCGAACGCCAGCATGCGGGCGACTGGGAAGGCGCGGGCGTCCTTCTGGTGGAAGCCGCGCGCAAGCTGGAGGCGGGCGGCGCGGAGGGCCTGGTGATCTGCACCAACACCATGCACAAGCTGGCCGACGCGGTGCAGTCGGCCATATCGATCCCGCTCATCCACATCGCCGACGCCACGGCGCATGCCGTCGTCGATGCAGGCGTGAAGCGGCCGGCGCTGCTGGCGACACGCTTCACCATGGAGCAGGATTTCTACAAGGGACGGCTCGCGGACAAATACGGCCTGCAGCCGATCGTGCCGGACCAGGCCGGCCGCGACATGGTGCACCGGGTGATTTATGACGAGCTTTGCCAGGGCATCATCAGGCCCGAATCGAAATCCGCCTATCTCGACGAGGTCGGCCGGATGCGGCGCACCGACCGGGTGGACGGCGTCATCATGGGCTGCACCGAGATCACCATGCTGATCGGCCAGGGCGATTTCGACGTTCCAGTCTTCGACACGACGCGCATCCACGCCGAGGCCGCGGTCGATTTCGCGCTCGCCTGATGCGGGATTCCCAATGCGCCCGCCGTCCTCTGGCGCGCCTTCATTCCCCGGCTAGAATGCCGCTGTTTCAGAACGAGAAATAAAGGGGGATTTTTTTATGGACTTCGCGTTTCCGTGGCCGGCGAGCCAGGGCGAATGGCTGGCCTGGTCGAGCGCCGTCGTGACTTTGGCGCTCGGCCTGTTCCTGTTCCTGGCGCCGGGGCTTGCGTTTCGCGCGCTGCGCCTGCAGCCAAGGCCCGAGAAAGCGGCGGCGATCGCCGAGGGACGCGGCCGCATGTCGGGCTTCTATCTCGGCGTCAGCCTGTGCTGCATTCTTCTGGCGCAGCCGCTGCTTTACATGGCGCTGGGCTTCTCCTGGCTGTTCACCGCCTTCGGCCGGCTCTTGTCGATGATGTCGGACGGCGCCAACACCCCTTTCAACTGGGTTTCGATCGTGGTTGAATTGGCGCTGGCGGCGCTGCCGCTGGCCTTTGCCTTCGGCTTTGTACCGTGAATCCGGCGCTTGGGGTTCACCCCAGCCGCCTGATGCGACAAAAGTGCCTGAAAACCATGCCGGACGATGCATTGCGGTCTTAAAAAGCCTGTGCTAGACGGCAATCGACTTTCGACCGGGGATAGCGGAAGCCGCGCCTCCGTGCTTGGAAAAATGCAGTAAGGTCAAAGATTTAGCCAGAGTTTTCGCTCGCGCCAACAATCTGCGGCCTGTCAGACAAGAGAAAAGACGGTCCGTGGCCCAATCGTCATCGCCAATCTCAGCTGTCGCCGAACGCTATGCAGGCTCGCTGTTCGAGCTTGCGCTGCAGGACAATTCAGTTGCCAAAGTCGAGGCCGACCTCGCCAGCTTCGAGGCAATGCTCAACGGCAGCGACGATCTCGCGCGGCTGATCAACAGCCCGGTGTTTTCCGGCGAGGACCAGGCAAGGGCCATCGCCGCCATCGCCGATAAGGCCCAGATCACCGGCCTGGTCGGCAATTTCCTGCGCGTGGTCGCCAAGAACCGCCGCCTGTTCGCGGTGCCCGGCATGATCAAGGCGTTCCGCCAGATCGCCGCCGACCATCGCGGCGAGGCGTCAGCCGAGGTCACCTCGGCGCATGCGCTGACGGCCGCGCAGCAAGATGAACTCAAGGCGACGCTGAAGAGCATCGCCGGCAAGGACGTGGCCATTGCCATGACCGTCGATCCGTCGCTGCTCGGCGGGCTGATCGTCAAGATGGGCTCGCGCCAGATCGATACGTCGCTCAAAACCAAACTCAATTCGCTCAAGCTTGCACTGAAAGAGGTCGGCTGATGGACATCCGCGCCGCGGAAATTTCCGCAATTCTGAAAGACCAGATCAAGAATTTCGGCAGGGAGGCCGAGGTTTCCGAAGTCGGCCAGGTTCTGTCCGTCGGTGACGGCATCGCCCGCGTCTACGGCCTCGATAACGTCCAGGCCGGCGAGATGGTCGAATTCCCGGGCGGCATCCGCGGCATGGCGCTGAACCTCGAGGCCGACAATGTCGGCGTCGTCATCTTCGGTGCTGACCGCGACATCAAGGAAGGCGACACCGTCAAGCGCACCGGGGCCATCGTCGATGCGCCTGTCGGCATGGGCCTGCTCGGCCGCGTCGTCGACGCGCTGGGCAACCCGATCGACGGCAAGGGCCCGATCAAGGCGACCGAACGCAAGCGTGTCGACGTCAAGGCGCCCGGCATCATCCCGCGCAAGTCGGTGCATGAGCCAATGTCGACCGGCCTCAAGGCCATCGATGCGCTGATCCCGGTCGGCCGCGGCCAGCGCGAGCTGGTCATCGGCGACCGCCAGACCGGCAAGACCGCCATCATCCTCGACACGATGCTGAACCAGAAGTCGGTGCACGACAACGGCCCAGAGAAGGAAAAGCTCTACTGCGTCTACGTCGCCGTCGGCCAGAAGCGCTCGACCGTGGCGCAGTTCGTCAAGGTGCTGGAAGAGCGCGGCGCGCTCGAATATTCGATCATCGTCGCCGCCACCGCGTCCGATCCGGCGCCGATGCAGTTCCTGGCACCGTTCACCGCCTGCACCATGGGCGAATATTTCCGCGACAACGGCATGCATGCGCTGATCAGCTATGACGATCTGTCGAAGCAGGCCGTCGCCTACCGCCAGATGTCGCTCCTGCTGCGTCGCCCGCCGGGCCGCGAAGCCTATCCGGGCGACGTCTTCTACCTGCACTCGCGCTTGCTCGAGCGCGCCGCCAAGCTCAATGACGACAATGGCAACGGGTCGCTGACCGCGCTGCCGATCATCGAGACGCAGGCCAATGATGTGTCGGCCTACATCCCGACTAATGTGATCTCCATCACCGACGGCCAGATCTTCCTCGAAACCAACCTGTTCTTCCAGGGCATCCGTCCGGCGGTGAACGTCGGCCTGTCGGTGTCGCGCGTCGGCTCCTCGGCGCAGATCAAGGCGATGAAGCAGGTCGCCGGCTCCATCAAGGGCGAGCTCGCGCAGTATCGCGAAATGGCTGCCTTCGCGCAGTTCGGCTCCGATCTCGACGCGGCAACGCAGCGTCTGCTCAACCGCGGTTCGCGCCTGACCGAGCTGCTCAAGCAGCCGCAATTCTCGCCGCTCAAGGTCGAGGAACAGGTCGCGGTGATCTTCGCCGGCGTCAACGGTTATCTCGACAAGCTGCCGCTGAACCAGGTCGGCAAGTTCGAGCATGGGCTGCTCAGCCATATGCGCTCGGCCGGCAAGGACGTGCTCGACGGCATCCGCAAGGAGAAGGCGCTGTCGGACGATTTGCGCGCCAAGCTCAAGGCCGAGATCGACGCCTTCGCCAAGACCTTCGCTTGAACGAAGCTGGACGGGATCGGGTTTGAAGCATGGCTTCGTTAAAAGACCTTCGTAACCGTATCGCCTCGGTCAAGGCGACGCAGAAGATCACCAAGGCGATGCAGATGGTCGCCGCGGCGAAGCTGCGTCGCGCGCAGGAAGCGGCGGAAGCAGCTAGACCCTATTCCGAGCGCATGGGCGCGGTCCTGGCCAACATCACCCAGGCGATCGGCGGCGGCGGCGATGCCCCGGCGCTGATGACGGGCACCGGCCGGGACGATGTGCATCTGCTCATCGTCTGCACGGCCGAGCGCGGCCTGTGCGGCGGCTTCAACTCGCAGATCGCGCGCCTCGCCCGCGATCACATCCGCAGGCTGCTGGCCGACGGCAAGCAGGTGAAGATCATCTGTGTCGGCAAGAAGGGCTATGACATCCTGCGCCGCGACTACGCTTCGATGATCCTGGAGCGTGTCGACCTGCGCGAGGTGAAGACTCTCGGCTTCGCCAATGCCGATGCGATCGCGCGCAAGGTCATCCATCTCTTCAACGATGGCGGCTTCGACATCTGCACGCTGTTCTATTCGCAGTTCAAGTCGGTGATCAGCCAGATCCCGACGGCCCAGCAGATCATACCGGCGGGCGCCGGATCCACAGCTCCTGAGGCGACCAATGGCGGCAATGCCGTCTACGAATACGAGCCGGAGCCGGGCGAGATCCTTTCCGACCTCATCCCGCGTAACATCGCCGTGCAAATCTTCCGCGCGCTGCTGGAGAACGCGGCCGGCGAGATGGGCGCCAAGATGAGCGCGATGGACAATGCGACGCGCAACGCCGGCGACATGATCAACAAGCTGTCGATCACCTACAACCGCCAGCGGCAGGCGCAGATCACCAAGGAACTGATCGAGATCATTTCGGGCGCCGAGGCGCTCTAATCACGCGCCGCGCGGGATACCGGCGGGCGGCGTGAACAACGGATAGACGAAAAGGGCAAAGACGATGGCGAAAGCAGCTACCCCGAAGACCGCCGCCAAGGCGGCACCGGCCCCCAAGGCGGCGAAGGCCCCGGCAGCAGCCGCGAAGGCCGCCGCTCCGGCGAAGAAGGCGGCCGCTCCGGCCAAGGCTGCGGCTCCGGCCAAGGCGGCAAGCGTATCGACGAAGCGGGTCGGCGCCGCCGGCAAGGTCCGCCAGGTCATCGGCGCTGTCGTCGACGTGCAGTTCGAGGATCACCTGCCGGCCATTCTGAACGCGCTGGAGACCGACAATGTCGGCAACCGCCTGGTGCTCGAGGTGGCCCAGCATCTCGGTGAGAACACCGTGCGCTGCATCGCCATGGACTCGACCGAAGGTCTCGTTCGCGGCCAGCAGGTCTATGACACCGGCGCGCCGATCTCGGTTCCGGTCGGTCCCGGCATGCTCGGCCGCATCATCAACGTCATCGGCGAGCCGGTCGACGAGGAAGGCCCGGTCGACGGCGTCGAAATGCGCGCCATCCACCAGCCCGCCCCGGCCTATGTCGATCAGTCGACGGAAGCGCAGATCCTGGTCACCGGCATCAAGGTTCTCGACCTCCTGGCGCCTTATGCCCGCGGCGGCAAGATCGGCCTGTTCGGCGGCGCCGGCGTCGGCAAGACCGTGCTGATCCAGGAGCTGATCAACAACGTCGCCAAGGCGCATGGCGGCTTCTCGGTGTTCGCCGGCGTCGGCGAGCGCACCCGCGAAGGCAACGACCTCTATCACGAGTTCATCGAATCGGGCGTCAACAAGAAGGGCGGCGGTGCCGGATCCAAGGCCGCGCTCGTCTACGGCCAGATGAACGAACCGCCGGGCGCGCGCGCCCGCGTCGGCCTGACCGGCCTCACCGTCGCCGAATATTTCCGCGACCAGGGGCAGGACGTGCTGTTCTTCGTCGACAACATCTTCCGCTTCACGCAGGCTGGCTCGGAAGTGTCGGCGCTGCTCGGCCGCATTCCTTCCGCCGTGGGTTACCAGCCGACGCTGGCCACCGACATGGGCGCGCTGCAGGAACGCATCACGACCACAACCAAGGGCTCGATCACCTCGGTGCAGGCGATCTACGTTCCGGCCGACGACTTGACCGACCCGGCGCCGGCGACGTCCTTCGCCCACCTCGACGCCACGACCGTGCTCAACCGGGCGATCTCGGAAAAGGGCATCTATCCGGCCGTTGATCCGCTGGATTCCACCTCGCGCATGCTCGACCCGATGGTCGTCGGCGAGGAGCACTACCAGGTCGCCCGCCAGGTGCAGTCGATCCTGCAGCGCTACAAGTCGCTGCAGGACATCATCGCGATCCTTGGCATGGACGAGCTTTCGGAAGAGGACAAGCAGACGGTTGCCCGCGCCCGCAAGATCGAGCGCTTCCTGTCGCAGCCGTTCTTCGTGGCCGAAGTGTTCACCGGATCTCCGGGCAAGCTGGTCGACCTCGCCGACACCATCAAGGGCTTCAAGGGCCTTTGCGCCGGCGACTACGACCACCTGCCGGAAGCCGCCTTCTACATGGTCGGCGGCATCGACGAAGCGGTCGAGAAGGCGCAGCGCCTGGCGGCTGAAGCGGCATAAGAAAGCGAATAGCGAATAGGGAGTAGCGAATAGGGAGCAAAGGGTTTGGCGAGTTTCTTCACTACTCGCTACTCGCTATTCCCTACTCGCTAAAATTGAACATGGCTGAAGCTTTCAAGTTCGAACTGGTCTCGCCGGAAAAGCTGCTCGTTTCCGAGCAGGTCGAGTCCGTCGTCATCCCGGGCGCCGAAGGCGAGATGACGGTGATGGCGCAGCACGCGCCGGTCATGACGACCATCAAGCCCGGCGTCGTTACGATAAAGACCGCGGGCGGCAAGGAAGAGCGCTTCGTCGTGTTCGGCGGTTTCGCCGACATCCTGCCTTCCGGCTGCACGCTTCTTGCCGAATCGGCGACGCATGTGAACGACATCGATCGCGCCGATCTGGCTCGCCGCATCCAGGAGGCCAAAGAAGACGCGGCCGACGCCAAGGACGACGAGAGCCGCAGCAAGGCTGAGCAGTTCCTCAGCCAGCTCACCACGTTGGAAGGCGCGCTGCTGCCGGCCTGAAGTCCGTCTCGGAAGACAGACCGATCCGCATCGGGCGACAATTTTGAAAGCGGGGCCTTGCCCCAGCCCCCTAACCTAAATGTGGAATACTTCCTGCCGCGAAAATCTGGCTTTTGCACCTGATTTTTGCGACGGAACTTCCCAGAAAATCAGCAATCCCGTTTTTGTCGCGGAAGTTAGGATTTCTGCGATACTACGCCATATAACCGCCATCGAGAATTAGCGGACTTCCGAGCATGAAGGATGCCGCATCCGAGCAAAGCCAGAGAACGCCGCCTGCGACTTCAGCAGGCGTTCAAAGCCGACCGATCGGCTCTTGCGCCGTGATCTAAGCGCCAATTTTCCCGTTCTTTTTTATGAAATTGTCGACAGGCGGTGTGCCGATCCAGCCAGGGCAAATCGCTGTAATACGAACGCCGTCCTTGGCATGTTCAAGTGCCGCGCTTCGCGTTAAGCCCAACACTCCGTGCTTGGCAGCGGCATATGCCGCCCCTCCGGAAGCGGATAACCTCGCAGTCCTTCGACCGACGAATTATTGACGATGACACCGCGCCCGGCTTTGAGCACGGCGGGCAACTGATAGCGCATGCAGAGAAAAACGGACGTAAGATAACCGTTGATCGTCTTACCCCATGCATCTTCGCTCATGCTCGCGATTGGAGACATTTTTCCTCCGCTGCCAGCATTGTTAAAGAGGCGTAGTCGATCTGTCCGTGTTCTTTCAGTATTGAAGATATAAGCCTATCGACATCGCGACCGTCCGTCACATCGCACTGCGTCCATCTTCCACGGCCATCGTCCGAGAGCGTTGTTAGAGCCTGCTTCGCGCTTTTCATTGCGGCTAGCGATGATGACGGTCGCCCCCTCATGAGCAAAGGCTTGGGCTGTCGCCAGACCAATTCCTGTGCTGCCGCCCGTCACAAGAGCAATCTTGCCGCTCATTTCAGGATATCTTCTTGGTGAAAGTTCATGCGCCACAGATTGTCTCCTTGCCGCGAAAAATGCCGGACCTACAACGCAGCGGATCTAGGATTGCGTGGGCCGTCAAGGTCACTCATGTACTGATCGAGGTGCCGTTCCCACAATGCTGGTTTGAATAGCAAAGCATGGCCCATTGGGGGCCGCTCGGCTGTTCTGGAACTCGAGAGGTCTCGATTATGCTTCGCGCCAGGTCGTGAACGGGTCGGCCGGTAAGCCGCCGTCGAGCCGCTAGTTTCCCGACACAGGGATTTTGAAAGGTTGGCGTTTGTCTTGGTGCAAGATTTCCGTTCATTTGCGTGAAATAAGCGCAAACGCCGGAGATTGGTTGAAGCCGCCCCAAGCTCGTCATTCTATGGCGGAGCAAGGAGCGAAGCGACGCGCGCAGACCATAGAATCCATTCCGTTACCTGTAGGCGTTGCAGCGGTGCAGAATTCTGCTCCGTTGCACGCCTTGGCGAAGGTAACGGCATGGATTCCAGGGTCTTCGCGACGGAGCTTCGCTCCTGCTCCGCCCTGGAATGACGATCGCGATGGGCGTTTCGGCCAATCTCCAAGGCATGCCGCCTGCCAACGCAAACAGAGCCGACCGGTCAAAGTCCCTGTGCAGGGCCACTAGACCTAATCGGCCTTTCTGCTCTTGCCATTAATGCCGAGCGCGGCGAGAGCCAGTTGCGGGCCGCCCTGCTTGAAATGGACGAGGTGCGTGGCGACAAATTCGATCAATTTCCGCCGTTCCGGGTGGCCTTTGGCGAAGCCGGCGAGGTCGAACACGGCCTCGGCCATTGTCGCCGTCGGCAGATTGCGGCCGAACAGCTCGCCGAGGGCAGCATCGAGCGGGTCGGTGAAATGGCCCTCAGGCAAGCTGCTACCGCGCGCGGCGCAGGCGGCGATCCAGGCGGCGACAACCAGCGACAGATGTTCCGGCAGCGAGCCGGCCTCCAGCCGGGCGAGGGCGGAGGCGACGATGCGTTGCGGCAGCTTCTGGCTGCCGTCATTGGCGATCTGCGCAGTGCGGTGGGCAAGCGCGGTGTTGGAAAAGCGAGCGGCGAGCTCGGCCGTGTAGGCGCTTGTGTCGAGCCCGGCATCCTGCGGCAGGGTTGGAATGGCCTCGGCCCAGAGCCTATCGACGAACTGCCGGATCGCCGGATCGGCAAAGGCGCGGTCGACGGTGGCGTGGCCGCTGAGCAGGCCGAGATAGGCGATGCCCGAATGCGCGCCGTTGAGCAGCCGCAGCTTCATGTCCTCGAAGGGGCCGACGTCCTCGACCATGGTGACGCCGAATTTCTCCCAGGCCGGCCGCCCGGCGGGAAAGCGGTCCTCGATCACCCATTGGCGGAACGGCTCGGTCATCACCGGCCACGCATCATCAATGCCGAGCTCGCCAGCGATGCGGGCGCGATCGGCGTCAGTGGTCGCCGGCACGATGCGATCGACCATGGAGGACGGGAAGGCCACTTCATCGGCGATATGGCCTGCCAACGGCCGGTCGCCGGAGCCTGTCTGGGCATCGCGCAATTTCGCGAACTCGACCAACAACCGATGCAGCGTCGCGCCGTTGGCCGGCAGGTTGTCGCAGCAGAGCACGGTGAAAGGGGGCGTGCCCGCCGCGCGTCTGCGCGCGAGCGACTCGGCGAGAAACCCATGCGCCGTCTTCGGCGATCCGGGGTTGGCGAGGTCGTGCACGATATCGAGGTGCGCAGTGTCGAGCGTGCCGTCGGCTGCCCTGAGATAGGCCTTTTCGGTGATGGTGAGCGTGACGATGCGGGTGCGCGGATCGGTGAGCGCGGCGAGCACCGCGCCAGGGTCCTCCGGAGCGACGAGCAAGGACTGAATCGAGCCGATGACCTGCAACTGTTCGCCGGCGCTGTCCCTGATTGCCAGCGTGTAGAGCCCGTCCTGCGGCTTGAGCGCATCGCGCGTGTCAGGGCTGCGCAGCGAGACGCCGATGATGCCCCAATCGCTCTCGCCATCCGCCAGACAGGCATCGACATAGACGGCCTGGTGGGCACGGTGAAAGGCCCCGACGCCAAGATGGACGATGCCGGGCGCGACGGACTTGCGGTCGTAGCGAGGCACCAGAACTTCGGCCGGCAGCTCCGCAAGGGTGGCGTTGGACAGGCGGCCGTTCATGGAAGCTGGGTCTCCGATCGGAAAACGACGGCAGCGACCTAACACCCGCTGTCGCCGTGCACAATGGCCGGGTTCCATTCGAAAGTCATCATACAACTGCATAATATTTGTATGTTGACATTATCTCCGGCCGATCTACCAATAGCGAAGCCTGGGAGGAGCTGCGTGGCCGCATTGACCGATCCGGACCTGTTGTTCGCGCCGGAAACGCGATCATTGGCGCGCGCCCTCTACGCGGGTGTGAAGGACCTGCCGATCGTCAGTCCGCACGGCCACACCGACCCGCGCTGGTACGCGCTTAACGAAGCGTTTTCCGACCCGGCGCAGCTCTTGATCGTGCCGGACCATTACATTTTCCGCATGCTGTTCAGCCAGGGCGTGCGGCTTGAGGAACTCGGCGTCCCGACGCTCGACGGCGCACCCGTCGAAACCGACGGCCGGGCCATCTGGCGACGCTTCGCCGAGCATTATTATCTCTTCCGCGGCACGCCGACGCGGCTGTGGCTCGACCATGCGTTCGAGCATCTGTTCGGCATCGGGGAGCCGCTCACCGCAGCCAGCGCCGACCGCATCTACGACACGATCGCCGCGCTGCTGCAACGCGACGACTATCGGCCGCGCGCGCTGTTCGAACGCTTCAACATCGAGGTGATCGCGACGACCGAAGGCGCGCTCGACGACCTCCAATGGCACCGGACGATCCGCGACAGCGGCTGGAAGGGCCGCGTTGTCACCGCGTATCGGCCGGACGCCGTGGTCGATCCCGATTTCGGGGGCTTCGCGGCCAATCTGGATAGGCTCGGCGAGATCACCGGATGCGATACCGGCACGTGGTCCGGATATCTCGATGCGCATCGAAAGCGGCGCGCCTATTTCAAGGAGTTCGGCGCGACCTCGTCCGATCACGGCCATCCGACGGCAGAGACCGCCAATCTCTCCGACGCGGCGGCGCAGGAGTTGTTCAACCGCATCCGGCGCGGCTCCGAGGATGAGCGCGAGCGAAAACTGTTCCGGGCCCAGATGCTGACCGAGATGGCCAAGATGAGCCGCGACGACGGCCTGGCGATGCAGATCCATCCTGGATCATGGCGCAATCATTCGCCTTCCGTTTTCCAGAAATTCGGCCGCGACAAGGGCTTCGATATCCCGACGCGGACCGATTATGTGTCGGCGCTGAAGCCGCTGCTCGACTGCGTCGGGCTGGAGCGCGACCTCACGATCATCCTGTTCACGCTCGACGAGACGAGCTATGCGCGCGAGCTGGCGCCGCTCGCCGGCGTCTATCCGGCGCTCAAGCTCGGGCCGGCCTGGTGGTTCCACGACAGCCCGGAAGGCATGCGCCGCTTCCGCGAGATGACCACGGAGACGGCGGGCTTCTACAACACCGTCGGCTTCAATGACGACACGCGCGCCTTCCCGTCGATCCCGGCGCGTCACGACGTCGCGCGGCGTGTCGACTGCGCCTTTCTGGCGCGGCTGGTCGCCGAGCATCGCCTCCGGGAGGAGGAGGCGCATGAGCTGGCGCGGGAGCTTGCCTACTCGCTTGCCAAGAAAGCGTACCGACTCTGAACCAAGGTATTCGTGATTTTTGAAGGGAGGAAAGACATGTTGCGTATTTCGAGATTGCTGGCGGCGACATTCGCCATCGGGTCCTTGATGATCGGCGCCGCGCAGGCCGAAACCGTCCTGCGCTCTTCGGACACCCATCCGGACGGCTATCCGACAGTCGAGGCGGTCAAATATATGGGCGAGCTGATCAAGCAGCGCACCAACGGGCGCTATTCGATCGAGGTCTATCATTCGGCGCAGCTCGGCGAGGAAAAGGATACGATCGAGCAGACCCAGGCCGGCGTCATCGACCTCGATCGCGTCTCCATGGGGCCGTTCAACGGCATCGTGCCGGAAACCGCTGTGCCGTCGTTGCCCTACATCTTCCGCTCGGTCGAGCATATGCGGCATGTCATGGACGGGCCGATCGGCGACCAGATCCTGAAGGCGTTCGAGGCGCATGACCTTGTCGGACTCGCCTTCTACGATTCCGGCGCGCGCTCCTTCTACAACACCAAGAAGGACATCGCCTCGATGGCAGACATGAAGGGCATGAAGTTCCGCGTCATCCAGTCGGACGTGTTCGTCGACATGGTGAACGCGCTCGGCGCCAACGCCACGCCGATGGCCTATGGCGAGGTCTATTCGGCGCTGCAGACCGGCGTCATCGACGGCGCCGAGAACAACTGGCCGAGCTTCGAATCCGCCAAGCATTACGAGGTCGCCAAGCACTACACGCTGGATCAGCACCAGATCGTGCCGGAGGTGCTGGTGATGTCGAAGGCAAGCTGGGACAAGCTGGCGCCGGAAGACCAGGCGATCGTGCGCCAGGCGGCCAAGGACAGCGTCGTCAAGATGCGCGAGCTGTGGGACGCGCAGGAGAAGAAGTCGCGCGACATCGTCGAGAAGGCCGGCGTCAAGATCAGCGAGATCGACAAGCAGCCGCTGATCGACGCCATGAAGCCGGTCTACGACAAATATCTGTCGACGCCCGAGCTCAAGGACCTCGCCGCCCGTATCCAGGCGACGAAATGACCGGGATGGGCAACGGGCCCGGCGGCACGGAGGCTTCTGTGCTGCCATCCAGCCGGTCGGGTCCGAAAGGCTTCTGGCTGCGGGTGGAACGGGCCCTTTCCGGGCTTGCGCGGTTGGCCTTATGGGTCAGCGGCACCGGGCTGACGCTGATGACCGTCATCATCTTCTGGCAGGTTTTCTCGCGCTACGTGCTGAACCGCTCGCCGAGCTGGACCGAGTCCTCATCCGTGCTGCTGATGGGCTGGTTCATCTTCCTGGGCGCCGCCGTCGGCGTGCGCGAGCGCACGCATCTCGGCTTCGACGTGCTGCTCTATGTCTTGCCTGCCTCGGCCAAGGCGGTGCTGCGCAGCATTTCCGATCTCGTCGTGCTGGCCTTCGGCGCCGGCATGATCGTCTATGGCGTGCAGCTGGCCAGGCTGACCTGGAACACGGTGATGCCATCGCTCACCTTGCCCGGCGGCGTCAGCTTCCTGCCGGTCATCCTGGGAGGCGGGCTGGTCTGCCTGTTTTCACTCGAGCGGCTGGCGGGACGCTTTGCCGGGCTGCCGGTCGATGCCGACATCTACGCGACCGGCGAGGAGCTCTGAACCATGGCGCTGATCGTGCTTTTCGGCACTTTCGTCTTCCTGCTGGTTATCGGCACGCCGATCGCGTTCTGCCTCGGCGTCGCCAGCTTCGCGACGATCCTCACGATCGGCCTGCCACCGGTCGTTGTGTTCCAGCGGCTCAATTCCGGCGTCAGCGTCTTTTCGCTGATGGCCATTCCGTTCTTCATCTTCGCCGGCGACCTTATGGTTCGCGGCGGCATCGCCGCCCGCCTGGTGGCATTGGCCGGGTCTCTGGTCGGCCACCTGCGCGGCGGCCTGGGCCAAGTCAACATTGCCGCGTCGACCATGTTCGGCGGTATTTCCGGTTCGGCGGTGGCCGATGCCTCAGCGGTCGGCGGGCTGATGATCCCGCAGATGAAGGCGCGCGGCTACGGCGTCGACTATGCCGTCAACATCACCTCCGTCGGCGCCATCATTGCGCTGCTGATCCCGCCGTCGCACAACATGATCATCTATTCGATCTCGGCCGGCGGCCGCATCTCGATCGCGGATCTGTTCACCGCCGGCGTTCTGCCGGGGCTGTTGCTGGCCCTGTCGCTGATGGTCACCGCCTATGTGGTGGCAAGCCGGCGCGGCTATCCGACGGAACCGTTTGCCGGTTTCGGCCGGGCCTTGCAGCTGCTTGTCGCCGCCATTCCCGGGCTGATCCTGATCGGCATCATCTTTGGCGGCGTCCGCTCCGGCATCTTCACCGCCACCGAAAGCTCCTGCATTGCCATCGTCTATGCTTTCCTGGTGACGTTGATCATCTACCGCTCGATGAGCTGGAACGATTTTGTCACCGCGACCACCGCGGCGGTGCGCACGACAGCGATGGTGCTGATGATTATCGGCTGCGCCGCGGCCTTCGGCTGGCTGCTGGCCTATCTCCGGGTTCCGGCAGCGCTTGTCGCGTTCTTGCAGTCCGTGTCCGACAACAAGCTGGTCATACTGCTCCTGATCAATGTCGTCCTGCTCATCCTCGGCACATTCATGGACATGTCGCCGCTCATCATCATCACCACGCCGATCTTCCTGCCGGTGGTCATGGCCTATGGCGTCGATCCCGTGCATTTCGGCGTCATCCTGATCCTCAATCTCGGCATCGGCCTCTGCACGCCGCCGGTGGGCGCGGTGCTGTTCGTCAGTTGCGCCATCGGCCGCATTCCCATCTGGACGGCAATGCGCTCGATCTGGCCGTTCTATGGAGCGGCCTTCATGGTGCTGATGCTTGTCACCTACATACCGGAAATCTCATTGTGGCTGCCGAGCCTGTTTCACTAGGAGGGCACCACGTGTCCCAAACAGTTGCCGACCTCAGGGTCGAACGCAAGCCGAAACTGTCGGAGACCGTGGTCGCGGCGATCCGCAAGCAGCTCTTGGCAGGCGAGATTCCGCCCGGACAGAAGCTGCCGACCGAAGGCCAGCTGACGGAGACCTTCGGCGTCAGCCGCACGGTCATCCGCGAGGCGCTGGCCAAGCTTGCCGCCGATGGCCTGGTCGAAGCACGGCAAGGCGCCGGCGTCTTCGTCAGCGAGCACATCTCAACGAGCTTCGGCGTTCTGGCCGCCGACATGGGAGCCAAGGATTCGGTCGCGCTCAACGTGCTCGAGGTCCGCCTCGCGATCGAGATCGAATCGGCGGGCCTGGCCGCCATCCGCCGCAACGCCGCCCAGGAGGCCGCGATCCAGGAGGCCTTCTTCGAGTTCGAGCGGCTGCTGCTCGCCAGCCAGCCGACCGGCCCGGCCGACCTCGCCTTCCACCGCGCGATCGCCAGCGCCACCAACAACCCGTTCTATGTCGAGATGCTCGATGTGCTGGGACGCCGCGCCATTCCCTGCGACGTGACCTCGCCCTGGTCGACAGAGCTCGTCCAGTCGGACGAGTACCAGCGCGGCCTGCAGCGCGAGCATCTCGTCATTCTCAATGCGATCTCGGCGGGCGATGCCGAGGCCGCGCGCGAGGCGATGCGCACGCATCTGACCCGCAGCCAGCAGCGCTACCGCGAGCGGCTGCAGGCCAGACAGGCCTATTATGCCAATTCGCTGAAAGCCGCATCGACCGAGTGACCATCAGACAAGGCTTAGAAATGGACCAGACACAATTTTCCTCGCGCTTCGCCATCGATCCCATCACCGCCGCGGCCATGGGAACAGACGAGCTGCGCCACCATTTCCACGTCGAGGGGCTTTTTCAGCCGGGCCTCGTCAGCCTGACCTACACGCATTACGACCGCATGATCGTCGGCGGCGCCATGCCTATCGACAAGATCCTGCCGCTCGAGGCGATCAAGCCGACCGGAACCAAGGCTTTCCTCGACCGCCGCGAACTGATCGCCGTCAACATCGGCGGCGCCGGCACCGTCACGGCCGACGGCCTGCCTTACGAATTGGCGGCGCGCGACATGGTCTATCTCGGCATGGGCACCGAGCAGGTGTCGTTCGCCTCGGCGGAGCCCGACAAGCCGGCAAAATTCTACCTGCTTAGCGCACCGGCGCATCGGCCCTATCCCAGCCAGTTGATCCGCATCGGCGACGCCAGGCGGCTCGACCTCGGCAGCCAGGCGACCAGCAACGAACGCTCGATCTTCCAGTTCATCCACGCCGACGGCGTCAAGACCTGCCAGCTCGTCGTCGGCATCACGCAACTCGCGCCAGGCTCGGTGTGGAACACCATGCCCTGCCACGTGCATGACCGGCGGATGGAAGCCTATCTCTATTTCGATCTGCCGAAAGGGCAGCGCGTCTTCCACTTCATGGGCGAACCGGACGAGACGCGCCACATCGTCATGCGCAGCGAGGAGGCGGTGCTGTCGCCGGGCTGGTCGATCCATTCGGGCGCCGGCACATCCAACTACGCCTTCATCTGGGCGATGGCCGGCGACAATGTCGACTATACCGACGTCGACCAGGTGGCGATGGATCAATTGCGGTGAGCGATCTTTCCGCCTTCAGCCTCACGGGCAAGCGCATCCTGGTCACCGGCGCCAACACCGGCATCGGCCAAGGCATCGCCGTGTCGATCGCGCGCGCCGGCGGCCTTGTCGTCGGCGTCGGCCGTTCGGCGATGGATGACACCGCCGGGAAAGTCGCGGCCGCGGGCGGCAGCTTCGAAGCGGTAAGGACCGATCTTGGAGATCCGACCGAGGCGGCCGCCATGCTCGACCGGGTCTGGAGCGAGAGCGGCCCGCTCGACGGCCTCGTCAACAATGCCGGCGTCATCCGGCGCGCCGATGCGGTCGACCTGAGCGAAGCCGACTGGGACGAGGTGATGGACGTCAATTTGAAGACGGTCTTTCGCCTGTGCCAGAGCTTTGCCAGGCGCGTGCTGGCCGAGCCCGGACGGCGCGGCAAGATCGTCAATATCGCCTCGGTGCTGAGTTTCCAGGGCGGCATTCGCGTCGCTTCCTATACGGCCTCGAAGCACGGCGTGCTCGGCCTCACAAGGCTGCTCGCTTGCGAATGGGCGGCGAAAGGCATCAACGTCAACGGCATCGCGCCGGGCTATGTCGAGACCAACAACACCGAAGCCTTGCGCGCCGACCCGGACCGCAGCGCCGCCATCCTCAGGCGCATTCCGGCAGCGCGCTGGGGCCGGCCCGACGATATAGGCGACGCGGCCGTGTTCCTGCTGGCGCGGGCGTCGGACTATATGCATGGCGCGGTGGTGCCGGTCGATGGCGGCTGGCTGGCGCGGTGACCTTCTGCCAATTTCGAACGGAAGCTGAGCGATGACCGATATCTTTTCCCATCCGGGCGAAAAAGCCTGGGAGCCGACGCCGGACGGCAACAGGCGGCGCGTGCTGGTGCATACCGATGAATTGATGATGGTCGAGTTCGCCTTCGACAAGGGCGGCGTCGGCGCGCTGCACTCGCATCCGCATGTCCAGGCAAGCTATGTCGCCGAGGGGCGCTTCGAGGTCACTGTCGACGGCCGATCGGAGATCCTCGAAACAGGCAGCAGCTTCATCGTGCCGTCCAATCTCGTGCATGGTGTCAAGGCGCTGGAGGCCGGGCGGCTGGTCGACAGTTTTGCGCCTTACCGGGCCGATTTCCTCGGCTAGGACAGGTCGGCAGTTCTATCGAACGCCGATTGCACCGGAGCGGTTTCACGCCTTTCCGGAACCGCTGCGATCGCCATGTGATCGCGGCGGCCTGCCGCGAGCAGGCGATGCGCGGCATCGAGTATGGCCTCGACCTGCGCGTCGGCGACATTGGCCGAACGGCCTCGCCTTGGCGCCGTGACGACTTCGACCGCGTTTGAAAGGGGGCGCCAGCGCTCCATATCGGCGCCGTTGTTGACGATCACCGCCGGCGTCATGACGGTGGCCAAAAGATGCGCCAGTCCGCCCTCCATGCCGATATAGGCGACCGCCATCTCGCCCAGCGCAAGCAGGAGATCGTCGAAGCTTGCAATGTCCGGCACCAGTTCCGGACCGGCCACCTGGAGGCGGCCTTCCCTTGCGAGGAGCGCCGGTGGCGTCGGTCCGCCGCCGGGGGTCGCCAGATACAGCACCCGGTAGCCGGCGTCGATGAGATTGCCGGCGACGGCCACCACCTGATCTTCGCTCATGCATTTCCTGCCCTGGGCATTGCCGCCAAGCAGGACGAGCGGCCGGCCGCAACCGCCGCGCAGCTGGCGCGCCAAACCCCGCGCGGCGTCCGGCACATCGAGCCTGTGGTCGAAAGGCAGGTGCCGCCCCGCCAGACGCTCGACCAGCCGGTGGTAGCGCCAGGCATTGTGCTCCGGCCGCAGCGTTAACCGCGTGCCCCAGCGCAGCGACAGAAGATGGCCGGCAAAGTTCGCTTCATAGCGGATGCCACGGCCTGCAAGTTGCAGAGCTGTGAGGATGAGGCCCGGCACGCCGGTGCGCAGATCGACGACGATGGTCTTGCGGCCGCGCGGCGCGAATTCGGCGAGGATGGCGGAAAGCGGCGTCTTTGTCCTGAAGTCATCGACGAGATGCGCGACATGCTTGCGCAACACATGAGAGAGCGATGAGCCGCGCATGGCGCCGTAGACGATATGGCTTTGCGGAAACGCCGTCCTCGCCGCCCGCAGGGCCGGAATCCGCAGCAAGCCGTCGCCAAGCGCGTCGTTGCGGGCATAGAAGATGAGCGCGGGCGCGGACGAATCCATGGCGGAGAGACGGATTCCATTGCTGGTGTCGGAGAAGCGGGACGACTGCGGAAGAATAATATCAGCAAGCCCCCGGCTGAGTTCTGCCAGAATATGTTTGGTTTCTTTTATAAAGAAAGCCCGATCTCGTCACCCCGCCGACGCCGGCCATGCGGGCCTTCTGTCGCGAATTCGGCTATGACATGCCTGCCTGGACCGGCGCCGCCGGGTGAAGCGTTTCAGCGCTGCTGCAGCGCCAGGCGTATGCCGAGCGCGCAATAGATGCCGCCGACCACCTTGCCCTGCCATTTCAACACCGCCGGATTGCGGCGCAGCAAGGAACCCAGGCCGCCCGCGCTGACGGCGAAGACGACCGTGCTGAAGAGCCCGAGCAGAACAAAGATGATGCCCAGCAGCATCAGCTGCAGCACCACGAAACCGCCTTGCGGGTGCACGAATTGCGGCAGGAAGGCCAGGAAGAACAGCGCGGTCTTCGGATTGAGCACTTCGGTCAGGATCGCCTGCCGGAAGGCCCGGCCCGCGGAAATGGGGAGCGTCCTGGCCGCCAGGTCTGCCGGCGCCTTTTCGAGAATGGCGCGGATGCCGAGATAAACGAGATAGGCCGCGCCGATATATTTGACGACGCTGAACAGCATCGCCGAAGCGGCGATGACGGCCGAGATGCCGACGATGGCCATGATGGTGTGGATCACATCGCCGGCGGCGACGCCGGCGCCGGTGGCGATGCCGACCTTCGTGCCCGAACTCGTCGCCCGCGCGACCGTGAGCAGCGTCGCCGGCCCCGGGATGAAGACGAAGCCGAACACGACCGCGATGTAGGTGACGAGCGTCGCGGGATCGATCATGCCAAGGTTCCTTTTGCGGCGGCCGCCGGCAGCGGTCGGCTCAAAATCATAGCATCGGAGAATGCGTCGGGGGAACTCTCCAGCCGATGGGCCAGCGATGACTTTTCGATGACGGCATCGGCGTGAGGCGGCAGGTTTCCCGCGAAGCGCGGTTGTGGCCGGATGAGCGCTGCGCTACTCCAAGCCATCACGCGGTGAATCACTTGGCTGGTCTTCAGATAAACCCGAAAACGACCTCCTGTCCGGTGTCTGCCTGATGCCGGCACAGGCAGCAGGCCTGCCGGCCGAGGATCACAAGCGGCGCGTCCTGAAAGACGTGTTCGGCTTCGACGATTTTCGCCCCGGGCAAGCGACCGTGATCGAGGCGTTGCTCTCCGGACGCCACGTGCTGGCGGTGATGCCGACAGGCGCCGGCAAGTCGCTCTGCTATCAGGTTCCGGCGCTGGTCAAGGGCGGGCTCACCATCGTGGTGTCGCCGCTGGTGGCGCTGATGCAGGACCAGGTCGCCGCCTTGCGCCTTGCCGGCGTGGCCGCCGACACCATCAATTCCTCACTGGACCGCGACGCCAATGTCGCTGCCTGGCGCCGCGTGGCGTCCGGACAGACGCGGCTGCTCTACATGGCGCCGGAGCGGCTGATGACGGAGCGGATGCTCGAAGCCCTGTCCCGGCTCGATGTCGGCCTGATCGCCATCGACGAGGCGCATTGCATCTCGCAATGGGGACCGGCCTTCCGGCGCGAATATGAAGACCTGTCGCAGTTGCGCGGCGTGTTTCCGCAGGTGCCCATCATCGCGCTGACGGCGACGGCTGACGAGGCCACGCGCGCCGACATCGAAGCGCGGCTGTTTGCCGGGCGCGCCGAAACCCTGGTGCTGGGCTTCGACCGGCCCAATATCAAGCTGGCGATAGAGCCCAAGCAGGATAGCAAGCGCCAGCTGTTGCGCTTCGTCGAGCGTCACCAGGGCAAGAGCGGCATCATCTATTGCCTGTCGCGCCGCAAGACGGAGGAAATGGCGGCTTTCCTGGAGAAGAACGGCGTGCGCGCGCTCGCCTACCATGCCGGCATGAGCAAGGAGGCGCGGGAGGCGAACCAAAACACCTTCATGAGCCTTTCGGGCGTCGTCATGGTGGCGACCATCGCCTTCGGCATGGGCATCGACAAGCCCGACGTCGCCTATGTCTTCCACACCGACCTGCCCGGCAGCCTGGAGGCGTATTACCAGGAGATCGGCCGCGCCGGCCGCGACGGCCGGGCGGCGGAAGCGCACATGCTCTACGGCGCCGGCGACATCCGCACGCGCCGGATGTTCATCGACGACGAGGATACCTCGCCCGAGCACAAAAGACGGGCGCATCGGCGGCTCGACACGCTGATCGGCTATTGCGAGACGGCGCAGTGCCGGCGCCAGGTGCTGCTCGGCTATTTCGGCGAGGAGGCGCAAGCCTGCGGCAATTGCGACAACTGCCTCGACCAGGCGCCGCGCGCCGATGGCGGGGCGGAGGCGCGGATTATCCTCGCGGCCGTCGCGCAGAGCGGCGAGCGCTTCGGCGCAGCCCATGTCATCGACATCCTGCTCGGCCATGAGACCGAAAAGGTGCTGGCCAGAGGCCATCAGCAGCTCGCTAGCTTCAGGACCGGCATCATGCACAGGAAGCCGGTCTGGCTGTCGCTCATCCGGCAACTTGTCGCCGGCGGCTTCCTGGTGCCGGATCCCGACGGCCATGGCGGCCTCACCATCTCGGAAAGCGGCCGCGCGCTCGGCCGCGGCGAGGTTGCGTTCGAGTATCGTGTCGAAGGCCGGGACCGTCTGGCGCGCGGCAGGAAGCGGGCCGCGCAGGGTTCCGCCATGGGCGGCGAGGGCGTGGACACTTCCTTGCTGGCCGCGCTCAAGACGCTGCGGCTGCGGCTCGCCAAGGAACGCCAGGTGCCGGCTTATGTGGTGTTTTCCGACCGCACCCTGATCGACATGGCCGAGCGCCGTCCGCGCGACCTCGACGACTTCGCCGAAGTGAACGGCGTGGGAGGGGCGAAGCTCAAGGAGTTCGGGGAGATCTTCCTGAGCGCGATCGCGGCGCATGAGGCGAGCGGGTCGAGCTGAGGAACGGGCTTTCCTTGACGCGTCACCCAGTCATTCCACGATTGCCAAGCAGCATTTCTTGAATTTCTTGCCGCTTCCGCAAGGGCACGGATCGTTGCGCCCGACGTCGCGCCAGGGGTTGGTGGCTGGAGTGACGCTGGTCAAGGCCCGGTCCAGCCATGAGGCTTGCCCATCCTCGTCCTCGTCAAGATCGAAATCGTCGTCGCCGAACTCGAAATCATCGTCGCTGAACTCGAAGTCGTCGTCGACGAGCCCGAAGTCGTCGTCGTCGTCAAGGCCGCGGGTCCAATCCAGTGCCACAAGGACATCTTCGATGTAACTCAGACTGGCGCGATCGAACCGGTCGATGTCGCCGGGTTGCTGCTCGGCTTCCCGCAGGTCGCTTTCGAAATCACTGCGCTCAAGCACATCTTCCGGGATACGGCCCTCATCCCAGGCGCTGTAGGCAAGCGGAACGAGGTCTCGCAGGGCAAGCATCGCGATGGCTTGCAGCCAGCCGATCCACGCGTAATCCCAGTCGTCGGCCAGCCTCTCCCTGTAGAACCGTTCCACGAAATCCCTTGTCCGGTCGCGCTCGATGCGACCTTCCCAGGTCAAGAAGGTCACCGCGCCAAATGCCGCGTCGCGGATGAATTCGTCGCCGGAGCGGTCGGCAATGACGCCGAACAGCGCGTCGGCGTCGCCGTCGAACACGCCCACGATGATGCGCGACAAGGTTTCGGTTATGGCGTCGCCAAGCAGCCAGTCGGCCTCCTTCCCAGGGCGGCGCAGCAGACGCAGCAAAGCTTGGCATGCCTGGGTGTCGCGGGCGCCGCCGAGGATATACACGCCTCTGAAGAGCAGCATCTCTTCATCGTCCGACAAAGGCTGTCCGTTGGCGGCGCGTTCAAGGACGGCGCGCAGCGCAGGCGCTGATTCTTCTATCCTGATCGTGCAGACCACGATTGCGAGATTTGGCACCTGCCGTTCGGTCGCCACGGCCTGGAGATAGCGGTCTATCGGATACAACTCGAAGTCGCCGCTGTCGTTGGAGAGCAGTTTTTCCAGATCTTCTTTTTTCATCGCGTCCAGTCGCGTCGATAGAGCCCCGGCCCAGCGGTATGCTATCGATCCCCCAGCCGCACACTTGTGTCAATCCTGAGAGCGACGATGAGCGAATACCAATACTATGAATTCCAGGCAGTCGACCGTCCCCTTGGCAGCGCGGATCGCCAGGCGCTTCGCGACCTGTCATCGCGGGCGCGGATCACCGCCACAAGCTTCGCCAATTTCTACGAGTGGGGGGATTTCAAGGGCGATCCGGACGAGCTCATGGAGCGCTGGTTCGATCTTCATCTTTATTGGGCCAATTGGGGTTCCCGCCGCCTGATGATCAAGCTGCCGGCTCGGCTGGTCGATCGGGATCGCGTGGACGCCTTCCTTGGAGCGACCGACGACGTCATGCTCAGGGTCGCTGGTGAGAACATCATTATAAGCATCGCGCGCGACGAGTTGGAGTTCGAGTACCCTGACGGTGAGGATTCGGGTTGGCTCGCGGCCTTGGCGCCGTTGCGGGCCGACCTGCTCGCGGGCGATCTTCGGCTTTTCTATCTGCTTTGGTTGATGGCCGTCGAAACCGACGCGATTGAACCCGAGGAACCCGAACCGATGCCGGGAATCGGGCCGCTGACCGAGGCGCTCGAAGCGTTTGCCGAGTTCTTCGGCATCGGTCGCGATCTCATCCAGGCGGCGGCTGAGCGAAGCGCGACAACGGGTCCCGATGGCGCAGCGCCGGAGATCGCCCGACGGCTGGTCGCGGCGATGAGCGACTTCGAGAAAACCAGCCTGCTCATGCGGGTTTTCAATGGTGAGCCGAATATGTCCGCCGAGTTGCGGGCCACGATCCGGGCACGTTTGGAACCCGAAACGACAATCTCGCTTGGCCCTTTGCGCACAGCGGCGGATCTGCAGGCGCGGGCCGAAGAAATCCGCCTCGCCCGCAAGCGCGCCGAGGCGGAGCTGGCGGAAGCGCAGCGGCGATCGCAAGCGGAAGCGGCTGAGAAGGCCCGCGATATCCGGGTCGAGGTCCTTCGCCAGCGGGGTGAAAATGTCTGGGAAGAGGTCGAGATCGAGATCGGGCGGCGCAACCCCGCCGGCTACGACAAGGCGGCGGCGCTCCTTTCTGATCTCTTGGCACTTGCCGAAAAACAGGGCAGCACCGAGGACTTCCGTCTCCGGCTTCAGTCGATCCGGGAGCGCCATGCCGGGAAGGGGCGTTTCCTCGAACGCCTGGTGGCGCTGGGATAGTTCTTGCAAGGGAGCCGGCTAACGCCAAAGGCACACCTTGACATCCTTCCCGACATAGCAGGCACCTTCGCGGCGAAGCTCTCCCCAATCGCCTGCCTCGCCGTGCGTGTCGCGAATGTCAGCGTTCGCATAGCCTGCCCAAAGATCGCCGTCCTTGTAGACGACGGCCCAGTAATCCTTCGACATCTCACCGGCCCCGCTGTGAGTGTCGGGATAATCGATGCCCGCAAAAACCTGACGAGGCCCCTGGATATTGAAATCGCCACCCTTCTCGATTTGGTAGGAGCATCTTCCGGAGATGCGGGTCTGACCATGAACGACAAGCAGGCAGCGGCCCCATTTATAACCGCTTGGCAGACGATGCTGCGGTTGCGCATGCGACGGTGAAAGCGAAAAGGCGATTGCAAGGGCAACCGCGATTGTTCGCGCGATCATCTTGTCCCCCGTTGTGAAGCCGCGACCGGACATTCTTGGATTTCGCCCCGAGCGCATGTCGAATGGGCCTGCGCAATGACTCGCCGAGATCATACTACTATCGATCACGGTCGGATTTTTGTCACGTGAAGGCTCGAAATTTCATTCGCGAGGCCGACGTGGCGCGGGTGAAAGAATGCAGACAGCTCCCAGGCCGCCTTCCTTCGCTAAAGCTTCGGAGGGCATCCTGCTTGGCGCGGAAAAGAATTCGCTGGACCTGTCCTGCGAAGCGCGCAGCGCGAAGCAGGATGGCGGAGAGGGAGGGATTCGAACCCCCGATACCCTTGCGAGTATGCCGCATTTCGAGTGCGGTGCATTCGACCACTCTGCCACCTCTCCGCGAGGTCATGGTCGGCCGTTGCCGGCGCGGCGCACTAGATAACGGCTGACCGCTCCGGTTACAAGGCCCTATTCCACCAATTTCCGGCTTGCGCGAAAAGCGATTGCGACGGGACGGGCCGATATTTGCCGGCAACGTCGCTCGCGGCCTCTCCAAGGACAAGCCTCCCAAGGACAAGCCGCTTGCCTTGACTCCGGCGCAACCTTCGGTTAGGGACAGCCCGCATTCGGCGTGGAGGCTCTTCCGCGCCGCTTGTTTTTTGAACCCGCAGACTGACAAAAAGACGGCCGAACCGCCCGAGGCGGTTCATCGAGGCCGACCGAACAGCGAAAGGCAAAAAATGTTCGCAGTCATCAAAACGGGCGGCAAGCAGTATCGCGTTGCCGCCAACGATCTCCTGAAGATCGAGAAACTCGAAGCCAAGGTCGGCGACATCGTCGAGATCGGCAATGTGCTCGCGCATGGCGAGGGCGAGAATGTCACCTTCGGCGCGCCGTTCGTCGACGGCGCTCTGGTCACGGCGGAAGTCGTCGAGCAGGGCAAGAACCGCACCGTCATCGCTTTCAAGAAGCGCCGCCGCCAGAATTCGCGCCGCAAGATCGGCCACCGCCAGCTTTTGACCACCGTCAGGATCGCCGAGATCCTGCTGGGCGGCGCCAAGCCGTCGAAGAAGGCCGCCGCCAAGCCGGAAGCCAAGGCAGAGGCCAAGGCCCCCGAAGCCAAGGCGGAAGTCGCCGCCGAGGCAAAGGCCGAAGCCGCTCCGAACGAGGCCAAGGCCAAGAAGGAGCCCAAGGCTGAGGCCGCTTCCGGCGAAGAGGCAAAGGCTGCGCCGCTGTTCAAGGCGCCGAAGGGTGAGCCGGATGACCTGACCGTGATCAAGGGCATCGGCCCGGTCGCGGCGAAGGACCTCGCCGAGCAGGGCATCGTCACCTTCGCGCAGCTCGCCAAGCTTTCCGACAAGGATGTCGCCAAGATCGACGAGCACATGCCGTTCAGCGCCGACCAGATCAAGGACTGGCGCGAGCAGGCCAAGGAACTGGCGAAGAAGTAAGGCAAGTTGAAATAAGATGGCCCGGCGACGATCGTCGCCGGTACGGACTTGAAACGGAACGCGAACGCGTTCATAAGACCATTCAAGCGCCTTTGGGCGCATCGGAGTTAGTCAAATGGCACACAAGAAAGCTGGCGGTTCGTCGCGCAACGGTCGCGATTCGCACTCCAAGCGTCTGGGCGTGAAGAAGTTCGGCGGCGAAGCCGTCATCCCGGGCAACATCATCATCCGCCAACGCGGCACCTCGTGGCATCCCGGCGTCAATGTCGGAATGGGCACGGACCACACCCTTTTTGCGCTCGAAGCCGGCGCAGTCACCTTCAACAAGAAAGCCAACGGCCGAACCTACGTATCGGTGAACCCGATTACCAAAGCAGCGGAGTAGCCGGTTCCGCACCATAACACCGGCGCCCATCTCGGGAACCGGTGTCTGGCCAGGCCAGGAAAAGGATCAGGAGAGATGGGTTTGCCCTCTCTCCTTTTTCATTTTTTCTTGCCCTGGAGGACTAAAATGGTTGCCGAAGCGGAAGACACCGAAGACGAAAGTTACGCGATCGATTGCCCGGTGCTGGCCACCGAGCGTCTGGCCATGCGCGCCCCGCGCGAGAGCGATCTCGAGCAACTCGTCACGCTGGCCGACAACCGGCATGTCGCCGAAATGCTGGCCCGCATGCCGCATCCCTACGGCGAGGCCGAGGGCCGCACCTTCCTCGCCATGGCGGCGTCGCGCCGCGCCGGCATCGTCTATGCCCTGACGCTCAAGGATACCGGCACCTTCGTCGGCTGCGCCGGGCTCAACACCACCGATCGCGGCCTGGAACTGGGCTACTGGATCGGCGAGCCTTACTGGAAGCGCGGCTATGCCACCGAGGCCGCGCACGCCCTGGTGGACCTCGCCTTCCAACGGACTTCGATCCAGGTGCTGCATGCCTCGACCCGGGTGATCAATCCGGCCTCGCGCCGGGTCATCCACAAATGCGGCTTCCAGTATGCCGGCCAGGGCATGCTGAACTCGATCGTCGCTGGGCAGGTGCCGGTCGAGCGCTACAGGCTAGACAGGAAGACCTGGACGAGCCTGAGGTCATGGAGGTCCAGCTAGTGGGCGAGGGGCACGACGACAACGCAGCCGTTTCGATCGTGCCCATGACGCTGGCGCATATCGAAAGCTTCCATCGCGCGCTGGACGTCGTCGCGCGCGAACGGCGGTATCTGTCCATGCTGGAGGCGCCGCCGTTCGAGCAAACCCTTCAATTCGCGAAGGGCCGTATCGAGAAAGGCGATCCGGGGTTCGTGGCCGTTGTTGGCGAGAAGGTTGTCGGCTGGTGCGACATCACCCGCCACGACATGCCCGCACACGCGCATCGCGGTACGCTTGGAATGGGCATTTTACCCATCTATCGCGGGCGCGGCCTCGGATTGAAGCTCATCAATGCGGCCCTGGCGCGAGCGCGAAGCGCCGGCATGGTGCGGGTTGAGCTTTCCGTACATGCCGACAACGCCCGCGCGATCGCCCTTTACGACAAGGTGGGCTTTGTCAGGGAGGGTGTGGTGCGCGATGCCGTCCGCGTCGACGGAGAGTACCGCGATGCGATCATGATGGCGATCATCGACCGTGAAAATGCGATCAAACCAGATGAATAATCCCGCTCAGCCCAGCTCGGCCCAGAGCGGCAGGTGATCGGAGCCGACGGCGTCCCGGTCGGACCATAGACGCTTCAGCGATCTGGCCAGCGAAGCGCTGGTGAAGATGTAATCGATGCATTTGTACCGGCTTTTGTCGCCGGGACGGTCGGGATCGACCCAGGTCACGAGGTCGGCGACGGCAAGGCGCTGGGCGACGTCGACGGCGAGATCGGCTGTCAGCGGCATGCCGAACTCATGGTCCGGGCGGCCTGCGAGTTCGACATATTCGGGCGAGCCCGGCAGCATGTTGAAGTCGCCCATGACGATGAAGGCTTCCGGGTAGGGCAGATCCGGCAGGCCGATCTCGGGAATGCCCGACAGGCCGCCGCCTTCGAGCGCATAGTTCAAGAGGCGCTGGCGCAGGAAGCGGATCTGGCTCTGGCGCTCGACCGGGCTGCGGTGGTCGAGATGGGTGGAATAGAAGCGGATGAAGCCGAGCGGCGTCTCGATCAGCGCCTCGAGCGCGCCGCGCTGGAAGTTCATGGCCTCGAGGCTGCGGCTGCGCGGCAAAAGGAGATTGCGCGACAGATGAATGGGCGTCTTCGACAGCACCATGTTGCCGAGCTGGAAGGAAGTCGAGATGGCGCGGCCGTTCTCCAGCCGCGAGCCGATATTGACCTCGAAATTGCTGCCATAGGCGGCAAAATAATCGGGCAGCGCCTCGCTGATCTCGGCCACCATGTCGCGGTCGCCGTTGCGCGGGTTGTTGCGGGTCACTTCCTGCAGCGCGATCACGTCGGCGCCGCGCACGGCCTCGGCGATGCGCCCGACATCGTATTTGCGGTCGAGGCCAATGCCGTACTGGATGTTGTAGGAAACGATCTTCATTCCCGCGCCCCTTCAGTCCCCGCCAGTGCTACCGCGTGCGCGCCGAAAGGGCATCCGGCGCTTTAGTCGCAAATCGGCCTCGCCCTCGGCCCTGCCTTGGTTTAGAGCAATCCCGCAAGTGCAATAGCAGAAACTTGAAACGATGAAATTCCTCGACCAAGCCAAGGTTTACATCCGTTCCGGCGACGGCGGTGCCGGTTCGGTGTCGTTCCGGCGTGAAAAATTCATCGAGTTCGGCGGGCCCGATGGCGGCGATGGCGGCCGCGGCGGCGACGTGTGGGCGGAAGCGGTCGACGGGCTGAACACGCTGATCGACTATCGCTATCAGCAGCATTTCAAGGCCAAGACCGGCATGCACGGCATGGGCCGCAACATGACAGGGGCCAAGGGCGCCGACATCACGCTGAAAGTGCCGGCCGGCACGCAGATCTTTGCCGAGGACAATGAGACGCTGATCTGCGACCTGACCGTCGTCGGCCAGCGCTTCCTGCTTGCCAAGGGCGGCAATGGCGGCTTCGGCAACCAGCATTTCAAGACCTCGACTAACCAGGCGCCGCGGCGCGCCAATCCCGGCCTGCCGGGCGAGGAGCTGAGCATCTGGCTCCGGCTCAAGCTGATCGCCGACGCCGGCCTTGTCGGCCTGCCCAATGCCGGCAAGTCGACCTTCCTTGCCGCCGTCACCGCGGCCAAGCCGAAGATCGCCGATTATCCGTTTACCACGCTCTATCCCGGCCTCGGCGTTGCCCGCATCGACGGCCGCGAATTCGTGCTCGCCGACATTCCCGGCCTGATCGAAGGGGCGCATGAGGGGGTGGGCATCGGCGACCGCTTCCTCGGCCATGTCGAGCGCACGCGCGTACTGGTCCACCTCGTCTCCGCACAGGAGGAAAACCCGGGCAAGGCCTACAAGACGGTTCGCGCCGAGCTCGATGCCTATGGCAATGGGCTGACCGACAAGGTCGAGATCGTCGCGCTCAGCCAGGTCGACATCCTCGACGCGGAAGCACGCAAGAAAAAGGCGGCCTCGCTGAAGCGCGCCGCCGGCCGCGCGCCGATGCTGGTCTCGGCTGTCACCGGCGAAGGCGTCGAGGCCGTGCTGCGCGCGCTGATGGCGGTGGTCGCGGAAGCGCGCGATGCCGTTCCGGCTCCTGTCGACACGCGCTGGCGATAAGACCGATGAAATCGCTGAAATCATACCGGCGCATCACAGTGAAGATCGGTTCGGCGTTGCTCGTCGACCGCGCGACAGGTTTGAAGCGCGACTGGCTGACCTCGCTTGCCGACGACATCGCGGTGCTTGCCGGTGCCGGCGCCGAAGTGCTTGTCGTCTCCTCGGGAGCCATCGCGCTCGGGCGCACTATCCTGGGCCTCGGCAAACGCGCGCTGAAGCTCGAGGAGAGCCAGGCGGCGGCCGCCGTCGGCCAGATCGCGCTTGCCGGTGCCTGGTCGGACGCGCTTGGCAAGGACGGGCTGAAGTCGGGCCAGATCCTTTTGACGCTTGGTGACACCGAGGAGCGTCGCCGCTACCTCAACGCGCGCGCGACGATCTCGACCCTGCTCAAGATGAAGGCGGTGCCGGTCATCAACGAGAACGACACGGTGGCGACCTCGGAAATCCGCTACGGCGACAATGACCGGCTGGCCGCGCGGGTGGCGACGATGATGGGCGCCGATCTGTTGGTGCTGCTTTCCGACATTGACGGGCTCTACACGGCGCCGCCGGCCAAGGACCCGCAAGCGAAGTTCATCCCGGTGGTCGACCGCATCACGCCGGATATCGAGGCGATGGCGGGCGCGGCCGCATCCGAGTTGTCGCGCGGCGGCATGCGTACCAAGCTCGATGCCGGCAAGATCGCCAATGCCGCCGGCACCGCCATGATCATAACGTCCGGCACAAGGCTGTCGCCGCTGATGGCAATCGAACGCGGCGAGCGCGCGACCTTTTTCAAGCCGAGCGCCAATCCGGTGAAGGGCTACAAGACCTGGATCGCCGGGCAGCTCGAGCCGGCTGGACGGCTCACCGTCGATGCCGGCGCCGTCGGGGCGCTCATGTCGGGCAAGTCGCTGCTGGCTGCCGGCGTCAAGCTGGTCAGCGGCAATTTCTCGCGCGGCGACACGGTGGCGATCCTATCTCCGGAGGGCCGCGAGATCGCGCGCGGGCTGGTTGCCTATGATGCCGCCGATGCCGTAAGGATCGCTGGCCTGAAGACGGCCGAGATCGAAAACGTGCTCGGCTACGAGGCGCGTTCGGCGATGATCCATCGCGACGACCTTGTGGTAAGCGTTGCCGGCGACCAAGTATTGGCCGACGACTAGAGCAATTCCGGGAAAAGTGTGAAGCGGTTTTCCGTTCGGGTTGCGTGGAATAAAGAGATGGGCGGAGGGATGAACCATGCTGAAGCTGCATGAAAAGTCCGGCGAAGACACCGTGGCGCTGATGGCCGATATCGGCCGTCGCGCTCGCGCCGCCGCCCGACCGTTGGCCGTCGCTTCCGCCAAGGCCAAGAACGATGCGCTGGTTGCCATGGCCGAAGCCATCCTGCGCAACGAGCAGGCCATTCTCGACGCCAACGCCATCGATACGTCGAATGGCGAGGAGGCCGGCCTGTCGGGTTCGTTCATGGACCGGCTGAAGCTCAATCCCTCGCGCATCAAGGCCATGGCCGACGGCATTCGCGAGATCGCCGCGCTCAAGGATCCGGTCGGCGATGTCATCGCCGCCTGGGACCGGCCGAACGGGCTCCATATCGAGCGCGTGCGCACGCCGCTCGGCGTCATCGGCGTCATCTATGAGAGCAGGCCGAACGTGACGGCGGACGCCGGCGCACTTTGCCTCAAGGCGGGCAATCCGGTGATCCTGCGCGGCGGTTCGGACTCGCTCAATTCGTCGGCCGCGATCCATGCCTGCATGGTCGAGGGTCTGAAGGCCGCCGGCCTGCCGCAGGACGCCATCCAGCTGGTGCCGACCACCGACCGCGCCGCCGTCGGCGAGATGCTGAAAGGTCTCGGCGGCAATCTCGACGTCATTATTCCGCGCGGCGGCAAAAGCCTGGTCGGGCGCGTGCAGACCGAGGCGCGCGTGCCGGTCTTCGCGCATCTGGAAGGCATCTGCCATCTCTATGTCGACCGCTCGGCCGATCTCGACATGGCGGTCAAGATCGCCGTCAACGCCAAGATGCGGCGCACCGGTGTGTGCGGCGCTGCCGAGACCTTGCTGGTCGACCGCGCGGTGGCCGCCACGCATCTGGTGCCGATCCTGGAGGCGCTGCGCGCCGCCGGCTGCGAGATCCATGCCGATGCCGAAGTGATAACAGCTTTTGCCGACGCCAGCCCGGCGACCGATGCCGACTGGGTGACGGAATATCTCGACGCCGTCATCGCGGTGAAGCTGGTCGACGGCGTCGCCGGCGCGATCGAGCATATCGAGACGTTTTCCTCGCACCACACCGAGGCGATCGTCGCCGACGATACGGCTGCGGTTGAGCGCTTCTTCAACGAGATCGACTCGGCGATCCTCTTGCATAATGCCTCGACGCAGTTCGCCGATGGCGGCGAGTTCGGCATGGGCGCCGAGATCGGCATCGCCACCGGCAAGATGCACGCGCGCGGACCGGTCGGCGTCGAGCAACTCACCTCGTTCAAATACCGCGTGCGCGGATCTGGGCAGGTGAGGCCTTGAAGTCGTTTGCCTTAAAGGGTTGAAGCTTGCGCCCAGGCCCCCCCCTCTGGCCTGCCGGCCATCTCCCCCTCAAGGGGGGAGATTGGCAGCTTCGGCGCCGGCGCTCGGCTTGCAACGCCGGCGATTGGCGAAAGTCGCGGCGACATCTGATCTCCCCCCTTGAGGGGGAGATGGCCGGCAGGCCAGAGAGGGGGGCCTAGCACCATGCTTTCCCAACCTGAGCAGCCAGTCCCCGCCCGCTACCTTCGCATGCCCCATGCCGGCAAGGGGCTGACGGTCGGGCTGTTCGGCGGCTCGTTCAATCCGCCGCATGCCGGCCATGCGCTGGTCGCCGAGATCGCGCTGAGAAGGCTCGCGCTCGACCAGCTGTGGTGGATGGTGACGCCCGGCAATCCGCTGAAAAGCGCGCGCGAACTGGCGCCGCTCGCCGAGCGTGTCGAGCTGTCCGAAAAGATCGCCAGGAACCCGAAGATCAAGGTAACCGCCTTCGAGGCGGCGCAGCATGCGCGTTACACCGCCGACACGCTTGCCTTGGTCAAGGCGCGCAACCCGGGCGTCGATTTCGTCTGGATCATGGGCGCGGATGGTTTGCGCGACTTCCACCGCTGGCAGCGCTGGCGCGAGATCGTGCTGACCTTCCCCATCGCGGTCATCGATCGTCCGGGCGCCACGCTCTCCTTCCTATCGTCGGTTGTCGCAAAGACCTTCGACTACGCCCGTATCGACGAGGGCGACGCGCCGCTGCTTGCCCGCATGCCGGCACCGGCCTGGACCTTCATCCACGGTCCGCGTTCGTCGCTGTCATCCACCGCGCTCCGCAACGCGGCGGAGGGGTAGGCGCCCTCCTTCTCCCCTTGTGGGAGAAGGTGCCGCCGAAGGCGGCGGATGAGGGGTGTTCCAGGGAATGCAGACGTCTCATTTTGCTGGAACACCCCTCATCCGTCTCGGCGCTATGCGCCGATCCACCTTCTCCCACAAGGGGAGAAGGGGAAGCGCGGCATGTCGCTTTTGAGGCGGCTTTTAACCTGCGGCTAAGCCAAGCTGCACAAGCATGCTGAAGCAGAACCCCACCACAACCGAACCCGCCCGCGCCGCGCAATCGGCGCCGCTTATCGCCATTGCCAGCGTCATCGTGTCAATGGCGCTGATCGCGATCGGCAATGGGCTGATGTTCGCCTATATCCCGGTGCGTCTCGGCGCCGACGGTTTCGACCCGACCTGGGCCGGACTGATCGTCACCGGGCTTTCGGCCGGCGGTCTGGCCGGCTGCATCCTGACCGGGCCGCTCGTCAAGCGAGTGGGTCACGCCCGCGCCTTCATGGTGCTCTCGGCGCTGATCGCGCTTTCCAACGCCGCGATCGGCGCCGGGCCGATCCCGCTTTTATGGATCGCAGCGCGGGCGCTTTACGGCTTCGCCATCTGCGGGCTGTTCATCGTCGCGCAGAGCTGGCTGAACGATGCCTTGCCGAATTCGATCCGCGGCCGGGTGATGGCGGTGTTCTATGTCGCCTATATAGGCGGGCTCGGCGTGGGTTATGCGACGCTCGCCGTGATCGATATCCACACGGCCGCGGCATCGCTGATCGGCATCACCTTCACGGCGCTTTCCATCCTGCCGGTCGGCATGACGCGGCTGGCGCAGCCGCCGGCGCCGCAGGCCGCATCGGTGGCGTTGCGCCGCGCCTGGCGCATCTCGCCGGTCGGCGTCGCCGGCATGCTGGCGGTCGGCGGCCTGTCGATGATCGTCTCCGGCTTCGCGCCGATCCATGCCACCGCCAAGGGCTACAGCCAAGCCGACGTCGCGCTGCTGTTGTCGGCGATGCCGGTCGGCACGCTCATCCTGCAGATTCCGCTCGGCTGGATATCCGACCGCACCGACCGTCGCTACGTGCTGGCGGGCGCGGCGGCGCTCGCGACGATCGCCAGCGTGCTCGCCATCGTCTTCGACGGCGGCGCGCTGATGGCGCTGGTGGTGATCTATCTCATCTGGGACGGAGCGTCGGAATCGATCTACGCGCTCTCCAGCGCGCATGCCGCCGACCGCGCCGGCAAGGACGAGCTTCTGGCGCTGTCGAGCTCGATGCTGTTTGCCTGGTCGCTGGCCGGCTTCATCGTGCCGGGCATCGTGACGGCGCTTTCCGCCGTCTTCGGCACCGCGACCTTCATCTATGTCGGCATCGTCATCGCGGCGGCCTTCTGCCTGTTCGTCCTGTGGCGCGTGATGGCCGGCCGGCCGACACCCGCGGCCACAAGCGGCAGTTTCTCGCCGATGTCGGCGCAGACGCCCTTGCCGGTGGAGCTAGCCTTCGCGCCGGACGAACAGCAGCGACACGTCAAAGATTGACAAGCTGCGCATCTTCGCGACTTTTTGGCCCAAATTCGAGCAAGATCAGAGATGTCGAAGAGCTATAATCCCGCAACGATGTGGAAGCCTTTTGGCGCGTTCTCCATGGTGAAAATCCATGAGGGCGGGCAACTCGTTCACCTTAAAGGCCAAGTTTCGCTTGACCGTGAAGGGCAGATTGTCGGGAAGAGCGACATGCGGGTTCAGGTCCGGCAAACCCTCGAAAACATCAAGGCCGTGCTCGCGGCTATCGGTGGGGAGATGGCCGATATCGTATCGCTGACCCAGTATACGACCGATATCGAGCGGTTCATGGCGTCCGGAGATATCCGCAAGGAGTTCTTTTCAGAGCCCTATCCCGTGACGACAACCGTCGAGATCGTGCGCCTTTATCGTCCGGACTTGCAGATCGAAATCACGGCAATAGCCGAGATACCTCGAAATCGGTTCAGGATGCCGGCAGATTGAAAATCGCTGTTGCGAGACTACTGCTTGCGCGCCTCCGGCGCCGGCATTTCCGGAGGCGGCAGCGGGATCGAGATGCCCTCGGTATCGAAAGCCTGCTTGGCGCGCTTGGTCATGTCGATCTGGGTCGAGAAATAGTCGGCGGCCGACGTCCAGTAGCGCAAGGTGAGCGAAACGGTGGTGTCGCCGAGACTGGCCACGAAAGCGATCGGCGCCGGTTCGCGCCGGATGCGCTTTTCGGCGGCGGCGATGGCAAGCAGCGTCTTTTGCGCGCGGTCGATGTCGTTCCACGAGCCGATGCTCAAGGTGACGTCGGTGCGCCGCACGCCGTTGCGGGTGAAATTGCGCACCGGCTGGTTCCAAAGTGTCGAGTTGGGTGCCATCACATAGACACCGTCGACGGAACGCAGCTTGGTGGCGAAGAGACCGATCTCCTCGATGGTACCGGCAATCGCGCCGACCTCGACATATTCGCCGATGCGAAAGGGCCTGAGCGCCAGAAGCATGATGCCGGCGGCGATGTTCTGCAGCGTGCCTTGCAGCGCCAGCCCGATGGCCAGGCCCGCAGCGCCTATTGCCGCAATGATGGAGGCGGTCTGCACGCCGAATTGGCCGAGCACCATGATGACGACAAGGATCAGGATGGCGTAACGCACGACCTGCGAGAAGAAATGCCGCAAGGTCTCATCGAAGCCGTGGATGTGGCCGAGGCCGGCATAGATCGAGCGCTCGGCAAGCCCAGCCACGAGATACCCGACAACCAGGAGGATGACGGCGCCGACGGCCGAGAAGGAATAGGAGACGATCAGCGTGCTCAGCTGCGCAAGCCCGGCCTGGATGGTGATGAGGGCGCTTTGCGGGTCGGTGGGCATGGCGGGGGTCCCGTTGGTCAATGCGCCGATAACCCGTGCGCCTGGCATCGGTTCCCGCCTTTTGCGGCCTGGCGGAGCGCCTCCTCAACATCGCGCGGAGATCACGCTTCGAAGGCGCCCGTCTTGAAACTGCAACGGAACTCTGCCTATCTAAGTGGTGTCACCTGATTTGCCTGGTGATTTGGTTGTTCTTGTTGGGAAAGGAAACACACTGAGAACAGCACTGCGGAAGAAGGCTGACATCATGCCTTCGCCGGCAGGGATCAGCGGAAACGACGCCGCGTCCCTCGCCATCGACACAGTCCTTGCCAGTCTGGAAGACTCCAAGGCCGAAAACATCGTCTCAATCGACATCCAGGGAAAATCGAGCCTCGGCGACTATATGGTCATCGCCTCAGGCCGATCGCACCGTCATGTCTCGGCTGTCGCCGATCATCTCCTCAAGGCGCTGAAGGATGCCGGCCTCGGCAATGCGCGCGTCGAGGGGCTGGCCAGCGCCGACTGGGTCCTGATCGATTCGGGCGACATCATCGTCCACGTCTTCCGCCCCGAAGTCCGCGAATTCTACAATCTCGAAAAGATGTGGCAGGCGCCGGATCTCGAGGAAGAGACCTTGCACTGAGCCTTGATCCGCGTGCCGTGAACCGTCACGGTGCGCGTTAGGACAAGCTCGCCGGGGCGAGGATGAAGATCACCGTTCATGCCGTGGGCCGGATGAAGACCGGCCCCGAGAGAGAACTCGCCGACCGCTATTTCGAGCGCTTCGCCAAGAGCGGACCTGCGGTCGGGCTGGAGTTTGCCGGCATTGTCGAAATCCCCGAGAGCCGCGGACAGAGCGCCGACGAGCGCCGCCGCGAGGAAGCCCAGAAGCTGCAGGCCCAATTGCAGTCCGGCACCGTTCTCGTCCTGCTCGACGAACGCGGCAAGTCTCTTTCCTCGGAAGACCTGGCCGCCCGCATTGGCCAGTTGCGCGACGGCGGCCGAAAGGCGCTGGTCGTCGCCATCGGCGGCGCCGACGGCCATGACAGATCCTTGCGCGAGCAGGCCGACCTTGTGCTGTCCTTCGGCGCGCTGACCTGGCCGCACCAGCTGGTGCGCGTTATGTTGGGCGAGCAGCTTTACCGGATCGCGACGATCCTGGCGGGTCACCCGTATCATCGATCGTAATTCGCTGTGGCGATATTTGCGGCGTTTTCGTATTTTCAACGAACACAGTGGATTGGGTCATGGCCGCAGATAACAGCATTCATGTCCGCGCCGGCGAGCATATCCGTTCCCTGGTTCGTCGCGATTTGCAGGGCAGCAACGAAGTGTGGGCCCTACTGAAGGGCGAGCTTGAGCCGGGTCTTAGAGCTGAAGAGAGCGAATTCCGCGCTGCGTCGGCCCACGATGTTATTCAGCGCAATCAGGGCCGAAGCCTCTAATTGCACTGCACACGGATTTGACGGTCGGCTCTGTTTGCGTTGGCAGGCGGCATGCGTTGGAGATTGGCCGAAACGCCTACCCCTTCGTCATTCCAGGGCGGAGCAAGGAGCGAAGCGACGCGCGCAGACCCTGGAATCCATGCCGTTACCTTCGCCAAGGATCACAACGGAGCAAAATTCTGCACCGTGGCGTCGTTTCGAAGTCACGGAATGGATTCTATGGTCTGCGCGCGTCGCTTCGCTCCTTGCTCCGCCATAGAATGACGAGATCGGGCGGCTTCAACCAATCTCCGGCGTTTGCACTGATTTCACGGAAATGAACGGAAAATCTTGCACCGAGACAAACGGCAACCTTTCAAAATCCCTGTGTCGGGGAACCAGGAGACACATGGCTATCCAGATTCCCGCCTCAATGGCGCGACATCACGGTCATTATTGTGCTTACGCAATTCCGGGACGGAAAACCGTACACACTTTTCCTGGAATTGCTCTGAGCGGCGCTTCCAACATGGTTGATGGTTCGTTAACGAAGCGGCGGATAGGTTAGAGGCCTGATGTCTGAAGGCTGGTACCCGATTACGCGCGCCTGGCGCGGCCGCTGCGGCTTGACCGTTGTCGCCGCCCTGGTGGCGCTCGGGCCGGTTCGGGCGGCCGAAAATTCGCTCGACCTTGCGCCCGACCCGGATCAGAGCCGGGCCGAATACGAGCAGGTTTCGAAGGAGATCACGCTCTCGTCGGAGCGGCTGGGCAAGCTCGCCGCCGACATCGCTTCGGTGCGCAAGGACTATGCTTCGATCACCGCAGCGCTCATCCAGTCGGCGATGACGGAGCAGAAGCTCGGCCAGGACATCGAGGACATCGGCGCCAAGCTCGAAGGGCTGAAGGCCGAGCAAAATAAGCTGCGCGCCTCGCTCATGGCGCGGCGCGACGTGTTGGCCGAAGTGCTCGGCGCATTGCAGCGCATGGGGCTCAATCCGCCGCCGGCGATCCTGGTCAAGCCCGAGGATGCGCTGTCGTCGGTGCGAAGCGCCATCCTGCTCGGCGCCGTCGTGCCGGAACTGCGCCAGCAGACCGACCGGCTGATGGCCGACCTCAAGGAGCAGACGCGTGTAACGGCCTCGATCGAGGCCGAGCGGGCCAGGTTGACCGCCGCCGTCACGGACCAGACGGCGGAGAAGAAGCGGCTCACCATGCTGCTCGAGGCCAAGAAGAAGCTGCAGGCCGATACTCAAGCGGCGATGGCCGCCGAACAGCAGCACTCGCAGCAGCTGGCGGCGAAGGCGAGCAGCCTCAAGGACCTGATTGCCTCGCTCGAAGCCGACAAGGCGCGCAAGGCGCAGGACCAGGCCAAGGCGGGCGAGCGCAAATCGACGGACAACGACACCACGGCCTCGACCACCGAGCTCGCCGCGCTGCCGGTGCCGGAAGCGAACCGTCTCACGGGATCGGCGCCGTTCTCGGCATTGCAAGGCCAGATCGCGTTGCCGGTCATCGGCAAGATCAAGCTGCGTTTCGGCGCCGACGACGGCAATGGCGCGGCGATGCAAGGCGACATGGTTGCGACACAATCGGGAGCCATCGTCACCGCGCCGGCGGATGGAAACGTGCTTTATGCGGGGCCGTTTCGCTCGTATGGTCAACTCTTGATCCTCAACGCAGGCGACGGGTATCATGTCGTTCTGGCGGGGATGAGCAGAATCAGCGTCGCGACCGGACAGTCGGTGCTCGCAGGAGAGCCGATCGGCGCGATGGGAGAGGCCCGGGTGGCAAGCACCTCGGCCTCGCGAAATGGAAATGCGGCGCTGGAACTCTATGTTGAGTTCCGCAAGGATGGAAAACCCGTCGATCCGGCCCCATGGTGGGCGGACCGATTTTCTGGAAGGACGTGAAATGATGCGGAAACTGTCGCTTCTGTTTGCCGGCGCGCTGATGGGCGCATCGGCAATGAGCCTGGTTTACGGTGCACCGGGTTCGGCGGCGAATGCTGCGGGTTCGGAGACCTACAAGCAGCTGGCGATCTTCGGCGACATCTTCGAACGCGTGCGCGCCAATTACGTGACGCCGCCGGATGACAAATCGCTGGTCGAGAACGCCATCAACGGCATGCTGTCCTCGCTCGACCCGCACTCCTCCTACATGAATGCCGAGCAGGCGCAGGACATGCGCGTGCAGACAAAGGGCGAGTTCGGCGGCCTCGGCATCGAGGTCACCATGGAAAACGACCTCGTCAAGGTGATCACGCCGATCGACGACACGCCGGCCGCCAAGGCGGGCGTGCTTTCCGGCGATTACATCGCCAAGATCGACGGCGAGGAGGTTCGCGGCCTCACCCTCAACGACGCGGTCGAGAAGATGCGCGGGCCGGTCAACACGCCGATCAAGCTCACCATCCTGCGCCAGGGCGCCGACAAGCCGATCGAGCTGACGGTGGTTCGCGACGTCATCAAGGTCAAGGCGGTGAAGTACCGGGTCGAGAACGACATCGGCTACATGAAGATCACCTCCTTCACCGAGAAGACCTATGACGATCTCGAGAACGCCATCGAGAACATCAAGAAGCAGGTGCCGAACGATAAGCTGAAGGGCTATGTGCTCGACCTGCGCCTCAATCCGGGCGGCCTGCTCGACCAGGCGGTCAGCGTGTCGGACGCCTTCCTCAAGCGCGGCGAGATCGTCTCGACGCGCGGCCGCGATCCGAAGGACGTCACCCGCTTCGACGCCAAGCCGAAGCAGGTCGACGACATCAACGGCAAGCCGATGATCGTGCTGGTCAATGGCGGCTCGGCGAGCGCCTCGGAAATCGTCGCCGGCGCGCTGCAGGACCTGCGTCGCGTCACGGTGGTCGGCACGCAGTCCTTCGGCAAGGGCTCGGTGCAGACCATCATCCCGCTCGGCGAGAACGGCGCGCTCAGGCTGACGACGGCGCTCTATTACACGCCGTCGGGCAAGTCGATCCAGGGCAAGGGCATCACGCCCGACATCAAGGTCGACCAGCCGTTGCCCCCGGATCTGCAGGGCCGCGACCTGACCCGCGGCGAATCCGACCTCAAGGGCCACATCAAGGGCGCCGACGAGAGCTCCACCGGCTCGGGCTCGGCCGCCTATGTGCCGCCGGATCCGAAGAACGACCTGCAGCTGATCTATGCCGAGCAGCTTCTGCGCGGCGAAAAAACCGATCCGTCGTTCCCGCCGAACCCGGACAAGGCCGTGATGAACCAGTAATGCTGTCCGGCTCTGGCCGGCTGCGCGAAGCAATGCAATGCTGCCGGGGCCGCGAGGTTCCGGCAGTTTGATTCGGGGACCGCGGTTGGGGCGCCACGCGTCTGGGTATCGCGCCGGCGATTGCGAAGTTCACGCGAGATGTCACGAAAAAGTGACCTTGGCGTGCTTCCGGGGAAACACGACTTGGCTGAGATCGGCAAGGACATCGAACGCCCGCTCGGACAGACGCTCCGGCCTCAGCGCAAGACCTCGCGCGGCATCGGCTCCGGCTCGCTCATCGCTGTGCTGGCCGTGCTTGGCGTGATCGGTGTTTCCGGCGCTATTGCGCTGCGTGAAAGGCCGTTCCGCAAGCCGGAAGAAGTCGCCGTTTCCACGCCGAAGGTCAGCGCCGAGGCTGCTCCTGCGGCGACAGCGGCGCCGGCGCCTACGCCGGCTCCGATGGCGGCGGCGGCGCCACGGGCCAGCACGCCGATGAAGAGCGGCGGGCCGCAGGTCATCCACGTCCAGACCGAAGAAGGCGACGGCCCGCCGAAGGCCGCGATCGTGATTCGCGATCCGTCGACGCTCGGCCAGAACCTGAAGGTCGCCCATATCCCGGACAGGGCGCTGATCGAGGCCGGCGACACTGGACCGCTGCCGATACGCGGCGCCGACGGCCGGCGGCCCTTCGATGTCTATGCCCGGCCTTGGTCGGGCGCGCGCGGGGCACGGGTGGCGATCGTAATCGGCGGGCTCGCCGTCTCGCAGACCGGCACGCAGGCGGCGATCGCCAAGCTGCCGGCCGAAGTGACGTTGGCCTTCGCGCCGCAAGGCAACAGCATCGGCCGCTGGATGCAGGCGGCAAGGCAGAACGGGCATGAGATCGTCATGCAGGTGCCGCTCGAGCCGTTTGATTATCCCAAAGTCAATCCCGGCCGCAACACGCTGACGGTGTCGGCCAGCCCGGACGAGAACCTGAAGAGCCTGCACTGGGCGCTCTCCAGGACCACGAACTATACCGGGGTCATGAACTATATGGGCGCCCGCTTCTCGGGCGACGTTTCGGCGATGGAACCGTTCATGGCCGAGCTCGGCAAGCGGGGGCTTGCCTATATCGATGACGGCTCGTCATCGCGCAGTGTGGCGCCTGACCTGGCATTGAAGGATGGCGTACCATTCGTCGCCGGTGACACGGCGATCGATGCCGTGCAGGATCGCGGCGAAATCCTCAAGAAGCTGGACAGCCTGGAGGCGACGGCGCGGGCCAAGGGCAGCGCCGTCGGCATCGGTTCGGCCTTCGATATCACCGTCGACACGGTGACGTCGTGGATTGCCGAAGCGAAGAAGCGCGGCATCGAGATCGTGCCGATCTCGGCGGTGGCGATTGATCCGCAAAAGGGCTAACCCTACCCGCCTCGCCCAACTCCATTCTCAAAGACGGCTGGAAACGCTGACATATGGCCAAGACGATCGATCCCGAAACGCTGCCTTACCGTCCGTGCGTTGGGCTGATGATCCTCAACAAAGCAGGCCTGGTCTGGGTCGGGCACCGCATCGCCGAACCGGACAGCGAGTTTGCCGGCACGACGCAGCTTTGGCAGATGCCGCAGGGCGGCATCGACAAGGGCGAAGAGCCGATCGAGGCCGCCGGGCGCGAGCTCTACGAGGAAACCGGCATGCGCAGCGTGTCGCTGCTGGCCGAGGCGCCGCGCTGGATCAATTACGACCTGCCGGAGCATCTGGTCGGCGTCGCCTTCAAGGGCCGCTATCGCGGCCAGACGCAGAAATGGTTCGCCTACCGCTTCGAGGGCGACGAAGGTGAGATCGAGATCAATCCGCCGCCTGGTGGCCATAAGGCCGAGTTCGATGAATGGGCCTGGCGGCCGATGCGGGAGCTGCCCGACCTGATCGTGCCGTTCAAGCGCAAGGTCTATGAGCAGGTGGTTGCGGCGTTCCAGCATCTCGTCCCCTGAGGCAGTCGATATTCAGGTCATGCCGGTCTGCAAATGGCGGCTTCCTGCGCTTCCGGTGCTCACGTACTTCAAGTACGCTCCGCTCCGGTTCTCGGAACCCACCATTTTCGACTCGGCCTGACCTGAATCTCGACAGCCTCAGAGCAGTTGCTGCGTCGATGATAGATTGTCGATGTAATGATGGAGAGTCGCCGTGGATGACGACGCCAGCGATGCTTTGGGAGGATGCTGCGGGACCGGCAACCAATCGGTCAGCGAGGCGGCTGCCGGCGCGATCCTGACGATCGACCTCAGGGCCATCCGCGAAAACTACCGCCGGCTGAAGGCGCGGCTGAACGGCGTCCGCTGCGCCGGGGTGCTCAAGGCTGACGGCTACGGACTTGGCGCCGCGCAAGTGGCATCGGCGCTGGCGAAAGAGGGCTGCGACATCTTCTTCGTCGCGCTGCTCGGCGAAGGCATCGCGCTGCGCAAGGCGATCGGCCCCGGGCCGGACATCTTCGTGCTGAACGGGCTGCCGCCCAGCTCGGAACCGGAAGCCGCGGCGGCCGGGCTTTGCCCGGTCATCAACAGCGCCATGCAACTGAAGGCCTGGCGCGAGATCGCGCGAGGCATGGGCCAGAGCCTTGCCGCCGCCATCCAGGTCGACAGTGGCATGGCCAGGCTCGGCATGGCGCCGGCGGAAGTCGAGGCGGTCGCGGGGGAGGCCGGCGCCTTCGATGGCGTCGACATTCGTTTCGTCATGAGCCATCTCGCCCGCGCCGACGAGCCGCAACAGGCGGCGAACGAGAGGCAGCGACACGAATTCGAGCGGCTGCGCAGGATGCTGCCCGCGGCGTCCGCCTCCTTGGCCAACTCGTCCGGCATCTTTCTCGGACCGGCATATCACCGTGACCTTGCCCGTCCGGGAGCCGCGCTTTACGGCGTCAACCCGACGCCCGCCGCGCCCAATCCGATGCTGCCGGTCATAAGGCTGCAAGCCAAGGTGGCGCAGACGCGGCAGGTCGGCGCCGGCGCCGGCATCGGCTATGGCCATACCAACCATGCGGACGGGCTGCTCGATCTCGCGACCATTTCGCTGGGCTATGGCGACGGCTGGCACCGGCGCGCCGCTTCGGCCGCCTGGTTCGAAGGCGTTCGGTTGCCCTTCGTCGGTCGGGTGTCGATGGACTCGATTATCCTCGACATTTCGGCGCTTCCGGCCGGCCGGCTCGGCGAAGGCGACCTCGTCGAGCTCATCGGTCCGTCGCAAAGCGTCGACGACGCGGCCGGCCATGCCGGCACCATCGGCTACGAGATATTGACCAGCCTGGGCGCGCGCTTTCACCGCCGTTACATCGGCGGATAACGCAGCACTTGGCGGGTGCCGTAAAATCCGGCAGACAGGGAATGGCCATGCCTCGGGCGGCATGATCGGCCTTTGAGGGAGCCTTGAATGAAAGTCATCGTGCTGGGCGGCGGCGTGATAGGGGTCACCACCGCCTACTTCCTCGCCGAGGCCGGTCATGAAGTGACCGTCTACGATCGCCAGCCGGGGCCGGCCCTCGAGACCAGCTTCGCCAATGCCGGCGAAATATCGCCGGGCTATGCCTCGCCTTGGGCCGGGCCCGGCATTCCGGTCAAGGCCGTCAAATGGCTGTTGATGAAATACGGCCCGCTGGTGGTGCGGCCGGCCTTCGACCCGAATATGTGGACCTGGGTCCTCAAGATGCTGCGCAACTGCACGGCCGAGCGCTACGCGCTCAACAAGTCGCGCATGGTGCCGCTTGCCGAATACAGCCGCGACACGCTGAAGGCGCTGCGCGAGGCGACCGGCATCACTTATGACGAACGGACCAAAGGCACGCTGCAGCTGTTTCGCAAGCAGAAGCAGCTCGACGGCACCGGCGGCGACGTCGAGGTGCTGAAGAAATACGGCGTGCCTTACGAGATCCTCGACCGCGACGGCTGTGTCGCCGCCGAGCCGGCCCTTGCGGCGGTGCGCGAGAAATTCGTCGGCGGCCTCAGGCTTCCGGGCGACGAGACCGGCGACTGCAAGATGTTCACCGACAAGCTCGCAGAACTGTGCGTGGCGCGCGGCGTAACCTTCGAATATGGCTCGACCATCCGGCGCATCGTCAGGAACCGCAATCGCCTCACGAACGTCCTCACGGAGAGCGGATGGAAATCGGCGGACGCCTTCGTGATGGCGATGGGCAGCTATTCGGCGCAGTTCATGCGCTCGCTAGGGCGGCCGATACCGGTCTATCCGGTCAAGGGCTATTCGATCACCGTGCCGATCGACAATGTCGAGGCCGCGCCTGTGTCGACGGTCATGGACGAGACCTACAAGGTGGCGATCACCAGGCTCGGCGACCGCATCCGGGTCGGCGGCACGGCGGAGATTTCGGGCTATGACCTTCGCCTGCAGGAATCGCGCCGCCGCACGCTCGAACACTCGGTCGGCGATCTCTTCCCCGGCGGCGGCGACCTCAAGGCGGCGAGCTTCTGGTGCGGCTTGCGGCCGATGACGCCGGACGGACCGCCCTTGATCGGGCAAAGCGAGGTTGCCAACCTCTATCTCAACACCGGCCACGGCACGCTCGGCTGGACCATGGCCTGCGGCTCGGCCAAGGTGCTCGCCGACATCATGTCCAACCGGGTGCCGGAGATCAACGCGCGCGACCTCAGCCCGGAGCGGTATCTCAAGCCTATCTGAGGGGCGTTGCATCTGCTTCGGCGGGCTCGCTTCAGAACGCTTCCCTGACCCAGCTGTCGCCGGACAGCTGCCGGTAGAGCCTGGCGCTGGCAAGGCGGCGATGACCAACTGCCTGTGATAGAATCGGCCGCAGCGAGGGATGCATCTTTTTCTTTTTTCGACGCAAACGCCGGCGCTTGGCTGAAGCCTCTCAATCTCATCATTCCAGGGCGGAGCAGCCGCGAAGCGGCGTCGCGGAGACCCTGGAATCCATGCCCTGACCTTGATCGAAGCGTGCAGCGGAGCGGAATTCTGCACCGCAGCAGCGCGCATGCATCACGGAATGGATCCTCGGGTCTGCGCGCGTCGCTTCGCTCCTTGCTCCGCCCGTGGATGATGAGGCCGGACCGTTTCGGCCAATCTCCAAAGCAAACCACGTGCCAACGCGAACATAGCCGACCGGTCAAGATTTCTGTGCCGCGAACGTTCCGGTCAAGCAGTCCTAGATCGTGTTCTAGACAAAAAGGCCGCGCTCGCGTTCCACCGCCTTGGTGATGAAGTTGGCGACCAGCTGGACGCGGCGCAGCGGCCGCACCGATTCATGATAGACCAGCCAGTAGGCGCGGCGGATGGGCGCGACGATGTCGACCGGCACCAGCTCCGGCATCGACCGGGCGACGAACGTGTGGAGGATGCCGATGCCCGCGCCGGAGCGCACCGCTTCGGCCTGGCCAAGCGCCGAGGAGATAGCGAAGGTCGTGCGCCATTCGGGGCTGAACTCGGCAGCATAGTCGAGCGAGGGGCTGACGATGAGGTCCGGCACATAGCCGATCAGCGTGTGCCGGCCGAGCTCGGCCGGCGCTTTCGGCAGGCCGTTGGCTTCGGCATAGGTCCGGGAGGCGAAGAGGCCGAGCGTGTAGTCGACCAGCTTGCCCGCAACCAGCCGCCCTTCGCTCGGCCGCTCGACGGTGATCGCGATATCGGCCTCGCGGCGCGACAGGGAGAAGGAGCGCGGCACCGGCACCAGCTGGATGGTGAGCTCGCGGTGCAGCGCAGTCAGCTCGCCCAGCCGCTTTGCCAGGAAGGCGACGCCGAAGCCGTCCGGTGCGCCGATGCGCACCGTGCCCGAAACATCGTCGCCCTCGCCGGCAATGGTCGAGCGCGCGGCGATCATGTCGCCTTCCATGCGCTCGGCTATGTCGAGGAAGCGCTCGCCGGCCGGCGTCAGTTCGCTGCCGGTGGTCAGGCGGCGGAAGAGTTTTGTGCGAAGCGCCTCTTCGAGCGCGGCGATGCGGCGCGAGACGGTGGCGTGGTTGAGCTCAAGGCGCTTCGCCGCGCCGAGGATCTGGCCGGCGCGGGCGACTGCAAGGAAGATGCGGACGTCATCCCAGTTCATGGGAGTGGTCCGCTCTGTGATTGTCAACGCTGCGTTCCTTCGCGCCCCCCTCTGGCCTGCCGGCCATCTCCCCCTCTAGGGGGGAGATCAGATGTCGCGGCGGATTTCGCCAATCGCCGAAAGCGCTGTCGGTGAAGCTGCTAATCTCCCCCCAAGAGGGGGAGATGTCCGGCAGGACAGAGGGGGGCGCGACAAAACTCAACCTATGAAATCCTTCACGGCAGGCAATCCATCATTTGCGGCAATTAATGCACACCTCGGGACCGTTGTCTATTTTCCGCACAACGGTTGCGTTTTGGCTCGCGTTGCCATCGCCGCCGCAAAGGCGGACAATGCGTCATCACCAGAACAGGGAGAGAAAAGCATGATCGAATACGGTCATTTCATCGGCGGCAAGCATGTCGCCGGCACCAGCGGGCGCAAGCAGGATGTGATGCAGCCGATGGACGGCTCCGTGCGCGGCACGGTGGCGCTGGCCTCGCAGGCGGAGCTGCGCGCCGCTGTCGAGAACGCCAAGGCGGCACAGCCGAAATGGGCGGCCACCAACCCGCAGCGCCGCGTGCGTGTGCTGATGAAGTTCCTCGAGCTCGTCGCCCGCGACTATGACGAGTTGGCCGATATCCTGGCGCGCGAGCACGGCAAGACCATTGCCGACGCCAAGGGCGACATCCAGCGCGGCCTCGAGGTGGTCGAGGTCTGCATCGGCGCTCCGCACATGATGAAGGGCGAGTTCACCGACGGCGCCGGCCCCGGCATCGACGTCTATTCGATGCGCCAGCCGCTCGGCGTCGTCGCCGGCATCACTCCGTTCAACTTCCCGGCCATGATCCCGCTGTGGAAGATCGCGCCGGCGATCGCCTGCGGCAACGCCTTCATCCTGAAGCCGTCGGAGCGCGATCCGGGCGTGCCGATCCGCATTGCCGAACTGTTCATCGAGGCCGGCCTGCCGGCCGGCATCCTCAACGTCGTCAATGGCGACAAGGAAGTGGTCGACGCCATCCTCGACGATCCGGACATCAAGGCGATCGGCTTCGTCGGCTCGACGCCGATCGCGCACTATATCTATTCGCGCGGCACGGCATCGGGCAAGCGCGTGCAGTGCTTCGGCGGCGCCAAGAACCACATGATCATCATGCCCGATGCCGACATGGACCAGACCGTCGATGCGCTGATCGGCGCCGGCTACGGCTCGGCCGGCGAGCGCTGCATGGCGATTTCGGTGGCTGTCCCGGTCGGCAACGACACCGCCAACCGCCTGATGGAAAAGCTGGTGCCGCGCGTCGAGAGCCTCAAGGTCGGCCCCTCGACCGACTCTTCCGCCGATTTCGGCCCGCTGGTGACCGCGCAGGCGCTGGAGCGCGTCAAGGGCTATGTCGATATCGGCATCAAGGAAGGCGCCAAGCTCGTCGTCGACGGCCGTGGCTTCAAGATGCAGGGCTATGAGAACGGCTACTATATGGGCGGCTGCCTGTTCGACAACGTGACCGCCGACATGCGCATCTACAAGGAAGAGATCTTCGGGCCGGTGCTCTCGGTGGTGCGCGCGCCGCGCTACGAGGACGCCATTAAGCTCGCCAACGATCACGAGATGGGCAACGGCGTCGCCATCTTCACCCGCGACGGCGACGCCGCGCGTGACTTCGCCAGCCGCGTTCAGGTCGGCATGGTCGGCGTCAACGTGCCGATCCCGGTTCCGATCGCCTATTACACGTTCGGCGGCTGGAAGGCGTCGTCCTTCGGCGACCTCAACCAGCACGGTCCAGACGCGTTCCGCTTCTACACCAAGACCAAGACGGTCACCTCGCGCTGGCCGTCGGGCATCAAAGACGGCGCGGAATTCGTCATCCCGACGATGAACTAGCCCGACGGTTTCGAAGCAGACCTGAGGAAGCGCGGTGCAAGCCGCGCTTTCTTTTATCAAGCATCACTCTCGCTTTCGGCGCCGTGTCATGGCGGCGCAATTCCAGTGCATGATTCGACGCGCGGCACGTCGAGAGCATCCGCATATTCTAATAATTCCATCGCCGTGTGATGGAACCAACAGACCACCATCTGCCTTAGGCTGTATTCCTGCCATGCGTGCAGGCAACCAAGCAGCGCCGGTTCAAGCCGGGGTTCTCGTCTGGCGCGAGGAGGTGTCAGATGACACGATTTGTTGTGGCGGCAATGTTGGCGGCGACGGCGATGACCGTTGGAGCCGCGCCGGCGAGCGCGGCGGCGCAATGCGCGGCGCGCGCCGACATCATCAAGGCGCTCGGCGACAAGTTCCACGAAACCGAGGCCGGGCGCGGCCTGATCAATCCAAACGTCGTGCTCGAGATCTTCGTCTCCGACCAGGGAAGCTGGACGGTGCTCGCCTCCGATACCAAAGGCCAGAGCTGCGTGCTTTCCGTCGGCGAGGGCTGGGACAGCCCGACGATCACGGCGGCGATGCCGGGCGCCTGAAACCGGCAGGGAGCCGGGGTGAGCGCCACAACGGCTCCTGCGCTCGGGCGTCAAGTGGCGCCAAGCAAGGCGCTCTCCGCGGCGCCGCTTGTTTACGGAGCGGAGCTTCACCATATCGAATCCAGGGAGTCATGATCTCCCGACGACAGACCGGAAGCCAGAAGGAGTGACGCGATGAAGACGTCCAATCCGGCCTGGAGCCTTCCGGCACACTGAGGCGGCCGAATGTGCCTCCCTTGCCGGAATGCGAAGGCAAAGGAGGTGCCCCATGGCACGCGAATTTTCGTTTCAATGGGTCAAGCTTGCGGCCGTTGGCGCCATGGTGGCGCTGTCGGCAGTTCCGGCGCGGGCGCAAGTCATCTGCGGCGGCCATGACTATCTGGTCGCGAGGCTGGCGGAGGCATTCGAGGAGAAGCGGCTGGGCTATGGCGTGGCCGGACAAGTCGCCATCTTCGAGGTGTTCGTCTCGGCAGGCGGAACCTGGACCATCCTGATGACCGACGTCAAAGGCCAGAGCTGCATCCTGGCCGCCGGCGAGGGGTGGGAAGACACGCTGGCCACCGCGGTCGGGCAGCCGGGCGGCTGAGACGTCTCGAGCAGGCGCTGGTCCTGCTCAGCGCGTGGCGGCCACCTCGGCGTGACCGCGCAGCAGCGCCATCAGCTTCTTGGCGTCCTTGGCGGCGGCTTCCTCGTCGCCGTCGAGGATGGAACGGATCAGCGCCACGTGATGCTCGGCCGATTCGGCGAGACCGGTGTCGGCCTTGTAGCGATACCAGAAGCGGCGGCTGTGGGTCTGCAAGGGGGCTGCCACACGCGCCGCGAACGGGTTGTCGGCGGCGATCGCCAGCGCTTCGTCGAGCGCCTTGTCGGCCTGGATGAAGGCAAGCACATTGCTCGAGATCACCGCCTTCTGCATGGCCAGGGCTGCTTCATGGAACAGGTCGGCGGCCTCGCGGGTGACGAAGCGGGCGGCCGAGCGGGCGAGCACCACCTCGATGCCGCGCCGCGCATCCAGCACCCGCAGCCAGTCGCCGGCGTGAAGCGGCGCGACCGCGATGCCGGCGCGAGGCCTGATGTCGAGGAGACCTTCCCAGGCGAGCCGCTGGATCGCCTCGCGCACCGGCGTGCGTCCGAGACCCAGCCGCTCGATCAGCGCGCCTTCGGTGACGAAGCCCGACGGCGCCAGCTCGAGCGTGACGATCATATGCTCAAGCGCGCGATAGGCCTTGGTCGCCGCCGGCTCGAAGGTCGCGTTCGCCTCGATGGATATCAGCGGAGAGATCAATGGCGGGCTCCTGATATATTTTTCATATATCATAGGTGATTCAGCGTTGACAGGCTAATCCTTAATAGATATACAACTGATATATCAGAGGAGAAATATCCATGTGGGCCGGAGTTTTCCCCGCCGTCACGACGAAATTCACCGCCGACGACCGTCTCGACCATGCCGAGATGGAGCGCTGCTATTCCCTGCAGATGGAGGCTGGCTGCGACGGCATCATCGTCTGCGGCTCGCTCGGCGAAGGACCCATGCTGTCGCCTGACGAGAAGATCGAGGTGCTGAAGACGGCGCGGAAAGTCGCCGGCGACAAGCCGGTGTTGCTGACCGTCAACGAGCCCGGCACGCGTGAGGCCGCCGTTATCGCCAAGCGCGCCGCCAAGGAAGGCGCCGACGGCCTGATGGTGGTGCCGAGCCCGATCTACCACACCGACCCGCAAGAGACGGTCGCCGCCCTTCGCGCCGTCGCGGAAGCCGGCGACCTGCCGGTGATGATCTATTCCAACCGGCTCGCCTACCGTGTCGACGTCACAGTCGACCTGATGGAGGAGCTGGCGCCGGACAGCCGCTTCGTCGCCATCAAGGAATCCTCCGACGACATCCGCCGCTCGACCGAGATCATCAACCGCTTCGGCAGTCGCTACGACCTCTTCACCGGGGTCGACAATCTCGCCTTCGAGGCGCTGTCGGTTGGCGCCATCGGCTGGGTCGCCGGCCTTGTCACCGCCTTCCCGCGCGAGACGGTCGCGATCTACAAGCTGATGCGGCAGGGCCGCCGCGACGAGGCGCTGGCGATCTATCGCTGGTTCCGGCCCTTGCTCGACCTCGATGTCTCGACCTATCTGGTCCAAAACATCAAGCTTGCCGAAGTGCTGGCGATCGGTACCAATGATCGCGTGCGTATGCCGCGCCAGCCGCTGTCGGGCGAACGCCGCAAGGCGGTCGAGAACATCGTCCGGGACGCGCTGGCGGTGCGGCCGACGCTGCCGGCGCTGCAGACGTCTCCTCGATCGGTGGAGAAGATGGCGGCGGCCGAATAAGGGACAGCCCTGACGTGCAGGACAAATCCGAGGAGGGGCGCCGCCCCTCATCCGCCCTTCAGGCACCTTCTCCCCGTGAACGGGAAGAAGGAAGGGAGGACATCGCCATCATCGGCGGCGGCATCATCGGCATCTGCGCTGCGACCCTGCTCTCGGAAGCGGGGCGCAGCGTCACCGTCTTCGACCGTACCGGCATCTGCGAGGAGACGAGTTCCGGCAATGCCGCCGCCTTCGCCTTCTCCGACGTGCTGCCGCTGGCGCATAAGGGCATGATCCGGCAATTGCCGAAATGGCTCGCCGACCCGCTCGGGCCTTTGGCCATCCCGCCGGCCTATCTGCCCAAGCTGCTGCCCTGGCTTATCCGCTTCTGGCGGGCGGGTGCCGCCAGGCACTACGAAGCGAGCCTGGCGGCGCAGGTCGGCATGATGAAGCTCGCCGAAGCCGAATGGATGGCGCTGCTCGACCGCTCCGGCACGCGGCCGATGCTGCGCGAGGATGGTTCGCTGGAATTCTATGAGAGCGAGGCGGAGTTCCGCGCCTCGCTGCCCGGCTGGGCCGAGCGCGAGCGCTTCGGCATCGGCTTTCGCCATGTCGAGGGCGAAGAGATGGCCGCGCTGCAGCCGGGTCTTTCGCCGCGCTTCGTTAAGGGCACCTTCGTACCGGGCTGGAAGACGGTCGCCGATCCGAAGCTGCTCGGCAAAGCGGTCTGGACCTATGCGGAAAAGCTTGGCGCCCGTTTCGAGCATGCGCGGGTCGCGCGCATAGAGGCCGACGCAAAGGGCGCCTCGATCGTTCTGGCCGACGGCAGCAGGCGGACGGCAAAGACGCTTCTGATCACCGCGGGCGCCTGGTCCCATCTCCTGGCAAGGGATCTCGGCGACAGCATCCCGCTTGAAACCGAGCGCGGCTACAATACGACGCTGCCGGTGTCGGCCTTCGACGTGAAACGGCAGCTGATCTTTTCCGGCCATGGCTTCGTCATCACGCCGCTCGAGACCGGCTTGCGCGTCGGCGGCGCCGTCGAGCTCGGCGGCATCGAGCGGCCGCCGAATTTCGCTCGCTCGAAAGCGATGCTGGAGAAGGCGAAGCGCTTCCTGCCCGGGCTCGATCCGTCGGGCGGCCGCGAGTGGATGGGTTTTCGCCCCTCGCTGCCGGATTCCCTGCCGGTGATCGGCGCCTCGCGCGCGCCGAAGGTCTACTACGCTTTTGGTCACGGCCATCTCGGCCTGACCCAGTCGGCGGCGACCGGCCGCTTGATCCGCGATCTCGTTCTCGGGCAGACTCCGCCCCTCGATCTCGCCCCTTTCCGCCCGCAACGGTTCTGACAGCAAGAGAGCAACCATGGCCAAAAAATCCTTCTTCTGCATCGACGGCCACACCTGCGGCAATCCGGTGCGCCTAGTCGCCGGCGGCGGACCGCTGCTCGAGGGCGCGACGATGATGGAGCGGCGGGCGCATTTCCTCGCCGAATATGACTGGATCCGCACCGGATTGATGTTCGAGCCCCGCGGCCATGACGTGATGTCGGGCTCGATCCTCTATCCGCCGACGCGCGATGACTGCGATATAGCCATCCTGTTCATCGAAACCTCGGGCTGCCTGCCGATGTGTGGGCATGGCACCATCGGCACAGTCACCATGGCCATCGAGCACGGGTTGGTGAAGCCGAAGACGCCGGGCGTGCTCAGGCTCGACACGCCGGCCGGCCTGGTCGTCGCCGAATACAAGCAGGTCGGCGAATATGTCGAGGAGGTGCGCATCACCAACGTGCCCTCCTTCCTCCATGCCGAAGGCTTGACCGTCGACTGCCCGGTGCTCGGGGAGATCAGCGTCGACGTCGCCTATGGCGGCAATTTCTACGCCATCGTCGAGCCGCAGAAGAACTACCGGGACATGGCCGACTATTCGGCCGGCGACCTCATCGCCTGGAGCCCGGTGGTGCGCCAGCGCCTCAACGAGAAATACTCCTTCGTGCATCCGGAGAACTCCGGCATCAACCGGCTGTCGCATATGCTGTGGACGGGCAAGCCGAAACATGCCGAGGCCGATGCGCGCAACGCCGTCTTCTACGGCGACAAGGCGATCGACCGCAGCCCTTGCGGCACCGGCACCTCGGCGCGCATGGCGCAGCTCCATGCCAAGGGCAAGCTCAAGGCCGGCGACAGTTTCGTCCATGAATCGATCATCGGCTCGCTGTTCAAAGGCAAGGTCGAAAAGGAGGTCAGCGTGGCCGGCAAGCCGGCGATCATCCCCTCGATCGGCGGCTGGGCGCGCATGACAGGATTGAACACCATCTTCATCGACGACCGCGATCCGTTCGCGCATGGATTCGTCGTCACATAAGCGTCACGGCCTCACGCAACGGAAGGCGTGCCGCCCAAAATGGACAACCTCTGTTCGCGCAAGAAATCTTCTCATCAACTTATTTTGACGGCGATTTCTTCGAGCGGGTGGGCATTATGGGGCTGAATCGTCAAAGACATTGCGTTGTGCCAATGATAGGGTCCGCGATAGTCCAGGGGGCCGGGTACGAAAAACGGACAATCGGGCGGCGTGCTTCCAAAACACGCCCGGCGATTGAAAAATCACGTTGCAATCCGGGCTCGAGACTTTACGACTAGGGGAAATACGAAAAGGAGTGCGACCCGGAAACGGGCGACATTCCAGGGGAGCCGCGTAAATATGCAGTATTTCGTCCAGCAGCTTATCAATGGGCTGACGCTGGGATCTATCTATGGCCTGATCGCAATCGGCTACACGATGGTCTACGGCATCATCGGCATGATAAATTTCGCCCATGGCGATATCTTCATGGTCGGCGCCTTCACCGCCCTCATCGTCTTCCTGATCCTCGGCGCGTTATTCTATTCGGTGCCGGTCGTGGTGGCGCTTCTGATCATGATGATCGTCGCCATGCTTCTCACCAGCCTCTACAACTGGACGATCGAAAAGGTGGCCTACCGGCCGCTGCGCGGATCGTTCCGGCTGGCGCCGCTGATCACCGCCATCGGCATGTCGATCGCGCTGTCCAATTTCGTGCAGGTCACGCAAGGCCCGCGCAACAAGCCGATCCCGCCGCTGGTCAGCCAAGTCTACACGATCGACGGCATCAGCATCTCGCTGAAGCAGATCATCATCGTGATCGTCACCATCGCGCTGCTGGCGATCTTCTGGTACCTCGTCAACCGAACCGCGCTCGGGCGGGCGCAACGCGCCTGCGAGCAGGATCGCAAGATGGCTGCGCTGCTCGGCATCGACGTCGACCGCACCATCTCCATCACCTTCATCATGGGCGCAGCTCTTGCCGCCGTCGCCGGTACCCTGTTCCTGATGTATTACGGCGTCGTGGTGTTCTCGGACGGCTTCGTGCCGGGCGTGAAGGCCTTCACGGCGGCCGTGCTTGGCGGCATCGGCTCGCTGCCTGGCGCGGTGCTGGGAGGATTGCTCATCGGCTTCATCGAGAGCATGTGGTCGGCCTATTTCTCGATCGACTACAAGGACGTCGCCGCTTTCTCGATCCTGGCGATCGTGCTCATCTTCCTGCCCTCCGGCATCCTCGGCCGGCCTGAAGTCGAAAAGGTCTGATCCTGATGGCCGTTACCGTGTCTTCGGAGCGCGACACCGTCGCTACTCCAGTCCAGCGCGCTTTTCGCGAAGCGCTCTATGCAGGTGCCATCGCGCTCGGCCTGTTCGTGCTGTTTATCGGTCTCAGGACCGACCAGAATATCTCCAACGAACTGATCCTGGTGCAGCGCTGGGGCCTGCTCGCCCTGGTGGTCATCGCCACCGCTGGGGGCCGCTTCCTGTATGTCGCCTATGGCCAGCCCTTCGTGGCCAGCCTGAAGATCGCCGACATCGACACAGGCCTGCTGCCCGAGACCATGGCGGCACGCTTCTTCAGGACGCCTTATTTCATAGCCGCGGTCGTTGTCGCAGCCTTGCTGTTCGTGCTGGCCGGCTCGCTTGACGGGCTGCTCGGACCCGACCTTGCCGGCTACGCACGCTTTGTGCGGGCGCTGGCGATCATTTATGCCGTCGCCTGGGTAATGTATTATTTCCGGGCCTTCATCCACGCCCACTTCTCGGCGTTGGGCGTCAGCGCGCTGGCGCTCTATCCGATCGTCGTCGTGCTGGTGCTTGCGCTGGTAACAGGATCGATGGCGGGAGGGTTTCAGGGCTCTCTGAAGTGGGTTGACAATTTCGGCATCCAGATCCTGATCTATGTGATGCTGGCCTGGGGGCTGAACATTGTCATCGGCCTCGCCGGCCTGCTCGATCTCGGCTACGTCGCCTTCTATGCCGTCGGCGCGTATGCCTACGCGTTGCTCGGCACGCATTTCGGCCTCTCCTTCTGGATCCTGCTTCCGGCCGCCGGCTGCATGGCCGCCTTCTGGGGCGTCATGCTCGGTTTCCCGGTGCTGCGGCTGCGCGGCGACTATCTGGCGATCGTCACCCTTGCCTTTGGCGAGATCATCCGCCTCGTCCTGATCAACTGGCGCGAGGTGACAAACGGTTCGGCCGGCATTTCCGGCATTCCAAAGGTCTCCTTCTTCGGCCTGATGTCGTTCAACGTCTCGGACCCGAACTACATCGCCAAGGTGCTGCACATCGCCACATCGAGCGCCTATTACAAGATCTTCCTTTACTATCTGATCCTCGGCCTCTGTCTCTTGACCGCCTTCGTTACCATCAGGCTGCGCCGGTTGCCGGTCGGCAGGGCGTGGGAAGCGCTGCGCGAGGACGAGATCGCCTGTCGCTCGCTCGGCATCAACACCACCACCACCAAGCTGACGGCGTTCGCCACCGGCGCCATGTTCGGCGGCTTCGCCGGCTCGTTCTTCGCCGCACGGCAAGGGTTCGTCAGCCCCGAATCCTTCGTCTTCCTGGAATCGGCGATTGTCCTCGCCATCGTCGTGCTCGGCGGCATGGGTTCGCTGGTCGGCATCGCCGTAGCGGCGCTGGTGATGATCGGCGGCACCGAAGCGTTACGGGAACTCGACTTCCTGAAGCGGGTCTTCGGTCCCGATTTCACGCCTGAACTCTACCGCATGCTGCTTTTCGGCATGGCCATGGTCATCGTCATGCTGTGGAAGCCGCGCGGCTTCGTCGGCAGCCGCGAGCCGACGGCCTTCCTGAAGGAGCGAAGAGCGGTTTCAAGCTCCTTCACCAAGGAGGGGCACGGCTGATGAACGCGACCCCTTCCTCGAACGATTTCATCCTGCAGGTCGAGCATCTGTCGATGAAGTTCGGCGGCCTGGTCGCCATCGGCGACCTGTCGTTCCAGGCCAGGCGCGGCGAGATCACCGCGCTGATCGGCCCGAACGGCGCCGGCAAGACCACGGTGTTCAACTGCATCACCGGCTTCTACAAGCCGTCTGAAGGCATGATCACGCTGAACCGGAACGACGGCTCGACCTATCTGCTCGAGCGCCTGCCCAACCACGAGATCCCGGCGCGCGCCAAGGTGGCGCGCACTTTCCAGAACATCCGCCTGTTCTCGGGCATGACGCTGCTGGAGAACCTCCTGGTCGCGCAGCACAACAAGCTGATGAAGGCTTCGGGCTATACTCTCCTCGGCCTGTTCGGCTTTCCGAGCTATCGCCAGGCCTCGGCCGAGTCGATCGAGCTCGCCAGGCACTGGCTGGAGAAGGCCGATCTTGTCGAGCGCGCCGACGATCCGGCCGGCGACCTGCCCTATGGCGCGCAGCGGCGCCTGGAAATCGCGCGCGCCATGTGCACGGGGCCGGAGCTTCTGTGCCTCGACGAACCGGCCGCCGGCCTCAATCCGAAGGAATCTGCGGCGCTCAACGAGCTGTTGATGGGCATCAAGAGCACCGGCACGTCGATCCTGCTCATCGAGCACGACATGTCGGTGGTGATGCAGATCTCCGACCATGTCGTCGTGCTCGAATACGGCCGCAAGATCTCCGACGGCAATCCGGCGTCGGTCCGCACCGATCCGCGCGTCATCGCGGCCTATCTCGGCGTCGACGACGAGGAGGTCGAGACGGTGCTGACCGAGGTCGGCGATGAGGACGTGATCGAACAGCTCGATACCGGCCCCGATTCCGCGCATGGGCCGGGAAATTCCGCTTCCATGATGGCCGGGCCGGTTTCCGATTCGGTCGAACATGGGAATAAGGGCGAGCGGGTCACGGTGTCGAAGGGCGCCTCGAAGGCGGCGCAAGTCGACGCGCGCGCCGCATCGATAGCCAGCAAACCGATTCCAGCGCCAGCGACAAAGTCGGCCGCCGCGAAAGGCAAGCCGACGGCGAAAGCCCCTGCAAAGAAGGCTCCCGGCAAGGCGCCGGCGAAAGCCGGCGACATCTCGAATCGCCTCGACGCGCCACGCGGCGGCAAGGCGGACAGCCTGATCCGCATCAAAGGCATCGGCCCGGTCAACGAGCGCAAGCTCAACGAGCACGGCATCTTCCATTTCGACCAGATAGCGGCCTGGAAGAAGGCCGACATCGAGGCCGCGGAGGCCTATCTCGCCTTTGACGGGCGCATTGCTCGCGAAGACTGGATCGGCCAGGCGAAGACGCTGGCGAAGGAAGCGGCGGCCAAGCCCGCGACGCGTGGAGGGCGTAAATAATGGCCGGCACAACGCTGCTCGACATCAAGGGTGTCGAAACTTACTACGGCAACATCCGGGCGCTGAACGGCGTCGATGTCAGCGTCAACCAGGGTGAGATCGTGGCGCTGATCGGTGCCAACGGCGCCGGCAAGTCGACGCTGATGATGACCATCTTCGGCGCGCCGCGCGCCCGCACCGGCACCATCACCTTCGCCGGCACCGACATCACCAAGATGCCGACGCATGAGATCGCACGCCTGCGCATCGCGCAATCCCCGGAAGGCAGACGCATCTTTCCGCGCATGACGGTGATGGAAAATCTGCAGATGGGCGCCAGCCTCGACAACCTCAGGCATTATGACGAGGACGTCGAGAGGGTGTTCACGCTGTTCCCGCGGCTGAAAGAGCGCATCGCCCAGCGCGGCGGCACGCTGTCGGGCGGCGAGCAGCAGATGCTGTCGATCGGGCGCGCGCTGATGGCGCGGCCGAAGCTTTTGTTGCTGGACGAGCCCTCGCTGGGCCTCGCGCCGCTGATCGTCAAGCAGATCTTCGACGCCATCCGCGAGCTCAACAAGACGCAGGGGCTGACCGTGTTCCTGGTCGAGCAGAACGCCTTCGGCGCGCTCAAGCTCGCCACGCGCGGTTATGTCATGGTCAACGGCAATGTGACGATGAGCGGCACCGGCAAGGAATTGCTTGCCAATCCGGAAGTGCGCGCCGCCTATCTCGAAGGCGGACATCATTAGAGCGCGATGACTTTCCCAGGATCGCCATCTCGCTCTAGGGCTTTGTTCTTGAAGCATGATCTTCTCCGAAAAGTCTGCGACTTTTCGGGATCAAGCTAAGATCTGGGGACATCTATCATGCAGGGCATTATCTACGAAGAGGCCACGATCTGGCAGTTTCTGTTCGTCACAGGCCTGCTTGGCGGCGGGGCGGCATGGATGACAGGCAAAGCGGCGGCCCAGACCTGGAGCACGTATCTGCGGCTGTTTTTCTTCCTGCTCGGTCTCGGTATCGGCGTCAGGTTCATCCATCACGCCTTGTTCGGCGGCACGATGTTCTCGCTGCATTACTATATCGTCGACACCATCGTGCTGATGATACTGGGCTTCCTCGGCTATCAATACACGCGCACCAACCAAATGGTCACGCAGTATAACTGGCTCTATGAAAGAGCTTCCTTGTTAAGCTGGAAACCGAAAGGTTGACGTTCACCATTACGCCGTTTCGGGGATGAATCGGCGTGACAAGTGCCTGAAAATCGGCATTCTATGCTTTCTGCGATAAGGGTGGGCATCGCATGAAAGTATCATCCACGCCCACTCCGTAAATGGGAGCGTTTCAATGAAAAAATCACTCTTGTCCGCCGTTGCGCTGACCGCGTTCGTCGCGTTCAGCGGCAGCGCGTGGGCCGCTGACATCCTGATCGGCGTCGCCGGTCCGATCACCGGCCCGAACGCCGCCTTCGGCGCACAGCTGCAGAAGGGCGCGGAACAGGCGGTCGCCGACATCAACGCGGCGGGCGGCGTCAATGGCCAGCAGCTCAAGCTCGAGATCGGTGACGACGTCTCCGATCCCAAGCAGGGCATCTCGGTCGCCAACAAGTTCGTAGCCGACGGCGTCAAGTTCGTCGACGGCCATTTCAACTCCGGTGTGTCGATCCCGGCCTCGGAAGTCTACCAGGAAAACGGCATCCTCGAGATCACGCCGGCGGCGACCAACCCGAAGTTCACCGAGCGCGGCATGTGGAACACCTTCCGCACCTGCGGTCGTGACGACCAGCAGGGCAAGGTGGCCGGCGACTACATCGCCAAGAACTTCAAGGATGCCAAGATCGCCATCATCCACGACAAGACGCCTTATGGTCAGGGCCTCGCCGACGAAACCAAGAAGAACCTCAACGCCAACGGCATCACGGAAGTGTTGTACGAAGGCGTGAATGTCGGCGACAAGGACTTCTCGGCCCTCATCGCCAAGATGAAGGAAAACGGCGTCACGCTCATCTACTGGGGCGGCCTGCACACCGAAGCCGGCCTGATCATCCGTCAGTCGGCCGATCAGGGCCTGAAGGCGCCGCTGTTCTCGGGCGACGGCATCGTCTCCAACGAACTGGCCTCGATCGCGGGCGACGCCGTTGCCGGCACGCTCAATACCTTCGCTCCGGATCCGCGCAAGAATCCGGCCGCCAAGGAAGTGGTCGAGAAGTTCCGCGCCAACGGCTTCGAGCCGGAAGCCTACACGCTCTACTCCTATGCCGCGGTGCAGATCATCGCCCAGGCCATCGCCAAGACCGGCTCGGCCGACGACGCGCAGAAGGTTGCGGAGACGATCAGGGCCAACACCTGGAAGACCGCCATCGGTGACATCGGCTACGACGCCAAGGGCGACATCACCCGTCCTGACTATGTCATCTATGAATGGAAGAAGGGCGACGACGGCAAGTACAGCTACTTCGAGAAATAAGCCGGCAAACTCTAAAGCAGGTCGTGAGACCTGCTTTAGGTCCTTCATTTCAAGCATGTCTTCGTCCCGAAACCGCTGCGCACTTTCGGGAGACATGCTTTAGCCGACTGTTCGAAATGCCCGGCGCTCGCGCCGGGCATTTTCGTTGCGGGCGAGGCCAACCGGAAGCTCCGCGCCGCGCCCCGGGCAATACCCGTCCACCACCCATGATCCGTGTTCGAAAAACAGCAATGACGATTTGGCGCAAACAGGCGACTTAAATCGTTTTAGCTGTCGCGCAAATTTGTTTGCGCTGCAGCATTTTCACGTTAATCATTGCGCCGGTTCATCTCCCTTCCGCTGCTGGAGCCTACTCCTTGGCCATCACGAAGATACTCGTCGCCAACCGGTCCGAAATCGCCATCCGCGTGTTCCGCGCGGCCAACGAGCTCGGCCTCAAAACCGTGGCGATCTGGGCGGAGGAAGACAAATATTCGCTGCACCGCTTCAAGGCCGACGAGAGCTATCAGGTCGGCCGCGGACCGCATCTGGCCAAGGACATGGGTCCGATCGAGAGCTACCTGTCGATCGAGGAGGTGATCCGGGTCGCCAGGCTGTCGGGCGCCGACGCCATCCATCCCGGCTACGGCCTGCTGTCGGAAAGCCCGGAATTTGCCGAGGCCTGCGCCGAGGCCGACGTCACCTTCATCGGCCCGAAGCCGGAAACGATGCGCCGGCTCGGCAACAAGGTCGCCGCGCGCAACCTGGCGATCGAGGTCGGCGTGCCGGTCGTTCCGGCAACCGATCCGCTGCCGGACGACATGGACGAGGTCAAGAAGCTCGCCGCGCAAATAGGCTATCCGGTGATGCTCAAGGCCTCGTGGGGCGGCGGCGGCCGCGGCATGCGCGCCATCCGCGCCGAGGCCGACCTCGCGCGCGAGGTGATGGAAGGCAAGCGCGAGGCCAAGGCCGCCTTCGGCAAGGACGAGGTCTATCTCGAAAAGCTTATCGAGCGCGCCCGCCATGTCGAGGTGCAGGTGCTGGGCGACACCCACGGCAATGCGGTGCATCTGTTCGAGCGCGACTGCTCGATCCAGCGCCGCAACCAGAAGGTCGTGGAGCGCGCGCCGGCGCCCTATCTCAGCGAGGAGCTGCGCCAGGAGCTTTGCGGCTACGCGCTCAAGATCGCGCGCGAGACCAGCTATATAGGCGCCGGCACGGTCGAGTTCCTGCAGGACGCCGACACCGGCAAGTTCTATTTCATCGAGGTCAATCCGCGCATCCAGGTCGAGCACACCGTCACCGAGCAGGTGACGGGCATCGACATCGTCAAGGCGCAGATACACATCCTCGACGGCTTCGCCATCGGCACGAAGCAATCGGGCGTGCCGGCGCAGAAGGACATCAGGCTGAACGGCCACGCGCTGCAGTGCCGCATCACTACGGAGGATCCGGAGCACAATTTCATTCCGGACTATGGCCGCATCACCGCCTATCGCGAGGCGGCGGGCTTCGGCATCCGGCTCGACGGCGGCACCGCTTATTCGGGCGCGGTCATCACCCGCTTCTACGATCCGCTGCTCGAAAAGGTGACGGCCTGGGCGCCGACGCCCGGCGAGGCGATCTCGCGCATGAACCGGGCGCTGCGCGAGTTCCGCATCCGCGGCGTCGCCACCAACCTCACCTTCCTCGAAGCGATCATCAATCACCCGCGCTTCGCCGACAATTCCTACACGACGAGGTTCATCGACACGACGCCGGAACTGTTCGAGCAGGTGAAGCGGCAGGACCGCGCCACCAAGCTGCTCAACTACCTCGCCGACGTCAGCGTCAACGGCCATCCCGAGACGCGCGGCCGGCCGATGCCGAAGGCGAATGCGGCCGCACCCGTGGTGCCCTATCTCAACGGCCATGTTCCGGACGGCAGCAAGCAGAGGCTCGACGCGCTGGGTCCCGAGAAGTTCGCGGCCTGGATGCGCGGGGAGCGACAGGTGCTGGTCACCGACACGACGATGCGCGACGGCCACCAGTCGCTGCTCGCCACGCGCATGCGCACCTATGACATCGCCGGCATCGCCGGCACCTATGCGCGGGCGCTGCCGCAATTGCTCTCGCTGGAATGCTGGGGCGGCGCGACGTTCGACGTCGCCATGCGCTTCCTCACCGAGGATCCGTGGGAGCGGCTGGGCAAAGTGCGCGAGGCGGCGCCCAACCTTCTTCTGCAGATGCTTCTACGCGGCGCCAACGGCGTCGGCTACACCAACTATCCCGACAATGTCGTCCAGCATTTCGTCCGCCAAGCGGCAGCCGGCGGTGTCGATCTGTTCCGCGTCTTCGACTGCCTTAACTGGGTCGAGAACATGCGCGTCGCCATGGACGCGGTCGGCGCCGAGGGCAAGCTGGTAGAAGCGGCGATGTGCTACACCGGCGACATCCTCGATCCGGCGCGGGCGAAGTACGATTTGAAATACTATGTCGGGCTGGCCAAGGAGCTGGAGGCGGCCGGCGCGCATATCATCGCCGTCAAGGACATGGCCGGCCTGTTGAAGCCGGCCGCGGCGCGCGTGCTGTTCAAGGCGCTGCGCGAGGCGACCGACCTGCCGATCCATTTCCACACGCACGACACGTCAGGGCTGTCGGCGGCGACGGTGCTGGCGGCGGTGGAGAGCGGCGCCGACGCGATCGACGCGGCGATGGATTCCTTCTCCGGCAACACCTCGCAGCCCTGCCTCGGCTCGATCGTCGAGGCGCTGAAGGGCACCGAGCGCGACCCCGGTCTCGATCCGCAATGGATTCGCCGCATTTCCTTCTACTGGGAAGCGGTGCGCAACCAGTACGCGGCCTTCGAGAGCGATCTCAAGGGACCCGCCTCGGAAGTCTACCTGCACGAGATGCCCGGCGGCCAGTTCACCAACCTGAAGGAACAGGCGCGCTCGCTCGGGCTGGAGACGCGCTGGCATGAGGTCGCGCAGGCCTATCACGACGTCAACCTGATGTTCGGCGACATCGTCAAGGTGACGCCGTCGTCCAAGGTGGTGGGCGACATGGCGCTGATGATGGTCAGCCAGGATCTCACCGTCGCCGATGTCGAGAACCCGGCCAAAGACATCGCCTTCCCGGATTCGGTGGTGTCGATGCTGCGCGGCGATCTCGGCCAGTCGCCAGGCGGCTGGCCGGCTGCGCTGCAGAAGAAGGCGCTGAAGGGCGAGAAGCCGATTACGGTTCGACCGGGCTCGCTGCTAAAGCCCGCCGACCTCAAGGCGAGCCGCAAGGACATCGAGGGCAAGCTCGACCGCAAGCTCTCGGAGTATGAATTCGCCTCCTGGCTGATGTATCCGAAGGTGTTCACCGACTTCGCCGCGGCGCAGGAGACCTACGGGCCGGTGAGCGTGCTGCCGACGCCGACCTATTTCTACGGCATGAAGTCGGAAGACGAGATCTTCCTCGACATCGAGAAGGGCAAGACGCTGGTGGTGCGCTGCCAGGCGTTCGGCGATGTCGACGAGAAGGGCATGGTCACCGTGTTCTTCGAGCTCAACGGCCAGCCACGCCGCGTCAAGGTGCCGGACAGGGCGCATGGCGCTTCCGCCGCCAAGGCACGCCGCAAGGCCGAGCCTGGCAATGAGGGGCATGTCGGCGCGCCGATGCCCGGCGTCGTATCGGCGCTTGCCGTCGCGCCCGGACAGGCCGTCAAGGCGGGCGACGTGCTGCTTTCGATCGAAGCGATGAAGATGGAAACCGCACTCCACGCCGAACGCGACGGCGAGATCGCCGAGGTGCTGGTCAAGGCCGGCGATCAGATCGATGCGAAGGATCTGTTGATCGCATTTAAATAAGGTGTGTCGAGATTCAGGTGAGGCCGGCCTGCAAACGCCGGCTTCCTGCGCTTCCGGTGCTCACGTACTTTAAGTACGCTCCGCTCCGGCCTACGCCGGCCGGAAGCCCTCATAAACATCTTCGCTTTATGAAGGCTACGGCCGGCGTAGGCCGGTTCTCGGAATCCGCCTTGTTTGGTCGCTTCGCGCCCGTCTTCGACTCCGACTCGGCCTGACCTGAATCTCCGCACACCTTAGATGTGCCCAGCCGTCCACAGCCGCTCGACAAGTGTCTTGACCCGCCGCGTCCTCTCGGGCAGGGAACCCGCTCCAATTTGCCGTGGCGGGAATCGCCACTGCTCCAGAAGACGCGGAGAAAAAAATGGCCGACGAAATCACCGAGACCAGCCAGACTGTAGCCGCCGGCCAGCTGCGCACCATCATCGAGCGCATCGAGCGGCTCGAGGAAGAGAAAAAGACGATCTCGGACGACATCAAAGATGTTTATGCCGAAGCCAAGGGCACCGGCTTCGACACCAAGGCGGTTCGCACGATCGTGCGGCTGCGCAAGAAGGACCAGGCCGAGCGCCAGGAAGAAGAGTCGATCCTGGATCTCTACAAGGCCGCCCTCGGCATGGTCTGAGGCGCGTGGCCGGAGGCCGGCCATGAACGAATTCGACTTCGGCGGCCGTCGCGCCTCGGAGTTCCGCCATCGCGGCTTTTGGGCGCTATTCGCCGAACGGCACCCGCAAGAAAGGCAAAGGCTCGCTCGACGCGGGCCATGGTTCTGGCAGCGCGGGCTGCCGGATTTCGCTTTGGTCCTTTCGATGTATGTCGCGCCGGCGCAGAACCATGTCGGCGTCTTCTTTGGGCGCAACGAGAAGTTCGGCGCCACAGAGTCCTGGTCGCGGCTGAAACCGTTCCAGCCGGCGATCGAGGCCAGGCTGAAGCTCAGGCCCGAGCAGAGCTGCGAAGGTCTCGGCATCAACTCGATGTGGCGGGTGAACTGCTACGCCGAGGACAATTGGCCGGCCATGACCGACTGGCTGGTGCGGGAATGCTCACGCTTCGAAGAAGCCGTGACCGAAATTCTCGGGCAGCGATAAGTCGCCGGCGATGACGGGTTTTTTCCGTTCGCGCTGGAGAGGCCAGGTTCCGCTCGACCGGCTGTTCTGGCGCGATATGCTGCTGGTCGGTACCATCTTGAACATCGCCTCTTCGGCGCTGGCGCTGGGCCTGCTCGGGTTGAAGTTGCCGCTCTGGCTGGTGCTGGCGGTGCATTTCCTCCTCGTTCCCTACACCATCTTCCTGACGGTCGCCGTCTGGCGGGCCGCGGAGAAGGTCGGGGGCTTCCAGGCGCAGCTGATGATGCTGGGTTCCGCGCTTTGGCTGATCGCAACGGTCGTTGTGTAGAGCCGGATGGAGCATGAAAAAGGGCGGCCGAGGCCGCCCTTTGCGAAGACTGGAAGCTCAGATCAGGCCGCAGGCTCGAAGCGCAGCGCCACGCCGTTGATGCAGTAGCGCAGGCCGGTCGGCGGCGGGCCGTCCTCGAAGACATGGCCGAGATGGCTGCCGCAGCGCGCGCAATGGCATTCGGTCCGCACCATGCCGTAGCTGCGGTCGACGGTGGTCTCGATCGAGCCCGGGACCGGATCGTTGAAGCTCGGCCAGCCGGTGCCGCTCTCGAACTTCAGCTTGGATTCGAACAGCGGCTGGTCGCAGCCGACGCAATAGAAGGTGCCGGCGCGCTTCTCGTAGAGCAGGGCGCAACTGCCGGGGCGCTCGGTGCCGTGGTTGCGCATCACGGCATACTGCTCCGGCGTCAGTCGGGCGCGCCACTCGGCATCGGTGCGGGTGACGGGATAGGCGTGGGTGTCCATGAAATCTCCTCGGCCTTGGCGGCTCGTTGTTGCTTGCAACGGATATTCGCACAAACATAGGCATCTGTTACAAAAGCCGCCAGTGAAAGCGAGCTAGTGGCACTGCACACGGATTTGACCGGTCGGTTCTGTTTGCGTTGGCAGGCGGCACGCGTTGGAGATTGGCCGAAACGCCTACCCCTTCGTCATTCCAGGGCGGAGCAGGAGCGAAGCTCCGTCGCGAAGACCCTGGAATCCATGCCGTTACCTTTGCCAAGGCGTGCAACGGAGCAGAATTCTGCACCGTGGCGGCGCTGCCAAGTCACGGCATGGATTCTATGGTCTGCGCCGCGTCGCTTCGCTCCTTGCTCCGCCATAGAATGACGAGGTTGGGGCGGATCAACCAATCCCCGGCGTTTGCGCTGATTTCCCGGACATGAACGGAATCTTGCACCAAGACAACGGCAACCTCTCAAAATCGCTGTGTCGGGGAACTAGTGCCTGCGCGACAACTGCCTGGTCGCAGCTTCAAGCCCGGCCAATGTCAGCGGGAACATACGGCCGCCGAAGATATCGCCGATCAACTGGATCGAGTGCGTGTAGCGCCAGTTCTTCTCGGCTTCGGGATTGAGCCATATCGCGTTCGGCCATTGCTGCAACAGGCGGGCCAGCCACACGCTTCCGGCCTCCGGATTCCAGTGCTCGACCGAGCCGCCGGGATGGGCGATCTCGTAAGGGCTCATCGAGGCGTCGCCGACGACGATCACCTTGTAGTCCGGCCCGTATTTATGGATGAGGTCGAAGGTCGGGATCGTCTCGGCCATGCGCCGGCGGTTGTCCTTCCAGACGCGCTCGTAAAGGCAGTTGTGGAAGTAGAAATATTCGAGCTGGCGGAATTCGGCTCGCGCGGCCGAGAACAGTTCCTCGACGCCGCGTATATGGTCGTCCATTGAGCCGCCGACATCGAAAAACATCAGAAGCTTCACGGCATTGCGCCGCTCGGGCCGGGTCTTGACGTCGAGATAGCCGTGCTCGGCGGTGGCGTGGATGGTGCCGGGCAGGTCGAACTCCTCCTCGGCGCCCTGGCGCACCCAGCGGCGCAGCCGCTTCAGCGCCACCTTGATGTTGCGGGTGCCGAGCTCGACGGTATCGTCGAAGTTCCTGAATTCGCGCTTGTCCCAGACCTTCACCGCGCGGCGATGCCGGCTTTCATGCTGGCCGATGCGCACGCCTTCAGGATTGTAGCCATAGGCTCCGAAGGGCGAGGTGCCGCCGGTGCCGATCCATTTCGAGCCGCCCTGATGCCGGCCCTTCTGCTCCTCAAGGCGCTGCTTCAGCGTCTCCATCAGCTTGTCGAAACCGCCCAGCGCTTCGACCAGCTTCTTTTCCTCCTCGGTTAGGTGCTTTTCGGCCAGCCGGCGCAGCCATTCTTCCGGGATGTTGGCGACATTGACGGCGTCGGGCCCGCCAAGCGCTTCGACGCCCTTGAAGACATGGGCAAACACCTGGTCGAAACGGTCGATATGACGCTCGTCCTTCACCAGGGCCGAGCGCGCCAGGTAATAGAAAGCCTCGACGTCATAATCGACCAGCCCCGCTTCCAGTCCCTCCAGCAGCGACAGATATTCCCTGAGCGAAACAGGAACCCGCGCGGCCTTCAGCTCGAGGAAGAAGGGGATGAACATCAGTCCCTTATAGCAAATCGTACTCGATGAATCCGGTCCGCCTTGCCACATGGTCGTAGAGCCGGCGCGCCGTGGCGTTGGTCTTGTGCGTCATCCAGTAGACATTCCTCACGCCGATCTTGCCGGCCTCGTCCTGCACCGCTTTGATCAGCGCCGCGCCCACGCCTTTGCCGCGCACCTCCGGATCGGCGAACAGATCCTGCAGGTAGCAGTTGTTGACCAGTGACCAGCAGGAGCGATGGTAGAGATAATGGGTCAGCCCAACCGCTTTGCCGTCGAGCGTGGCGATGAACCCTTTCGGCTCGAATTCGCCTGCCGTGAACAAACGCTTCCAGGTGACGTCGTAGACCTCGTCCGGCAGCTTCGTCTCATAGAAGGTGAGGTAGGCGGTCCACAGGCGCCGCCAGTCGGCGTGGTCGGACTGCGTGAACGGGCGAATGGCGATCTCGGACATCTTTTCTCCTCCAGGGCTTTCGGTCCGAAGCTGCGGCAGCGACCGATTGCCAGCAACGGTCCACAGCCGGGGAAAGCGCTATTGCTGCTGCCGTCTGGCCATGAAGGCCAGGCGCTCGAACAGGTGCACGTCCTGCTCGTTCTTCAACAGCGCACCGTGCAGCTTCGGCAGCATGTCCTTGGGATCGGCGCGCAGGTCCTCGGGCGCGATGTCGTCGGCGACCAGCAGGCGAATCCAGTCCAGCGCCTCGGAGGTCGACGGTTTCTTCTTCAGGCCCGGCACATCGCGGACCTCGTAGAACTGGCTCAGTGCCGCCCGCACCAAATTCTGCTTGATGCCGGGGTAGTGCACCTCGACGATCCGGTGCAGCGTGTCGACGTCGGGGAACCGGATATAGTGGAAGAAGCAGCGGCGCAGGAAGGCGTCCGGCAGTTCCTTCTCGTTGTTCGAGGTGATGATAACGATAGGCCGGAACTCGGCGCGGATCGTCTCGCCGGTCTCGTAGACGAAGAACTCCATCCGATCGAGCTCCTGCAGGAGGTCGTTGGGGAATTCGATGTCGGCCTTGTCGATCTCGTCGATCAAAAGCACGACCTTCTTTTGCGCAGCGAACGCATCCCACAGCTTGCCGCGCTTGATGTAATTGGCGATGTCGTTGAAGCGCTCGTCGCCAAGCTGGCTGTCGCGCAGCCGCGAGACGGCGTCATATTCGTAGAGGCCCTGCTGCGCCTTGGTGGTCGACTTGACGTTCCATTCGATGAAATCGAGCCCGAGCGCCGACGCCACCTGGCGGGCAAGCTCGGTCTTGCCGGTGCCGGGCTCGCCCTTGACCAGCAAGGGCCGCTCCAGCGCAATCGCGGCGTTGACGGCGACCATCAGATCCTTGTCGGCGACGTAAGCCGCTGTGCCTTCGAAACGCATCTTTTCTCCTGTCCGTGCGGCGGACCGTAAGGAGGCTGGACGGGCCGCGCAAGGGCGGTTGCCGGACAGCTTCCCATCGGGACGGTCCGCAAGACGAATTATGCGCAAATGGTGACCCGTTTCTCTGGCGCACGGCTAACCATCGGCCTATATTCACTCCCGGCGGTCTGCGCTTCCCGGCAGGAGAAACTTATCCCCGGGGCCTTATCGATCCTTAGGGAGCTGTCCCTGGGAAGACCCGTGGGTTTTCTCACACGGCGCCCACCTACTTTGTAGGCACCCGGGATCGACCTCTCCACCGGTTGTGTGGATCGTCGCTCTCGCGTTTTCGGGAGACATGCGTCTTCTCTTTGTTTTGACGCATTCCAGGAAAGTCGCGGCGCAGTTTTCCTGGAATTGCGCTAGAAAGCGTCGCTCCTAAAACTCCATCCAAATCTGGCCTTTTCTAGCGTCGGCGCATGTCACCTTCCAAAGACCTGAAAAAACAGCTTCGCAAGGAGGCGTTGGCGCGCCGGGACGCGCTCGACGAATTCTGGCGTGTCGAGATCGCGCTCGAGATGGCCGAGACCGCGAAGGAAGAAATCGACTTCGAGCCTGGCCGGGTGGTCTCGGGCTTCTGGCCGATGCGCTCCGAGGTCGATGTGCGGCCGCTGATGTTCGCGCTGCGCGAAAAGGGCGCCAGGCTCTGCCTGCCGGCGATCCTCGACAAGACCACGATCGTCTTTCGCGAGCTGGTGCGCGGCGCGCCGATGGTCGAGATGGGATTCGGCACGGTCGGGCCGCATGAAGAGGCGGAAGTGCTCGACCCGACGCTGATGCTGGTGCCGCTCGCCGCCTTCGACGGCCGCGGCCACCGTATCGGCTACGGCGCCGGCTATTACGACCGCGCCATTGCCAGTTTGGCCGATAAGGGCGTCACGCCGAGGCTGATTGGCATCGCCTTCGATTGCCAGGAAGTCGAGCGGGTGCCGGATGAGAACCATGACGTCATCATTCCGGAAATACTGACCGAGAGCGGGTTGCGCCGGTTCACGACTTGACGCGGGCGCCCACCTGGCAAATACTACTGAATTCCAGTAGGCTGGCATGCTTGAATTCGAATGGGACGACCAGAAGGCGACGAGCAATCTTGCCAAGCACGGTGTGGCATTTGCGGGTGCCAAACGCCTGTTCGACGACATCCGTGCTCTGCATTATTCGGATCGCTGCATGGATTAGGAAAAGGAGCGCTTCATTGGCATCGGAATCGTCAATGGATTGGTGCTGACGGTGGTTTACACCGAACGCAGCGACCTAATAAGACTGATCTCCGCCAGAAAGGCGACGCGCCATGAGCAGAAAGCATATGACCAAGCACGCAGGGACTGAATCCGATTGGGAGCGTCTGCGTAGCATGAGCGACGCGGAGGCGGAGGCCGGCGCCCTGGCGGATAAGAACAATCCGCCGATTGGCACGGATCGGCCGGGCATGGCGCGTGTCGCGCGTGTCAAAGTCATCCGTCGGGCCTTGCATCTCACCCAAGAGGAGTTTTCTGTTCGCTATCGCATTCCGCTCGGCACGCTTAGAGACTGGGAGCAAGGAAGAACCGAGCCGGACCAAGCGGCGCAGGCTTATCTGCAGGTTATCGCCAAGGAACCGGAAACGGTATCGCGGGCGCTCGGTACGCGCAGCGCCGCATGAGACTTCTCTTCCTCGGCGACATGGTTGGCAAAACAGGGCGCACGGCAGTCTGGGAACAGCTGCCGGGGCTGATTTCCGATTTCAAGCTCGACTTCGTCATCGTCAATGGCGAGAACGCCGCCGGCGGCTTCGGCATCACCGAGGAGATCTTTCGCGAGACGCTGGCGGCCGGCGCGGATGTCGTCACCACCGGCAACCACGTCTGGGACCAGCGCGATGCGCTGATCTTCGCGCCGCGCGAGGAGCGCTTCCTGCGTCCCTCCAATTTTCCCAGAGGCACGCCGGGCCGCGGCTCGGGCGTCTACATTGCGCGCAATGGCGCGCGCGTGCTGGTCGCCAACATCATGGGACGCGTCTTCATGCATCCCGAGCTCGACGACCCTTTCCAGGCCGGCGAGCGTGAGCTTGCCGCCTGCCCGCTCGGCGAGCAGGCCGATGCGGCCGTCATCGATTTCCACGCCGAGGCGACCTCGGAGAAGATGTGCTTCGCGCATTTTGTCGACGGACGCGCCAGCCTGGTGGTCGGCACGCATACGCACCAGCCGACCGCCGACCATCAGATCCTCAATGGCGGCACCGCCTATATTTCGGACGCCGGCATGTGCGGCGACTATGATTCCTCGCTCGGCATGGACAAGGAAGAACCGCTGAACCGGTTCCTTTCGAAGGTACCGAAGGGCCGTTTCGAGGCGTCGTCAGGGCCCGCGACGCTCTGCGGCGTCGGCGTCGATATTTCCGATCGCACCGGGCTTGCCGAGAAAATCGCGCCGTTTCGTCGCGGACCGCGGCTGGAAGAAACGGCGCCGTCGTTCTGGTCGTGACATTGATATAAGCGAGATCAATACCTAACTGGCGACGAAACCCGCGAAAACTGCTCTAGATCGTAGAGGGGACGACCTTCATGCAGCTTGTCGAATTTCTGGCGCCGCACTTTCATTTTGTTTCCGATCCGACCGCGTGGGTCGCGCTTTTGACGCTGGTGGTGCTCGAGATAGTGCTCGGCATCGACAATCTGATCTTCATCTCGATCCTGACCAACAAGCTGCCGGAGGCGCAGCGCGCCCGCGCACGCCGGCTGGGCATTTCGGCGGCGCTGATCATGCGCCTGATCCTGCTCGCCACGATCTCGATCATCGTGCAATTGACGACGCCGGTGTTCACCGCCCTCGGCCACGGCTTTTCATGGCGCGACCTGATCCTGATCGCCGGCGGCCTGTTCCTGGTCTGGAAGGCGACCAAGGAAATCCATCACACGGTCGACCCGCAGGATCATCAGGACACGATGGTCGGCGGTACGCTGCAGATGAGCCTTGCCGGCGCGATCTTCCAGATCCTCCTGCTCGACCTCGTCTTCTCGATCGATTCCATCATCACTGCCGTCGGCATGACCGACGAGATCGCCATCATGTATATCGCGGTGATCGTGGCGGTGAGCGCGATGATGCTGGCGGCGGCGCCGCTTGCCAATTTCATCGCCAGGAACCCCTCTATCGTCATGCTGGCGCTGGGCTTCCTGTTGATGATCGGCATGACGCTGATCGCCGACGGCATGGGCTACCATGTGCCCAAGGGCTACATCTACGCCGCCATGGGTTTTTCCGCGCTGGTCGAGGGCCTGAATATGCTGGCGCGGCGGCGTAAGAGGCAGGGGTCGGGCGAGGGGCATTGAGGCTGGCACAGCTTCGTCATTCTAGGGCGGAGCGACGCGAAGCGGAGCGCAGACCCTAGAATCCATTCCGTTACCCACGCCGAAGAATGCAGCGGAGCAGAATTGAGTAACGGCTGAGTGTCAGCTGTCGAACGACTGGGGTATTCATCATCCTGAGACGCGGCGGAACGTCGGCGTCACGGCATGGATGCTAGGGTCTGCGCGCGTCGCTTCGCTCCTTGCTCCGCCCTAGCATGACGAATTCATTCTACACCCTTCGGGTGACGGTCGCCGATCAGGCCGAGCGCCAGGCCCTGTTCCAGCCATGCCTTGGCGCCGGCAAGCACCAGCGCGAAGCCGCCGGTGGATTCGACAGCCTGCTTCACCTGCTCGTCGCCGGAGCCGGTGAAGCCGAAATTGCGGATTTCGAGGAAGGTCGCTTCATCCGGCATCTCGGTGAAGGTCCAGACGACGGTGGTCGGTGGATCGCTCCACCGCATGATGATCTTCTCGTTGGGGACGATCTCGCTCAACTCGACCCTGGTCGAGACGCCATACATGCGCCACTCCCATTCGACCGGCTTGCCGTCATCCAGGCGACCGCTGGAATGGGTAAACCAGAATTTCGTGGTGACCGCCGGATCGACGATCGCTTCGAACACCTCAGCGACTGGCCGACGGATCAGCATGGCGGTTTCGGCGATGGGAGATTCTCTGAGCTCCATACGGTTCTCCTTTCCGACAGGATTCACCAGGCGTCCGGCTCACGCACCAGGTGAATGATGTTGGCCGGGTTGGTGATCCACCCGCCACGAAAGCCTTCACCCAAAGGCTCTATTGCGTCGCAGCGCACGACACCGGCCTTGGCAAGATGCGAGGCCGCGCTCTTGAAGTCCGGTGTGAAAAGCTCCAGCCAGATTTCGGCCTGGCTCATCATCGGCGCCTCGTCGATCCAGAGGCGATTGGGACCAAGTTCGAAACCGATCGCCGGCGCCTTGGCCGTAAACGGCTTCAACCGCACAACATCGCGATAGAAGGCGATTGTTGCCTCGTATTGGTGCGAGGGCACCTTCATGGCCATGTTGATGCCGCCGGTAATCTCGGTGTCCACTGCCGATCCTCTCGATTGCGTTGGATGTCGTCACGGCAGGTTGATCTGCCAGGAGACGCCGAAGCGGTCGTTGAGCCAGGCGAAACGACGGCTGAAGCCGTAATTGCCTGGCGGCATCAGAAATCCACCATCCTTGGCAAGAACGTCGACCGTCCGCTCCAGTTCCTCTTGCGACGAACAGTCGACAAAGAAGGAGAAGGACGGCGTGAAGGTGAAGGCGTGGTGGACGGGGCTGTTGTAGACCCTGACCTCGACGCCGCCGATCGAGGCGCGCGCCAGCTTCAGCGTTCCTTCCGCCCCGTCCTCGCCCGAGCCATAGCGCGTGATGTCGAGCACACGGCTATCGGGAATGGTCTCGCAATAGAGGATCATGGCCTCTTCGGCCTTTCCCTCGAACATCAGGAATGGCGTTGCTTTCGTCATCGGGCGACCTCTCCTGCCGGATATCGGGACCTGAATGTCGGCCTCAGATGTTGGTCTCGTTGGCCGGCTCGCCCTTAATCTCGCTGCGGTAGTAGCCGTCGCGCAGATTGATGCCATATTCGAGATAGGCCTTCATGCAGGCCAGCATCTGCGACCAGCCCTCGCAATTCAGGTAGGATTTCTTCAGGCCGGCCTCGCCTTCATGCCAGCCGGACTCGGCGATGGTGACGAAAGTGCCGCCGTCCTCAAGCGGCTCGAAATTCATTTCGATAAGGGTCTTGTAGGCGGGATTGCCGTCGGTGTCTGTCGCGTCCCAGCGCAGCACGATGCGCTTGTCCTTCGTCACCTCGTCGACCTCCACCGGCACTGCCTTCCACCAGGTGACGGTGGTGCCGGCGACAAGCGGCGCCGAGGCGCCGCCGATGGTGGTGAAATAGCCGCTGAGCTTTGTCGGATTGACGACCGCGTCGAAGACTTCGGCGACCGGTTTGCCGATGCGCCCGGAAATCCTGAAACCAAGGGACATATCCACAGCTCCTTCCTTGCTGCTTGAAACGATATGTTATAGAAAAATAACATGTCAAGTCAAACCTCCGACGACCATGTTTTCAAGGCCTTGGCGCATCCGCGCCGGCGCGAATTGCTGGATCGCCTGAAGGATCAGCCGCAGACCACCGGCGCGCTGTGCGAGGCGTTCCCGGATATGGACCGCTGCACGGTGATGATGCACCTGAAAGTCTTGGAGGAGGCCGATCTGGTGGTGGCGAGGCGCGAGGGACGCGAGCGCTGGAACCACCTCAATGCACTGCCGATCAAGCAGATCCACGACCGCTGGATCAGCCGGTATGCCGGCCACGCCGTCAGCATTCTCGATCGGCTGAAAACCGATCTGGAAGGGTGAGCGGCCGGCTCAACGCCGAAGCAACAGCGTCTGGACGAATTGAGCCGATTTATCTATAAGCCGGCCATTCCGACAAAGAGCGCCGCGCGCCTTCGCAGGCATGCCCGGGGCGTTCTGAGAATTTGAATTCGAGCATTTCCCGAAGACAAGAGTGACAAAACCTCGCTTCGAGATGCTCTAGGCGAACACGACAGGGGTGCCATGGCTGGCCATTCGCAGTTCAAGAATATCATGCACCGCAAGGGCCGCCAGGACGCGGTGCGGTCGAAAATGTTTTCCAAGCTGGCACGCGAAATCACCGTTGCCGCCAAGACCGGGACGCCCGATGTATCGATGAACCCGCGGCTTCGCCTCGCCGTGCAGAACGCCAAGGCAGTGTCGATGCCGAAGGACAACATCCAGCGGGCCATCAACAAGGCGTCCACGGGCGACGGCGAGAATTACGAGGCGGTGCGCTACGAAGGCTACGGCCCCGGCGGCGTGGCGCTGATCGTGGAAGTGCTGACCGACAACCGCAACCGCTCGGCCTCCAATGTGCGCGCGGCCTTCACCAAGGCCGGCGGAGCGCTCGGCGAAACCGGCTCGGTGTCGTTCATGTGGAACCGTGCCGGCGAGATCTATTATTCGGCCTCGGCCGGCAGCGCCGACAAGGTGATGGAAGCAGCGATCGAGGCCGGCGCCGACGACGTGGAATCGGACGAGGAAGGCCACACCATCTATTGCGCCTTCGAGAATCTCGGCGACGTTTCGAAGTCGCTCGAGGCGGCGCTCGGCGAGGCGGAATCGGTCAAGCCGATCTGGCAGCCGCAGAACAACGTCCCGGTCGACGAAGAGCGGGCGCAGTCGCTGATGAAGCTGGTCGCCACCCTCGAGGACGATGACGACGTGCAGAGCGTCTACGCCAATTTCGAGGTCGACGACGAGACGATGGCCAAGCTCAGCGCAGCCTGACCGGCCACGCGACACGACATGAGCGAGAAGCCGCAGCCCGTCATCCGCATCACCTACTGCACGCAGTGCCAGTGGCTGCTGCGGGCCGGCTGGATGGCGCAGGAGCTGCTTTCGACCTTCGGCACAGATCTCGGCGAAGTGACGCTGGTGCCGGGCACCGGCGGCATCTTCACTATCGCCTGCAATGACGTGCTGATCTGGGAGCGCAAGCGCGACGGCGGTTTTCCGGACGCGGCAAAGCTCAAACAGCTGGTTCGCGATGTCATCGACCCGGAGCGCGACCTCGGTCACGCTGATCGCAAGGATCGCAAAAAAGACCCCGCCTGATGAACTGCCCCCGAAAGTTGGACGCAACCTTCGGGGGGTGCATTCGCGGACTGCCGTCTTCAGATCAATGCCATGATGAAGCAGGCCATCGCCACGATCGCGGTGACGGTGCGGACGTGATTCCACATTACCCACTCGCTCAGATGGTTTGCCCACACGGCGGCGCCGTTGGCGCTGGCAGGATCGACGGCGGCTAAAGCGTCATTGAGCGGCACGTTGAAGACCATGGTCACGATCGGATTGCCGACGAAATAGATCACGGCCCCGGCGAGCAGCCAATAGGTGCCCGACTGGCTCCAGCCGAAGAGAGCCGCTGCGATCAACACGAGGCAGATGAGGCCGGTGCCGAACAGCGCCGTCATGAAGGTCGGCGTGATCACCGTGACGTTGATCGAATTCATCGCCGCGATGCCGCTTGGGACAGGCAGCCGGGCAAGTGCTGCCATGACGAAATTCGAGAAGGCGAAGAAGACGCCGCCGACGACGCCGGAGCCGATCGCGGCGACAAAGGTGAGGGTGGGAAGAAGTTTCATCATCTCAGTTGCTCCAATGCCGGTTTTGCTCGATTTCAAAATGCGACTAATCCTCACATTTGCAAAACGTGATAAACCCTCGTATTTTGTGAGTCAAGCCGGTTTCGGAGAATCGCCTGGAGAGAGCCATGGATGGAAAAGTCACCGCCAAGCCGGACCAGGCGGCAATCGCTTCGCCGCGCCGGTCGCCGAGCCAGCAGCGCAGCCGCGAGCGGGTCGAGCGCATGCTTGCCGCCGCCTCGGCCTTGATTGCCGAGCAGGGCAGCGACGCCATGCGTATGGGCGAGGTGGCGGAACGGGCGGGGGTGTCGATCGGCTCGCTCTACCAGTTCTTCCCGGACAAGCGGGCGATCGTCTGGGCGCTGGCCGAGCGCTACACGGCCGAAAGCCAAGCCTGCATTTCCGCGGCGCTGAAGGATGTCAGCGATGCTGAAGGCCTGCGCAGGTCGTTTTCGGAGCTGGTCGATATCTACTACCAGCTGTTCCTGGCCGAGCCGGTGATGCGCGACATCTGGTCGGGCACGCAAGCCGACAAGGCGCTGCGCGAACTGGAGCTCGCCGACAGCCGCGCCAATGCCGACTTCCTGCTCGCGGTGCTGAAGCGGATTCGCCCCGATGCCGATCCGATCGAATTGGAGACGGCCGCGTTTCTCGTCTGGCAGATGGGCGAGGCCGCGGTGCGGCTGGCGATCTCCGTCGAGCGGGACGAGGGCGACAGGCTGGTCGCGGCTTACAAGCGCATGGCGCTGAGGGAACTGGTGGAAGAGTAGAGACTATGGCGATTGGCGAAATCGCCGGCGAGAGCACCTCTCCCCGTCACTATACGGGGAGAGGATGCCGGCAGGCAGGTGAGGGGCTGCGCCGGCCTAGGACATTGGCGTCGTCGAAAAAGCGCACTGTCGCCGAGTTCTGAAAAGTGCGCCTCAATGAGCCTGTTTGCCCGATGATCAACTTGTCGAGGTCGGCGCTGCCCCTCATCCGCCCTTTGGGCACCTTCTCACCGTAGAACGGGGAGAAGAAATGCGGCCAACAAAAAACCCGCCTCGAAGGCGGGTTTTTGATCTGCGACAAAGCGGATGAAGGCTTAGAGGCCGAAACCTTCGAAGCGCTTCTTGAATTTCGAGAGGCGGCCGCCGCGGTCGAGCAGGGTCTGCTGGCCGCCGGTCCAGGCCGGGTGCGTGGTCGGGTCGATGTCGAGGTTCATCGTGTCGCCTTCCTTGCCCCAGGTCGAACGGGTCTGGTATTCGGTGCCATCGGTCATGACGACCTTGATGGTGTGGTAGTCGGGATGGATATCGGCCTTCATTGTCGTGTTTCCTGGCTGCCGGCGCTGGCAACGGGCCTGAAGGCCTGCGTCGATGCGCCCCTTTTTAAAACTCGAAGCCGCAGCTAATGAAAAGCCACGGCTTCTAAAACGGTCGGCGAGCCTATACATCAGCCGGAATTGAATCACAAGGCCGCGGCGGGCGCATATTGAAGCGCGGTCCCGCCAAGCGGCCAGAGGAAACGCTCATGGCGGAAATCGGTGGCAGCGCAAGCGAGCGCAGACGCTCGGTCCGGCCGCTCCGCAGCCTCTTTCCGTACGTTACCCGCTACCGGAAGCTGGTAATAGGCGCCGTCATCTCGCTGATCGTGGCGGCGGTGACGACGCTCGCCTTGCCGATGGCCGTGCGGCGCATGATCGACCATGGTTTCCAGGCCGCTAGCTCCACCTTCATCGCGGAATATTTCGCGGCGCTGGTTCTGATGGCGGCTTTGCTGGCGGCCGCTTCGGCCAGCCGCTACTATTTCGTCATCACGCTCGGCGAGCGGGTCGTGGCCGACATTCGCCGCGACGTCTTTTCGCATGTCACGACGCTGTCGCCGGCGTTCTTCGATCGCGCGCATTCGGGCGAGATCGTGTCGCGGCTTGCCGCCGACACCACGCAGGTGAAGTCGGCGGTCGGCGCAACCGCCTCGGTCGCGTTGCGCAATTTGATCCTGGGCCTCGGCGCGGTGGCGATGATGGTGGTCACCAGTCCGAAACTTTCCGGCCTGGTCATTGCAGCCATTCCGGTGATCGTGCTGCCGCTGGTCGCCTTCGGCCGCTCGGTGCGGCGCAAGTCCCGGCAAGCGCAGGACACGCTCGCCGAGGCCACCGCCTATGCCAGCGAGCAGATCGGCGCGGTGCGCACGCTGCAGGCCTTCACCAACGAAAAGCTCGTCACCGGCCGCTTTGCAGACGCTGTCGACGCCGCCTTCGAGGCGGCGCGGGCCTCGGTGTTCGCACGCTCATTCCTGACCTTCTTCGCCATCTTCATGATCTTCTCCTCGGTGGTCGCGGTGCTGTGGTTCGGCTCGCGCGACGTGCTTGCCGGCACGCTGTCGCCGGGCACGCTCGGCCAGTTCCTGCTCTATTCGGTGTTTGCCGCCGGCGCGCTCGGCGCGCTGTCGGAGGTCTGGAGCGAGCTGTCGCAGGCGGCGGGCGCCGCCGAGCGGCTGACGGAGATCCTGGCCGAGAAACCGGCCATCCTGCCACCCGCCGATCCTTTGCCATTGCCGGCCAAGGCAAAAGGCGCCGTCAGTTTCGACGACGTCTCCTTCTCCTATCCGGCACGCCCGGACCGTGCCGCCGTGCACGGCCTGAGCTTCCAGGTGAAGCCTGGCGAGACAGTGGCGATCGTCGGTCCCTCGGGCGCAGGAAAAAGCACCGTCTTCTCGCTGATCCTGCGCTTCTACGATCCCGAGGGCGGGCGCATCGTCATCGACGGCGTCGATGTGCGCGAGGCCGACCCCGCCGCCATCCGCGCGCGCATAGCCATCGTGCCGCAGGACGTCACCATCTTCGCGGCGAGCGCTGCCGACAACATCAGCTTTGGCCGGCCGGGCGCCAGCGAGGCCGAGATCGAAGCGGCAGCGAAGGATGCGCTTGCCGATGAATTCATTCTAAAACTCGACAAGGGCTATGACAGCCAGGTCGGCGAGCGTGGCGTGACGCTGTCCGGCGGGCAGCGCCAGCGCATCGCGATTGCGCGGGCCATCCTGCGCGACGCGCCGATCCTGCTGCTCGACGAAGCGACCTCGGCGCTCGACGCCGAGAGCGAGACGCTGGTGCAAAGAGCGCTGGAGCGGCTGATGCGCGGCCGCACCACCATCGTCATCGCGCACCGGCTGGCGACAGTGCTCAAGGCGGACCGCATCCTGGTCATGGACGGCGGGCGCATCGTCGAGGAAGGCACGCATCAGAGCCTGGTCGCCAAGGGCGGCATCTACACGCGACTCGCCAAGCTGCAGTTCGAGACGGGCGCCAGCGCCTTCAAGGGCGCGGCGGAGTAGGCACGCCGCACCCAGCTGGTTTCGACCCGCGGGTCAGTTGCCGTAGCGCCTGCTCAAGTGCTCGGTGAAGTAAGCGGCGTTGAGCTTCTCGCCGGTGGCGCGCTCGAGCAGGTCCGGCGTCGACCAGCGCGATCCCTGCGACCAGATCTTTGCGCGACGCCACTCATTGATGGCGCTGAAATCGCCCTTGGCGAGGTCCTGGTCGGCGGACGGATGCTCCCTGGTCAGAGCCGCCCATTGCTGCGCGGCCATCATGGCGCCCAGCGTATAGGAGGGGAAATAGCCGAAGGCGGCGCCCGGCCAGTGCACGTCCTGCATCGGGCCGTCGGCCGGATTGTCGATGGTCGAAAGCCCGAGATAATCGCGCATCTTCGCGTCCCACGCCTCGGGCAGGTCGGCGACCTCCAGCCGGCCGGACACGAGTTCCTGCTCGAGCTCGTAGCGCAGGATGACATGCAGCGGATAGGTGACTTCGTCGGCGTCGACGCGGATCAGGCCGCGCTCGACATGGTGGACATGCGGCAGGATGTCGTCGATCGACCAGGCTTCGCCGAGATGTTTCTCGACCACCGGCAGCGCCCAGCGCCAGAAGGCCGGGTTACGGCCGATCTGCTTTTCGACAAACAGGCTCTGGCTCTCATGCACGGCCATGCCGCGTGCCTTGCCGAGCGGCCAGTGCGACCAGGCTTTCGGCAGGTTCTGCTCGTAGAGGGCGTGGCCGGTCTCGTGCAGTACGCCCATCAGCGCCGACAGGAAGTCGGAGGTCTTGTATCGGGTGGTGATGCGCACGTCGGTCGGCACGCCGCCGCAGAAGGGATGATGCGATACCGACAGCGAGCCGTGGGTGAGATCGAAGCCGACGGCAGCCATCATGGCAAGGCCGAGCTCGCGCTGGCGCTCGACGGCATAGCTGCCGGAGAGCGGCTTTCGCGGATGCTTTGCCAGCCGCGCATCCTGCACGGCCAGCGCGTGCGGCAGGAAGTCGCGCAGGAAGGCCTTCAGCTCGGCAAACACCGGCGTGATGTCGGCGGCGCGGTTGCCGGGATCGTATTGCTCCATCAGCGCGTCATAAGGGACGAGGCCGAGCGCGTCGGCGCGCAGCGCCGCTTCCTCGCGCACCAGGGTCACGACGCCTTCCAGCGCCGGCAGGAAGCCGGCCCAGTCGTTCCTGGCGCGCAGGTCGCGCCAAAGCTGCTCGGAGCGCATGCGCGCCACCGTCTGGCGCTCGACGAATTCGACCGGCAGGCAAGTGAGGTTGGTGTATTGGCGGCGCAGTTCCCGCACCGCCGCCTGCTGCTCTTCGCCGAGCGGCTCGGCTTCGGCCGCCGAAATCCAGTCGCCGATCTCGGGCGCTGTGGCTTGGCGGTGCAGCATGCCGGCAAGCGAGGACATCGCCTCGGCGCGCTTCTCGCCGCCGCCGACCGCCATATGCGTCGCTTCGTCGGCGCCGAGGATCGCTAAGGCATGCTCCAGCGCTTCGAGCTTATGGCCGAGTTGGTCGAGTTTGTGGAAGGACATGATGGGTTCCGGCTGCAAAGGGGCTGGCGCGAAAAGATACCAAGGCGCGAAGCTTGGCAACCCTGGTTGGCGGTTCCAGGGTCAGCCTATCTTGCGCGGCGTCGTCGACGTGTGGTCAATGCTTGTCCGAAGGACGGAGGGGACAATGGTCGGCAATATCCTGGTCGGGCTGGTGGCGCTGATCCACTGCTATATCGTCTATCTTGAGATGGTGTTGTGGGACACGCCGCGCGGCCGCAAGGCGTTCGGGCTGACGCCGGAATTCGCCAGCGCCTCGAAGGTGCTTGCCGCCAACCAGGGCCTCTATAACGGCTTTCTCGCCGCGGGCCTGATCTGGGGCCTCTATCTCGGCGCCGGCGGGTTCCAGATCGATATGTTCTTCCTGCTTTGCGTCGCCATCGCCGGCCTCTACGGCGCGGCGACCGTCGGCCGCAAGATCCTGTTCATCCAGACGGCGCCGGCGGTGCTCGCCATCATCGCGCTTTGGCTCGGCCTGTAATCGAAGCAGGGCGCGATCGAAAAAGGGCGCCCTCGGGACTAGGTCCCGCGGGCGCCAGGTCGTCCCTTCCTCTGCGATCGGAGCAAATGCTCTAGCCGTTCGGGTAATTGCCGCCGTCGGAACCGTCGCCCATCATGAAGCTGCTGCCGGTGTCGTTCATCAGTCTCTGGTCGACACTGTCGAGCCTGCGCAGCAGCTCATGATATTGCGCGGACGGTATCCTGCCGTGATCCGAAGCCGCGACATGTTGCGCGGCCTGGCTGATATGCGCGGTGCGCATATGCAGGTGCTGCGCTTCCGAGGCCGAGATGCTGTTCGTTTCGCGGGCGTCGGTGATGCCCTGGTTCACGCCCTGCATCTGCTCGACCAGGCTCGTCACGCGCGGTCCGGTCATAACGGTCGGATCGGGTGTGTCCAGGGCGCCGCCCCTGTGACGGCCGGCCGCATAGGCGGCGAGCGGAGCCGCGATCAGAACCGCAGCGAGGGTTGCTGTCTTGAGAGATGTTGAAATGCGCATGGCGGCGCATCCTCCTACCAGGAAGGGAGCGGCCGCGCCGCTTCGTCTTCCGACCTTTCGGGCCGTCCGGTTCCGTCGCATCGCGATGCGAGGCATCGCCGGCGGACCCCGGCCCTGCGCGGCAAGTTAGGTGCGTCGATTTGCGATGTGTAATTAAAAAAAGATAATGTTTTCGGCGCTTGTCGCGGCGACTTGGCGCTCTAAGTATTCAGCCGACAAACAACTCCCCGTGACTTGGCGTGATAATAGCTCACCGTTCGGTGAGCTTCAGTTCAATGCGGCGGTTCTTGCTGCGCGCCTCGTCGGTGTCGGCAGGGTCGAGCGGCTGGAACTCGCCGAAGCCGGCGGCCACCAACCGGTTGGCCGGCACGCCGTTCTCGATCAGGAACTTCACCACCGAGGTGGCGCGGGCGGTCGACAGCTCCCAGTTGTCGCGATAGCGGCCGGTGCCGGACAGCGGCTTGTTGTCGGTATGGCCGTCGACACGCAGCACCCAGCTGATCTCCGGCGGGATTTCCTTCTGCAATTCGATGATGGCGTCGGCGAGCTTCTTCATCTCGACCTTGCCGGCGTCGTTGATCACGTCGGAGCCGGTCGGGAACAGCACCTCCGATTGGAAGACGAAGCGGTCGCCGACGATGCGGATGTTCTCGCGGTCGGCGAGGATCTCGCGCAGCCGGCCGAAGAAGTCGGAACGGTAGCGGTTGAGCTCCTGCACGCGCTGCGCCAGCGCGACATTCAGGCGGCGGCCGAGATCGGCGATCTTGGTGTTGGAGTCGCGGTCGCGCTGCTCGGAGACGTTGAGCGCGTCTTCCAGCGCGCCGATCTGCTTGCGCAGCGCCGCGATCTGCTGGTTGAGGATCTCGACCTGGCTCAGCGCCTGCTGGCTGATCTGGCGCTGGTTGCTGAGCTCGCCGGACAATGCGGTGGCGCGCTGGTTGGCGGCATCGCCGGCGCCGGCGCCTTGTTCCAGCAATTGCTGGAGCCGGCCCTTTTCCGCTTCCGCCGCCGACAGCGAGGCCTGCAGATTGGCGAGCGAGTCTTCCTTGTCCTGCGAATTCGAGCGCTCGAGCGCGAGCAACTGGGTCAGCTCGTTGATCTGCGAGTTGAGCCGGTTGAGAACCGTGTCCTTGCCGGAGATCTCGCGGCTGAGCAGGAACTGCGCCAGCACGAAGACGGTGAGCAGGAACATGATCGCCAGCAGCAGCGTCGACAAAGCGTCGACAAAGCCCGGCCAATAGTCGATGCGGCGGTCGGCGCGCCGTCTTGCCAGCGCCACGTCAGTGGACCCCTTGCTTCTTCAGCGCGTCGGCGATCTTTTCCAGCGTGTTGCGCATGGCCTTCTGCTCGTCGGACTGGGCTTCGACCCAGTCGCGCATGATCTGCTGCTCGGAGCGCATGTTCTTCACCAGCCCCGAGATGCCGTCGGCAAGATTGGCCATGGCGGTGGCGACGCGCGGATTGGAGCCGCCGCCATTCTCCTGCAGGCTGCGCAACCGCTCCGACAGCAGGCGGATGTCCTCGGAGGATTCGGCTGTTTTCGACGTCTCGGACACGACGATATCCGACGACAGATCGGTGACCGAAGACAGCCAGTTCTCAAGCTCGGTGTAGAAGCGGGTCTGGGCGCGGCCGGCCTGCAGGTCGAGGAAGCCGAGCACCAGGGAGCCGGAAAGGCCGAACAGCGAGGACGAGAACGCGGTGCCCATGCCGGCGAGCGGCGCCGACAGGCCTTGCTTGAGCGCGTCGAGCACGGCGGCGGCATCGCCGGTGCCTGGGTCCAACGCCTCGATCGTCTCGCGGATCGAGGCGATGGTGTTGAGCAGGCCCCAGAAGGTGCCGAGCAGGCCGAGGAACACAAGCAGGCCGACCAGATAGCGCGAGGTGTCGCGGCTCTCGTCGAGGCGGGTGGCGATGGAATCCAGCATCGTGCGCATCGAGGAGGTCGAAAAAGCGATCGTCGACGAGCGGCCGATCATCGCCTTCATCGGCGACAAAAGCACCGGCTCGGTGGTTTCGGAGCCGGCGCGGAAGGAATTGACCCAGCGCACCTCGCGAAACAGCCGCCCGACCTGGGCGAAAGCAAGCAGGATGCCGACCGCCAGCACGCCGACAATCAATCCGTTGAGGCCCGGATTGCTGGAGAAGGCGGTCGAGATCTGGCGGGTGAGGATGGCGGCGATGAAAGCGACGATGATCAGGAAGATCACCATGGTGAGCAGGAAGACCTGCGGGCTCGACAGCTTGTGCGGGTCGTAGACCAGGACGTCCGATCGCCTGCCGAAGGATCTGAGAAAAGCCATCCGTGCCCCGTTTCCGATGCCACCGCCGCAGAATTGCCGCGACTCTAAACGGAATTGTGACCAAATTGAATGGCGCTTGGCAATATCGCCGGCACTTGCTTGTTTTGGCGCAATTCCGAACGGAACGCCACGGCCGAGGCCCGGACTTAGCCGCTACGCACTTTTCCCGAAATGCTCCAGGGCCTAGAACCGGTTGACGACGAGGCAGTCGACCATGGCGGCCAGATGCAGGCCGGCGCCGGTGACGACGAAGCCGTGCCAGACGGCATTGTGAAAGCGCAGGCCCTTCCAGGCGAAGAAGACGACACCGCAGGAATAGACGATGCCGCCGGCGACAAGCAGCGCGACCGAGGTCGTCGGCAGCCTCTCGACCAGCGGTCCGGCGAGCGCCACGCCGCTCCAGCCGATGGCGAGATAGAAGACGATCGCCAGCCGGTCGTACCGGCCGGGCAGGAACATCTTGATGGCGATGCCGGCCGTTGCCGCGCTCCACACGATGACGATCATGGGCAGCGCCAGCGGCGAGTTGTCGAGCTGGGCGAGGAAGGGCGTGTAGGTGGCGGCGATCAGGAGATAGATCGCGGCATGGTCGAAGCGGCGCAGGATCCATTTCGCCGGCCACGAAACCGGCCACAGATTATAGGCCAGCGAAACCGAGAGCACGGTGAGCAGCGACACCACGTAGAACACCGCGGCGACATATTCGCCGGGGCCGGAGTGGAAGGCGGCCAGGGCCAGGAAAGTCGAGCCGGCGGCGATCGCCAGCACGATGCCCACCGCGTGAACGATGCCGTCGGCGATCATTTCGGCGCGCGAATAGTGCCAGCGCCCGACAAAGGGGATCTCAAGCTTTGTATCTGGATGCGCGTCGTTCATGAATGATCCTGCAACGCCTAATCTGGGCAGTCGCGGACCAGTATTTCAAGCTTCGGTTGCGGTTTTGCGACCAAAGCAGCGCGTCGTTTCGACGCAAAGAACGCCTTAAAGCGCATCGCGCTGGACCGGATTCAGGCGACGCGCTTTAAGTCTTTGTTTTTTGATGCATGTCGTTGTCCCAGAACCGCTGCACACTTCTGGGCGACATGCATTAGTCAGCGAGCAGCCAATGGCTTCTTGACGGTTTTCAGCAACGCGCGCTGGATGAGCTCGTTGCCGGCGACGACCTCGCCGCTGTCCAGCATGCCCTGTCCGCCATCCATGTCGGAGACGAAGCCGCCGGCTTCGCGCACCAGAAGGATGCCCGCGGCGATGTCCCAGGACGACAGGCCGGTCTCCCAGAAACCGTCCATGCGTCCGGCCGCGACATAGGCAAGGTCGAGCGCAGCGGAGCCGAGGCGGCGCACGCCGGAGACTTCGGCCATGACGTTGCGCAGCTCGATCAGGAAATTGCCGTGCTGGCCGCGGCCGAGATGCGGCACGCCGCAGCCGATCACCGCGTCGGTCAGCTTGGAGCGGCCGGCAACACGCAATCGCCGGTCGTTCATGAAGGCGCCGCCGCCGCGCTCGGCCGTGTAGAGCTCGTCCATCGCCGGATTGTAGACGACGCCGGCGACGATCTGGCCCTGGCGCTCGAGCGCGATCGACACCGAGAAGAGCGGGATGCCGTGCAGGAAGTTGGTGGTGCCGTCGAGCGGGTCGACGAGCCAGCGGTGCTGAGCGTCGTCGCCTTCGACGGCGCCGCGCTCCTCCATCAGGAAGGCATAGCCCGGCCGCGCCTTGGAAAGCTCGGCGAAGACGATCTCTTCGGCCTTGCGGTCGGCCTGGCTGACATAGTCGCCCGGGCCTTTCATCGAGACCTGCAGGTTTTGCACCTCGCCGAAGTCGCGCGACAACGAGCGGCCGGCCTTCATCGCAGCCTGGACCATGACGTTGAGGAGAGCGGAACGCGCCATTTTTTCTTCCTGCTTTCTTGCCGTTAATCCGCGCGGCGCACGTAGGTGATTTCGTTGGTGTCGACGATGATGCGCTCGCCGGCCGAGATGAAGGGCGGCACCAGCACGCGGATGCCGTTCTCCAGCACCGCCGGCTTGTAGGAGGAGGCGGCCGTCTGGCCCCGCACCACCGGGTCGGCCTCGGTGATGGCCAGCGTCACTTGGTCGGGCAGCGAAATGCCGATCGGCCGCTCCTCGTAAAGCTGCACCGTCACCATCATGCCATCCTGCAGGAAGGCGGCGCGCTCGCCGACGAAGTCCTTCGCCAGCTCAAGCTGCTCGTAGCTTTCGGTGTCCATGAAGACCAGCGCGTCGCCCTGCTCATAGAGGAACGAAAAATCCTTTAGGTCGAGCCGGATCTGCTCAACGGTCTCGGCCGAGCGGAAGCGCTCGTTGAGCTTGGTGCCGTTGATCAGGTTCTTCAGCTCGACCTGATTGTAGGCGCCGCCCTTGCCCGGCTTGACGGTGTTGGTCTTGACCGCCACCCAAAGCCCGCCATCGTGCTCGATGACATAGCCGGGACGGATTTCGTTGCCACTGATCTTGGCCATGATGAACTGATCCGGAATGAGATTTTTCTGGCGCGGCTCGCGCTTTGGCGCCTCCAAGACCACAAATTGCCCATAGTAGCAAGGGAGGCAGGCAACGGCCGCGCCCGGCGAGCCAGTATCAGCCAGTGACCGCGATCGCCTCGCCGACGGCCTGAGCGATGGCGTCCGCTACCTTTTCCAGGCGGTTGAGATGTGGGGAGCGGAGCGCCACGACCCGCATGAAAAGATCGAAATCGCCGGCATCGACAAGGGCAAGGCCGTCGGGAATTCCGCGCACCGCCAACCGCGACGGCATCAGGCCGAGGCCGTGTCCGCGACGGACCCATTCCATCTGCATCGCGGGATCCTGAATTTCCGCCGAGACGACCAGCCGGCGCCGTTTGTCGCTCCCCATCACAGACAGCAGCCTTTGACGGGCGTCGCAAGGTTCGGGGCTGAGCACCCAGGGCATCGGCGACCCGGCTTCGAGATGGCGCTGCGTGCCGCCGGCCCGGGCGATGACGCTGAGACGCTCGATGCCAAGCTTGCCCGGACCCTCGTAGTCAGGGGCTCTCAGAACGATCGCAATGTCGAATTGGCCGCGCTCGAATTGATCGCTGAGTTCTCCGCTCCAGGCGGTCCGCAGACGCAGCGAGACGTTTGGAAACGTCGCGGCGACGCCGGCGATGGCGTTGGCCACGCTGGCGTCGGACAATCCATGCGCCAGGCCAAGTCGCAGCACGCCTCGCGGTTCGGCCTCGGCTGCAAAAGACTTCAGAGCCTCCACCGAGGCAAGGATGTCCCTGGCGCGCAAGAGCACTTCGGATCCGGCCGACGTCAGTCGCGGCGGTTTTTGCCGGCGGTCGAGCAGCGTCGTGCCGAGCAAGTCCTCCAGCCGCTGCAGCTGTCTGGTCACCGCCGGCTGCGTCAGCGGCAGGCGCTGCGCGACTTTCTGGATGGAACCTTCCTCGGCGAAGAGGACGAGGGTGCGCAGTTCCTCAATCATCGCTCATGTTCCAGATGCATAATCATTCTGATTATTATGAATTTGAATTCCGCTGTCGCGCAAGCGATTTTCCTGCCGACACTCCAGTCGAAGGAAAGCAAATGCGCACGATCGAATTACAGGCCCCGGGCGGCATAGAAAACCTCAAGCTCGTTGAACGGCCGACGCCGGCGCCGGGGCGCCAGGAAATCCTCATCAAGGTCAAGGCGAGCGCGCTCAATTACCGCGATGTCGAAATTGCCCGCGGCAGCTATCACTCGAAATTCACCCTGCCCCTGGTGCTGCTTTCCGACGGCGTCGGCCAGGTGGCGGCTGTCGGCGCTGAGGTCAGCCGGTTCAAGGTCGGCGACCGTGTCTGCGGCACGTTCTGGCAACGCTGGGTAGCCGGCAGCTTCGCCATGGCCGAGGCGTCTTACCAGCGTGGCGGGCCGATCGACGGCATGCTCAGCGAGTATGCGCTGCTCGATGAGCAGGCAGCGGTGCTCGCCCCCGCTCATCTAACCGACGTCGAAGCGGCAACGCTGGCCTGCGCTGGCGTGACCGCCTGGCATGCGCTGTTCACCGAAGGCAAGTTGAGGCCGGGCGAGACGGTGCTCACTCTCGGCACCGGCGGCGTGTCGCTGTTCGCCGTGCAGCTTGCGAAGAGCGCCGGGGCGCGCGTTATCGTCACGTCGAGCAGCGATGAAAAGCTTGCTCGGGCAAAAGAGCTCGGCGCGAATGACGGCGTGAATTATCGCGACAATCCGGAATGGGCGGAAGCCGTGCTGCGGCTGACGGACGGACGCGGCGCGGACCACATCATCGAGGTCGGCGGTCCACGCAGTTTCGCGCAGTCGCTCAATGCGGCGGCCCGCTGCGGCCAGATTAACGTCATCGGCTATCTCGGCGGCAACGACGGATCGGTCAATCCGCTCGACATCTTCCGCCGTCAGGTCACGGCGCGCGGCATTCCAGTCGGGTCACGCCAGTCCTTCGAGGCAATGAACCGGGCGATTGTCGTCAACGGCCTGCGTCCGGTGATCGACAGAGTGTTTCCCTGGTACGAGGCCGCATCGGCGCTTCGCTACCTCGAGCATGGCTCGCCCTTCGGCAAGGTCGTGCTCGACCATATGCAATGACGAAGTCTTCTCCTTTGGAACAATGCAGACTAAAGGCTACGGCGAAGTCGCCGAACCTGACCGCCTGACACTTTTCCTGCATTTGCTCCTACGGCAGGCGATTTGCCTTCTGCAGCGCCTGCTTGGTTTGCTCGTCGTCGAGGCCCTGCAGAAAATCGTCCATCTGCGGGTCGATCAGCCCGGCGCGGCGGGCGACGATGTACCAGGCGCCGGCAAGGATCAGGTCCGGATCGGTGCCGATGCCGCCCATATAGAGCTTGGCGAGACGGTTCTGGGCGGCGACATTGCCGCCTTCCGCCGCCCGTCTCATCCAGGCAAAGCCCGATTTCAGGTCGCGCCCGCCGCCGCGCCCCTCGATCATCCAGGCGGCGAGGTCGATCTGCGCGGTGTCGTAGTTCTGCCTCGCGGCCTGCGCCAGGAGAAGACGCGCCTGGGCGTCGTCATGCGGCTTGCCGCCGACGCCATTGGCGTAGAGCTGCGCCAGCGCATACTGCGCATCGGCAAGTCCGGTGGCGGCTGCGCGCTCGTAATAGGCGGCGGCCTTCACAAGGCCGTCATCGCCGGGATCCTGCTGGACGAGCAATTGGGCGAAGTTGAACTGGGCAAGCCGGTTGCCGGCCTCGGCCGCGGCCTGCATCAGCGCGAAAGCGGCCTTTTCGTCCTTCTTCACATAGCGGCCGTCCAGCAGCGCCAGCGCATATTGGAACTGAGCCTCCGGCACGCCCTGTTCGGCGGCCAGCGCATACCATTTCGCGGCCTCGGCCGGATTGAGCGGCACACCCAGCCCGCGCGACAGGATTTCAGCCACGAGCGTCTCAGCCGCCGGATCGCCGTTCTTGGCGCGCTCCATGGCGAGATTGTAGGCGGTCTTGTAAAGCCCGCGCTGGAAGGCGCCGTAGGCGGCGTCCGGCTGCTTGGCGCCGAAGCGGTCGGGATTGACGGCGTCGGCCGATGGCGGCGTCATGGTCGCCGGTTGCGGCAAGGTGTTTTGGATCGGCTTGTCGATATGCGCGCCGGTACCGAACCTGCTCGGATCCGGCGCGCCGGCGTCCGGCGTGGCTGTATCCAGTTTGCCCTTATCCGGCGTGCCAGTCTCCGGCATGCCGCTATCCGGCGTGCTTGCATCCGGCTTGGTTGCGTCGGGTGCGCTCTTGTCCGGTGCGCTCGTCTCCGGCCGCGGCTGCGGCAGCGGGACGGTCTCAGCCGCCATCGCGGCCTGCGCAAACAAGCCGGCCAGAACCGTCAGGCAAAGGCCACGCAGGCGCATGTCAGTCCTCGAAACGCGGCGCGGTTTCATCGAGCAACGCGTTGGCGGCGGCGATCGCGGCGCGCGGGTCGCGTCCATCGGCAAAGACGGCGCTGGACAGCGCCACGAACTCGGCACCGGTCGCGGCCACCGTCTCGACGGAGGCAAGCTCGGAGCCGGCCATGACGATGCAGGGGATCGAGATCATCTCCGCCCACCATTCGCCCAGCGCGAGGTTGCGGTGGTGCGGCTCCGGCTTGTTGTCATAGCCGAAACGGCCGAAGAACATATAGTCGGGCCGCGCCTCGCCGAGCCCCAGCGCCTCGTCGCGCGTCTTGGCGCCGCCGGCGCCGACCATCATCTTGCCGGCCACGCGCTCGATCGTCTCGGCGAGTTCCGCGGGCTTCACTTCGACATGGATGCCGTCGGCCTGGACGCGACCGGCGATGCGGCTGTCGCCGGCGATGATGACGGCGACGCCGGCACCTTGAGCGATCGGCACTATCCTCTCGGCGAAGGCCTGGAAGGAGGCATCGTCCATGCCGTTGTCGGGCAGGATCAACGAGGCGACGTCGCCACCGTCGAACGCCGCGCAGATTTGCTCCGCCGGCACGAGCGGCGGCGCGATCAGCACGATGCGGCAGCGGTTGGGAGGAGTTGCTTCGTTCATTGGCCTTCGATCCCGGTTTCGCCTATGCCGGGCGAAGATGGTTGCATTGCGGCATAGAGCAAAGGGAGCGGCTTGAACAGTCGGCTATGCGGCGGACGAGGACCGACCCAAACGAGCATCGTCGCGCCTGGGGGCGATCGAGTCAAACTCCCCGGAGCTTTAGCTTTCAATCAATGCCCCGGTTGGCGGATCAGCAATTGATTTGCGCTCCTGCTGACGCGTAGACATGTGCCTTGGTGCCAGCACACAGGATATCGGGATGGCCACAGGACCGGAGAAGCGTCGATTGATCTTGGTCTGTCACGACCGTGGTCCGCGCGATGATCGGGTTTCCATTTTTGGAACTCGACATGGATTTGAACTCGATTATCGATACCCGTTTGACGGAGACGCATTAGGAGCGCCAGAAAGTGATGTTGCAGCCAGCATCATCTTCGGTGGCAGGTTCGAGGCTTACGAGACAATCAGATATCCTTTTCTCAAAGAGGAGGCACACTGGATTGAAGCCTGCATCAAGCAGGATGTGCCATTGCTTGGCCTCTGCCTAGGCGCTCAACAGATTGCCCATACCCTTGGCGCCCGAGTGGGACCGCCTTCTTCCGGCGTTCAAGAGTTCGGATACTACGAGTTGCGGCCCACGGAAGCGGGCCGCGCCACTCTCCCGAACCCACTGCATGTCGCGCAGGCTCATTTCCACACATTCGATATGCCAGCCGGCGCAACACATCTCGCGTCAAGCGATCTCTACCCCAACCAAGCCTTCAGCTATGGAGAAAGTACCTTCGCATTCCAAGCTCATCCCGAAGTGACAATCGAGGGATTCCGGCGCATGCAGGCGGCGCTGGATGGCTTCTATGGCAAACCGGGTGTTCAGTCACGCGAGGAACAGGATCGCATTATGTATGAGGCTGATCGTGCTCAGGCTGACTGGTTCTACGGTTTCCTAGGAAATATGATTGGTTCAAAAATCTCGGCTCGGTAGATCGCAGCACGTCCGCTTCGCGGGCCATGCGGCCGGCCGTCGATATAGGGGGTCGGCGGTAACCGATGCCGGCACTAATGACTATCCCGGCGGCGCCGTTCTGCGCTATGGCTGAATTCCCGCCTTCTCCAACCCTCCTTTGCCGATGTCAGGCCTGCTCAGCGACCCGTGGTTCTATGCTGCCGCCATTCCGGCGGTGATCCTTGTCGGCTTGTCGAAAGGCGGTTTCGGCGGCGCCGTCGGTTTCGTCGGCGTGCCGTTGATGGCTCTGACCATCCCGCCGGTTCAAGCGGCCGCCATCCTGCTGCCGATCCTGTGTCTGATGGACGTGGTTTCAGTGTGGACCTGGTGGGGCGTCTACGACCGCAGGATGCTGGTCGACATGATGCCCGGCGCCGTCATCGGCATCGGGCTCGGCTGGCTGACCGCGGCTTTGGTCACTGAGGAGATGGTGCGGCTGATCGTCGGCGCCGTCGCGCTGGTGTTCGTGCTGCGCTGGATCTACCTGCAGTTCCGTCACGGCGCCGATCATGTGGCGGAACCGAACCGCATTGCCGCCGCTTTCTGGGGCACTGTCGCCGGCTTCACCAGCTTCGTCGCCCATGTCGGCGGCCCGCCCTTCCAGGTCTATGCGCTGCCTATCCGGCTCGATCCGAAAGTGCTGTCGGGCACGGCGGCAGTCTTCTTTGCCGCCACCAATGCGTTGAAGCTCGTCCCCTATTTCGCGCTCGGCCAGTTCGACACCACCAATCTCACCGCTTCGGCGGTGCTGATGCCACTGGCGCCGCTGTCCACCATCGCCGGCGCGTGGCTGGTGCGCCGCATGCGGCCGGAGATCTTCTATCCGTTCACCTACGCCACCGTCGCGGTGGTCGCCGTCAAGCTGCTGTGGGACGGCATAGCCGGTTTGATGTGAGGCGCGTCGATATTCAGGTGAAGCCGGCCTGCAAATGGCGATTTCCTGCGCTTCCGGCCTTCGCCGGATGAAGCCCTCATAGATGTGTCCGTCTATGAAGGCTACGGCCGGCGTAGGCCGGTTCTCGGAAACCACCCAGTTTGGTCGCTTCGCGCCCGTCTTCGACTCCGACTCGGCCTGACCTGAATCTCAACGCGCCTTCGGGCGAGCGCCTTAATGTCAAGCGGCGCTCGGCACCATCTGGCGGCTGCCGCCGAAGGCGAGCGCGGCGCCCAGCGCAACCACCATCGCCATGCCGGCAAGAATGCCGACGTCGTGCAAAGTGGGCTTCAGCACCATGTCGGCGATGATCACCAGCATCACCGCATAATCGAGGCGCGCCCAGTTCATCATGCGCTGGCCGATGGCGAGGGCGGCCGGCGTCACGCCCTGCTCGGCAATCATGGTGCCCATGCGCTCGCCGGTCGGCTTGAAGATCAGCATGCCGATCGAGAAGGTCGTGGCATAGCCGACGAGGCCGATGACGATCCACAGGTCGGCAAAGCCGACCCACAAGCCGCACATGACGAGGCCAAAGACCAGCGTCAGCATCGACATCGGCGCGAAGAACCGGCCGCCGAGCTGTCCGCTGGCGCGGATAGCCAGCAGCTTGTCCTCGATTTTGCCGGCGCGCTCGGCCAGCACGCCGAGCAGGAACAGCACGAAGCCGCCGCCGACCCACAAAACGGCCGAGACGACGTGAAGGAATTTGACAATCGAATACCAATCCATGATTTTGCTCCGGATATCCTGCCTGATTTCAAGCGGCGCGGATCTGCGCGCCGCCTTTGTGGAGCGGCCTTTTGCGTGGCGCGTGTTTCGGAACGATGCCGCGGCAGCAGCAAACATGTTACGGCCGCCACGATCGGCGCCCGAAATCCGGTGCTCGGACGATCCCGGGCGGCGAATCCGCTGTCCTGTTCCGGCACAGTAAAGCGCGTTCGCTTAAAAAATCGCCGCCGCGTTAAGGGTTCATTAAGCTTTACGGGCGTTTACTAAGCGCATCCAGTTTTGCTGGATTCTTACCGAGTGGTTGGAGCCACTTTGTTTGACGCCTCCCTGTTAAACTCCTGAGAGCCGCCTTATCCGCGGCTCTTTTTTTATCCGCTGCCGGCTGGCTGATGCCGTCCGCTTGCGGATGGCCGGAACCGGCCCGGCGTTAACCGTTTGTTAAACATGCGCTTGCCTTCATTGGCATCGAAGCGCATTTTCAAGCCTCAGTCATTTAGGGTGCGGCCGCGTCGGCAAGGATGCCGAATCGGCTGCGGCAGTGCAGGGGCGTATCGATGAACGAGCCTTCGAAGGGCAGCGCGAAAACCATCAAATTGGCGGAGCGCCGGGTTTTCTCCCAATCCTTCAAGCCGCTTTACCAGGAAGGCATGGGGCTGGTCGAACAGGCCGCCGAATATCTCGATGGCAAGGGCAGGCTCGAAGCCAAGAAATTGTCGCGCACGGCGGCGACGCTCTATGCGGCCGAATCGATGCGGCTGACCACAAGGCTCATGCAGGTTGCCTCCTGGCTCTTGCTGCAGCGGGCGGCGAATTCCGGCGAGATGACGCGCGACCAGGTGGCTTCGGAGAAATCCAAGGTGCGTCTCGACACCGCGTCCGCGCATGACGAGGCGCTTGGCTGGAACGAGCTGCCCGGGGATTTTCTGGACCTCGTGACGCGCTCGCTGCGCCTGCAGTCGCTGGTGCGGCGCATGGACGAGGAAATCTATGGCGGCGTCATCAGCGAGACGCACGCGCCCAGCCGGCGCGCCAATCCGGTGTCCGACCAGATCAGTCTTTTGAACACGGCGTTCGCGCGCGGCTGAAACCGCGTTTGCAACAACGCCGCGGCAGAGTCGCGCGGGAGCCGGAACCGGCATCCCTTGTTCGAGCCGTGATTTTTGCGAGCCGCGATTTGGCGAGCCGCGACCTGGCCGCAGGTCGAACGCCTGCGACCACGACCGCTCTTCGATATTGCGGTAGCCGTCTCGCGTTAAAGGCAGTGCCGGCCTTCGAGAAAATCACCCCTTGCCTTGAAGCGATGGCCCCCTAGTTGGAGCCGTTCGCCGCAGCCGGGTCGACCCGAGCCGGTTCTGCAAGAAAACCACCGTCACTGTGACCAAAGCAGATTGCGAGGCTTGATCCCGTGCATTCGCCATTGGACCGCATCCCGGTATCGATCATCATCCCCAACTACAACTACGAACAGTTTCTAGGACGCGCCATCGACAGCGCGTTGGAGCAGGACCACCGAAATGTCGAGGTCGTCGTCGTCGATGACGCATCGACGGATGCGTCGGTGGCCGTCATCGAGTCCTATGGCGACAAAATCCGCTCGTGCCTGAGGCGTAGGAATGGCGGGCATGCGGCTGCGTTCAATACCGGGTTCGAGGCGAGCACCGGGGAGATCGTTCTTTTCCTCGACGCCGACGACTATCTCTATCCGAACGCCGTCTCAGAGGTGTTGGACGAGTGGGACGCGGATGTCGCCCAAGCGCAATTCAGATTGCATCTCGTTGATGAGGACCAGCATATCAAGGATGTCTTTCCACCGCCGGAACAGCCGTTCGATTCAGGCGACGTCGTGCCGGAATTGCTGCGCAAGGGGCGGTACCGCACGACGGTGACAAGCGGGCTGGCGTTCGACCGCGAAGCGCTGGAAACGATAATGCCGATGCCTGAAAGCGATTTCCGGCAAGGCGCCGACGGCTATCTCGCAACGCTCGCGCCGCTGCACGGAGAGGTGAAATCCATCGACACCTGCCTTGGCGCCTACCGCATCCACGGCTCCAATCATTCGATCTTTGCCGAAAAGCTTGCCGAGCGGGCGCGTTGGCGCGTGCAGCATGATTTCCGGCGTCTCGAAGCCTTGTCCGGCCGGGCGGCCGAGATCGGCTTGACCGTGCCGCCGGATGCCGGCCTTCGCGACCCGGTGCATCTGGAAGAGCGGCTGGCTTCGCTCTGCGTCGACGAACCCCAGCATCCGGTTGCAACCGACTCGCGGCTGGGACTGGCAAGAGCGGGCGCGGCCGCCAGTCTGGAAATGAACGCATCTTGGCGGCGGCGGGCTGCTCTGGCGGCCTGGTTCCTTTGCATCGGCATCCTGCCGCGGCGCATGGGCAATGCAGTCCTGGCGTGGAAACTGGTCGCATCGTCCAGGCCGGCATTTCTCACGCGGCTGTCGAAAACCATCCGCCGCGTGACGAATTAGAGCGTCTCACCGTTTCGGCGAATCGCTGAGATCGCAATTGTTTCCGGTTTGTTCACATTTTGCTGGCATCGCTTGCCGCCACGGCTAGACTTGGCGCATGGGGGAAGCGATTCGCATCATCGGCATCGATCCGGGCCTGAGGCGCACCGGCTGGGGTATTATCGACAGCGTGGGCAATTCGCTGCGCTTCATCGCATCCGGCACGGTGCGATCCGACGAGAAGGAGTCGCTGGCGACAAGACTCTGCCAGCTGCATGACGGCTTGGCCGAGGTGCTGCACCAGGCCATGCCGCATGAGGCTGCGGTCGAGCAGACTTTCGTCAACAAGGATGCGACGGCGACGTTGAAGCTCGGCCAGGCGCGCGGCATCGCCATGCTGGTGCCGGCGCGCGCCGGGCTGGTGGTCGCCGAATATGCGCCCAATGCCGTCAAGAAGGCGGTGATCGGCGTCGGCCACGGCGAGAAGAAGCAGATCCACATGATGGTGAAGGTGCTGATGCCGAAGGCTGTCTTCGACACCGACGACGCCGCCGACGCTCTGGCCATCGCCATCTGCCACGCGCATCACCGCCAGAGCGTCGCCTACCGGATGGCCGCGCTGGCCGGGTAGTGTTGTTCTTGACTTGTTCCGTCTGTTGGAATATTCCTTACTTGTAAGAAAGGATATTTCAATGCGAGTGACCAGCAAGGGCCAAGTGACCATTCCTCGCGATCTGCGCGAGACATTCGGCATTGTCGCCAACAGCGAAGTCATTTTCGGCATTGAGGGCGGAAAGATCACGATCACGCCCCGGCACGACAAGGGACGGCTGGCAGATCGTGAACGGCTTGCCAGTTTTCTCGCAGCGCTTGATCGGCTGGAGGGGAGTGGCGATCAGACGATGAATGCCGATGACGTCATGGCGCTGACGAGGGATCGCTGATCTTGGCGACGCTCGTCGATACCAATGTGCTTATCGATGTCGCGGTCCGCGATCCTGTCTGGCTGAAATGGTCGCGGCCGAAAATAGAGGCTGCCCGCAAGCGCGGCAGCCTCGTCATCAATCAGATCATCTATGCAGAGTTCTCGATACGCTACGAGACAATCGAAGAAGTCGATGATGTGTTGTCCGAAGATGAATACCGACGTGAGGGGTTGCCATTCGAAGCTGCCTTCGCGGCGTCGCGGGCATTTTTGCTCTATCGTCGGCAAGGAGGGCCGCGCGAGAGGGTCATGCCCGATTTTTTGATCGGTGCTCATGCCGTCATCAGAGGCTATCCCATTCTTACGCGCGATCCGACAGGTTTCAGAAAATACTTTCCCGATGTCACGCTTATCGCGCCCGACACCCACCCGTAAGAGAGCTTATCCATGATCGGCAAGCTGAAAGGCACGCTGGACGAGATCGACGAGGATAGCTGCGTCATCGACGTGCATGGCGTCGGCTACGTCGCCCATTGCTCGGTGCGCACGCTGGCCGCGCTGCCCTCGCCCGGCGAGGCGGTGGTGCTGTTCATCGAGACCTATGTGCGCGAGGACATGATCCGGCTCTATGGCTTTCAGACCGGGCTGGAGCGCGAGTGGTTTCGCCTCTTGATGAACAATGTGCAGGGCGTCGGCGCCAAGGTGGCGCTGGCCATCCTGTCGACGCTGGCGCCGGCCGACCTCGCCAACGCGATCGCGCTGCGCGACATCGCCATGGTCTCCCGCGCGCCCGGCGTCGGCAAGAAGGTGGCGGAGCGCATCGTCACCGAATTGCGCACCAAGGCGCCTGCCTATGCGGGCGCGGCCACAGGCACGATCGGCCTCAAGCAGGAGCTTGGCGAAGGCGTCGCGGCCGCGCCGATCACCGATGCGGTCTCGGCGCTCGTCAATCTCGGTTATTCGCGCGACATCGCCGCGAACGCGGTCGCGGCTGCACTGAAATCGGCCGGCGAGGGCGCGGACGCGTCCAAGCTGATCCGCTTCGGCCTGAAGGAATTGGCGCGGTGACATTTGCCCCAAATAGGAATATGGGCGCAGATGCAAAGCTGACTTCCAAGGGGCAGATGACGATTCCAAAGCATGTTCGCGACGTGCTGTCGCTCAAGGCTGGCGACAGGGCTGCCTTGACGGTCATGGACGGCCGTCTGATCGGTACGCCGCGCAACCTTGAATTCGCTGACCTTGCTGGGTTTCTAGGCGATCCGTTCGGCGGTCCAGCCACGCTGGAAGAAGTCGATGCTGCGGTAAGGGACGCGGTTGGCCTTCAGATTGTCGGAGTTGCGCCGCGCACAAAGGGCGCGGCATGACCCTTTCGCCCCGCCTCATTGCCCCCGACAAGCGCGGTGAGGATGCCGACCAGACCTTGCGGCCGCAGTCGCTCGACGAGTTCGTCGGCCAGGCGGCGGTGCGTGCCAATCTCAAGGTCTTCGTCGATGCCGCCAAGAGCCGCGGCGAGGCGCTCGACCATGTGCTGTTCGTCGGGCCGCCGGGGCTCGGCAAGACGACGCTGGCGCAGATCATGGCGCGCGAGCTCGGCGTCAATTTCCGCTCGACCTCGGGTCCGGTCATCGCCAAGGCCGGCGATCTCGCGGCGCTGCTGACCAATCTCGAGGAGCGCGACGTCCTTTTCATCGACGAGATCCATCGCCTCAACCCGGCGGTCGAGGAAATCCTCTATCCGGCAATGGAGGATTTCCAGCTCGATCTCATCATCGGCGAGGGGCCGGCGGCGCGCTCGGTCAAGATCGACCTTGCCCGTTTCACGCTGGTCGCGGCAACGACGAGGCTCGGCCTGCTGACCAATCCGTTGCGCGACCGTTTCGGCATTCCGGTCCGGCTCAATTTCTACACGGTCGAGGAGCTGGAGCAGATCGTGCGCCGCGGCGCCCGCATCCTGTCGATGCCGCTCGGCGACGATGGGGCGGTGGAGATCGCGCGCCGCGCGCGCGGCACGCCGCGCATCGCCGGCAGGCTGCTGCGCAGGGTGCGCGATTTTGCTTCGGTCGCCGGCGACGGTCATGTCGACAGGAGGATCGCCGACGAGGCGCTGACCAGGCTGGAGGTCGATGCGCTCGGCCTCGACGCGCTCGACCGCCGCTATCTGTCGATGATCGCGCGCAATTTCGGCGGCGGTCCGGTCGGCATCGAGACGATCGCGGCCGGGCTCTCCGAGCCGCGCGACGCGATCGAGGACATCATCGAACCTTATCTGATCCAGCAGGGCTTCATCCAGCGCACGCCGCGCGGCCGCGTGCTGACCGCCAACGCCTGGCGCCATCTCGGCCTCGACCCGCCGAGGGACATCGCCCAGCAGCAGATCAGCCTGTTCCAGGAGGAGTAACGCAGATTTGTTCGCCGTTTCGGCGGCGCAATGGCCGATCTGCGCAGAATCTGCGCGGCTCGGCCCGACTGAGGGCGCAATTGCATCCTTTAAGATAGGCTATCTGACGCAATCCTAGGGCTTGGGGCGACCTATGATCACCAGACGCGCTTTCCTGCGCCTTGTCGGCGGCTCGGCCTTCGCCATGGTGTCGCTCAGCGCCTATGCGGTCGGCATCGAGCCGATGCTGCTCACCCATGTGAAGCGCTACACATTGACGCCGCCGCACTGGCCGGCCGGGCTTAAGCTGCGCGTCGTGGCGCTGGCCGATATCCACTCCTGCCGGCCCTGGATGACGCCGGAACGGATCACAGCGCTTGCCGAGCAGGCCAACGCGTTGCAGCCGGATCTGATCGTGCTGCTCGGTGACTATACCGCCGGGACAAAGCTGGTGACCGGCCGGGTGCGGGTGGAGGAGTGGGCCGAGGCTTTGTCGGGGCTGAAGGCGCCGCTCGGCGTGCTGTCGATCCTCGGCAATCACGATTGGTGGACGGATTTCTTCGCCCAGCGAGCGGAAGCCGGCCCGACCCAGTCGCGCAAGGCGCTCGAGCATGTCGGCATCCCGGTGCTGGAAAACGACGTCGTGCGGCTGGAAAAGGACGGGCATGGTTTCTGGATCGCCGGGCTAGCCGATCAGTTGGCGCTGCTGCCGAACAAGGCCAAAGGCCGTGACAGTTTCCAGGGCTTCGACGATCTCCCGGGCACCTTGGCCAAGATCCAGGGCAGCGAGCCGATCATCCTGCTTGCACACGAGCCCGACATTTTCACGAAGGTGCCGGAGCGGGTGTCGCTGACACTGTCCGGACACACGCATGGCGGACAGGTGCGGCTGTTCGGCTATTCGCCGGTCGTGCCTTCGGACTATGGCAATCGCTTCGCCTACGGTCATGTCGTGGAGAATGACCGGAACCTGATCGTGTCGGGCGGGCTGGGCTTCAGCATTCTGCCGGTGCGTCTCGGGGTGCGGCCGGAAATCCTGCAGATCGATCTGGGCTGAGGCGTGTCGCCCCGGCCCGCTGCCTCAGCGCAGCGACCTGATCATATTCATCACGTCCGGCTCGGCCTTCTCGCCATCGAAGGCGTCGACCACGCCGAAGGCGCCGCCATAGCTCCACACCGACCAGGAAAAGCCATGCGCCTCGGCGCGGGCGATCATGTCGCGCACATAGGCTGCGCGATATGCGGCCGGCATGACGAAGCTGTTGCCGTATTCCTTGCGGATCATGCCGAATTCACCGAGCGTGATGTCCTGCGGCTTGACGCCGTTGGCCTTCGCCCAGGCGTCGACCGTCGCGAACGGCGCATCCATCACGCCAAGCAGCTTTTCAGGGCTGTCCATCGTCGCCACCTGCTCGTCGAGATAGGCGAGCAGGCCGCTCCGCCGCGCCCAAGGCGCCTCGGCCTTGATCCGCTCGCGGATCGTGTCGAGCGTCATGTCGAGTTGCGCCTTCGGGACAGCCGTCAACGGGTAGGACAGGCCGGTGACATAGGGAATGAAGTCGCCGGCCCAGTTTGCGCCCTGATGCGTCAGAAGAAACGGATCGTAGGCGTGGAAAGCCCAGATGATGTTGTCATCGGCGATCGCCTTGGGATCGATCCTGGCCAGCGACTCCGCGTTCGAATAGCAGCCGCCGCTCAGCACCAGCGTCAGCCTGGTGGCGGAGGCGCGCGCGACGGCGAACAATTGCTTCTGACGGTCGGGCCAAAGGTTGGTGCCGTTCTCGTCGCAATCGACCAGCGGCTCGTTCATCAGTTCCAGCGCGACAAGCTTCGGGTCCTCCTTTGCCAGCGTCCGCGCCATCTTGCGCACCAGCTCGGCATAGGCATCGAAGACGGCCGGGTCATGCACCACCTCGCTCATGCCGATCTTGCGGTTGCCGCCGGCGGGGATCAGATGCAGGTCGACGATCACCTTCAGGCCGGCACGGTTGATCATGCGCGCGGAGTCCAGCACACTGGCATAGAGGTCGTCGCGAAGGGCCGTGGTGCGGTCCGAAAGAAAGGGCGAAGGATCGACCGGCATGCGCAGGAAGTCGAGGCCTGCGCCCTTGAGCGCCTTGAGGTCGTCCTCCTTGAGGAATTTGCGCCATTCCGGATAAGGCAGGATCGCCTCGCGCTCGCCCCATCTGTCCTCGGCCGGCCAGGTGACCCACTGGTCGAGATTGAGGCCGCGCTTCATCGAGAAGGTCGCCGCTGCGGCGGGCAACGCTAACGGGCCAAGCGCAAGCAGCGCTGCCATCAAGGTCTTGATCATCGTGCCCAACAATGCCATCCCGTTCCCGCGCGAAAACAGTGCGTGTCGCCCAAAAGCGTGCAGCGGTTTTTGGGACAACGACACGCACAGAAAAATGCCTAAAGCCCGAGGGCTTTAGGTGCCTGTTCGGGCCTGAAAAGGAAAGCGCGATGGACGATCATGGTGAATCGGCGGCGCTCGGCGCAGGGCTTTCCGGCGCGCTGACGGATTTCGGCCACCGGCTGATGGCGAGGGTCTACTATGCCGACACGGATTTCTCCGGCGTCGTCTATCATGCGCGCTATCTCGAATTCCTCGAACGCGGGCGCTCCGACTATCTGAGGCTGACCGGCGTCCATCACACCGAACTCCTGGACGGCAAGCATGGCGAGCGCATCGTCTGGGTGGTGCGGCGCATGGAGATCGACTTCCGCTCGCCGGCGCGCATGGACGATATCCTAACCATCGACACGCGCACCGACGATATTTCCGGCGCCCGCATCTTCATGGGCCAGCAATTGAAGCGCGGCGGCGACGTGCTGGTCGAGGCCAAGGTCGAAGCGGCGATCGTCGGCGAAAGCGGCCGGCCAAAGCGTTTCCCGAAGGAATGGATCGCGGCCTTCATGCCTCGGCCAAGCTGATATTCAGGTGAGGCTGGCCTGCGAACGGCGGGCTCAGCCTGACCTGAATCCCACCTTGCCCTGCGTCGCGTCTCGCCGGCTGGCCGCGGCCATGCGCGGCAATGCGCCGCGCCTGATGCCCTAACCCATCCTTAACCATAACGGTTCATGAAGGAATTGGCGAAGATTGGCGCAATCCGTGCGCCTTCCTTTCACCAATATTTGCCTCGAAAAGGCCGCGAAACGGTGCATTCGGGGCTATCCCGCAAGCTTCTAGCTTCGCGCGATCGGACCAAAGGAATGCCCATGGGCCAGCCGCCAGCGATGCCCGGAAAATCTTAAGGACGTAAGTCATGGAAAATATCGCACTCGCCGAACCGGGCGCGCATCTGTCGCTCTGGGCCCTGTTCATGCAGGCCGGCTGGGTGGTCAAGCTGGTCATGATCGGCCTGCTCTGCGCCTCGATCTGGACCTGGGCGATCATCATCGACAAGCTCGTCGCCTATAGCCGCATGCGGCTGGCGCTCAACCGCTTCGAGCAGGTGTTCTGGTCGGGCCAGTCGCTGGAGGATCTCTACCGGACGCTGGCCGATCGCAAGACCACCGGCATGGGCGCGATCTTCGTCGCCGCCATGCGCGAATGGAAGAAGAGTTTCGAAAAGGGCGCGAAATCGGCGCTGGCGCTGCAGACCCGCATCGACAAGGCGATGGATCTGGCGCTGACGCGCGAGATGGAGAAGCTGGAGGGTCGGCTCGGCTTCCTCGCCACCACCGGCTCGGCCGCACCCTTCATCGGGCTGTTCGGCACCGTCATCGGCATCATGACGTCGTTCCAGGCGATCGCCGCCTCGAAGAACACCAGCCTTTCGGTGGTGGCGCCCGGTATCGCTGAGGCGCTGCTCGCCACCGCGATCGGCCTGCTCGCGGCCATTCCCGCGGTCATCGCCTACAACAAGCTGTCGTCGGACGCGAACAAGATCGGCATGCGCATGGAAGGCTTCGCGGACGAGTTCTCCGCCATACTCTCGCGCCAAATCGATGAAAAAGTAGCGCAGAAGGGCTGAGGAACGATCATGGGGATGTCTGCTGCAGGCGCAAGTGGCTCGGGGCGAGGCGGACGCGGCCATAGGCGGCGCGGCCGTCACCATGCCCTGATGTCCGAAATCAACGTCACGCCGATGGTCGATGTGATGCTGGTGCTGTTGATCATCTTCATGGTCGCGGCGCCGCTGCTCACCGTCGGGGTTCCGATCGACCTGCCGGACACGCAGGCCAAGGCGATGAATATCGACACGCAGCCGATCACCGTTTCGATCGACTCGACGGGCAAGATTTTCCTGCAGGAGACCGAGATCCCGATCGAGGAGCTGGTAGCCAAGCTGCAGGCGATCTCGAAGACCGGTTACGACGAACGCATCTTCATCCGCGGCGACAAGTCGACCGACTACGGTACGGCGATGAAGGTGATGGCCCGCATTTCGGCGGCCGGCTACAAGAATATCGGCCTGGTCTCGCTGCAGGAACAGGATCAGTAGACGCCAAATGCGGACCGGCCTCACCTCATCGGTGATCTTGCATACGGTGGCGCTGGCCTTCGGGCTGTTCACGCTGTCGTCGCCACCTGCCATGCCGGCGGCCGACGTGGAGTCGGTGGCGGTCGACATCGTGCCGATGGAAGCCGTGCCGCAGACGCTGCAGGGCGACAAGAAGTCGGTGATGCATGAAAAACCGGCGCCGCTGCCGACCAAGCGGCCGGACGTCGTGCCCAATGCACAGAAGGTCGGCGAGAACACCGTCGATACCGACAAGCCGGTGACGGACGAAGCCAAGCCGAAGCCGGTCGAGAAGACGGCGGCGCCGCCGCCCGCACCGACGCCGACCGAGAAGCCAGCGGTCGAGGACGTGCCGAAGCCGCAGGAAAAGCCGAAGCCGATCCCGGCAACGGAAGTCGCGCCGACGCCGACGCCGAAGGAAGAGGTCAAGCCCGAGCCGGTCAAGCAGACGGAGCCCAAGCCGACGCCGGCCAAGCAGCCGACACCGACGCCGCCGAAGGACACGACCGCCGCTATCCCGAAGGACGAGGTGAAGCCCGACGCCGTCGCCGAGGCGATCACCCAGCAGCAACCCACCGACGAGGCCAAGCTTCCAGACTCCGCGCCTGCGCCGGAAGCGCGGCCGAAGCCGCAGCCGGCCCAGGCCGAAAGCGCCAAGGCGCCGGACCGCAAGGACGCCGACAAGCCGGTGAAGGAAGCGTCTTCCAAGCCGAAGTCGGACGACAAGCAGTTCAATGCCGATGAGATTTCCGCCCTGCTGGACAAGCAGAAGCCGTCCGGCGGCGGCGCCAAGCGCTCGACGCAGCAGGCCTCGCTCGGCGGCGAAAAGGACCAGGGCCAGAAGCTGTCGAAGTCGGAGGAAGGGGCCCTGCGCGATCAGCTTGCGGGTTGCTGGACCTTCCCGGCGGGCATGGAAGCCTCGGACGATCTCATCGCCGTGATCTCGTTCAATCTCGACGCCTCCGGCAAGCTGGACGGCCGGCCTGTCGTCGAGAAATCGAGCGGAAACCGCCAGGTCGACGAAAGCGCGGTGCGCGCTATCCAGAAATGCAACATGGCCGGCCTGCAGGTTCCTCCCGGAAAACAGGACATCTGGGCGCAGATCAAGGTCACTTTCGATCCGAGGGAAATGCTTGGCCTCTGAGGCCTGCCCTCCGCACAATCAGCGAAGAGAAGCGAGAAGATATGAAATTCACCCTCAAGCCGCTCCTGATGGTCGCGACAATAGCGCTGGGTTCTCTCGTTGGCGCTGCCGCGCCGGCATGGGCTCTCGTCGAGATCAACGTCAACAAGGGCAATGTCGAACCGCTGCCGATCGCCATCACGGACTTCCAGTCGAATGATGCGCTGGGCGCGCAGATCACCGAGATCGTCACCGCCGACCTGAAGCGCTCCGGCCTGTTCGCGCCGATCGACAAGAGCGCCTTCATCGAGAAGATTTCCGGCCCGGACGCCACGCCGCGCTTCGACGACTGGAAGGTGATCAACGCGCAGGCGCTGGTCACCGGCAGCGTCGGCAAGGAAGCCGACGGCCGCATCCGCGCCCAGTACCGGTTGTGGGATACGTTTGCGGGCCAGCAGATGGCGGGCGAGCAGTTCTTCGCCAACGACGCCAACACCAGGCGCGTCGCCCATATCATTGCCGACGCCATCTATGAGCGGATCACCGGCGAAAAAGGCTATTTCGACACGCGCGTCGTCTTCGTCGACGAGTCCGGCGCCAAGAACGCCCGCAAGAAGCGGCTCGCCATCATGGACCAGGACGGCGCCAACATACGCTACCTGTCGGACGGCCGCGCGATCGTTCTGACGCCGCGTTTTTCGCCGAACCGGCAGGAAATCACCTACATGTCCTACGAAAGCGGGCAGCCGAAGGTGTATCTGCTGCAGATCGAGACCGGACAGCGCGAGCTGGTGGGCAACTTTCCCGGCATGACGTTCGCGCCGCGCTTCTCGCCCGACGGCCAGAAGGTGATCATGAGCCTGCTGCGCGATGATGGCAACTCCAACATCTTCGCCATGGATCTGAGGAGCCGCTCGACGACGCGGCTCACCGATTCGACCGCGATCGACACTTCTCCCTCCTATTCGCCGGACGGCTCGCAGATCGTCTTCACTTCCGACCGCGGCGGCGGCAGCGGCCGTTCGCAGATTTATGTCATGGGCGCGGACGGCTCAAATCCGCACCGCATCTCCTTCGGCGACGGCGTCTATTCGACGCCCGTCTGGTCGCCGCGCGGCGACCTCATCGCCTTCACCAAGCAGAGCGGCGGCGAGTTCCAGATCGGCGTCATGAAAACCGACGGCTCGAGCGAGCGCATCCTGTCCTCCGGCTTCCAGCAGGAGGGTCCGACCTGGGCGCCGAACGGCCGCGTGCTGATGTTCTTCCGCGACTCCGCCGGCGGCCCGAAGCTGGTCTCGGTCGATCTCACCGGCCGCAACGAGCAGCAGATTCCGACGGCGAACTATGCGTCGGACCCGGCTTGGTCGCCGTTGCTTGAGTGAGGGGAAGGGAATTGGGGAACTGGGGAATTGGGGAATTGAAGAACTGAAGAAATGGAGAAGCAGGGACGCTACGTTGGACGCGCCAGGGACCTGCAGGTCTATAAGCGGGCCTACGCAGTTTCTCTTGAAATTCACAAAGCCACGCTGGCCTTTCCGAAGATCGAGCAATACGCGCTAGCCGATCAGTTGCGTCGCTCCAGCAAGGCTATCTGCGCTAATTTGTCGGAGGGCTTTGCCAAGCAGCCTCATTCCAAAGCCGAATTCGCTCGCTTCATTTCAATGGCTATGGGGTCGTGTAGCGAAGTCGAGACATGGATCTCCTATGCCTTCGACCTCGAATACATTTCAAAGACACAGCTTGACGAGTGGCTACGATCCTACAACCAGATCTATGGGATGCTGGTGAATCTCAGAGGGTCGCTGAAGTGACCTCTTTCTCCAATTCTTCAATTCCCCAGTTCCCCAATTCCCTCTTTTTCCATGTTTTGGCCGCATTTCCGCCTACGGTCCGCGCGCAGTGTCGCCCCTTCGTAAAGCGCGGGGCAAGCAGTCGCGGACGGCGGCTCGAAACCAAACATTAACCGTGTTTCTTGAATGCCGGTTAACCCAAACGTGGTTACTGGGTGATCAACGAAATCACTCATATGCGAAGGAGAGGCGGCATGGGCCGTATCGCAGCACTTACCAGAAACCCAGCGATGATCGCTCTCGTGATGGCGCTCGCCATTACCGGTTGCGCCTCGAAGAAGACCCCGAACAGCGCGGCCGATCTCGGCCTCAACGGTGCCGGAGCCGCGACGCCCGGTTCGGCGCAGGACTTCACCGTCAACATCGGCGACCGCATCTTCTTCGACACCGATTCCTCGTCGATCCGCGCCGACGCACAGACCACGCTGGCCCGCCAGGCGCAGTGGCTGAACCAGTATCGCCAGTATGCGATCGTCATCGAAGGCCATGCCGACGAGCGCGGCACGCGTGAGTACAACCTGGCGCTGGGCGCCCGCCGCGCCGCCGCCACGCGCGACTTCCTGGTCTCCAAGGGCGTCTCCGCCGGCCGCCTGAAGACGATCTCTTACGGCAAGGAGCGTCCGGTCGCGGTCTGCGACGACATCTCCTGCTGGTCGCAGAACCGCCGCGCCGTCACCACGCTTTCCGGCGCCGGCTCCTGACGCATGACACCGAAGATCGGGGTCGATTTTCGGTAAGGGCGCTCGGCGTCCCGGGCGACAAAAATACAACATACCAAAAATGAAAGGCGGCCTCAGGGCCGCCTTTTTCCTTTGCAACAAACCGAAACAAAATTTGGCCGAAGTCTCGCGTCCTGCTATGAGCGCGAGGGCGCTTCCTCCCTTGTTTGATTTGGAAAGGCGCATCAGGCCAACACCCACCGCGAGAGACAGAATGCACTTCAGAACGGTCCTGAGCGGCACGCTTGCGCTGCTGCTCGTATCAAGCCTCCCAAGCCTTGCCGCGCCGGCCGACAGTGCCGGGCCGGCCGCCGACAGCGGGTTCACCTTCCATCTGCCTACGCTCGGCATCTTCGGCGACAAGAAGAAGCCGGAACAGGCGCAGGTCGCGCAACAGGAGGGCGGCGCCGGCGTAACTGGTCTGGAAGACCAACTGCGTCAGCTGAACGGCAAGATCGAGGAGATGAATTTCCAGATCCTGCAGATGCAGGAACAGATCCGCAAGCAGCAGGAAGACAATGAGTTCCGTTTCCAGCAACTCGAGGGCCAAGGAGGCGCCAAGCCGGCCGGGCAGAAGAAATCGGAAGCCGCGCCCCAGGACGGGAACAGCCATGACGGCAACACCAATCTCGGCGATGCCGGCACCGGTCAATCCGGCACCGGCGACGCCGGAACCGACAACGGCGTCGCCCAGGCCCCGGCGACGCAGCCGCCGGCCGGCACCGGCGCGCAAAACGGCGGCAAAAGCGTTGGCGATGTCATCGTGGAATCGCAGACCGGCGATCCCGGTAAGCTGATCACCGGCGCGCCGCCGAAGAATTTCGGCACCATCACCGTCGACAAGAACGGCAACGTGGTCAATGCCGAGACCGGCCCGCAGGCCAGCGCGCCGGCGGAAGCTCCCGCGGCCACGGCAAGCGCTCCTTCCGCCGAAACGCCGGCCAAGAAGGGCAAGTCCGGCGGCACCGAAGTGGCGGCCCTGCCGTCGACCAACGATCCCGACGAGCTCTATCGCAATTCCTACCAGTTCATCCTGTCGGGCGATTATCCGACCGCCGAACAGGGTTTTCGCGACCATATTTCCCGCTTCCCCAAGGACGCCAAGGCGGCTGATGCGCATTACTGGCTGGGCGAGTCGCTGCTCGGGCAGCAGAAATACCGTGACGCGGCCGAAGTCTTCCTCGCCGCCAGCAAGGACTATCCGAAGGCCAAGAAGGCGCCCGACATGCTGCTCAAGCTCGGCGTTTCGCTGGTCGGCCTGAAGCAGAACGATGTCGCCTGCGCCACCTTCAGTGAAATCGGCAAGCGCTATCCCGATGTTTCCGGCGCCCTCAAGGAACGCATCAAGCAGGAAAGGGCCCTGGCGTCGTGCTGACGCCCGACAGCAAACCTGACCTTTTGGACTGCCTTTTCTCCGACCTGGATCTTTCGACCGGCGCCGTTGCAGCCGTGTCCGGCGGCAGTGACTCGACCGCCCTTCTCCTTCTCCTCAAAGATCACCTCGACCGGACCGCATCGGCCGCCAGGCTGCTCGCGGTGACCGTCGATCATGGGCTGAGGCCGGACTCGGCCGCTGAGGCGCGGCTCGTTCAACGCTTCTGCGCCGATCGCGGCATCGCGCATCGCATTCTTGCCTGGCGCGGCGACAAGCCCGCGACCGGTCTGGCGGCCGCCGCGCGCGAGGCGCGCTACAGGCTGCTTGCCGAAGCTGCCGGCGCCGAAGGCATCAAGCTGATCCTGACCGGCCACACCGCCGACGACCAGGCCGAGACGGTGCTGATGCGGCAGGCGCGCGACGATGAGGGCCGGGGCCTCGCCGGCATGGCGCCCGCCACGCTGTTCGACTGGCGGACATGGATCGTCCGGCCGCTGCTTGGCACAAGGCGCGCGGCACTGCGCGAGATGCTGCGGGCTCGCGACATCGGCTGGATCGAGGATCCGACCAATGCCGATGCTCGCTTCGAGCGGCCGCGCGTGCGGGCGAAGCTCGCGCAGGGCGACGGCGAACAGCGTATCGCGCAGGCGCTGGCACGGGCCGACCAGGCGGCTTTCGAGCGCCGGGACGTCGGCCGCCGCGCCGCCACGCTCATCGACGCCTTTGCCGGCAGGCCGGTTCCGGGCCTCATCCGCCTCGATCGCGAGTTCGCCGGGCATGAGGATGGCCAAGCTGTCATCCATGTGCTGCGCATCCTGTTGGCCACCATCGGCGGCGTCTCGTTTCTCGCCGACGAGACGCGCTGCGCTGCGCTGCTTTCGCGCCTGCAGTCCGCTCCGTTTCGCGCCACATTGTCGCGGACGGTCATCGACGCGCGACGAACCGGCATTTTCCTTCGCCGCGAGAACCGCAACCTGCCTGCCGCCGCGCCGCCGGAGCACAACCGGCTCTGGGACAATCGGCGGCGCATCACTTTGAAAGACGGGCCGGGCGACTTGGTGATCGCGCCGCTGGGGGCCGCCGCCGGGAAAGCGGCCTTGAGCGAGGATATCCCGCCGAGCCTTTCGCGCGCCGCGCTTGCCGCGGAGCCCGCGCTGTGGTCCGCCGGCGAATGCCTTGGTCTTGCGGGCGGCAATGCCGGCTCGCGATCGGTCTCGATCGCTCCGGCGGTGGCTCCTTTCGCGCGCTTCCTGCCCTCCTTCGACATCGAGCCCGCCGCCGCCGCCGCGGCCCTGATCGGCGCGCCGCCGTTGCCGGCACTGCCATTCCGCCGCCATGATGATGGCCGAGGGTGGGCGAAAGCTTAACCGATACGTGCTGTTCTGCTTGGCAAGGGGGGGCGCTCTCCCTATGTTAGGCCCAAGCTAATCCATCATCGCGGGTCCGCGCGCGGACGCCAACGGGACAATAGATGAATCCGAATTATCGCAACCTCGCGCTCTGGGCGATCATAGCGGTCCTGCTCATAGCCCTGTTCAATCTTTTCCAGACGCCGCAGACGCGCGGCGCCACCACGGATATCGCCTATTCGCAGTTCCTGCAGGACGTCGCGTCGGGCCGGGTCAAAAGCGTGACCATCGCCGGCGCCCGCATCTTCGGCAACTACACGGACAACGCCAACGGCTTCCAGACCTATTCGCCCGGCGACCCGTCGCTGGTCTCCAGGCTGCAGGACAAGAACGTCACCATCACCGCCAAGCCCGAGACCGACGGCTCCAATTCGTTGTTCGGCTATCTGATCTCGTGGCTGCCGATGATCCTGATCCTCGGCGTGTGGATATTCTTCATGCGCCAGATGCAATCAGGCTCCGGCCGCGCCATGGGCTTCGGCAAGTCGAAGGCCAAGCTTTTGACCGAGGCGCATGGCCGCGTCACCTTCCAGGACGTCGCCGGCGTCGACGAGGCCAAGGAGGATCTCGAAGAGATCGTCGAGTTCCTGCGCGATCCGCAGAAGTTCCAGCGCCTCGGCGGCAAGATTCCGCGCGGCGTGCTCCTGGTCGGCCCGCCCGGCACCGGCAAGACGCTGCTCGCCCGCTCGGTCGCCGGTGAAGCCAACGTGCCGTTCTTCACCATTTCCGGCTCGGACTTCGTCGAGATGTTCGTCGGCGTCGGCGCAAGCCGCGTGCGCGACATGTTCGACCAGGCCAAGAAGAACGCGCCCTGCATCATCTTCATCGACGAAATCGATGCCGTCGGCCGCCATCGCGGCGCCGGCCTCGGCGGCGGCAATGACGAACGCGAGCAGACGCTGAACCAGCTGCTGGTCGAGATGGACGGTTTCGAGTCCAACGAGAGCATCATCCTCATCGCCGCCACTAACCGGCCCGACGTGCTCGACCCGGCGCTGCTGAGGCCCGGCCGTTTCGACCGCCAGGTCGTGGTGCCGAACCCCGACATCGTCGGCCGCGAGAAGATCCTCAAGGTGCATGTGCGCAACGTGCCGCTGGCGCCCAATGTCGACCTCAAGGTGGTTGCGCGCGGCACGCCGGGCTTTTCCGGCGCCGATCTGATGAACCTCGTCAATGAATCCGCGCTGATGGCGGCGCGCCGCAACAAGCGGCTCGTCACCATGGCCGAGTTCGAGGACGCCAAGGACAAGATCATGATGGGCGCCGAGCGCCGCTCGTCGGCGATGACGCAGGCCGAGAAGGAGCTGACCGCCTATCACGAGGCCGGGCACGCGATCCTGGCGCTCAACGTGCCGTCGGCCGATCCGCTGCACAAGGCAACCATCATCCCGCGCGGCCGCGCGCTTGGCATGGTCATGCAGTTGCCGGAAGGCGACCGCTATTCGATGAGCTACAAGTACATGATCTCGCGGCTTGCGATCATGATGGGCGGCCGCGTCGCCGAGGAGTTCAAGTTCGGCAAGGAGAACATCACGTCGGGCGCCTCCTCGGATATCGAGCAGGCGACCAAGCTGGCGCGCGCCATGGTCACGCGCTGGGGCTTCTCCGACAAGCTCGGCCACGTCGCCTATGGCGACAACCAGGAAGAGGTCTTCCTCGGCCATTCGGTGGCGCGCACCCAGAACATCTCGGAAGAGACGGCGCAGATCATCGACGCCGAGGTGCGGCGCCTGATCGACGACGCCTATTCGACCGCCAAGACCATCCTGATCAAGAAGAAGAAGGAATGGATCGCGCTCGCCGAGGGACTGCTCGAATACGAGACGCTGTCCGGCGACGAGATCAAGCAGCTGATCGCGGGCAACAAGCCCGCCCGCGACCTCGGCGACGACACCCCGCCCAGCCGCGGCTCGGCCGTGCCGAAGGCCGGCACCGGCGGTCGCCGCAAGAAAGGCCCCGAGCCCGAAGGCGGCATGGAGCCGCAGCCGTCAAGCTGACCAGGTTATGAATTGTAGAAGAACGCCGCGGCTTCAAACCCGCGGCGTTCTTTTGTCTGAAGCTACCTAACGCGCGTCGCGCTGAACCGGATTCAGGCAACGCGCTTTAAGTCTTGTTTTGCTGCATGTCGTTGTCCCGGAATCGCTGCGCACTTCTGGGCGACATGCATTAGAGCCACCTTAGAGGGTCTGCGGCGCGAGCGCGTTTGCCTTGCCTTGGCGCTGCCTGGCGGCGCGGCCGGCATATTCTTTGCCCCATCTGGCCAGTGGGATCAGCGCATTGTCCAGCTCGACGCCGAATTCGGTGATCGAGTATTCGACCCTGGGCGGTACTTCCGCGAAGATTTCGCGATTGACCAGGCCATCGGCTTCCATCTCGCGGAGCTGCTGAATCAGCATCTTTTCGCTGATTTCGGGCACAAGGCGCTTCAGCTCACCGAATCGTGCCGGGGCCTTGTGCAACTGCCAGAGCAGCAACGCCTTCCATTTGCCGCCGATCGCTTCGAGCGCAGGGCCCAGTCCGCAACTATTTGGCTGTCTCTTTCCCATGTTTCATCCAGTTCTGAGCAATCGGTGGGTACCTTACTTTTTTGTCGGTACTTGAGAAAAGCTCGGCCGGTCCATAGCTTTCTGGCATCGTCGGAAACCGGCGAACACCACAACATCATATCGGTAGCGTGCTTCGGTCTGCAAAGGCCGTTGGCGGACGGATATTGTCAAAAGAGAGAAATCATGACGCGATACACGAACAAGAAGGCCGTGGTGATCGGCGGCACACACGGCATGGGCCTGGCTGTCGCCGAGCTCCTCGTCGAAGGCGGCGCCGAAGTCCTGATCACCGGCCGCGATCAACGCAATATCGAGGCCGCGCGCGAGAAGCTGTTTTCTCGCGCCCACGTCGTGCAGTCCGACATCAGCGCCATGGGCGACATCGCTACGCTCGGGGCGGAAGTCGGACAGAAGCTCGGGCAGATCGACCTCCTTCACATCAATGCCGGGGTCGCCGATCTTGAACCGGTGGAGCATGTCACCGAGGCGAGCTATGACCGCACCTTCAACGTCAATGCAAAAGGTGCCTTCTTCACCGCGCAGCGCCTGCTGCCGCTGATCAGGGACGGCGGCGCCATCGTCTTCACCTCGTCGATCGCCGACGAATCCGGCACCGCCGGCATGAGTGTCTATTCCGGGTCGAAGGCGGCGCTCCGTGCCTTTGCCAAGGTGCTCGCTGCCGAGCTCCTGCCTCGCCGGATCCGCGTCAATGTAGTGAGCCCAGGGTTCATCGACACACCAACGATGGGTGTCGCCGGCGCGTCCGCCCAAGAGCGCGCGGCCTTCATGAAGATAGGCGACGCCGTCACGCCGATGAAACGTCACGGGACGGCCGAGGAAGTGGCACGTGCGGTGCTTTTCTTGGCTTTTGACGCCACCTTCACCACGGGTGCGCGGCTGACCGTCGACGGCGGCCTTGGCCAGGATCTGAGCCCGATACCGGCGTGAACCCCGCAAGCAAGCCACGGAGAAGCAGGATGAGCGATATCGCAGTAATCGGCCTCGGCGCCATGGGCACGGCTCTTGCCTATGCCTTTCTGAATAAGGGGCATGAGGTGACCGTGTGGAACCGTTCCCCGGCAAAGGCGGAGGCTTTGGCGGCCAGAGGCGCTGTCGTGGCCAAGAATGTCGAGGAAGCCGTCAGATCGAGCCCGCTGATCGTGGCATGCCTCCTGGTCTACGACACGGTTCATGAGGCGTTAGGCGCCGCCGCGGCCGCATTCTCGGGGCGCACATTGGTCAATCTCACCAACGGTACGCCCGACCAGGCGCGGGCGATGTCGGACTGGGCCGTCAGGCACGGCGCCAACTATCTCGATGGCGGTATCATGGCGGTGCCGCCGATGATTGGCGGGCAGCATGCCTTGATCCTTTATAGCGGCTCCAGGCAAGCATTCGAAACTCATTCCGGACGGCTCGATGCGCTTGGTGCCAGTCGATATCTTGGCGAGGACGCTGGCCTCGCACCGCTCTACGACATCTCGCTTCTGGCCGGCATGTACGGCCTGTTCGCGGGGGTTCTGCAGGCGTTGGCGCTGACAGGCAAAGCCGGAATTCCGGCTCGCGAATTCATGCCGCTGCTGACCGCTTGGCTTGAGGCAATGCAAGGCGCACTGCCGAAATGGGCGGAACAGATCGACAGCGGCGATCACACCAGCAATGTCGTTTCCAATCTGGGCATGCAAGCAGACGCCTATGTCAATCTGGTCGATGCCACCAGGTCGGCTGCAGTCAGCGCCGAACTCGTTTTACCGATGCAAGACCTGATGCGACGCGGAGTGGCCGCCGGCAACGCCAACGCCGATCTTTCTAGTCTGGTCGGACTGCTGCAACGACCGAAACCAGGTGCTTGAAATTGGGCCGGGTTTAGACATCGCGTCCGGCAAAAAAGCCCGCGAGCCTTGCGGCTCGCGGGCTTTCGTCAATCGGTACTAAGCGATCAGCTCTTCAGCTTGGCATTGCAGAGGCTGTAGAAGCCGCCGCCCTTCTGGATCCACTTGAGACCATTCAGCGTGTTGGCATCCTTGTTGGCATAGTACTGCTCGAGGCAGGTATGCATGCGGCCCTTGGCCGGGGTCTCGGTGGCGAATTTCGGCGAAATCGCCTTCGGGAAGGTCACGCCCTTCGGCGCAGCGACGCTCGGCTTCGCCGGCTCGCTGGTATAGGTGGCTTCCGTCGGTGCAGGCACGGTGTCGTCGTCGGCAGCGGCGGCGCCGCACTCGGCCTTGCGGAAGTCGTTCCACTTCATGCCGTTGAGCGTGCCGGCGGATTTTGCAGCCTGGTATTTGGTGCTGCATTCCTTGGAGCTCAGGCCCTTGGCCGCGTCGTCGGCAGCGGCGGCCGCCTTCGTCTTCTTGGCGGGCTTGGTGTCGGCGGCCTTCGTATCGGTCGCCGCCTTGGTGTCGGTCGCGGCCTTGGTGTCGGTCGCGGTGGCGTCGCTGCCGCACTGGGCCTTGCGGAACTGGTTCCAGGTCTGGCCGGCGAGCGTTCCCGCATCCTTGGCCGCGTTATACTTGGTGCTGCACTCGGCCATGGTCAGCGCGTTGGCCGGCGCCGCCAGGAACAAGGTTGCGACGGCGATACCCGTCAAAGCTGCAAGTCTATGAATAAGCATGGCGTTTTCTCCCTTGCTGCCGCCAATAAGTGTCCCTATGCCAAATCAATAGCTCTCAATGTCCGGTTGCGCCAGATGCTTCCGGCACAGGCGCCCTCACAAAGTGTGTTATTCGCGATAAGGTGATGAATTGCCTGCCGGTTCGCCGCCAGCCAGGCTTTGCCGGGGCACCGAAGAGCCTCGCACCGGCAGGTATAGCGCCGCCACGTCAAAGGTGGTGACAGGCTGTCGAATCGCTTGCACCGCCCGCTACAATGTTTTTCTAAGGATTGGTAATATACAATCACGAAATTTGATGATCGGATGCGGCCCAATTTGTGGCAATACGGGCGGCTGAAAAACCGACGGGGACTTTGAGACACATGGCAGGTCAGTATTTCGGCACCGACGGTATCCGCGGACGCGCCAATAAATTTCCGATGACGGCCGAGATCGCCATGCGCGTCGGTATGGCCGCCGGGCTCTCGTTCCAGCGCGGCAATCATCGTCATCGCGTCGTGCTCGGCAAGGACACGCGGCTTTCCGGCTACATGATCGAGAACGCCATGGTGGCGGGCCTGTGCGCCGCCGGCATGGACGTGTTCCTGCTCGGCCCCATACCGACGCCCGCGGTCGCCATGCTGGTGCGCTCGCTGCGCGCCGACATCGGGGTGATGATCTCGGCCTCGCACAATCCTTACTACGACAACGGCATCAAGCTGTTCGGTCCCGACGGCTACAAGCTCTCCGACGAGATCGAGGAACGCATCGAAGGCATGCTCGACAAGGACATCGAGCTGGCGCTCGCCGATTCCGACGGGCTCGGCCGCGCCAAGCGCGTCGACGGCGTGCACGACCGCTATATCGAATTCGCCAAGCGCACGCTGCCGCGCTCGATGTCGCTTTCGGGGCTGAGGATCGTCGTCGACTGCGCCAACGGCGCGTCCTACAAGGTGGCGCCCGAGGCGCTGTGGGAACTCGGCGCCGAGGTGGTGGCGATCAATGTCGAGCCGAACGGCTTCAACATCAACAAGGAATGCGGCTCGACGCACCCGGCCGGCCTGCAGAAGAAGGTGCACGAGGTGCGCGCCGACATCGGCATCGCGCTCGACGGCGACGCCGACCGGGTGGTGATCGTCGACGAGAACGGCACCATCGTCGACGGCGACCAGATCATGGCCCTGATCGCCGAGTCCTGGCACCAGAGCGGGCGGCTGGCCGGCGGCGGCGTCGTCTCCACCGTGATGTCCAATCTCGGATTGGAGCGCTTTCTTGGCGACATGAAGCTGCAGCTGCACCGCACCAAGGTCGGCGACCGCTATGTGGTCGAGCACATGCGCGCGCATGGCTTGAATGTCGGCGGCGAGCAGTCCGGCCACATTGTGCTGTCCGATTTCTCGACCACCGGCGACGGCCTGGTCTCGGCGCTGCAGGTGCTGGCCTGCATCAAGCGGCAGAACCGCCCGGTCAGCGAATTGTCGAAGAAGTTCGAGCCGGTGCCGCAGCTTCTGAAGAATGTCCGCATCTCCGGCGGCAAGCCGCTGGAGGAAGCGCCGGTCAAGGCGGCCATCGAGGATGCGCGCAACCGGCTTGGCAAAGCCGGCCGCCTCGTGATCCGTCCCTCCGGCACCGAGCCGCTCATCCGGGTCATGGCCGAGGGCGACGATCCGCAGCTGGTCGAAGCGGTCGTCAACGACATCGTCGGCATTCTGCAGGACACCCGCAGCGCCGCCTGAGCTCCGTCCCGCAGTTCCTCTAAGCCCGCCGCCAAGGCGGGCTTTTTGTTACTGGGCGGGCAGATCGGACAACGGCCTTCCCTCTAAAATTGTATAGATTCGTGGTTAATCGGTACGGTTAAACGGCTTTTAACCTTTGCAATTCATTATCCAAACCCGAGGTCAATCATCTTCGGGCGGGAGTCGTCCCGAGGCTTCTTAGGGGTGACAGAATGTTCAAGACAGCAAGAATGGCATTGCTTGCCGCGCTGTTCGCGGGCTTGGCCGGACCGCTCTTCGCGGCCGACCTCCCCGAACCGCAAATCGAAGAGGCGCCTCCGCCGGTGGTCGAGCAGCAGCCGATCGATATCGGCGGCTGGTATATCCGCGGCGACATCGACTATCACAAGTCGACCGTGCGCGGCATCGACTACATGACCTATGCTGTCGATCCTTGTAACTGCTCGGTCACGCCCGGCAGCAAGAGCTTCGATTTCGGCAAGCTCAAGGGCGGCTTCTCGCTCGGCGGCGGCGTCGGCTACAAGATCAACGATTACTTCCGCACGGACGTGACCGCCGACTACTGGTTCAAGTCGAACTTCAACGGCCAGACCTCGGACCTCGTCTCGACCTCGACCGAAGTGTCGAAGATGAGCGCCCTGCTGCTGCTGGCCAATGCCTATGTCGATATCGGCACATGGCACGGCGTCACGCCTTATGTCGGCGCCGGCATCGGCGGCGCGCACGTCAAGTGGGATACGGTCCACGATCCGAACACCACCGAGACCAATCCAGGCTCTTCCAACTGGCGCTTTGCCTATGCTCTGATGGCCGGCGCGTCCTACTGCCTGACCGACAGGGTGATCCTCGACGCCGGCTACCGCTTCACCCACATCCAGGGCGGCCGCATGTTCGAATGGGATGTGAGCAGCACCGGACCGGGCTTCGATCGCGGCATCAACACCCATGAAGTGCGCGGCGGCCTGCGTTACCAGTTCGGCGGCAACAATGGCTGCGCCGCACCGGTGGTTGCCTATCAGCCGGAACCGGAGCCGATCTACACCAAGTAATCGCCTTTATTATCCCGATGTTCGTCAGCCGCCCGGCGCCAGCCGGGCGGCTTTTGTTATGCAACGCCGGTAAATATTGATCGAAATCAATTCGGTAACCAGCTGTTATCCTTAACCGCCACTTAACCACTATGGTTAACAATGGCTCCTTGAAACGGCGCCCGCGTTCGCGGTTGGCGCCAATTTCAGGAGCCGGGGACCATGATATCCAGATCGCGTATCGCGTCAGCGCTTGCCGCAGCCATCCTGTTGCCGATGACGCCGGCGCTCGCAGCCGACTACGATCCGCCGATCTATGTCGACCAGGCGCCGGACTACCAGCCGGTCGAGGTCGGCTCCGGCTGGTATCTGCGCGGCGATGTCTCCTACTTGGCGCAAAAGAGCTTCAAAAATGGGGACTTCACCTTCCCGTCGGTGATCGCCAGCGAAAACTTTGACGAAAGCGAGGACGCCTATTTCGCGAGCGTCGGCTTCGGGTACCATTTCAATGATTATCTCCGGGCCGATCTCAATCTCGGCTATCTTCCCGGCAACAAAGCCAGCTTCAGCTATGATGACACAGCAGTCGTGGTGGCGCCGGCAACGGCGACCGTGGGGGACGGAAGCCTCAAGAACTATGCCTTCTCAGGCATATTGAACGGCTATGTCGACCTTGGAACATATGTCGGCGTCACGCCCTATATTGGCGCGGGTATCGGTATCGTTCAAAGCAAATACAGCCTTTCGGCGGATTATTTCACCGACAATGGCGATGCGAGCGACGACTTCTCTGTGCGCAGCAGCAAAACAAAATACTCCTTGGCATACACATTGAACGCCGGCCTAGCCTACCAGGTGTCGAAGAATGTCCTGATCGATCTTGGCTATCAGTATTTCTCCGCACCCGATGCCGAATATGTTACGGCCGCAAGCCTGAATTCCTTCCCTGTCCACAAAGGCATCAGCAATCACCAGGTCAAGCTCGGCCTGCGCTACGATCTCTGGTGAGCGAAGCGGGTTACGAAATGCCACGGCGGGTCCAGCGGCTCGCCGTTTTCATTTCGGGCCGCGCGGCAGGGGCGTAGGAATATCCCGACAGCGACAAAAACTTTGCTCTTGACGCCGGAGCCTTCAGCGCATATCGCCGTCCGTGGGCCACCCCTCCCCAACGAGGGGCCACTATCTGGAAGGATAGACCACGATGACGACGCTTACCAAGCCCGGACTCCGTCCGGCAAACCCCAATTTCTCTTCAGGTCCCTGCGCAAAACGCCCCGGCTGGTCGGTCGAGGCGCTGAAAGCCGCCGCGCTTGGGCGCTCCCACCGCGCCAAGATCGGCAGGGCGAAGCTCGAGCAGGCTATCGAGCTGACGCGCGAAATCCTCAATGTTCCGGCGGACTATCGCATCGGCATCGTGCCGGCGTCGGACACCGGCGCGGTCGAGATGGCGCTGTGGTCGCTGCTCGGCGAGCGCGGCGTCGACATGGTCGCCTGGGAAAGTTTTGGTTCCGGCTGGGTGACGGATGTCGTCAAGCAGCTCAAGCTCGCCGATGTGCGCAAGCTCGAGGCTGGCTACGGGGAACTGCCGGACCTGGCGCAGGTCGATTTCGACCGCGACGTCGTCTTCACCTGGAACGGCACGACCTCGGGCGTTCGCGTGCCGAATAGCGATTTCATTCCTGCGAACCGCAAGGGCCTGACTATCTGCGACGCCACCTCGGCGGCGTTCGCGCAAAGGCTCGATTTCGAGAAGCTCGATGTCGTCACCTTCTCCTGGCAGAAGGTGCTGGGCGGCGAGGGCGCGCATGGCATGCTGATCCTGTCGCCCCGCGCCGTCGCGCGGCTGGAGACCTACAAGCCGGCCTGGCCGCTGCCGAAAATCTTCCGCCTGACCTCGGGCGGCAAGCTGATCGAGGGCATCTTCAAGGGCGAGACCATCAACACGCCGTCGATGCTGTGCGTGGAGGATTATCTCGATGCGCTTCAGTGGGCGAAGTCGATCGGCGGCCTGGAAGCGCTGATCGCCCGCGCGGACGCCAATGCCGCGGTGCTCGACCGGTTTGTTGAGAAGTCAACGTGGCTCGGTCATCTCGCCGTCGATCCGGCGACGCGCTCGAACACGTCCGTGTGCCTCTCCTTCACCGATGCGCAAGTGGCGGCGCTCGATGCCGACGGCCAGGCGGCCTTCGCCAAGGGGATCGTGTCCGCGCTCGACAAGGAAGGCGTCGCCTACGACATCGGCTCCTACCGCGATGCGCCGCCCGGCCTGCGCATCTGGTGCGGCGCGACCGTCGAGACCGCCGATCTCGAAGCGTTGCTGCCCTGGCTCGACTGGGCCTTCGCCACGCAGAAGGCGTCGCTCAAGGCAGCGGCCTGAGTTTCATGGCGGCCCGCGGGCCGCCATTTCCCGACACATCCATTCCCACGTCAAGGAGGCCGCAATGGCGCCCCGCGTTCTCGTTTCGGATAAACTTTCCACCACCGCCGTGCAGATCTTCAAGGATCGCGGCATCGACGTCGACTATCTGCCCGATCTCGGCAAGGACAAGGAAAAGCTCGCCGAGGTGATCGGCCAGTATGACGGCCTCGCCATTCGCTCGGCGACCAAGGTCACCGAGAAGCTGATCAATGCGGCAACCAGGCTCAAGGTCGTCGGCCGTGCCGGTATCGGCGTCGACAATGTCGATATCCCGGCCGCCAGCCGCAAGGGCATCATCGTGATGAACACGCCCTTCGGCAATTCGATCACCACGGCCGAGCATGCGGTGGCGATGATCTTCGCGCTGGCGCGGCAGATACCGGAAGCCAATGCCTCGACCCATTCCGGCAAGTGGGAAAAGAACCGCTTCATGGGTGTCGAGATCACCAGTAAGACGCTGGGCGTGATCGGCTGCGGCAATATCGGCTCGATCGTCGCCACGCGCGGCGTCGGGCTGAAGATGCATGTGATCGCCTTCGATCCATTCCTGTCGGACAGTCGCGCCGAGGAGCTCGGCGTTCAGAAGGTCGAGCTCGACGAGCTCTTCGCCCGCGCCGATTTCATCACGCTACACACGCCGCTGACCGAAAAGACGCGCAACATCATCGATGCGGCTGCGATCGCCAAGATGAAGAACGGCGTGCGCATCATCAATTGCGCCCGCGGCGGATTGGTCGTCGAGGCGGACCTGGTCGCGGCGCTGAAGAGCGGCAAGGTGGCGGGCGCCGGTATCGACGTGTTCGAGGTCGAGCCGGCCGAGAACAACCCGCTGTTCGGCATGGAGAATGTCGTGGCAACGCCGCATCTCGGCGCCTCGACCACCGAGGCGCAGGAGAATGTCGCGCTGCAGGTCGCCGAGCAAATGAGCGACTACCTGATCAAGGGCGCGGTCTCCAACGCCATCAACATGCCTTCGATCACAGCCGAGGAGGCGCCGCGGCTAAAACCATTCGTCAAGCTTGCCGAAGTGCTCGGCGCCTTTGTCGGCCAGGTCACCGAGGATCCGATCAAGGAGGTCGAGATCCTGTTCGACGGCTCGACCGCGACGATGAACACGCGCGCGCTGGTGAGCGCTGCCCTTGCCGGCCTCATCCGGCCGCAGGTCTCCGACGTCAACATGGTGTCGGCGCCGATCATGGTGAAGGAGCGCGGCATCATCGTCGCCGAGGTCAAGCGCGACAAGTCGGGCGTGTTCGACGGCTATATCAAGCTCACCGTCAAGACCGAGCATATGACGCGCTCGATCGCCGGCACCTGCTTCTCCGACCACAAGCCGCGCTTCATCCAGATCAAGGGCATCAACCTCGACGCCGAGGTCGGCCAGCACATGCTCTACACCACCAATGCCGACGCGCCCGGCATCATCGGCCTGCTCGGCACGGTGTGCGGCGAGAACGGCGTCAACATCGCCAACTTCCAGCTCGGCCGCAACCGACCGGGCGGCGATGCGATCGCGCTGCTCTATCTCGACGCGCCCTTCCCGGAAAGAGTGCTGGAGCAGGTACGCGCGCATAAGTCGATCGACTCGGCGAAGCGGCTGCGCTTCGACGTCGGCGGCGAGTAACGTCTGGACGCGAAACGCCCCGCTTGCATCAGCTTGCATCAGCAGGCGGGGCATTCATGAGATGGCCGTCACCCGATGGCTGCTTGCCGGGAAATTGAGATATTCATCCTGTCTGCAGCGCTGCTCGGCTGCCGCTGTACTCGGCAAGCGCAATGCCGCCGAGGACAAGCGCCAGCGCGAAGGCCTGATAAGCCTGAAACTGCTCGCCGACGATCAGCACCGAAAGCAACGTGCCGAAGATCGGCACCAGATTGATGAACAGGCCGGCGCGGTTGGCGCCGATCAATTCGTTGCCCTTGATGTAGAGGACCTGTGAAACGACCGAAGCGCCAAGCGCCGTGTAGAGCGTGAGCGCCCAGCCACGGGCGTCCGGCATGATGACGCGGCCAGACGCGACCTCCCAGACGAAGAAGGGCAGGGAGACCAGCAGCGCGGCGATCGACAGCGCCAGCATGAAACTTTGCCAGCGGATTGCCGGCCTGAGGCGCAGCCCCACCGAATAGAGGCTGTAGCAAAGCACCGCCACAAGCATGATGGCGTCGCCGAAATTGAGATCGAGCTTCAGCAACTGGCCGAGGTCGCCATGACTTGCCGTCAGCGCGACGCCGGCGATGGTGAGCACGACGCCGACGATCTGCAGAGGCTGCACGCGCAGCCTGAACAGCACGAAATTGGCAAGGATGATGACGATCGGGATGGCTGCCTGCTCGATCGAGACGTTGATGGCGGTCGTGTAGTTGAGCGCGGTGTAGAAGATGACGTTGAAGATGGTGAAGCCGCAAGCGCCGAGCCCGGCAAGCAGCCTCCAGTGCCTGCGCGCTTCGGGCCAATCCTCACGCAGCGTCCGCCAGCCGATGGGCAGCAGGATCAGCACCGCCATCACCCAGCGCAGAAAGACCAGCGTCATCGGCGAGACATGGCCGACGGCAAGCTTGCCCGCCACCGAATTGCCGCCCCACAGGAGCATGGTCGACAGAAGGAACAGATAGGCGGCTCGGTGCATGGAGGTTCCGGCCCTGCAGGGTGTTCGAGGGTTCAGCCCGGCCTAGAGTGGCGGCGGCTCCAAGTAAATGATGCGAAGGCCGGAATTTGTTGTGCCTGGACCAGGTTGACGTCTCGCCGTTGGCGTCATTTTGATCCAGGTCCTTGAGGGGCATGGTCACTTGCGGAAGCCGGTTCCCGCTTTTTGGGTTCGCCGACCTTCGGTTCGGGTCATGCTCCAACGGTGGTTTCGGCGGCAAAGAAAGGGTCGCGCCAGCCGTCGCTTGACGCTATAGAGGCCTGTCGTTTCAGGCCGCTCGCGCGGCATTTCAAGGGAAAAGAACATGGCCAATGTGGTGGTCGTCGGCTCGCAGTGGGGCGACGAAGGCAAGGGCAAGATCGTCGACTGGCTGTCGGAACGTGCCGATGTGGTCGTGCGCTTCCAGGGCGGCCACAATGCCGGCCACACGCTGGTCGTCGACGGCAAGGTCTACAAGCTGTCGCTGTTGCCCTCCGGCGTGGTCAGACAGGGCAAGCTTTCGATCATCGGCAACGGCGTGGTGTTCGATCCGCATGCCTTCGTCGCCGAAGCCAAGAAGCTCAAGGAGCAGGGCGTGGAGGTCACGCCGGAACGCCTGAAAATAGCCGAAAACACCGCGCTTATCCTGTCGCTGCACCGGGAGCTGGACGGATTGCGCGAAGACGCCGCCTCGAATTCCGGAACCAAGATTGGCACGACACGCCGCGGCATCGGCCCCGCCTATGAGGACAAGGTGGGCCGGCGCGCGGTGCGGGTGATGGATTTGGCGGATCTGGAAACGCTCCCCTTGAAGGTCGACAGGCTGCTGACGCACCACAATGCGCTGCGCCGCGGGCTCGGTCATGCGGAAGCGACGCATGAGGCGATCATGCAGGAACTGACCTCGGTGGCCGCCGAGATCCTGCCTTACATGGACCGCGTCTGGAAGGTGCTCGACGACAAGCGCCGCGCCGGCGAACGCATCCTGTTCGAGGGCGCGCAGGGCACGCTGCTCGACATCGACCACGGCACCTATCCCTTCGTCACCTCGTCCAACACCGTGGCCGGGCAGGCCGCCGCCGGTTCGGGCGTGGGCCCCGGCGTCATCGGCTATGTGCTCGGCATCACCAAGGCCTACACGACGCGCGTCGGCGAAGGGCCGTTCCCGACCGAGCAGAAAAACGAGATCGGCGAGTTCCTCGGCACGCGCGGCCACGAGTTCGGCGTCGTCACCGGCCGCAAGCGCCGCTGCGGCTGGTTCGACGCCGTGCTGGTGCGCCAGGCCGTCGCCGTCAACGGCATCAAGGGCATCGCTCTCACCAAGCTCGACGTGCTCGACGGGCTCGACGAGATCAAGGTCTGCACGGGCTATCGCCTCGACGGCGAGACGATCGATTACCTGCCGGCCAGCCAGGGCGCGCAAGCCCGGGTCGAGCCCGTCTACGAGACGCTCGAAGGCTGGAAGGGAACCACGGCCGGCGCCAGGAGCTGGAACGATTTGCCGGCGCAAGCCGTCAAATATGTCCGCTATATCGAGGAGCTGATCGGTGCCCCCGTGGCGTTGCTCTCCACCAGCCCCGAGCGGGACGACACAATACTTGTGACCGACCCGTTTCAAGACTAGTTTCACAGCCCTTCCCGGCGCTATGGCTGATTTGCGGCCGGCGGGAAAGAATGCAGGTCACCTGACGCATGGCAGATTTCGTTAGTGTTCTGAAAAAGCAGCTCGACAAGAAGGCCGACCCTTCGTTCGAGATGCGCAAGCAGATATACGACGGCGCCCGCGCGGTGCTGGCAAAGAAACTGGCCGAGTATTCCCCGCCGCTTGCGCCCGATGTCGTCAGCAAGCAGAAGCGCTCGCTGGAAGACGCCATTTCCAGTGTCGAGCGCGAGTATGTCAAACGCGTTCCGGCCGAGGATCCGCTGGCGGAGCTGGAGCATATTTTCTCCTCCATCGACCGCAACAAGAACCAGCCGAGCCATTCCCGCCAGCCGGCGGCGCCTGAGCCCGCCAAGCCGGATCCGTTCAAGTCCGAGCCGTTCAGGCCGTCGCCCGCCCCCGCCAGGACCGAACCAAGCTGGCAAAGCGTGCCGAAGGCGGAACCCGCGCGGCAAACTCCTGCGAAGGACGAGCCAGCCTGGCAGAACACGGCAAGGACGGAGCCGAACTGGCAGACCGCGCCAAAGGCGGAACCAGCCTGGCAGAAGGCGCCGCCGCCGATGCCGTCGCCGCGCGAAGACGATGTAGGCCTGGCGGGCATGGACGATGCCGACGACGGCAGCGATGTCTTTGCCAATGACGAGCAGCCGGCGGCCGATACCTTCCAGCGCCTGCGGCCACAGCCGCGACAGCGCAAGCGCAGCTATGGCGGCTTGATCGCCGCCGTCATCGCGCTGCTGGTGCTGGCCGGCGGCGGCTACGGCATATGGCTGAACAAGAATGCGTTCGGCTCGCTCTTCGGCCTTGGCGGCGGTGGCAGCAAGACGGCCTCGACAGAGCCGCTGGTCAAGCCGGCTCCGGCCAAGCCGGCGACGGAGACGGCGGCCGCGCCGGCTGCGTCCGGCGCCGGCGAGGCGGCCGACACCAACAAGTTCACGCAACGCCTGACGCCCGAGGGCAAGGAGACCGATCCCGGCCCGGCCGGCGGACAGGCCACGATCGGCGAAGGCGAATCCGTCGCGGCGCTGACCTCGCGGCCGCCGGCGACGACCCCGCCAGCGTCGGCCACGCCTGCTCCGGCCACGCCGACGCCTGAGACGCCTGCCGCCGGAGCGCCGGCGACCGATGCTGCCAGTCCAACGCCGCCCGCAGCCGGAACCACGCCGCCGGCGGCTAACGCGGCAACGCCGCCCGTGGCCGGCGCCACGCCACCTGCGGCAGCGACAACGCCGCCCGCGGGCACGACACCGGCTGCGCCCGCGCCGGCGACTGCCGAGGCAACGGTGCCAGTCGGGCAGAAGGCGATCTTCTATGAGGAGCGCACCAGCACGCAGCAGGGCACGGCCGAGCCAGGCAGCATCGTGTGGTCGCTTGTGCAGGAATCGCCCGGCGGCGACCTGCCGCCGGAACCGGCGATCCGCGCCGAGGCGACGATCCCGGGCAAGAATATCCAGCTGCGCATGACGATCCGGCGCAACACCGACCAGACGCTGCCCGCCAGCCACATCATCGAGATGATCTTCCTGACGCCGGAAGGGTTCGATGGCGGCGGCGTCGACAACATCCTGCGCATCGCCATGAAGAGCTCCGAGCAGGACGCCGGCAGCCCGCTGATCGGCATCCCGGCCAAGATCGCCGACGGCTTCTTCCTCGTCGCGCTCAACGACACCAAGGCCGACGAGGACGCCAACCTGACGCTGCTGAGAGGCCAGGCCTGGATCGACGTGCCGGTGGTCTACAAGACCGGACGCCGCGCCCTGCTCACCATGGAAAAGGGCATCCCCGGCGAGAAGGTGTTTGACGAGGCGCTGAAGGCCTGGGCGGCGAAGACGTCGGGCTGACGGCAGCGGCGGTTTTAAGCCGCCGCTCAGTGCGTTTCACCGTTTCACGGAAACGACGAACCGCCCTATCTCTTTGTTTTTTATGCAATTCCGGACGGAAAACCGCTCACACTTTTCCTGGAATTGCTCTAGCTAGAAGCCCTGAAACAGCATGTCGAGAGCGGCGACGATCTCGTCGTGATGCCGCGTCAGGTTCAGCCTGCTTTCGCCGAGCTCGGTCGTTGAAACCGTGGCGATCAATTGGGTAGCCATCACCAGCTTGCGCCCGTTGATCTCGAAGATCGGATGAAGCTTGCGCATCGGGGACGGAGCTGTCGCGATCGGCAGAAGCGGGACAACGACCCGTGTCTTGAAATTGTCCAGCAGGTCGGATTGGACGTCGAGAAGGTAGACGCCTTCGGTGCCGCCAGCAGCGAAGACGTCATAGCGCGCCATCAGAACTGCCGATGTTCCTTGAGTGGAATGCCGTGCTTTTCGACATAGTCGTTCCACGCATCCATGGTGGCGCGGTTCTCAAGCTTCCAAAGTCGTGTTTTTTCGGCAGCGACCGCTTCGGCAATCCCGGCCTCAGCGGCGCGGGACACATTCACATTGAGACCTTTTGCTTCCTTCATGAGCCGGGAATCGATCGATAGATTTGCAGGCTGACGGACCGCATTTGCGGCTATCTTGCGCATGATGACCTCCGCAACATGCGTAGATAGTATGCGCATCCCCCTATTGTGGCAAGGTGCGACCGCCCTTCACCCCTCCATCTCTTCGCGCAGCATCTCCAGTTCCAGCCACTCTTCCTCGAGTGCGGCAAGCGTCGTGCGCTCCTTGTCGAGCGCGGCGATAGTCTTCTGGAACGAGGCGGGATCGCGCTCGTAGAAGGACGGGTCGGCGATGTTGTTCTCCAGCCGCGAGATCGAGGCCGTCACCGCTTCGATCTTCTTAGGCAGCAAATCCAGTGCGAATTTCTGCTTGAACGAGAGCTTTTTCGCGGGGCCTTTGGGTGCCGCCGGTTCGGCTTTCGACCCAACCTCGCTCGCCTCGGTCTTGGACCTTGCCTTGCGGTCTGCCAGCCTGGAGCCGCCGCGCTGCGCCAGCATGTCGGAATAGCCGCCGGCATATTCGATCCAGCGGCCGCCGCCGTCCGGCGCGATCACGCTGGTGACGGTGCGGTCGAGAAAATCGCGGTCGTGGCTGACCAGGATCACGGTTCCGGCAAAGCCCGCGACAAGCTCCTGCAGCAGCTCTAGCGTCTCCATGTCGAGATCGTTGGTCGGCTCGTCGAGCACCAGAAGGTTCGCCGGCCGGGCCAGCACGCGGGCCAAAAGCAGCCGCGCGCGTTCGCCGCCGGAAAGCTCGCGCACCGGCGTGCGGGCCTGCTCCGGCTTGAACAGGAAATCCTTCATGTAGGAGACGACATGACGCTGCTCGCCATTGACGACAAGGTTCTCGCCGCGTCCGTCGGTGAGGTAATGCGCCAGCGTCTCCTGCGGATCAACGGCCTCGCGCTTCTGATCGAGCGTCGCAATCTCGAGATTGACGCCGAGCCGCACGGTGCCGGCGTCCGGTGCCAGCTCGCCGGTCAGCATCTTCAACAATGTCGTCTTGCCGGCACCGTTCGGGCCGACCAGGCCGACGCGGTCGCCGCGCTGGATGCGGGTCGAGAACCCCTTGACCACGGTGAGATCGCCAAAGCTCTTGTCGATGTTCCTGGCCTCGATCACCAGCTTGCCGGATTCGGCGGCGTCGCTGGCCACCATCGTCGCGGTGCCCTCTGCTCCGCGATGGCTGCGGAAGCGCTGGCGCATGGTTTGCAACTCGCCGAGGCGGCGCATGTTGCGCTTGCGCCTGGCGGTCACGCCATAGCGCAGCCAATGTTCCTCGCGCACGATCTGGCGGCCGAGCTTGTGCTGGTCGCGCTCTTCCTCTTCCAGCACCTGGTCGCGCCATTCCTCGAAATGCGCAAAGCCCTTGTCCAGCCGCCGCGTCTGGCCGCGGTCCAGCCAGACGGTGGCGCGCGTGACGCGCTCGAGAAAGCGGCGGTCGTGCGAGATCAGGATCACCGCGGAGGAGGTGCGGGCGAGTTCTTCTTCCAGCCATTCAATCACCGAAAGGTCGAGATGGTTGGTCGGCTCGTCGAGGAGCAGGATGTCGGGTTCCGGCGCCATGACGCGGGCAAGGGCGGCGCGGCGCGCCTCGCCGCCGGACAGGTCGTTCGGCCGCTCCTCGCCGGTCAGGCCAAGATGTTCCATCAGATAGGTGGCGCGATGCGGATCGTCGGCCGGGCCAAGGCCCGCCTCGACATAGGCGCGCACGTCGGCGAAGCCGTCCATGTCCGGCATCTGCGGCAGATAGCGGACCGTGGCCGAAGGCTGGCGGAACACCTCGCCGTCCTGCGGCTCGATCATCCCGGCGGCGATCTTGAGCAGCGTCGACTTGCCCGAGCCGTTGCGTCCGACCAGCGCGATCTTCTCGCCGGCGGATGCGCTGAGCGCCGCGCCGTCGAGCAGCGGGGTGCCGCCGAAGGTCAGTCTAATGCCGTCGAGGTTGAGAAGTGGCGGCGCCATGTCAACTTTCTGGAAGAGGATAGGGGTGGGCCAGAAGCAGCGCCCGGCCGCGCTCCAGCGCGATGCCAAGCTGCCCTTTGACCTCGTTTGATATAGTGAGCGAGGAACCGAACGCCACCTCCACGCGGTCGAGCGGCCATTTGGCGCCGGTGACCGTCAGGCCGGACAGGTCGGAAAGGCCGAGCACCGAAAACAAGGTGCCGTCGTCATAGTCGAAGCTGGCCTTGCCGCGCAGGATGGGAACGCCTTCCTGCGCGCCGCTGGTCAGCAGCACGGTCGTGCCAGCCTCGGCCAGCCGCATGGCCATCGCCAGATGCAGGAAGGCATGATCGGCGCGCTTGCCGCCAAAGGCACCGGCCAACACGAGGCTGGTGGCGCCTCGCTGAAGCGCTTCCGCTATGGCGAGCTCGCCATCGGTCATGTCTTTCTCGGCCGGGAAGACTTTTCGCGCCACGGCGGCGAGATCATCCGGCAGGTTGGTCGGCACCGAGTCGAAATCGCCAACCCAGAGCTCCGGCATCAGGCCGAGCATGCGGGCATGGCCGATGCCGGCATCGGCGGCGATGACGCGCGAGCCTTCGATCTGGCGTTCGAGCCGGGGCGTGCGGATAAGCTCGCCGCCAAGCAGGATGGTGAATGTGCCCATGGCCGTCGCCCTTATCAGCCCGTCGGGCGAAACGGAAGCGGGATGCCGCGCGCTTCGGCTGCCAGCCTGCCGGCGAACATTAGCTGCCCGGCAAACTTCCGCTTGCGCGCTGCTTCGGCCGGGCCTATCTGTCGAAACGCTCTAACGGGGTGCCGGACGTGATCCGGCTGAGAGGCGATCAAGCCAACCCGCTGAACCTGATCCGGTTTGTACCGGCGGAGGGATTAGACGTTTCGGACGATCCGGCGCCTCAATTCCTTGTCACTCGAACGAAGGAGGCGCCGATATGCGCGCAATGCTGTCCCATCTCATTCTTGCAACCGGCTTTGTTTCGCTTCTGGCGGGCGTCGCGCCTGCCGCCGCGAAGGACAAGCTCACCGTCTATACCTATGAAAGCTTTACCGCCGATTGGGGTCCCGGCCCGGCGGTGAAGAAGGAATTCGAGGCCGAATGCGGCTGCGATCTCGAATTCGTCTCGGTGGCCGACGGCGTTGCGCTCCTCAACCGCGTCAAGCTCGAAGGCGCCGGCACCAAGGCCGACATCGTGCTCGGCCTCGACACCAATCTCACCGCCGACGCCAAGGCGAGCGGACTGTTCGCACCGCATGGCGAAGTCTCCGGCATCGACGTGCCTGGCGGCTGGAGCGACGACACTTTCGTGCCTTTCGACTACGGCTATTTCGCCGTCGTCTATGACACGCAGAAGCTTAAAGTCCCGCCGAAGAGCCTGAAGGAGCTGGTCGAGGGTGGCGGCACGGACAAGATAGTCATTCAGGATCCGCGCACCTCGACGCCCGGCCTCGGGCTGCTTTTGTGGGTGAAGTCGGTCTATGGCGACAAGGCGCCGAAGGCCTGGGCAAAGCTCAAGACCAAGGTCCTGACGGTGACTCCGGGCTGGAGCGAAGCCTATGGCCTGTTCACCAAGGGCGAGGCGCCGATGGTGCTGTCCTACACCACCTCGCCGGCCTACCACATGGTGGCCGAGAACACCGAGCGCTACCAGGCGGCCTCGTTCGAGGAGGGCGAGTACCTGCAGATCGAGGTTGCCGGCATCACCAAGACGGGCGCGAAGAACCTGCTGGCGCAAAAGTTCATCGCCTTCATGACGGGACCGAAATTCCAGGATGTCATTCCGGAAACCAACTGGATGTTCCCCGCCGGCAAGACCGACAAGCCGCTCAACCCGGCCTTCGACAAACTGGTGAAGCCGACCAAGACCTTGCTGTTCAGCCCGCAGGAGGTCGCCGCCAACCGCAAGGCGTGGGTGGATGAGTGGCTGGCGGTGATGAGCAAGTAGGGCTGCGATGCTTGCGCCAAGGCCCCCCTCTCTGTCCTGCCGGACATCTCCCCCTCAAGGGGGGAGATTGGCTGTCACGCCGACCTTCGCCAATCTCCGACGTTGCAGGATCGAGCGCGGCGCCAAAGCTGCCAATCTCCCCCCTAGAGGGGGAGATGTCCGGCAGGACAGAGGGGGGCGCGAAGGAACGCGGCATGCGTTAACTCGAATCCTGTATGTGCAGCGTGCACCCTGCGCGTGACTCCCGCGTCACCGCCGGCGTCGTCGCGCTGGCGGCCATCGCCATCCTCATCGGCGGTGCCTTCGCCGGCCTCGCCGTCGAAGGCGCGCACGATCTCTCCGGCGCTGCCGTCGCCTTCGACAATTATCTCCTGCGCGTCGCCCGCTTCACGCTGTGGCAGGCGGCGCTCTCGACGCTGCTGTCGGTCGCGCCGGCGCTGCTCGTGGCGCGCGCTTTGTCGAGGCACCCAAGTTTCCCGGGACGCCGCCTGATCCTGCAATTGTTCACCGTGCCGCTGGCCTTGCCGGCGATCGTCGCCGCGCTCGGCATCCTGGCGCTCTACGGTCGGGCCGGATATTTTGCCGGCGTCTTCGCCGGACTTGGCGGTGCGGATTGGCCGGGGATCTACGGCCTCTCCGGCATCCTTGTCGCTCATGTCTTCTTCAACCTGCCCTTGGCGACGCGCCTGTTCCTCGAGGCGCTGGGCACCGTTCCCGCCGACCAGTGGCGGCTGGCGAGCCAGCTCGGCATGGGCGCCTGGCCGGCCTTCCGGCTGATCGAATGGCCGGTGCTGCGCGCGGCCCTGCCGGGGATTGCCGGGCTGGTCTTCATGCTTTGCATCACCTCCTTCACCATCGTGCTGACGCTCGGCGGCGGTCCGGCCGCGACGACGCTGGAAGTGGCCATCTACCAGGCGCTGCGCTTCGATTTCGATCCTGCACGGACCGTAACACTGACGCTCCTGCAGATCGCGCTCACCTTCGTCGTGGTCGCAGCACTCACGCGGCTCGGCGCCAACACGGTCGGTGATGCCAATCTGCCGGTGGCGCCGCGCCGCTACCTTTCGGCGGGCCGAATCGAAAGCGCGCTGAATGCCGGCCTCATCATGCTTGCCCTGCTGTTCGTCGCCGGACCGATGCTGGCGACCGTGCTTTCAGGTCTGGGGGCGGATCTCGGACGGTTGGCCGGTGAAGCGGCGGTGCGCCGCGCCACCCTCACCAGCGCCGGCCTTGCCCTGCTTGCGGCGCTGCTCAGCGTGACGCTGTCGCTGGCGCTGATCGCGGCACGGCGCGCGCTGGCCTTGCGGCGCCGGGCAGGCGGGGCCATGGGCCTGCTCGAACATGCCGCCGACACCGGCGCCGGCTTCGTGCTTGTCGTGCCGCCGATCGTGCTTGGCGCCGGCTGGTTCCTGGCGCTGCGCCACGTCACCGATGTCTTTGCCATCGCGCCGGTCATGGTCGTCGCCGTCAACGCAGTGATGGCGATGCCCTTCGCCATCCGCGCCGTTCGCCCGGCCTATGACGCGGCCAGCGAGCGCCACGAGCGGCTTTGCCTCGCGCTCGGCATATCCGGCTGGAACCGGCTCAGCCTGATCGACTGGCCGTCGCTGAGGCGGCCCTTGGCGACCGGCTTCGCCTTCGCCATGGCGCTGTCGCTCGGCGATCTCGGCGTGATCGCGCTGTTCGGCAGCGATTCCGTGCAGACCTTGCCCTATCTGCTTTTGGCGCGCATGAGCAGCTACCGGACAGCCGACGCCGCGGGACTTGCCTTGCTGCTCGGCCTCGTCTGCCTGATGCTGGTGGTCGCCGCCGACTGGCTGGGGCGGGAAGGAAAGTCATGACGACGACCATCGACGGCACCGCCGCGCAAAAGGGCCTCGCCGTCGCGCTGGATGGCGTCTCGTTCAGCTATGGCGAATCCTCCTTCCGCTTCGACGCCGATTTCGCGGCCGGCAGGATCGCGGCCATCATGGGGCCGAGCGGCTCCGGCAAGTCGACGCTGCTCAATCTGATAGCCGGCTTCGAAGCGCCCGATGCGGGCAAGGTCCTGATCGGCGGCGTCGATCTCGGAAACACGCCGCCCTCGGCGCGGCCGGTGTCGATGGTGTTCCAGGAAAACAATTTGTTTGCGCATCTTTCCGTCGAAGCCAATGTCGGGCTCGGCCGCTCGCCGTCGCTGAAACTCGGCGACGCCGATCGCGCCGAGGTCGCCGAGGCGCTGGCGCGGGTTGGTCTTGCCGGCAAGGAAAAGCGGCTGCCGCGCGAGCTTTCCGGCGGCGAGCGGCAGCGCGTGGCGCTGGCGCGGGTGCTGCTGCGCGACAGGCCCGTTTTGCTGCTCGACGAACCTTTCGCGTCGCTCGGCCCGGCGCTGCGCGACGATATGCTGGACCTTGTGGCCGGCATCCATGCCGAGCGCGAAATGACGGTGTTGTTCGTCACGCATCAGCCGGAAGATGCGCGCCGCATCGGACAGGACGTGGCATTTCTCGACGAAGGCACGATCGCGGCAGCCGGGCCCGCCGAGGATTTCTTCGATCGGTCTGGACCGGATGCGTTCAGACGCTATATCGGCGATCGAGGCGACACCGTTGCCGGATCACAACATGTTGCCCGGAAGCGGACATAATTTATGGCCAAACCGGCAATGGGCGATCCGGCGTTTGCTTGCCTTGTCCGGGGGAGTATGGCTAGGTCCGGCCATGCTGGTCCGGCTGGACCGTGATTTGCCGAAAGATTTGGAAGGAAGCCGACCTGTCGAGCGGCGCTGAGAAGGTGTGGATGAAGCCGCTGGCACGATTTCTCGCGCTGGTGAGCGTCGCCGTGCTGGCGAGCTGCCAGATGTTCACGCCGCCGGACGTGCAGGAGAGCGGCTTCCAACCTTCGGACAAGCCGATCACCGTCGACAATGTCGTGGCCAACGCCAAGCTCGCAGAGATGGCGAAGGCGCAGCACCCGCGCATCCTGGCCACCTATGGCGGCGAATATTCCGACCCAAAGCTCGAACGCATGGTGGCCAAGGTCGTCGGCAATCTGACGGTGGTGTCGGCCAACCCGACCCAGACCTATCGCATCACCATCCTCAACTCGCCCAACGTCAATGCCTTCGCGCTGCCGGGCGGCTATCTCTATGTGACACGGGGCCTGCTGGCGCTGGCCAATGATTCCTCCGAGCTTGCCGCCGTCATCGCGCATGAGATGGGCCACGTCACCGCGAATCACGGCCTGCAGCGGCAGCAGCTCGAGGCGGAGGAGGGCCTGGCGACCAAGGTGGTTTCCGATGTGCTCGGCGACAGCCCGACCGCCAAGGCGGCACTCATCCGCGGCAAGCTCAGGCTCGCGCAATTCTCGCGCAACCAGGAACTGCAGGCCGACGCGATCGGCATCAAGTCGATCGGCGAGGCGGGCTATGATCCCTATGCGGCAGGCCGCTTCCTGCAGTCGATGTCGGCCTATACCGACTTCCGCTCGGTGAGCGGAGCCACCGACGCCAGCCTCGACTTCCTGGCGACGCACCCGAACACGCCGCAGCGTATCGAATTGGCGCAGCGCCTTGCGCGCAATTTCGGCCCGCCCGGCGTCGGCACGCGCGACCGCGACGCATTTCTGGCCGGCATAGATGGTCTGCTTTACGGCGACACACCGGAAGAAGGCTATGTGCGCGGCCAGACCTTCATGCATCCCAATCTCGGCGTCTCGTTCACCGTGCCGGACGGCTTCGTCATCGACAACTCGGCGGCTGCCGTGACCGCGACCGGGCCGGGCGACATCGCCATCCGCTTCGACGGCGTGGCGATCGACAAGTCCGTCTCGCTCACCGATTACATTCGCAGCGGCTGGGTCGCGGGGCTGGAAGATGCCAGCGTGCGCCAGGACACGATCAACGGCAACGATGCGGCGACGGCGCATGCCAGCGCGCAAGGCTGGCAGTTCGATATCGCGGTGATCCGGGCCGGCGGGCAGGTCTACAGGCTGCTGACGGCCGCGCCCTCAGCCAGCACTTCGCTGGACCCGGTGGCGCGCTCGGTCAGCGGTTCGTTCCGCGTGCTGAGCCCGGCCGAGAAGGCGGCGCTGAAGCCGCTGCATATCAGGGTCGTCACCGTCCAGGCCGGCCAGACCATGGGCTCGCTCGCCGCGCAGATGGTCGGCGTCGATCGCAAGCTCGATCTGTTTCGCGTGCTCAACGCCATGTCGCCGGGCGCGACTGTGTCGTCGGGCGACAAGGTCAAGATCGTCACCGACAGGTAGGGGCTCACGAGTTCAGACCAACCAGGCGCCGTCGGCTATTTGAACGATCGCCAAGCGGGGAACCGTCGTCCCTACAAGCCGTCGCTACCGGTGTCGCCACCGTCGCCTTGGCCATCGCCGGTACTGCCGCTACCGGTGTCGCCGCCGTCACCTTCGCCATTGCCGGTACTGCCACCGCCGGTGCGAGCAGCGCCGCCGGGATGGTCGCTGCCACTCCAGGATGCTCTCCCGGCTTCCGTTGGCTCCGGCTTGACCTCAGGTTTTCCCGGATCTGTCAGCGTGATGGTCTTCGGTTTCGGCACGGGCACGCGAACCACCTTTATCTTCGTGATGACCTTTGGGGCCTTGCACGCCATGACCACGGGGGTGCTACGCGCGGGAAGGCCCAGGATGCCCATCGCGTACACGTCTTGCCGCTCCATGCCTGCCTTCAGGAAAGCCAGCGCGCGCGCCGGGTCGGCGGGCACGCCGTTGCGGCCTTCCTTGAAGATCACCGCAAGCTCCTTCATGGCATCGACATGCCCCATCGCCGCTGCCTGGAGCAGCAAGTCCAGTCCCTTGCCGGTATCGCGCTGAATGTCGAGCCCATTGAACAAAGCGCGTCCCCACGCGGCCATGGCGTAGGGGTCTCCCTTGCCGGCCGCCTGCGAATAGAGGCCATTCGCCTTCGTGGCATCGACAGCGGTCCCCATTCCGGACGAGGCGATGTAGCCAAGTTCGAAGACGGCCCGCACATATCCCTTGTCGGCCGCATCCTGAATGGCCTTCCTGGCCTCGTCGACCTTGCCGGCCGCCAGAAGCGCCCGCCCGAGCTCGTAATGGAAGCGGGCAATGCCGGGATAGGTTTTCACCGCCGCCTCGCAGGCTTCCACCGCCCCGCCGCCGATCTCATTCGGCGTGAGGCCCTGGACGACGCCTTGCAAGTCGAGCGGCGCGCCGGCTGCCCGGTCGCAAGCGTCGACGTCCGGCGATAGCTTCATCGTCGCCTGCTTGGCCGCGTTGCCCGCGCGGATATCGAAGCCGACTTCGATGGGCGCGACCGAACCGATCTGCGGCTCGTAGCGCAGTTTGTCGAGCTCGGCGGCCGTCAGGCTCGATTGCGGCGAAAGCACGCGATCCGGCAGGGACAGCGTTCCGGTCGCCGGGTAGCTCGCAAGCTTGAGATTGACCCCGGCATCCTTGGCCGGAAAATCCAATTTCAGCGGAACCGGACCGACGCCGAGCGGGACGCGGATGTCGCGACTTCCAATCGCCTCGGCGGCATCGGCGACCTGGATTCCGCGTTCCGCCGTCTGCTGGCCCTGCTCGGCGTCCAACGGCGGCGGCGTGGGTTGCTCCGCCCCGCGCATCAGCACGACGTCGTCGATCAGCGAGGAGTTCTCCCACGGAACCTGCTTGCCGTTGGTGGCCTTGACCACGTCGCGGCGGACGGCCGCCATGACCGACCGTATCTCCTGGTCCGGCGCCAGCGCACGGCGGGAGAAGGACGACGAAAACGGGCTGAGGTCGCCGGACCCGTCATAGGCGACCGCCCCCGGCTCGGTGGCAAAGGCAATCAGCGTGTTCTGCGAGCCTGTCACCTGCGCAAGGCCGCTGCCGCCGCTGACGATCAACTGGTCGCGCAACCAATAGTCCTTGCGCGGGAAAGGATCGTTGCGACAGGCGTCGAGGATGATCATCTGGACCTTCGATCTCGAGCGCAGCTGCCGCAATATGTCGTCGACCTTGATGGCCTGGACCTCCATGTCGGCCGCATCTTTCAGCGACGCGTCGACGGGGATCAGGAAGTTCTCTCCGCCGATCTGGAAGCCGTGCCCCGAATAGTAGACGACCGCCAGATCGGCGCCGTCCGCCGCCGCCAGATAGTTACGGAACCGCTCTTCGAACTGGAGCTTGGTCAGGTCCTTGGCGGCGAACACCTCGAAGCCGGCCAGCCGGAATGTCCTCGATACGTTTTCCGCGTCCTTGTCCGGGTTCTTGAGCGTCGGGATTTCGCGGTATTGAGAATTGCCGATCACGAGGGCCACCCTTCGATCGGCATGCGCTTGGAATGTCGTGAGACCCACGAGGATCAAGGCTACAATCAGCGCGCAGCATCGCAGCATGGCAAATCCCCCATGTGGTGTGATCTGGAGGAGTCAGAAAGCCGATTGCGGCGCAACAGTCTGTTAAAGAGCTCACAATCCTAGTAGCACTGCACAGGGATTTTGACCGGTCGGCTCTGTTTGCGTTGGCAGGTGGCACGAGTTGGAGATTGGCCGAAACGCCCATCGCGGTCGTCATTCCAGGGCGGAGCAGGAGCGAAGCTCCGTCGCGGAGACCCTGGAATCCATTCCGTTACTTTCGCCAAGGCGTGCAACGGAGCAGAATTCTGCACTGTGGCGGCGCTTCCAAGTCACGGAATGGATTCTATGGTCTGCGCGCGTCGCTTCGCTCCTTGCTCCGCCATAGAATGACGACGTTGGGGCGGCTTCAACCAGTCCCCGGCGTTTGCGCTGATTGCACGGAAATGAATGGAAAATCTTGCACCAACGGCAACCTTTCAAAATCCCTGTGTCGGGGAACTAGTTATCACCGAGGAAAAATCGCCCCGATGACTTTGAGTTTGGCCCGGACTAACTTTAGGCGGCTTCCGCCAGGAATTCAGGGTTTTGCTTCACCAGCGCCAGCTTCAGCTTTTCCATGGCGCGCGCCTCGATCTGGCGGACGCGCTCCTTGGAGATGCCGAGCTGTTCGCCAAGCGATTCCAGCGTGGCGCCGTCATCGCTCAGCCTGCGTTCCTCGATGATGCGAAGCTCCCGGGCGTTGAGCGCGCCGAGCGCGCTCCGCAGCCAGATAGCGCGGCGCTGGACGTCGATCCTCTCGCCGACGATTTCGTCGGGAAGCGGGTCTTCGGAGACCAGGAAATCCATCCGCTCGGCGGCGCCGTTCTCGTCGGCCAAAGGCGCGTTGAGCGAGCTGTCGGGGGAAGACAGGCGCGAATCCATCATCGCCACGTCGGCCTCCGGCACGCCCAGCGCCGCCGAGACCTCGCGGTAGAGCGAGGCATTGGAGAGAGGCTCGGCGCCGTTGGCGAGGCGCGCGCGCAGACGCCTGAGATTGAAGAACAGCGCCTTCTGCGCGGAACTGGTACCGCCGCGCACGATCGACCAGTTGCGCAGGATGTAGTCCTGCATCGAGGCGCGGATCCACCAGGTGGCATAGGTCGAGAAGCGTACTTCGCGCGCGGGTTCGAAACGGGCGGCCGCCTCGAGCAGGCCGACATGGCCCTCCTGAATGAGATCGCCGAGCGGCAGGCCGTAATGGCGGAATTTCGAGGCCATGGAGATCACAAGGCGCATATGGGCGACAGTGATTCTGTGCAGCGCGTGCTGGTCGTTCTCTTCCTTCCAACGAAGCGCAAGGACATGCTCCTCGTCGCGCTCGAGATACGGAGCCTTCATTGCCGCCCGGACCAATGTCCGTCCTGCCGCGTCCTCGATCATGCCGGCTCCTTTTGCGACGATTGCGCGTATGGCGGTTGAAAAGACGCCACCGCGCCCTACAACAGCCATGCAACGTGTCAGGCGCATGGATGGTTCCGCCGCCCGAGGGGGCAGATGGTGCCGGCGGAAACATTCTGTTATCTGCCGGGAAGCCTCTTGGCGGATTCCCGGCGGTTTAGAGAATCAGATTTCTGGCAGAGCCGATTTTTGAAATCTGGTTCCTTATTTTGCAGCCTTCTATCTGCCAGTTTCCGGCTCGCACAGTCGCGCCGGGACACCGGTCAAAACGGGATCACAGAAAAATGAAATGGCTCAAACCGCTTCTTATCGCTGGAACGCTGCAGGTTCTGGCGATCACCGCCAGCTATGCCGGCGCCAATCTCGACCAGATCAAGCAGGCCGGGGTGCTCAAGGTAGGCACTGAAGGCACCTATGCGCCCTTTACCTATCACGATGAGTCCAACGCGCTGGTCGGCTTCGACGTCGAGATCGCCAAGGCCATCGGCGACAAGCTCGGCGTCAAGGTTCAATTCCTCGAAGGCAAGTGGGACGGCCTGATCGCCGGCCTCGACGCCAACCGCTACGACGCCGTCATCAACGAGGTCGGCATCACGGATGCCCGCAAGGCCAAGTATGATTTCTCCGATCCCTACATCGCCTCGAAAGCGGTGCTGATCGTGCGTGGCGACAACACCGACATCAAGACCTTCGCCGATCTCAAGGGCAAGAAGTCGGCGCAGTCGCTGACCTCCAATTTCGGCAAGCTCGCCGAGAAGAACGGCGCCGAGCTCGTCGGCACCGACGGGTTCGACCAGTCGATCCAGCTTCTGCTCACCGGCCGCGCCGACGCCACGATCAATGACAGCCTGTCCTTCCTCGATTTCAAGAAGCACAAGCCGGACGCCAATGTGAAGATCGCGGCGCAGGAAGAGAATGCCGATTATTCCGGCGTCATCGTGCGCAAGAGCGATCCGGAGCTGGTCGCGGCCATCAACAAGGCGCTGGCCGACATCAAGGCCGACGGCACCTACCAGAAGATCGCCGACAAGTATTTCGGCCAGGACGTTTCGAAGTAAGGCAATCGTCCCCTTGCTCGGATACCGGCGGGCCGTCTTCGACGGCCCGCTGTTTTTGCACGACATTCATCGGGGTCGTCTTTGACGGCTCGCCGGTTTTTGCATGATAGTCGGTCCATACGGGGGACGCGCCGCCGTATCTGGAAGGGAGAAGCGCTTCGTGCCGCACTGGCTGCAATTGATGCTGGAATCGTTGCCGACGCTGTTGTGGGCGGCGCTGATCTTCACCGTGCCGCTGACGCTATTGTCCTTCGCGCTTGGGCTCATCGCCGGACTGGTGACGGCGCTGATCCGTCTGTTCGGCCCGAAGCCGCTGGTCGCGCTGGTGCGCTTCTATGTCTGGATCTTTCGCGGCACGCCGCTGCTCGTGCAGTTGTTCCTGATCTTCTACGGCCTGCCGTCGGTCGGCATTCTGCTGGATGCCTTTCCCGCCGCGCTGATCGGCTTCACGCTCAATATCGGCGCCTATACGTCTGAGATCATCCGGGCCGTCATCGGCTCGGTTCCGAAGGGGCAGTGGGAAGCTTCCTATTCGATCGGCATGACCTGGAGCCAGGCGATGCGGCGCACCATTCTGCCGCAGGCGGGCCGCGTTGCCGTGCCGCCGCTTTCCAACACTTTCATCTCGCTGGTCAAGGACACCTCGCTGGCGGCGGCGATCACGGTGCCCGAGATGTTCCAGGCCGCGCAGCGCATCGTCGCGACCACCTATGAGCCGCTTATCCTCTATGTCGAGGCGGCCGCGCTCTATCTTGCGTTGAGCTCGGTTCTGTCGGCGCTGCAGGCGCGGCTGGAAGTGCGGCTCAACCGCTATGGCGGGTTCCTGGAGGCCAACGCATGATCGGCCTCAGCAACATCGAAAAGCGCTTCGGCGACAATCTGGTGCTGAAGGGCGCGACCGTCACCCTCGACGAGGGAAGCGTGACTGCGCTGGTCGGCCCTTCCGGCGGCGGCAAAAGCACGCTCTTGCGCTGCATCAACCTGCTGGAAATCCCGACGTCCGGTTCCTTGCGCATCGGCGACGAGACGCTTGCGTTCCATCCGGGCGGCAAGGTGCCGGCCAAGGATATCCAGCGCATCCGCCTGCAGACCGGCATGGTGTTTCAGAATTTCCAGCTCTTCCCGCATCGCACAGCGATCGAGAATGTCATGGAAGGGCTGGTGACCGTGCTGAAATGGCCTGAGCCAAGGGCGCGCGAGCGGGCGATGGCGCTGCTCGAAAAGGTGGGCATGGCGGAAAAGGCCGACGCCTGGCCGGCGACGCTGTCGGGCGGTCAGCAGCAGCGCGTGGCGATCGCCCGGGCGCTGGCGCCGTCGCCGCGCGTGCTGCTCTGCGACGAGCCTACCTCTGCGCTCGATCCGGAACTGGCGCAGGAGGTGGTCGACGTGCTCGGACAGCTTGCCCGCGAAGGCACGACCATGGTGATGGCGACGCATGATCTCAGGCTCGCCTCGAAGATCGCGCAGGAGGTGGTGTTCCTGGACGCCGGCGTCATCGTCGAGAAAGGCCCGGCTTCGGTCGTGTTCGACAATCCGGAGCGCGCGCGAACCAAGCGCTTCATCGCTTCACTGCGGCAGGAAGAGGCGCAGAAGGAAGGCGGCGGGTGAGTTGTTACCTCCCTCATGGGGAAGTCAGCTCGAAGCGCCATCCGATAACGCAATCCGCGCCGCCGTCATTCTCGGGCTTGTCCCGAGAATCTGCCGAGTTACCAGGACTGACGGCGATCCTGTTTCATGAGACGGCAGGTCCTCGGGACAAGCCCGAGGATGACGGCGCGGAATGGGGATGCTGAAAAGGTATTTTAATGCCTCGCAAGCCGCCGGAGACAAAAAACCCGGCGCAAGGCCGGGTTCTTCGTAAACTCAAAAGCGGACAAGCTCAGGCAGCTTCTTCCTGCTCGGCTTCCTCGTTGTCGGCCTTGGCGCCGCGCTTCGGACCCTTGTTGAGGTTAACCTCGATGAGGCGCACCGCCTCGGTCTCAGACATGCGGTTCACAGCGGCGATCTCGCGGGCCATGCGGTCGAGCGCGGCCTCATAGAGCTGGCGCTCGGAGTAGGACTGCTCCGGCTGGTTGTCGGCGCGGTAGAGGTCGCGCACAACTTCCGAGATCGAGATCAGGTCGCCCGAGTTGATCTTGGCGTCATATTCCTGGGCGCGGCGCGACCACATGGTGCGCTTGATGCGGGCGCGGCCTTGCACGACTTTCAGCGCGCGGTCGACATAATCCTCTTCCGACAGCTTGCGCATGCCGATCGAGGTCGCCTTGGCGACCGGCACCTTCAGCCGCATCTTATCCTTCTGAAAATCGATGACGAACAGTTCCAGCTTGTGACCCGCAACTTCCTGCTCGTCGATCGCCACGATCTGGCCGACGCCATGCGCCGGATAGACGATGAATTCGCCGGTCTTGAACCCGTGGCGAGCCGCGTTGGACTTCTTCTGCGGGGTGATCGTTGCCATTACGCCCTGAACTCCTTAGTTGTGCAGCCGGCATCATGCCGGCTCGAACCCACGAGGTCGGCAAAGCCGACCGTTAGCCGCGCAACAGGATGAACCACCGGAAAGCCAAGGGCCGGCATATCGCACGAATGCGACCGCCTGCCCCAGATCGCTCTGGTCCGGATCGAGAAGCTCACCTTTCAGTGATTTGGGGCGTTAGCGCCATAAATCGACGTTGTGTCACCGGCATGTTTCGTTGATGTAACACAAAAAGTCGGAAGAATCAAGGTTTTGCTGCATTCGCTAACGCCAAGCTGCAGCGCTGCCCGTCAAGACGGCAATTGTATCGGTCCGGTTACGCCGCGTCATGCCGGTGTTCCCGGCCGCTATATCAATCGCCTTCGCCGGGCTCCGCCGAGAAATATTTCTCGAACTTGCCGGTCTCGCCGTCGAAGGTCTTGGCGTCCGCCGGCGGCTCCTTCTTGGCGGTGATATTGGGCCACTTCTCGGCGTATTCGGAATTGATCTGCAACCATTTGTCGAGGCCGCCCTCGGTGTCCGGCTTGATCGCGTCGGCCGGGCATTCGGGCTCGCAGACGCCGCAGTCGATGCACTCGTCAGGATGGATGACGAGCATGTTCTCGCCCTCGTAGAAACAGTCGACCGGACAGACCTCGATGCAGTCCATATATTTGCATTTGATGCAATTGTCGGTCACGACATAGGTCATTGCAGGCTCCGGAACGTCCCATTTTGCTGGGCTTTTCGGCTGAGGTAACGCCTTTGCCCGCCGCATGCAAGGGCAGGGATTGCCGGCGGAGCCGGTGTCGCGGAATGGAATTCCAGCCGCAAAGCTTCGGCGAAGTCGTCCAGCCTAACCGTTGCGCAGTTTTCCTGGAATTGCTGCAGCCGTGCCGCGGCCCGGCTATATCTCAGTCGTCGCCGAGCAGCCGGTCGGTCTGCCGCCGCTCGCGTTTGGTCGGGCGGCCGCTGCCGGCCTCGCGCAAGGCTGGAACGGCGTCCGGAACCGCCTCGCCTTTGGGTGTCGGCGCCGGCGACAGATCCTCGTAAAGCAGCCGCGCCTCGTCGGCCGGGCCGCGCCTGGCGCCACAGTTCAGCACCTTCCAGACGAGGATACGACGCTCGAGCGTGATGGTGAGCACGTCGCCGGGCCTGATCAGATCCGACGCCTGCGCTGCTTTGTCGCGATTGATGCGGACGCGTCCCGCGACGACGACCTTCGCCGCCAAGGACCGCGACTTCACCGCGCGTGAGAAGAACAGCCATTTGTCGATGCGCTGGCGGCCTTCTCCAACCATCGCGGCTAGCTTTGTTGGGGCATGATATTATCCGAAAACCGGTTCCCACTTTTCGCTGACGCGGTCCTTCGGTTCGGGATCATGCTGGCTCTTTGATGGAGCATGATCTCGCCCGAAAACCGGGTCCCACTTTTCGCTAACGCGGTCCTTCGGTTCGGGATCATGCTCGAACCTATTTCTTCAGCTGGTCGCGCAAGGCGGCGAGCTTGGCGAAGGGCGAATCCGGATCGAAGCGCTGCGGACGTTCCTCGCGCGGCTTGCCCTGGAAGGCTGGCTTGCCGCCCGGGGCGTTGCCCTTGCCGTCCTGCCTGCCGCCCTTCCAGTCCGGCCGGCCTTCGCGGCGTTCGCCTTGCGGCTTGCCTTCACGCCGTTCAGCGCCCTCACGCCGGTCGCCCGTCTCGGGCCTCGGCTTGAACTTCGAGCGGTCGAAGCGCGGCTTGCCGGCGCCTTCGCGCTGCTCGCGGCGGCCTTCCTGGGCGGGCCGATCGCCGGGCTGACCGCTTGCGGCGCCTGCCTCGCCTGCGGGCTGGGTGCCGCGCAGGCGATTGTCGCGACGGTTGTCGTGGCGATGGCGCGGACGCTGATGGTCGAAACGCGCCTGGCGCCACAGGAGCACAGGTTTTGGTTCCTCGGCTTCGGCTGGCGCCTCGCCGCCGGCACTATCCTCCCCCACGTAGGGGGGCTCGGCACGTACTGCCGCGGCGGGGGGAGCGCCAGCGGTACTGGTGTTCTCCGTATCGTCGGCATTATCACCGTCACCGGCGTCGCTTGGCGCCGCGACCTCTCCCATCGAGGGCGAGGTAAGGACGTCGGCGCTTTCGGCCGACTCGGGCGCTGCCGTAATGTCCACCGCTGCGGCCTCTTCGGTAACCTCGGCCGGAGCTTCTGCCGGCTCTGCCGTGGCAGGTTCCACTGCCACTTCCGCGACGGCTTCGGCCGGAGCTTCGGCGGCAGCCGGCTCCGAGCTCTCGACCGTTGCGTCCGCGACCGTATCAGTTGCCGCAGCTTGTGCCTCCTCCCGCGCGGCGCACGCGGCATTATCCGCGGCGAGCTTGGCCGCGGCCGCTTCGCGGGCGGCGTCGTCCAGCGCGTCGAGCTTCGCCTTCACCTCGGCCGCCGGTTTTGCCTCGGAACGGTAACCGAGACCCTTGAGAATCTCTTCCATGTCGTCGGCCGTGGCGCCGAGGATCGACATCATCGGCGGCGTCACCATGAAGGCGTGGCCGTCATAGGCGCCGTCCGGACGCTGGCCAAGGCCGGGCTTCCAGTTGGTTGCCGGGCGGATGAGGTCGGCAAGCCGCTCGAGGATATCGACGCGCACGGCGCGGCGGCCGAGATTGCGGTAGCCGGCGAGCTTGTAGAAGGTCTTGTCGAAGGCCGGGTCGATGACCACGGAGGTGCGGCCGGAGGCCAGCGCATGCACCACATCGCCGAAGCCTGGCTTGTCCTTGCCGTCGTTCTTCAGCGCCCACAGCAACGTCACCAGGCCAGCCGGCGCCGGCTTGATCAGCGCCGGCACGAAGACATGATAGGCGCCGAAGCGGACGCCGAGGCGGCGAAGCGCTGCGCGGCCTTCCTGGTCGAGCGACTTCATCTCCTCCGCGATGTCGCGGCGATTGATCAGGCCGAAATGCTCGACCAGCTGGAAGGCGATGCCGCGCGCGATGCCGGCGAGCTGGTCGGCATTCTTCAGGTCGACCAGCGGCTTCAAAAGCGTTTCGATCTGGAAATTGACGAAACGCTCGGCGCGCGCCGCGACCTTGTCGCGGGCGGGGCCGGTCAGCTGCTCGTCGGCAAGCAGGACCAGGCGCGGCTTCAGCGCCTCGTCGGCGGCGACCAGCGTGCCGATCGGCGCGCCGATCCAGCGCAGGACGCCGTCCGAGCCCAAAGCCAGGTCGCCATTGGCGCAGGCGGCAAAGCGCTCGGCGCGCGCCTCGAACTCGGCCGCGAGCGCCTTCTGGGCGGCGGTGCGCACCGCCTTGGCGTCCTCGCCGCCGGCGCTCTGGTCGGCGGTGAAGCGGAACCCTTGCAACTCGCCGACATGATGGCCTTCGACGAGGACGGTTCCGGACGGGCTGATTTCGGCTTCAGGCATGGTATTTTCTCTAAGGCGCCGCATGAGGACGGAAGTCCTGCGGTCTACGAAGCGTTTCGTCAACCGCTCATGCAGCGCATCCGACAATCTGTCTTCGATTTCGCGCGTCTTTTCCTGCCAGTGTAGCTGATCGGCCAGCCAGCCGGGGCGGTTGGAGACGAAAGTCCAGGTGCGGATCTGCGCGATCCGGTGCGACAGCGTGTCGATATCGCCTTCCGTCGTGTCGGCGCGCCGCACCTGCTCGGCCATGTAATTCTCATCGACATGGCCGTGACGTGCAAGGTCCATATAGATCGAGGCGATAAGATCGGCATGCTGTGCCGGCGCGATCTTGCGATAGTCGGGGAGCGCGCAGGCTTCCCAAAGCAGCGCCACGCGCTCCTTGCCGGTGGCCAAAGCGCGGATGTCGCCGTCGCGCGACAGCTGTTCCAGCGCCTGCGCGTCGACGGCCGGCAACGCGCGGGTCAGGCCTTCGACCGGCGCATTGGCCTCGATCGAGCGCTTCAGCGCATCGAGGCTGGAAAAGTCGAAATCGGCGGTGCGCCACTGCAGCACCTTCACCGGATCGAAATCGTGTCCCTCGATCTTGGCGACCAGTTCCTCGTCGAACGGGTCGACCTGGCCGGTGACGCCGAACGTTCCGTCGCGCAGGTGCCGGCCGGCGCGGCCGGCGATCTGGCCAAGCTCGGCGGCGGTCAAGTTGCGGTATTGATAGCCGTCGAACTTACGGTTCTGAGCGAAGGCGACGTGATCGAGGTCAAGGTTCAGGCCCATGCCGATGGCGTCGGTGGCGACGAGATAGTCGACATCGCCGGACTGGAAGATCTCCACCTGAGCGTTTCGGGTGCGCGGGGAAAGAGCGCCGAGCACGACGGCAGCGCCGCCCTGCTGACGGCGGATCAGCTCGGCGATCGCATAGACCTCGTCGGCCGAGAAGGCGACGATCGCCGTGCGCCGCGGCAACCGGGTAAGCTTCTTCGAGCCGGCATAGGCAAGGTGCGACAGCCGCGGCCGCGTCACCACCGAGACGCCCTTCAACAGCCGCTGCAGGATGCCATGCATGGTGGCCGCGCCCAGCAGCAGCGTCTCCTGGCGGCCGCGCAGATGCAGGATGCGATCGGTAAAGATATGGCCGCGCTCGAGATCGCCGGCGAGCTGCACCTCGTCGATGGCGACGAAGGCGGCGTCGGTCTCGCGCGGCATCGCCTCGACGGTGCAAACCGAATATCTTGCGCCGGCGGGCACGATCTTCTCCTCGCCGGTGATCAGCGCCACCTTGTGGGCGCCGACCTTCTCGCAGACGCGCGCATAGACCTCGCGGGCAAGCAGCCTCAGCGGCAGGCCGATGACACCGGTCTCATGCGCGACCATGCGCTCGATGGCGAGATGGGTCTTGCCGGTGTTGGTCGGGCCCAGCACGGCCGTCACGTCGCGGCCCGAAAGGATCAGCGGCTGGGAGTGTTTCGGCTGGATGTTCATCGGCTCGGAAATAAGGTTTCTGCCGCTCGTAGTCTGAAGCACGGCGCTGCCGCCGCGTGTGACAGGCGACACATAGGGACTTCGGGCGTGAAGCGAAAGCGGAATGTTCGTTCGCGAACTGGCTACGCCGGAGGGGGCAGCCAAAATCGGCTGTTGTTAACAGCTGGAACGAGTCTGGAACGAATCAGCGACGAATCGGTGACTCGTTCTGATTCAGGTTTTGTTCACGGCTATATGTGGATTTTTTGACGATGAGTCTCACCACATGCTGAATCGCTGAACTGGCCCGATTCCTGCTTGGCCTCGACCGGACCCGGGTCGTCGTTAACCTTTGCCGAACAAGGGTCACGCTCGACCTGAGGGCAGACTTCAAGATTATGAAATTGTTGACTTTTCTTAATCACTTTTAACGAGTTCGGCGACGTTTGCGTCGTTTCGCGTTAACTTTCCGGTCAAAGCCAGAACGAATCGGCGACGAATCAGCGATCCGGCGACTTTCCCGGTTTGTTCACCCATAGATATGGTGTTATCCACAGCTTGCCCACCGAGGATTCACAGCTTGTCGCAGGGGTTATCCACAGAGCGTGGCTGCGGCTGTTAACTTTTGCGTGCCGAATTGAGGCAAGGTGTCGCGCCGGCATGCGCCGGGACAAAAAAGGCGGCTCCGGTGCCGGAGCCGCCTGGCGACAAACGGTGTCAGGCGATCAGGCGAAATACTGGCCGCCATTGGCGGTGATGGTCGAGCCGGTGATGAAGCCGGCCTCATCGGAAGCCAGGAAGGCGACGCAGCGCGCGATCTCTTCCGGCTCGCCGAGGCGGCCGACCGGGATCTGAGCGATGATCGACTCCCGTACTTTTTCCGGCACGGCCATGACCATGTCGGTAGCGATGTAGCCGGGGCAGACGACATTGACGGTGATGCCCGCGCGAGCACCCTCTTGAGCCAGCGCCTTGGTGAAGCCGATGTCGCCGGCTTTCGAGGCCGAATAGTTGACCTGGCCCATCTGGCCTTTCTGGCCGTTGATCGAGGAAATGGTGATGATGCGACCGAACTTGCGGTCGCGCATGCCGCTCCACAGAGGATGCGTCATGTTGAAGACGCCGGACAGGTTGGTGTCGATCACTTCCTTCCACTGCGTGGGCGTCATCTTGTGGAACATGGCATCGCGGGTGATGCCGGCATTGTTGACCAGCACGGAGACCGGACCGAGATCGGCCTCGACCTGCTTGATTCCTGCGGCGCAGGCCTCGTAGTCGGCGACGGACCATTTGTAGACCGGGATACCTGTCTCGGCCTTGAATTTCTGGGCCGCCTCGTCATTGCCGGCATAGTTCGCCGCGACCGAATAGCCGGCGGTCTTCAAGGCGACCGATATCGCAGCACCAATGCCGCGCGTTCCGCCAGTGACGATTGCTACTTTGCTCATGTGCTCCTCCCTGTTGATCGGAGGAGCGAGTAGGGAGTAGCGAATAGCGAGTAGGGGATTGAAGCCTGCTGCGCCGACGCCGTTTTCCCTATTCGCTACTCCCTATTCGCTATTCGCTCAGTTCAGCGCTTCCACGCACATCGCAACGCCCATGCCGCCGCCGATGCACAGCGTGGCAAGGCCCTTCTTGGCGCCGCGGCGACGCATCTCATGGACCAGCGTGTTGAAGACGCGGGCGCCCGAAGCGCCGATCGGGTGGCCGATGGCGATGGCGCCGCCGTTGACGTTGACGATCGAGGGATCCCAGCCCATGCCCTTGTTGACGGCGCAGGCCTGCGCGGCGAACGCCTCGTTGGCCTCGACGAGGTCGAGGTCCTTGACCGACCAGCCGGCCTTCTCCAGCGCCCGCTTCGAAGCGGGAATAGGCCCCGTGCCCATGATTGCCGGATCGACGCCGGCGGTCGCCCAGGAGGCGATGCGCACCAGCGGGGTGATGCCGCGCCGCGCGGCCTCGGCCTCGGTCATCAGCAGCGCGCCGGCGGCGCCGTCATTGATGCCCGACGCGTTGGCGGCGGTGACCGTGCCGTCCTTGTCGAAAGCTGGCTTCAGCTTGGTCATGGCGTCGAGCGTCGCGCCGTGTCGGATGTACTCGTCCTGGTCGACTGTTGTGTCGCCCTTCTTGCCCTTGATGGTGAAGGCGACGATCTCGTCCTTGAACCGGCCGGCTTTCTGCGCAGCCTCCGCCTTGTTCTGCGAGGCGAGCGCGAACTCGTCCTGGATTTCGCGGGTGATCTGGAACTGGCGGGCGACGTTCTCGGCGGTGTTACCCATATGGTAGCCGTTGAAGGCATCCCACAGGCCGTCCTTGATCATGGTGTCGATCATCTTGTAGTCGCCCATCTTGACGCCGGCGCGCAGGTGCTCGGCATGCGGCGACATCGACATCGATTCCTGGCCGCCGGCGACGATCACCTTGGCATCGCCGGTGGCGATTTGCTGCATGCCGAGCGCGATGGCGCGCAGCCCCGAGCCGCAAACCTGATTGAGGCCCCAGGCCGTGGTCTCCTTCGGCAGGCCGGCATTGATCGAGGCCTGGCGAGCCGGGTTCTGTCCCTGCGCGGCGGTCAGCACCTGGCCGAGGATGACCTCGTCGACCTCCGCCGCCTCGACGTTCGCGCGCGCCAGCAATTCCCTGATGACGGCGGCGCCGAGCTCGTGCGCCGGCGTGGCGGCGAAACTGCCGTTGAAGGATCCGACCGCGGTGCGAGCGGCGCTGGCGACGACGATGGAATTGGAAGCGGACATTTTCTTCTCCAGACTTCGAGGTGTCGTGTTTTAAGCTATCCTTGAAGACTTTCTTGCCGGTTCAGGCAGCCGAGTCAAACCGGAAATGGGCATGGCCGCCATGCGCGGCAAGCAGAGCGCGCGCCGGTTGCGGCAACATGACGTTGACCGCGCGGCGAATTTTGTCATGCCCTGCAGCATTAATTGATGCCGCAGTGCACAAACCGCTTGGAATTGTGAGGCTTTTGCGCGTATCCTCGATAAAGGGCGCAATCGTTACCGGCCGCTTACTCCTAGAGGTGCCGGTGTCCTGGGGAGGATACGGATGGCCGCAAAAGACGACCCGATCGTCATCAAGAAGTATGCCAATCGCCGGCTCTACAATACCGGCACAAGCACCTATGTGACGCTCGAGGACTTGGCCGAGATGGTCAAGAAGGGCGAGGAGTTCACGGTCCAGGACGCAAAGACCGGCGACGACATCACGCATCCGGTGCTGACGCAGATCATCTTCGAGCTGGAGAACAAGGATGGGCAGAACATGCTGCCGATCCCGTTCCTGCGCCAACTCATCTCCTTCTACGGCGATCAGATGCAGATGATCGTGCCGAGCTTCCTCGAACAATCGATGATCGCCTTCTCCAAGGAGCAGGAGCGGTTTCGCGAGCAGCTCAAGGGCACCTTCGGGAAAGCGCCGATCGACATGATGAAGACACCGATCAAGGCACTCGAGGAACAGACGCGACGCAATGTCGAGATGTTCCAGAACGCCATGCGCATGTTCACCCCTTTCCCGCCCGCCGGCGGCAATTCAGCGCCGGCCGCCGAGCCAGCGAAGAAGGAAGAGAAGGGCGACGATCTGCAGGAATTGAAGGCGCAGATTGCGGCCATGCAGCGCAAGCTGGACACGATGTCCTGACGGGTGTGCCGCCGCCTGGCGGCGGTCGCGAACGTTGGAGATTGGCGCAAAGGCCCATCCCGTCGTCATCCTCGGGCCTGACCCGAGGATCCATTCCGTGACCGACGCCGTAGGGCTCAGCGGTGCAGAATTCTCTCAACGTTGCAACGCCTTAGCGTCACGGAATGGATTCTAGGGTCTGCGCGCGTCGCTTCGCTCCTTGCTCCGCCCTAGAATGACGACCTCAGACGCGTTCCGGTTAATGGTCATCGTCCCACGCTAATAGGCCCATCATAACGGGCACGGGGCCTGATCGGCCTGTTGCTGGCCGCCTGCTCGATGGCATGGGCCGTCCAGCCGACGCTGCGGCCGAGCGCGAACAGGCGGAACGGCGCATCGGCCGGCAGGCTGAAGCTGCGCGTCATCGCGGCCAGCGCAAAATCGATGTTCGGATGCAGCCCGGTCGCGGCGAGCACCGCGTCGCGAAGATGGACGATCCCGTCATCGATCTCCAGGTCGGGCAGCAGTGCTTGCGCGCGCGGATCGCCTTCCGGATAAAGCGGGTGGCCGAAGCTTGGCAGCGGCCGGTCCTGAGCGAGCCAGCGGGCAATCGCCTCGTCTGGACCCAGCCGCTCGGCATCCTCGACAAGCGTGATTGCCGCCGCGCCGGCACCGCCATGGCGCGGGCCGGTCAGCGTCGCAAGGCCTGCGAGCAGGCAGGCGGCGACCGGCGCGCCGGTGGAGGCCGCGACGCGGGCGGCGAAGGTCGAGGCGTTGAGCTCGTGATCGGCCAAAAGCACCAGCGCCTTGCGGATGAGATCGGCGCCGGCGGCTTCCACCGACCAGCCCTGCGCCAGCCTGATATGCACGGGTTCGGAGCCCGGCGACGCGCCGAGCGCGGTTGCCAGCGCGCTGGTCGCGGCGGCGCCGTCCTGCTGCAGCATCGCCGGCCTGCGTCCGAGCGAGGACCAGCCTCCGGCGGCGAGCGCCGAAAGCCTGGCGAAGGCGGTGGGCGTGCCGCTTTGCCGGGCGGCAGAAGGGGTCAGCGAGGCGAACGATACCGGATGGACGGAAGCCCATAGCAGTTCGGCGGTCTCCTCGAGCGTCGCCGTCGCCGAAATCTCCACCGCGTCCCTGCCGCGATAGACAAGGCGGCCATGCAGCACCGTCGAGATCGAAGTGGGAATCGCCGGCTCGCCCCAGGCGATGGCGCTTTCGGCGATTGCCTGCGGGCTCCTTCCGCGGTCGCGGCGCGTGGCGAGCGCGGCGATGTCGTCGGCGCGGTACCGGCTGCGGCGCGGGTCTGCTTCGTCCGGCTTCATGCCGATGCGGCCGCGGCTGACATAGGCATAAAGCGTCTGCGGCCGGACGTTGAGCCGCTCCAGCGCCTCATCCCGGGTCAGCCATTCCGTCATTTGCCGCCTTACATTGATTATCTTGATCAAGATTGATGCATTGATTGCGCAGCATTAATTGTCGTGCACAAAAGGTCAAGGAGACGATCATGGCAAATGGGCTCGATGATGTTGTGGCGGCAGACACGGTGCTTTCCGATGTCGATGGTGTGGGCGGGCACCTCACCATCCGCGGCCATTCGCTGATGGAACTGGCCGGCCGCCGGCGCTACGCGCAGGTGGTGCGGCTGCTGTTCGACGGCTTCTTCGACGACCTTCCGAGCGATGCCGAACTGGAGAAGACGATCGGCAAGGCGCGGGTGGAAGCGTTTGATCGCGTGCAGCCAATGCTTGCCCACTTGGCGCCGCTCGATATTTACAGCGGCATGCGGGCCGGCATGGCCATCCTGCCGGACGGCGACGGGCTTGCCGATGCGCTGCGTCTGGTCGCGGCGCCTGCGGTGCTGACGCCGGCCTTGCTGCGCCTTGGCCGGGGCGAGACGCCGGTCGCTCCCGACGAAAAAGCCGATCATGCCGGCGACATGCTGCGCATGCTCTCCGGCTCCGCCTCGCCGGCGCTCGCCAAGGCGCTCGACAGCTATCTGGTGACGGTCTGCGACCACGGGCTCAACGCCTCGACCTTCGCGACCCGCGTGGTGGCCTCGACGCAGGCCGGACTGACCTCGGCGGTCCTGGCCGGGCTCGGTGCGCTGAAAGGCCCGCTGCATGGCGGCGCGCCGGGGCCGGTGATCGAGATGCTGGACGCCATCGAGGCCAGCGGCGACGCCACGGCATGGCTGCGCAACGAGATCGCGCATGGCGAGCGCATCATGGGCTTTGGCCATCGCATCTACCGCGTGCGCGACCCGCGCGCCGACGCGCTGAAGACTGTCGTGCGGCAGCTCGGTTCGCGCAATAAGACGAGCGGCAAGGAGACGGGCAGCAGGTTGGCCTTCGCCGAAACGGTGGAGCAGGCGGCGCTCGAGGTGCTCAGCATCGCCAAGCCGCAGCGCTCGATCCAGACCAATGTCGAATTCTACACCGCGCTTCTGCTCGAAGCCGTCGGCTTCCCGAAAGAGGCCTTCTCCAACGTGTTCGCCGCCGGCCGCGTTGCCGGCTGGATTGCGCACGCGCGCGAGCAGCAGGCGACCGGACGGCTCATCCGGCCGCAGTCGCGCTATGTCGGGCCGGTGCCAGATCTGGTTGCCTAAGAGGTAGTTCCTCGCTCCACCTCGGCTACGGCACCTCCAAGCGGCTGGTCTTGGCGATAGCGTGCATGGCAGCTTGGCGCATGCATGGGCTAATGTAGCGCTGGTCGACCCCCACTCCGTCTCGGCTTCGCCGAGCCACCTCTCCCCCGATCGACGGGGTAGAGGAAGGCGCCAAGCTTTCTTTCCTCAACGCCCGTCCAGCAACGCTCCCTTCCTTTCCCTCCGGAGGGGGAAAGGTGGCGCTGCGAAGCAGCGACGGATTGGGGGAACCACGTGGCAATCAAGCTTCGGTCTGATCAGTCACGCCAGTCACAGCATGCTGTAGTCCACTTCGTGGGCGAGGAAATTCCATGATCACGCTTGTGTGTTCGTGTTCTTGCCTTGGTTCGCCCTTATATGCTGCGCTGCAACATAGGCTGACTGCGCCGTCTCCGTGCAAACAACGCTGCGGTAGGCCGGCGCATCGAGACAAGGAACGCCATGGCGAAGAACGGCAAGGCGGAGGAAAAGAAGAAGATCAACATCGCGCTCCAGGGCGGCGGTTCGCATGGCGCCTTTTCCTGGGGCGTGCTCGACCGGCTGCTGGAGGACGGGCGGCTGGAGATCGCGGCGGTGTCCGGCACCAGCGCCGGCGCCATGAATGCGGTGGCGCTGGCCGACGGCTTTGTCCGGGGCGGCGTGGAAGGCGCGCGCAAGAAGCTCGAGGATTTTTGGCGGGCGGTGGCCTCGAAGGGCCGTTTCAGCCCGGTGCAGCGCATGCCGTGGGACGTGGTCTGGGGCAATTGGTCGATCGAGAACACGCCCGGTTATGTCTTCTTCGACACGATGTCGCGGGTGTTCTCGCCCTATGTCGCCAATCCGCTCGGCCTCAACCCGCTGCGCGATGTGGTGGCGAAGGAGATCGACTTCGACAATGTGCGCGCCTGCAAGTCGATGGAGCTGTTCATCTCGGCGACCAATGTCGAAACCGGACAGCTGCGCGTCTTCTCCGACGGCGAGATCGACCTCGACACGGTGATGGCTTCGGCCTGCCTGCCGCAATTGTTCCGCGCCGTGGAGATCAAGGGCGTGCCCTATTGGGACGGCGGCTATGGCGGCAATCCGGCGCTCTATCCGTTCTTCAAGACGGCGGCGACCGAGGACGTGCTTCTGGTGCAGATCAATCCGGTGGTGCGCGAAGGTACGCCGAAGAGCGCCAATGAGATCCAGAACCGCATCGACGAGATCACTTTCAACGCCGGGCTCCTGCGTGAATTCCGCTCGATCGCCTTCGTCAAGGAGTTGATCGCGGCCGGGCGCCTGCCGCATGGCGAATATCGCGACATCCGCATGCACCGCATCGATGCCGACGAGGCTTTCAAGGACCTCTCCGCGTCGTCCAAGGTCAACGCCGAATGGGCTTTCATCGCCTATCTGCGCGACCTCGGCCGCAGTGCCGCCAGCGACTGGCTGGAAGAGAACTACGACGCCGTCGGCAGCCAAGCGACGCTCGACCTGTCGGGCGAGCTTGACGACGGCTTCAGGCCGATGCGCGGCCCGGCGCCGGGGCGGCGCGTCAAGGAGTTCCTCGCCGCACGCCTCAAGCCGGAATCCGCGCGGCGGCGGGCCTGATTGCAAGGTCTTGAACCTGCGAGGCCGAGACAGGGTGGACAGCTGCCGGTCCGTCCCTTGCGATCGCAGGGGACGGACCGTTGTCAGAAGGCGGCGCTATTTCAGTGGCAGAAAGAGCTCGACGACGATCTCGGGCACCGAGAGCTCCGAAAGGAAGGACAGTCGTCGCTGGCAATAGATCGGAAAATCGCGTGCTTCCTCGCCGCTGGCCGGAAGCCATTCGCGATAAAGGTAGAGTGCTGCCGGCTCCAGATTGTTGGTGTTGCCGGGATAGCGCAGCACGGCGCAGCGTCCGCCGGGGATCACGCCGGCCTTCATCTGCTTGTCGCCAGCGTCGATCGGTTGGTCGGTGCCGACGCAAATATCCATGCTGTAGTCGGCCGCGACAGCGGGACATCTCTCGGAACGGAAGACGTTGAAGGTCGGGCTCGTCTCGGGCGACAAGCCGGCTGCCTTGCGCCAGGCGATAAACCGCTGGATGGTGTCGCCGAGCGTCGCCCGATCCCCGCGATGTTCCATGATCGCCACCGGCGTGGGCGGCACGTCGCGGATCGTCACGTCTTCCGGTGTAAAGATTATCTGCATGAGCTTTCTCCTCGCGTTGTCGAGCGGCCCGAAGGCCATCAGCCACGACCCCCAATCGGGAGATCTCCGGAACGACGAAGGCGATTGCCCGCACCGCTGACGAAAGGCGCGGGCGAAGGCATCCGGTGCGTCGTAACCGGCATCCATCGCTATATCCGTGACGCTTTCGGCGTCCGCGTAGCCCAGCCGGAATGAAGCGCGCTTCATGCGGGCGAGCTGGATGTAGCGATGCACGGACAGCCCGAAGGTCGCCGTGAACTGCCGGTGGAAATGATATTTCGAGTAGGCCGCGACGCTGCTCAGCGCGTCCAGGTCCAGATCGTCGTCCAGATGCCGGTCTATATGATCCAGCACCCGCCGCATCCGGGCATGGTGATTTTGAACTGCCGCCTTCATCGTTTTATTCTCCGTGGCAGCATCAGCTAAGCCGCGCGGACATGACGCGCTCGACCGATCTTGCGGTTTTTGTCGTGAGCCGCGCCGTGGCCGAGGACCGTTAACGCATGCATGAACGGCGAAAAGGGCCGTTTGCGGACCGGTGGGGTTCCTATGTCGATGACGGGGACAAACGGCACTTTTGAGGCGCTTGGATCGGGACAATTGCTGGAGCTTTCCCCAACGGAACCGGGGCAATGCTGGATTCGGTTGTCGGGGCGATGTAATTTACCTGAACGTAAAGGGGAGGTCGCGATGCTGCAGGCCAGACAGAACGATCTCGGGGTCAGGTTCGAGGCGCAGTGCCGGGCTTTCGAGACGGAACCCTTCCCCGGCATCGAGGTGCGCAAGGATCGGCTGAAGCGCCTGCTGGCGCTCACTGAAAAGCACGAGGCCGAGATCTGCGCGGCGATCGGCAGCGATTTTTCCGCCCGCTCGGCTCAGGAGACGCGGCTTGCCGAACTGTTCGTCGTGCGCGCCGGCATCAGGCATGCGCTGTCGCATCTCGGCGCCTGGATGCGCGAGCGCCGCGTCGCCACCAGCTTGCCCTTCCTGCCCGGCCGCAACCGCCTCTTGCCGCAGCCGCTCGGCGTCGTCGGCATCGTCTCGCCCTGGAACTATCCTTTCCAGCTCGCCATCGCGCCGGCGACCGCCGCTCTGGCCGCCGGCAACCGCGTGCTGATCAAGCCTTCGGAGCTGACGCCGAAATTTTCGGACCTGCTCGCCAGCCTGGTCGAAAAATATTTCGCCGCCGACGAGGTCAGCGTGATGGTCGGCGATGCCGAGGTCGGCAAGGCGTTCGTGTCCTTGCCGTTCGACCACCTCCTGTTCACGGGCTCGACCGCCGTCGGCCGCCAGGTTGCGCTGGCCGCCGCGGCCAATCTGACGCCGGTGACGCTCGAGCTCGGCGGCAAGTCGCCGGCGATCTTCGATCCCTCCTGCGATCTCGACGCGGCGGTCGCCAGCGTCGCCTATGGCAAATTGCTCAATGCCGGCCAGACTTGCATCGCGCCCGACTATCTGATGGTCCCGCAAGGCCAGGGCGCGGCGGTCGCGGCCAAGTTCGCGGCGGCGATCGCAAAGCTCTATCCGCGCCTCGGCGACAATCCCGACTATACGGCGATCGTCAGCGAGCGGCATCACCGGCGGCTGAGCGACATGGTCGCCGAGGCGCGCGACAGCGGCGCCGACATCATCGAGGTCAATCCTGCGAACGAGAAGCTCGGCATCAGCGACCGCAAGATGGCGCCGGTGCTGGTGCGCAATGCCAGCGAGACTCTGCGGCTGATTCGCGAGGAGATTTTCGGACCGGTGCTGCCGATCGTCGAATATGGCAGCGTGGACGAGGCCATCGATCATGTGAACCGGGGCGAGCGGCCGCTGGCGCTTTACTGGTTCGGCCGCGACAGCGCCAATCGCCGGAGGGTCATGCGGGAAACCGTGGCCGGCGGCGTCACGGTCAATGACTGCATGATGCATCTGGCGCAGGAGCGGCAACCCTTCGGCGGCGTCGGCGACAGCGGCATGGGCGCCTATCACGGCGAGTGGGGTTTTCGCACCTTCAGCAAGGAAAAGCCGATCTTCATCCAGTCGAAGCTCAGCGCCGGCGGCCTGCTGCGCCCGCCCTATGGCAAGACATTCGAGCGTCTTTTCCGACTGCTGAAGCTCATCACTTGACAGCTTCAGCCCGGGAATGGCGGGGACGGAACAGCGGTCAACCCGGATGATCGGCGCCTCATAGGGGAGCTTTCCGCATCATCCTGACGGCTGCTGCCAGTACCCTTGGGGAAACCCATGGAAAGCCATCGGCGCGCCCGCAAAAGCGGCAGCTGCTGCCAGAAAAGCTTGGATTTGTCGAGGAACCACGTTCCACTTCGCAATGCTTCCGCAACTTTTCCGGCTATATTGCGCCGCAACTTTCAGGTAGAAGCTGCGCTTCGCCGATCACGGCAAATTGAACTAGGCCCCGCGCACACCCATATCGGCCGCGCGCCTGAAGTCGGAAGCGCCGACCTCGCCAGGTCCTGCAACGGAAAAAAATGACGATGCCGAAAATCAGGTTTCACAAGCTTGCAGCCATTGTGGTGCTCATCGGATTCGCGGCCTGGATGGGTACGGGTGAGTTTTCGTCCGTCGGTAGCGCCGCCGACAAGGCGGTCGCCACGGACAAGCACGCCGACGCCGGCAAGCCCGCTCAGCCGGAGGCCACCAAGCCGGACACGGCGCAAGCCGAGCCCCGAGCCGCGTTGCGCACGGTCGCGGTGGTGACGCCGCCGCGCAAGACCTATGCGCGCGCCATCCGCATCTCCGGCCTGACCGAGGCCGACAAGCGCGCCGTGCTGGCGACGCGCGTCGCCGGCGTCATCGAGAAGCTGCCGGTCAAGCAGGGCGACCACGTCAAGACCGGCGACCTCGTGCTGATGCTCGCGGCCGAGGAGAAGATCTCCAATGTCGACAATGCCAAGCAATTGCTGGCACAGCGCAAGGCCGAGCTCGATGCCGCCGAGCGGCTGGCCAAGACCGGCAATCTGCCGAAGCTGCAGCTCGACACCGCCCGCTCCAACCTGACGCTGGCGCAATCGCAGCTGGACACCGCGCAGGCGGAGCTCGACCGCAACGAGGTCAAGGCGCCGTTCGACGGCGTCATCGACCGCATCCCGGTGGAGCTCGGCAGCTCGGTGATGCAGGGCGGCGAGGTGGCGACGGTCCTGAAGCTCGATCCGGTCATCGCCCGCGGCGAAATCAGCGAGCGCGACCTGCGCTACGTCAAGATCGGCGACGAGGCCGATATCCGCCTCGTCAACGACCAGAAGGTCACCGGCACCGTGCGCTACATCAGTCGCGATGCCTCGGCCCAGACCCGCACCTTCCGCGTCGAGGTGGCGATACCCAATCCCGATGGCTCCATCCCCGCCGGCATGACGGCCGAGATCGCGCTCAGCGCCGAGCCGACCAATGCGGTCATGCTGCCACGTTCGGTGGTGACGCTGGGCGACAAGGGCGACCTCGGCATTCGCGCCGTGGGCAAGGACGACAAGGTGGCGTTCTTCCCGATCGACCTCGTCGACGACACGCCGCACGGCCTGGTGCTGGGCGGCATTCCGCAGGATGCGCGCATCATCGTCGCCGGCCAGGAGCTGGTGAAGGAGGGCGACCTGGTGAAGCCCGTCGAGGCCGACCAGGCGACCATCAACAAGCTGATCGGCGAAGCCACCGCCGGCACGCAGTAAGCAGGACGCGTCCGTCGCCGGACCAATCCGGCGATGGCAGTCCGCAGCCCCCGAAGCAATAACAGGCCGAAGTCATGGATATCGTCAGACTCGCCATCAATAACGCCCGCCTCACCATATCGGCGCTGATGTTCCTGATCATCGCGGGCTGGATCGCCTATCAGTCGACGCCGAAGGAAGCGGAGCCCGACGTTCCGATTCCGATGATGTATGTCAGCCTGATCTATCAGGGCATCTCGCCGGAGGATTCCGAGCGCCTGCTGCTGAGACCGATGGAAAGCAAGCTCAAGAGCCTCAAGGGGCTCAAGGAGATGCGCTCGGCCGCTTTCCAGGGGGGCGGCTATGTGCTGGTCGAATTCCAGCCGCAGACGGATCTCGCGACGGCGCTGCAGGATACGCGCAGCAAGGTGCAGGACGCCAAGGCCGACCTGCCGCAGGCGGCGGAGGAGCCGACCGTCAACGAGGTCAACGTCTCGGAATTCCCGGTTCTGGTCGTCACGCTTTCCGGCGATGTGCCGGAGCGCGTGCTGACGTCGGCCGCGCGCGAGTTGCGCGACCGCATCGAGGAGGTGCCCGGCGTGCTCGAAGGCTCGCTGCAGGGCGCTCGCGACGACCTCGTCGAGGTTGTCGTCGATCCGGTGAAGCTTTCCTCCTACGGACTGCAGCTCGACCAGGTGATCCAGGGCGTCGCCTCCTCCAACAGCCTGGTCGCGGCCGGCAATCTCGAAGGCTCGGAAGGCAAATACGCGGTCAAGGTGCCGTCGCTGATCGAGACGCCCGAGGATGTCGCCAACCTGCCGGTCGTCGCCACGCCGAACGCCGTGGTCCAGGCCAAGGACATCGCGACGATACGCTCGACCTTCAAGGACGCCGAGACGGTCACTCGTCTCAACGGCAAGCCTGCGATCGCCATCGAAGTCAAGAAGCGCATAGGCGCCAACCTGATCGACACGTTGAACCACGTCAGGGAAGTGTCCGACACCTTTATCAAGACCATGCCCGAGGGCATGCATGTCACTTACACGCAGGACAAGTCGGTCTTCGTCAACCAGCTGCTGGGCGACCTACAGAACCATGTGATGATCGCCGTCATCCTGGTGTTCATCGTCATCCTCTACGCGCTGTCGGGACGGGCCTCGCTGCTCATCGGGCTTGCCATCCCGTCATCGTTCCTGATGGGCATCCTGCTGCTTGCCATGATGGGCTACACGATCAACATGATCGTGCTGTTCAGCCTGATCCTGGCCGTCGGCATGCTGGTGGACGACGCCATCATCGTCACCGAATTCGCGGAACGACGCATGAGCGAGGGCATGCCGAAGGCGGACGCCTTCGCGCTGGCCGCCAAGCGCATGGCCGGCCCGGTCATCGCGGCGACGATGACGCGCATCGCCGCGTTCTCGCCGCTGCTGTTCTGGCCGGGCATCATCGGCGACTTCATGAAATATATGCCGATCACGCTGATCGTGACGCTGTCGGCCTCGATGCTCTACGCGCTGGTCTTCGCGCCGACTTTGGGCGCGATCTTCGCCAAGGCGCCGCAGCATCACGAGGAAGGCAACCGCGACGGCTGGTACATGGCCGTGGTCAAGCAGGCGGTGCGCTTCCCGATCACGGTGATCCTGCTTACCGTCGGACTTTTGGTCGGCGTCGGCTTCGCCTATTCGAAATATGGCGCCGGCGTCGAGTTCTTCCCCAGCGTCGAGCCGGATTACGGCCTGCTCTATGTGCATGCCCGCGGCAATCTCTCGCTGGCGGAAATGGACGCCGCGACGAAAACGGCGGAAAACCGTCTGCTCGGCTGGCCCGGCGTGAAGTCGGTCTATACCCGCGTCGGCAAGACGCAAGGCGGCGGCCAGGACATCCCGGAAGACGTGGTCGGCGTCATCCAGTACGAGTTCGTCGACTGGCGCGAGCGCAAGTCGGCCAATCAGATCCTCGCCGACCTGCGCGGCGTGATGGCCGGCATTCCCGGCGTCGATGTCGAAGTGCGCGTGCCGGAAGCCGGCCCGCCGACCGGCAAGCCGATCCAGATCCGGCTGTCGGCCGTCGACCCGGCCGGGCTCGACGACAAGGCGCGCGCGGTCGCTGCACGCATCGCCAAGATCCCCAATGTCATCGACATTTCGGACGGCCTGCCGCCGCCCGGCGTCGATTGGGCGATTGAGGTCGACCGCGCCAAGGCGGCGCAATACGGCATCAGCCCAACCTCGGTCGGAACCGTCGTGCAACTGGTGACGAACGGCCTGAAGCTCAGCGAGTACCGGCCGGCCGGCGCCGATAAGGCAGTCGATATCCGGCTGCGCCTGCCCGAGGATCGGCGCACGCTGTCGACTCTCGACGAGTTGAGGGTACAGACCTCGCAAGGGGCTGTGCCGATCTCCAATTTCGTCATCCGCAAGGCAAAGCCCAGCGTCGGCATCCTCAACCGCATCGACGGCGCGCGCACCGTGGTCGTCCAGGCCAATGTCAGCGCCGGCGCGCAGGTGGCGGCCGTGCAGGCGGAAGTCACCAAGGCGGTTGCCGATATGAACCTCGGCAGCGGCATCCGCTGGAAGCTTGCAGGCTCCAACGAGGACAGCGCGGAAGCGAGCGCCTTCCTCGGTAAGGCCTTTGGCGCGGCGATCTTCCTGATCTTCCTGGTGCTGCTTGCGCAATTCAACAAATTCACCAGCGTGTGGCTCGTCCTGTCCTGCGTGGTCATGGCGACGATCGGCGTGTTCCTCGGATTGCTTCTGACGGGCGAGGCCTTCGGCATCGTCATGTCGGGCATCGGCGTCATCGCGCTGGCCGGTGTGGTGGTGAACAACAACATCGTGCTCATCGATACTTACGACCGGTTGCGCGAGGAAGGCTGGGACAAGATGGACGCGGTGCTGCAGACCTGCCGCGAGCGCGCCCGTCCGGTGGTGCTGACGGCGGTGTCGGCCATCCTCGGCGTGCTGCCGATCGCCTTCGGCCTCGGTCTCGAAATCTTCCATCATGAGACGACGATCAACGCGCCGTCGACGCAATGGTGGATTTCGCTGTCCTCGGCGATCGTCTTCGGCCTGTCCTTCGCCACGCTGCTGACGCTCGTGGTGACGCCGTCGATGCTGATGGTGTTCACCCGCGCCAAGGTGAAGCCCGGCCAGCGGCGCAACTGGCTCAGCCGCCTGTTCCGGCGCGGCAAGGGCGAGATCGCGACCGACGAACCAGCCAAGGAGACCGGCGCCGAGCCGGAAGTCGCCTTCCCGAAAGCCGCGGAATAGAGCGCTTCACAACCCCAAGGACAAAAGCCGCCCGGGAACAACCGGGCGGCTTTTTGCATTGTGCCTTCAAGTTCAACCAGACGGCGAGGGTTTCTCATGACGATCGGCACAATTCTCGTAATAATCCTGATCCTGATTTTGATCGGCGCGGTGCCGGCATGGCCGCATTCGCGCTCCTGGGGCTACGGGCCGTCGGGGATCGTTGGCGTCATCCTGGTCGTGCTGTTGATACTCTTGTTGCTGGGCAGGATCTGATCAGGCGGCCTCGCGCGAACTCGCGACTGAAATGCCGATGTCCTGCATGGCCTCCTTCACCGCCTGGTCGAGCGGGGTGTGCGGGATTTCGCCGATGACCAGTTCCAGCCGCGTCGAGACGAGCCGGTGCGCTTCGAAGCGCAGATAGGACATCGAGACGATCTCGCGCCACATGGCCACGAACGGGCTGCCGGCGCGCAGCACCCACCAGGGCATGAAGGAGAGCTTCAGCTTGCGGCCCAGCGCCCTCTCGGCCGCGGCCTTCATGTCGAGATCGGTGATGGCGTGGCCGGGGAAATTGATGGCCTCGTAGAAGCCTGTTTTGTCGAGGTTCTTCGCCAGGCCGACGAAGCCGACGGCGAAGTCCGGCAGATAGGCCCATTCATGCACGAGGTCGGCCGGGCCGGGCGCGGTGTAGACGCCCTTCTCCATCTTGGCGGCGACGACGAGGTCGAACCAGGAGCCTGAGCCGGTGCCGCCGAAGAAATCGCCCGCGCGCAGGACAATGGTGCGCACGCGGCCGGCGTCGGCCTCGCTGCGGAACAGCGCTTCCATGGCGCAGCGGATGCGGCCCTTCTCGGTGGTCGGATGGAACGGCGTTGTTTCGTCGATCACCTGCGGCATAGGCGAGCCGTAATTATAGACCGTGCCCGGGAAGAGGTGCAGCGCGCCGTTTTCGCGGCAGGCGGCCATGACGTTCTCCGCCATCGGCATGCATTTGCCCCAGTCGGTGTAGATCGGGTTCAGGCCGTTGAAGACGATGTCGACGCGTTCCGTTGCACGGATCAGGGAGTCGCGGTCGAGCGCATCGCCGGCAACCGCCGTGGCGCCCGTCAGTTCCGCCGGCACCTTGCCGGTGCGGGTGACGGCGCGAACGTCGAAGCCGGCATCGATGAAAGCCTTGCCGACCACGCGGCCGAGCCGGCCATTGGCGCCGAGGATTGCGATCTTGGTCATTTGTTCTCTCCGTTGTTTTGCGTTTGCCCGACCAATCTGATGCCTTCGCCAGTGAATTGAAATTGACTGTGATTGGCGATCTGTTATTCAAAAATGAATGAAGGAATTCGACTGGAACCTGATCAAGAGTTTTGTCGCGGTCGCCGAGACCGGCAGTCTTTCGGGCGCGGCGCGCAGGCTCGCGGCCAGCCAGCCGACGCTCGGCCGTCACATCGCCGAGCTCGAGCAGGCGCTGGGCGTCACGCTGTTCCGGCGCGGGCGGCGCGGCTACGAGCTGACCGAGGCGGGCAGCACGCTCTGCGAGCGCGGCCGGGCGGTCAGCGAGCAGGCCAACGCGTTCTCGTTGCTGGCGCTGGGTTCGGTCGAAGCGATCGAGGGCACGGTGCGCGTCGCCGCCTCGGAGGTTGTCGCGGCCTTCGTGCTACCCAGCATGATGGCGCGTCTCGGCGAGGAGGAGCCGGGCATCGAGGTCGAGATCGTCGCCTCGAACCAGGTCGAGAACCTGTTGCGCCGCGATGCCGATATCGCCATCCGCATGGTCAGGCCGGCGCAAAACGAGTTGGTGGCGCGCAAAGTCACCGACATTCCACTGTGCCTATGTGCCGCCAGCTGCTATCTCGAGCGGCGCGGCCGCCCGGAAAACGCCGCCGACCTCGTGGATCACGCCTTGGTCGGCTTCGACCGCAGCGACGAGATCATTCGCGGTTTCACTGCGTCCGGCATCCCGGTCGGCCGCAGCCATTTCCGCTTCAGGACCGATAACCAGATCGTGTTGTGGGAAGCGGTGCGGACCGGCAACGGCATCGGCATCGGCCAGGAGCCGCTGGCCGACCGCGATCCGGACCTGGAAAAGCTGTTGCCCGACGTGCCTCTGCCGGTTCTGCCGGTCTGGCTTGCCATGCATCGAGACGTGCGCACCAGCATGCGCATCCGCCGCGTGGCGGACTTCCTGCATGAGGAGTTGAGGCGTTATTCGGCTGGGATCGGTTAGAGCATGATGCCGAAAAGTGTGAAGCGGTTTTCGGACGACATCATGCTCTATTTGTCTGATCTTAGAGCCGGATGACTTCAGGTCGATCCGACCTGAAGTCATCCGGCTCAGGCGCGAATTCGGCCCGGTGAGCGAGGCCGGCCATCAAGAGGACGATGACCAAGAATCCGGAAAGCGCGACGAAGATCGGACCGAAGCTCGAATGCTCGGCGACGAAGCCGATTGCCGACGGCGCCACCAATATGCCGGAATAGCCCATGGTGGTGACGACGCTCATGCCGGTGCCGGACGACATGCCTTCCTGGTTGCCGCCGGCCGAAAAGATGATCGGCACCATGTTGGCGATGCCGAAGCCGCAGAAAGCAAAGGCGGCGATGGCAAGGTAAGGCGAGGGCGAGAGGCCGGCGACCAGCATGCCGGCGGCGGCGACGAGCGCGGAGCCGCGCAAGGTCGCCACCGCGCCGAAGCGGTTGCGCACGCCGTCGCCCAGGAAACGCATCAGCGCCATGACCCCGGAGAAGGCGGCATAGGCCAGCCCGGCGACCGCGAGATCGGCGCCCAGTTCCTGATGCAGGAAGAGCGCCGCCCAGTCGAGCACCGCGCCCTCCGAGATCATGGTGAGCAGCGCCATCAGCCCGACCAGATAGACGGCCATGTGCCGCGGCAGCGTGAATCTCTGGTGCTCGACCGCCTGCGGCCGGTCCTCGGCAATGAGATGGCGAATGGCAAACGTGATGACGGCAAAGGCGATCATCGTCACCGCGACAGCATGGGCAAGATAGCCGCAATTCTGGATCGAGTAGCCGCCGAGCGCGCCGCCGGCGAAGCCGCCGAGGCTCCAGAAGCCGTGCGACGACGACATGATCGCGCGCGAAAGCCGCCTTTCCACCACGACGGCGTTGGAGTTCATGGCGACATCCATGCCGCCGATCGAGCCGCCGAAGACGAGCATGGCAATCGCCGCCAGCGGAACGTTGGGCGCGAGCGCCACGATCAGCAGGCCGAAGCTGCCGCAGACACCGAACCAGCGCGTCACGCTGCGCGAGCCGTGCCGGGAGATCAGATGGCCGCACCAGGTCATGGCGATGACGGCGCCGACGCCGAACAGGAGGATCAGCAGGCCGAGGGTGAATCGGGTGATGTCGAGCCGGGTAAGAAACACCGGGATCTGCGGCGCCCAGCTGCCGGTGAGAAAACCATTGGCGAGGAAAATACCGGCAACGGCCCAGCGGCCGCGCGTCGCGGCCTGCATCGTGGTTTGCACGCTCATGGTCTGAAATCCGCCATGCAAAGAGTTCGCGCGGCAAATTAGATCGATTCAATTCGTAGTCAAGGACCGCAGTGGGGAAGTGCTTGGACCAAGGGCGCGATCGGGGGTCGGCGTCGTTCGCGGCAGGCTGCTGCTTTGACGATTGCTGCGACGCCTCTCCGTTCGTCATCCACGGGCGGAGCAAGGAGCGAAGCGACGCGCGTAGACCCGAGGATCCATTCCGTGCCTTAGGAGCGTTGCAGCGGTGCAGAAGGTCCCCGAGCAGCGCCGTTGCGATGATATTTTGGACCGCAGCATTCTTCGGCAGGCGTCACGGAATGGATTCCAGGGTCTGCGCGCGTCGCTTCGCTCCTTGCTCCGCCCTAGAATGACGAAGCCGCAGGGACGAGCCATACAAGGCTGCTTAGTGATCCTTCGGCCGCCGCGCCTCGAACTCGGCCTTCTTGGCTTCCGATGCCTCAGTCTGGTTGAGCGCCTGCCATTCGGCATAAGGCATGCCGTAGATAATCTCGCGCGACTCGTCCTTCGACAACGCCACACCTTCGGCCTCGGCGGCTTCGCGATACCAGTTGGACAGGCAGTTGCGGCAGAAGCCGGCGAGGTTCATCAGGTCGATGTTCTGGACATCGCCGCGTTCGCGCAGATGCGTCACCAGCCGACGGAAGGCGGCTGCCTCGAAATCGCGTTTCTGGTCGTCGCTGAGTTCGGTCATTGGGGAACTCCCGGCCTATCGGTCTCGTCACACCGGTCCCGTGCGCGAACCGAACATCTTCACCTGATGTATATCGGGGCGCCGGTCGATGGCGTCAACGATCGGCGCCAGGCGTTCGGCCCAGGTCAAGGCGCCGGCGCGGTCGGCGATCAGGTCCTGACGGATCTCGATCAGCGCATGCGCATAGCCGTTGACGATGGCATGGCGGAACATGGTGTCGCCGCGCAGCGCGCCGTCATAGGGTTCGTTGTCGCCGACGACGAGGGACTTGTCCTCGGCCAGCATGTCGATCAGCGGCCGCGCCACGCGGTCGTCTCGGTCCCACAGGACGCCGACATGCCAGGGGCGGACAAAACCCTGCATCGCCGGCGTGAAGGAATGCACGGAGAGGATGAACGGCGCCTTGCCCGAAGCATGGGCGACGGAGGCAATCATCGCCCCGACGGCGTCGTGATAGGGCCGGTAGAAACGATCGAGCCGCCGCTCGCGCTCCTCCCGGGCAATCGGATAGTTTCCCGGCACCACGGTGCCGTCATAGAGCTGGCGGATCATGGTCGGGTCGTCCTCGCCCCGGTTGGGGTCGATCAGCAGCCGCGAGAAGCCGGCAAGCACCGCCGGCACGTCAAGCGCAGCGGCGAGCTCGCGCGTCACCGTCTCGACGCCGATGTCATAGGCGATGTGACGGTCGAATTCGGACGCCGGCAAGCCGAGACTGCCATATTCGTCGGGGAGATCGCGGCGGGCGTGGTCGGCGAGAAGCACGACGCCTTTCTTGCGGTCGCCCTCGACTATGTCGAACGGCATGAAAACTGTGGATCGGGTCATCGGCTGAAAAGGGGATGGCGGCTGCGATGTGTTATCGTCATTCCACGAAGAGGACGCCGGCGCAATGCCGTTGTTTGGCCAAGGTTTCCGCAAAAAATCCCCGACCGAGGGAGAATTTGCGCGACGGGCCCTTCTAAATCGATTGGAATTGAACAAAACGGCGCGTTGACATGCGCCCGGAGTTTGCTGAAAAGGGCTTCGAGAGATGCAAATGTGGTTCGCAAGGGGATCTGCGATGGGTTTTGCCGGCCGGTTGCGCAAGCGCCTGGCCGTGCCGTTGCTGATCGTCGGCGCGGGATTTTTCGCGATAGCCGCGACCTCGCCGGCCCGGGCCGACTTCCGCGTTTGCAACGCGACGCAAAATCTGGTGGGCGTCGGCATCGGCTATCGCGCCAAGGCCGGCTGGATCACCGAGGGCTGGTGGCACATCGAAGGATCGACCTGCAAGACGCTGATCGAGGGTCCGCTGTCATCAAGGTTTTACTATCTTTATGCAGAAGACGCCGAACGTGGCGGGCGCTGGGACGGCCCGATCAACATGTGCGTCGCCGAAAAAGAGTTCAAGATAGCCGGCGTGAATGATTGCGTCGCCCGGGGCTTCCAACGCGCCGGATTTCAGGAATATGACACGGGCGAGCAGGCCAGCTGGATGGTCCAGCTGACCGACGAGCCCGCAACGGGAGGCGCGCCAGCGACCCCCGCTCCGGGAACAAACAGTCAATGAGACGCAGCCGCAAGGTCAAGATCCTCGCCACCATCGGTCCGGCTTCCTCTTCCGAGGAGATGCTGAGAAAGCTCTTCGAAGCGGGCGCCGATGTCTTCCGCATCAATATGAGCCATACCGACCACGAGCTGATGCGCACGCTGGTCGGCCGCATCCGCGCCGTCGAAGCGGCCGTCGGCCGACCGATCGGCATCCTGGCCGACCTGCAGGGCCCGAAGCTCAGGGTCGGCAAGTTCGCCAACGTCAAGGAAGCGCTGGCTGTCGGCCAGACTTTCACGCTCGACGACAATCCCGAAGCCGGCACGTCGAAGCGGGTATATCTGCCGCATCCCGAAATCCTGAGCTCGGTCGAGGCCGGTCACCGTCTTTTGATCGACGACGGCAAGCTGGAGCTGAAGGCGCTGAAGAGCGACGGCAAGTCGATCACCTGCACGGTTGTCGCCGGCTCGGGCATTTCCGACAAGAAGGGCGTCAGCCTGCCCGACACCGACCTGCCGGTCGGCGCGCTGACTGAGAAGGACCGTGCCGATCTCGACGCGGTGCTTGCCACCGGCGTCGACTGGGTGGCGCTGTCCTTCGTGCAGCGGCCGGAGGACCTGGCTGAGGCCCGCAAGATCGCGCGCGGCCGCGCGCTGATCATGGCCAAGATCGAGAAGCCGCAGGCAGTGGCGCGGCTCCCCGAAATCATCGAGCTCTCCGACGCGCTGATGGTCGCCCGCGGCGATCTCGGCGTCGAGATGCCACTGGAAGCAGTGCCTGGCATCCAGAAGCAGATCACGCGAGCGGCGCGCCGCGCCGGCAAGCCGGTGGTGATCGCCACGCAGATGCTGGAATCGATGATCACCGCGCCCGTGCCTACCCGGGCCGAGGTTTCCGACGTGTCGATCGCTGTCTTCGAAGGCGCGGACGCGATCATGCTTTCGGCCGAATCGGCGGCCGGTGCCTATCCGGTCGAGGCGGTCGCCATGATGAACCGCATCGCCACCAAGGTCGAAACCGACCCGACCTATGCCGGCATCATCAATGCGCAGCGCTCGGAGCCGGAAGCCACCGGCGCCGACGCCATCTCGCTGGCCGCGCGCGAGATCGCCGAGACGCTGAAACTGTCGGCGATCATCTCCTACACCGCGTCGGGCACCACCGGCCTGCGCGCCGCGCGCGAGCGCCCGCAGGTGCCGATCGTGGCGCTGTCGCCGATCGTCAACACGGCGCGCCGGCTGTCGCTCTTGTGGGGCACGCATTGCGTCGTCTCGCCGGATGCTACCGACCTGGACGACATGGTCGACCGGGCCTGCCGCATCGCGCTGGAAGAAGGCTTCGGCAAGCCGGGCGACCGTGTCATCATCACGGCCGGCGTGCCGCTGCGGACGCCGGGCTCGACCAATATGCTGCGGATTGCCTATGTGGGGTCGGAGACCCATTAGGGCATAGTCGACTTCTCAGGAATCGCTCTATGAAGACGCGTCAACGCGCGCGGCAATCGCGCGCGCTTTGGCTGCGGCTTTGGGATGGTCCAAGCGCTGAAGAAACCGGAATACGCGTGGAACTGGGTCGTATAGATACTGATCCGGCCCCAGTATCTTCCGCCGGTTCAGTTCGACCGTGTCGAGCAGATCGAAATCGACCTTCGTGATCGTGCAATGCCAGCCGGGACTGTACGACGCCCAGCCTTTTTCGTGATGTTCGAGGAGCCGCCGACGGCAGGAATAGCCGTGATAGTCGAAAGCGATGACGCCGTTCGTCACGTAGATATGGTTGCCCGCAAAATCGTCGGCCGGGACAATGCGCTCGCCATAAAATCCCTCAAAGGGAGGGTTTTTCAGAAAAACCCCGGCCAGAATGGCACACGCGCCGTGACCGAAGAAGATACGGTCCGGCAGTCCCCATCGCTTTTCCGGATTTCTCTTTATGCCGTGTTTCAGGACGTACATGCCAGGTTGATCCCGGTGGCTCTGTGCGCCGGTCCGCTTGGATGACATCTGTCAGGTCGGCGCGAGTTCCGGTTGCGGCTGCTCGAGAGTGGGACATTTGCCCACGCCATGCGCGTCGCCGGCAATCCGCACTTCCACCATCCTGGCCATCGCTTGAAGATCGACATCCTTGCCCGCGACTTTCTGGATCGCGCCGACCACGAGATCGGGCGCGATCCAGTCCGGCTTGTGGCCGAGATTGTGGATCCAGACCAGCTCGGCGCCGGGAATGTCGCGTTCCAGGCCGATGGAATGGATTGTCGCATAGACCACCTTGTCGCGATCGCCCGAGATGACGACGGTCGGCGCCTTGATCTTGCGGTAAGCAGGCGCGGCGGCGCGGACATAGTCGTAGAGCTGGGCGACATCGCGGGCGTTGGCGCCGAAGGCGGACGGCCGCAGCACCAGCGGGATCGAGGCACTGTCGACATAGGAGTCCGGCACATCGTTTGGCGAAAAGACGCAAGACGTCGCGCCGCCGATCTGCAGCATGCCGGCCGGATAGGCGAGCGTTTCGGAAAACAGCCAGCCGATCGCCGGGGTGGCCGTGAGGTTGTAGTACCAGGCGGTCGCGCCGCCCGGCCAGGGATGCGTGGCGGGCGAAAGGAAGACGAGGCCAAGCGTTTTTCCCGGATGCTGACGGGCGAAGGCCGTGGTGATGGCGCCGCCGAAGGAATGGGCGACGATGACTGCGTCGCGGATTCCCAGCCGGTCCATCAGCGCGGCAATGGTATCCGCCTGCTTCGCCAACGTCTCATTGTCTCCGCGCACCGACCAGCCGAGCCCCGGGCGGTCGAGGAACAGCATTTCGGCGCGGCCCTCGAGCAGGGGCCTCAGCGGCAGCATCTGGTCCTTGAGATTGGCGCTGGCGCCATGGATGAAGACGACCGGCGGCAGCTCGGCGCCGGCGGGCGCCGGGATATGGACGTAATGGATGCGCGCGCCATCGATCTCGGCGAACGCGCCGATAGGCGGACTGCGTCGCTCGACCAGCCAGACACCGGCGCGGGTGACGCCAGCGAGGGCAAAGAGGAGAGCGACCAGGAAGAGGAGGGCGGCGCAGATGAGGTTCATGAGGGGAGTAGGGGAGTAGGGGAGTAGGCAATAGGCAGTAGGTTGCTCTCTTTCCTATTGCCTACTGCCTAAATTCCCTCGCCGGCCAGCTCTTCCGAGAGCGTCGAGACCTGGTTCTGGGCGCTGCGCATCATCGGGTAGATCGCCAGCACCTTTTGCCAGGCCTCCAGCGCCGACTGCTTGTGGCCGGTCTCGGCCATGATCTGGGCGAGGCCAGAGAGCGCGCCGAAATGGCGCGGCTCGAGCTCCAGGGTACGGTCGATGTCGGCCATCGACTTCCCGTAATTCTTCATCATGAAATGGACGGTGGCGCGGCGGTTCCAGCCTTCGGCATAGTCGGGCTGCAAGGTCACGACCTGGTCGAGGAAGTCGAGGGCGACGTCGAATTTCTGGTCTTCCGTCGCCTTTTGCGCCCATTGCATCATCAGGTCGATCGAGGCGCTGCCCGACTGGTTCCACTCGTTCCAGATGCGGCCGGCGATGCGCTCGGCAGCCTTTTCATTGCGCTCGCGCTTCAGCTCGGCGAAGAGCTGGTCGAGGCGGCCCTGCCTGGTCGGAGCGGCCGGCGGCGGCGTGGCGGCGGGCGGTGGCGCGGCATCTGGCGGCAGCGCGCCTGGCACCGTTTCCGCCCCTGCAGGCAAAGCCGTGCCGGAGAGCAAAAGGGCGGCGAGAAATACAAAACGAATCCGCATCGCCGGAATCTAGTCCCGGACGGCGGATCGTCAAAGTGATTTTAGCGTGAGAGCGCCGGCGAACCGGCAATCGACATCAGCGCGGCATAGACATCGCGCGCAGCAAGCGACAGCAAGCTGCGCTCAAGCCTCAGCCCTGGCGTGCCTTGTAGCGCGGAGCGGTCTTGTTGATGATGTAGATGCGTCCCTTGCGGCGAACCAGCTGGTTGTCGCGGTGACGCGCCTTGAGCGCCTTGAGCGAATTCTTGATCTTCATGGTCTTGCCTGTTCGGTCAGGGCCCGTCCCGGGCCGAATTTTAAAGGCGCGCCCGGAAAAAGCGCGCCTTTGAACTTGCGTGGCTCATAAACGAGGAGCCTTGCCCGTGTCAACCACGTGCGCGTGCCCCGAATGCCACAAGTGGGCCGGCATATCAAATATTCGCCATCCGGCAGCACGGCATTGCGCGACTCAAGGGCGGCTGGGATGGTGCGGTCTCGCCGAAACGACCGGAGATTGCACATGCGCCGCCTGCTTTTGCCTGCCTGTCTTGCCTTGCTCGCGACAGCCCCGGCAGCCTTTGCCGAGGACTGTGACCGCAATGACGACAGCCAGTCGATGCTGAATATTTGCGCCGATGCCGACTATCAGGCGGCCGATGCCAAGCTCAACGCTGCCTACAAGAACATCGTCGGCAGCAACGATCAGGCCTCGAACAAGCTCCTGCAGACGGCGCAACGCGCCTGGATCGCCTTTCGTGACGCCGAGTGCTCCTATTCGACCGCCGACAGCGAGGGCGGCTCCATCCATCCGATGGAGGTTTCGCAGTGCCTGACGACGCTGACCAATGAACGCATCAAGCAGTTGACATCCGACGCCAGCTGCAAGCTGAGCGATCCGAGCTGCGCCGGCCCAGAGGGGGACGACGACCAGGACATGCAGTAAGCGATGGTTATCCGGGCCTGATGATGCGTGTAAAATGACCCATCTTGCGGCCGGGGCGCGACTCGGCCTTGCCGTAGAGATGCAGCATCAGATCGGGTTCGTTAAGCAGCGCCGACACCTTCAGCATGTCGTCGCCGATCAGGTTTTCCATCACGCAGTCAAAATGCCGGGCGGGCGAACCCAGCGGCAGGCCGGCGACGGCGCGGATGTGCTGCTCGAACTGCGAGACGACGCAGGCGGCCTCGGTCCAGTGGCCGGAATTGTGCACGCGCGGCGCCAGCTCGTTGGCCAGAAGCGCGCCGTCGGCCAGCACGAAGAACTCGACGCCGATGACGCCGACATAGCCGAGCGCGGAAAGGATTTTCGAAGCGGCATCCTTGGCGGCGGCTGCCGTTTCCGGGCGGATGGCGGCCGGCAAAGTGGAGCTGCGCAATATGCCTTCGCGGTGGACATTCTCGGCCGGATCGAAGACGGCGACTGAGCCGTCGAGCCCACGCGCGGCGATCACCGAAATCTCGCGCTCGAAGGCGACCAGCGATTCCAGGATCAGCGGCACATTGCCCATCGCCTCGCAGGTGCCGGCAAAGCCGCCGGTCTGCATGTTGCGGAAGACGCGCTGGCCCTTGCCGTCATAGCCCATGCGGCGGGTTTTCAGCACGCCGCTGCCGTTGAACGTTTTGAGGGCCTCGGTCAGCTGATCGTCATTGTCGACCGGACAGAACTCCGCCGTCGGGATGCCGATGCCGTTGAGAAAGCTCTTTTCGGTGAGGCGGTCCTGCGCGACTTCGAGCGCGCGTGCCGGCGGATAGACCGGGACCTTTGCCGCCAGCGTTTCGGCGGCGACGACCGGGACGTTCTCGAATTCGTAGGTGACGATGGCGCTGGCGCCGGCGAGTTCGGCAAGCGCTGCCGGATCGTCATAGGCGGCGACGATCTGCCGGTTTGCGACTTGCGCGGCTGGGCAGTCGGGCTGGGGCTCCAACACGACGATGCGATAACCGAGGCGCGCCGCGGCCATCGCCAGCATGCGGCCAAGCTGGCCGCCGCCGATGATGCCGATGGTCGATCCCGGCGTCAGGCTCACGGCGTGTCCGTCGGCTCGGCGGCAACCTTGGCGGTCTGCGCCGAGCGCCAGGCGTCGAGCCGGGCGGCGAGCTTGTCGTCGTTGAGCGCCAGCACCGCCGCGGCGAGCAGGGCTGCATTGGCGGCGCCCGCCTTGCCGATCGCCAAAGTGCCGACCGGGATGCCGGCCGGCATCTGCACGATGGAGAGAAGCGAATCCTGGCCCGACAGCGCCTTTGATTCCACCGGAACGCCGAAGACGGGCAGCGGCGTCATCGCCGCCGTCATGCCGGGCAGATGCGCCGCGCCGCCGGCGCCGGCGATAATCACCTTGTAACCGGCCGCCTTGGCGCCCTTGGCGAACTCATAAAGGCGGTCGGGGGTGCGGTGCGCGGAGACGATCAGCCTTCTGTGCGGGATGCCTAGCGCCTCCAGCGTTTCCGCCGCCTGGCGCATGGTCGCCCAGTCGGACTGGCTGCCCATGATGATGGCGACGTCGGCACGCTGATCGGTCAAGGTGTGGCTCCGCGGCGGCAAAGGCGCGCCTTAGCGGAATTCGCCAAGGGCCGCAAGGATTGTCGCAATGGCCCCCGCTTCGCTGCCGGCGCGGTCCTCGTGGCCGCGACCCTGCATTCGGCTCTGGAGCGTTTCACCGTTTCACGGAAACGGCGAACCGCTCAATCGCTTTGTTTTGACGCAGTTCCAAACGAGAAGCTACGCGACGTCGCCGAGCGTAACCGCTCACGCTTTTCGGAATTGCCCTAAGCAATGATGTCGGGAATGATGCGGTCTTCCAGCGCCGACAGCCGGTCTTTCAGCATCAGCTTCTTCTTCTTCATGCGCTGGATCTGAAGCGGGTCGCAGCCGGTGGCGATCATCGCGTTGATGGCGGCGTCGAAATCGGCGTGTTCTTGTTTGAGCCGGGAATATTCGAGGCGTATTTCAGCCTGTTCCTGTTCGGACATTATCTACCGTCTGCGTATGCATCGCCCAATCGGGCTGTTTGGGCGGGGCCGTGACTTGCGGGTTTGTGACCGGCGGGCAGCCCTTACCACATTTCACTTTGTCGTGGAATGCTACCACGTGGCATTCGACATCGAGATCGGTTGGTGGCAAACTGTCATGGTGCCGTCACAGTCGCAACCTGCGGTGGAGGCCCCTGCGACGGCTGCAATCGAGGAAACCATGAAAGGGAGAACCATTCATGTCTCTTGCATCCCATCTTGATGAGTTGCAGCGGAAACACGGTGACATCGAGCGCGAGCTCACCGATGCGATGAACCATCCTTCGGTCGACGACCTGGAAATCGTGAATCTCAAGCGACGCAAGCTGGCAATCAAGGACGAGATTGAAAAGCTGAAGGCTGGCCCAACGACACACTGAAGCTCTTCCAGGCACCATCATCGCAACCCGCCGCGGTGAAACTTCCGGTGGCAAGAAATGCCACCGGCATGGTGTTTTTTAACTGAAATCGCCGGAGAACTCGGCCGCAAATCTTGCTGTCGGCCGGGCTGTTATTTTTCGCATGGCTCCAGCCGATTTGCAGGCTGGCACGCCGCTTGCCATTGACAAGCCATCTTTGCTCCGCCACCTCATGCCGAAACTCCCAGATGAAGGCGGCCGGCATGACCGGATATTTTTCTTCTCCCTTCCCGCGTCGCCGCTCGGTCGGCGTATCGGTCGGCGGCGTGATGGTCGGCGGCGGCGCACCGGTCGTCGTGCAATCGATGACCAACACCGACACCGCCGATGTCGACCAGACCGTCGCACAGGTCGCGGCGCTGCATCGTGCCGGCTCGGAGATCGTGCGCATCACGGTCGACCGCGACGAGAGCGCGGCGGCGGTTCCGCGCATCCATGAGCGGCTGTCGCGGCTCGGCATCGACGTGCCGCTGGTCGGCGACTTCCACTATATTGGGCACAAGCTGCTCGCCGATCATCCGGCCTGCGCCGAAGCGCTGGCCAAATACCGCATCAATCCCGGCAATGTCGGCTTCAAGGACAAGAAGGACCGCCAGTTCGCCGCGATCGTCGAGATGGCGATCAGATATGACAAGCCGGTACGCATCGGCGTCAATTGGGGATCGCTCGACCAGGAGCTTTTGACCCGGCTGATGGACGACAACCAGGCGAAGGGCTCGCCGCTCACCGCGCAGGAAGTCACGCGCGAGGCGATCGTGCAGTCGGCGATCCTGTCGGCCGAGATGGCGGAAGAGATCGGGCTTGGCCGCGAAAAGATCATCCTGTCGGCCAAGGTCAGCGGCGTGCAGGACCTGATCGCCGTCTACACCGAGCTTGCCACCCGCTCCGACCATGCGCTGCATCTGGGGCTGACCGAAGCCGGCATGGGCACCAAGGGCATCGTCGCCTCTTCCGCCGCGATGGGCATCCTCTTGCAGCAGGGCATCGGCGACACGATCCGCATCTCGCTGACGCCGGAGCCGAATGGCGACCGCACCCGCGAGGTGCAGGTATCGCAAGAGCTTCTGCAGACCATGGGCTTCCGGCAGTTCGTGCCGATCGTCGCGGCCTGCCCCGGATGCGGCCGTACCACATCCACCGTGTTCCAGGAACTTGCCCAGAGCATCCAGGCCGATATCCGCAAGAACATGCCGGTGTGGCGCGAGAAGTATCCCGGCGTCGAGAACCTCAAGGTCGCGGTGATGGGCTGCATCGTCAACGGCCCCGGCGAATCCAAGCACGCCGATATCGGCATATCGCTGCCCGGCACCGGCGAGACGCCGACGGCGCCTGTCTTCATCGACGGCAAGAAGGCTGCGACGCTGCGCGGCCCCTCGATCGCGCAGGATTTCGAGAAGATGGTCAGCGACTATATCGAGCAGCGGTACGGACACGGCAAAGCCGCCGCGGAATGAACCGATGCGGCGTTTCCTAAAGGCAACGCTGCTCTTGTTTTTCGTGCTGATCCCGGCGGCTCACGCATTCGCCGATCCGCCGCAGTCGAAGTCGGCCGCCAAGCGCCTGATTTCGCGCGTCTGCGATCTGATCGAGACCCAGGCCCAACAGAACGGCCTACCCAAGGATTTCTTCGCCCGGCTGATCTGGAAGGAGAGCCGCTTCGATCCGGGCGCGGTGAGCCCGGTCGGCGCCGAAGGCATCGCGCAATTCATGCCGGGCACCGCCAAGATGCGCGGGCTCGCCGATCCCTTCGACATCGGGCAGGCCATCCCGGCCTCGGCGAAATATCTTGCCGAGATGAAGGTCAGCTACGGCAATCTCGGGCTGGCGGCCGCGGCCTACAATGCCGGCGAGAACCGCGTGTCGCGCTGGCTGAGCTCGGGCGGCTTCCTGCCAATGGAGACGGAAAGCTATGTCTTCGACGTCATGGGCGAGCCGGTCGACAAGTTCTCGGACAAGTCCTATGCCGGCACCGTCCAGCCGCTCGACCCGAAGATGAGCTTCGCGGTTGCCTGCCGCAGGCTGCCGGTGATCATGTCGCGGACCGTCGCCATGGCTTCGATCAACGTGAAGCCGTGGGGCGTGCAGGTGGCGGGCAATTTCCGCCGCTCGGCGGCGATAGGCCAATGGCTGCGGGTCAGGGGCCGGTTCCCGGCCTTGCTCGCCAGCCGTGATCCGGTGGTGAGCCGGGTTCGCACGCCGATCGGCCGGCGCGGCATCTACGCGGTCAGAATCGGCGCCGACTCGCGCGGCGAGGCCAACGGTATCTGCGACAAGCTGCAAAGCGTCGGCGGCGCCTGCGTGGTGTTGCGCAACCGATGACTGGGTACCACGAAGTTGGACGTGCTGACGGGACAGCGCCCCCCCTCTGTCCTGCCGGACATCTCCCCCACAGGGGGGAGATTGGCAGCTTCGCCGACAGCACTCGTCCTGCAACGTTCGTGATTGGCGAAATCCGGCGCGGCATCCGATCTCCCCCCAAGTGGGGGAGATGCCCGGCAGGGCAGAGGGGGGCGCGAAGGAACTCGGCGGTGGCGGCCAGACGCTACCTGACGCTTAAGCCGTCTTCGCCGCCACCGTCTCGCTGAGCCAGGTGCCGATCTTGGCGCCGAGGCGGTCGGGCGAGACCGGTTTCGGCAGATAATCGTCCATGCCTGCCTCGATGCATTTTTCACGGTCGCCCTTGAGCGCATGCGCGGTGACGCCGATGATCGGCGTGTGATCGCCGTTCTGCACTTCGATGGCGCGGATGGCGCGGGTCGCCTCATAGCCGTTCATCTCCGGCATGGAGACGTCCATCAGCACCAAGCGCGGGCGCAGCGAGCGGTACATCTCAACAGCCGTTCGACCATTGCCGGCAATGCGGTAGCTGAGACCGAAACCGTTGAGGATCTGGCCGAAGACCAGCTGGTTCACGTCATTGTCCTCGGCGATCAGGATATCGATCGGGCCGCTCGGCGCGGCTGTCGATTCCGGCGCTGCCGGGACCGGAACGGCCGGGCCGCGGATGACGGTGAAGGCCGGCGGGGCCGCCTGGGCCGCGACCGGCTCACGCACGAAATGCGACTTGGCGCCTTGCGTGCGCGCCTTCTGGATGGCGGCGATCACGGTGCCCAGCAGCACCGCCGAACGCGCCGGCTTGGTGAGATGCGCGACGATGCCGAAATCGATCACCATTCTGCCGAAATCGACCTGGTCGACCGAGGTGAGCAGCACGACGGGGATGGAGGAGAGGCGGCTGTCGGCGGCGATGGCTCTGGCGACATCGGCGCCGTTCATGCCGGGCATCTGGTAATCAAGGATGATGCAGTCGACCGAGGCGCCGAGCTGGCAGGCGCGGTCGAGGAAAGCGAGGCCGACCGCGCCGCTTTCGGCGGCCGCGCAGTCGAAGCTCCAGCTTCTCAGCTGCTCCAGCAGGATCTCGCGGTTGACCGGATTGTCGTCGATGACCAGCACACGGGCGCCGGTGACGTCGACCGGCACCAGCTCGTCGCGCGCCTGCTGGTCATGCGCCGGCAGCGGCACGGCGAACCAGAACACGGAGCCGCGGCCGATCTCGCTTTCGACCCCGATCTTGCCGCCCATCAGGTCGACAAGCCGGGCGCCGATCGCGAGGCCAAGGCCGGTGCCTTCATGGCGGCGGGTCGAGGAGCCGTCGACCTGGGCGAATTTCTCGAACACGCTTTGCAGTTTTTCGGCCGGGATGCCGATGCCGGTGTCCTCGACGCGGACCTTGAGCTGGACCACACCGTCGACGACATCGCCGCCGACATCGATCAGGACATGGCCCTTCTCGGTGAACTTCACGGCGTTGCCGAGCAGGTTGGTGACGATCTGGCGGAAGCGCCCGGCATCGCCGACGACGAAGGCCGGCAGGCGCGGGTCGACGCGCACGATGAGCTCGAGGTTCTTTTCGGCAACGCGCGCCGACACCAGCGTCGCCACATCCTCGACCGCCTCCGCGAGGCGGAAGGGGGCGGGATCGAGCGTCAGCTGGCCGGCATTGATCTTCGAGAAATCGAGGATGTCGTTGATGATGGTGAGCAGCGCGTTGCCGGATTTGACGATGACGTCGGTGAAGGTCTTCTGGCGCGGCGTCAGCTCCGTCTTGGCAAGCAACTCGGCCATGCCGAGCACGCCGTTCATCGGCGTGCGGATCTCATGGCTCATATTGGCGAGGAATTCGGACTTGGCGCGGTCGGCGGCCTCGGCCTTGAACAAAGATGCGGCGGTCTCGGCGAAGGCGCGGCGGATCGCATTCTCCATCGGCCGGAAGATCAGAAACGCCGCGATTGCGAGCACGGCAAACAGCAGGCCGCTCGCCCACAGGAGGAGCCGGTCGCTGGAAGCATCGGCGAGGCGGCGCTCCTCGTCGAGTGCGGTGCGCACCTTCACCAGCATCGGCTGGGCGAAAAGGTCGTTCTGGTTGCGGATCTCGCGGTAGCTCCACTCGTCGACCTTCTGGGCGACCGCCATCAGGTTGAAGTTGCGCACCATGTCGCGCGCCGACCAGAACAGGTCGTCATTGACCGAAGCGGTGTCCAGCGCGTTGACGGTGTTGTTCGACAGGCGCGGCCTGATCGCGGCGAGTTGGGCGTTCAGGATCCCGATCTCGCCCATCAGGCGTTCGGAATGGCCGCGCGCGGCGGTCGCCAACGCATCGCGCGTCTCGCTGCGCCAGGCGGTGCCGGTGGTCTCGGCGAAATTGGTGGCGTTGCGCAGGTCGCGGGCGAAGATGACGAAATTGCCGCTGAGAGCATCGACCTCGTGGCGATATGAATTCACACGATTGAGCGCGAACATGACGGCGGCCGAAGCCAGCGCGAAGACAAGCAATCCCGAAATGTAGCGGATCCGGATCGACCGGAGGAAGGAAGAATATTCCGGCATGCGCAACCCCAACACATACGCACAATTTTAATGGTCGGGATTACGCTTGATTTACATTAAGATTTCGTTGGAGGGAGGCTGGCCTTGTCGCAGCTTCTGATACAAAGGCGATGTATCGCTGTCCGTGACAGACAGGGTAAGCGCGCTGGACTTCCGGACAGCGTCTCGAAACCGGACGGCAGATCGTCAATCCGATGTATCGGAGAGGATCCCGTTTCCCTTGCGCAGCGTGATCCGGCGTCGAGGATGCTCGTCTCTCGCGGCTTGAAAAATGGCGCGGGCAAGCTGGGCCGTAGCGGCGCGTGCGAGGACCCGTTCGATGATCTCATGGCTGTCGGCCCGCCAGAGTTCGATACGATAGGGCAGCGCTTCAGCCGAACGGGAAGAATTGGCGCTCCGTGTCATAGACAGGCCTCTGCCTAATTCGTCGGGCCGTTCCATCTCGAAACGAAATTGTTCTTGTGCCGCAAGGTGACGTAGCGATCCGGATGCTCACGCGTCGCTGCATAATAGGCAGCGTAGCCGATACTGGCATTTGCCGTGACGGCGAGGACTTGTTCGACACCATTCTTGGCGGCGTTCCACAACTCGACCCTATACGGGAGTTCGTCATGCTCGGCAGAGCCGGGTTCGCGGGAGACGGGATTTTCCTCGTCATCTCCAGGCTCGTTTTCCGGAGCAAAGCTGTACAGATGGCCCGGATTTCTGAGATTGGCTACGAGAGCGGATGAATATGTCGCCATTGGTCCAAGCTCGTTGCTATGCAGGATAGGCACGCTTATGTTGCGGACGTGTCACCGGACGAACTGCTTAATGCGAGCGTAACGCGGGTTCGACAATGCCACCGACCACAGCCGACGAGCAACACCTTTCCGACAGCCGCCGCCTCGAGCTCTTCATCGACGCTGTCGCCGACTACGCGATCTACACCCTCGATGCAGATGGCCTCATCACCAGCTGGAATGCCGGCGCCGAGAAGATAAAGGGCTACGCGGCTTCGGAAGTCCTGGGGCAGCATTTTTCCCGATTTTTCACAGTTGAAGATCAGGCGAATGGGGTCCCGAGCAGGATGCTTGCCGCGGCAAAGGCGGAGGGAAGATACGAGGCCGAAGGGTGGCGGGTGCGCAAGGACGGAACCAGGTTCTGGTCGAGCGGCCTTGTTCAACGGGTACTGGACCGCAACGGCGTTCTTTTGGGTTACGCGAAGATCACGCGAGACATCACGGAGCGCGTCGCCGCGCATGAGTCGCTGCTGCAGAGCGAGCGGCGCTTCCGCATCCTTGTCGACGGCGTGACCGACTATGCCATCTACATGCTCGATCCAAGCGGCATGGTCACCAATTGGAACGCCGGCGCCGAGCGGCTGAAAGGCTACGCTGCCGAGGAAATCGTGGGCCAGCATTTTTCCAAATTCTACACCCCTGAAGAACGCGCAAAAGGCACGCCGCTCCGTGTCCTCGAAGCAGCCGTGCAAAACGGGCGATATGAAGGCGAGGGTTGGCGCGTACGCAAGGATGGCAGCCGTTTCTGGGCATCGGTTGTCGTCACCCCGATCCATAACGACGCAGGCCAGCTCGAAGGATTCGCCAAGGTTACGCGCGACATCACCGAACGCCGTGCGGCGCACGAAGCCTTGCGTCAAAGCGAGCGCCAGTTCCGCCTTCTGGTGGGCGGCGTGACCGACTATGCGCTTTACATGCTTGATCCAAATGGGCTGGTGACCAGTTGGAATGCCGGTGCGGAGCGCATCAAGGGCTATGCGGCCGAGGAAATCATCGGTCAGCACTTCTCTCGGTTTTACACGGAGCACGACCGCGCCGCCGGTTTACCTGGCCGCGCGCTCTATACGGCAACACGGGATGGACGCTTCGAGACCGAGGGCCATCGCGTCCGTAAGGACGGGACGCTGTTCTGGGCGAATGTCGTGATCGATCCGATCCGCGACGAGCGAGGAGAGCTGATTGGTTTCGCCAAGATTACGCGCGACATCACCGATCGACGCGATGCGGAGATCGCACTCCGGCAGGCGCAAGCGCAACGCGTTCATACGCAGAAAATGGATGCGCTCGGCCAACTGACCGGCAGCATCGTACATGATTTCAACAATCTCCTGACGGTGGTCGAAAGCTATGTTCGCCTGGGCAAGAAAGTCGGCGCCGATCCCGAAATGAAGCGGGCGACCGAATCCGTGGAACTTGCGCTCCAGCGCGGCGCCGCATTGACACGCCAGTTGCTGGCCTTCTCGCGCAAGCAGGCTGCCCGCGCCGAGGTCGTCTCGCTGGCAGAGCGAGTGGAAGCCGTCCGCGCAATGATAGCGGGCTCCATGCGCAAATCGGTGAAATTGGTCGCCGCTGTCGGAGCCGAAACCTGGCCAGTCAAGGTCGACCCCGGCGAACTGGAGCTTGGTCTCGTCAACATTGCCTTCAACGCGCGGGACGCCATGCCAGACGGTGGCCTGGTAACGATAACGGCGGAGAACGTGCTGTTGTCGAGCGAGGACAACGCAGCCGGCCTGCAAGGTGAATTCGTCGCGTTGCGGGTGACCGACACAGGCATCGGCATTGCGGCAGACGTGCTTCCGCAGGTTTTCGAACCGTTCTTCACGACCAAAGGGCCCGAGAAGGGTACAGGTCTCGGCCTCGCCCAGGTCTACGGTTTGGCGCAGCAGTCCGGCGGCGCGGTCACGATTGACAGCGAAGTCGGCAAGGGCACGACGGTGACGATCTATCTGCCCCGGGCCGATATGGCAGTCGCCGCGCAGAGCGCCGAGCCGGAACAGCCGGCCAGCGCGAATGTGGTGCCGTTGAGGACAAAGGGCCGTTTTGCCGGGGATCAAGACTGATGACGTCGCCGCAGATGCTATGAGGTGACGACGAGAGAGCGGTATCGGGCGGCCACGACCGCAATGATCGCCAGGTGAAGCAGGATCGCGAGAGCTGCGCCGATCAATTGCGGGACAAGACCTTCCGTCCGGCCGATCATCCAGATCGTGACGACGCTCAGCGGCAAAAACAAAATGACGCTGGTGACGAGGCCGGGATTGTATTTGCCGAGCCGCGCCGATGTGACGAGGTGCGCGAGCGCGTTCACGATCATGACATAGGGGGCAACCAGGCCCCAGGCGGGTCCCCACAGGAATGCCGCATAAAGAGCCAGCAGGTTGATGCCCCAGACAAACGGCAGGTTGATGACGAGAACCGAGGCGACGGTAAGGGCGTCACGGCCGCCGAAGACATTTTCGTTCGCGAATTTGCGGAACCGGTCGCCGGCGTGCTCTTCGACCTGATGGACCATGTAAAACGGGCTGTGCAGGAAGATCAGGAACACCGGCAGCGGAAGCGATAAGACCGGCGCGGCCGCTATGAGCGATGCTGCCATGAACCCCGCACCGATGACCCAATAATCGGCCAGCCAGGCTTGCAGCTTAAGCATTGGTTCCCCGCCTCCTCAGTCAGCGATCCTGCACGAATGGACGCGCATCGCCAGAACTATTCAAGTGCGTGGACGCCGTGGCGCTACGTGACCATGTCGGATATTGACTGCCGCGACCGCTCCTGAGACAGTCAATGGAAGATGCGCGCCTCCAAAACTTGGCACCCCGCTGGCTCGGCCACCCGTTGCGGCGTCTGGCCTTTCGCCATTGATCAGAGGTAGAACGCGAGCATGAGAAGCGGCCGTGAGCGAACCTATACAGCGGATAGTTGAGACCAACGGCATCCGCCTCAACGTCGCGGAGCAGGGCGAAGGGCCGGTGGTGCTTTTGTGCCATGGCTTCCCTGAATCCTGGTATTCCTGGCGGCATCAGCTGGGCGCGCTCGCGGCGGCGGGCTTCCGCGCCATCGCCCCCGACATGCGAGGCTACGGCAAGAGCGATCGGCCGGAAGCGATCGACCAATACACGCTCTTTCATCTGGTCGGCGACATGGTGGGTCTTCTCGACGCCCTCGAGGCCCCCAGCTCCGTCATCGTCGGCCACGACTGGGGTGCGGTGGTGGCCTGGCATGCCGCGCTGCTACGGCCGGACCGCTTCCATGCCGTCGTCGGCCTCAGCGTGCCGTTCCGGTCGCGCGGCAATGCGCGTCCGACCAGCCTCATGCCGCGAACGGCGGAGTCCCAGTTCTACCAGCTCTATTTCCAGCAACCCGGCATTGCCGAGGCGGAGCTGGAACGGGACCCGCGGGCCTCGGTGCGCGCCATGCTTTATGCGGTGTCGGGAGACGCTTCGGACGGCGGCGCCAGAATTGCCATGGTCCCGCACGGCGGAGGCCTCCTGCAAGCCGCCGAGGTTCCTGCAAGTCTGCCGCACTGGCTCAGCGAAAGCGACAGCGATTTCTACGCCGGCGAGTTCCGGCGCACCGGCTTTGCCGGAGGTCTCAACTGGTACCGCAACATCGACCGCAACTGGGAACTGATGGCGCCCTTTGCCGGCGCGCGGATCAAGGTTCCCGCTCTCTACGCAGCGGGCGACCGTGACCTTGTGGTCGCCTTCCCCGGCATGGATCAACTGTTGGCCAATCTCAGGAACTTCGTCCCGCAAATCCGCGATACGCTGATGCTGCCCGGCTGCGGGCATTGGACCCAGCAGGAGCGCCCGGACGAGGTCAACGCCGCGATGATCGATTTCCTGCGGAGCTTGCCGAACCGGGGGCTGATCCAAGGGAAAGCGAGTATCGGCTCCGACACGGAAAGTTGGGCGTGCCGCTCGGCAAGCGACTCGCCCGGTTCAAGTCAGGCACTATCCTCGGCCCGGTAGGCGTCGGGAAGAATGAAGACCTCGTCGGCGCGGCCATAGCCTCCGTCGCGAACTTCCTCGATCAGCACCATGGTGTAGGGGCGTACAGCTTCGCCGAAATAGTCGACGAACATCTGCGTGGTCTTGTGGACGAGGTCTTCCTTCTGCGCTTTTGTGAGGGCGGCCTCGGGCATCTTGAAGTTGGCAAAGGGCATTCCAGGTTCCTTCCGGTGGATTTCACGGCTCTGGATGGAGGGCCGGTGAGGCGTCAGCGACCGGACCGATGATGTCCGTTCGTTGTCCTGGAGCGGATATAGACTGCTGCGGATGCCGGATAATCACCCGGCCATCGACAGCAGTATTCGAATATGGCGAACAATCGGAGCCGTTGTCGGCTTCGGCAATGGCCGCCGGCCTGCGCCACCGTTCAGTTGCTGCGCGTCGCCACGAAGGTCGCCGCTTGCTTGAGCAGCTCAGCCGCTTCGCCGTAGGGCTCGAGCAGCGCATGCGCCTGTTCGATCAGGCCGTGGAGCTGACCGCGCGCCCAGTCTGGTCCGTGCAGTGCTGCGAGCGTCGCCTTGCCGGCGGCCGCATCCTTGTTCGTCGCCTTGCCCATCTGCTTTGCGTCGGCGGTCAGGTCGAGCAGGTCGTCGGCGAGCTGGAAGGCAAGGCCGATCGCCGAGCCGAATTCCGCCAGCCGCTCGCGGTCGGCAGGAGGCGCGCCGGCGACGATCGCGCCGGCCTCGCAGGCGAAGCGGATCAGCGCGCCGGTCTTCATCGCCTGCAGCGTGATGATGCCCGCCTCGTCCGGCCGTTCGCGCTCGGCTTCCAGGTCCAGCATCTGGCCGCCGACCATGCCGCCGGCACCGGCCGCACGAGCAAGGGCGAGAACCAGGGTGGCGCGGCGCTCCGCCGACAGCGCGGTCGCTTCGTCGGCGACGAGGTCGAAGGCCAAGGTCAGCAACGCGTCGCCGGCGAGGATCGCGGTCGCCTCGTCGAAGGCCCTGTGCACCGTCGGCTGGCCGCGCCTCAAATCGTCGTCGTCCATGGAAGGCAGGTCGTCATGGATGAGCGAGTAGCAATGCACGCATTCCAGCGCCGCGGCGACGCGCAGCGCCGCCTCGCTCTCGGCCGAAAACAGCGCGGCACTTTCCATGACCAGAAAAGGCCGCAGCCGCTTGCCGCCATTGAGCACGCCATGGCGCATGGCCGCCATCAGGCGCTCCGGCCGCACGATCTCGCTGGTGAGCGGACGCGCGTCGAGGATCCGCCGCAGCTCGGTCTCGACCGCGGCGGCGCGCATGAAAAGCGCGGATTCGAAGGCGATCTGGTCGTCTTTGCCCATGGCCGGGAGCGGTAGCCGACACTCAGACATTGCGCAAGCAGGCTCGCGCCTTTATGCCGGAGGAGGCGAGGCACGGGTGGGACGGCTTGACGGAACCGATCGTCGAATATGAAAGCGAAGGGCTGGACATGGCGCGACGTCGGCGCCTGAACCGCGCCGGTCTCAAGCGGCTTGGCCGGCGTTGCCTGGTCGTGGCGCTCGTGCTGGCGGTCATACCGGTCGTGCTCACCTTCCTTTATCTGCCACCCTTCGTGCATCCGGTCTCGACGCTGATGCTGAAGGACCTCGTGACTTTTTCCGGCTACGACCGGCGCTGGGTGTCGATCGATGACGTGGCGCCGGTGCTCGCGCATTCGGTGATCATGTCGGAGGACGGGCAGTTCTGCTTTCATCGCGGCGTCGATCTGGGCGAGTTGCGCGGCGTGGTCGACGACGCGCTGGCCGGCGAGGCGACGCGCGGCGCCTCCACCATCACCATGCAGACGGTGAAGAACCTTTTTCTGTGGTCGCGGCCATTGGGCAGCGTGCGCAAGGTGGTCGAGCTGCCCCTGGCCGTCTATTTCGATGCTGTGATGTCGAAGCGGCGGATCATGGAAATCTATCTCAACATCGCCGAATGGGGGCCGGGCATCTACGGCATCGAGGCCGCCGCCCGGCATCATTTCGGCGTCTCTGCCAAGCAATTGTCGCGAAGGCAGGCGGCGCTGCTTGCCGTCAGCCTGCCCAACCCGATCGCGCGCAATCCCGCCAGGCCGGGACCGGGCCTGCGGCGGCTGGCCTCGTTGATCGAGCGGCGCGCCAGTCGGTCAGGTGCCTATGTCGGCTGCCTTGAGTAGGACGAAGCGGCGCCGGCTCAAAAAAATTCGCGCCGGCGCTGGCCAAAACGGCGCAAGGCGTGTATAGGCACCCGACTTTCTCAGATTATGGCCTCGATGCGGCCCTTTCGCGAGGGTTGCCGAGGCATTTTGACCATGTAGTGGAGCATATCCATGGCCGTTCCAAAAAGAAAAACCTCTCCGTCGAAGCGCGGCATGCGCCGCTCGGCCGACGCGCTCAAGGCCCCGACCTATGTCGAGGACAAAAATTCCGGCGAAATGCGCCGCCCGCATCACATCGACCTGAAGACCGGCATGTATCGCGGCCGCCAGGTTCTTGAGCCGAAGGAAAGCTGAGAAGCTTCCGCGGTTCGTGACGTTTCAAAAGACCGGCCTTTGGCCGGTCTTTTTGCGTGCGGCCCTTGGTTGATGGAGGCCTGGGCCTCGCAGGGTGCAGAAAAGCCGGACAACCGGCTGACATTGTTATTTCATTAGGTCTTAGAGCGTGTTCGCCGCCGCCGGCGAAAAGCCTTGACGGCGCGCCTGCCACGGATTTTACAAAAAGGGTGCCCCATTGGAGTCGCCCAGATGTTCGGTGCCATCCCGCTGCTGATCGTGCCTTTCGTCCTCTACAATCTCGGCCTGCTCGGATTGTTCGGCGGCGGCGACGATCCCTGGACGACCGAGATGTTCTCCTTCCGCATGATGTCGGGCGGCGTGTTCTCGATGACGCTCGGTGGCCTGATGGTGCTGATCGGGCTGATCTTCCTGTTCGTCGAGATCTCAAAATCGGTGCGCACCACCAACGCCTCGATCCTCGATCATCTTTTGTCGACGCTGGTCTTCATCGCCTTCCTGGTCGAATTCCTGCTGGTGAAAGGCGCGGCGCACTCCGTCTTCTTCACGCTGATGGTCATCGCGCTGTTCGACGTGCTGGCCGGCTTCTCGGTGTCGATGCGGTCGGCCAGCCGGGATATCAATTTGAATTAGGTCTTCCAATGTCGTCATTCCAGGGCGAAGCAGGAGCGTAGCTCCGTCGCGAAGACCCTGGAATCCATGCCGTTACCTTCGCCAAGGAGTGCAACGGAGCAGAATTCTGCGCGCAGCAACGCTTCGAAGTCACGGAATGGATGCGAGGAACGTTCCGGCTAATCTCCAAATCCCCGGTACGAAAGCGGTCAATCCACAGTAGCCTCAGCTTTTCGTGCGACCACTTCCTCGTAGGCAGCGCGCAGTTGCTGGCGCACGGTCGGCGTGCCCGGCGGGGTCTTGGGTGGCGCGCCCAGATGCTCGTGACGCAGTTCGTCCATGAATTGGTCCCATAGCGGCGGACCGCCCTTTTCGAGCAGCTCGGCTCGGATCGACAATTCTTCCGTAACCGGCAGCCAGACGCGTCCCCAGGCCCCGAGCTGCGCCATGATCGGCACCAGCGTGATCGCCATCTCCGTGAGGCTGTAGATCGCCTTCTGCTTGTGACTGGGGTCGTCGGCCTTGGTCAGCAGGCCGAGCTCCATCAGCCGCTTCAGCCGGTCGGCCAGGATGTTGGAGGCAATGCCTTCCAGCGAGCCGTTGAGCAACTCGCGAAAATGGCGCCTGCCGCCGAAGATCATGTCGCGCAGGATGATCAGGCTCCAGCGGTCGCCAAAGACCTCGAGCGACAGATTGATCGGGCAGCCGGATCGATGCTCGGCGGACATAACGATCTCCAAAAACCAGTTGCATTATGATATCGGTTTTATTATCGTGCAACCAATTGCAAAATGCAAGCGGAATGGAGGAGCAGATGACCACCGCAGCGCAGCGCCCCGACATCGTTTCGGAAAGCTTCGGCAGTCCGAAAGATCCAGCGATCCTTTTGATCATGGGCGCCATGGCTTCGATGCTGTGGTGGCCCGAACCCTTCTGCCGGCAGCTTGCCGGGCGTGGCCGCTTCGTTATCTGCTACGACAACCGCGACACAGGCCTATCGACCAAATATCCGCCGGGCGCGCCGCCCTACACATTCGAGGACATGGTGGGCGACGCCATGCGCGTGCTCGACGACCATGGCGTCGCCAAGGCGCATGTCGCCGGCATGTCGATGGGCGGCATGCTCGCGCAGAGCGTGGCGCTGAAATATCCCGAACGCGTCAGCGCGCTCACCGTGATCTCCTGTTCGCCGCTTGGCGTCGATACATCCGTCCTGCCCGGAACGACCGAAGCCTACAAGCAGCACTCTGCCGAAGGCGGCAATGTCGACTGGTCGAATCGGGAGCAGGTGATCGACTTCATGGTCAAGGACGCCCGTGCGATTGCCAGCACTCACCATCCGTTCGACGAGGGGCGGACGCGCAAGATGATCGAGGAGGATTACGACCGCTCCGGTGGGCTGGCCAGCGCGACCAATCATTTCCTGCTCAAGGGCGGCGGCCCGCAGCGGACGGTGCGGGATCTTCGCGTGCCGTTGCTCGTCATCCACGGCACCGCTGACCCGCTCTTCCCGATCGAGCATGGCCAAGCTCTGGTCGAGGCCGTTCCCGGCGCGAGGCTGGTCAAGGTCGAAGGCGGTGGCCACGAACTGCATCGCAACGACTGGCCACAGATCGTCGAAGCCATCGCCGCACACGGCTAGCGCCGGCAAGACGCCGGCTTAACCGTCATCGCCGACCCCGGCGATGAAGCTTCGCGCGGCCTTCCTGAAGGTGTCGCCGACCGGCAAGATGCCGGCGCTCATGACCCGCTCGGCGCAGCCCTGCAGACGGCGCCTTGAGGCCTCCGGCCAAAGCGCGTCAAAGACTATTCTCCCGGCGCCGTTTCCCAGAACTGATCGAGCCAGATGTTGAGCCTGAGGAAGCCGGCGCTGCTGACGGTATAGACGCGCCTCGTGCCTTCGGGCTTGGCGTTGACCAGGCCGGCGTCCAGCAGGACCTTCAGATGCTGGGAAACCGCTGGGCGTGAGACGGGCAATCCGGCGGCCAATTCGTTCACCGTCTTCGGGCCGCGCCGGAGTTCTTCCAAGAGATGGCGCCGGTTGGGATCGGCTATCGCCATAAAGGCGTCAGAAAACATCATGCCTTTATTTGTGAGGCAAAGTCTCGCGAATCTCAACTATCGGTTTCAACCTTTCTGCGCGGATCGAGCCGCGTGGCCTCGGGCGTGACCGCGCGGTCCGCGGGCTGCGTCTTGAAGGCATCGCGGTCTTCGATCGGCACCGGCGCGCGGGCGCGGATGCGCAGCAGCGTGTAGCCGGCGAGGCTGAGATGCGCGAGCGCGGTTGCCAGGAAAAGCCCCTCCGGACGCACCGAGCCCATCAATGCCGCGGCCAAAAGCGGGCCGATCATCGTGCCAAAGCCGTAGAGCAAGAGCAGACCGCCCGAGACCTTGACGAAGTCCTCGGAGCGGGCGTGGTCGTTGGCATGCGCGACGGCGATCGAATAGAGCGTATAGGCGAAGGCGCCATAGGCGGCGGTCATCACGATGATGAAGACGCCCGAACGCGGTGCGATCAGGAAGATCAGCATCGCGACCAGGGCTGCGCCGAAGGCCGCGCCGGCCAGCACGAAGCGCCGATCGGTTGTATCCGATAGGCGCCCGGCCGGTAGCTGCATGGCGGCACCGGAAATGACCACCAGGCTCATCATCAGCGCGATCTCGGCGGTCGATATGCCGACGCGCGCGCCATAGACGGCGCCCAGCGTGCCCCAGGCACCGTTGGCGATGCCGATCAGGAGGCAGGCCACCGCCGATACCGGCGAGTTGGCGTAAAGGCCTTTGACGTCGAGCTTGACGTCCTGCAGGGGCTTGGGATGCGACTGCGTCGACACGGCCGTCGGAATGAGCGACAGGCAAAACAGGATGCCGGTGATCATGAACAGCGAGGCTGACCGCACATCGCCGCCGGCGACGATCATCTGGCCGCCCATGATCGAGGCATAGGTGACCATCATATAGAGGCCGAAGACGGTGCCGCGGTTCTCGTTGGTGGCCTTCTCGTTAAGCCAGCTCTCGATCACCATGAAGGCGCCGGCCATGGTGAAGCCGGTGAAGGCGCGCAAAAGGATCCAGACATATTCGTCGATGATGAGGCCGGTGAGCAGCGCGACGATCGCGCCCGACGCGGCGAAGGCGCCGAAAGCCCTGACATGGCCGGCGCGGCGCACGAGACGCGGTGCGAAGAAGCAGCCGGCAACGAAGCCGCCGGCCCAGGCCGTGCCCATCAGGCCGAGCGATGCGGTCGAAAAGCCTTCCACCTGGCCGCGCAGCGGCAGGAGCAGACCGTGCAGGCCGGATGCGGCGAGCAGGAACGCGGTGCCGCGCAGCAGCGAGAGGATCGGTCTGTAGGTTGCAAACATCGCTTGATCCGGGTTCGAGACGCAGGGCCTGAAGACAGACGTATTCGGGCTTTTCGGCGGCGAGCGAGCACGCCGAACAATTTATCCGCGGCGGAACAGCGACTCGGCGGCGGATTTGGTGGCGCCCTTGGCGCTGCGCTCGGCTTCCAGCCTGGCGATCTCGTCGCGCAGCAATGCGATGCGCTCGGCCAATTCGTCGACGGACAGCAAAGACAGGTCCTGGCCGATCTCGTGCGGGCGCTGCTTTTTCCTGGGTTCGTCGTCGAAGATCGCCATCCGTCGCTCCTCTCTTGCTCGGCCATTTGCCTGATCTGGCAATCGGCATACATAGAGCAATTCCGGGAAAAGTGCGTAGCGGTTTTCCGTCCGGAATAGCGTAGGAACGAAGAGTTGGAGCAGGTCGGCGCTTCTTCAAGCGCCGAACTGCTCCAGGCAGGGGCGCCGATGCAAACGGGCGGCGATAGACCGGGACACAGGGAGAACACGATATCATGGCAAACGGACAGAAGATTCCGGCGACGATGACGGCCATCGCGATCTCGCAACCGGGTGGGCCAAGGGTGCTCAAGCCGGAAACGCGCGACGTGCCGGTGCCCGGCCCCGGCGAAGTGCTGATCCGGGTGCACGCGGCCGGAGTCAACCGGCCGGACGTCCAGCAGCGCAAGGGCGCCTATCCGCCGCCGCCCGGTGCATCCGACTTGCTCGGCCTCGAAGCGTCAGGCGAAATCGCGGCGCTCGGCGACGAGATATCGCGCTGGCGCATCGGCGACCGGGTCTGCGCGCTGACGCCGGGCGGCGGCTATGCCGAATATGTCAAGGTTCATGCCGGCAGCGTGCTGCCGCTGCCGGCGGGTTTCACGCATTCGGAGGCCGCCGCGGTTCCGGAAAACTACTTCACCGTCTGGCACAATGTATTCGAGCGCGGCGGCCTGAAGAAAGGCGAGACGCTGCTTGTCCATGGCGGTTCGTCCGGCATCGGCACCACCGCCATCCAGCTCGCCTCGGCCTTCGGCGCCACTGTGATCACCACTGCCGGCAGTAAGGAGAAATGCGACGCCTGCCTGAAGCTCGGTGCCGACCGGGCGGTCAACTACCGCGAGGAGGATTTCGTCGCCGCCGTGAAGGATGCGACCGGCGGCAAGGGCGCCGACGTCATCCTCGACATGGTCGGCGGCGATTACGTCGGGCGCAATTACGATGCCGCGGCCGTCGAGGGGCGCATCGTGCAGATCGCGGTGCAGGCCGGCGCCGTTGCCAGCGCGGACTTCTCCAAGGTCATGGTGAAGCGGCTGACCCACACCGGCTCGACGCTCCGCCCGCGTACCGTCGAGTTCAAGGCGGCGATCGCAGCCGCGCTCGAGGCCCAGGTGTGGCCGCTGCTCGGCACGCGCAAGGTGGCTCCCGTGATGGACATGATCTTTCCGCTGACCGAAGCCTGGCGGGCGCATGAGCGGATGGAAGAGGGCGAGCATATCGGCAAGATCGTCCTCGACGTAGAGTAGGATGGGTCGTTATTCAGGTGAGGCCGGCCTGCAAATGCCGGGCTTCTGCGCTTCCGGTGCTCACGTACTAAAGTACGCTCCGCTCCGGTTCTCGAAGTCCACCATTTTCGACTCGGCCTGACCTGAATCTCGACCCATCCTGGCGTCGGCGCGTGTCCCGGTTCCAAGCTGAACGAAACCTTAATGCTGCATTGCACAAAACGCATTGCGGCCATGCAAAAGCGTCCGTTCAATTTGTGGGCAGGAGTGCCTATTTACGCGGCATCAAACGATTTGACCAAACGACTAGAGAACCATCATGAACCCGATCAGTGCTTTCCGTAAGTGGCGCATGTACAACGAGACCGTGCGCGAGTTGAACAAGCTCAATGCCCGCCAGCTTAGCGACCTCGGCATCAACCGGGCCGACATCGAGCGTATCGCCCGCCAGGCGGTGTAATCAGACGCAGACCGGCCTCGCGGTCGGGCTGCGACATGCAAGCCAGAGCCGTCGAGACGCTTGCTTGTTTCCGGTTCCAAACCCGCTGGACCTCGTCCAGCGGGTTTTGTCTTTTTAGGGCCTTGATCAGCCCTTCCCAAAAACATTGCGAAAATTGGAGGGAGCGTTTATACAGGCCGCGAATTTCCCATTTTGGTGGCTCTAAAACCACCGCCCGCGCGGGAACGCGGGCGAACGAGAAGGATTTTTGATATGGCCAATTCGCTGCTGATGCCCAAGGCGACCGCCGTCTGGCTGGTCGACAACACCGCGCTCTCCTTCGAGCAGATCGCGCAGTTCTGCGGGCTGCATCCGCTGGAGGTCAAGGCGATCGCCGACGGCGAGTCGGCCCAAGGCATCAAGGGCATGGACCCGATCATCACCGGTCAGCTGACGCGCGACGAGATCGCGCGCGGCGAGAAGGACATCAACCACCGGCTGAAGCTGTCGGAGCCGAAGGTGCGGGTGCCGGAATCGAAGCGCAAGGGTCCGCGCTACACGCCTTTGTCGAAGCGCCAGGACCGGCCGAACGCCATCTTGTGGCTGGTGCGCAACCATCCCGAGCTCAAGGATGCGCAGATTGCCCGTCTCGTAGGCACCACCAAGTCGACGATCGAGCAGATCCGCGAGCGCAAGCACTGGAATTCGGCCAATCTGCAGCCGATGGATCCGGTGACGCTCGGCCTCACCTCGCAGATCGACCTGGACCTCGAAGTCAACCGCGCCTCGCGCGGCCGCGAGCCGGCGCAGCCCGTCGGCGACACGCTGCTGCCCGCCGCGCTCACCGAACGGCTGGTGCCGGCGCCGGAGAAGCCGAAGGATGAGGACCAGGAGCTCGACGCCAACGCCGTCTTCGCCAAGCTTTCGGCGCTCAAGTCGAAGGACAAGGACGAAGACGAAGAGTAAGGAGGGGTCGGCCTTGGTCGACTTGCCGCTCAATAAAAAAGTCCGCTTCGAGCGGGCTTTTTTATTGGACAATGGCTTGGGAGGAAGTCACGTCCGCGCGGCGCGGTCGGGCGCCATGCCGTAATCCTCTGAGCGCTCGACGGCGCGGTAGAAATCGGCGAGCTGCTTGCCCCGTTCCGGCTTGAAGATGCGGCCGGCAATGACGACCGAGGCGATGCGGTCGATGCGGAAGGCGCGGAAATCGTCGCGCATCTCGCACCAGGCGACCAGGGTCCAGACCTTGCCCCAGAACCACAGCCCCAACGGCCTGATGTCGCGCGCGGTACCGCGGCCGGCTTCGTCGGAATAGTCGATGGTCAGCACCTGGCGCTTCTCGATGGCGCGCTCGATCAGGTCGATCGCTTCCCGCGCGGCGTCGCTCACCACCCACATCGGCGTGTGGATCTCGGTGCGGGCGATGCGGTCCTTCTCGGTGTCGGGCAGCACGGCGCCGATCTTGACCAGCGCCTCGTCGGCGGCCCTCGCCATTGTGGCGCCGCCGAAGGCGCGCACCATGCGGGCGCCGGCAACCAGCGCCACGATCTCGTCACGTGTGAACATCAGCGGGGGAAGGTCGAATCCCTCCCTCATCATGTAGCCGACGCCCGCTTCGCCATCGATCGGCACGCCGGTCGACTGCAGGTCGGCTATGTCGCGGTAAATGGTGCGTTCGGAAACCTCGAGCCATGCGCCGAGCTTCTGCGCGGTGACCAGCCGGCCGCCCCGCAAATGCTGCACGATCTGGAAAAGCCTGTCAGCACGACGCATCGCTAGATCCCCCGAGGATATGACTTAGGCCCTTCGCGCGTGCGCTGCGCGACAACGAATTTCGCACCGAAGGACAATCTGCCCGCGGTCGGCACCAGCATCGACTGGCCCCGGACGACATCACCGACCGTGGGCAGCGACGGCTTGATGCCGTTTATGCCCGGCGTGCTCAGCCTGTCGTTCCAGCTTTTCACCATACGCGGATTACTCCGGATCGTTGGTTCATGTTTGTTGCTGTCAGGATCGAAGCCGCTCCAATTACCGCATGCCTCCTGACAACATACTGTCAGGAGGCTGCGGCGAAACTACCGGCGAACAAGGCTCTTTCCCTGAACTCAACATTACTGGCCGCATTACATCTGGGCGCGGCTGCGCTCCAATCCAAGTCGCGGCGCAAAATTTCAGTTTTCACGCACGCGGCCCTGGTAAAGGTCCGGCCAGCCGATGTCCTTGCGGATGTCCGCCGGCAAGGTGTTCAGGAAACGCTGGGTGCGAATCTCGTTGCGCACGGTGCGGATCCTGCCGACATAGTGCTGCACACTACGCAGAATTGTAAAACCGTTCATGACCTCACTCCTCTCTTTTTGATGAGAAGAGTATCTCACACCCCTCCTGACAGCAGTCTGTCAGGAGGTTGGCAGGGCGCGGAGGAAGACGGTGCGGTGCCGTTCGCAGCGTTCGAATAGGCCCTATTTCTGTCAGGAATGCTCTGCCCGAGGGTGCGCTCGAGAACAGCTTTGACAGGCGCCATCGATGCTGGTCAAAGGCGGCATGACGAAACTGTTTGCCCTTGTCATCTGCGGCATCATGCTGATCCAGGTCATCAAGCCGCTGGGCTGGCCGGGGCTGAGGCGGCGCGGCGATTTTTGGAAGCTGGCGCTGCTTGCGATGGCCGCTATCTCGCTGGCGGCGGTGCTTGGGCACTGGGCATAGGCCTGTCCATATTCGGGAAGGACGGCCCGCGAGTGGCGCGTCCTGCCGTTCATGCGCAGCAGTCCGGCCGGTCCTCGTCTTTGTCCCGATATTCGTCATGCAGGCGCACCCAGTCCATCAGGTTGTGATAGGGACCCGTCTCGCCGCGGCCCTTCGGCGTCATGTCGAGATAATGATAGGCGCCGATCAGCGCGTCGCCGCCGCGGGCGCGCGACATGAAGGTGAGGAAGATGTCGCCGCACTCGTTGCGATAGAAGATACTGGTGCCGGGCAGGTCTTTCGACCGTAACGGGCGCTTCTCGAAATTGTAGGTGGTTTCGCCCGCCGCGATCTGCCTGTCTGTGAACGAGACCTGCAGGTCGAAGTTGAAATCGGACGCATAGGACGACATCCAGTCGAACTTCCAGCCCATGCGTTGCTTGTAAGGCAGGATTTCGCCGAGCGGCGCACGCGAGACGACGACCAGCGAGACGTCATGATGCTTCAGGTGCCGGTTGGCGCCGTCGATATGGTCGGCGAGGAACGAGCAGCCTTCACAACGGTGGTCGGAGCCCGGCGCCATCATGAAATGATAGACGATGAGCTGGCTCTTGCCGGCGAACAGCTCGGCAAGATGCTTCGGCCCCGCTTCGCTCTCGAAAACATAATCCTTGCGCAGCTTGAACCAGGGCAGTTGCCGCCGCTCCGCGGCGATAAGCTCGCGGAATTTCGTCAGCTCCTTCTCGCGCTCGAGATGCTTCCTGTGCGCCTCGAACCAGTCTTCGCGCGAAACCACGGCATTGCGATGCATGACCATCTCCTGTCCTCTCCTGCCAAGGACGTTCGACATCGGCGCGATCCGACATGGTCGATAGCGGTCGGCGCCTGACAAGTGGGAACGCGGCTCGCAAAAAGCAAAAACCCGGGCTGCCAGCCCGGGTTTTATGCACTGCTCGGGGATGGTGTCAGGCGGCCTTTTCCAGCGCCGGTTGCCATTTTCCGAGCGCCGCCAGATGGTTCATATGGGCGCGGTGAGTGAAGGCGGCCTGGCCGGCGGCAACATTCGAGGCCTTGCCGCTCCATGCCTTCTGCGGCGCGGCCTGCAGCGCGCGGCCATAGGAGAAGGTCAGTTTCCAAGGATGCGGGCCGATGGCGTTGAGGGCATTGAGGTTGGCGGTCGCCTCCTCGTCGTCCTGGCCACCGGAGAGGAAGGCAATGCCGGGCACTGCCGACGGCACCACCTCGCGGAACAGCTTGATCGTCTTCTCGGCGATTTCCTCCGGGCTGTCGGTCTTGCCCGACTTCTTGCCGGAGATGACCATGTTCGGCTTCAGGATCGAGCCTTCCAGCACGACGCGGGCCGCGTAAAGCTCGTCGTAGAGCTTGATCAGCGTCGCCTTCGAGACGTCATAGCAGGTGTCGATCGAATGCGCCCCGTCCATCAGCACTTCCGGCTCGACGATCGGCACGATGCCGGCCTCCTGGCAGAGCGCGGCGTAGCGGGCCAAAGCGTGAGTGTTCGAGGCGATCGAGTTGGCGGACGGCACGCCCTTGCCGGTGTCGATGTCGATCACGGCGCGCCATTTGGCGAAGCGGGCGCCGAGCTTGTAATAGTCGGCAAGCCGCTCGCGCAGCCCATCCAGGCCCTCGGTGATGGTGTCGCCGGGAAAGCCGGCCAGCGGCTTGGCGCCGAGATCGACCTTGATGCCGGGAATGGCGCCGGCGGCCTTGATGATGTCGACGAGCGGCGTGCCGTCGGCGGCCTTCTGGCGGATGGTCTCGTCATAGAGGATGACGCCGGAGATGTATTTTGACATCGCGTCCCTGGACCGGAACATCATCTCGCGATAGTCGCGCCGGCTATCGGCGGTGGATTCAACGCCAATGACGTCAAAACGCTTCTTGATGGTGCCGGAGCTCTCATCGGCGGCCAAAAGGCCCTTGCCGCCGCTCACCATAGCGGCGGCGATATCTTCGAGACGTTCGCTCATGGGTGCTCTCCTACGCTGCGTTTATTCCGCGCCGGCAGAACACTACCGCCAAAGGAATGACGCCGGAAAGCTAGAATCGATTGAAAGCCGCGCGGGCTTTGCCTGGGCTCGGACTGTCTACCGCTTCAGCACCTCGACGCCGGGCAGCGGCTTGCCTTCCATCCATTCGAGGAACGCGCCGCCGGCGGTCGAGACATAGGTGAAGTCGTCGGCGACGCCGGCATGATTGAGCGCGGCCACCGTGTCGCCGCCGCCGGCCACCGACACCAGCTTGCCCGCCTTGGTGCGGGCCGCGGCATGCTTTGCCGCCGCCACCGTGGCGCGGTCGAAGGGCTCGATCTCGAAGGCGCCGAGCGGACCATTCCAGACCAGCGTCGCGGCGCGGTCGATCCAGTCGTTGACGCTCTGCACGGTCTTTGCACCGACATCGAGGATCATGCCGTCGGCCGGCACGTCCGAGATGGCGACGGTCTCGCTGGCGGCGCCCGCCTTGAATTCCTTGGCCACGACGCCGTCGGCGGGCAGGATGATGGCGCAGCCGGCTTCCGCCGCCTCGATCATGATCTGCTTGGCGGTGCCGGCGAGGTCATGCTCGCAGAGCGATTTGCCGACATCGGTGCCGCGCGCGGCAAGAAAGGTGTTGGCCATGCCGCCGCCGATCACGAGCGCGTCGACCTTCTTCACCAGGTTCATCAAAAGGTCGATCTTGGTCGAGACCTTGGCGCCGCCGACGACGGCCACCACCGGCCGTACCGGATCGCCGAGGCCCTTTTCCAGCGCGTCGAGCTCGGCCTGCATGGTGCGGCCGGCATAGGCCGGCAGAAGATGCGCGAGGCCTTCGGTCGAGGCATGCGCGCGGTGCGCGGCGGAAAAGGCGTCGTTGACATAGATGTCGCCATTGGCGGCGAGCTGTTCGGTGAAGGCCGGCTCGTTCTTCTCCTCGGCCTTGTGGAAGCGGGTGTTCTCGAGCAGCAGGACGTCGCCGTCTTTCATCGCCGCGACGGCTTCCGCGGCCTTGGCGCCGATGCAGTCGGCGGCGAAACCGACCGGGAGGCCGAGAACGTCAGCCGTGGCCCTGGCAATAGGCTCAAGCGAGAATTCGGCCGATGGGCCGTCCTTGGGGCGGCCGAAATGCGCAAGCAGGATGACCTTGGCGCCCTTTTTCGAGAGCTCGGCGATGGTCGGGGCGATGCGCTCGATGCGGGTGGCGTCGGTCACCTTGCCGCCGGCGACGGGAACGTTGAGGTCGACGCGCACCAGGACGCGCTTGCCGCTGACGGCGCCGATATCATCGAGTGTCTTGAAGCCGGCCATGGTCGTTCCTTCCTAGTGCCTTGACGCAATCCGGACGGAAACCCGCCCACACTTTTCCTGAAATTGCTCTAGCGAAAACGCGGCGACCTTACTCGGCGCGGAAGACGATGCAAGGGCCGCGTCGATGGCGCGCGCGCAAAAATGATGTCGCCGTGAGACATCAGCCTTCGCCGGTTGCCTTCTGCCCGTCCGCTGCGGGCGCCACCGTGTCAACCGGCACGTCGTCGGCTGCCTGCTTCGCCGCCGGTCTGCGCCGGCTGCGGATCAGCGCCGCGATGCGGTCGGCGATCTCGCCAGCGCTCATGAACACCGGCACGCGCGCGACCGGCGCGGTCGGCTCGAAAGACAGGCCAAGGCCGGTGATCCTGCCTTTCTCGTCGACATCGCGCACGATCAGCTCGATCGGGCCGATCATCACACGGTCGGCATATTCGGGATGGCCGCCGAGCCGTTCCGAAATCAGCGCTGCAACGGTGAGCTTCTGTTCCGCCTCGGTCAGGCCCGGTGCATAGGCTGCTTCCAGCTCGGCCGCGGGGCGGGCCGGATCGACGGCAAAGGCGCCGAAGAAGTCGGCATCCTCAGGATCGACCACGGCGCGGCTGGCGAAGAGCTTGTCGAGCAGGCGCGGATAGCGGTCCGGCACGAAGATGTAGACCTGATCGCCGGCCGCCAGCCGGCCCATGTCCTGAAAGCGCATCGAGCGGCCGTCGCGAAGCACCAGCGAGGGTCTCGCCCAGCGCGGGATGCGCTCGCCCCGCGCCACCGGGCTGCCGGGTGCTACGCGATAGGCGAGCAGCTCATGATGCGCCGAGCCCGGCAATTCGAGCTCCACCTTGTCCAGCGGCCCAAGACGGGGCGGCACGATCAGGCCGAGGCGCCGCGCCAGCGGACCGACCGTCCAGCCCTGCACCACCAGCGACACCAGCACGATGATGAAGGCGGCGTTGAAGATCAGCCGGCCGTGCTCGAGGCCGCCGAGCAGCGGCGTGATGGCGAGCAGGATCGAGACCGCGCCGCGCAGGCCGACCCAGGAGACGAAGGCGACCTCTGGCCGCGGCAGCCGGAACGGGATCAGGCAAAGCCAGACGGCGACCGGGCGGGCGACGAAGATCAGAAACAGGCCGAGCAGGATCGCAGGCACAAGAATTTCGGGGAATTGCGAGGGCGTGGCGAACAGGCCGAGGATCAGGAACATGATGATCTGCGCCAGCCACGACATGCCGTCCTGGAAACGCTTCAGGATGGTGACGGCGCGTATGTCGGAATTGCCGGCGACCAGTCCGGCAAGGTAGACGGCGAGGAAGCCCGAGCCGCCGACGGCGCCGGCCGCCGCGAACACCATCAGCGATAGCGTCAGCACGAAGATCGGCAGCAGGCCGTGATCGAGATTCAACCGCTCGACCAGACGCACGATGGCGAAACCGCCGAGCACGCCGATGACGGCGCCGAGCCCCATATTGGCGAGGAAGCCGAGCAAAAGGTTGGTGGCCAGCACATTGGCTTCCGGGTTGGCATGCGCGGCGATGATCTCGACCAAGGTGATGGTGAGGAAGATGGCGATCGGGTCGTTGGTGCCGGATTCCACTTCGAGCGTCGCGCGCACGCGCTCGCGCAAATGGATCTCGCCGGCGCGCAGCAGGAAGAACACTGCGGCCGCGTCGGTGGAGGCGACGGCGGCGCCAAGCAGGGAAGATTCTAGCCAGCTGAGCTTGAGCACGTAGGAAGCGGCGGCGCTGAAGATGGCTGTGGTCAGGATAACGCCGATCGTGGCTAGCGACAGCGCCGGCCCGGCTGCTTGCCTGAGCGCGTTGAGCGGCGTGCCGAAACCGGAATCGAACAGGATGACGGCCAATGCCAGTGAGCCGGCAAAATAAGCCAGCCGCGCATTGTCGAATTCGATGCCGAGGCCGTCGACGCCGGTGGCAAGGCCGATGCAGAGGAAGAGCAGCAGCAACGGAGCGCCGAAGCGGAAGGCGATCAGGCTCGAAAACGCGGCGGCGACAATGAGCGCCGTGCCGACCAGCGTCACGAGATAAATCGCATGCTCCATCCGCTATTGCCCCTCCAAATCCCTCTGTTTGTGGCTTTACGGGAGAGTGGGGCGAAGACATGACCGGTGCAAGGCAACAGCGTGGTTTTTTGGCCTGCGCTTCCAAACTTCGTCATTCCAGGGCGAAGCAGGAGCGAAGCTCCGTCGCAGATTCTGGAATGACGACGCGACTGGTGTTCCGGGTAGTCACCATGGTGCGCGGATCCGCCGAGACTTAAACGAAAACGCCCGGCCGAAGCCGGGCGTTTCAAATTGCCGATGACTTCCGGATCAGGCGATGGTCTTGCCGAAGGCGACGGCGGTGTCGCCCATGCGGTTCGAGAAGCCCCATTCGTTGTCGTACCAGGACAGCACCGAGACGAAGTTGCCGTCCATCACCTTGGTCTGGTCGAGCGCCACGATCGAGGAATGCGGGTCGTGGTTGAAGTCGATCGACACGTTCGGGTGATGAGTGACCGACAAAACGCCCTTCAGCTTGCCATTGGACGCGGCGATGACCGCTTCGTTGATCTCCTGCGCGGAGGTCGAGCGCTTGGCGATGAACTTGAAGTCGACAACCGAGACGTTCGGGGTCGGCACGCGGATCGAAATGCCGTCGAGCTTGCCCTTGAGCTCGGGCAGGACAAGGCCGATCGCCTTGGCCGCACCCGTCGAGGTCGGAATCTGCGACAGCGCCGCGGCGCGGGCGCGGTAAAGATCCTTGTGCATGGTGTCCAGCGTCGGCTGGTCGCCGGTATAGGAATGGATCGTCGTCATCATGCCCTTCTCGATGCCGACGGTCTCGTGCAGCACGGCCGCCAGCGGCGCCAGGCAGTTGGTGGTGCAGGACGCGTTCGAGATGACGATGTGGTCCTTGGTCAGCTTGTCGTGGTTGATGCCGTAGACGACGGTGAGGTCGGCGCCTTCGGCCGGGGCCGAAACGAGCACGCGCTTGGCGCCGGCGGTCAGGTGCGCGGCGGCCTTGTCGCGGGCGGTGAAGATGCCCGTGCATTCGAGCGCGATGTCGATGCCGAGCTCCTTCCAGGGCAGCTGGGTCGGATCCTTGATCGCGGTGACCTTGAACTTCTCCTTGCCGACCGAGATCTGGTCGCCGTCGACGGTCACCTCATGCGGGAAGCGGCCATGCACGCTGTCATAGCGCAACAGGTGCGCGTTGGTCTCGACCGGGCCGAGGTCGTTGACGGCGACCACGTCGATGTCCTTGCGGCCGGATTCATGGATGGCGCGCAGGATGTTGCGGCCGATGCGGCCAAATCCGTTGATGGCAACTCTGACGGTCATTGTTCTCTCCCTTGGGGCGGATGGGTCCGCAGTGTCATAACGGCGGAAGGCGCAAGAATCCAGCCGCAGAACGTCGCATTTAAATCGATTAGGTTGGTCCAGCCCGGCAAAGCGTCAATCGATGTTGCCGGGCTGAGCCAATTCTTAGTTGCCGCGCAGGCGGGCTTCGACCGCCTTGGCCGCGGCCTCGGCGGTGATGCCGAAATGCGGATAGAGCTGCTCGATCGAGCCGGAGGCGCCAAAACCGTGCATGCCGACGAAAATGCCGTCGGTGCCGATCAGGTGATCCCAGCCCTGGCGGATGCCGGCCTCGATCGCGACCTTCACCTTGGCGCTGCCGATGGTCTTCTTGCGGTAATCCTCGCTCTGCTGGTCGAACAGCTCGAAGCAGGGCACAGAGACGACGCGGGTCGGATGGCCGTGCTTTTCCAGCAGGTCGCGCGCGCCGAGCGCGATCTCGACCTCGGAGCCGGTGGCGAAGATCGTCACCACGGCCTCGCCGCCGGCGGCGGCCAGCTCATAGGCGCCCTGGCTGGAGAGGTTCGTTGCCGAGTGCTCCGTGCGCACGGTCGGCAGGTTCTGGCGGGTCAGCGCCAGCGTCGAGGGCGTCTTTTCGGATTCCAGCGCAATCTGCCAGCATTCGGCGGTTTCGACCGCGTCGGCCGGACGGAAGACATTGTGGTTGGGGATGGCGCGAAGTGCGGCCAGATGCTCGACCGGCTGGTGCGTCGGGCCGTCCTCGCCGAGGCCGATCGAGTCATGCGTCATGACGAAGATCGAGCGGATGCCCATCAGCGAGGCAAGGCGCATCGACGGGCGGGCATAATCGGAGAAGCACAGGAAGGTGCCGCCATAGGCGATCAGGCCTCCATGCAGCGTGAGACCATTGATCGCCGCCGCCATGCCGTGCTCGCGAATGCCGTAATGGACATAGCGCTGGCCATAATCTTCGGGCGTGATGTTCTTGGTCTGGCTGGTCTTGGTGTTGTTGGAGCCGGTAAGGTCGGCCGAGCCGCCGATGGTCTCCGGCACCGCGCCGTTGATGACTTCCAGCGCCATCTCCGACGACTTGCGGGTGGCGACCTTCGGCTTGTCAGCCGACAGCTTCTTCTTGTAGTCGGCGATGACGGCGTCGAAATTGGAGGGCAGCTTGCCGGCGACGCGGCGCTCGAACTCGGCCTTGAGCTTCGGCTCGGCCTTGGCCAGGCGGCCTTCCCAGTCGGCGCGGGCCTTGGCGCCACCCGTGCCGACGGCGCGCCAGGCATCGAGGATGTCGGCCGGAATCTCGAAGGGCGGCGAGTCCCAGTTGAAGAATTTGCGTGCGCCGGCGATTTCCTCGGCGCCGAGCGGCGAGCCATGCGCCTTGTTGGTGCCGGCCTTGGTCGGGGCGCCGAAGCCGATGGTGGTCTTGCAGGCGATCATCGTCGGCTTGTCGGAATGGCGCGCCGCCTCGATGGCATAGGCAATCGCTTCCGGATCGGTGCCGTCGATGTGGCTGGCGTTCCAACCGCACGCCTGGAAGCGGGCGACCTGGTCGGTGTTGTCGGCCAGCGAGACCGGACCGTCGATCGAGATGTTGTTGTTGTCCCAGAAGACGATCAGCTTATTGAGCTTCAGGTGCCCGGCCAGTGCGATGGCTTCGTGGGAGACGCCTTCCATCAGGCAGCCGTCGCCGGCCAGCACATAGGTGTAGTGGTTGACGAGGTCGTTGCCGAAGGCAGCGTTCATGATGCGCTCGCCGAGCGCGAAGCCGACCGAATTGGCGAGGCCCTGGCCGAGCGGGCCGGTGGTGGTCTCGATGCCGGCGGCATGGCCGTATTCGGGATGGCCGGCGGTCTTGGAGCCGAGCTGGCGGAAATTCTTGATCTGGTCGATCGTCATGTCCTCATAGCCCGTAAGGTAGAGGAGCGAATAGAGCAGCATCGAGCCGTGGCCGGCCGACAGAATGAAGCGGTCGCGGTCAGCCCAGTGCGGCGCCTTGGCGTCGAATTTCAGGAAACGGCTGAACAGAACCGTGGCGATGTCGGCGCAGCCCATGGGCAGGCCGGGGTGACCGGAATTCGCCTTCTCGACGGCGTCCATGGAAAGGAAACGGATCGCGTTGGCCATCCGATCATGTTGTTCACGCGAGGTCATGCTTCCTCCGGAAGTGAGTTGGAGCCTGGGGAGAACCCTTGGAAAAGGATGCCGCGACACATAGCAGGCGCGGTCTTTTAGTCAACAAATCGGGATGGATTTTGCCGGGCTTGTGATGGCACCCGGCGCCTACATTAGGGATAGCGGGGGACAGTCGCGAGAGCTTTGTTGACGCGCCCTTCACCCGGCGCCTAATCTTTCGCAGGTAACGCATTCTGAACGCGTGCGATTCGGTGATGGGCAGGGCATAGGACGAGGCCATGACCGGGGAAACGACCCTCAAGGAAGTCATCGCCAGGCTGGGCAAGGCCATGGAAGGGCTGGAAAACGCCGTGGCGGCGAAGCTCGAGCATGAGCGCGATTATTCGGAAGCCGAGGCCGAGGTGCAGCGCATGAACGCCGACCGTTCGCGCCTGGCGCAGGAGCTCGACAATTCCGAAGCGCGCGCCGAGCGGCTGGAGGACGCCAACAAGGAAGTGTCGCGGCGGCTGGTGACCGCCATGGAAACCATCCGCGCGGTCCTGGACAGGTAAGGCAATGGCACAGGTCACGGTTTCCATCGACGGCAAACAGTATCGCATGGCCTGCGACGAAGGCCAGGAAGAGCATCTGATCGACCTTGCCGAGCGCTTCGACCGCTATGTTTCGCACCTGAAGGATTCCTTCGGCGAGATCGGCGACCAGCGGCTCACCGTCATGGCCGGCATCATGGTGATGGACGAGCTCTCGGAGCTCACCAAGCGTGTCAAAGGCATGGAGAGCGAAGTGCTGACCTTGCGCAAGACGCGCGACGAGGCGCTGACCAAGGCCGACAAGAGCGACAGCGTGCTCACGACCGCGCTCGGCGCGCTCGCGCAGCGCATGGAAGACCTCACGGCGACGCTCGCGATAAGGAAAGCCTGAGCGGCCCCACCTCTCGCAAAAAGTGGAAGAATCCTGCCGAGGATCGCCGCGCCCGCGAAAAAAATTCGGCTGCAGCGGGCTTGGGTACGGTTCCCGGCGTTTGACCGATGCCGCGATGGTGGTAGCTTAGAATGCGTGCCGGCCGCGCCGGCCACCGTTTCAAAACAGGGTAGGGATAGGTCATGAGTCTTCGTATCAACGATGTCGCGCCGGATTTCACGGCCGAGACCACGCAGGGCACCATCAAGTTCCACGACTGGATCGGCGACGGCTGGGCGGTGCTGTTCAGCCATCCGAAGAATTTTACGCCGGTCTGCACCACCGAGCTCGGCACCATGGCCGGCCTCGAAGGCGACTTCAAAAAGCGCAATGTCAAGATTATCGGCATCTCGGTCGATCCGGTATCGAGCCACGAAAAGTGGCAGGCCGACATCAAGACCGCTACCGGCCAGACGGTGAACTATCCGCTGATCGGCGATAAGGACCTCCATGTCGCAAAGCTTTACGAGATGCTGCCGGCGGGTGCCGGCGAGAGCTCGGAGGGTCGCACGCCGGCCGACAACGCCACCGTGCGTTCGGTCTATGTCATCGGGCCGGACAAGAAGATCAAGCTGGCGCTGACCTACCCGATGACCACGGGCCGCAACTTCGACGAGATCCTGCGCGTCATCGATTCCATCCAGCTGACGGCCAAGCACCAGGTGGCGACGCCGGCCAACTGGAAGCAGGGCGACGACGTCATCATCACCGCCGCCGTCTCCAACGAAGACGCGATCAAGCGTTTTGGGGCGTATGAGACGGTTCTTCCTTACCTCAGGAAGACCAAGCAGCCGACGGCATGAGCCTTTTTTCCTTCTCCCCGTTCAACGGGGAGAAGATGCCCGAAGGGCGGATGAGGGGCGGCGCGGCGTTCGAAGATAAGCGCGCCGGCCCTTTGAAGCGATTGTTGCCCGGACGATGACCTTGCAGCCTCGGCGCTGCCCCTCATTGTCCTGCCGGACATTTCTCCCCGTATAGCGACGGGGAGAAAGGGCTGGTCCGCCGCTTTCGCCAAATAAAACGGCGGCGCCAGAATCTGGCGTCGCCGTTTTGTTGTTGCTCAGTGCGCGGGTGGCTTTACGCCGCCGGCTGCGCCTCGATGGTACGCAGCGCCTGGGTCTGGCGCTTGGCGGCCGCCTTGACCGCGTCCTGCACCTTCTCGAAGGCGCGCACCTCGATCTGGCGCACGCGCTCGCGGCTGATGTCGAACTCGGCCGACAGTTCTTCCAGCGTCAGCGGCTCCTCGGCCAGGCGACGCGCCTCGAAGATGCGCCGCTCGCGGTCGTTGAGGACCGACAGGGCGCCGGACAGCATGGAGCGCCGGTTTTCCAGCTCGTCCTGCTCGATCAGCATCTCTTCCTGGCTTTCGTGATCGTCGACCAGCCAGTCCTGCCATTCGCCGGATTCGCCTTCGCTGGCCCGGATCGGAGCGTTGAGCGAAGCGTCGCCCGACAGGCGGCGGTTCATCGACACCACTTCGGCCTCGGAAACGTTGAGGCGGGTGGCGATCTCGGCGATCTGGTCGGGCTTCAGGTCGCCATCGTCGAGCGCCTGGATCTTGCCCTTCACCTTGCGCAGGTTAAAGAACAGACGCTTCTGATTGGCGGTGGTGCCCATCTTGACTAGGCTCCACGAGCGCAGGATGTATTCCTGGATCGAGGCCTTGATCCACCACATGGCATAGGTGGCGAGCCGGAAACCACGCTCCGGCTCGAATTTCTTCACGGCCTGCATGAGGCCGACATTGCCTTCCGAGATCACCTCGCCGATCGGCAGGCCGTAGCCGCGATAGCCCATGGCGATCTTGGCGACGAGCCGCAAATGGCTGGTGACGAGCTTGTGGGCAGCCGTAGTGTCCTGATGCTCGGCATAACGCTTTGCGAGCATGTACTCTTCCTGCGGCTGAAGCATCGGAAAGCGACGGATTTCTTCCAGGTAACGGGCGAGACCGCCTTCACCGGAAACGATACTGGGTAATGATTGGGCCATGATAGCGCCCCTCTCTCTTTGGAGTGGATGCCCCCGAAACGCGGCGGGCATGCGTCACGGATGCCAAAGGCTCATCCGCGACAACCTGTGTATATAGGAACAAAACCAGAAAAGACAGGCATTTGTTCAACGCTAAACAGTCTGTCACGTTGAAGTGAACAACGCCGGTCAGGTTTTTGGCTGGTTTGCAGCTTGTTCGTGGCGGGTCGGTTCAGAGTTTCCGGAAGTCGCCGACGAGTTCCTCCATGTCTCCCGGTATCGGCGCTTCGAACCTCATCGTTAGATGGGTGGTCGGATGCCGGAATTCAAGGAGCCAGGCATGCAGGGCCTGCCGCGGAAAGGCGTTGACCTTGGCTTTCAAGGGTTCGGGCAGCCGATTGGCCTTGGTACGGAACGCCTGCCCGTAATCCGGGTCGCCGATCACGGGGTGGCCGATATGAGCCATGTGGACGCGGATCTGGTGGGTCCGGCCGGTCTCCAGCCGGCATTCGACCAGGCTTGCCGTGGCGAAAGCCTGCTGTCCTTCGCCAAAACGTTCGACGACGCTGAAATGTGTAACGGCATGGCGGGCGTCGTCGCGGCTTTCAGGCACCACCGCGCGGCGGACGCGGTCGGCGGCGCGGCCCAGGGCAGTCTCGATGGTGCCGGTCGGTCGCTGTGGAATGCCCCAGACCAGCGCCAGATAGGCGCGTTCGAGGTCGCCGGTGCGGCCGTGATCGGCAAAGGCTTCCGACAGCGCCTTGTGGGCGCGATCGGTCTTGGCCACGACCATGACGCCGCTGGTTTCCTTGTCGAGGCGATGGACGATGCCAGGACGCCTAACGCCGCCGATGCCGGACAGGCTGTCGCCGCAGTGATGGATTAGCGCGTTGACCAGCGTGCCGGTCCAGTTGCCGGCGCCGGGATGGACGACCAGTCCCGCCGGCTTGTTGATGACGATCAGCTCGTCGTCCTCGTAAAGAATGTCGAGGGGAATGTCCTCGCCCTGCGGCTCTGCCGGCTCCGGCGCGGGCACCAGGATCTCGATCGTCTCACCGACCGTCAGCTTGCGCTTGGCTTCCAGCACCTTCCTGCCGGCGATGGAGACCGCGCCTTGCTTGATCAGCGCCTGCACCCGGCTGCGCGAGAGCTCCGGACCGAGCTTGGCGGCAAGCCACTGGTCGAGGCGCTGGCCGGCGGCATCGGCGCCGGCTTCCAGCACGGTGGCTTCGCCTGCGGCCAACTCATCGTCCGTCAGTTCCTCCCCTATCAATGTCGAACTCTCTTCGTTATGAGCGCTCATCGAAACCCGTTGCGGATTGTTTAGCCATGGCCCGGCCGATCGCCGAAGAAGATGAGGAAAAGCCGCTCGACCCCGCGGCCGAGAACGTGCGCCGCAAGCTCGTCCGCTTCATGATCGTCAATCTCGGCCTTCTGTTCCTCGCCCTTATGGTGGTGATCGGGGCGCTTGTCTACAAAGCCCGCAACGCGCCGGTGACCGGATCGGCGCCCGCGGGCGATGTCCAGGCTCCGGCCGGTGCGCCGCTCGCGGGCGACATCGTGCTTCCCGTCGGCGCCAAGGTGATCAGCCAGTCGCTCTCCGGCAACCGCCTGTCGATCGACGCCGAGCTTGCCGATGGCGGCCGTTCGATCTTCGTCTACGACATCGCCGAGCACCGCATCATCGGCCAATTCGCGGTTCGCAACAAATGAGCGGCTTTGCCGAGCAGCGCAGCATTGCGACCGTCGCGCTCGTCGTTGCCAATTACGACGAGGCGATCGCCTGGTATGTCGAGCGGCTCGGTTTCCTGCTCATCGAGGATGTCGATCTCGGCGGCGGCAAGCGCTGGGTCACCGTCGCGCCGGCGAAGGGCAAGGGAGCGCGCTTGCTTCTGGCAGAAGCTTCCGGCGAAGAGCAGGCAAGCCGCATCGGCAATCAGACCGGCGGCCGGGTCTTTCTCTTCCTCGAGACCGACGATTTTTCCCGCGATCACCAGGCGATGCTCGCCAAGGGCGTCGAGTTCCGCGAAGCGCCGCGCTTCGAGGTCTATGGCACGGTGGCGGTCTTTGCCGATCTCTACGGCAATCTCTGGGACCTGATCGAGCCGAAACGGCAGGGCTGACCCGTGACGTCCGGCAAAGCGCGCGAAGCGGTCGAAACCCCAAGCGGAGCACTCGTTTGGCAAACCAATGAATGCTCCGCTTAGGCTTCTTGTTTTGTCGGAATTCTTGTCGGAAAACCGTACGACACTTTTCCGGAATCTGCTCGGTTGCTTTTTCGCGGCCGCCAGCCTATGTAGCCGGTTCTTGAGCGCGCCCATCGTCTAGCGGTCAGGACACCGCCCTCTCACGGCGGGAACAGGGGTTCGATTCCCCTTGGGCGTACCAAGCTTTTAAGCGTTTAGCTGTTTAATAACGGTCTAATAAAGACCATTGCCGCCCTCATTTTCGGAGAGCCACAAGGCGCGCACAACCCTGTCTGCACCTGACCGGCCGAATTGCGCAAAGTTCTATAGCGTCGGATGTTGCCCCCTAGTTAAGCGCCCAGACGCTCCTCCGTATAATTATTGTCATCATTCTTTGTCTCGGTGGTGATTTTGGAGCGAACGGGCTTGCCGTGACTAAGGGGAATTTCGGCGTATGTTCCATCAGGGAATTCAGCTACGATTTTCATGTCGCCGCCAAGCCCTCGCACGTAGCGTTCCATAGTCTTGATCTGGACCGATGCGGGAGACTTCTCGATACGCGACACCTCGGCTTGCTTCAGACCTGTTCTAGCAGCTACGGTCATTTGCGTTACGGACATAGCCTTTCGAAGCTCGGAAAGATGTACAGCCCTTAGGATTTCGGCAGCGCCCTTTTCGATCTTGGCCCGACGCTCTGCTGGTAGAGCGTCAATGCGTTCGCGAACGGGGCGAAAATCTGATCGCTTTGCCATTAGTCTACTCCTTTTCTGCCTCAAGCCATTCATCAAACCGTTCGTCTGCGGTCGCGATGAGCTTCTTGTAAAACTTGCGCTGCGCCTTGCCTTCCTTGTTTCCACCACACAGGACAACGGCTTGACGGTCTTCGTCGAACGCGAAAGCAAAGCGCCAAACACCGCTCGCATTGAATCGGATTTCTTTCATTTTCTTGTGCTTGGACCCATTCAGCGTATCAACGAGAGGGCGCCCGAGATTGGGACCAACTTCCTCCAGAGCCAGCATCACTTCATCGAGCTTGTCCGAGACCTCATCATTGAGGTCTTCACGCTCCCGGACAAAGTCCGGATGTTCGAGAACCGTCCAAGCCATTGGCGGAATATAGGTTTAAACTGATATAGCGTCAATCTGATAATTTTTCGCTCCGCTCTTTAGTGGTTGCCCCCTCTATCCCGTGGGTGGCCCCGTGCTATTCATACCGCAACAACAGCGCGTACCCCAGGCGGGGGCTCTTTTGGTTTTTAGCTGACACCGCCAATTCCATTCGCGAAGCGAGCAGCAGAGGAAGATCAGAGCGGATCGGACAGCGGTGGCGGTTCCTACAGAGGGGTTTCCGAATGAGAAGTCACCAATGCTGGACGCGAGGCGGTGCATGTGATCGGAAAAACGCCGTACGGGGAGAACGCACATTTCGCGCTGATCCGGCAATCGCGAAAAAGCCTTTCCGCCTCCTAAAATCTCATCGTGAAAGAGATGGTCTCAGCCAAGGCATGTCGATGAGGTCTATGCCGCTCTTCCGCCGAAAGGATTTGCCACAGCGCAGCCCTCAAATCTTTGGAGGCAACCCGCTCCCTATCACTCTCCAACCCTGGTCGTGCTCGTTGCTTCTGGCGTGCGGCTGTCGAATGAATTAGCTTCGGAGCATGGATCCAAAGCGCGGCCGTGCGCAGGGCACAAGGGCGAGAAACTGCAAATAGTCATAAGCTCTCGGGGAGGAGTCCAATGCGGAAGCTGCAGTCGCAAGGCGTTCATCACATCACGCTGGTCGGCGCCGGGCGCCAGACCTCGATCGACTTCTGGGAGGGCGTGCTCGGCATGCCTTTCATCTTCGAGCAGCCCAATCTCGACAAGGCGAGCGAAAGCCATCTCTACTTCGATCCCGGCGACGGGCGGCTGATCACCGTGTTCACCGACGAGACCCGGGTCCCGGTCAAGCGGCGGACACCGACCGATATCGGCTGCGTCCATCACATCGCGTTCTCTGTGTCGCGGGTTACCTTCCTGCAGGCTGTCGCGCGGCTCGACGAGCGCGGCATCAAGCACAGCGGTGTCAAGGATCGCGGCTTCATGGATTCGATCTATTTTGAAGATCCGATCGGGCTGTTGATCGAGCTCGCGTCCTACCGCTTCGACCCGCCGGCCGGCTTCGCCCATGCCGACGTGCTGATGGAGGCGCACAAGATCCGCGTGGCGCGAGGCGACTACAACATCGCCGAATTGCATCTTGCCGACGCTATCCAGGCGCTGGCCGAGCGGTCGCGCGAAACACTGTCGGAAAACAGGGCGCCGAAGAATCCGTACTGAGCAAGCAAAGGGAGGGACATGAAATGGCAAAAGCTGCAACAAAGAGCGCGAAGAAAGCCGCTACCAAGGCCGCGCCGAAAGCAGCGGTAAAAGCCGCCGCGAAATCGGGCGCCAAGGCATCGGCGAAGGCGGCGGCCAAAGCGGCCGCGAAGGCGACCTCGAAAATGGCGAAGCCAGCTAAGAAGCCTGGCATAAAACTCAGTATGCTGAGGCCGAGCGTCAACAACATGACGGTGAGGGTGTTCGCGCGCGCGGCCGGGCTCGATCCGGCGGAGACCGATGCCTGGGGCCATACGCGCTCGCCCGAATTCCTGGCGCGCAATCCGGCGCATCTGACGCCGATGATCGAGGACAAGGGCCTGCCGCGCGGCGTGCTGTGGGAAAGCTGCGCCATCATGCAGTATCTCGCCAACAAGCACGGGCTGGACAAATTCTATCCGAAGGCGCCGGCCAAGCGGGCGATGATCGACAGCGCCATGTTCTATCTGGTCGGCACGCTCTATCCTTATGTCGCGCGCGCGACCTATCCGGCGCTCGGCTTCCCGCAATATGCCGGCGAAGTCGGCCACAGCGATGCCCATCCCGACAAGAAATCGGACGCGCAGAAGGCGGCGATGGCCGCGATCGCCGAGCCGCTCGAGGTGTTTCACTCCTTCTTTCGCAACGGCAAACCGTTCATCGGCGGCAACAACCCGTCGATCGCCGATATAAGGCTGGCGGCGACGCTGGAATTCCTGGCGGTCATCGACTACCCGCTGCCCAAATGGGCGAAGGAGTACGTGGCGGCGCTGGAGAAGAAGCTCGGCAAGGCCTATGCGGAGCCGGCCGGCGACGTGCGCGGCTACATCGCGCATGTGAAATCGCAGGCCAGGGCGTAACAGCCGGCTCAGGTTAAGGTTTCGTTTACCCAACGCCTGTCTACTGGTCACAGTCCTCGCCGCGACCACGGATGTACTGGCGCGAAGCGGAGGCGAAGGGAAAGGTCGGCCCAGCGCCGACCTTTTGCTTTTCCGGCGGTTGTATCGCCTCCCACGGCAATCACGACATACGACTTATCCGGTGCCAGACCGGTTGAAGTCCTATTGTCATCGGCGTGATTGATCCTACCATTATCTTGGGTTGCCAAGTGCGAGCCGGGCAAAAAGCGATGAGGACGGCGATGACAAGAATGATGAAACTTTCCGCGGTCGCGAGCGCGCTCCTGGCGAGCGCCACCATCACGGCCGAAGTCGCGCCGCTCAACGGTATGAACGAGGTTGGCGCCGCCCTGCTCGCCTGCTGGACACCGCCGGCCAATTCCGACAATTCCTCGGTGACGCTCAGCTTCAGCTTCAAACGCGACGGCACGCTGATCGGGCCGCCGAAGACGACCGCTATTCATGTCGGCGGCGACGACAAGGCGCGCAAGGCCTATGTCGACGCTGCGACCAAGGCCCTGAACGATTGTCTGCCGCTCAGCCTTTCGCCCACACTGGCGCAAGGCATTGCCGGAAACGTCTTTACGCTGCAGTTCAACTCGCCGAAGAAGTAAGCCACGGCGAAGGCGCCGAGCCTAAGGCGCGTCGCGATCTTTTTAGGTTCGCTCCATGCGCTTTAGGTTTTGATTTTAGGCATGTCTTTATCCCGAAACCGGTTCCCACTTTCGGGAGAGTCCCACTTTTCCCGGAATTGCTTTCAGGTTAAACCGCGTGCGCGCCTGATCTGGGCGTGCTTTTCCAACTCCGGCATCTCGAAGACATAATCGTTCCAGGCGGAGTCCGGGATCTGCCCGGCCAGGTAGCAATCCAGCAGAAGGCTTTGTTCGGGGGTAAGGGCTCTCGGCGCATGCTCATGATCCAGCCCAAGCGAATGGATCAGGTTTCTGGTCAGGCCAGAGACGGTGAAGTGAATGGACATCTTCAGTCTCCTCTGCGCTGCGCGCGTCACATCAACGCCAACAACGCCCGTCACCGGGCAAAGGTTTCATCAGCGATCCGTGATCGCACCGCGGTCGAGGCCGGGCTGAATCTGTCGGGTTGTCTTTCTGCATCCGGGCAGTGGATCGAGCCGGCATCGACCGGCAGATTGAGGCAAAGCTACTCGCAGACGACGCGGTAGCGCTTGCCGGTTTCGCCGACATTCCTGCAGGTAAGGGGCCGCTCGCCCGAAGACTGATCAGCCAGATTCTGGTTGTAGGAAGGCCTTGCCGGAGACCTGGAATAGCGCCGGACCGAGGGGCTTTGCGGCGCGCCCGGCGGCGGCAAAGGAAACACGTCCGACGCGATCTGCCGCGACGCGGTCGTTCCCGGCGGCGCCTTGTCCCAGACACGCCTGACGTCCATCCGGCTCGGGACGATCACCGTGCCGTCGTCGCTGCGCGCGCAGCCGCCCGCCGCAAGCAGCGCCGGGCACAGGATGAAAGCCGCGATTCGACCAAACATTAGCAATACCTCAGGCACCTTATAATGCGTTGTTGCCATGATCGCCAACGGGCGGATTACCGCAGTCGGCGCCAGGGTCGGAATCTGGCTCAACGGCACCGGGCGGCAGGCGGTTGCAATCATTATGGTTAGCGGATCGTTAATGCTTGTCGGGCACATTCCGCCGACGGACCGGCACAGTTCGGCCTTGGGGGTAGGAATGGCGGATACGGACGGGACTGTCGAGGCGGACAACAAGGCGGACAGGCGCGGCAACGAGGCCTTTCTCGGCGACGTCCACGATATGGCCGGGACCTCGGAGGCGCTCGCCAATCTCAGGCTTATGGTCGATTCGATGCCGATCGGCGTCATCGTTCTCGATGCCGAATTGCGGGCGGAGGTGGTCAACCGGGCATTTTACGACTTCTGGCAGATCGATCCGCGGCGCGCTCCGGCCGGCAGTCGCTTTCGCGACCTCATGGAAGCCAGTCGTGATGCCGATCCGTTCGGCGCCGAGGAACAGGCGTGGCAAAGCCATGTGGCCGAACGGGAGGCCGAAATCCGGGCTGGAAGCGCAGGGTCCAGGCAGTTGCCGCGCAAGGACGGCCGCACGCTGATCGCCTCGCTGGCGCCTCTTCCAGGCGGCAAGCGGCTGATCTCCTATGTCGACATCACCGACATGAAACAGCGCGAGACCGAGGCGGAGGATGCGCGCAAGAACCTCGTCACCGTGCTGGAGTCGCTGCCGGCGGGGGTCATCATCTACGATCGCGACGACCGCTTCGTCTTCGCCAACCGCAAGCTGCAGGATTCGCTGCCGGCGCTGAAGCCGGCCTGGCAGCCTGGCCGCACGTTCCGCGAGGCGTTGGCGCTTGGTCACTCCGTCGGCTACTTCCGCTCGAGCGGCGACCCCGGAATCGACGGCCTGTATGGCGTCGACATAGAGCGCTGGCTTGACGCCATGCTCAAGCGGTACCGTTTGCCGAGTTCGGCCTACGAACGCCTCAACGCCGACGGCCGCTGGTACCAGGTCTATGACATGCGCACCGATGACGGCACATTCATCGGCGTGCGTGTCGATATCACCGACATCAAGGCGCGCGAGAAGGCGTTGCGCGATTCCATGCGCCAGATCGACCTTTACCGGCATGTGATGGACGAACTGCCCGTGGCAGCCTTCATCAAGGCCGACGATCTCAGCATAGAATTCGTCAACAAGGCCTGGTGCGCGCTGACTGGACTGCCCAAAGACGAGGTGCTCGGCAAGACCGATCGCGAGCTTTTCGCGGCGCAAGAGGCGGACGGTTTCAGCAATGACGACAACGAAGTCGTGGCGACCGGCGCGGGACGCGAGATCGAGGAGGCCGTTACCCACCGCGACGGCACGGTGCGCCAGCTGATGACGCGAAAGAGCCGGCTGGTGGCGATCGACGGGTCGGTGCATCTGGTCGGCTCCAGCACCGACATCACCGACGTCAAGGCGCGCGAGCAGGCGCTGCGGCAGAGCATGAGCGAGAACGAGGTGTTCCGCAGCCTCATCGACAATGTGCCGGTGTCGATCTATGCCAAGCGTTCGGACCTCAGGCAATTCTACGTCAACAAGGGCTGGTGCGATCTCACCGGCTTCAGCAAGGAAGAAGCCGTCGGCAGGACCGATGTCGAGATTTTCGGCGCGGACGGCGAAGCCTTCGTCGCCGGCGACCTTGCCGTGCTGCGCACCGGCGAGACGCAGGAGATCGAAGAAACGGTGACGATGCCGGACGGCAGCGTCAGGCACCAGTTCGCGCGCAAGGGCGCGATGATCGCCTCGGACGGCTCGCTCTATCTCATCGGCTCCACCACCGACATCACCGAGCTCAAGCAGCGCGAGGCCGAGCTCAGCGAGGCGCGCCGGCGCGCCGTGCTCGCCGACCGGGCCAAGTCGGAATTCCTCGCCAATATGAGCCATGAGATCCGCACGCCGATGAACGGGGTTCTTGGTATGGCAGAGCTGCTGGCAAAGTCGGACCTCGATCCGAAGCAGAAGACGTTCACCGACATCATCGTCAAATCCGGCAATGCGCTGCTCACCATCATCAACGACATCCTCGATTTCTCGAAGATCGATGCCGGCCAGCTGGTGCTCGACCCTGCACCCTTCAATCTGGCCGAGGCGATCGAGGATGTGGCGACGCTGGTGTCGACGCGCGCCAAGGAGAAGGACCTCGAGCTCATCGTTCGCGTCCAGCCGGGCCTCGACGGCCGGTTCGTCGGCGATGTCGGCCGTGTCAGGCAGATCGTCACCAACCTGCTCGGCAACGCGGTGAAATTCACCGACAAGGGTCATGTCCTGGTCGACGTGACGGGTGAGCGGGTTCCCGCGGGAACGAGGCTCACCATTTCCGTGACCGATACCGGCATCGGCATTCCGGAAGACAAGCTGAAGCAGGTTTTCGAAAAATTCAGCCAGGTCGACACCTCCTCGACCAGGCGGCATGAGGGCACCGGGCTTGGCCTTGCCATCACCTCGCGGCTGGTCGAGATGATGGCCGGCGAGATCGGTGTCGACAGCGCCGAAGGCAAGGGTTCGACCTTCTGGTTCACGATCACGCTGCCCAAGGCCGAGCAGGGCGGTCAGCGCATCATGCCGGTCGACGTCACCGGCGCGCGCGTGCTCATCGTCGACGACAATGCCGTCAACCGCTCGATCCTCAGCGAGCAGATGGCGTCATGGACGTTCGATTCCTGCGCGGCCGAAAGCGGCGCCGAAGGGTTGAAGGTGCTGATTGCCGCCGCCGCCTACGGCGTGCCGGTCGACTGCGTCGTGCTTGACTACCAGATGCCGGGCATGACCGGCGCCGAGATGGCGCGCATCGTGCGCAATACGGCGGGCCTGGCGCATACGCCCATCATCATGCTGACCTCGGTCGACCAGTCGCTTGCCGGCACGGCCTATCGCGACCTCGGCATCGATGCGCAGCTGATCAAGCCGGCGCGCTCCTCCATTCTCCTGGAAACGCTGGTCTCGACCATCCAGCGCCACCGCCACAGCAGCGCGGCGGCGCAACCCGCCATTGGCGCCGGCAGCCCCCCGCAAGCCGCTCCGGCGCAGACGGCGGCATCGGAGCGCGCCATGCTGCAACCGCCGCCGGCGCGGGCGCGTCCGCGCCCCGCCGATGCCGAGCGCGAGCTCGACATCCTCGTCGCCGAGGACAATGAGGTGAACCAGATGGTGTTCACCCAGATCCTTGGCGAGACCGGTTACCGCTTCGAGATCGTCGGCAACGGCCGCAAGGCGCTCGACGCCTTCGGCAGGCTCAATCCGCGCATGATCCTGATGGATGTATCGATGCCGGAAATGAACGGACTGGAGGCGACGGGCGCGATCCGCCGGCTCGAGGAGGACATGGGCACGCATGTGCCGATCGTCGGCGTCACCGCGCATGCCCTGAAGGGCGACCGCGAACGCTGCCTGGAAGCCGGCATGGACGATTACCTGCCGAAACCGATCAGTCCGCGGGCGCTGCTCGAAAAGCTCGAACGCTGGCTGGGTTCGGACGTCGAGACCCGGCGCAACGCCGGTTAAAACGAGTTTGGCGGGCAGAACGGCGGCAAGAGGCTGACGCATGCGTATGGTGCGATCGCACCATACCAAAGCAAGCGCCAAGCTCGGACAATCGCGACATTGATTCCGCTCTTCGGTTACGGGCGGGAGCAGCGACCGCCAACAAGAAACAGCGTCGACTCTACCCCAACGGACCCTGTTTTCGGCGATGGCCAGGCCATGATCCGCTCTGGCTTACAGGCAACGCACTCTCGTCCGGCTTTTATTTCCCGGCGGCCGTCATCCGGCCGCCGGGATAAATTTTGTTTCAAAAGTCAGACAAGTTGCTGATTTCCGCGGCAAACTCCGGCCCGCCCTTCGAGGCTGACGCGGACCCCTTCCGTGCATCCCCCTTCAGGCGTTACCGGGCTGACACGAAACTGTCATGCGACTGTAATAATCGAGGGCTATTGCGCTGACCGGGCGCCGATACACGGGTGCCGAAAGACCATCTTCCGAACAGGAGCAGGCCACATGAGACATTTCATCCGCTCGGCGGCCGTTGCAATTGCAATGGCTGCGGCATCAACCCTTAGCATGGCCGCCGCGATGGCAGCCGACATTTCCGGCGCAGGCGCCACCTTCCCCTATCCGATCTATGCGAAGTGGGCCGACACCTACAAGAAGGAGACCGGCATCGGTCTCAACTACCAGTCGATCGGCTCCGGCGGCGGCATCAAGCAGATCAAGGCCAAGACCGTGACCTTCGGCGCTTCCGACGCGCCGCTGAAGGGCGAGGATCTCACCTCCACCGGCCTCGCGCAGTTCCCGATGGTGATGGGCGGCATCGTGCCGGTCGTCAACCTCGAAGGCGTCAAGCCGGGCGAGCTGGTTCTGGACGGCCCGACGCTGGCCGACATCTTCGCCGGCAAGATCACCAACTGGAACGATGCGGCAATCAAGAAGCTCAACCCCAAGATCAAGCTGCCCGACCAGGCGATCGCGGTCGTGCATCGTTCGGACGGCTCGGGCACCACCTTCAACTTCAGCTACTACCTGGCCGACGTCAGCGCCGACTGGAAGTCGAAGGTCGGTGTCAACACCGCGCTCGAATGGCCGGTGGGCATCGGCGCCAAGGGCAATGAAGGCGTCGCCAACAACGTCTCGCAGACCGGCGGCGCGATCGGCTATGTCGAATATGCCTATGCCAAGCAGAACAAGCTCACCTATACCGACATGGTGAACAAGGACGGCAAGAAGGTCGAGCCGACCGCGAAGGCGTTCTCGGCCGCCGCGGCCAATGCCGACTGGAGCTCGCAGCCGGGCTACGGCGTCATCCTGGCCAACCAGGCGGGCGCCGAATCCTGGCCGATGACTTCCGCCACCTGGATCCTCGTCTACCAGAAGCCCGATGATGCGGCGGCCACGGCCGAAGCGCTCAAGTTCTTCGCCTGGTCCTATGCCAAGGGCGACAAGATGGCTGCTGAGCTTGACTACGTTCCGATGCCCGACAAGGTCGTGAAGAGCGTCGAGGAAATGTGGGGCAAGGACATCGTCGACAAGGACGGCAAGCCGGTCTACTCCGGCATGTAATTCCCGCTGAATGAGGAGGGCGCCTCCAGCGCCCTCCTGTCTCTTTCGAAATGCGAGGGGCTAAATGACAGCCGTTTCCGAAGCCGCGACATCGTCCGCCATGCGGACCAGAGAAGCGACAGTGCGCCGCTTCGCCGTCACCGACATGGTCTTCCGGACGGCGACGCGCCTTTCCGCCATGCTCGTGCTCGTTCTGCTCGGCGGGGTCGCGATATCGCTGGTCGCCGGATCGTGGGAGGCGCTGTCGAAGTTCGGCTTCTCCTTCCTGACCACCGAATCCTGGAATCCGGTCACCGAGAATTTCGGCGCGCTCGCGCCCATCTACGGCACCATCGTCACCTCGGCCATCGCCATTCTCATCGCCGTGCCGATCGGCATCGGCATCGCCGTCTTCCTGACCGAGCTTTGCCCGCGCCCGCTCAGGCGTCCGATCGGCATCGCGGTCGAACTGCTCGCCGGCATTCCCTCGATCATCTACGGCATCTGGGGCCTGTTCGTCTTCGCGCCGTTCCTGCAGACGACGGTCCAGCCCTTCATCATCTGGCTGTTCAAAGGCATCCCCGGTCTCGACAGCCTGTTTGCCGGTCCGCCCTACGGCATCGGCCTGCTGACCTCGTCGCTGATCCTCGCCATCATGGTGCTGCCCTTCATCACCTCGATCACCAAGGACGTGTTCGACACGGTGCCGGCGGTCCTGAAGGAATCGGCCTACGGTATCGGCTGCACGACGTGGGAAGTGACCCGGCGCGTGACCATCCCCTACACCCGCGTCGGCATCATGGGCGGCGTCATGCTGGGCCTCGGCCGCGCGCTCGGCGAGACGATGGCCGTCACCTTCGTCATCGGCAACGCGCACCGCATCAGCGCCTCGCTGTTTGCGCCGGGCACGACGATCTCGGCGACTATCGCCAACGAATTCACCGAAGCCGACGGCAACCTCTATACATCCTCGCTGGTATCGCTCGGCCTGATCCTGTTCATCATCACCTTCATCATCCTCGCGCTCGCACGCTACATGCTCTTGCGCATCGATAGCCGCACGGGAGCCTGACCGATGTCGACTGCCCAATCGCTTCACCAAAGCCGCAAGCGCAAGAATGGCGTGATGATGACGCTGTGCGTCGTCGCGGCGGGCATCGGGCTGGCCTGGCTGGCGCTGATCCTCGGTGCCCTGCTCTACAAGGGACTTTCCGGGGTGTCGCTTTCGGTGTTCACGGAAATGACGCCGCCGCCCGGCGATGCCGGCGGCCTGCTCAACGCCATCTACGGCAGCATCGTCATGACGATCATCGGTATCTTCGTCGGCACGCCGATCGGTGTGCTGGCCGGCACCTACATGGCCGAATACGGACGCTTCTCGAAGCTCACGACGGTGGTGCGCTTCATCAACGACATCCTCTTGTCGGCGCCGTCGATCATCATCGGCCTGTTCGTCTACGAGCTGATGGTGCGGCCGATGGGGCACTTCTCGGCAATCGCCGGCGCGGTCGCGCTGTCGATCCTGGTGATCCCCGTCGTGGTGCGCACCACCGAGGACATGCTGAACCTTGTGCCCAACGCGCTGCGCGAAGCAGGCACCGCCATCGGAGCGCCGCGCTGGGTGGTGATCCGCTCGGTAGCCTATCGCGCGGCGCTCTCCGGCATCGTCACCGGCATCCTTTTGGCGATCGCCCGCATCTCCGGCGAGACGGCGCCGCTTCTCTTCACCGCGCTCAATAACCAGTTCTGGTCGAGCAATCTCAATGCGCCGATGGCCAGCCTGCCGGTAACCATCTTCCAGTTCGCTCTCAGCCCCTACGAGGAATGGCAGCAACTGGCCTGGACGGGCGCACTCATAATCACCCTGACGGTTCTCGGGCTGAGCATCATCGCCCGCAGCCTAACCGGACGCAGAGAGGACAGATGAAACCGATGTTGTCCACCGACCTGAACGCAGCCGATACGACCGTCGAGAAGGCCAAGATCGAGGTCAAGAACCTCAATTTCTACTATGGCCAGTCGAAGGCACTGAAGGACATCAACCTGTCCCTGCCCGAGCGCAGCGTGACCGCCTTCATCGGCCCGTCGGGCTGCGGGAAGTCGACGCTGCTGCGCGTGCTCAACCGCATCTACGAGCTCTATCCGAAGCAGAGCGCCGAGGGCCAGGTGCTGCTCGACGGCAAGAACATCCTCGACCGCTCGCAGGACCTCAACCTGCTGCGCACCAAGATCGGCATGGTGTTCCAGAAGCCGACGCCGTTCCCGATGTCGATCTACGAGAACATCGCTTTCGGCGTCAGGCTCTATGAGAAGATCAGCAAGGCCGAGATGGACGGCCGCGTCGAGCAGGCGCTGAAGCGCGCCGCGCTCTGGAACGAGGTCAAGGACAAGCTCAACGCCAGCGGCCTCAGCCTCTCGGGCGGCCAGCAGCAGCGCCTGTGCATCGCCCGTACCGTGGCGGTGAAGCCCGAGGTCATCCTGCTCGACGAGCCGGCCTCGGCGCTCGATCCGCTGTCGACCGCCAAGATCGAGGAACTGATCGACGAGCTGCAGGCCGACTACACGATCGTCATCGTCACCCACAACATGCAGCAGGCGGCGCGCGTGTCGCGGCAGACGGCGTTCATGTATCTGGGCGAGCTGGTGGAGTTCGACCGAACCGAGAAGATATTCACCTCGCCCCGCGAAAAGCGCACGCAGGACTACATCACCGGCCGCTTCGGCTGAGCTCATACGAGGACATCATCATGGCCGAACATACCGTCGCTTCCTTCGACGAGGATCTGAGACAGATCAGCCGGCTCATAAACGACATGGGCGATCTCGCCAGCTCGATGGTCGGCGCTTCGACCAGAGCCCTGCTCGAGACCGACAATGCCATGGCGCAGCGCGTCGTTTCCGACGATGCCATCATGGACGCGCGCCAGCGCGAGCTCGACGACCGCGCCATCACGCTGATCGCTAAGCGCCAGCCGATGGCCGATGATCTGCGCAACGTGGTCGGCTCGATCCGCATGGCGGGCGATCTCGAACGCATCGGCGATCTCGCCAAGAACATCGCCAAGCGCGTCGGTTCGGTCGGCGTCAGCGCCGCGCCGCGCGATCTCACGCATTCGATCGATTCCATGGCGCAGCTGGTACTGATCCAGGTCCAGGCCGTGATCCAGGAATATACGGTGGGCGACGCCACGGCGCTGGCCAAGCTTCGCAACGACGACGAGCGCATCGACGTCAAATACACATCCGTCTTCCGCGAGCTCCTGACCTACATGATGGAAGACCCGCGCAACATCACCGCTTGCACGCATCTTCTGTTCTGCGCCAAGAATCTCGAGCGCATCGGCGACCATGTGACCAACATCGCCGAGAACGCCTATTATGTGCTGACCGGCACGCAATTGCCCGCGAATCGTCCCAAGCAGGACGAGACGACAATGTCGGCGCCGGCGGCCTGACGAAGGGTATCTGCCAATGATCGCGCCACGCATCATGGTGGTGGAGGACGAGGAGCCGCTTGGGGTGCTGCTCCGCTACAATCTCGAATCCGAAGGTTACCAGGTCGAAGTGGTGACCCGCGGCGACGAGGCCGAAATCCGCCTTCAGGAAAACGTTCCCGATCTGCTCGTGCTCGACTGGATGGTGCCGGCGGTTTCCGGCATCGAGCTCTGCCGGCGCCTCAGGATGCGGCCCGAGACCGAGCGGCTGCCGATCATCATGCTGACCGCGCGGGGCGAAGAAAGCGACCGTGTGCGCGGCCTCTCGACCGGCGCCGACGACTATCTGGTCAAGCCGTTCTCGACGCCGGAGTTCATGGCGCGCGTCAAGGCGCTGCTGCGCCGCGCCAAGCCGGAGGTGCTGTCCAGCGTGCTCAAGGTCGGCGACATCGTGCTCGACCGCGAGTCGCACCGCGTCTACCGCAAGAAGAGCGAGATCAGGCTCGGCCCGACCGAGTTCCGCCTGCTCGAATTCATGATGCGCCACCCCGGCCGCGTGTTCTCGCGCAGCCAACTGCTCGACAATGTCTGGGGCGAGACGATCTATATCGACGAGCGCACCGTCGACGTCCATGTCGGCCGCCTGCGCAAGGCCGTCAACAACGGCCGCATGCCGGACGTCATCCGCACAATCCGCGGCGCGGGTTACGCGATCAGGGAAGATTAGGGGACACGCCGATATTCAGGTGAGGCCGGCCTGCGAACGGCGACTTCCTGCGCTTCCGGTACTCACGTGCCTAAGGTACGCTCCGTTCCGGTTCTCGGAACCCCCCATTCTCGACTCGGCCTGACCTGAATTTCAGCGTATCCCGGCACCTGGCTCGCCGCTATGCGACGTGCTTGCCCGCTCTCGCCAGGCCTCCCGGCGCGAAAATCTCCTGGTCGACGAAGGTCAGCGCGCGCATGGCGCAGCCTTCGCGGATCAGCGGCAACTCGTTCGGCTCGGTGTCGAAGGAGATCGATTCCGAGTGCTGGCCGCCGGCGGTCTGGGCGATCGCCTCGCGCAGCGCCGGCTCGATCAGGTCGAAGGCGGCCGCGCTGACGCCGACCATGGCGACGGGCGCCGGATCGATGAGGGCGAACAGGCTGCCGAGACCGAAACCAAGCGCTTCGCCGGCCCGGCGATAAGCCTCCCGTTCGGGGCCGTCCCTCTCGCGCGCCTTCGCGGCAAGGGCCCGCATGTCGGCGTCGCCGACGTCGACCGGCTCGGCGTCCTCGCTCATTCTCATGGCGCTGCGCCAGATCGCATAATTGCCGGCATAGGCCTCGACGCAGCCGCGGCGGCCGCAGCGGCAAAGCGCCCCGCCCGGGCGGTGGATCATGTGGCCGAACTCGCCGCCGGAGGAATGCGTGCCGGTGAACAGCGCACCCTTGAGCACGAGACCCATGCCGATGCCGTGCGACAACAGGATGGCAATGAAGTCGTCGCGATAGCGCTCCGGGTCGCGCCATTGCAGCGCCACCGCCATCATGTTGCAGTCGTTCTCCATGGTGGCGGAGATGCCGAACTCCTTCTCGAGGATGTCGGCGAAAGGAATGTCGGTCAGCGGCGTTATCGGCGACCAGAGCATGGCGCGTGCATTAGAATCGGTGATGCCCTGAATGCCCATGGCGATACGGGCGACGCTGCCAATGTCGAGGTCGGGATCCTGCAGCCGGCGCCGCACGATCGCCACGCATTCGCCGATCAGCTCGTCGCGGGGCATGACAAGCGTGTCCAGGCGCTGCTGCTCCTCGGCAACAACCTGACCGGCATAATCGATCACGGCGACCGACAGGAAGTTCAGCGACAACACCACGGTCAGCACCGCGGCGGCTTCAGGGTTCAGCGCCAGGCCGATCTGCGGCCGGCCGCGTTTCAACGCCGTCGGCTCGCTGGCCTTGCTTTCGGTGAGAATGCCCTCCTGGATCAGGTCGGCGGAGATCGCCGAAATGGTCGAGTGGCTGAGCCCGGTGGTCGCGGCAATTTCGGTCCGTGATGGCTGACCGGCGCGGCGTACCGCCGAAATCACCATGGCGCGATTGCGCCGGCGCAAATCGTCGTGGCGGATTCCGACCGACATCGTCTCGCACGTCCTCCCCGGTCATCGCGGCCTTGTGATAATGCCATGGCCTGTCGCTGACACGCTAGGGATTGTGGCAGAAGCCAGGGGCCATGTCATTATTTATTGCGGATGCCGAAAAAAATGCCTGAGCCCATCAAAACCCATCAGAATCTCGGTTGACAGCGTCGTTATGCTGGACCACTATTTTTTTGAGGCTCGAAAAAAAGCCTCTGTGCCGGCCTTCGGGCCAGTCTGGGTCGCGCCGCAGGGCGCAGGGAGGATATCATGAAGAAATTTGCAGCCGCCATTCTGGCGGGCGTTGCCATGTCGCTGACGCTGGCGTCCGTGGCCGAGGCGAAGGACAAGGTGATCGGCGTGTCGTGGTCGAATTTCCAGGAAGAGCGCTGGAAGACCGACGAAGCAGCGATGAAGGCCGCCATCGCGGCCGCCGGAGACAAGTATATTTCGGCCGACGCGCAGTCCAATCCGGGCAAGCAGCTGACCGACGTCGAAAGCCTGATCTCGCAGGGCGCCAACGCGCTGATCATCCTGGCGCAGGATGCCTCGGCAATCGGCCCGGCGGTGCAGAAGGCGCTCGATGAAGGAATCCCGGTCGTCGGCTACGACCGCCTGATCGAGAACAAGGACGTGTTCTACCTGACCTTCGACAACAAGGAAGTCGGGCGCATGCAGGCCCGCGGGGTGTTCCAGGCCAAGCCGGAAGGCAACTACGTCTTCATCAAGGGCTCGGGCTCCGATCCGAACGCCGACTTCCTGTTCGCGGGCTCCATGGAAGTCCTGAAGGACGCCATCGACAGCGGCAAGATCAAGAATGTCGGCGAGGCCTATACGGACGGCTGGCTGCCGGCCAACGCGCAGAAGAACATGGAGCAGTTCCTGACCGCCAACGACAACAAGGTCGACGCGGTCGTGGCTGCCAATGACGGCACCGCCGGCGGCGTTGTCGCGGCGCTGACGGCGCAGGGCCTGGCCGGCACCGTGCCGGTCTCGGGCCAGGACGGCGACCACGCGGCGCTCAACCGCATCGCGCTCGGCACGCAGACCGTGTCGGTGTGGAAAGACGCGCGCGAGCTCGGCAAGAACGCCGCCGAAATCGCCTCGCAGCTCGCCGACGGCAAGAAGATGGGCGATATCGCCGGCGCCAAGGACTTCACGACACCCGGCGGCAACACCGTCAAGTCGCTGTTCCTGACGCCGATCGCGATCACCAAGGACAATCTCAACGTCGTCATCGACGCCGGCTGGATCAAGAAGGACGAGGTCTGCGCGGGCGTACCCGCCGGCAGCGTCAAGGTCTGCAACTGAGCCTTGCCGACGTTCGATCAAAATACCTGCGCCGCGGCCTGAAAGCCGCGGCGTTTTCTCAAAAAGATTTGTGTTTCCGCCTTCGGCGGATAGCTTCTAGGCTTGGCTAGGTATTCGCGCCAGACGGGCAGGCCGGCGGGAGGAAATCATGACCGACACGACGTCTACCCAACCGGCGGACACCCCGCGCGCGTCGGAACTCGGCACTGTGGCCCGGTTCCTGAAGGCGACCGAGCTCGACACCCGCATGCTGGGCATGATCGGCGCGCTGCTCCTGATCTGGATCGGACTGCATGTGATTTCCAGCTTGCGGCTTGGCGTCAACCCGCTCGACTTCGACAGCCGCACGTTCCTGACGCCGCGCAATCTCTGGAACCTGTCGGTTCAGTCTTCGGCCGTGGCGATCATGGCCTCCGGCATGGTGCTGGTCATCGTCATGCGCAACATCGACCTGTCGGTCGGGTCGGCCGAAGGGCTGATCGGCATGGTCATGGGCTTTGCCCAGGTGCATTTCCTGGTTCGCTTCGTGGGGCTTGAGCTGGGAAATCCCTGGATCTGGGTTCTGGCGTTGCTGATCGGCCTGGCGCTCGGCCTCATCGTCGGCGCCTTCCAGGGGTTCGTCATCGCTTATCTTGAAGTGCCGGCCTTCATCGTCACCCTGGGCGGATTGCTGGTATGGCGGGGCGCTGCCTGGTGGGTCACCAGCGGCCAGACCGTTGCGCCGCTCGACGCCACATTCCAGTTGATGGGCGGCGGCCCGGCGGGCTCGATCGGCGCCAAATGGAGCTGGGCCGTCGGCATCGTCGCCTGCCTGGCGGTCATCTTCATGCATTTCAACGGCCGCGTGCAGCGCAAGCGCTTCCGCTTCCCCCTGCGTCCGGTCTGGGCCGAGACGTTGCTTGCCACGGTCACCTGCGCGGTCATCCTGGGCGCGGTGTGGCTCGCCAACTCCTATCCGTGGCCAGTCGGCATCGTGAACCGCTACGCCGCCGCCAACAACATCACCGTGCCCGAAGGCGGGCTGTTCATCGCGCATGGCATCGCCATTCCGGTCCTGATGGCGGTCGCCGTCGGTCTGATCATGACCTTCGTCACCAAGCGCACTAGATTCGGCCGCTACGTCTTTGCCATCGGCGGCAATCCGGAAGCCGCCAATCTTGCCGGCATCAACACGCGCTGGATCACCATGAAGGTGTTCATGATCATGGGCGTGCTGGCGACGATCGCGGCGGCGATCTCTTCGGCCAGGCAGAACTCCTCGACAAACGCGCTGGGGACGCTGGATGAACTGCTGGTCATCGCCGCGGCGGTCATCGGCGGCACGTCGCTCGCGGGCGGTTCCGGAACCGTGCTCGGTGCTATGCTGGGCGCATTGCTGATGCAGTCGCTGCAATCCGGGATGGTGCTGCTCGGCGTCGATTCACCGCTGCAGAGCATCGTCGTTGGCGCCGTGCTGGTCGTCGCGGTGTGGCTCGACACCCTCTACCGCAAGCGCGTCTGAGCAAGGATCATAGGGAGGAAAAGGATCATGGCTGACAAGACCGCTCCCGCCGGCGTTCCGCTGGTCGACATGCGCAATGTTTCGATCGCCTTCGGCGGCATTCGCGCCGTCGACGACGCATCCGTCGACCTTTTCCCCGGCGAAGTGATGGCGCTGCTCGGCCACAATGGCGCCGGTAAATCGACGCTGATCAAGATCCTGTCCGGCGCTTATAAGCGCGACAGCGGACAGATATTCATCAATGGCGAGGAGGTTTCGATCTCCAATCCGCGCGACGCCAAGAAATACGGCGTCGAGACGATCTACCAGACGCTGGCGCTGGCCGACAATGTCGATGCCGCGGCCAATCTCTTCCTCGGCCGCGAGCTGATGACGGGTTGGGGCACGCTCGACGACGTCGCCATGGAAGCCGAGGCGCGCAAGGTGATGGGCCGGCTCAATCCGCGTTTCCAGCGCTTCAAGGAGCCGGTGATCAAGCTGTCGGGCGGACAGCGGCAGTCGGTGGCGATCGCGCGCGCGATCCTGTTCAACGCCCGTATCCTGATCATGGACGAGCCGACGGCGGCGCTCGGCCCGCAAGAGACGGCGCAGGTCGGCGAACTGGTCAAGCAGCTCAAGGCCGACGGCATCGGCATCTTCCTGATCAGCCACGACATCCACGACGTGTTCGAACTCGCCGACCGGGTCTGCGTGATGAAGAACGGCCAGGTGGTCGGCACCGCGCGCACGACCGATGTCACCCAGGACGAGGTGCTCGGCATGATCATCCTCGGCAGATGCCCGCCAGGCGCCATTCCGGGCCCGGGGGCGCTGAAGATCGCGGCATGAAGTCGAACTTGTAGCCGGCTAATTAACGGCTGCGTGATGTGCCAGCCGCGGTGATGGTTTGACCGCGCCATTGTGTTGGCGCCGAGACTTGCCCATAAAGATCGTCGACCGTCCACGGGCCGCATCCTTGATTTGAAGAAGCTCTTTCCGATCGTTGCCTTTGTCGCCGTCGCGCTGATCAGCCTGACCATGGCAGGGTTCGCCTATTTCGCGACGCAGGAAGCGGCGCGGATCAAGTTCGAGGGCACGGCAGACGACGCGCTCAACCGCATCGAGAGCCGCGTCGACCTGCATCTGTCGCTGCTGCGTTCGACGCAGGCGCTGTTCGATGCCCGCAACGGCGACATCTCGCGGGGCGAATTCAAGGCCTTCTTCAGCGCGCTCGACATCGACGACAATTTCGCCGGACTGCGCGGCATCGGCTTCCTGAGGCTCGCCAAGACCGGCGACGAGGCGGCGGTGGAACGCGACATCCTGCACGATCATGGGTCGGCGCATCCGATCTATCCGGCCACCAGCGAGCAGCAATGGCGAACGCCGATCGTGCTTTTCGAGCCGCTCGATACGTCCAACCAGTCGTTCATCGGCTTCGATATGTTCAGCGAGCCGGCACGGCGGACGGCTATCGAGAAAGCCATGGCCGACGACCAGCAACATGCCAGCGGTCTTATCCAACTCGGCCAGGCCATGGGCGCGAAGCAGACCTTTCCGGGGTTCCTGGTCTTCGTGCGGCTGAACGTGGAAACGGCGCCGGACGTCATCAATGCCAGCCGCTCCTCGACCGCGGGCTTTCTCTACGCCGCTTTCCGCGCGCACGACTTGTTCCAGGTCGCGCTCAGCCACGCGCCGCTGCTGCCGGTCAATGTCGAGGTCTATGACGGCAAGCCCGAGGCCGGCAATTTGTTGTTCCGGTCGGAAGCTCCTCCGGCGGAACGCATCGGCGCGAGGTTTCTGGCGCGCCGCGATATCGTCGTGGCGGGCCAACCGTGGACCTTGCTGTTCAGGCCGACGAGCGCCTTCGAACCGCCGTCCTCGCGCGCCATTCCGGTGATGCTCGGACTGTTCGGCCTGCTGCTTGCCGGTGCCATCGCGTTGGTGGCGCGCTACCAGGAGCGCACCTATGAGGCGAAATCGGCGCTGCACGAGGCGACCGAAAAGAGCCTGCTGGAAAAGGATCTGATCCTGCAGGAGATGAAGCACCGCATCAAGAATTCGATCACCCGCGTGCTGGCGATCGCGCGGCAGACGGCCTCGCAAGCCACCGACGTGAAGGAGTTTTCGGCATCGTTCTCGGCGCGCCTGCAGGCCATGGCCGCATCGCAGGACATGCTGACGCGTTCGCGCTGGCAGAAAGCCGATCTCGGCGACCTGCTGCGCATCGAGCTCGGGCAGGTGTTCGGCAAGGACCTTCCCGACGGCGTGTTGTCAGGGCCGGAGGTGCTGCTGGACGAGACGACGACGCAGGCGCTCGGGCTGACCTTCCACGAACTTGCCACCAACGCGCTGAAATATGGCGAGGCCGGCAGTTCGATCAATTCGGCCAAGGGAAATTGGGCTCTCAAGGTCGACTGGAGAGTCGAGGGCCGCGGCCGCGAGCGGACGCTGGTTCTGAACTGGCGCGAGGCGGGTCAGAAGGAACTGGAAGCGCCAGTCAAGACCGGCTTCGGCACCAAGTTGATAGATCTCAACGTCACGCGCGAATTGCGCGGCACGATCGCGCGCGACTACCACGCCGACGGATTGAAGGTGGAGATCAGGATTCCGCTGGCCGCGTAAGGTAAATCAGCGAGTTTGAATTTGAATTCAAAACAAACCGGAGGCCGGCTGCCGGCCCCCGGTCTTTCCCGTGCTGAACTAGTTGCAGCGAGCCGTGTAGATCCGGCCGCGATGATCGCGATACTGGCAATAGCCGTTGCGCAGGTTGCGAACCAGAAGGCCCGACCCGGCGCCGACGGCCGCGCCGATCAGCGCACCCTTGCTGCCGCCGACCAAGCCGCCCACGCCGGCGCCGATCAGGCCGCCGCCGACGACGTCCTGCTCGGTCGTTGTGCAGCCGCTGACAGCGACCACGGCAACCATGGCAATCATCATCTTCCGCATAGAATTGCTCCTCACTTTTGTCCTCACTTTCGGCAGTGCCAGCAACCATTTAGCATGAAAAAAGGTGGTTTGCCTGCCCGATTTTACTGTTGCCTAACGTAGTCTTTTCGGGGCGCTCGCCGTTCGACACGACAAGTATGCCAGGCACCTCCAGCATTGCGAACTCAGTGCCGTCGGGCCGCATGTTCCCGACGATCCGGTCACAGTCGTCCAGCGCGGGATCCGCAGTGGCTGAGGGTCAAAGCCGCATGCGGGGTCAGAACAATTGCCAGGCCGCGGTCAGCGCCACGGCGGCCAGAAGCGCGATCGCGCCCAGGCGGAGCGAAAGATGCGACGACCGCGGCGCCGGCGGCAGCTCGGCATCCTGGAAGCCGCTCATCGAGACGCGGGCGGCCTGCTCCAGCCTGTTCATGTCGGCAACCATCATTTCGGTCTCCCCAGGTCGCGCCGGGGCGCGGATGGGTTTCCGGCGCATCGTCAGCCGGGAGCACAGGATCGGACTTTATGGTGAACAGCCGGTTAAGGGCCTCCGCCGGCAAAGCGCTCCCGTCTCCGTTTTTACGCAATACGGACGGAAGGCTACGGCGAAGCCGCCTGACCGTTGCGCACTTTGCCTGGAATGCTCTTACGCCATCGGCGGCGCTCTCAATCCGTCTCGAAATTCCCGTGCGGGACGGTGAGACGGTATTCCATCCGGTCTCTGCCGATTTCTAGCGTTGCGGAGCCATTCAGCGACATCGGCACGACGCGTTCCAGCGCCACGCTGCCGAAACGCTTCTCATTGCGCGTCGCGTCGCCGACCGCCTCCGTCCAGGTCAGCAAGAGGTTGGGCGAGGTTCCGTCTTCGGCCTCGAGCCTGGCGCGGACCTCGACATGGCCGTCCGGCCGCGACAGTGCGCCATAGCTCACGGAGTTGACGGCCAGCTCATGCATGGCGAGACCGATATGCAGGGCGGCGTTAGGGTTGAGGTAAGGATTTTCGCCCGCGAACCGCAGGCTTTGAGCCAGATCGCTGCTGTAGCGGCCGACCTGGCCGGATACGAGCTCGTGCAGCGCGGCTCCTCGCCAGTTGGAGGATGTGACGAGATCCTGCGAAGACGCGAGCGATTGCAGCCGGCCGCGAAACCGCGCCAGGAACTCGCCGAGCGTCTCCGTGTAGCGCCCGGTCTGCGTGGCGATGCTCTGGATGATGGCGAGGAGATTTTTCGATCGATGGCTGACTTCGCGCAGCAATGTCTTCAGGGTCTGCTCGCGGCGTTTCTGCTCCGTCGTCTCCACCATCGTCGTGACGACGCCGAGGACATCGCCGGCTTCCCCGCGGTCTGCATCGATCCAAAGCTGGAACCAGCGTACGCCCTGGTGCCCCGGAATGCTGAGCTCGAGCTGGTCCGGGTTGCCGGATTCGATCACCTTGAGTTTGGCGGCCCTTATGCGTTCGGCCTGCGCCGGCGAGAGCAAGTCCTTGCCGTCGGCTGTATCGGACGCCCAGGGCGCGTTCATGTTGCGCGCCCAGACCGTTTCCATCTGCCGATCCTGGTAGAGAACCGAAATCCCGGCATTGTGCAGGGCATGAAGCAAGGCACGCCCGACCTGCATCCCGCTTTCCGAAGGATGCATCGCGATCACTTCGCCGTCTTGCTTTTCAAGCCTATCTTGCGTGGGACCTTGGGAAGGCATCGGAGAAATCCCCCACTCGGCCCTTGAACGGCCCAATCCGCAACTTGTTCCGCACGAGTCAACACCCTGAAATTAGGGCTTTTCAAAAACGGTCCGCCGGACGGTGCTCTTTCGAGGCGCCGTCCGGCGGTGGCTGGAAACCGTTTGAGGGGTGCGGCTTCCAGTGTCGCGGTCAGGCTCTCCTGAAGAGGCCTGCGATGAGCGAAATCACCAGGAAGGCGAGAAAGATAAAGAACAGGATTTGCGCGATACCTGCCGATGTGCCGGCGATGCCGCCGAACCCAAGCGCGCCGGCGATGATCGCAACTACGAGAAATACGAGCGCCCAGTACAGCATGATGCGTCTCCTTCTTATGTCGGGAAAAGAACGTGGCCAGATGTCGTTTGTTCCACCATTTGCTGAAAAAGACGATCCCCTTGAGCGGGCTTTTCCGACCGCACACAGCCAGGCGTCACGCACGGCGCGAAGCCCTCGCATGACGTTCGAGGTCGAGCTTCGGAAGGGATCAGGCGGCGGCCTTGGCCTGACGGTCGAAGAACAGGGCCTGGCTGATCAAAGCCTTGACCATGTCGGGATTGAACGGCTTGGTGACCAGGAAGGCCGGCTCGGGCCGTTCGCCGGTCAGCAGGCGTTCAGGGAAGGCGGTGATGAAGATCACCGGCACAGGCGTCGAGGACAAAATCTCGTTGACGGCTTCGATGCCCGAGCTCCCATCGGCGAGCTGGATGTCGGCCAGAACCATTTTCGGCCGCGTCCTGCCGAACAAGGCCACAGCCTCGGCATGCGTGCGCGCCGTGCCGACGACGCGGTGGCCGAGGCTCTCGACCATCTCCTCGATGTCCATGGCGATCAGCGGCTCGTCCTCGATGATCAGCACGTCGGTCGCAACTTGCCGGGAAATCTCGTTGCTCGCCTGGGCAAGCAGCTCCGAGAACTCATCCTCGTCGACGTCGAGGATCTCCGCCGCCTCGTCCTCGCTGAAGCCCTCGACGGCAACCAGAAGGAAAGCCTGCCTCGGCAGGGGCGCGATCGCATTCAGATTGGCCGCGGCCCGCTGCTCCCAGGCGGTCTGCGCCTGTTCCTGCGGCACGCGGATGGCCACGGAGGTGAACAGCCTGGCGAAAACCTTATACAGCGCAATACGGTCGCTCGAGGCTTCGGGGAAGATATTGGTATCGGCGATAATGGCTTCCAGCATCGCGGCGACCAGCGCGTCACCGCTCTCCTGCGATCCCGACACCGCGCGCGAGAAGCGGCGAAGGAACGGGAGATGAGGAGCGATGGTTGCGGACAGACTCATTATTGACGTCTCCCTCAGATGACGTTTCATGTTCAAGGCCGCATTGGTTGCAAGCCCCTCTGCATCAAACGCCGGCTTTCGGAAAAAGTTCCGCCGGCCGCGGAACTAAATTAGCAGGCGAGCGTTTCGGGTCTAGGGATGGGCAACCAGACGAGGGTTCCGCTTGCGTTGTGGTTTGAAGTCGAAGAGCGGCTCGGGTGCTGGAAATTAGGGCTATTATGAAGGAAATGTCAAAAAAACAGATGGCTGATGCCGCAAGCCGGCATCGGAACGGGGATGGCAATCCACTTGGTGCAAACTCCGAAATCGCTCGCAAGCTCAAGCAGTATTATGACGAACTGGTCTCGGATCATGTGCCGGACCGTTTCGCTCAGCTGCTCAGCCAGCTGGAACAGACCGAACCTGCCCAGAAAAAGGACTGAGGCATGGCGGCGGTATCCCAGAGCTTCAAGACCGAGCTGCTCGGCGCGATTCCGAGCCTGCGGGCTTTCGCCGTGTCGCTCACACAGAATGCCGACCGGGCCGACGACCTCGTCCAGGAAACGCTGGTCAAGGCATGGGACAAGCATGAGAGCTTCCAGCCGGGCACCAATTTGAAGGCCTGGCTGTTCACCATCCTGCGCAACGAATTCTATTCGCAGATGCGCAAGCGCGGCCGCGAAGTGCAGGACAGCGACGGCATCATGACGGCCAGGCTTGCCGTTCATCCGGCCCAGCATGGCCAGCTCGATCTCAAGGATTTCCGCGGCGCGCTCGAGCAACTGCCCGAGGACCAGCGCGAAGCCATCATCCTGATCGGCGCTTCAGGCTTCTCCTATGAAGAAGCCGCCGAGATCTGCGGCTGCGCGGTCGGCACGATCAAAAGCCGCGTCAGCCGGGCGCGCGCCAGGCTGCAAGAGATCCTCAAGATTTCCGGAGAGGACGAGTTCGGGCCCGACGCGATCTCGGCGCAGGTCACAGGTTCGAACGCGGCTTAACTTTCGGGACGCGAAGGCGACAAGTTCCTGCTCGCGCTATTGGGCGTCGTCATTCGGCGCGCTTGACGTATCCGGCATTTCCTTGAGGAACCCGGATTCGCACCGGCCATGATGTGAGCGCGCAAGGCGGCCTGAGATCGCCTCGGCGGCGGCCGTCAGGCCGCCGGAGCGGCCCGTCCGCAGGCGATCGCCACGGCTTCGACGAGATCGTCGCCCGAGTAAGGCTTGGTCACCAGTCGAATGTCGGGGAACGAGTTCTTGACTTCGTCCGAATCCGCATAGCCGGAGGCGAATACGAACGGCACGCCCTCTGCGCGCAACCGCGCGGCGAAATCCAGGGTCGACACCCCGCCAAGCATCAGATCGACAACTGCCGCGTCGAAGCTCGAGGGCAGCGCCCGTCCGTCGATGTCGGCGATCTCTCGCGCGATCGTCACATCCGCGGCGCCGTGGTCACGGCAAAGCTGCTCGACATCCATCGCTATCAGGAACTCGTCTTCGAGGACGAGAATGCGCAATCCGTCAAGCAATGCTGTCACTTATGGGGTGTCTCCTTGGCAGTCGCACTCATGCGCGCAATCCGTCACGATGTCATTTAAAAAAGACATGGGCGTGACGCCCGGCGGAACCGCTGCCCCCCTCAAACGTTTCCTTGCGCCCCTTAGGGCAGGGATTTCGAAGAGGGGTCGAAATGTCCGCACGTTTGGTTGCCACTCGCCAATATCCTTGCGAAAAATGCCCGCTGCGGCCGCTGCCGGCCTTCCGCGAATTCGACGAGCAGGAATTGTCATTTATCGACACCTTCAAGCGTGGCGAATTGGCTGTCGACAAAGGTGCGACCGTGCTGGTCGAAGGCAGCCACAGCGCGCATCTTTACACGGTGCTGTCGGGTTGGGCGTTCCGCTACAAGCTTTTGCCCGACGGGCGCCGGCAGATCCTCAATTTTTCCATGCCTGGCGACCTCATCGGCCTGCAGGGAAGTCTGATGGGCGAAATGCAGCATTCCGTCGAAGCCCTGTCGCCGATGCTGCTTTGCGTTTTCGAACGCGATCAGCTGCAGGAACTCTATCGCAACCATCCCGGCCTTGCCTATGACATCACCTGGATCGCGTCGCGCGAGGAGCGCATGCTGGATGAGAACCTGCTCAGCATCGGCCGCCGCACCGCGCTTGAACGCGCCGCCTATCTTATCGCCTTCATCGCCCGCCGGGCTCGCGGCGCCGGGCTCAATGGCAAGACACCGGTGCAGATCCCGATCACGCAACAGCACATCGCCGACACGCTCGGCCTCTCGCTGGTCCATACCAACAAGACGATTCGCAAGCTGATGGACCGCAAGCTCATCATGTGGCGAGACGGCGGTTGCGAAGTGATCGACTATGACGGGCTGAAGAAGCTTGCCCGCTGGGAGGGGCTAGGCGAGGAATGCAGGCCGCTGATCTAGGTTTGGCTTGCGACGACCGGAACCATGGCGCCGAACGGGCGTTGAAACCAACGCAAACACAAGGAGTTAGAGAATGGCAACCGCCGCAGGCAAATCCGCCACAGACGAAGCAACCGCCGCCGATCTGGAGGCCGATATCGAGCAACTGAAAGCGGACATCCAGCGACTCACCGAGCAACTCGCCACGACCGGTCAACACGGCTATGGCGCGGCCCGTCGCGCCGCCGCGGACGGCGTCGAGCAATTGCGCGCGCAGGGCGAAGCCGCGTTCGAGAGCATGCGCGGAAGCGCCGAGGATATCGAAGCGCAGCTGATCGCCAAGGTGCGCGAGAAGCCGGTGACCTCGCTGGCCATCGCGGCGGGCGTCGGTTACCTGTTCGCCCTGCTTTCCCGCCGCTAACCGCAGATGGGGGCGCTTGTCTCGCTGATCTCGGCCCTCGCCTCGGGCGAGGCGATGGCCGCGTTGCATAGGGCGCGGACCGCGGCAATCCTCTACGGGCTTGCCGCCATTTTCGCCTTGTGCGGTGTCGGCTTCCTCATCGGCGCCGCCTACATCTGGCTGGCGGTCCGCTACGGGCCGATGGCGACCAGTCTCGGCTTCGGCATCGGCTTCCTGGTGGTTGCCGGGCTCATCCTCGTCATTCACAAGCTGATGGCCGGCATGCGCAGCAAGCGCCGCGCGCGGCGGCGCCAGGCCGATATGACGGCGGCGGGCGTTACCGCCGCACTTGCCTTGCTTCCGGTCCTCGCCAAAAGCAAAGGCGGGCTTGGAGCCATTGTCGCGCCTGCCCTGGCGGTCGTCGCGTATGCTATCTATCGCGAGAACACCAAGTCCGGGCCGTCGAAGCCGGACCCGGAAGACTTGCCTTGAGCAGTGCCGGAGCGCTCATTTCAAGGACGATTCGAGCGGCATCGATATTTCGGCGAAGACGCCGTCCGGGCGAAATTCGTGGGTCACCTCGCTGTCGATGACCTTGGCAAGGCTGCGGCGGATCAGGATCGAGCCAAAACCTTGGCGATCCGGAGGCTCGACGCGCGGCCCACCGCTTTCGCGCCAGGTCAGCACCAGGCGGCGCGCGCCTTTGCGGCCTTGCGTCTTCCAGTCGAGATCGACTTTTCCCGACGACGCGGAGAGCGAGCCGTATTTCAGCGCGTTGCTGGCGAGCTCATGCAGGATCAGGCCGAGCCCGACCGCTTGATCGGGCGAGAGCAGAAGCTCGGGACCCGAAATCGCGATACGCGACTGGCGGCCCGTGTCGAAAGGCCTGACCTCGATGCGTGCCAATTCGCCGATGCCAATGCCGCGCCATTCGCGGTCGGACAGCAGGCTATGGGCGGCGCCGAGCGCCTGCAGCCTGGCACCGAAGGCCTCCAGGAACGCACTCGGCTGGCGAGCGTGGCGGACGGTCTGCGTCGCCAGCGCCTGCACGGTCGCCAATGTGTTCTTGACGCGGTGGTTGAGCTCACGCAGCAAGAGGCGCTGCCGCTCGTCGCCGAGCTTGCGCTCGGTTATGTCGTAGTTGACGCCGAAGATCAGCGTCGGCTTGCCCTCGCCATCGCGTTCGATCACGCGTCCGCGCGTGGCGATCCAGCGGGGTGGATGGGACCCCTTGACCCGGTACTCGCCAAAATAGTCGTCGCTGCCGCTCAGCGCGTCGCGGAAACGTGTCTCGGTCTGATAGACGTCGCGCGGGTCGATGGCGCGCAGGATGTCGCGCGCCTTCAGCCGGTTCGAAGGCGGCAGGTTGAAAAGCTCGGCCAGAAGTGTGTCGCATTCGATCATGTCGGTGCGTATGTCCCACGCCCAGCTCGCCAGCGAGGCGGCGTCGAGCGCGATGGCGCGGCGCTTTTCCTCGCGCGCCAGTTCCGCCTTGGCGATGGCGCCGTCGCGGGTGGCGTCCTTCAGCGTGAACAGGCTGGCCGCGAGGTCGGCCAGCGTCCTCAGCTTCGCCAGCTTGTCCTCGGCCGGAAACGGTCTCGGCTGGCGATCGAGCACGCAGAGCGTCCCGATCCTGGCACCGGCCACCACCATCGGCACGCCGACAAAAAAACGGATGTGCTGCTTGCCCGTGACCAGCGGATTGTCGGCGAAACGCGGATCGAGCGTGGCGTCGGTCACCACCATGGGATCGTCGCCGGCGGCGATGGCGTGGGCGCAGAAGGAAGTGCTGGTCGGCGTCTCCTTCTCGTCGAGACCGATGCGCGCCTTTAACCGCCGGCGACTGCTGCCGATCAGGTTCACCAGCGCGACGGGCGCTTCGGCGATTGCCGCAGCGAGACCGGTGATACGGTCGAAGTCCGGATCGGTTGCCGTATCCATGGCGCCCAGGCCCTGAAGCAAGGCGAGCCGCTCCGCATCGATCACGACGCGGCTGACGTCTGCCGGCAAACTATCCACCTTGCTGCTCACCATTCCCTCAAAACGCCACGCAATCGACCATCATATACACGCAATCGGTTGCCGCATGCTTGCTGGGCGTCTTTCCCGACACGGAACCTTCCCGAACAGGATCCGTTACCGACCATGTCGTGCCTGAAGCGCCCGCCGCCGCGCAGCATGGAGGCCAATCGTGACCAAGATCGTACCTGAAGACAAAGCTCGCCAGGGGCATTGGGGCTGGCATGCCCTCAGAATCCTCATCGCCGGGCTGCTGCTCGCCTTCATCGCGTGGGGCGCGGTCGAGATCTACGGCGAGCTGATCAAGTCGCCGACGACCCAGCAGAACGTGCCGACGGCGCCGCCCGCCGAGCAGAAATCCACTCAAGGCAGCTGATCTTTCCATCACGCCGCCTTTGCCTGCGCATTGCGGGAGGGGACAAGCACGTTCAGCGCGCCGGGGTGACTCTCGACCGTGGTTTCCCTCTCCAGCCGGATCAATTCGCCGTCCAGCACCGCGCTGAACTTCCTGGTGGGCGAACGGATTTTCAGCACGACCTTGCCAGCCTGATGCACTTCGACATGCGCGCTCTGGCGCAACCTGCCGCGCAGCATGTCCAGCAGCAGCTTCGCCAGATGATGACGCCGGCGCGCGACGCTGACATAGATGCCGAGCACGCCGCCAGCCGGGTTGTCGGCATAGGGCAGGTGGCCTTCGCCGAACAGATTGTTGGAGATGCCGATGCCGGTCGTGCGGGCGACGATCTCGGCCTTGCCGATGCTCAGGCTCACCTTGAGCGCCGGCGGGTTCTTGATAGCCGCCCACGCCGCGCGCACGGACGCCTGCATCTTTCCAAGGCGCGAGCCGAAATCCATTTTCTCGCGCAGCTGGACCATCTTGGCGTGCATGCCGACGGAGAACTGATGCACGAAAGGCTGGCCGTTGGCGCTCGCCATATCGACGGCGATCACCTCGCCGTCGGCAAAAGACTGCAACGCCGCTTCCAGTGTCTGCGGGATGCCCAGGCCGCGCGCAAACAGGTTCATCGTGCCGGCCGGCAAGATGGCCAGGGCCTTCTTCTTGTTCATGAGGAGGGATGCCGCGGTGGAAATCGTGCCGTCGCCGCCGCCGGCGAGAACAACGTCGATATTTCGCCTGGCGATTGCCTTTTCCAGCGCTGTGGCGACGTCGCGACCGGCAACGATGTCGATCTCGACCGAATGCCCCGCCGCTTCGAGGGTCTGATGCAGCTTTTCGGAAAACACTTCGATGTCGATGGTACGGAGGGTGCCGCCGTCCTGGTTCAGCACCGCAGCAAACCGCATATCCTGCTCCGTGTCGGGTCACTTTGAGCCGGCAGACCCTCAGCCGCAGGCTGAAACGAGGACGCCGCCGCAAAGGTTCCACCCGGAGGTCGGCGATCCACGGACGCGTGAACGCGTTGCGGTTGGAACAACCCTCCGGTCACAACGTTGTGAACCTGTAGACATTGCCGCTTCCGACCTGCCGTCAAGAGGCTGGCCAAGGAAGCGTCATGCACAGATCAGGCACGAGGAGAGACCACCATGATGATCCGCACTCTTTTTGCGACGACCGCGATCGCAACACTGCTAGCAACCGGCGCGTTCGCGCAGACGACGCCCGCCCCGGCTCCACAGCCCCCAGCAGCCGAGAATCCGGCGCCGGTCCCGCGCGCCGATGGCGCCCTGATGAGCAATATTATCGGCGAGTCCGTTTATAACGGCACGGGAGACGATGCACAGAATATCGGCAAGGTTGACGATGTCGTCTTCGATGCCAGCGGCAATGCCAAGTCGGCCATCATCGGGGTCGGCGGGTTCCTTGGCGTCGGCAAGAAGGACGTCGCTTTCGACTACGGCAAGCTGGAATGGGCAGAGAAGAATGGCGACCGCTGGCTGGTCGCCAAGTCGACCAAAGAGGAGCTGAGCGCTTTGCCGGCATTCGACCGCAAGCCTTATGATCCGGCGCCGGCGCAGTCGACCGGCGCTACGCAGCCCGCCAATAACACGACGACAGCCCAGGCTCCCGCGGCCGCACCGGCCGAGCCGGTGAAGAAGGCGGAGGGCAACCTCGCCACCAACATCATGGGCGAGTCGGTTTATAACGGCACTGCGGACGACGCCCAGAAGATCGGTGACGTGAAGGACATCGTGCTTGCCAAGGACGGCAAGGCCGAGTCGCTGGTGATCGGCGTCGGCGGCTTCCTCGGCATCGGCACGAAGAACGTCACTTTCGACTTCGACAAGGCGAAATGGGCGGAGAAGAACGGCGACCGCTGGCTGGTGGCCGAGACGACGAAGGAGCAGCTGCAGGCCCAGCCGGAGTTCGACCGCAAGCCCTATGATCCGGCGCCCGGCACGACGACGGCCGCGAACAACGCGCCGGCAACGACCACGCCTGCGGTGGTCGCTTCGGGCACGACGTCCGATAAGGGAGCGAAGCCGGCAGAGCCCGCCAAATCGACGGCCGAGAACAAGCCTGCGACGCCGCCGGCCCAGAGCACGGCTGAGAACAAGCCCGCCGATAATAGCGGCGCTGCCACCGACCAGACCAAGACCGCTTCCATCGACAAGTCGACACTGACCGAGATGCCGATGGGCAATATGCGCGTCGACGACCTCAAGGGCACGACGGTCTATGGCGCAAACGACGACAAGATCGGTTCGATCGGCGATGTCGTGCTGACGCCCGACAACAAGCCTGACGCGGTCATTGTCGACGTCGGCGGCTTCCTCGGCATCGGCGCCAAGGAAGTGGCGATCGGCATGGATAAGCTCAAATTCATGACCGACAAGAACGGCAAGAAATATCTCTACACCAACTTCACCAAGGAACAGCTGCAGGCGCAAACGGCCTATGACAAGAGCAGTTATGCCGCCAACCGCGACCAGCAGCGGATGATTCTGAAATGAGGGAATAGGCAGTAGGAAATAGGCAGTAGGCGAAAGAAGGGCTGGCATACCACGCAGCGACACGAATGTTCTACTGCCTACTGCCTACTGCCTACTGCCTACTGCCTACTGCCTACTGCCTACTCACGTACCCCACCACTCCATCTTCCGTCAGTTCCGCCAAAGCCAGAGACTGATCGAGGTGAGCGGCACGCCAGGCGAGCATCTTTTCCGCGAACTCCAGCCGTACCGAGAGATAGGCCGGGTCGTTCGCCACATTGTTCAGCTCGCCGGGATCTTTCGTCAAGTCGAACAGAAGCGCCGGCAGACCGCCGCCGAAATGGACATATTTGAAGTCCATGGTACGGATGACGGCGAGGTTGCAGGCGTTCGACGCGATACCGAAATGGCGTTCGGCTTCGCCTTGGGCGACCGTGCGGAAATCAAACTCCCAATGCGCGGCGTCGCGCCAGGCTTCCGGTTCCGTTCCGTCCAGCCAAGGCGCGAGCGAACGGCCGTCGAGGTGGCGCTGCGGGGCGGCGCCGATCAGGTCGAGCACGGTCGGGAAGATATCGACGGCTTCAGTGAAGCGATCCACGGACGAACCGGCCATGGCTTCCCGGCGCGGATCGCGGATGATCAACGGAATGTGGTAGCTGGCGTCGAAGAAGCCGCCTTTGCCGAGCATGAAATGATCGCCCATCATCTCGGCATGGTCGGAGGTGAGCACGATCACGGTGTCGTCCCAGGCGCCCGCTGATTTGATTGCCTGCCAGATGCGGCCGAGCTGCGCGTCGACCTCGGAGATCATGCCGTAATAGATCGCGCGGATGCGGCGGAAGTTCTCCTCGCTCCAGTCCGGGACGTTGCCCTCGATGCCGGGGATGAATTTTGTCCGCTTCTGCTCGGCGAGGTCGTAGGCGAGATAGGGATGGCTCCCGGCTTCGGCCTGCCAACTTGCAGCGCGTCTGAACGCAGGATCTTCAGCCGGATCGTACATGCTGTTGTAGGGCTCCGGCACGATGAAGGGTGGGTGCGGGCTGATGAAGGAGATATGCGCGAACCACGGCGCGCGTTTCTCCTGCTCGCCAAGCCAGCGGATGAATTCGCCGGCCAGGAACGCGGTCGGCGTCTGGTCTTTCGAATAGACCGGTGGCGCGTTGGTCACGTCGCGTTCCGCCTGGCCGCAGGCCGGACGGTGGATGTCGGGGCTGCCTGCGCCGGTGTCGATGCCTTGGGTCCGCAGCCATGACAGCCATTGCTTCTGATGCTCGGGCAGGGCCTGGCGCACGGTGAAGCCCGGCAGCACGCCTTCATAGCTGCGCAGGCGCGGATCCCCGGCCGCCAGCCGGCGCGGATCGAGCGCGACATCGGTGTAGCCGAACAGGGTGGGATCATAGCCCGCCGCGCGCGCCGAAAGCGCGATGTTGCCATGGCGAGCGTCCAGCGGCGTGCCGTTGCGGCAGACGCGATTGTTCATCTGGTAGAGCCCGGTGTAGAGGCACGCGCGGGCAGGCGAGCAGGGTGCTGCCCCGCCATAGTGGCGGCGGAAAAGCACGCCTTCCGCGGCGAGCGCATCCACATTCGGCGTCTTCACCACCGGATGGCCGGCCGCCGACAGGCAATCGCCACGCCACTGGTCGCAGGTGATGAGCAGGACGTTCGGGCGGTGCGTGCGATTGTCCAAGATCGTCTCCTTGTGGAAGCGCTCAGATGGAACGGAAATCACCAGTGTTGCAAGCCAAGCTTGGCGACGGATTGGTGAACATATTTCGAACGGTCGTTCACTTTTATGATACAGTCCATTCTGTGTTTGCCCGCTTTGCGGCCGGACCGCCTATCCTCATATTGGCGTGGACAGCGGCAAGGGCCGCACAAGGACAACGGAAGGAGCACGACTATGCTCAATCAGATACAGGGGCTGCATCACGTCACCTCGATGGCGAGCGATGCACGCCGCAACAATGAGTTCTTTACGAAAAAGCTTGGTCTGCGCCGGGTGAAGAAGACCGTCAATTTCGACGCGCCGGACGTCTACCATCTCTACTATGCCGACGAGGTCGGCACGCCGGGTTCGGTTATGACCTATTTCCCGTTCCCCGATATCGCCAAGGGCCGGCACGGCGTCGGCGAGGTGGGCTCGACGGTGTTCTCGGTGCCGGAAGGCACGCTGGCCTATTGGGAAAAGCGCTTCGCCGATGAAGGCGTGGGCAACGTCGCCCGCACGGAAGCTTTTGGCGAGAAGCGGCTTACTTTCACCGGTCCCGACGGCGACAGTTTCGCGCTCGTCGAGGACAAGGCCGACAACAGAGCGCCGTGGATCAAAGGCGGCGTTCCCGCAGACGAGGCGATCCGCGGCTTTCACTCGGTCTCGCTCCGGCTGAAGGACGGCGGCGCCACCGAGGAGCTTTTGAAATTCATGGGCTATGAGGAGGTCGACAAGTCCGGCAATATCCGCCGGCTGGCGATCAAGAACGGCAACGGCGCCGATGTCGTCGACATCGAATCGCTGCCGGGCGCCGGCTTTGCCAATCTCGGCGCCGGCTCGGTGCACCATGTCGCTTTCGCGGTCGAGGATCGCGCAAAACAGCTGGAAGTGCGCAAGGCGCTGGTCGACACGGGCTATGGCGTGACGCCGGTCATCGATCGCGACTATTTCTGGGCGATCTATTTCCGCACGCCGGGCGGCGTGCTGTTCGAGGTGTCGACCAACGAGCCGGGCTTCGACCGCGACGAGGACACCGCGCATCTCGGCGAGGCGCTGAGGCTGCCGGCGCAGCACCAGCATCTGCGGCCCTATCTCGAACAGCATCTGCAGAAGCTGGAAGACTGAAGCCATGAGCAAGGACACTTACATCCACAAGGTGCTGCCCGGTGCGCCGGGCAGCCCGCTGCTCTTCGTCCTCCACGGCACCGGCGCCGACGAGAACCAGCTTCTCGGCTTCGGCCGCGAGCTTATGCCTTCGGCGACGATCGTCTCGCCGCGCGGCGATGTGTCGGAGCACGGTGCTCCTCGTTTCTTTCGCCGCACCGGCGAGGGCATCTACGACATGGACGACCTGGCGCGCGCGACCTCGAAGATGGCGGGCTTCGTCAAGGCGCACGTCGAGACCGCAAAACCCTCGGCGGTGTTCGGCCTCGGCTACTCCAACGGCGCCAACATCCTGGCCTCGATGGTGTTCGCCGAGCCGGGCCTGTTCGATGGCGCGACGCTGATGCATCCGCTGATCCCGTTTGAACCCCGCGTCCAGGGCAGCCTTGCTGGCCGCCGCATCCTGATCACGGCCGGCAGGCGCGACCCGATCTGTCCGCCCAATTTGACGTCGCGGCTCGAGGCCTATTTGCGCGCCGACGGCGCCAATGTCACAGTGGAATGGCACGACGGCGGGCATGAGGTTCGGCCGAATGAAATCGAAGCGGCGCGGCGGTTTTTCGCGCCGGCGCCCGTTGCCGAAGGAGGCAAGTAAAAATGGCCGACCAACTGCCCGAGGTCGAACTGGAAGACCGCGGCTCAAAGGGTCGCTACGTGCTGCGCGGCCCGGGCGGCGCCGAGGCCGAGATGACGTTCACCAAGATCGGCGAGCACCAGCTGATCATCGACCACACCGAGGTGCCGGACGTCTTTCGCGGCCAGGGCGCCGGGCTTCGGCTCGTCACCCGCGCGGTCGAGGATGCGCGCGCCGCCGGCAAGAAGATCATCCCGCTCTGCCCCTTCGCCAACGCCCAATTCCGTCGCCATCCGGAATGGGCGGATGTCCTGAAACAGTAGCACCGTCTTTCCCTTGTCCCCCTGTGGGAGAAGGTGGCCGCGCAGCGGCCGGATGAGGGGTGTTCCAGCGGAGTGAGACGTTGGCATTCCCTGGAACACCCCTCATCCGTCTCGGCGCTATCGCGCCGATCCACCTTCTCCCACAAGGGGAGAAGGGGAAGCTCTTGGCATTTGCACCGCCCGGTCATCTTGCCTAAGTTGACGGTTCGCCCGGACGAAATCTGTCGTCCCGCCCGTCCCCGATTTGAATGGCTCCCTGATGACCGATACCGACCTGATCCCCGTTTTCGACGGACATAACGACACGCTGCTTCGGCTCTACCAGTCGAAGGAAGCCGACGTCGAAAAGCTGTTCATCGAGGGGACGCCGGGCGGGCATATCGACCTGCCGCGCGCCAGGAAAGGCGGCTTTGCCGGTGGCATGTTCGCGATCTTTCCGCCGCCGGTCGAAAAGTCGAAACGCAGCGCCGTGCCGCCGGCGCCGAGCGACAATGAACCGCTGCCGCCGGAACTGCCCCAGGCCGAGGCGATCACATCGACCATCGGCATGGCTTCGATCCTGTTCCGGCTGGAGCGCGCCGGCGCTCTGACCGTCTGCCGCAGCGCCGGCGATGTGCGTGACGCGATGGCGAAAGGCTCGATCGCGGCGGTGTTCCACATCGAGGGCGTCGAGGCGATCGATCCCGGGCTTGCCATGCTCGACGTGCTTCACGCCGCAGGGCTGCGCTCGCTGGGCATCGTCTGGAGCCGCCCCAACGCCTTCGGCAACGGCGTGCCGTTCCGCTTTCCGTCCTCGCCCGACACCGGGCCTGGTCTCACCGATGCCGGCAAGGCGCTGGTCAAGGCGTGCAACCAGCTAAGGATCATGATTGACCTCTCGCATCTCAACGAGAAGGGTTTTCGCGACGTGGCCGAGCTTAGCGATGCGCCGCTGGTCGCGACCCATTCCAACGTGCATGCGATCTGCGGCCATTCGCGCAACCTGACCGACTGGCAGCTCGGCGCGATCCGCGAATCCGGCGGCATGGTGGGCCTGAACTTCGCCACCGGCTTCCTGCGCGAGGACGGCCGCATGAACGCCGACACCAGCATTGATATCATGGTGCGCCACATCGACTCGCTGTTGCAGGCGCTGGGTGAGGACGGGGTCGGGCTAGGCTCGGATTTCGACGGCGCCATGATCCCAGCCCCCATCGGCGACGTCGCCGGTCTGCCGAAGCTCATCGACGCGCTCGCCGCGCGCGGTTTCGGGCGCACGCTGATCGAGAAGATCGCTTGTCGCAATTGGTTGAGCGTGCTTGAAAGGACCATCGGATAAGTGTCCGTGAAGGGACGATCATCGACGCTCAGAGATTGGAGGCAGAACGCTCTCAACTTCGTCATTCTAGGGCGAAGCAGGAGAGAAGCTCCGTCGCGCAGACCCCTAGAATCCATTCCGTTACCTTCGCCAAGGCGTGCAACGGAGCAAAATTCTGCACTGTAGCGGCGCCTCTAAGTCACGGAATGGATTTCTAGGGTCTGCGCGTCGCTTCGCTCCTTGCTCCGCCCTAGAATGACGAAGTGAGGCGTACCCTAAGCACCCAGGCGCTTCAGCCATTCCTTGCCGACGCTGCGGTCGCGGATGATTGGCAGGGGATCCTCATGGTCGAGCCGGGCGCAAATGCGGTAGACCTCGAGCGTCTCGGCGTTCATTTCGCCGCGCTTGAAGAAATACATCGCCGCCGCGTAGCGGGTCCGGCCGGACCACATCTCGCCGAGCGGCGTGTTGACCAGTTGCCACTGCTCGGCGGCTTCGGCCTCCAGGTCCTCCGCTTCGCTTGCCATGGTCAAAAGTCCGCGGGCGGGTTGGCGGTGCGGCGGTCGAGCTTGATGAAGGGCCGTGGCACCACCTTCGCCTTCTTCATCAGCTTCTGGTACTGCAGCTCGCGCATGGCGTAAATCTCGACCCAGAGGTCGTCGACGATCGTGTCGCCACAGGGCCGCTGCAGCGAGGCGAGCGCGATGTTGCGCTTGGCCATGGGCGACCACATCGCCGCGCTGACCAGCCCGACCTCCCGGCTCTTCTTGTAGTAGACGATCGCATGCTCGGCCGGGATGTTGCCTTCGATCTCCAGGCCGACCAGCACATGGCGCAGCTTCTTCTTCGTCCGGGCTTCGAGGATGGCGCGGCGGCCGTTGAAATGGCCTTTGTCTGGATCGATCATGAAGCCGAGGCCGATCTCGTCCGGCATGCGCAGGCGGTCGGCGCGGATGGCATGCTCGGCAGCTATGAAATCGGCATTGGCGACGATCAGCCCCGCCTCCAGCCGGGCGCGGTTCAGCGCGGTATAGCCGATGGCGCGGATGCCGCGCAGCTCGCCCGCCGCCATCAGCCGGTCCCACAGGCTCAGCGCCTTGTCGGCCGGCACGAACAATTCGTAGCCGAGATCGCCGGTGAAGCCGGTGCGCGAGATGGTCACCGCAGCGTCGTCATGCGCGAACTCGGCGACGTCGAAGATTTTCAGCCGCTCGACGCCTGCAAAGCCCGCTTCGCGCAGGATGGCGAAGGAGGTCGGGCCCTGGAGCGCCAGTCCGGCGACCGCTTCGGTCTCTTCCTCGACACTGACCTGATAGCCGATCGCGCTGTCGAGCAGCCAGGGCAGATGGCGCTCCTGCGAGCAGAGACGGAAGCGTGTCGGCGAGAGCCGGAACAAAGTGCCATCGTCGAGAACGAAGCCTTCGTCATCGCACCAGGCGGTGTAGTGGACGCGGCCGGGTTTCAGCTTGGTCACGTCGCGCAGCGTGACGCGGTCGAGATAGGCTTCGGCGTCCGGACCCTCGATCCGGTATTTGGTCATCGGCGAGATGTCGAACAGCGCCGCCTGGCTGCGGATGGCGAAATATTCGAGCTCCTCGTCCCACAGAGAATGCGGCGCGCGGTAGCCGGCCCAGTTGTACCAGTCGTTCGTCAGCGCCAGCGCGTCGATGCGCGGCTGGAAGGGCGTGCCCATGCGCAAAGTGCGGAAGTGGGATTGGGCGAGGGTGCGGGTGTCGGCCGAGGGCTTGATCGTGGGATGATGGTTCATGACGGCGTTCCTTCGCGCCCCCCTCTGTCCTGCCGGACATCTCCCCCACAAGGGGGGAGATTGGCTGTCGCTGGCGACTTCGCCGATCTTCGACGTTGCAGGAGGTGAGCCGGGCGTGAGGACAGCCGATCTCCCCCCAAGAGGGGGAGATGCCCGGCAGGGCAGAGGGGGGCGCCGTAGAGCGCTGCGTTTGTGAACTGCGAAATCATCCTCACCCCCTCATCGCGATGATACGGCGCGCGGCGTTGAGGCCGGGCGCGCCGGAAATGCCGCCGCCCGGATGCGAGCCGGCGCCGGCAAGGAACAGCCCTTCGAGCGGCGTGTCGTAGCCCGACCAGCCGGAGACCGGCCGTGACATCAGCATCTGGTCGGCCTGCAACTCGCCATGGTGCCAGTGGCCGCCAGGCATGCGGTAGCGCGCCTCGATGTCGGCGGGCGTAAGGAGCTCGGCGTGGCGGACCGCGGCGCCGATGCCGGGCGCATAGGTCTCGAGCTGCGCCATGATCGCCTTGAGGAAGCGCGCCTTGCCGGCGGCCCAGCCCTCTCTCAACGCATAGGGCGCGTATTGCACCACGGCCGAAAGCACGCAGGCGCCTGATGGGGCGAGCGATGGGTCGGCCAGGCTGGGCAGCGTGACCTCCATCACCGGCTCGGGCGAGAACTCGCCGTATTTCGACGGATTGAAGGCGCGCTCGACATGGTCGGGCGAAGGCGCGACGACGAGGCGGCCCTTGTGGCCGGCGGCGTCGACGCCCGAAAATTGCGGCGGCCGGTCCAGCGCCAGATGCAGCTTGGCCGCATCGCCCTTCATGCGGATGTTCTTCACCTTGCGCACGAAGCCGGTATCGACCTCGCGCGGCCCGACAAGGTCGAGGATCGTGGTCGCCGGGTTGATGGCGGAAACCACGCTCTTGGCCCGCAGCGTTTCGCCGCCCTGCGTGACGACGCCGACGGCGCGGCCCTTCTCGACGATCACCTTGGCGACCGGCGAAGCCGGGCGGATCGAAACGCCCGCCCTATCCGCCGCCGCGCGGATGGCGGCGACGACAGCGCCCATGCCGCCTTTCGGCTGGATCTGCGCGCCGGCAAGGCCGCCTATCTCGCCGGCAAGCCTGTAGTAGAGGCCGAGCAGCGAAGTCGGCGAGCGCGGCCCAAGATGCGAGCCGAGCGTCGCGTCGAAAGCAAGCAGGCCCTTCAGCCGGTCGTCCGACAGCTGCTCGTCGAGCATGTCGTAGACATTCATCAGAAGCACGCGCAGGAAGTCGCGCACGTCTTCCTTGCCGAGCCGCTTCAGCGCCAGCGCGGTCTGGCCGAGCCCGGTCATCTCGGCCAGCGACATGCCGCCAAGATCAGGCGGTCGGCGCGACAGGAAAGGCTTCAGCACGCCGGCATAGCGCAGCAATTGCGCGCGCAAATCTTTCCAGGCGGACTGTTCCGAAGGGCTGGCGCCCGTCAGCACCTCGCCATAGGCGCCGTGCAGCGCCAGCGGACCGTCTCTCGACAGCGCAACCGACGGCACGAAGTCGCCGCGCTCTACCGTCAATCCGTGGCGTTCCAGCTCCAGCGTCTTCACCACATCGGGATGCAGTCGATTGAGCAGATGCGCGACCGTGGAGACGCGAAAGCCCGGCGCGAACTCCTCGGTGCGCGCGGCGCCGCCGACCTCGTTGCCGGCCTCGAGCAGCAGCACCTTGCGGCCGGATTTGGCCAGCGTTGCGGCGGCGACGAGGCCATTATGGCCGCCGCCGATGACGATGGCGTCCCAGTTCAAATCAGATGACGTCATGGGCAGGGCTCATATGCAGGGTTGGCTTGGCAAGATCGCGCAGGATCTCTGCGGCGGCATTGCGCCCGGGCGCGCCCATGACGCCGCCGCCCGGATGGGTGGAAGAGCCGCACATATAGAGCCCACTGAGCGGCGAACGGTATTGCGCGTAGCCCGGCACCGGGCGGTTGAAGACCAGCTGGTCGAAGGTGAGCTCGCCCTGAAAAATGTTGCCTTCGGTGAGGCCGACCTCGGCCTCGATCTCGCGCGGCGTTCGCACTTCCATATGGACGATGCGGTCGCGGAAGCCGGGCGAATAGTCGGCGATCTGCGCAATCACGCTTTCGGCGAAGCCGTCGCGGTCGGCCTCGGTCCAGTCGCGGCCGCCGATCTTGGGCGGCGCGTATTGGACGAAGCAGCTCATGAAATGCTTGCCCGGCGGTGCCATGGTCGGGTCGAGCGTGGTCGGGATCATCATGTCGAGGAAGGGATCGGCCGACCAGCGTCCGGCCTTCCAGTCGTCATAGGCGCGCTCCATGCGCTCGATGGAATCGGTGAAATGCATGTCGGCGCGGTAGACCGGCGAATCCTTCGGCAAAGCCGGGAATTCGGGCAGGGAATCGAGCGCGATGTTGACCTTGCCGGATGAGCCGCGGATCTTGAAGTTCCTGACGTGGCGCAGGAAGATGTCGGGCAGCTCCTTTTCCTCGACCAGCTTCAGGAAGGTGCGCTTGACGTCGGCATTGGAGATGACGAGCTTGCCATGGATCTCCTCGCCGCCGGCAAGTACGACGCCCTTGGCCTTGCCTTTCCTGATCAGCACGTGGTCGACCTCGGCGCCGGTGCGGATGGTGCCGCCGCTGGCCTTGAAGGAGGCAGCCAGCGCCTTGGTGACGGCACCCATGCCGCCGCGCGCATAGCCCCAGGCGCCGACCGAGCCGTCGACCTCGCCCATATAGTGGTGGAGGAGCACATAGGCCGTGCCCGGCGACATCGGGCCGAGCGCCGTGCCGATGATACCTGAAAGCGCGAAGTTCGCCTTGATGACGTCGGTCTCGAAATATTCGTCGAGGAAGTCCGAGATCGACATCGTCCAGAAGCGCAAGGTCAACGCCATCTCCTCGGCCGAGAGGCCGGCGAATTTCTTGCCGAGATAAAGCAGCTCGCCAACGTCGCGCGGCCTGAAGCTCGTCGGGTCGGGCGCGGTGCGCATCAAGAGCGGCTGGATGAAGCGGCACTGTCTCGTGACGTCGCGCGAATAGCGGTCATAGGCCTCGGCGTCGCGCTTCGAAAAGCGGGCGAACTCACGGCGATGCGCGTCATGATCGCGGTAGTTGGCGAGGTAGTCGCCGTCGCGCGTGAACACCGCGCCGCCCTCATAGGAGATCACCTGCAGGCCGAAGCGGGGCAGCTCCAGGTCGCGCATGATCTCGGGCCGAAACAGCGAGCAGACATAGGAACAGTTGGAATAGAGGAAGCCCGGCGTCAGCTCGCGGCTGGTGGCCGCGCCGCCGACCCAATCGTTCTTCTCGACCACCAGTACGTCCAGCCCGGCACGCTGCAGATAGCAGGCGTTGACCAGCCCGTTATGGCCGCCGCCGATGACGATCGCGTCCCATGCCTTCATGCGCGCCGAACCTCCAGCCGGTTGCCCTATCTGCTTGTTTCTCCGCAATTCCGGAAAACCGCGTCACGCTTTTCCTGGAATTGCTCGGTGCGTCTTGTTCCCGATTGCCCGAATTTGGCACGGATCACAGTTTTTTGTCCAGCCATATTGAATGAATGTTCAACAAATGGTGTTGCGTTTTCCCATTGATGCGCTAGGCTTTGCCTTGATTTCTGGATTGATCCGCATCGGCATTTGAGGTTGAGGATCCGATGATCGAAACGGCTGACGCCGAGCCGGAATATGACGACACTGCCATCCGCTTCCTCGAAGCGCTGTGGGGCGAAGGCTACCTTTCGCCGGGTGGCCCGGAGGAGGTCGACCGCGTGGTCGAAGGCCTCTCCCTCAAGGGCAAGACGATCCTCGATATCGGCTGCGGCGCCGGCGGCATCACGCTGCATCTGGTGGCAACGCACGGCGCGGCTCGGGCCACCGGCTTCGATGTCGAGAAGCCGGTGATCGAGACTGCGAGGCGAGGGGCGATCAGACAGGGCCTCGATGACCGTGTCGACTTCGTCCAGGCGCCGCCGGGGCCGCTGCCTTTCACGGACGCCTCCTTCGACGTCGTCTTCTCCAAGGACGCGCTTTTGCATGTGCCGGGCAAGGACGCGCTGTTCGCCGAGATCTTTCGCGTGCTGAAGCCCGGCGGGGTGTTTGCGGCGTCGAACTGGATGATTTCGCATGACGGCGAGCCGTCGCCTCGGATGAAGGCCTATATCGCGGCCGAAGGGCTCTCCTTCGCCATGGCCTCGCCGGCGCGCTATGCCGAGGCGATGCGGCGCGCCGGCTTTACCGAGATCACCATCCGCGACCGCAATCCGTGGTACCGCGAGGTCGCGCGCGAAGAGCTTTCGCGGCTCAAGGGGCCGCTCTACGCGCAGGCCGCGGCAGCGGTCGGCGCGGCCTATGTCGACAAGAACATCAAGACCTGGGAGGCGATGCAGAAGGTGCTTGACAGTGGCGAGCACCGCCCCACTCATCTGCGCGGTTGGAAGCCGGTCGGATAGCCGGCGATGCTGGAGACCGTCACACCCATGAAGACTGCAGAGGCGAGCGATGCTCTCCCCGAAACGGCACGGAAAGGCGACGCCGAAAAGCGCGGCCGCAAGGCCTCGAAAGAGGTCCGGCGGCTGCAGCTGATCGAGGCGACGATCGATTCCCTGGCCAAGCGCGGCTATGCCGAAACGACGATGGCCGACGTAGCCGACGGCGCCGGCCTGTCGCGCGGCATCGTCAACTTCCATTTCGAGAGCAAGGAAAAGCTGCTGATCGCCACGCTGCAGCACATGTATGACGAATATTCGGCGCATTGGCGCACTTCCCTGCAGAAGGCGGGCGACGATCCGGCGAGACAGCTGCAGCATCTGGTATGGGCCGATTTCGACCGCTCGATCTGCAACAAGCGCAAGCTTGCCGCGTGGCTTGCCTTCTGGGGCGAGGCCAAGTCGCGGCCGACCTACCAGGCGCTGAGCAGCTCGCGCGACGCCTATTACCAGCAGGTCTTCATCGATCTCTGCGCGACGCTCAAACAGAGCGGCAACTACACCTATGACCCGCAGGTCATCGCGCTCGCGCTCAGCGCCATGCTCGAGGGCTTGTGGCTGCGGCTGATGATGGGGACCGAGGACACCACGCGAGAGACCGCATTGCAGGCGGCGAATGCGTTCTTGGCCGCCGCCTTCCCGAAACACTTTGGCTAAGCAAAAGATGGGGCTAGCAAAAACCGGGGACAGCAACAGCCGGCCAACAAGACCGGCAAACCAAAAGAGGATGGAACAGCATGAAGAAACTCAGCCGACGCCTGACATTGACCCTGGCGCTTGGGAGCGCGCTCGCCGCTTCGGCGGCGGCGTTCGCGGTCGCCGCCGACAAGGATCTGATCGTCTTCGACTGGTCCGGCTATGAGGATCCGAGCTTCCACGGCAAGTATGTCGAGAAGAACGGCGATTCGCCGACCTTCGCCTTCTTCGGCGACGAGGACGAGGCCTTCGAAAAAATCCGCTCCGGCTTCAAGTCCGATCTCGGCCACCCATGCTCGCAGAGCGTGGTGAAGTGGCGCGAGGCGGGGCTGCTGCAGCCGCTCGACACGTCCAAGATCGCAGGCTGGAAGGATCTCAACCCCGGCATCATGGCGATGAAGGACCTTGCCACGACGTCCGACGGCAAGGCCTGGTTCATGCCGTGGGACTGGGGCAATACCCAACTCACCTACAATTCCGACAAGATCGCCGAAAAGGACGTGCAGTCGCTGAAGGCGTTCGCCGATCCGAAATACAAGGGCAGGGTTTCGATCGGCGACAATGTCGACGACGCCTACGCGCTGGCCAGCCTCGCCATCGGGCTGAAGGACTGGACCAAGATGACGGACGACCAGTTCCGCCAAGCATCCGACTTCCTGCGCCAGGTGCACAAGAATGTCCGCTCCTACTGGACCGACACCACCGACATCGTGCAGCTGCTTTCCGGCGGCGAGGTCGACCTCGCCTGGGCCTGGAACGATGCGACCGTGCAGTCGGTCAAGGCCGGCGTGCCGATCAAATCCAAGAAGGACACCGACGAGGGCATCTCGACCTGGGTCTGCGGCTATGTGCTGTTCAAGGACGCGCCCGGCAACATCGACAAGGCCTATGACTATCTCAGCGCCGTCAACGATCCCGAAGTCGCCAAGACGCTGGTCAAGGACTGGGGCTACGGCCAGGCCAATGCCAAGGGCATGGCCGGCGTCGATCCTGCGGTCCTGAAGGAAAAAGGCTATGACGACGTTGAAAAGTGGGCGAACAAGACGCTGTTCCAGCAGCCGCTGCCTTCGGAGCTCAAGCTCAAGATGATCGCCGAATTCGAGAAGATCAAAGCCGGCTATTGAGTGCTGCGGAAACGACCGGTCGCTCCAGAATTGAAACGGCGTAGCGCAGGCGGCTGGAGCCCGACCAGGCGGGCTCGCCAAAGCCGGGGAATTCTCTTAACCTGCCGCACTATTCGCGATGGGGGAGTTCTCGCGCCATGACATCCGTGCTTCGCCGCCTCGCCTTGGCCGCTATCGTCACCATCGGCACGGGCTCCGCCTATGCGCTTGCCGAAGGCGGCGGCGATCTCGTGGTCTTCGACTGGTCCGGTTACGAGGACCCGCTGCTGCATCCGGCCTATACCGCCAAACACGGCGCCGAGCCGACCTTCTCCTTCTTCGGCGACGAGGACGAGGCCTTCGAGAAGATGCGCGCGGGCTTCAAGGCCGATATCGCGCATCCCTGCTCGCAAAGCGTGGTGAAATGGCGCGAGGCCGGTCTGCTGCAACCGCTCGACACCTCGAAGATCGCCGGCTGGAAGGATCTCAATCCGGGCATCATGGCGATGAAGGATCTCGCCACCACCGCCGACGGCAAGGCCTGGTTCATGCCTTTCGACTGGGGCAATACCTCGCTGCTCTATCGCACCGACAAGGTGACGGCGGACGAGGCGCAGTCGCTGACGATCTTCGCCGATCCGAAATTCAAGGGCCGCGTCACCATCGGCGACAATGTCGATGACGCCTATGCGCTGGCGAGCCTGGTCATCGGGCTCAAGGACTGGACCAAGATGACCGACGAGCAGTTCAAACAGGCTTCCGCCTTTCTGCGCGACGTGCACAAGAATGTCCGCTTCTACTGGACGGACGACACCGACCTCAACCAGGCCTTCACCGGCAACGAAGTCGATCTGGTCTGGGGCTGGAACGAGACCTATGTGACATTGAAAGGTCAGGGCCTGCCGATCGCCATGAACCGCGACACCAAGGAAGGCATCTCGACCTGGGTGTGCGGCTATGTCCTGCTCAAGGATGCGCCGGGCAAGCTCGACCAGGCCTATGATTTTCTGAGCGCCGTCAACGCGCCGGACGTTTCGGAGTATATGGTGAAGACCTTCGGCTACGGTCACGGCAACAGCGTGGGCATGGCGGCGATGGACCAGAAGCTGCTCACCGAACGCGGCTTCGACAACCTCGACAAGTTCCTCGACAAGACGCTGTTCCAGCAGCCGGTGGCGCCGGATCTGAAGCAGCGCATGGTGGCCGAGTTCGAGAAGATCAAGGCCGGCTATTGAGCAGCGTCATCGAAAGGACCGACATCGTCATCGTCGGCGCCGGCTTCACCGGCCTGTCCGCCGCGCTCGAATTGAAGCGCGCCGGCATCGATTTCCTTGTGCTCGAGGCGCGCGACCGCGTCGGCGGCAGGGTAGAGGCCGTGCGCAATGGGCTCGGCGAACTGGTCGACAGCGGCGGCCAGTTCTTGTGCGTGGACATGCCCGAAGTGATGGCGCTGGCGAGGGCCCACGGCAAGACCTTCGTCGAGACCTATGTCGAGGGCGAATTCATCACCTATCCGTCGATGACGCCGGCGGGGGCGGAGCGGAGCTATCATGTCGCGAGGGCAATCCGCGAGCGCATGAACGGGATCGAGCCGGACGATCCGTCGATCGCCGGGTTGACAGTGGCGACATGGCTCGAGCGCCAGGCGGACACGGCCGACGCCAAGGCAGCTTTTCGTTCGATGATCGAGGGCCTGTGGTGCCTGCCGCTGGACAAGGTGCCGTTGTGGTACCTGATCGACAATGATCGCCGCATCACCAACGAAGTGTTCGAGCTGCAGTATTTCCTGCGCGAGACGATGCAGTCGCTGGCCGATGATCTGGCGGCAGATCTCGGCGACCGCCTGCGGCTGGGCGAAGCCGCGACGCGGATCGAGCGCCGGCGGCAAGGCATTCGCGTCGTCTCGATCGGCGGCGTTGTCGAGGCGGGCGCGGCGCTGGTCGCCTTGCCGCCGGCGACGGCCGCGAAGCTCGATTTCGCGCCGTCTTTGCCGACTGAGCTGGCGAGCGCGCTCGGCGTCTGGGAAAGCGGCGCGGTGATCAAGATCTTGGTGCGTTACGCAAAACCTTTTTGGCGCGAGCGCACCTTGAGCGGCATGGTCATGTGGCGCGACCAGCCGGGGCTGTTTGCCTGCGACGCCAGCACGGATGCCGACCATGCCGCGCTTGCCGTCTTCGTCGGCGGGCCGCTGGCGCTGCGCTGGCATGCGCTCGGCGAGGCGGCATTGCGTGCGGAAATCACCGCGAGGCTTGTCCAGGCGCTCGGCCCGCGGGCCGCCGACATCGTCGATTTCAGCTCGCGCGACTGGACGCATGACCGCTGGAGCGGCGGCGCCTATAGCGACCTCATCACCAATGTGACCGCACGCGATGCCGAGCGCGTGATCCTTGCCGGCGCGCCGCCGGTCTATTTCGCCGCTTCGGAAGTGTCGCCGTCTTTCCCGGGCTATGTCGAAGGCGCGATCGTGGCGGGGCGCATCGCTGCTGCAAAGATTCAGTCCGCCATCGCCACCAGCGCCTCGGGGTCGTAGGCGAGGCGGATCGGCGCGCCGACCGGAATGTCGTCGGCGCCGAAATCGTTGGTCTCGGTCACCGAAAGCGGCTTTTCCAGTCCGGGGATCTCGACGATCAGATGCGTGATCTCGCCGAAATAGTGACGCTCGACGACCTTGCCTGAGACCTCGAACTTCGCCGTCGCGTTGTCCCATAAAACACGCAGCCGCTCGGGCCGGATGCCAAGCGTGGCCGCGCCGCCATTGCGCACGAAAGCCCTTGGCTTGTCGGCCCTGACACGGCCGAAACCCAGTGTGTCGAGCACCAGCGAAGCGCCGTTTTCCTCGACGATCTCGGCCTTGACGAAATTCATGCCGCCGAGGAAATCGGCGACCTGGCGGTTGACCGGGCGCTGGTAGATTTCCTTCGGCGAAGCGACCTGCGCGATCTTGCCGCCGAACATCACGGCGATGCGGTCCGACATCGCCAGGGCCTCGTACTGGTCGTGCGTCACCAGCACGAAGGTGATGCCGACCGCCTGCTGCAGACGGCGCAGTTCGACCTGCATCTGCTCGCGCAGCTTCTTGTCCAGCGCCGAAAGCGGCTCATCAAGCAGCAGCACCTTGGGCCGCATGACCAGCGCGCGGGCCAAAGCCACGCGCTGGCGCTGGCCGCCGGAGAGCTCGGTGGCACGGCGCTTGCCGAGCCCGGTGAGCGAGACCTGCGCCAGCGCTTCCCCGACGCGGTGCTTCTCCGCGCCGGCGTCGAGCTTCAGCCGCTTCAGGCCGTAGGCGACATTCTGCTCGACATTGAGATGCGGGAAGATCGCATAGCTCTGGAAGACCATATTGGTCGGCCGGCGGTTGGCGGGAATGCCGTCCATCGGCTGGCCGTCGACGGCGATCGAGCCGCTGGTCGGCTTGTCGAAGCCGGCGATCATGCGCAAAAGCGTGGTCTTGCCGCAGCCGGAAGGCCCGAGCAGCGAGAAGAACTCGCCCTCCCTGATCGCCAGCGAGGCATTGTCCAGCGCCTTGAACGATCCGTAGCTGCGGGTAACGTCGCGGATCTCGATCATGGTGCGATCGGTTTGGGTGCGCTCGGACTGGACCCGCTCAAGCATAGAGGCCTCCCTCGTTCTGGGTGCGTCTCGCCGCGCGGCGGCGCAGGATTTCGGCAGTCGTCATCAGCAGGAACGACGCGAAGAGCAGTAAGGTGCCGAGCGCCAGCACGCCGGGAAGCTTGGCCGCGAACCGCAACTGGCCCCAGATGTAGATCGGCAGCGTCGCCTCGGTGCCGGTGAGGAAGAAGGCGATGATGAATTCGTCCAGCGAGATGGTGAAGCAGACGAGCAGGCTGGAGATGATCGCCGGCGCGACCATCGGCAACGTCACGCGCCGGAAGGTGCCGAACGCGCTCTCGCCGAGATCGGCCGAGGCCTCCTCGAGGCTGCGATCGAAACCCTCGAAACCGGAGGTCAGCACGGTCATCGAATAGGGAATGCAGACCAGCACATGGCCAAGCACCACGGTGAACAGCGACAGGCTCAAGCCCAGCTGCAGCATGACCAGCAGCATCGAGATGGCGACGATCACCTCCGGCAGCACCAGCGGCGCCATGATCAGGCCGTTGATGGCGCGGCGGCCCGGGTAACGGTAGCGGGTGATCGAGCGGGCCGCGAGGATGCCGAGCACGGTGGACAGGATCGAGGCGGAGACGCCGACGATCAGGCTGTTCCAGGTAGCGTCGATCAGCGCCGGCGTGCGCGGCAGGTCCTCGTACCAGTGCAGCGTCACGCCCGAGAGCGGGAATTTCGGCGTTGCCGCGGTGTTGATCGAGAAGATCGGCAAGAAGATCACCGGCAGGTAAAGAAACAGCAGATAGAGGACGGCATAGCTCGACAGCCAGCCGGGCAGGAAACGTCTTATCGCCGTCATCGTGCCAGCCTCTGCAGGCCGCGGAAGACCAGCACAGTGGCGCCGGCCATCAACGAGACGATGATCATCGTGGTGACGGAGAGCGCTGCACCCAGCGGCCAGTTCGACGCCTTGCCGAATTGCGCCTGGATTGCGTTGGCGATCATGACGCCGTCCTTGCCGCCGACGAGCTTCGGCGTGACATAGTCGCCGACGGTCGGGATCATGACGATCAGCGCCGCCGAGATGGCGCCGGGCGCCGACAGCGGCAGGGTGACGCGCAGGAAGGAGCGCAGCGGCCCGTCGCCGAGGTCGGTCGCCGCTTCGACCAGAGTCCGGTCGACCTTCTCCAGCGAAACGAAGATCGGCAGGATCGCGAAGGTCGCCCAGGCATGGGTCAGCGTGATGATGACGGCGGTGGAATTGTAGAGCAGCGCCGTCGACGGCTCGTCGATGATGCCGAGGCCCATCAGGCCGGAGTTGAGCACGCCGTTATAGCCGAGGATCACCTTCCACGACATCACGCGCAGCAGGTAGCTGGTCCAGAACGGGATGGTGATGAGGAACAGCCACAGGCTCTTGTGGCGGCCGCCATGGAAGGAAATAAAATAAGCGACCGGATAGGCCAGAGCCACGGTGAGCAGGCTGACTGTCAGCGAGATGTAGAGCGAGCGCCAGAGCAGGTCGCGGTAGATCGGCTCGGTCAGCGCGATCCGGTAATTCTCCAGCGTGAACGTGTGGTCGATGGTGAGGTAGTTCTGGGTCCAGAAAGAATGGGCGATGACGACCAGGATCGGCAGGACGAGGAGAATGAGGGCGTAGACGAAGGTGGGACTGATCAGGGCAAAGCCCTGGACGGCTTCCGACTGCAGAAGGGGACTTCGTCTCGATCCCGCCATGCGCAACGGGGGCGACCCTTCCGCGGCAACCGTCATTGCAACGCTCCGGGCGTGATTTCGGTAGCTGGCTCGGACTGTCCCGCCATGCGCCTTCCCATTCGTGGCACCGGCTGCCTGTTCCCGAATTATGCTTGGAGCGCGATCGCTCCCTAGCTTGCCGGCTTTCTTTCATCATGAGCGCATCCGCCGATTGAAATCAAGCGCTATTTCTGCGATATTGATTGAACGGATATTCAAAATGAAGTGATGAAAAGCCGAATTTCCATGCTTTTCCATATCGTTGATATCCGACGAAAATCTGACAACTCGGGCGATGCGAGGCGAAAATGGCGGCTCAAAGCAAGATCAAGGCAAGCGAACTCATCGATGCCGGCGATGACGACGCGGTCGAGCTCGCCAAGCGCCATCTCTTGCAGCCCTGGCCCTATGCCGGCTCGGTCGGCAACGAGGCGCGCGCGCTGATCGGCGAGGGCCACGGCATCTATATCACCGACGCTTCCGGCAAGCGCCTCATCGACGGCCCGGCCGGCATGTGGTGCATCAATGTCGGCCATCGCCGCGAGGAGCTGGCCAAGGTCATGTACGACCAGGCGATGGCGCTCTCCTACAACACGCCTTGGTATACGATGAACGCGCCCTCGGCCGAGCTTGCCCGGCGCATCGCCGATGCGGCACCCGGCGACCTCAGTCACACCTTCTTCACCACCGGCGGCTCTTCGGCGGTGGAGACGGCGCTGCGCTTCATGCAGTTCTACAACAATGTGCGCGGACGGCCGGAGAAGAAGCTGATCCTCAGCCGTGGCGGCGCCTATCACGGCTCGACCTATCTGTCGGCCTCGCTCAACGGCCGGCCGCGTGACCGCGACTGGATGGACGGCGCCGACGATCTGGTGGTCAAATTGTCCTCGCCCGACCCGTTCCGGCGGCCGAAGGAGATGAGCATCGCCGCCTTCACCGATTTCCTGGTCGACCAGTTCCGCGACACCGTCGCGCGCGTCGGCGCGGAGCGCATCGGCGCCTTTGTCGGCGAACCGGTGCAGGCTTCCGGAGGCGTCATCGTGCCGCCGGACGGGTACCTGAAGCGCATCCGCGAGATCTGCCGCGAGAACGACATCCTCTATGTCTCGGACGAGGTGGTGACCGGCTTCGGACGGCTCGGCCATGTCTTTGCCTCAGGCGACGTGTTCGGGATCGACCCGGACATGATGACCTTCGCCAAGGGCGTCACGTCGGGCTATTTCCCGCTCGGCGGCGTCATCATCTCCGAGCGCCTGCTCGAAGAGTTGCGCCGCTCCAACCATCCGGATGCGCTGTTCGGCCATGGGCTCACCTACACCAGCCATCCTATCGGCTGCGCGGTCGCGCTGAAGAATCTCGACCTGCTGGAAGAGGGCGTGCTCGCCCACACGCGCGAGATCGCCCCCTATTTCCAGGCGCGACTGAAGACGCTGGAAGAGCTGCCGCTGGTCGGCGAGGTGCGTGGCGTCGGGCTGATGGCTTGCGTCGAATGCGTCGCCGACCGCGAGAGCAAGGATCCGCTGCAGCTCGACAAGAATGTGGGCAAACGCATCGATGCGCATTGCCACGAACTCGGCCTTCTGGTGCGGCCGCTGATCAACATGTGCGTGATGTCGCCGCCGCTGATCATCAGCCGCGAGCAGGTCGATGACATGGTGGCGATCCTGCGCGAAGGCATTTCACGCACCATGGATGACCTCAGGAAAGAGGGTGTTTGGCGGGGGTGACGGCCCTTTTCCTTCTCCCCGTTTCACGGGGAGAAGGTGCCCAAAGGGCGGATGAGGGGCGGCGCCAGCGCCTCGCGATTGGCTTGCCCTCGACCTCAAAA
>NZ_VFTZ01000059.1 GCF_006440775.1 Mesorhizobium sp. B2-7-2 | reverse complement strand
CCCTACACTGCGCGTCCGAGGGTTGCTCGGGCGGTCCGAGCCGATCCTCATCACAGGAGGACGAGCCGTGGCAGATTATAGGGAAGCATTTGTCGGAATCGATGTCGCTAAGCTGAGGAACGCCATCGCGATTGCGGAAGCCGGCCGGGAGGGAGAGGTTCGGTTCTTCGGCGAGGTCGACGCATCGGATACGAGTATGCGCCGCGTTATCCAACGGATCGCTGCCAAGTTCGATCGCATCCACCTATGCTACGAGGCGGGCCCAACCGGCTATGGCCTTTACCGGCTGATCCGTTCCCTTGGCCATGAATGCACCGTGGTCGCGCCATCGCTGATTCCAAGGAAGCCTGGCGATCGGGTGAAAACGAACCGCCGGGATGCTCTTTCATTGGCAAGGCTGCTGCGCGCCGGCGAACTGACGGCGGTATGGGTTCCCGATGAAGATCACGAAGCCATGCGAGATCTCGTTCGCGCCCGGGCAGCCGCGGTCGAGACGCTGCGGGTCCATCGCCAGCAGGTGAGCGCTTTCATGCTCAAGCATGGTCGTGCCTATCCGCGCACGAAGAACTGGACCATGCGCTACCTGCGTTGGTTGCAGGAGCAGCGGTTCGATTATCCTGCACATCAGATCGCGCTCCAGGAAATGGTCGAAGCGGTGCGCGTCTCGAAAGAGCGTGTGGAACGGCTTGATCGCGTGATCGAAGAGTTCATCCCGAACTGGTCGCTGGCGCCGATCGTGCGAGCGCTCCAGACATTGCGTGGGGTCGATCTGATCGTCGCCGTGACGTTCGCCACCGAGGTCGGCGACGTAAGCCGTTTTGAGAGCCCTCGCCAGCTCATGGGCTATCTCGGCCTCGTTCCCGGCGAGCGGTCGACTGGAGAGACAATCAGGCGTGGCGGCATCACCAAGGCAGGCAATGGCCGCGTTCGCCACATGCTGGTTGAGAGCGCCTGGACCTATCGACATCCACCCCGGATCGGCAAGGCGAAGCTGTACCGGTTGGAGCAGGCACCGCCGAAAGTCCGTGAGATCGCATGGAAGGCTCAGGCCCGCCTGACGACCCGGTATCGAAAGCTGGTTGCGCGAGGCAAGCGAACGACGGTGGTCTGCACGGCGATCGCCCGCGAACTAGTCGGCTTCATGTGGGCCGTCGCCAGGGAGGCACGCTCCACCTGATCGCTCGCCGCGGCAGTCTACACCTCGCGCATGGGCGGAGGCGGGACCACGGCAGGGGAATGCCCGTCAGACGCTTTGTGGCCGGCAAATTGACCGACGCCCGCAGTAAGATAGGAACAGCCCCGGACGCACAATCGGGAATGCGGTAGCCAACCCGCGCATCAGAGCTTGATCACCGACGTCCTTCAGTTCCGCCTCCACCCATGCGCGCTCATCAGAATGAGCAGCCGTTCCTCGGATCGGGCGACCTTCTGCGTTCCAAACCTTGACAGCGGACATCAGAGCG
>NZ_VFTZ01000058.1 GCF_006440775.1 Mesorhizobium sp. B2-7-2 | reverse complement strand
CTAGGGCATATACACATCTCGCAAGGCCCAACCGTCGGCACAGGCACGGAAGTATGCGAGGCCGTTGTAGAAGGTGATGGGCCCTGGCGGCTTGGAGGAGGCGTAACCGTTCCATCCGCCGAGCTTGGCGATGATCCACGCCGCCCAGGCAAGGGAATATCTGGGATGGGGATTGGTTTGCAGCCGGGTCTTGCCTTTGAAGCGCGTCTCGAGGGCGGCAAGGGTGTCGACCTCGGGAGCGGTGAAGATGAGGCTTGCCGGTTGATCGTCGCGCCCGTCGCGGGCCTGCACCAGTTGCATGACGATGGCCGCGGCCTTGGCGGCGATGGCGACCAGCTTTTCCAGGCGTGGCGCCGATTGCAGCTGGCTGTCTTCGATCTTCAGGCCCTGGCTTTTCAAGGTCCGGAAGAGCTGCTCGATGACCCAGCGCTGCTTGTACCAAGCGACGATCTGCCAAGCCTGGGCAGGGCTGTTCACTGCATGGGTGGTCAGGAGCAGCCAATGGAGCGGCGCCACGCCTTCGGGCGCAGCCGTTTCGACGACTTCGACCCAGCGCAGCGTGACGCCTTTCGGCAGGTCGGCTTCGCGCAGATTGGCCGGCCGCTTAATCGTGGCTTCGCCGAAGCGCAGGCAAAGCCTGGCCTTGCGCGCAGGGCGGTCGGCCCGCTCACGCAGTTCGATCACCTGCTCATCGCAAAATGCCACCTCCTGCACGGCCCGGCGCAGCGTTGTGCCCGACAGCAGCGCGTGATCGTGCATGACGCGTGTCTGCAGATGGAAGGGGCCATCCGGCACGCGCGCCCACATCACAAAAAAGTCGCTCTCACGGTCGGCAATGAAGGTGACCATGCTGGCCTGGGCCAGCACCGGCTTGGCTGCCTCGGCCGTCTCGATCCAGCGCCGCGATTCCTTTTCGCTCAACGGCCGATCGGCATGCGGCGGCAGCTCTTCCTCGGAGCGTGTCCATACCCGCCCGCCCACAAGACCAAGGCAAGAACCGCGTTCGGCATCGAGCGCAAGCATGGGATGCAACAATACGCCCCAGCAATTGCCCTTCTTGATCTTGCCCAGGTCGCGCCGGTTATCCGGCGTCGTCGCGAACTTGATCTCGCTGGTGTCCTGCAGTGCCAAAACATGCCGGCCCGCGACCGCAAGCCCGGTCCGATCGCTCCAGCCCTCGATCACTCGCTCGACCGTCACCGCCTCGTTGCCGAGAAAGCGTCCATAGCGGATCTCCTCGGAATGGTTGCCGCCGGCAAGCCGGCGCAAGCAGACCGTTTCACGCAGCACCATCGCTTGGAGCAGCGACGCCCCCCTTTATCGAGACGACGGTCTCCAAACCAACCCAGCGATAGATCCTGCCATGTCTGCATCGGTGACGTTCTCCGCAAATCAGAACGCCACAACAAGAATCATACCCTGCGCCGCCACGGAATCCGAGCAGCCACAACCGAGTCAATCCGTCGCAGAAAGATGTGTATATGCCCTAGC
>NZ_VFTZ01000057.1 GCF_006440775.1 Mesorhizobium sp. B2-7-2 | reverse complement strand
GTAGGCCCAAGGCAACAGATCATCGATCTGCTATTAGGGTGGCCGTTGACTACCCTGGTGAGGACATCGTCGAGATAGCCCAGCGGCTCGACGCCGTTGAGTTTGCAGGTTTATGCCGACCGCCGAACTATGCCGAGCCTCTTCCGATCATGGCGGTATGACGCGCTTTGCCTGCCATTTCGACCAAGAACCGGTCGTTCACACTCGGCATAGGTCTCATGCTCAAAGGGCGTTCAGGAACGCGAGAAGCCGGTCGTTTGGTCGAAATCGTTCGGCCTTTGCGCGTTCGTATGGCTTCAGCTTGGCAAGTGCGGATTCCTTCAGCTCAAGATGTGCGTGAAGATAGGTCAGCGTTGTTTCCATCGCCTCATGGCCCAGCCATAGGGCGATGACCGAACAATCGACGCCCGCCTGCAGCAGCTCCATGGCAGCGCTGTGCCTCAAAACATGGGGCGACACCCGCTTCGAGCGGAGGGGGACGCAGTGTTCGCGAGCCTTGGCGACATATTTGTTCAGCAGCGCCTGCACGCCTCGGCGCTCAGCCTGCCGCCGTGCATGTTCGGAAAGAGAGCCGTTGTACCCCGCTTCCTGGGCTCGTTGAGCCAGCCCCGAAGGGCTTGCTGTGCAACCTTGGTGAGCGGCGTACTTCGCTCCTTGCGGCCCTTGCCAACGCATCGCACGTGGGCACCGTGCCCCAGCATCACCGAGTCCTGGTGGAGATCGATGATCTCCGAGACCCGCAACCCCGTTTGCGCGGCCAGCAACAGCAGAGTGTGATCACGGCGTCCCAGCCATGTGCTGCGATCCGGACAGGCCAGGATCGCTTCAATCTCGGGCCTAGTGAGAAACTGAAGCTGTCGCTTGTCGCATCGCTTGCTCGGGATCGCGAGCACGCGTTGAATCTGGGCGCTATGGGCCGGCTCCTCGAACGACGCATATCTGAAGAAAGACCGAATGGCCGTGAGACGGAGATTCCGGGTCCTCACTGAGGCGGATCGCAGTGTCTCGAGGTCCTCCAGGAATGCGCCGATGAAAGGCGCGTCCAAATCCCGCAGTGTCAACTGCGACGGAGACCTGCCAAGGCGTGTCTGCGCGAATGCAAACAGGAGCCGGAAGGTGCCGCGATAGGAGGCGATGGTGTTGGAGCTTACGCCTCGATGTCGCATGAGCCGATCGGTGAACCACCGCTCGATCAGCACGGCCAGATCTTTCGAGGCACTCATGAGCGAACCTCCCACCGCTCATCCAGCAGTCGCGCGGCATGGGTCATTAACTCCGGCGCGGCGGATAGATACCAGTAAGTGTCGCGAACATTGGTGTGGCCGAGAAAGGTCGAGAGGACCGGCAGTTCCCGCTCGACATCTTCGCCGACCGAAGCCTTCGTCCGACAATCTGCCCGCATAAACGCGTGCAAACTCGCCAAATGGCCCGTGGATCAGCTTCCGATACAGTGTGCTGCGTTGCAGATAGTCACTTGCGTTGAGAAAGTGTTGGTAAAAACTTGTTCACTCGGCATAGTTCGGCGATCGGCATAAACCTGCAAGCTCAACGGCGTTGAGCCGCTGGGATATCTCGACGATGTCCTCACCAGGGTAGTCAACGGCCACCCTAATAGCAGATCGATGATCTGTTGCCTTGGGCCTAC
>NZ_VFTZ01000056.1 GCF_006440775.1 Mesorhizobium sp. B2-7-2 | reverse complement strand
CATGCCTCTCTGACGGACGCGGGATCCCCCTGCGCCGCAATGCTGGAGGGGCAATATGCTCGACTTCTATTTTTCGTATCGTGGGGTACTCAAGCGCCTGCGTAGCGGTGCGCTCGGCGGCGAGATGGATCGCCTCGCGGAGCATTTTTTCACGCTTGGTTATAAGCGAGCGTCCGCCAAGATTTACCTGAGCCGGATTGCGCGCTTTAGCCAGTTTGCCGCGACGCGCTGTGGTCCGATGCCGATCCATCAGGATGTCGTCGATAGCTATTTGTCCACGTTTACGACGGATTCTCCACGCATTGGAGCAGTGTCGGCGCTGGGACACGCACTGCGAGTGGCTCCGGAGCGATTCATTGCTTCCGTTCCCAGTGTAGATGCTGACCCGGATAATCCGCTTCTGGCCTCCTTTTCGGACTATCTGCGCAGGGTGCGGGGCCTGGAGCCGAAGACCCGCGAAGGCGTTCTTCTGGGCGGTCGCCGCTTTTTGGATTGGTTCCGCCATCACCATCCCGGCCAGGACCTCGAGGCGTTGGCGGCTGAGCACGTCCTCGCTGCTGTCGAGCATCGGCTGTCACTATCGGCGACCTCCAGCAGCCGCACGGCAGCGACTTCTCACATCCGAACATTTCTTCGGTTTTTGTATTGGGCTGGCCACCATCGCCAAGATCTCGCCCGCGTTGTCCCAAGGACGCCCTCTTGGCGTTTGGCACATTTGCCGCCGCGCCTTGCATGGGATGACGTTCGGCAGGCGATCGATGCGATCGGCGCAACGACGCCGGTCGACATCCGCGATCGAGCCGTCTTGCTGCTGCTCGCCACCACCGGCATTCGCAACGGCGAGTTACGCGCCATTCGGCTGAAGGATATCCACTGGCGTACTGGCGAGGTTTTTGTCCGGCGCACCAAGGGCAAGCGTGATCGGGTGGTACCACTCCTCGAGGAGACCGGCGCCGCACTCGCCGATTACATCCTGCGCGCTCGACCGAAGGTGGATAGTCCGTATCTGTTCCTGTCCTTCGCGCCGCCGCTGGGGCCGTTCAAGTGCGCGTCGCCTGTTTCGAGGATCGTGCGGAAGCGGTTGCGGCATGGCGGGGTCGAACTCGGGCGGGTCGCAGGTGCGCATCTCCTGCGCCACAGCCTTGCCACCCAGCTCGTCAGGCAGCGAAGGCCAATCAACGAGGTCGCCGATCTTCTTGGCCACCGGAGCATCAACACAACGGCGCTGTACGTGAAGGTTGCGGCCTCGCAACTCGCCGAGGTCGCACTCCCCTTTCCGGGAGGCGCGGCATGACCGCGTTTACCCGATTCCTCGGCGAGAAGGCCGAGCGTTACATCGAACTGCGCCACTCGCTCGGCTACTCTTTCAGCAAACAAGCTGGCACGTTGCGGGCTTTCGTCCGCTACGTTGAACGCGCTCAGTTCGATGCGCCCGCCACCCGGACGATGGCGCTGGACTTCGTCCTGTCGTTCGGCGGCGCCGCCAACAGCCGCACCACTCGTCACGGCGTGCTCCGCCGATTCTACGAGTATCTCGCCGTCTATGACGCCCAAACGGAGACCTTGGAGCGTAGAGTCTTTCCCAGATCCAGGGCGATTCCGCCGCCGCGGATCCTCAGCGAGTCAGAGTTGGCGTCGCTCATCGACGCATGTGCGCGCATTTCGCCAGGCATCCCTCTCAGGGGGCGGACGATGGCAACGCTGATCGGATTGTTAGCAAGCTCGGGACTGCGATCTGGCGAAGTGGTCAGGCTTGATCGTTCCGACGTCGATCTGACCAGCGGGGTTCTTCTGGTTCGGAAGACGAAGTTCCGCAAGGACCGTCTCGTTCCAGTTCACACGACGACCCAGGCTGCCCTTCGCCATTACGCCCGTGAGCGTGACGCCGCTTTTCCCACGCCCAAGGACCAGGGCTTCTTCCTCAGCTCTCGTGGCAACCGCCTCTCAGCGACCGGCCTGCAAAACGGTTTTGCCGAGGTCCGCAAGCTCGCCGGCCTTGATGGCGGTAAGCCCTTAAGGCCGCACGATCTCAGGCACCGGTTCGCCGTGACCCGCCTCAGCTTCTGGCACCAACAGCGCGCAGACGTTCAGGCGCTGCTCCCGTTGCTCGCCACATATCTCGGCCACGCCAGCTACAGCGATACCGCTTACTACCTCACTGGTTCGACGGATCTTCTCGCCATTGCGGCGGACCGCGCTTTCCTCGATGGAGGTGCAGCATGAGCGAACATCTTCTCCTGGCGCCGCTCCTGGAATCCTACTTTCGCCGGCGCTTGACCAAGCAGCGCAACGCCACTCCCGCGACTGTCGCGAGCTATCGCGACGCCTTGCGCATGCTGATCCTCTTTGCCGCCGCCAGGTTGCGGAAGAGGCCGGCGGCGTTGGTGCTCGAAGATCTCGATCGAGACCTCGTTCTCGCCTTTCTCGACGAACTCGAGGAGAAGCGGAACAACACCGTCGCCACGCGCAATGCCCGACTAGCTGCGATACGATCTTTCTTCCACCATGTGGCAGCGGCCGACCCGGCGTCCTTTGGTGTCGCGCAACGCGTGCTGACGATTCCCACAAAACGGGCGCACATTGAGGTGACGCGCCACCTCACCAACGCAGAAGTGGACGCAATCATTGCGGCGCCCGATCAGAGGACGCCCCGTGGTCGGCGCGACCGCGCGTTTCTGCTGTTCCTGGCGCGGACCGGCGCGCGGGTCTCCGAAGCCATTGGTGTCAATGCTGACGACCTTCAGTTGGAACGCCCGCGTTCGCAGGTGCTGTTGCACGGTAAGGGGCGCAGAGATCGCGTCATCCCCGTTTCTCAGGATTTGGCGAGAGCGCTGGCGGCCTTGTTGCGCGAACGCGGAATCGCCAACCTCGAACCACGACCGATCTTTGTCGGCGCCCACAATGAGCGCCTGACGCGCTTCGGGGCGACCCACATCGTACGACGAGCGGCGGCCAAGGCAGTGGCCATTAGGCCGGACTTGGCCGAAAAGCCCATATCGCCACACATCTTCCGGCACTCCCTCGCCATGAAGCTTCTCCAGTCCGGCGTGGATCTTTTGACGATTCAAGCCTGGCTCGGGCACGCACAGGTCGCCACCACCCACCGCTATGCCGCCGCGGATGTCGAGATGATGCGCAACGGAATCGAAAAGGCGGGCATCGAGGGCAATTACGGGGCGCGCTTCCGGCCCACCGATGCCGTTCTGCAACTGCTGAACAGCATCTAAGCTA
>NZ_VFTZ01000055.1 GCF_006440775.1 Mesorhizobium sp. B2-7-2 | reverse complement strand
CCCAGCATCACCGAGTCCTGGTGGAGATCGATGATCTCCGAGACCCGCAACCCCGTTTGCGCGGCCAGCAACAGCAGTAATGCACGCCATCGTCGATCATCGAGATCAGGACCTGGCGCGCACTGCCGAGTTCGCGGAAGCGCGCGAATATCAGGCGAATGGTCTCCTGCAGGCGCATGTCGGGATCGAAACCGAGACCATAATCGCGGTGCCAGACATAGCCGAAGGGCACGGAGATGCGCAGTTCCCCACGCTGTGCCTTGGCGCGGGCGGCCTCGTACATGCGGGCACGCAGCACGCCGAGCTCGAACTCGCTGATGCTGCCCTTCATACCGAGCAGCAGGCGGTCGTTCGGCAATCCCGGATCGTAGACTCCGTCCAGATCGATCACGCGTGCATCGACTTCGCCGCACAACTCGAGCAGCCGATGCCAGTCCGGCCCGTTGCGCGACAGGCGGGACGCCTCCAGGCAAAGCACGGCGCCCACATGGCCGGTGCACAGATCGTCGACCAGGCGCTCGAAACCGGGACGCTCCACAGCCCCGCTTGCGGTTCGTCCCAGATCCTCGTCGATCACCTCTACTTTGCGGAATCCCCAGCGCCGCGCGACGTCGACAAGCTCATACTGCCGACGCTGGCTCTCAAGGTTGAGCTGGACCTGCGCCTGAGTGGACTGACGCACATAGACCACGGCCTTGCGCTTGAGGACGGCAGTCGGAATCAGATTACCGCTCGTCATCGCAGCTCTCCTCCTCCGTTGCCACGCCGGCGGCGGCCATCAGTACGTTGGCGAGCCGGGCGATCACTATGGTCCATTGCGCTGAACTCAGCCCGTTCAGCTTCTGCGAGTCGAGCGGCAAGCTGAGTTGGCGAACGACCACGAGAGATCGTGTCGGGGGTGGCAAGGTTCTCATGTTGCGCCTCCGCGATGGTGAAATCATCCGGAGAGCCTCGCCGGAAACGGCGTTCGATCAAGAGCTTGTTAAGCTCAAGCAGCGCGGCAAGCGATACGCGCGGGGAGCCAAGGTCCATCGCCGCGCAAGCCACGGGATCGATCATCCAGGCCGGAGCGGTAATGACATGCCCGGGCGCGACGACGAGATGAATGATCCGGCCGTTGGCGCGCTCTTCGCTGTTCTCGCAGCGAAGCCGACGTCCGAAATACGGGTGCCAACGGTAATGGACCTCGACCTCCTGCCCAACATGGGCAGAATGACCCCGAGATGGCGATGCCGCGCAGGGCTCGCTCGGCTGCATTGTTCGATGGGCAAATCCGCCCATCGTCGAGGAACCGGGTGAAGGATGACTAGCGACGCAGCATGTAGTTGAAGGCCTTGGTCAGATCGTGTCCGCGCGAGAGCTTGTCGCGCGTCTCGATCATCCAGCGCTCGAGCTCGGTGACCAGCGGCGCGCTCCGCTCTTGGCGCACGGCGTGGCGTTGGCCTGGGGACAGGCCGTTGATCGCGCGCTCAATATCGAACAGGGCATCGATGCGCTCACGGCTTAACCGCGAGCGGATAGACCAGGTTGGGCTTCTCGCCGCGCGCCTTCTTGCGCGCCGCCGCTTCGATATCGGCCAGCTCGAACACTTTGCGCCGGCTGTGGGCCCAGCAGCTGGCCTCCAGAACAGGCGCGGGCTGACGGCCCGTCGTATAGAGATCGCCATAACCGCCATAGGCATCGCCCTGCAGGATGCCGCTCCAGCCGGCGAGATGCGCCGCAGGATGCTCCCCTCGGCGATCGCGGGAATAGTAGAACACCGCCGCCGGCGGATCGGCGCCACCGAATGGTCGGTCATCGCGCACATAGGTCCATAATCGGCCGGTATCGGTCTTGCCCTTGGCCAGGACCGGAACCGTCGTATCGTCGCCGTGCAGACGTGAAGCGGACAGCAATGGGGTTCGAGCCGCTTGAACAGCGGCATCAGCGCCGCGGCGCCGGCGCCGACCTGGTCGGCGAGCGTCGACAGGCTGAGCGGCACGCCTTCGCGGGCATAGCGTTCAGCCTGGCGATTGAGCGGCTGATGCTGGCCGAACTTCTCGAACAGGATCATCGCCAGCAGGCCGGGACCGGCCCAGCCGCGCGGGGTGGCGTGGAACGGCGCCGGAGCCTGATGGGCGGTCCGCTGCCGCCAAAGGGCCGATCATCGCGGAGATAGGTCCAGAGGTAGGCCGTCTTGGCCTTGCCCGATCCCGCCGCCAACGTTGGCAGCGTGGTCTCATCGGCAAAGACCCGCTCACCCTGGTTGATGCCGGTCAGTGCGTAATCGGCGAGTGGCTCGAGCTCGAAGCCGACCTTGCCCATCCACTGGGCCATCTGTGACCGGTCGATCTCGACCTGATCGCGAGCATAGATCGCTTCGTGGCGGTAGATCGGCAGGCCATCAGCGTATTTCGACACCGCGAACTGCGCCAGCAGCGCTTCGGTCGGATGCTTTCGAATGCGGGCGGGAGCGGCTGCCTTGATAACGCCGTCCGACGGGTGACGATCACCCGGAACTTCGCGGGGTGACATCGAGCCGTTCGGAGACATCCTCGCCAATCGGGATCTTTTCCAGCGCTTCGCAGCCAGCAGGCGTTTCGGGCTCGATGACCACCTCGACCTGTTCGAGATGGGCCGCAAAGCCTTTGCGAGGACGCGGTGCGCGCTTCGCTTTCGAGCCGCCCACAGACTTGTCCATCTGCGCTTCGATGGCCGCCACGCCGGTTTCGGTCTCCTCGAAGACGAGAGCATACTGCTCCTCGCTCAGCTCACCGGTCCGCAAAACTTTCGGAGCGGCTGCCGAAGCGCGCGCTCTCCAAGCATCTTCACCACCGCGGTCAGACGTGCGATCCGCTCATCAGCACTTTTGTTGACCAACTCGAGATGAAGGCGCGCTCCTCCATAAGGGCGGCCTTTTCGGCCATGGCAACAACCATCGTCTTGAGCGCGTCAACGTCGTCCGGGAGTGCGAGATGGGGTGTCGACATGGCCAAAATCAGAGCATATTCGCGGGCAATTTTCCCGCTTTTCAGCCCCCTGATTCATCATGCCGCAGGGTTTTACCCAGCCGATTGCGGCCGCCTGACGGTCTCCGTCCGAACCCGTTTCCAGTCCATTCCGTCAACCAGAGCCATGAGCTGAGCATTGAGCTGGACCCGGTTGTGGCCGATCCGCGGCCAACTTCGCGTCGTTAGCCGCTTGGCATAAAAACACACGCCGCTGCCGTCCCACCAGACGATCTTGATCCTGTCCGCTCTTTTGGCGCGGAAGACGTAAAGCGCGCCGTTGAACGGTTAGGTGGCGCGCCACCTAACCCTAGTTATGCATCGGGTGAGATTTTGTGGCGGAGCCGTCCTGGCGCCAGCCGAGGTCTGCCAAATCTGGAATCCTCCGCCA
>NZ_VFTZ01000054.1 GCF_006440775.1 Mesorhizobium sp. B2-7-2 | reverse complement strand
TGGTTTCACGGAAATGAACGGAAAATCTTGCACCAAGACAAACGGCAACCTTTCAAAATCCCTGTGTCGGAGAACTAGCAGGGGTCTATCGGCCGCCGCCTGCGTTGGCAAATCGTCCTTGTGGAGCTTAGCCGAAGCGCCTGTTGGTTCGTCTGCACCACTGCGACGCCTCGAAGTCACGGAAATGAGTCCACGGGCGTGCGCGCGTCGCTTCGCTCCCCGCTCCGCCCGTGAATGGCGACGTTAGAAGGCTTCAGCCGACGGGCTCGCTAGGAAAGACGTGGCAACCGCTCATCGGGCGAGCGGTGGTCGAACACGACGCCCATGGTCTTACCAACCGCGGCCATGACGATCAGTTCGATCAGATGGTCGTCGCTATCCTGGCAGGCCGGGTCGGATCGGCGTATGGCGTCGAGCATCGCCCGGGTCGAGACGGTATCGCCGGCGCGAAATTTCGAAAGAGCAGATGAAACAAGGTCTTGCACCGTCGGATCCATGACGGGCACTTCCGCAGTGACGTTCATCGGCCTCCTCCTGCCATGAACCCTCCCGCAAAAGATGATACGCCAACGGCTGGAATGTGCCAGCAAAATGGTGGTCCGACCAGTGGGCTGGCGACAACCCCCGTGATTCAAGCGCAGATGTGGACACCTGCTGGCTAACGGCAGCGTAAGCTCGACGCACCGCGCTCAGGTTGGTAAGCCCGTCGCGCGCAGGGAGACGATCCGAGTCGAGAACATGACCGTTGCAATCGAGATGGGACAGACGAGCGCAGGCGCGCCGGCGGCCCTCGACCTTGAGGAGTTGCTGGCGACCCGCCTGCTGGTGCAGGGCAATTCGGGCTCGGGAAAGTCGCATCTGCTGCGCCGCCTTCTGGAGCAGAGCGCGCCCTGGGTGCAGCAGACCATCATCGACCCCGAAGGCGACTTCGTGTCTCTGGGCGAACGCTTTGGACATCTGGTGATCGATGCCGAGGAACATACCGAGCGCGGCCTGCAAGCGGCCGGCGAGCGGGCGCGCATCCACCGCGTCTCGACAGTACTCAACCTCGAAGGGCTCGATGCCGAGAACCAGATGCGGCGCGCCGCGGCATTCCTCGGCGGGCTGTTCGAGGTCGCGCGCGACCACTGGTATCCGATGCTCGTGGTCGTCGACGAGGCGCAGCTCTTCGCGCCCGCCGCCGCCGGCGAGGTTTCGGACGAGGCACGCAAGCTCTCGCTGGGCGCCATGACCAATCTGATGTGTCGCGGCCGCAAGCGCGGGCTTGCCGGCATCATCGCCACGCAGCGGTTGGCGAAGCTCGCCAAGAACGTCGCGGCCGAAGCCTCCAACTTCCTGATGGGCCGGACCTTCCTCGACATCGACATGGCGCGCGCCGCCGACCTGCTCGGCATGGAACGGCGCCAGGCCGAAGCTTTCCGCGACCTGGCGCGCGGCCATTTCATGGCGCTCGGTCCTGCCTTGTCGCGCCGTCCGCTCGGCGTGCGCATCGGCCAGACCGAAACCAGCCCGCGCAACGGCACGCCGCGGCTGATGCCGATGCCGGGAGCCGCGCTCGAAGATGCGCGCGCGATCATTCTTGCCGCGCCGCCGCCGGAGACGGTCAGGCCGCAGCGCCGGCCTCCGCCCGACCTGCTTGACCAATTGATGGCGGCCAAGGCCGCACCGCTGGACATGCGCCCCGAGCCGATGGAGGCGCAGCCAAGCGCCGAGGACCTGGCAGAACGGCGCGAGCGGATGGACCGCATCCTGCGCGCCATCCTGGCGGAGCCGGACGCCGGGTTCCGCGTCATCGGCGTGCTCTACCAGGAGTTCGTGGTCCGCTGCCGCATCGAAGGGCTCGCCTCCGTGGTGCCCGATCTGTCGGAGTTCCGCCGCATGCTGACGCGCGCCCGCGCCGGCGTCGGCTTCGACATGGCCGAGGACGACGCCTGGCGCGACGTTTCCGTGCGCGCGTCACTGCTGCCCGAGGACATGCAGGGCGTGTTCATGATGATCGCGCGCGCCGCCAAGGAAGGCTGGCCCTGCCCGAGCGACGCGGCGATCGCGCGGGCTTACGGTTCGCATTCGCTGCGCCGCGCGCGCCGGCTGCTCGACTATATCGAGGAGCAGGGCCTCATCGTCTGCCAGGTCGACGGCGTGGGCCGGCGCACGGTGACGCTGGTCGAGCTCGCCTGGGCGACGGCGCCGGGCGACCCGAACGCCTTGGAGCAGGACAGCCTGGCTGGCTGACATCGGAAAGACGCTGGCGACCGGGCTCTGGCGGCCTTTGCGCCATTGGTTGACGGCGAGCCTGCTTTGTCGGTTGCTCGCAGCACTACATGTTCCGATAAAATTTCCAACAGAAATGCCAGCGACCGAGCGATGGCGAAGTCAACGCTGCGCCATCAAATGACGCTGCGCCGAAACGGACTCGGGCCGTGCACTTTAAGTCTTTGTTTTGATGCATATCATTCCCTCCAAATCGCAGCTCACTTTGGGAGACACAGGCATCAATCGATGGGGTGGCAGATTTGTTAAATGTTTAATGAATCGTTAACATTACGCGGCAATATATATTCCGTTATGGTTTCCAAATCGTAAAAAGCTAATATACCTGAATATAGGTATGCTTGTCCCGCGATTGCGGCGACCGAGGGGGGCACGCCAGCTAGGAACGTTGGGTGCGAGCGTGCAAGCGCTCTGGGGTGGGGTTTTGTCTCTCGGCGAGAGAAGTCTTTACGTTCAATCAGAGTGGCTTGGTCCTGACCAACCGCCGCGGGCGGAAGCATCCGCTTGCGTCGTCCGCACCAGGATCAGCAGTAACCGTTGGGGCGAACACTTTGGTCGTTCGCAAAGGGATCACAGGGGGTAATTGGCAATGGCGACCACAACAGTTTCAGGCTCGACCGTCACGTTTTCGAATTCGGGCGCGGCAGCCAATCTGACGCAATCCGGCAGCGAGGACGGCAGCCTTCAGTTCACGTTCGACGTGCTTGCGGCAAGCGGTGGCGGGACCAAGACGACGATCTATTCGGTGGATGACGGCACCAAGAACGACGACGGAGGGGCCAGCATCACAGTCACGAACAAGGCCTTCGCCGATTATAACAAGGATCTCCTGATACAGGATCAAGCGGGAATTCAATTCGCCGAAACCAGCACAAATGGCGCGAAATTCTGGATCGGAAGTGACAACAAGATTCATTACGACGCGACTGGGTTGAGTGGGCAGATCAACGCACTTGCGGCCGGACAGACATTCAACGATACGATTCAGTACACCATCAAGATGTCAAATGGCACGCTCAGCGTGGGTACGCTGTCGGTGGTGATCACAGGCACCAACGACGCGGTGACGATCACCGGCGCGACCGACACCGGCACGGTCAAGGAGGACGGCACGCAGACGGCCTCGGGCCAGCTCGGCTTCAGCGACGTCGACCTCAGCGACAGCCACACCTGGAGCATCGACGGTGTCAACGGCAGCGCCTACGGCTCGATTGCGGTCGACCAGACCGGCAAATGGACCTACACGCTCGACAACGCGGCGGCGCAGTCGCTCGGCGCCGGCGACCACCTGACCGAGACCTACACGGTGAAGGTGGACGACGGCCACGGCAGCACCGACACCCGCACCGTCACCATCCATATCGACGGCACCAACGACGCGGTGACGATCACCGGCGCGACCGACACCGGCACGGTCAAGGAGGACGGCACGCAGACGGCCTCGGGCCAGCTCGGCTTCAGCGACGTCGACCTCAGCGA
>NZ_VFTZ01000053.1 GCF_006440775.1 Mesorhizobium sp. B2-7-2 | reverse complement strand
GCGTTTCGGCCAATCTCCAACGCATGCCACCTGCCAACGCAAACAGAGCCGACCGGTCAAAATCCCTGTGCAGTGCCACCTGCCGGCGCGAAAAATCTCGTTGGCAAAGGCATGTTCAAGCGCCTTCGACGACCGAGAAGCCTTCGAACTGCGGATGGCCCAGATAGTGCACCTTCGAGCCGCCGGCGTTGCGATGGGCGGCGCGGAAGTTTTCCGATTTCGTCCAGGCGACGAAATCCTCCTGGCTTGCCCAGACCGTGTGCGAGGCGAACAGCGTATAGCCCTCGGCCTCGTTGACCGGACCGCGCAGCAGGTGGAATTCCTTGAAACCCTTCATCTCGGAGAGGCTGGAGTCGCGGCTTTTCCAGACGTCCTCGAAGGCTTGTTCAGAGCCGTTCTGGACCTTGAAGCGGTTCATGGCGATGTACATTGGCTTCCTTTCGAAAGGGACGAATTGTTGGGATGGCGAGGGTTCTAAAAAGGGCCGATCCGCGCCTTGAACACCCAACTCGATTTTCCGGTCTCGGGTGGAATGGGAGGGAACGGTGCCTGCTTGCGCACCAGCGTCAAAGCGAACTGATCGAGCTCGGCGGACCCTGAACTTTCGGCGAGCTGCAGATCGCTGACGCTGCCGTCGGCCGCGACGACGAAAACCACCCTGGCATTGTTGCGAGCCTTGGCCTGGATCGATTTCGAAACGCGACGGTTGGCGCGGGCAAGCTTCTTCTGGATTTCACCGCTGTAGCGGGATTCCAGCGCATTGCCGGCGGCCTGTTTCTTGCCCTTGCTGGCGACGACCGGCGCGTCGCGCGTATCGCCATCCGCCGTGCCTCGCGGTTCAACGGTTTCGCCTGGCCCCGCCGATCCGGCTGGTGCGCTCGGTGACGCGCTCGGGACCGGCGATTGCTCGGGCTCCGCAGGAGGCGCTTGTGTGATTTGCGGCTCGGTCGCGGGCGTCGGCTTGCTGTCCATGGAGACGCTCTGATCATCCTGGCGCGGTGTGGCGGCCGCCAGGAAGTCCGGGGCCGGCTCGTTGACGGCTTCCGGCGGAGGCTGGCGCGCCACTTGCTCACTTGCCGGCTGCTGCGCCTCGGCCGGCGGAGCGGGTTTTGCGGCCTGGCGTTTTGCCGGCTGCGGATCCGGCACCAGGGTAACATCCACCGCGCCGGACGCCTGGTCGTCCAAGGCGCTGCCGATGACGTTGTCGCCGGACTGGTCGGCGCCCTCGGCCCTGATCGCGTCCGCAGGATCGAATGTCCCCGCGGGTGCGATCAGAAACGCCGCCGCGGCGGCTCCATGGAGCAGGCCGGAGGCGACGATCGCCACTGCCCATCTGCGGTCTCCCGCGGATTGCCGCGTCTGCATGAGCGGCGCGTCCGGCTTGATCGCCGGTTCACTGCCTGCATCCGAAGGGTGATTGATATCCTGCATGGCTCGCGCCGAGACCTGCCGCACGCGACAAGGAATTGTCAAATCAAGATCGGTTGCCGCCCATGGCGGACCGGAGGCGGGCCGGACCTGAGACGGGGGCCGGCGCGGACTGTACCCACGCCGGCGCCAGGCCAAGCGACATCGCAAACGCCGAGGTCAGCAGGCGAAGCGATGCCGTCAAGCTATTCATTCCTCAGCCTCCGAAGCGCATGGTTGCCGCCAGCTTCAGGGTGACGCCGGGTTCGTAGAGGACAGCGGTCGTGCCTCCGTTGAGCGGGTTGGTGTATTTGACGTCGAACAGATTGTCGGCGCGGAAGTCGAGCTTGAGATTGTCCGTCGCCTGGTAGCTGGCGAAGGCGTTGACCAGCGTGAAGTCCTTGGGCACCGGATTGCCCTTCGGCTTGCCGTTATACTGCACCTCGCCGCCGACGGTCAGCTTGTCCTCGAGGAAGCGTAGGCCGAGCTGGGCCGTCACCTGCGAGGAGGGGATGGTGGCCAGGTCGGCGCGCTCGCCTTCATACGAGATGGTGTGGCCATCGATGATGGAGGCCGACAGGCCGGCATAGCCCCAGCCGGCGTCGTAGACGCTTTCCAGCTCGAAGCCATTGATCTTGGCCTTGGCGAAGTTCTGGTACTGGAAGCAGATCGGAATGCCCGGGCCGAACGGGCAACCGCTGGTCGGATCGAAGGGCGAGAGCGTCACGCCGTCGATGTAATCGTCGACGTTGTTGTGGAAGTAGGCAGCCTTGAGCCGCAGCGCGTCGCCGCCCTCGATGATGTCATTCTGCTGGTAGTTGACGCCGAACTCGACGGTCTTGCCGGTCTCGGGCTTTAGGTTCGGATTGGGCAGGAACGGGAAGCTGACGCCGGCTGGATGGTTGCCGCTGATCAGCGTCTCGGTCAGTGAAGGCGAACGATAGCCTTCCGCGTAGGTGCCGTAGAACTGCAGGCCGGCCAGGCCGGTGTTTTCGAGGGGCGAAACGCCGACGGTGATGCGCGGCGATACTCGGTCGCCGGACGCCTCATTCGTATCGTCCTTCAGGCTGTAATTGTCGTAGCGCAGGCCGCCAATGACCTCGATCCACTCCCAGGTCAGCTTGTCCTGGATGTAGGCGCCGGAGACGTTGCGCTTGCCCGACGGCGTGTAGAAGGAGTCGCCGCCGGCGCTGCCGCCGGTATCGACATCGTCGCCGACCCAGTCGCCGCCATAGGTCAGTTCGTGCGCGACGCTCGCCGTCTCGAAGCGCGACGTGTTCCAGATGTCGATGCCGGTCGTGCCGACATCGAACGTCGACAGCGAGCCGACCGGCAGCACCACGGGCAGGCCGGTGACCGGATCGAAGCGGTTCTGCGCGGTGAGCGTGGTCAGGTCGAGATTGGTTCTGTTGTAGGAGGCGTTGATGTGGAGGTCGAGCCAGCTCCGGGCGTCGTCGGTGATGTTGTAGCGAGCCGTGAAAGTGTTCGACTTGAGGTCGACATCGTTGGTCGGCACGCCGCCGCTAGTCTCGGTCCAGCCGTCCTTCGAGCCGACCCAACCGAGCTTCAATTCGCTGTTCTCGGTCGGGCGTATGGTGGTCTTGAGCAGGCCGCTCAGCACATCGAAACCGGTGCCGGCAACGGTGTCGCCGCCGCCGTTCTTGTAGTCGCCGTAGTCGCGATAGACGATGTTGCCGAGAACATCCCAGTTCTCGTTGATCCGGTAAGCGCCGGTCGCGCTGGTGGTCCAGCCCTTGCCGTTGCTTTCATAGCGCCCGGTCAGCGTGCCGGCCCAAGTCTCTTCCGGCTTGAGGAAATCGGCGGCGTCCTTGGTGTCGAAGAAGACGACGCCGCCGATGGCGCCGGAGCCATAGGTGTTGGCGGTGGGTCCGCGGATGACGTCGACGGATTTGATCAGCTCGGGATCGACATAGAAGGTCGATTGCGTGCCGTGGTCGGAACGCTGGAAGTCCTGCCTTGCGCCGTCGACGATCACCGCGACGCGGCCGAAATCCTGCAGGCCGCGGATGTTGATGCTCGAAGAGACACGCCGCGCGTCGGCCTGGACGGCGACGCCCGGAACACCGAGCAGCGTCTCGTTCGGCGTCGTCGCCATGCGGCGGTCGAGCTGCTCCTGATCGACATGGCTGGCGGAAGCCAGCGACTGGATGGCGGTTTCGCCCGTGCGGCTGATGACGAGGATCTTGTCGAGAAGCGTTCCGTCGGCCGCGGCCTTCTCGTCAGCCTGCCTTTTCTGATCGGACTGCTGCTGGTTGACCGCCGTCTGCGCGGCCTGCTGCGCTTGCGCGGCGGGCGCACTGAGCGCAATCGCCGCCGCTCCGGCCATTAATGCGGCGATTGTCTTTGCAATCGATCGGAAGCCCGGCCCCACGCTATCGCCAGCCAGGCCCGTCCGTCCCCAAGTCACCAACTCCATGCCCCAACTCCAGATTTTCAGGCTCGTAGCTGGCTGGCCGGTGGCTCGCTCGCATTTTTGATCACATCCGGCGTCTTAAATGTTGACTAATTTACTCCGGTAATGCACTGACTAGTAAACATGATTATTCGAGTCAAGAATTGAATCGGCATTTTGAGAGGCTGCGGCCAAGGTGGCCGTCAGAGGAAAGGACCGACCCGATGAACACGCACAATCCCAACGATTTCCGCTATCGCGTCCGCCGCCCGGAAGACACGCAGATGCGTTACGAACGCGTGCCGCTGGCGGTGAGGACGCTCTCCAGCAACACGCTGTTCCAGGGCGAGCACGAGATCGGCATCGAGCATCACGGCGCGCTCTACCGCCTGAAGATCACCCGCCAGGGCAAGCTGATCCTCAACAAGTGACCGGAACCGGCGGGGTTAGGCCAGCACATATCAGTCAGCACGGGTGGAAGACATTGCAGGTGGACGAAATGGACCAGCGCGTTAAGCCGTCGCCGGAGGAAATCCGGCGGGCGCGAGAAGAAAATCCGAAAATGCGGGAGCGCGATCTCTCGGCGCAACTGGGCATTTCGGAAGCGGAACTGGTCGCGGCGCACTGCGGCTTCGGCACTGTCCGCGTCGAGCCGCGTGTCAACGATCTGCTGACCGGGCTCGAGGCGGTCGGCGAGGTGATGGCGCTGACGCGCAACGAAAGCGCCGTGCACGAGAAGATCGGCGTCTACGACAAGGTCGTCACCGGCAACCATAACGCCATGGTGCTTGGCGAGAACATCGACCTGCGCATCTTCCCGAAGGCCTGGATGCATGGCTTTGCCGTCGAAAAGCGCGACGGCGGCGAGATCCGCCGCAGCCTGCAGTTCTTCGACGCGGCCGGCGAGGCGGTGCACAAGGTGCATCTGAGGCCCGCATCCAATCTCTATGCCCACCAGAAATTGGTGGCGAGCCTCGAATCGTCGAACCAGGAACCGACCGTCGCGATCCTCCCAAGCGCCGCGGAAGGAGAGGATGAAGGGCAGGGCTCGGCTGCCTCGATCGGCGATCTGCGCGACCGCTGGAGCCGGCTTACCGACGTGCATCAGTTCTTCGGCATGCTGAAGACGCTGAAGCTCAGCCGCCGCGAGGCGGTGCGCATGGTGGGCCAAGACTATGCCTGGCTGCTCGACAATGACGCGGTCAGCGCCATGTTCCACCACGCTGCGGCAGGCGAGATGCCGATCATGTGCTTCGTCGGCAATCGCGGCTGCATCCAGATCCATTCCGGCCCGATCAAGTCGGTCAAGCCGATGGGGCCGTGGCTCAACGTTCTCGACGAGACTTTCCATCTGCATCTGAGGACCGACCACATCCGCGAAGTCTGGGCGGTGCGCAAGCCGACCAAGGACGGCCATGTCACCTCGCTGGAGGCCTATGACGCCAATGGCGGCATGATCATCCAGTTCTTCGGCAAGCGCCATGAAGGCGAAGGCGAGCGGGAAGACTGGCGTTTTCTGGCCGAGAACCTGCCCCGCATTCCCAATCCGACCGCTGCATGAGGTAGCACCCAATGCGCTTTGCTCTCAGTTTCCGCGCGGCGCTTGCCCCGATGCTCGGCGTCCTGCTTGCCGTCGCCATTCAGCCGGCCACGGCGGATGAAGGCACGACTGTCTTTTCGGACAGCTCGCGGATCGCCTCCATAGGCGGCTCGATCACCGAGATCGTCTATGCGCTCGGCGAGGAAGGCTGCCTCGTCGCCCGCGACTCAACCAGCAACTATCCCGAGGCGGCGGCGAAGCTGCCGGATGTCGGCTATATGCGCGCGCTGTCGCCCGAGGGCGTCCTGTCGGTCAATCCGACCGGAATCCTGGCGCTGCAGGGCAGCGGCCCGAAAGAAGCGGTCGACGTGCTGAAGAAGTCGAGCGTGCCGTTCATCGAGGTGCCGGACCGCTACAATCATGAGGGCATCCTCGAAAAGATCCGCGTCGTGGGAAAAGCGCTGGGGGTCGGGGCCAAGGCCGAGAAGCTCGTTGCCGAAACGGACGCGAAGCTCACGGCGGCCGAAAAGCAGACGGCTGCGGTCAAGGATCGCAAGCGCGTGCTGTTCGTGCTGTCGACGCAGGGCGGCAAGATCCTTGCCGCGGGCAGCGACACGGCGGCCGACGGCATCGTCAAGCTGGCTGGCGCGGTCAATGCGGTAGAGGGTTTTTCCGGCTACAAGTCGATGACCGACGAGGCGATCGTCAGCGCCAGGCCGGACGTCATCCTGACGATGAAGGGCGGCGGACCGCCGATCTCGGAAGAGGAGCTGTTCGCCAACCCTGCCGTCGCTTCAACACCGGCGGGCGCCGACCGCAAGATGACCAGCATGGGGGGCGGCTACCTGCTCGGCTTCGGGCCGCGCACGGCGGATGCCATCCGCGATCTTGCCGTTTCGCTCTACGGCAACCAGGTCCTGGACTGAGCGGCGATGGCCGAACAATCCATTGCCGGCGCGGACCGGGCGATGGCAGCCGATGGCGACCGCTCGGCCCGGGCAAGGCTTGTCATCCTGCTCTTGTGTGTGACGCTCGCTCTCTGCGTGTTCCTGTCGCTGACGTCGGGCGCTTCCGACGCCTCCGCGGTCCGCGTCATCCGCGGCTGGTTTACGGGCACCATGCCTGCCGACGCGGCGTTGGCCGCGCGCGACCAGTTGATCGTCTATGACATCCGCATGCCGCGCGTGCTGCTCGGCGTGCTGATCGGCGCAGCGCTGGCCGTCTGCGGCGCGGTGATGCAGGGGCTGTTTCGCAATCCGCTTGCCGATCCCGGCCTGATCGGCGTCTCCGCCGGCTCCAGTCTCGGTGCGGTGGCGATCATCGTGGTCGGCACGACCTGGCTTGCGCCCGTCACGCTTGCGCTGGGCACGCTCGCTTTGCCGCTCGCGGCATTCTTCGGCGGGCTCGCGGTGACGTTGCTGCTTTACGCCGTCGCCACGCGCCAGGGGCGGACGTCGGTCGCCACCATGCTGCTTGCCGGAATCGCCATCAGCGCTCTTGCCATGGCGCTGACGGGTGTCCTCATCTTCATGGCCGACGACCGGCAACTGCGCGACCTGACGTTCTGGCAGCTCGGCTCGCTGGCTGGCGCGACATGGCCGAAGATTGGCACCGTGGGGCCGGTGATCGTGCTGGCGCTGTCGGCGATGCCGTTCCTGTCGCGCGGCCTCAACGCGCTGGCGCTGGGAGAAGCGACCGCGGGCCATCTCGGCATTGCGGTGCAGCGGCTGAAATACACGGCAGTCGTCGCGGTGTCGGCAGCGGTCGGCGCTTCGGTCGCGGTCAGCGGCGGCATCGGCTTCATCGGCATTGTCGTGCCGCATGTGCTGCGGCTGGCGATCGGTCCGGACAACCGCTATTTGCTGCCGGCCTCGGCCCTGCTCGGCGCATCGCTGCTTCTCGTCGCCGACGCGGTCGCCCGCACCATCGTCGCGCCGGCCGAACTGCCGATCGGCATCGTCACCGCGGTCGCCGGCGCGCCGTTCTTCCTTTGGATCCTGCTGCGCAAGCGCGGCGTCGTCGATCTGTGAGTTCGCCATGATCGAAGCGCGCGACATTTCGGTGGCGATTGGCGGCAAGCGCATCGTGTCCAATGTCAACTTCGCGGCGCGGCCCGGCGAGGTGACGGCCATCGTCGGACCGAACGGATCCGGCAAGACGACCTTGCTCAAGGCGCTGACCGGCGAGCTTGCCTATACCGGCACCGTCACCCTCAACGGCCGCGACCTGTCCGCCATGAAGCCGGTCGAGGCAGCCACGCTGCGCGCGGTGCTGCCGCAATCGACGGCGCTGTCCTTCCCGTTCACCGTGCGCGAGATCGTTCGCCTCGGCCTGATCGGCGGGCGCTCCGGCGTGCTGCCCGGCGAGAATGCGCGTTTGCCCGAGCGGGCGCTGGCGCGTGTCGACCTCGGCGGTTTCGCCGGCCGCTTTTACCAGGAGCTTTCCGGCGGCGAGCAGCAGCGCGTGCAGCTTGCCCGCGTGCTCTGCCAGGTCTGGGCGCCGGTGCTCGAAGGGCGGCCGCGCTACCTCTTCCTCGACGAGCCGGTCTCCAGCCTCGACATCAAGCACCAGCTCATCATCATGAACATCGCGCGCGATTTCGCCCAGCGCGGCGGCGGCGTGGTGGCGATCCTGCACGACCTCAATTTGACGGCCATGTATGCCGACCGAATTTTCGTGCTGCACGGTGGCCAGTTGGCCGCCGCGGGGTCGTCAACGGACGTGCTGAACGACGAGCTGATCGAGAGGGTGTTCGACTGCCGGCTCAGGGTCGGTGCTTTGCCTGCCTCGAACATGCCGTTCGTGTTGCCGCAATCGGCAGCGTAGACTTGGCCGCGAGGACTTTCCCACCTTCGTCATCCACGGGCGGAGCGGGAGCGAAGCGGACGCGTAGACCCGAGGATCCATTCCGTTACATCAGCCGAAGAATGCGGCGATCCAGAAAGGAGCGCTGGCGCCAACGCCAGTTCTGCATCGCTGTAGGACTGAAACGTCACGGAATGGATTCTAGGGTCTGCGCTGCGTCGCTGCGCTCCTTGCTCCGCCCTAGAATGATGGGTGGACGGCCCCTTGCGGCATCGAATGTGCCAAACTGGCCGTGTTGAAACCCCAGC
>NZ_VFTZ01000052.1 GCF_006440775.1 Mesorhizobium sp. B2-7-2 | reverse complement strand
ATTCCAGGAAAAGTGTGCGGCGGTTTTCCGTCCGGAATTGCGAGAAAACAAAAGACCAAAGTGGCTCTGCGGTCGTATCGACCGTTGAGCCGCTTTGGCCGCCAGGGCGCGAAACAGTGGCGGCCAACGCATCGGATTTCAGGCGTAGCGGCGTGCCGGGCCGCGCTGGTCGCGCACCGCGACCACGCGTTCGGCAACTGCGCCGAAGCCGAGCCCGACGACGGTCCACAACACCAACTGGATGCCGAGCGAGGCGACGCGGAATTGCCACAGCACGGTCGCTGAGAAGTTCTCCGGCACCTCGTTGATGTCGGGCAGTGCTGCCTTCACCAGCGCGAAGACGACGAGGAAGGCGAGCCCAGCCACGATCGAGGCGTTCCAGGCGCCGAACTGCTTCCACAGCCGCTGCGCCAGACCCACCGCCGCCACCATCGCCGCGATCGAGATCACGATCATGATGAAGAACAGCTCGGTGCGGTAACCGATCGTTTCGGCATTGCCGACCGCGGGCGGGTTGGCCGGATATTTGAGGCCGGGCACCACAATCACGGCCAGGAAGCCGAGCAGCGCTATGAGCGCCGAGGTGCCGCGCGGTCCGAGGGAGCCCAGCCGGCCATAGGCGTAGGCGAAGACCAGCGAGAACAGCCCGCCAAGCGCGGCGCCGTAGATCAGCACGCCGGTCGCCAGGCCGATGCCGGCTTGCGTGGCGCGGCTGACCATCTCGGGCTCCGGCGCCTCGCTGGTGGCCTGGGCCTGCTGTTCCTCGAAGGTGATCGCCTTGTCGACCTGCGGCTCGCCATAGACGCGGGCGAAGGCGAACGCCAGAATCCCGGCGACCAGCCCGACAAGCATGCCGCGCAGCAAAAGTTTTCCAACCATGTCACTAATCCCTCTAAGCAATTCCAGGAAAAGTGCGTAGCGGTTTTCCGTCCGGAATTGCGTTAAGCCAACCAAGCAATTCCAGGAAAAGTGCGTAGCGGTTTTCCGTCCGGAATTGCGTTAGATCAGAATCGAAAGCGGGCTCAGCGATGCTGAACCGCTTTAGTGGCAGGGGAAGCCGAGCAGGTGGCGGCCGTCATGCACGAATTCGTGCACATAGGTGCCGCGGATCAGCGAGGTCGCGCCTTCTTCCGCGCCGACGAAATAGATCGCCAGCATCAAAAGCAGCCCGCCGAGGATGGCCCAGGGCAGAAGCTCGCGGACCGGAATCGCAACCGGGCCGTAGCTGGGGGCGAAGGTGGTGTCGGACATATTGACCTCCCTTGGGATACTGCGTCCCGTTGATCGAACGATGCTGCGGAATAAGGCCTGACTTTCGGCTGGTGCCGATCACAGTGGCGCGACCGTGCCGGACTCGCACCGGCTTCCAATCCCGTATAGCGCTAAGACACTTGTCAGCACTTCGTTCGCCTGTCAACGACATGTAATGGCGGCACGGCTACGTGAGGCCTGTTTTTCGCTGGGCCACGGAGTTTTTCATGCTTGTCCGCCTGACGATGATCGCAAGCGGAGCGACGCCCGGAATGCGCAAGGGCCGCTTCCCGAACGATGAGCCGCCGGAGCCGCGCGCCCTCGATCGCGCCGGCGCGCTGGCCGCTTCGCTGCGTCGCGCCGACCGTGTCTGGACAAGTCCGGCGCTGGCCGCGCGGCGGACGGCCGAGGCGCTCGGCCTTGACGCGGCGATCGAGCCGCTGCTTGCCGAGCAGGATTTCGCACGCTGGGCCGGCAAAAGCTTCGAGGAGGTGCAGGCCGGGGATCCGAAAGGCATGGCGACCTGGTTCGCCGACGCAGACGCGGCGCCCCATGGCGGGGAATCGCTCGCCGCCGTCGCCCGGCGGGGTGCTGCGCTGATGGAGCGGCTGGCCGGCGAGAGCGGTCACACCGTCGCGGTGACGCATGCCGTGCCGATCCGCGCCGCCATGGCGCATGTGCTCGGCGCGCCGCTTTCCTCGGTCTGGAAGATCGACATCGAGCCGCTGTCGCTCACCGAGTTCCGCGGCGACGGCCGCCGCTGGGTGCTGCGCGCCAGCGGCGTCACTGTCGCCGGCTGAACGTTCAGGCGTGAACGCTCCATCCGTGGACCGGGCCGGCATATCAAGTCGGCACACCACCGTTTCAGTGATCGCTAACGGAACGGAAACGCTTCGCTGCTATGGTGCGGCCCCATGGCGAGGAGAGCCTTGCCTGAGGAGCCCGCCGGATATGGCCAGTTTTCCCGAGACCGAGCGACGTCTTCATGCGCGCGAATTCGTGCTCAAGCAAGCCACGATCATCGCCGCCGGCGTCAGGATCGGTTGCTCGGTCAGAAATCAGCACGAGCAGGGCGCGGAATTGCGCGTTGGCGCAGATGTGGAGATCCCGGACCGCTTCCTGCTCGAGGTCCCGGCCGACGATACGGCCTATCGCGCTTTGGTGCGGTGGCGGCGCAACGACCGCGTCGGCGTGGCGCTCTACAGCAACGTGCCGAAGGACTGATGCTCAAAGGTATCGGCGCGCGCTCGCCCTGTAGGCGCGGTAGGGTTCGCCGAACTTGCGTTCCAGATAGGCCTCCTCGCGCAGCACCACGCCGTAATGCAGGATGGGGAAGCTCGCGATGGTCGCGATGACGGCCCACCAGCTGTCAAAGAGCAGCCCGATCCCGAGAAGCAGCCCCATCAGGCCGACATAGAGCGGGTTGCGGGTGAAGCCGAACGGGCCGCCGGTGATGATCGCGGTGGTCGGCAGTGTCGGGTTCACATTGGTGCCGCCGCGCAACATGATCGAGCGTCCCCAGCCTATGATCGCAACCGCCAGTGCTGCCAGCACTATGCCGAGCACGATGGTCAGCGGGCGGCCGCCGATCGCCAGCGGCCAGACATAGCGCAGCGCCAGCATCGCGATAAGCGCCACGAGAAAGAGCAGCGGCGGAAACACCGCCACGCCCGGATTGTCCGCTTTGTCATCCATAGCCATCTTCATCGACCAGGCGCATTGCCGCCACTATGCACGGACACGCGCCGCCCAGCAATTCGTGACTTGATCCTGCCTAGGCGATGTGCAACCCGGCATATCGGGAACACAACCGTAGCGCGCGCGTTCACTATCGCCGATCAACAGGATTTCGCGGATGAGCAAGACAGCTGTTTGGGTGGCGCTGATCGCCATCGTTCTCGTGGGCCTCTATTTATTGCAGGCCAATGGCATGATCCGGTTCTGATCAGGCGCGGCGCGTCACCATTCGCGGGCTCAACAGCAGCGGCTCGCTCCGCAGCCACTTGCCGCCCTCTGTTCTTCCAGCCAGCGGTCGCGTGGCTTGCAGCTTGACGGCCGTGGCGTCAGCTCGACCTCGACGGTCCCGCCAACAAGGCTCGGCTGGGCTGCCCGGTGCAGTTCGATGGGGCGCAGGCCGTCGCTGACCTCGAAGGTCAGCTTCGCCGCCTGATCGAGCGCCACATGATCCGCCACCTTGCGGATGATCGCGGCGAATTTGCCGGCCAGCATATGGACCGGCCCGCCCTCGTCCACGTCCCACAGCTGGACGAAGATCTCAGACCATGATTCTGGATTCGCTTCGCAATCCAGCGCCGCGAACTGTCCAGCCTTCACCTCGGTGACATGATAGCCCGGCTTTACCGGCCGCCCGCCACAGCGGAACACCAGCGGCGTGTCCGTATGATCGGCCAGCGCAACCAGCAGATCGCCGATCGTCAGGTCGGAGGGGTCGATTGGGGCCACATTTTTCCGGTTGTCGGAAGAGAGCATGTCGGCTATTCCTCATTTCAATATTTCAAGGATTGTTGAAACGTGGATGAACGTCAAGCCCTGACCGCCTTTGGCGCGCTGTCGCAGGAAACAAGGCTGCGCCTGCTGCGGCTGCTGGTCGTTGCCGGCCCGGAAGGCATTGCCGCCGGCTCGCTCGCCGAGCAGGTCGAGGTCTCGCCGTCCAATGTCAGCTTTCACCTCAAGGAATTGGAACGGTCTGGCCTCGTGACCGCGCGGCGCGATGCCCGCTCGATCGTCTACAGCGCCGAGTTCGACGCGCTGTCCGGATTGATCCGCTTCCTGATGGAGGACTGCTGCTCCGGCCGGCCGGAAATCTGCGCGCCGGCGGCTGCGGCATCTTGCTGCCAGCCGGGCGAGGAGGCCCGGCAATGACCGTCACGCCCGCCGCAAAACCCAAGGCTAGCTAATGAACACCTTCGATCTGCCGCGCCGGTTCGCGGCTGAAGCCCTCGGCACCGGTCTGCTGGTGGCGACCGTCGTTGGCTCCGGCATCATGGCCGAGACGCTGACGCATGACACCGCGCTGGCGCTGCTTGGCAACACGCTTGCAACCGGCGCCATGCTGGTGGTGTTGATCACCATCCTCGGGCCAATCTCCGGCGCGCATTTCAATCCCGCCGTTTCGCTGGTGTTCTGCCTCAACCGGTCGCTACCTGCTCGCGATCTCCCTGCCTATCTGATCGCGCAGGTCGTCGGCGGAATTGCTGGCACGATCGCCGCGCATCTCATGTTCGCCCTGCCGGTGCTGGAGGTCGCGACGAAACTGCGTGCCGGGCCGGCGCAATGGTTCTCGGAAATGGTCGCGACATTCGGCCTTATCGCCGTCATTCTCGCTGGCCTCCGCTTCGAGCGGCGGGCCGTGCCGTGGCTGGTCGGGCTCTATATCACAGCGGCCTATTGGTTCACGGCATCCACTTCCTTCGCCAATCCCGCCGTCGCCGTGGCGCGCTCACTCACCAACACTTTCTCCGGCATCAGGCCGCTCGATCTGCCGGGCTTCGTCGTGGCCGAGCTGCTCGGCGCCCTGATCGCGCTCGCGTTGATGGCCTGGCTGCTCAAGCCCGAAACCGTTCAGCAATACCAGCCACTGAAAGCAGAGCCATGACGGTCACGATCTATCACAACCCCGACTGCGGCACCTCCCGCAACACGCTCGCCATGATCCGCGCCAGCGGCGAAGACCCTGTCGTGATCGAATACCTCAAGACGCCGCCGGGCCGCGAACGGCTGCTCGAACTGATCGCCGCGATGGGGATTTCTGCGCGCGATTTGTTGCGGGAGAAGGGCACGCCTTACGCCGAACTCGGCCTCGCCGATCCGAAATGGAGCGACGATGAGCTGATCGATTTCATGCTCGCCCATCCGATCCTCATCAACCGGCCCATCGTCGAGACGCCGAAAGGGACAAAACTGTGCCGGCCGTCGGAAGCGGTGCTGCCGCTGCTCGACAATCCGGTGCGGGAGTTCGTCAAGGAGGATGGCGAGAAGGTCGCCTATCCGCCAGAGCAAGCCTGATTGGAAGCCGCCACGCCTGCCGGACACAGTCGCCGCGTCCTCATTGCGGGTCTCGGCATCACGCAGATTCTCGCCTGGGGATCGTCCTACTACCTGCCCGCGGTGCTTGCCGTGCCGATTGCCAAGGATACCGGCTGGTCGCTCGCCTGGGTCATTGCCGGGCTATCCTGCGGGCTCCTGCTTGCCGGGCTGGTGTCCCCCATCACCGGGCGGCTGATCCAGCGCCACGGTGGGCGACCGGTGCTTGCCGCCAGCTCGCTGCTGCTGGCGGCCGCGCATTCGCTGTTGGCGACGGCGACCGACTATCCTCTTTATCTGGCTGCATGGCTGCTCATGGGCTTGGGCATGTCGAGCGGCCTCTACGATGCCGGCTTCGCCACACTCGGCCGCCTCTATGGACAGAGCGCGCGCGGCGCCATCACCAACCTGACGCTTTTCGGCGGCTTTGCCAGCACCATTTGCTGGCCGATCAGCGCCTTCCTTGTCGAGCATGGCGGCTGGCGCACCGCCTGCCTTGCCTATGCCGCGATCCATTTGGCAATCTGCTTGCCGCTCCATCTGTGGATAATACCGTCGCCTCCGGCCGCCGCGCCTGCGCCGGTCAAAGATAGGTCGAAAGAGGCATCGACCACCGGCAGAGCGCGGGCGCGCTTCATTTTGCTGGCCTCCATTCAGACCTTGGCCGCACTGGTCGCGTCCATGCTCTCCGTCCATCTGCTGACGCTGCTGCAGTTGCGCGGCGCGAGCCTGGCAGCCGCCGTCGGACTTGGCGCGCTAGTCGGTCCTTCACAAGTCGGCGCTAGGGTGGCGGAGCTGCTGATCGGCCGCAACCGGCACCATCCGATCTGGACGATGCTGACATCCGTAACGCTGCTCGCCGCCGGAATCTGGCTGCTCCTGACGAGCCAGACTTTCGTTGCTCTCGCCTTGATCCTTTATGGCGCGGGTAACGGCATCCATACGATCGCGCGCGGCGCGCTGCCGCTGGTGCTGTTCGACCCGCAGCAATACGCGGTGCTGATGGGCAAGCTCGCGACGCCCAGCCTCATCGTCCAGGCGGCGGCTCCGTCCGTTGGGGCGCTGCTTTTTGGCACGGGCGGCGCCAATCTTGTCCTGGTCACGCTGGCGCTCGCGGCAACGGTCAACGCGGGGCTGTGTATTTGCCTGCTTGCGAGCATGCGCCGCTGATCCTTGGAGCGGTTCATCGCCCCACGAAATCGCCGACCTGTCCCGGGCTCTCTCGCGGCTCCGGAAGGAACCCGCCACACATTTGTGCCGCGAGGGCAATCCGCATTGACGCTCGTCAGGCCACAAACGAATTTACCGCGCCGCGCAAAAAAACCGACCCGGCAATTGCCGGGCCGAAGTCTTCTGATTGATTGCCAGTCGCGAGGCGTTCCTGTCAGTCGCGATGCTCCGGCATCGCCTTGAGCTGATCCTTCGTCCAGCTGGTGACGGCATGCACGTCGCCGTCCTCGTCGCGCATGAAATCGAGCTGGCTGGCGGTGACAGCCACCGGCTTGGCGCCGATGCCGAGAAAGCCGCCGACATCGATGACGACCTGGCTGCCGTGCAGGTGGTCGACCGAGCCGATCTTCTCGTCATCCGGGCCGTAGATGGTGGCGCCTTCGAGGATGTCGGGCGTCAGCTCGGCGTTGGTCAATCTTACGTGGCTGGTGTGGTCCATGGCGCATCTCCTGTGGTTGTACAGGGATGAACCTCTGATCGGGGCGAGGGTTCCGCCGACGGAGCGAAAAGCGAGCGCTGCTCAGCGAAGCACTGCCCAGCCCGTCACGAGGACGAGGACAAGCGTGACCAGCGCTCCGGAGACATAGAGGATCGTCCTGACGCTGCCGCCCTTGGCGGCATTGCCGCCGCGCAGGTAGATGATCATGTGGACGAGACGAATCGCCAAGTGAACCCAGACGAGCACGGCGAGCGTCATCGGCTCGACGCCGACCATCATCGCCAGCAGCACGGGCACGACGAAGGGCGCGAGCGCCTCGACCGAGTTCATGTGGACGCGATCGATCCGGTAAAGGGAGTTGTCGTCGTCCGCCGGGATCACCGGCCCTGAAAGCTTGCCGGCAAAACCCTTGGACGAGCCTGAGTAGATCGCCAGCGCGACCGACAGGAGGCAGAGCGCAAGCACGCCGAGGGTGCTCAACCAATAGGCTTCCATTATTTCCAGTGCTCCTCCGATCGCCACCGTGCGGGCCATGCCCCAGGGGGGGTGCCGCTGTCAGGCCGCCCGGGAAAAAAGCGCCTGGAACCGCTGCAGGTAGAGCGGCCAGCCCTGATCGCCGTCGACCCCGCTGCGCACGCCTTCCCAGCCTTGGCCATGCCGTTCGATATGGCGGTGCTCGATTTCGACCCGGGTCCGGTTTTCCGCCTCGGCCGTGAAGCGGACCTCCCACTCGCTCGTCCTGGCGAGGTCGGTTTCGATCTGCCAGCGCGGGCTGATGTCCCAGCTCAGAAGCAGCCGGTCGGGCGGATCGTAGGCCAGCACGCGGGCGAAGCGGCACTCTGAGCCGTCGACGCCGCGGTCGTAGACGTGGCCGCCGACGTGCGGCTCGAAGATCGTTTCCGCGATCGGCACGGCAAGCAGATTGTGCTCGCGCGGCTTGAAGCTGCCGAAATCCTCGGTGAACACCTTGAAGGCGCGCGCGATCGGCGCCTCGACGACGACGGAATGCCTTACGGGAGCAGGTGCCGGTTGCTTGATCATGTCTCGTCCTTTGTCGGTTGCTCGACGGCCAGCTTGTAGGCTGCGAGCGTCTTCACCCAGAACTGGTCAATCTCCGCGCGAAACGCCGCGAGCCCGTCCGGATCGATCCGGTAAATGCGCTCCTTGCCGGAGCGCGTATCGGCCACCAGCCCGGCATCCTTGAGCACCTTCAGGTGCTGCGAGACGGCCGGCCGCGTCACGGGCAGCGCATTGGCGAGTCCGCCGACTGAACTGGGACTTTCGACCAGCAGTTCGAAGATCGTGCGTCGTGTCGGATCGCCGAGCGCTGTCCAGTATTTCGCGTTAGTGGCCACTAACGCGAAAATTAGGACGGTGCGTCTGACCTGTCAACCCGGGTGGAGAGTGCCACCTGTGGCCGGTCCGATTGGCTGGCCACCGCCTCTCGGTGCAAGATTCTCCGTTCATTTCCGTGTAATCAGCGCAAACGCCGGAGGATTGGTTTCGGCCGCCCCAACGTCGTCATTCTATGGCGGAGCAAGGAGCGAAGCGACGCGGCGCAGACCATAGAATCCATTCCGTGA
>NZ_VFTZ01000051.1 GCF_006440775.1 Mesorhizobium sp. B2-7-2 | reverse complement strand
TGTTGGTGACCGTGTACTTCCAGGAGATGGCCTCTCCCGACAGGATGTTCAGGCCATCGCCCGACGCCGTGTCGTCCGCCGTCACCTTGTCGATGGTGATCTTAGGATCGGCGCCGAAGTAATTCGAAGGATCGAAATCGGTTACGGTGCCCGTACCGGTTGAAGCCGTCACAGTACCGATATTGGAATAATTCCCGGAGATCGCCGTCCCGGAGCCGGTGAAAATCCAGGTCTCGGTCGTGTCGAGCTTGTTGTCGTGGTTGGTGTCGCCGATATTGAAGCCGCTGCTGAGCACCGGTGAGACGACGACGTTGTGGTCGTCGGTCACGACGACGTTCGACAACGCAACGTTGCCGGTATTGGTCACCGTATACTTCCAGGAGATCGAATCGCCTGCAAGGACGTTCAGGCCATCTCCGGAGACCGCGCCGTCGACCGTCTGCTTGTCGATGGCGATTCCGGGCTGGGTCGAAACGCTTGGGACCGTCGTGGTGCGCCACTCCTCGAAGCCGCCGTCCGAACCTGAGAAGCTCGAGTAGAGCGTGACGTAGGAGCTGGACGTCGCGCCGGCACTGAGGAAGGAGCTGACCGGGACAAGCACGCGGTAATCGTCCGTGCCGGAACCGCTATTGGAGTCCGTCAGCAGCTGCGTGCCGGGCATGTCGAAGACCGAGACGAAGCCGGAGAAGCCGGCATCATAGTCTGTGATGGTCGCGTCGTGGTTGGAAATATAGACCCTGAGATCGGTCAGCGTGATGTTGGCATTGACGTTTTCGTTAAGGTCCAGCCGGAACTCGATATATTGGATGCCATTGACGGTGATCGGCTGCAGATTGCCCCATTGCAGGCTGTGTGTGAACGAGGCCTTGTCGTCGAGGACTTTGCCATTCTGATCGGTGTTGAAGCCTTGCTCGACACCTGTCGCCTGCAAGCGGAAGAAGGAATCGTAGTTACCTGTGCCGGAACCAATCGACGTGGCCTCGAGAAGCACACCATCGCCAATGTCACTCATCGTCATTTCCTCCACAGACGCTCGCGCGCCTTTTTTGGCCGCCACGGCGGCTAACTACCCCATGCAACGACGCCAAGATCGGCGTCCAAATTCCGTGCGGGGAGGAGGATCCGCCTAGCGCCCGGCGCGCCGCACCTGCCCGTCCCCGGCCCGAGCGCACCAAATACAACATGGTGTCTCATGGCGGGTGGCGGTTCGATGGTGACGGCTAAAAGCGGCTGCGGATGCCGCGCTGCGTTTCCCCTACCCCAGTAGCACAGTATCTCGTTGTTGCCGGTCTCGAGATTGTTCACGCTACTATATTAGGATATTATTAACTCTACCGCAGCGTGCGTCAACGGGCAATTCGATGAAGAGTTAATGACAACACTCAAATCCGGGCGCGAATTCGGCCATTCAGTATAAAGAATACTTCGCTCTATCCTTAGGTCTTGCTTTATAAGGGACCTTTGCGGCGACCGTTTCAGACTTCGGTGTCAGACCTCGGTCGCAGCCATATGCACCTGAAGCGATGCGGCTGGAGGATGCTCTCAGACCGCTTTCTTGTTGCCCTGCCTGCCGCCATGCGCTTCCACGGCCTTCTCCACGGCGCGCTTCAGCTCGTCCTTGATCTCCGCCGTCTCGGCCATCAGCGCCTCGATCTTGAGAAAATCGAGCACGCGGTACTTCGAGACTTTTGGGCGGATCAGGATGTCGGGGCTGGACTGCTGCAGCTTGTTGGCGATGATCGACTGCATCATCAGCTGCGAGGCGCCATACATCAGGTCGACCGTGGTCGGATGCTTGCGCTCGGCGTCGCTCGGCGCACCGACCACGTCGATTGCGATGATGACATCGGCATCCTTTTCGAGGAGATCGAAGGGGACGGGATTGTAGATGCCGCCGTCGATCAGCAGGCAATCATTGCGCACCACCGGGCGGAACACCGCCGGAATGGCGGCCGAGGCCGCGAGCGCCGAATGCAATTCACCCTCGGCGAACACGGCGAGCTTGTGGCCGAAATAGTCCGTCGCCGTCACCTTGAGCGGAATCTTCAGCTCTTCGAAGGTGGCGGGGATATCCTGAGGCAGGAACGCCTTGAGGATGCGCTCGATATTGAACTGGCCGACGCGGATGCCGCCCTGCATGGCTTCGGCGATCGTGCCCGGCCGCGACCGCCACATGCGCGCCGCCATTTCAGCGCGGCTGCCGAGGATCGAACGGGAATAATCGTGGATTTGCGCTCCAGTCATGCCCGCGGCCATGCCGGCGCCCATGATGGCGCCGATCGACGAGCCGGCAATCGCCGCCGGCTTGATGCCAAGCTCGTCGAGAGCCTCGATGATATGGATATGCGCAAGACCGCGCGCGCCGCCGCCGCCGAAGGCCACCCCGAAGGTCGGGCTCATCCCTTGCGGCCTCCCGCCACCTGAACCAGCGGCGGCCCAATGACCATCACCGCCGGGTCGGACGACAGGAGCTTCTTCGCCGCCGCCTTGACGTCAGCCAGCGTCACGGCGTTGATGAGAGCCGCGCGCCGCTTGATATAATCGATGCCGAGATCATCGATCTGCAGCTCCACCAGCGTCGCGGCAATGGAGCTGGACGAATCCAGATTGCTGATGGCGTAGGCGCCGACCATGTATTTCTTGGTCGCCGCGAGCTCCTCCTCCGAGGGGCCGTTGTCGGCCATGTCCTTCACCACCTGCCGCACGATCGCAAGCGTTTGGGCCGCGCGGTCGGAACGCGTCGCCGTCGTCACCAGCAGCGCGTTGGAATGCTCGTGATCGACGAGATCTGAGCTGACGCTATAGGCAAGGCCGCGCTTCTCGCGCACCTCTTCGTAAAGATGCGACGTGAATGTCGAGCCGCCGAGTATCTCGTTCATCAGCGCGGCGGCGTAGAAATCGGGATCGCTTCGCTTCACGCCCGGCCAGGCAAGCTGCAGGGAGGTCTGCGGCAAGTCGTAATTCACTTCGAGCTGCTGGCCGAGCTTGGGCGTGACGTCGACAATCGGCGCCAGCGCCTGCTTGTCCGGCAGGTCGCCGAACACCTCGTCGAGCCTGCCGCTCAACGTGGCGGCGTCGATATCGCCCACCACCGCCACATGCAGGCCGCCGCGGGCGAAATTTGCTTTGTGGAAGGTCCTGAGGTCGTCGGCAGTGATGGTGGCGAGGCTGTCTTTGTTGCCCTCGTCCGGCCGCGCATAGGGATGCTGGCCGTAGATCGCGCGCAGCCAACGCTGCTGGCCGATCGTATTGGGGTCCCGCTCATTGGCGAGGATACCGGACAGTATCTGGGCGCGGATGCGGTCGATCGGAGCCTGGTCGAAGCGCGGGCGGTTCACCGCCAGCTTCAGCAGGCCGAAAGCCTCGTCCTTCTGGTCGGACAACATGCGGATCGAACCATAGATGCCATCGCGGGCGGCCTGAAAACTCATCTCGGCGCCGGCATCGTCGAGCTTCACCTGGAAGCCCTCGCTGTCGAGGTCGCCGGCGCCCTCGTCGAACAGGCCGGTCATCAGGTTGACCAGGCCTTCCTTGCCGGCCGGATCCTGCGCCGTGCCGCCGTCGAAGACGAAACGGATCGCAACCAGCGGGATCGAATGGTCTTCCACCAGCCAGGCGGTGACGCCCTTCTTCGACTTCACCTCCTGGATGTTCATTTCGGCGCGCGCGGCAAGCGCCGGCAAAAGCAGGAAGAACAGGGCGAAGCAAAGGATGGCGAAGGCGCGATAGACGCGCCCACCTTCTCCCTTTGCGGGAGAAGGTGGGTCGGCGCGTAGCGCCGAGACGGTTGAGGGGTGTTGGAAGGATCGCCGTCCTTGCCAAGCTGGAACACCCCTCATCCGACCGAGCGTCGCTCGGCCACCGCCCGGGGTCGAGCCACGGGTCTCGCCCCGTCCTTCGGACCCCACAAGGGGAGTAGGGGAAGCCTGGCGGGGAGAAGGAAAGGTGCTCGTGCGGCCAAGAACCATGCTCATCATCAATTCCCCGCCTGCTGCTGCGGCAAGAGATAGCCACTGGTTGAGCGATCGAGCACCAGATAGCGGGCGGCGACCGCCTTGACCTCATCGGCGGTTACCTTGCGGATGCGGTCGGGCCATTCCTGGACGTCCTTGACATTGCCGCCCGTGGCAAGCGTCGAGCCGTACATGTTGGCCATGTCGTCCTGCTTGTCGCGCGCAAAGATCATGGAGCGCACATAGCGGGTCTTGGCCCGCTCCAGCTCATCGTCGCTCACGCCGTCCTTGACGATGCGGGCGATCTCGGCATCGACCGCCGCCTCGATATCGACAAGCTTGGCGTCGCCGCGCGGGGCGCCATAGACGGTGAAGTTGGTGGCGTCGAGCATGGTGCCCTGGAAGTAGGCGCCGGCCTCGGAAGCGATACCCTGCTTGACGACGAGCTGCTGGTACAACCTGCTGCGGTTGTCGCCGCCGAGGATCTCGGCAAGCAGGTCGAGCGCCTCGGCTTCGCCGGGCTTGGCCGTGTGATAGGATGGCACCACCCATTGCGTCGAAAAACTCGGCACCGAGACGCGCGCGTCGGTCAGCGTCACCGTGCGCTTCGTGTTCTGCTCGGGCTCGACGGGACGGATGCGCGGCCGCAGGTCCGGGCCGCGGGCGACCTTGCCGTAGGTCCTTTCGGCCATCGCCTTCACCGCGTCGGGATCGACGTCGCCCACCACCACCAGCACGGCGTTGTTCGGTCGATAATAGGCGTCGTAGAAGGCTTTCGCGTCCGGACGGTTCAACTGCTCCATCTCCTGCATCCAGCCGATCACCGGAATGCGGTATGGCTGGTTCTGCCAGAGCGTCGCATCGACCTCCTCGTCGAGCACCGCCTGCGGGTTGCCGTCGATGCGCGAGCGGCGCTCCTCCAGGATCACGTCGCGCTCGGTCTTGATGACATCGTCGGTCAGGATGAGGTTGCGCATGCGATCGGCCTCGAAGCCCATCATCTGCTCGAGCGCCGAAGGCGGCACGGTCTCGTGGAAGGCGGTGTAGTCGTAAGAGGTGAAGGCGTTGTTGGAGCCGCCGATCTCGGACACGGCGCGGTCGAACTCGCCGGCGGCGTGGTTGGTCGTGGCCTTGAACATCAGATGCTCGAAGAAATGCGCGATGCCGGATTTGCCGGGCGGCTCGTCGGCGCTGCCGATCTTGTACCAGACCATGTGGGTGACGATCGGGGCGCGATGGTCCGGGATGACGACCACTTCCATGCCGTTGTCGAGCAGGAAATCCTTGACCGCGCCGACATCGACCGCACGGGCCGGAGCGGCCGCGGCAAGCGCCAGCGCGCCCGCCAGAAGCGCTGTGCGCAGCCTAATCCCTGTTCGTCTCATCAAGTTCTCCGGTCGCGGTTGCGCGACGATAGGCAAGGTTGTTGGCGAGGCAACGTGAATTGTGAGTCATTTTCGAGGCGGTGCTACCCAACCTCGATGAAGCGAATGACCGTTTCGCCGTAATTGCGCTCGTCCATCACGGAAAAACCGGCGCCCGGTTCGAACGCCGCCGAGGCAGCCTCCTCGACGACGCAGAGCGCGCCAGGCAGAAGCCAGCCGCCGGCCTTGGCCGAGCGCAGCGCGCGCTCGCCGAGCCCTTTGCCATAGGGCGGGTCGGCGAAGATCAGGCCGAAGGGCGAGATCGTGCCGGCGTCGCCCAAATGAGCGGCGTCACGACGAAAAATCTTGGTGCGGCCGGTGAGTCCATAGGCCTCGACGTTCTCGCGAATCAGGCCTCGCCCTTCCGTCGATTCCTCAATGAAGACGCAGTAGGAGGCGCCGCGCGACAATGCCTCAAGTCCGAGCGCGCCGGTGCCGGCGAAGAGGTCGAGCACGCGGCCGCCCTCGAGCTTTTCCGCGTAGCGATGCGCCAGGACGTTGAACACCGCCTCGCGGGTGCGGTCGGTGGTCGGGCGGATTGCGTTGCTTTTCGGCGTCGCCAGCGGACGCCCGCGGAATTCACCGCCGACGATCCGCATCGCCGCCCCTCTTCGGACCGCGCGGCCTGTCGCCGCCATCGCCTTCAGGACGCTCGCCGCGAGGCTTGCCGAACGGCTTCGCGCCCGGCTTTCCCTTGCCGCCCGGTTTGTAGGATGCCTTGCGCGCCTTGGCCTCGGCGGCCTTGGCGGCGTCGGCTTCCGCCCTGCCCTTGCCGATCGGCCGGGCGCCCGGCGCCATCCAGACATTGGCCTTGCGCTGGCCCGGCGGCTCGATCGGCCGCTGCTCGCGCTCGGATTTCTTGCCCCCAAACCGCGGCTTGTCGCCAAAACCGCCGCGGTCGGATTTCGGGCCGCGCTCGCCGAACGCCCTGTCCGGCCTAAATGCCCTGTCTGGCCCAAATGCCCTGTCTGGCTTTGTCGAGAGCTTGCTCAGCGCCTCGTCGCGGCTGCCTTCGCGGCGCTTGCGCGCCTTGATCAGCCCGCCCTCGCCGATCGGCCGGTGGTCGCCGTCGCGCGTGAATTTCGGCCGGTCGGTCTCTTCACGGCGAGGCCCGCCGCCGCGCACCGGCTTATTGGAGAACGGCTTTTGGATTTCGGCATCGAAATTGGCGCCGGACTCCTCGATCAGCCGCTCGCCAAGCTGCTCGCGCAGCACACGGCCCTTGATCTCGAGCACATGGCCCTCCGGCAGGTCCTCGAGCTGGAACGGCCCGTAGGAGATGCGGATCAGCCGCGTCACGTCGAGGCCAAGCGCGCCGAGGATGTTCTTCACCTCGCGGTTCTTGCCTTCGCGCAGGCCGAGCGTCAGCCACGCATTGGAGCCCTGCTCGCGATCGAGCGAAGCTTCGATGGAGCCGTAGAAGACGCCGTCGACGGCGATGCCTTCGCGCAGGCCGGCGAGCGCGCTCTCCTCGACCTTGCCGTGGACGCGCGCACGATAGCGCCGCAGCCAGCCGGTGGCCGGCAATTCGAGCACTCGCGACAGCCCGCCGTCATTGGTCAAGAGCAGCAGGCCCTCGGTGTTGATGTCGAGCCGGCCGATCGTCATCAGCCGCGGCAGGTCGGGCGGCAGCACGTCGAAGACGGTCCTACGGCCTTCCGGATCGCGGTTGGTCGTGACGACTCCCGCCGGCTTGTGGAACAGGAAGAGACGCGTGCGCTCGATCGGCGGAATCTCGGTGCCGTCGAGATGGATGATGTCGTTGGCGCTTACATTGAAGGCTGGCGAGTCCAGCACCTTGCCGTTGACCTTGACGCGGCCGGCCGCGATCAGTTCCTCGGCGTCGCGGCGCGAGGCGATGCCGGCGCGCGCCAGCCGCTTGGCGATGCGCTCGCCGCTTTCCGGCGCGGCTTCCGAGGGCCGCGGCCGCGGCTTGAAGCCACCTTCCGGTTTTCTTGCGATGCTATCGCGCTGCGGACGATCGCTGAAGTCTCGCTTCGGCCGGTCGGCGAAATCGCGTTTGGGACGGTCATCGAACGCGCGCTTGGGGCGGTCGAAACGTCGTTCGCTCCGCTCGCCTTCGGCCCCCGCCGGCCGGTCGCCACGCGGCGTATAGGGCTTGCGACTCTCACGCTTGTCGAAGGGCTTGCCGTCGCGCGGCGGACCTTTGCGGAACGGGCTGTCGCCGCGCTCCCCGCCTTCCCCCGTTTCACGCGGCTTGTAGCTGCGCTTGAAGTCACGGGCAGGGCGCTCGCCTTCGGCCGCCATCGGCCGGTCGCCGCGCGGTGTGTAAGGCTTGCGGCCATCGCGCTTCTCAAAGGGCTTGCCGTCAGGGCGCGGACCCTTGCGGAACGGCTTTTCGGCACGCCCAGCGCCCTCGACCGTTTCGCGTGGCTTATAGCTACGCTCGCCATAGCGGCGCTCGCCTTCGGCAGCCGCGGGCCGCTCGCGCTTGGCGAACGGCTTCTTGGCGCCGTAGGCCGGCTTGCCGTCTCGCAGGCCCGCCGGTTTCGAGCCGGCTTTGCGCGGCCCGCGTGAAGATTTCTTGTCGTCGTTCATTACTTCGCTCGTCTTCACCTGCTACAGCGCAGCACGCCCTTTCGGACGCCCAGCGCAGGCGGTGTCATCTTGATTATTGCGCATATGCCAGCGCGGCAAAAACCGATTCCGGTTTTCAAGGTCTCGCGCTAGATAACAGGATCGCTGTCGGGTGGCGAGGAGTAATCGGAATGGAGACCCCTTGAAACGACCGGATTTCATGGCCCTGGCGCTTGAAGAGGCCGAAGCGGCCGCCGGCCGCGGCGAAGTGCCGGTCGGCGCCGTGATCGCCAATGGCGGCACGGTGGTCGCGAAAGCCGGCAACCGCACGCGCGAGTTGGCGGACCCGACAGCGCATGCCGAGATGCTGGCGATCCGCGAGGCCTGCCGGAAGCTCGCAAGCGAGCGTCTCACCGGCCACGACCTCTATGTGACGCTGGAGCCCTGCGCGATGTGCGCCGGCGCGATCTCCTTCGCTCGGCTGCGGCGGCTCTATTTCGGCGCCGCCGACGAGAAAGGCGGCGCGGTGGTCAACGGCGTGCGCTTCTTCGCCTCGCCCACCTGCCACCACACGCCGGACATCTATGCGGGGATCGGCGAAAGCGACGCCGCCCTCATCCTCAAGGATTTTTTTCGCGAGAGACGGGATGGCGGGTGAGGTGAAGTGAGTAGTGGTTAGTGAGTAGTGAGTAGTGAGTAGTGAGTAGTCACTACTGACTACTGACTACTGACTACTGACTACTGACTACTGACTACTGACTACTGACTACTGACTACTGACTACTGACTACTG
>NZ_VFTZ01000050.1 GCF_006440775.1 Mesorhizobium sp. B2-7-2 | reverse complement strand
CCTACTCCCCTACTCCCCTACTCCCCTACTCCAGCATCGATCTCCGCCTGCAGGGCCTGCATATGGACGGCGGCGGCCGATGAAGCGGCGCGCTCTATGGCGCGAAACCGGCTGACGACCGCCAAACCCGCCGATGTCAGTTGCGCGCCGCCGCCTTTGCGGCCGCCGGTCTGCGCCGCGACCAGCGGCTTGCCGAACACGCGGTTCATGTCCTCGACCAGATCCCAGGCATGCTTGTAGGACATCTCCATGCCGCGCGCCGCAGCCGAGATCGAGCCGAAGGCGGCGATCTGCTCCAGCAATTCGATCTTGCCCGGGCCGATCCGGCCATCGGGGTCGAGATTTATCCGCAGGCTGAGCGACGGCATTTCATCTCCTCGGATTCCACGGCACGACAATAGTCCCTATGGAAAGGAAGCGCTATTCCAAATATACATAGCGACATGATCGAGAACCTCAAACGCCGACTTCGGCCGGCAGGCCGGCGCCGGTGTTTGCGCGATCGAAGCTCACCGTCTTGATGACCGCGAAGACCTGGCTTCCCAGCTTGAGGCCAAGCGCTTGCCGCGATTGCTCGGTGATCCGCGCGATCACAACCGCGCCATGGCAATCGATGCCGATCTCGACCTCGGGCCCCTCGCCCGGCTTCATGCCGACGATCGTTCCCGACAGGATATTGAGCGCGCTGAGGCCGGCGGGTTTCTCGGTGGCGACCATCACGTCGCGGGCGCGGATGCGGATGCGCACTGGAGCGCCCGCCGCCCTCGCCAGTTTCGGCACGCGGATTTCGCCGGCCTGCGAAGCAAGCACCGTCATGCCGAAGACCTCGTCGTGACGCAGCACCTTGGTGTCGAGCACCGCACCGCCCTCGCCGCGCTCCTCCGCCGGCAACAGGTCGAGCCGCCGCATGATCGCCTCGGTCGGCCCCGCGGCCGCGACCTTGCCCTGCGAAAGCACCACGACGTCGCTCGCCAGCCGCGCCACCTCGGCGACGGAATGGCTGACATAGACGATCGGGATCTTCGTCTCGTCCCGCAGCCGTTCGATGTAAGGCAGGATCTCGGCCTTGCGCGCTTCGTCGAGCGAGGCGAGCGGTTCGTCCATCAGAAGCAGTTTCGGGCTGGCAAGCAGCGCGCGGCCGATCGCGACGCGCTGCCTTTCGCCGCCCGACAGTTTCGCCGGCCGCCGGTCGAGCAGGTGACCGATGCCGAGCAGGTCGACCACCGCATCCATCTTGGCGTAGCGCTCGGAAGACGGCGTGAACCAGCGACCGTAGCGCAGATTGCCGGCCACGCTCATATGCGGGAACAGCCGCGCATCCTGGAACACCATGCCGATGCGCCGCTTGTGCATGGGCACGAAGATGCGCGCGGCGGTGTCGACCAGCACATTGCCGTCGACCGAGATACGCCCCTTGTCCGGACGGATCAGGCCGGCGATCAGGTTGATCAGCGTCGACTTGCCCGAACCCGACGGCCCGAACAGCGCCGTCAGCCGGCCGGCGCTCTCGAAACGGGCTTCCACGGCGAAATCGCTGAGGCGATGGCTGATGTCGGCCGAGAGCGTCATTCGATGTCCATCCGCCGGCCGACCCGCCGCGCCAGCACTTCCGAGGCGATGAGCGCGGCCATCGAGATGACGATCGAGATCAGCGTCAGCCTGAGCGCGCCTTCATCGCCACCCGGCACCTGCGTGAAGGTGTAGATCGCCGAGGGCAGCGTCTGCGTTTCGTTGGGGATATTGGAGACGAAGGTGATGGTGGCGCCGAATTCGCCCATCGCCTTGGCGAAGGAAAGGATTGCTCCCGCGATCAGGCCGGGCAGGATCAGCGGCAGTGTGATGGTGGCGAACACCCAGAGCGGATTGGCGCCGAGCGTGCCGGCCGCCGCTTCGATTCTGCGGTCGACAGCCTCGATCGAGAGCCAGATGGCCCGGACCATCAGCGGAAAGCCCATGACCCCGCAGGCCAGTGCCGCGCCCGTCCAGCGGAACGAGAAGATGATGCCGAAATGCTCGGCAAGGAAGGCGCCGGCCGGACCACGCCGGCCGAAGGTGAGCAAGAGCAGATAGCCGGTCACCACCGGCGGCAGGATCAGCGGCAGATGCACTAGCCCGTTGAGCAGCGTCTTGCCCCAGAAACGCCCCCGCGCGAGCAGGAGCGCGATCAGGATGCCCGGCGGCAAGCTGGCGATCATCGCCACCGTCGCCACCTTGATCGACAGCCGCACCGCATTCCATTCGTCGGGAGTGAGGTCCAGCAGCCAGTTCATGATTGTGTTTGCGCGGTCTTTCTCAGTTGCTCGGTGCGAGAACCGTGAAGCCCTGCTCCTTGAACAGGTCGGCGGCCTTGGCCGACTCGACGCATTTCAGGAAGGCCGCCGCATCCTTGTCCTTCGAATCGGCGGTCTGGGCAATCGGGTAGACGATCGGCGGATGCGAATCTTCCGGGAAGGTGCCGACGACCTTGACGCCCTTTTCGGCATGCGCGTCGGTGGCGTAGACGATGCCCAGAGCCGCCTCGCCGGTCGACACCAGCTTGAGAGCTGCACGCACATTCTCGGCCTGCGCGATCTTGCCCTCGACCGACGACCAGACGCCCAGCGATTCCAGCGCCGCCTTGCCGTATTTGCCGGCCGGCACGGCCTTGAAATCGCCCATGGCAAGCCTGCCGTCGCCGATCAGCCTGGCGAGGTCGAAGCCCTTCTCGACCTTGGTCTCGACCGCGGAATCCTTCGGCGCCACCAGCACGATCTGGTTGCCAAGCAGCTTCACTTCGGTATCAGGCTTGGTCAGCTTCTTGTCGGAGAGATATTTCATCCAGTCGAGGTCGGCCGAGACGAAGATGTCGGCCGGCGCGCCGCCTTCGATCTGCTTGGCGAGCGCCGAGCTCGCCGCGTAGGAAATGGTCGCTGCTTCGCCGACTTCCGGCTCGCAGGCCTTGTTGACCGCGTCGAGCGCGTCCTTGAGGCTGGCCGCGGCAAACACCACCACCTTGTCGTCGGCATGGGCCGCCGGCACCGCCGCCATCAGCATTGCCGCCAGGCCGCCAACGGCGGCTGCCTTCAACCCGAAACCCTTGCCAGTCATGAAGTTTCTCCCTGCTTTCCAAATCCGTACCGCCAAAAGCCTTGGACCGATATATCCGCATGAACACAACAAGGGAAGGCTTTTCACCTGTCACGGCATTGTGCGCCGGCGCGATCTCAGCCTGCGGTGAATGCGAAAAGGAAGGGCGAAGCTCAAGGAGAGACGCATAAGATCGGCGCCCGCAAAATCCTCAAGGTGAGGTGACCGAGATCGTCAGGGAAGCCACCACTTCGCATGTTAGGATCGACATCGGCGGCGGCGTCATCGTCACCGCGTCAATCACCAAGCGGTCGCCGGCCTCGTGATCGAGAAGGGCAAGCAGGCCTATGCGGTGATCAAGGCCTCGGACGTCACGGTTGGCATCGATTGAGCCGAAGCTGGCTCACACCGCGATAGGCGCCTTGATACTCGCGTCCGCGAAATAATTCTCGAGGCGGAAATCCTCGAAGCGGAAGGCGAAGAGGTCCTTCACCTCCGGATTGACCCACATCGTCGGCAAGGCCTTGGGCGTGCGCCGCATCTGCTCGCGCGCCTGCTCGAAATGGTTCGAATAAAGATGCGCATCGCCGAGTGTGTGGACGAACTCGCCGGGCTTCAGCCCGGTTACCTGCGCCACCATCAGGGTGAGCAAGGCATAGGAAGCGATATTGAACGGCACGCCGAGGAAGACGTCGGCCGAGCGTTGGTAGAGCTGGCAGGAAAGCCGGCCTTCCGAGACATAGAACTGGAACAGGCAGTGGCAGGGCGGCAGCGCCATCGCCTCGACTTCGGCCGGGTTCCAGGCCGAGACGATCAGCCGGCGCGAGTTGGGATTCTTGCGTATCTCCTTCAAAAGGCCCGCAATTTGATCGATCTCGCCGCCATGCCCGTCCGGCCATGAGCGCCACTGCTTGCCATAGACCGGCCCGAGATCGCCATTCTCGTCGGCCCATTCGTCCCAGATGGTGACGCCATGATCGTTGAGATATTTGATGTTGGTGTCGCCGGCCAGAAACCACAAAAGCTCATGGATGATCGACTTCAGATGCAGCTTCTTCGTGGTCGTAACCGGAAAGCCGCGCGAAAGGTCGAAGCGCATCTGGTAGCCGAACACGGAGCGCGTGCCGGTACCCGTACGGTCGCCGCGATCGATGCCATTCTCCAGCACATGCTTCAACAGGTCGAGATATTGGCGCATCGGCTCTGCCTCGATTCGAGTAATAGCCGATAATAACCGATAGCCAGGTGTCCGGACACACCAAAACGGCGCCAAGCGCCTGTGCACCACTACACTTCCAAACGTTTGCGCCGCCCCTCATTGCCCTGCCGGGCATTTCTCCCCGTACAGTGACGGGGAGGCTGCCGCGCTGCAGCGTTTCTTGCGACGCTGACGGTTGGCGAAACCGCCTAAGACAGTCCCTTTCCCCGTCACTATACGGGGAGAAGATGGCGGCAGCCAAATGAGGGGCAGCGCCGACGCCCCGTGACGTAAATTCAAATCCGACGCGACAGCCTTGCCGCGCCAGTCTTCGCCAGCCGACGCGCGACCGTCAGAGGGAGCCGAGTTTGCCGAGATCCTTCGCGACCAGGTAATAGAAGGTCACGCGGCTCTTGGTGTTGTCGGCCTGCATCGCCTTGCAGGTCTTCTCGATCGAGGCGTTGGCCTTTGCGGCATCGGCGATGCCGAGCTTCTTGCCGATCCAGTTCTCCCGCACGCGGTCGAGTTCCTTCGGGTCGGTGCAGGACACCAGCGAGGAATCGCGGTTCCTGAGCGCAATGCCCAGATGCTTGACGATCTTATCGACCGCGTCGGCGCTGGCGCCGGCATCATATTTCTTCACATCCGCAAGATAGTCGGCCATCAAACTTCCCCTCGTCGGCGCCACGGATCCGGTCGATGAGGGTTGTGGCGCGCCGCGCAACCTGTGCGCTAGGTCAGAGACTCCTCACCGGGAGCGAGATTTGATTGAGTAGGCGCGCAAGTCAACCCTTGGCTGCCGTTTGGCACAACCGGATAAGCGCCGGTTTTGGCCTTTATTTTTCCCTCGCCGCTCCCTATATACGGTTCGTCGGCTTGACCGACTATGGCGATAAACAGGCGATGAAATAAGCCGTTCGGACCCGGGGGCGGTACCCGGCGCCTCCACCAAAAACCGCTCTGGCTGACGGAGCGGCTTTTGCTGGGGGCGAAATAGGATCGACGAAGGTGTAAAGATCGTACTTTTGCCCGGCATTGTACCACCGTTATCGGGCTAAACTTATAGTTGCCAACGACAACTATGCGGAAGCTCGTCTCGCTGCTTAATGCGGCGCGAACGCTTCAAATCAAGCCCTAGGGGTTCGCACTTCTAGGCGGGGTTCGGAGGTACCTGGCAACAGAAACCTCCACCTTCCCCCTCCTTGGTTCTTCCCAATAAACCGACCGGTGCCTGATGCGCGGGCACAGCCTTGCCGCCCATCATCCATGGACAGGCGATGCAAAACGATACCGATCGATTTTTCGTGCTGACCTCTATGCGGAGCTCGGCTACGACCTGGTACCGTTGCCTCTCGCTCCGGTCGATGAACGGGTGCGCTTCGCCCTCGATCAAACAGCTTCGCGAGGCACATGAAAAAGGCCGGGAGCAACCCGGCCTTTCTATCTTCTCAACGGCTGTCCTACTCCGCCGGCGCTTCGACCGCTTCCCGCGCGCGGCCGAGCGTTAGCTTGGCCAGAGTGAAGGAGATCACGGCGCACAGCGCGATGCCGGCCACCATCGGCAGCGGCGTGCCGTCGAAGAAGAGGCCGGCGACACCCATCGCCAGCGCGCCGATGGCGAAGTGCAGCGTGCCCATCAGCGCCAAGGCCGTGCCGGCGATCTCGCCATGCTCTTCCATCGCCAGCACCGAGGTGGTGGGGATGACGAGGCCGAGGAAACCGTAGCCGACAAAAAGCAGCGCGGCCATCACGTCGAGCCGGTCGACGCCGGACGCCATGATCGCAAACAGCGCCACCATCACCGTGGCATAGCCGGTGACCGCCACCCAGACGACGCGCTTCAACCCGAAGCGGTCGGCCAGCAAGCCGGTCAGCTGCGACATACCGATGAACGCGACCGCGTTGATCGAGAAGAACACGCTGTAGACCGACGGCGACAGGCCGTAATGGTCGATCAGGATGAAGGACGAGCTCGACAGATAGACGAAGAAGCTCGCAATGCCGAAGCCGGCGATAGCCACGAGGCCGAGGAAGTTGCGGTCGCCCATCAGGTAGCGGTAGCCGGCAAGCGCCGTGCCGAAGGATGAGCCGGCGCGCTCTTCGACGGGCCGCGTCTCCTTGAGCGAGGTGGCAAGCAGGATGGTGGCCAAGGCGGCCGCGCCCGTCACCGTCCAGAACACGGCGCGCCAGCCGAAGCTCTCGATGATCTGGCTGCCGGTCAGCGGCGCCAGGATCGGCGACACCGAGAAGACCAGCATCAAGAGCGACATCAGCTTGGCGGCCTCGTTGCCGGTGTGCAGGTCGCGCACGATGGCGCGCGGCACCGCCATTCCGGCGCTGGCGCCAAGCCCTTGCAGAAAGCGGAAGGCGATCAGCCACTCGATGGTCGGCGCCATCGCCGAGCCGACGCCGCCGACCATGAACAGCGCGAGGCCGGCATAAAGCGGCGCCTTGCGGCCGACCATGTCGGAGATCGGGCCGACGACGATCTGCCCAAAACCCATCGACAGGAAGAAGATCAGAAGGCTCATCTGCACGGCGGCAGTGCCGGCATGCAGGTCCTGGCCGATCGAAGGCAGCGCGGGAAGATACATATCGATCGCAAATGGGCCGATCGCGGACAACAAGCCGAGCACGACCGCGATGCGGAGGAATTTGGGACTCATGATAAGGCTCTTTCGGATCTGGTTGCCGCCGCAAAATGCCGGCGTCTGAACCCAGGACGTTCCATCCCGCGGAAATCCTACGTCCAAGGGCGAATTTCTTCGCCCCTTCCGTGCGGGCTTCCTTTATTGTGTCCACAAATTTAGACAGGCTTGTCCAATTCGTCAATCGCCGCTATATAGATTTTCATGAAGCCCGGCGTTTCTCCTGACACTTTCCCGCCACGCAGCCACGAGGCCAAGCGCGTATCGGTGGTTGACGCTGCCGCTTCCGTCTTCTGCCGCGAAGGCTATGCCGGCGCCAATATCGACCTGATCGCGGCCGAGGCCGGCGTTTCGCGGCAGACCGTCTACAACCATCACGGCGACAAGGAAAAGCTGTTCGTCGCCGTCGTGCGCGACCTGACGGAGCGCTGCAATGCCGGCATCTTCGCCACCATCGCCAGCTTCCCCGACCAGCCGACGAACCTGGAAGCCGACCTTGTCGCCTTCGCCGTGCGCATGAACCGCAACTGCATCTGCAACCGCGATGGCCGTTTCCTGCGCAAGCTGATCCAGGCCGAAGGCGAGCGTTGTCCGGAGCTGTTTGCCGAATGGCGCGAGCAAGGCCCGGGCCGTACCTGGTCGGCGCTTGCCGCGCGCTTTGCCCGGCTTGCCTTCGCCGGCCACTTGTCGATCGGCGACCCCGACGTCGCGGCGCGTCAGTTCTTCGCCCTCGTCAACGCCGAGCTTCAGATCACTTTCATGCTGGGCGGCGTGCCCACCGAGGAAGAGGTGCTGCGCTCGGCCACGAACGGCGTGCGGACCTTTCTCGGCGCCTTCGCCAGAAGGAAATCGCCGGCCGGCAAACAGGCTGCGCTCGCTCACGCCTGAGCCATCAAATCGCCGACACCCCTCTTGGCCTCGCGGCTTTGCGCCTATATGCGGTTTACGCCGCGCTCAAGCTTGATTACAGCTATGCGGACGATTCAACGGAACCCGACCATCAGATGGCCGACGACCACATCCGCTACGACATTCTGGCCCAGGAGGCTCTGCGCGGCGTCATGCGCAAGGTCCTGGCCGAGGTCGCGCGCACCGGCCTTCCGGGCAATCATCATTTCTTCATCACCTTCCTGACCGGCGCGCCGGGCGTGCGCATCTCGTCCAGGCTGCGCGAGCGCTATCCGGAGCAGATGACCATCGTCATCCAGTTCCAGTACTGGGACCTCAAGGTGACGGATGCCGGCTTCGAGGTCGGGCTTTCCTTCTCCGACGTGCCGGAAAAGCTCGAAATCCCCTTCTCCGCCGTGCGCGGCTTCTATGATCCGTCGGTCAATTTCGAGCTCGAATTCGACGTCAAGACGGAAAGCGCCGAAGACGAGGCCGTCGCTCCGGCCCCCGAGCCGGTCGCCGTCGTCCCCGAGAAGAAGGCGGAAACCAAGAAGAAGGCCGCCGAGGCCGAAAAGAAGCAGGCGGTCGCCGAGACAGGCGCCAAGGGCGCCGACGTCGTTTCGCTCGACGCCTTCCGCAAGAAGTAGCCCGGCGCCATGGGCGAGGTCATCAATCTCCGCCAGGCCCGCAAGCAGAAAGCGCGCACCGAGAAGGAACGCCGGGCCGGCGAGAACCGGGCGCTGCACGGCCGCTCGAAGACAGAGCGCGAGCGTGACAGGCTGACATCGCAGAAGGCCGAGAAATTCGTAGCCGGCCATCGTCGGGAAAAACCCGACGACCCTGGCGAGCGCTGAGTCCTGCAATGGCCGCGGTCGAGAAACGTTCGGTAACGATCCGCGGTCACCGCACAAGCTTTTCCCTGGAACAGCCCTTCTATGACGACCTCATCGCCATCGCCGCCGAGCGCTCGCTATCACTCGCGGCCTTGGTCGCAGAGATCGATGAGACTCGGACCCGCGACGCGAACCTGTCATCCGCGCTGAGGCTCTATGTGCTGGCCTGGGCCAAACGCGGCGGCGCCGCGTCCTAGACCGCGCTATCGCTGATGCTTTGTTGCGTCTTGCGCTTCGCGCCGAAGCTCAGCAATGCTGTGCGATCGCGCTCCTCCGCCTGTTTTTTCGACCTTACCCGCATCATGTCTTTCCAGCCGATATAGCCGACGAGCCGTTCATCCTCGCGTGAGACGACCGGCAGATGCGAGACATTGGCGGTGAGCAGCTTGTCGGAAAGCGCTTCCAGATATTCGTCCGGATAGGCCAGCGTGATCTTGCTGCCGGCGAGCAGCTCGCCCAGCGTCGCCTTGCGGTGCTTGCCGTTACGGCGCCAGCGCAGGATCGCCGGCGGATCGATGACGCCGAGCACATGCCCCGCTTCATCGATGACCGGGAAGCTCGGATGCCGCGTGTCCGGAGCGGTCAGGAAGGTTGCCGCGCCATGCAGCGTCATCGTTCCCGGCACGCTCTCGACCTTGGTCGTCATCACTTCCTTGACCCTGGTCAGGGCGAAAGGATCGACGCGATATTCGCGCACGAGATGGTGCCCGCGCCGCGCGACTTTCTCGGTCAGGATCGAGCGCTTCATCAACAGCACGGTGACCGCATGCGCGGTGGCGCAGGCCGCGATCAGCGGCACTAGCACATGCGTGTTGCCGGTGAGCTCGGTGGCGAAAAAGGTCGCGGTCAGCGGCGCGCGCATGGTGCCGCCCATCGTCGCCGCCATCGCCAGCAGTGGCCAGAATCCGGGGCTTGCCTCAGGCAAGATGCCCGAGAGCACCGCGCCCATCGCGCCGCCCATGATGAGCAGCGGCGCCAGCACGCCTCCCGAGGTCCCGGATCCCAGCGCAACCGACCAGATGACGGCCTTCACCACCAGAAGCAGCAGCGCGGCGGTGGCGACGGTGCGACCGTCGAGCATGTTGGCGATGTTGTCATAGCCGACGCCGAGCGCGTGCGGCTCGATAAGTCCGCCGATGCCGACCACCAGGCCGCCGATCATCGGCCACCACATCCAGTGTATCGGCAGCTTCAGGAAGGCGTCCTCGCAGGCATAGACCAATTGCGTCAGCAGTCCTGAAAGAAGTCCGGCGGCAATGCCGATAAGCACCCAGCCGCCCAGCCCGGCGATCGACGGATCCATGCTGCCCGAGAACGGAAAGATCGGACTCGGCAGGTGAAGCAGGCTGCGTTCGACTTCCGCAACGATTGCCGCGACGGCAACCGGGATGAAGCTGCGCGGCGTCCATTCGAACAAAAGCAGTTCGACCGCAAGCATGATGGCGGCGATCGGCGTGCCGAACACGGTCGTCATGCCGGCCGCTGCACCCGCCACCAGCAGCGTCTTGCGCTCATTGTCGCTGACCGGCAGCATCTGCGCGATCAGCGAGCCGATGGCGCCGCCGGTCATGATGATCGGGCCTTCGGCGCCGAACGGTCCGCCCGACCCGATCGAGATTGCCGACGATAGCGGCTTCAGCACCGCGACCTTGGCATCGAGCCGCGAGCGCCCGAGCAGGATTGCCTCGATGGCTTCGGGAATGCCGTGGCCGCGGATCTTCTCGCTGCCGAAGCGCGCCATCAGGCCGATGATCAGCGCGCCGATCACCGGCACGATCACGGCGGCCAGCCCAAGCGGCGTGTCCTCGAGCCTTAGCTCGGCCAGCGAGAACTGGCCGAAATAGGCGATGTTGGTGGCAAGCCGGATGAGCTGCAGGAGCACGATGCCGGCGAAGAGCCCGGCGGTCGCCACCACCACGGCGATGGCTGCAATAAACAGCACGCGCGGGTCGGTCGTGAAGTCGCGAAGATGGCCGTTGCCGGCACGAGCGGATTTCATTTTGGGAGCCTGAACTTTCTGACGGCGCGAAGAGCGTCCGGTTTCAGGTGGCCTCATATCGCAACACGATATAAACCTGCAAGGCTGTTTTCAATCGCTGCGCCGCGTCATTTTGGACAAGGATCGCGACGGCCAGTTGAGCTTTTGCAGGAAAAGACCATAAGACGGGAAATGACGCCGCCGAAACCACGCCCCGCCATCAGCCAGGCCGACTACCAGCGGCTGTCGCAGTTCCGTTATCTGATCCGCCGCTTTCTCGAATTCAGCCAGGTACAGGCCAACGAGGCGGGCCTCACGCCGCGCCAGCACCAGGCGCTGCTGGCGATCAAGGGGTTTCCAGGCGGCGGACCGGTGGCAGTGGGCGATCTCGCCGAGCGGCTGCGCATCCGCCACCACAGCGCCGTGGAACTGGTGAACCGCCTTGTCGAGGCAGGCCTGGTGATACGCGATCAGGACAAGGCCGATCACCGCCGCGTCTTGCTGCAGCTTACCCCTTTGGCCGACGATCGCCTGGCCGAACTGTCGGCCGCGCATCTCGACGAGCTTTCGCGCATCGAGCCGATGCTGCGGCGCCTGCTCTCGCGCCAAGAAGAATCCTAGGCGCTAAGATATTCAACTGGTTCCCCGACATAGGGATGTTGAGAGGTTGCCGTTTGTCTTAGAGCAAGATCTCCGTTCATTGCCGTGAAATCAGCGCAAACGCCGGGGATGGGTTGAAGCCGCCCCAACCTCGTCATTCTATGGCGGAGCTAGGAGCGAAGCGACGCGGCGCAGACCATAGAATCCATTCCGTGACTTGCAAGCGCCGCCTCGGTGCAGAATTTTGCT